>NZ_JBICST010000022.1:0-1196 GCF_043197265.1 Kribbella sp. NPDC049227 | reverse complement strand
GACGCCGATGCGGCTCCGGCCGGCCCAGGCCAGCCATGCTTTCAGGGCGTGTTTGCCGGCGTCGCCGCCGAGCTTGAAGACGTGGCGTAGGCCTTCTTTGAGCAGGTAGGCGCGATGCAGGCGAGGGCTGGAGGTGGCGATCCAGGCGATCTGGGCACGTTGTTTGACGGTGAGGTCTTCGGGGTTCTTCCACAGCGCCCAGCGGGACCGCGCGATGGTCTGGGCGGCGTTGCGGGAGGCGTTGTAACGGTGCCCGACCAGGGAGCCGATCTGTTGGGTGCCACCGGCCTGGCGGCGGGCGGTGTTCCAGGTTTCGCGGCGTACCTCGTCCAGACAGTCCGTCGCCCAGGACACGACGTGGAACGGGTCCGCGCACAGCTGTGCTTGCGGGGCCCGGTCACGGACCACACTGCTGATCCAGCTCGCCCCGTCGGCCGACACGTGCGTGAGCGTCTCGGCGCGGTCCGCCTCGAGGGCGTCGAAGAACCTGGTGACGGTGGCGGTGTCGCGGCCCGGCTCGGCCCACACCAGGTTTCCCGAGTCGTGATCGACCACCACGGTCAGGTATTTCTGCCCCTTCCGATAGCTGATCTCGTCGATCCCGATCCGCCGCAGGCCGTCGAGCCGGCCGGTGACAGCGTCCACGTCGGCGCACACCCGCTGCACGATCGCCCCGACCGTGCGCCAAGCGATCCGCATCAACTGCGTGACCGCGGTCTTCGACGTCTGCGTGGCCAGCCACGCCACCTGGTCATCGAACATCCGGGTATGGCCGGCGTCGTGCCGGGCCCAGGGCACATGAGCGACCACCACCCCGTGCTCTGGGCAGGTCACCCGCACCGAATCGGCCTCCACGAACACCCGGACCACACCCAGGTCCAAACCCCGCCACCGGCGCCGCTCACCACGACCCTGGTCATATCCCCGGCTTCGGCGCCGGCACCGCCCGCACCGGCCACGCTCCCGAGCCACCGGCCGCACCGACACCACCACAACCCGCTCGTCCTCGTCGAACCAGACGTCCTCGATGACCGTCTTCTCAACCCCCAAAACCGCACACCATAAGCTGTCCGCACGCACGCCGTTCTCCTGCTCACCAGGTTCCTGTTCCCAGACAGCTCAGAAACCTAGACAGGGAACGGCGTGCGCCACTCCAGCCACGCACAAACCACCCACACATGCGTCAGGAGAGCCGG
>NZ_JBICST010000021.1:0-1349 GCF_043197265.1 Kribbella sp. NPDC049227 | reverse complement strand
TGTGTCCTCCGTCGACTGATGTGCGACACCCGTCCGCCAGGTGATCTGCGACAGTGGCTGGTTCGGCCAGTCTGGGTCTGGCGTCTCCGTGGGGCGTCTGGGACTCGGGAGGCCGGGATTGGCGCTGGTTGTCTTGTCGGTGGTCGAGCAACGTCTGGACGCGGTTCGTGCGGTGTTGGAGGGTGCGGATGTCGTCGAAGTGGCCGCTCGGGTGGGAGTGCATCGGTCGACGCTGCATCGCTGGATCGCGCGGTATCTGATCGAGCAGTTGGCCGGACTGGCGGATCGTTCTCATCGTCCGCTGGTGTCGCCTGCTCAGGTGGCCGAGGCGGTGGAGGTTGCGGTCGCGGAGATGCGCAGGGAGCATCCGCGGTGGGGTTCGCGGCGGATCCGGTTGGAGATGCTGCGCAGACCTGGCCCATGGCCGAGCGGGGAACTGGTAGTGCCGTCGGAACGCACGATCGACCGGATCTTGCAGCGGCAGGGCCTGTTGCGTGCCCGTCCTCGCAAGCGCCCTCGGGAGTCGTATGTGCGGTTCGAGCGGCCGGGGCCGATGCAGCTGTGGGGGATGGACATCGTCGGCGGGATCCAGCTGGTCAACACGGTCACCGGTGAGTTGCGGGAGGCGAAGGTGGTCACCGCGGTCGATGACCACTCCCGGTACTGCGTGATCGCGAAGGTGGTCGAGCGGGCCACCGCGCGGGCGGTGTGTCTGGCGCTGGCCGAGGCACTGGTGCGGTTCGGGGTGCCGGAAGAGATCATCACCGACAACGGCAAGCAGTTCACCGACCGGTTCGGACGCAACGGCACCCGCAACGGCGAGGTGCTGTTCGACAAGATCTGCCGCCGCAACGGCATCACCCACCGGCTCACGGCGCCGGCATCACCAAACCAGAACGGAAAAGTGGAGCGATTCCACGGCACCTTCCGGCCCGACTTCCTCGCGGTCGCCAACCCGTTCACCTCGATCGAAGGCGCCCAGGCAGCTGTGGATGCCTGGGTCATCGAATACAACACCGATCGGCCCCACCAAGCCCTCGACGTTCAGCTCCCAGTCACTCCCGATGATCGGTTCGAGCCAACCCCGCAAGCCGAACGAGAACTGGTCGAGCTGTGGCTGCCGCCGCAGTTGACGCCGGTCGCACAACCCAACGCCGGCGACACCGACGAGACCCACGAGACCGGCAACCATGCCGCCGAGCTCTTGCCGGTGCGGGAGTCATGGGCCGGTGGACCGATCGAGTTCGACCGGGTCGTGCCGCCGTCGGGGAACCTGCAAGTGGCCGGGAAACAGTTCTGGCTCGGGCCGCACCGGGCCGGGCAGACGCTGCGGTTCTGGGCCGATCTCG
>NZ_JBICST010000020.1:0-1397 GCF_043197265.1 Kribbella sp. NPDC049227 | reverse complement strand
ATGTATGGCCTCGGCTGATGGATGACACATCGTCCTCGGTTGAGGCTTTACATGTTTCCGGCTGATGCTTGACGGTTGCTTCGGTTGATTCTTGACACTCCCGGTATGCGGGAGATGAGTGTGGCTGAGCAGCGGTATCAGGCCGTGCTGGCGGTGGTCGGCGGCGGTGAGACGGTGAAGGACACGGCGGCGCGGTTCGGGGTGTCGCGGCAGACCCTGCACGCCTGGCTCGCGAAGTACGAGGTGGGCGGGATCGAGAATCTCGGCGATGGGTCGCATCGGCCGCGGTCGTGTCCGCATCAGATGCCGGCCGTGGTCGAGGTCGCGGTGGCGGAGTTGCGGCGGGCGCATCCGACGTGGGGTCCGCGGCGTCTGGTGCATGAACTGGGACGCGACGCGCTGGTGCCGGTGGGGTTGGTGCCGTCGGAGTCGGCGGTGTATCGGGCGCTGGTGCGGTTGTCGTTGATCGAGCCGGGGGCGCGGCGGCCGCGGGACCGCCGGTGGAGGCGGTGGGAGCGCGGCCGGCCGATGGAGCTGTGGCAGATGGATGTGGTCGGTGGGTTCGTGCTGGCCGACGGGCGCCGCGCGAAGGCGCTGACCGGGATCGATGACCACTCCCGGTTCTGTGTCAGCGCCTTCTTGATGCTGCGCGAATCGGCGCAGCGGGTCTGTGAGGGGCTGGCGCTGGCGATGCGGACCCATGGCCTACCGGAGGAGATCCTGACCGACAACGGCAAGGTGTTCACCGGCCGATTCAACCGCCCGCCCGTGGAGGTGCTGTTCGACCGGATCTGCCGCGAGAACGGGATCACGCACCGGCTCACCCAGCCCCGCTCCCCCACGACAACAGGCAAGGTCGAGCGGTTCCACCGGGCGCTGCGCACCGAGTTCCGCACCGACCGGGTCTTTGCCAGTCTCGAGGCCGCGCAGGCCGAACTCGACGCCTGGGTGACCGAGTACAACCACCGCCGGCCACACCAAGCGATCGCGATGGCCACTCCGGCTGACCGGTTCCTGCACGCCGTACCCGCGCTGGTCACATCGCTGCGGCCGGCCACTATGACCGCCGGGTCCACCACACAACCCGACCCCGGCCGCCGCGACGGCTACTGGGTCGCGCGACGCGCCAGCCGGGCCGGAGTGGTGTGCGTGAACTGGCAACAGGTCTGCCTCGGAACGGCCGCGGCAGGCCGCAACATCGACGTCTGGGTCACCGACACCGTCCTGCAGTTCTTCGACCACGACCAACTGCTCCGCACCCAGACCCGCGACCAGCCAGGACAGGTACGCAAGAAGAAACCATCCGTCCCCGGCGGCCAACGTCGCCATAAACTACAAACCTGAGTGTCAACGATCTACCGAAGCAGATCCGTCACCCATCAACCGAAGGTGCTCAG
>NZ_JBICST010000019.1:1632-5139 GCF_043197265.1 Kribbella sp. NPDC049227 | reverse complement strand
GGGGTGGCCCTTAACAGTGTGAATGTCCGGCGGCGTCCTACTCTCCCACGACCTCCCGGTCGCAGTACCATCGGCGCTGTCGGGCTTAACTTCCAGGTTCGGAATGGAGACTGGGTGTTTCCCCGACGCTATGGCCACCGAAACTCTATCGAAATATCAACCAACCACTACCACGAGCCACACACACCCCTCGCGGGGTGGGGCTGGGGGTTGACCGTATTCCGGGAACCGTACAGTGAACGCGAACATAACTTGTTACTTGTAGCGCAGCGTTGAAGCCACGTCCCACACAGTGTGTGGTGTGTGACAAGCCCTCGGCCTATTAGTACCAGTCAGCTACACACCTTGCGATGCTTCCACTTCTGGCCTATCAACCCAGTGGTCTACTGGGGGCCTTACCCGGTTAACCCGGTGGGAGACCTCATCTTGAAGCGTGCTTCCCGCTTAGATGCTTTCAGCGGTTATCACTCCCGAACGTAGCCAACCAGCCGTGCTCCTGGCGGAACAACTGGCACACCAGAGGTTCGTCCACCCCGGTCCTCTCGTACTAGGGGCAGCCCTTCTCAAGTCTCCTGCGCGCGCAGCGGATAGGGACCGAACTGTCTCACGACGTTCTAAACCCAGCTCGCGTGCCGCTTTAATGGGCGAACAGCCCAACCCTTGGGACCTACTCCAGCCCCAGGATGCGACGAGCCGACATCGAGGTGCCAAACCATCCCGTCGATATGGACTCTTGGGGAAGATCAGCCTGTTATCCCCGGGGTACCTTTTATCCGTTGAGCGACGGTGCTCCCACATGCCACCGCCGGATCACTAGTTCCGACTTTCGTCCCTGCTCGACATGTCTGTCTCACAGTCAAGCTCCCTTGTGCACTTACACTCGACACCTGATTGCCAACCAGGCTGAGGGAACCTTTGAGCGCCTCCGTTACCTTTTAGGAGGCGACCGCCCCAGTCAAACTACCCACCAGGCACTGTCCCTGATCCGGATAACGGACCAAAGTTAGACAGCCAGAACAACCAGAGTGGTATTTCAACGATGACTCCACCCGAACTGGCGTCCGAGCTTCACAGTCTCCCACCTATCCTACACAAGTTGTACCGACCACCAATACCAAGTTGTAGTAAAGGTCCCGGGGTCTTTCCGTCCTGCTGCGCGTAACGAGCATCTTTACTCGTAATGCAATTTCGCCGAGTCCACGGTTGAGACAGCGCCCAAGTCGTTACGCCATTCGTGCAGGTCGGAACTTACCCGACAAGGAATTTCGCTACCTTAGGATGGTTATAGTTACCACCGCCGTTTACTGGCGCTTAAGTTCAAAGCTTCGCCGGCCGAAACCAGCTAACCTGTCCCCTTAACGTTCCAGCACCGGGCAGGCGTCAGTCCGTATACATCGAATTACTTCTTCGCACGGACCTGTGTTTTTAGTAAACAGTCGCTTGGGCCTGGTCTCTGCGGCCATCACCGCTTCCCCCAGCAAGTGAGGTAACGGTTCCGGCCCCCCTTCTCCCGAAGTTACGGGGGCATTTTGCCGAGTTCCTTAACCATGGTTCACTCGATCGCCTCGGTATTCTCTACCTGATCACCTGTGTCGGTTTGGGGTACGGGCGGCTCTAACACTCACTGCGAAGTTTTTCTCGGCAGCATGGGATCATCCACTTCCCCTAAACGGGTCCGCCTCGGCTCTCAGGCTATATGAGACACGGATTTGCCTATGCCTCGCCCTACCACCTTGCCCGCGGATCAGCTTACGCCTACCATCGCCGCGGTTGGACTACCCTCCTGCGTCACTCCTCAATGCACCTACTACCACCTCGGGCCACCAACGCCACCGATCCATCCGAAGACATCACGACTTAGTTGGCTTAGCATCAGCAGGTTCGGTCGGGTCGTGTTAATGCCGGTACGGGAATATCAACCCGTTGTCCATCGACTACGCCTGTCGGCCTCGCCTTAGGTCCCGACTTACCCAGGGCAGATTAGCTTGACCCTGGAACCCTTGATCATCCGGCGGACGGGTTTCTCACCCGTCATTCGCTACTCATGCCTGCATTCTCACTCGTGCAGCATCCACAACTCCATCACTAGGCTGCTTCACACGCTGCACGACGCTCCCCTACCCATCCACACACCTGGACCCAGAACAAGTCTGAGCCGAGTACTAGTATGAATGCCACAGCTTCGGCGGATTGCTTGAGCCCCGCTACATTGTCGGCGCGGAATCACTTGACCAGTGAGCTATTACGCACTCTTTCAAGGGTGGCTGCTTCTAAGCCAACCTCCTGGTTGTCTGGGCAACTCCACATCCTTTTCCACTTAGCAATCGCTTAGGGGCCTTAGCTGGTGATCTGGGCTGTTTCCCTCTCGACTACGGAGCTTATCCCCCGCAGTCTCACTGCCGCGCTCTCACTTACCGGCATTCGGAGTTTGGCTGATTTCGGTAAGCCGGTAAGCCCCCTAGACCATCCAGTGCTCTACCTCCGGTAAGAAACACGCGACGCTGCACCTATATGCATTTCGGGGAGAACCAGCTATCACGGAGTTTGATTGGCCTTTCACCCCTATCCACAGGTCATCCCCCAGGTTTTCAACCCTGGTGGGTTCGGTCCTCCACGCGGTCTTACCCACGCTTCAACCTGCCCATGGATAGATCACTCCGCTTCGGGTCTAGAGCATGCGACTAAAACGCCCTATTCAGACTCGCTTTCGCTACGGCTACCCCACACGGGTTAACCTCGCCACACACCACTAACTCGCAGGCTCATTCTTCAAAAGGCACGCCGTCACACCCCACAAGGAGATGCTCCGACGGATTGTAGGCAACCGGTTTCAGGTACTATTTCACTCCCCTCCCGGGGTACTTTTCATCTTTCCCTCACGGTACTAGTCCGCTATCGGTCACCAAGAAGTATTTAGGCTTAGCGGGTGGTCCCGCCAGATTCACACAAGATTTCAAGAGTCCCGTGCTACTCGGGAAAACACTCGAGAGTCACCGTCTTACGCCTACGGGGCCATAACCCACTACGGCTCAACATTCCAGAAGATTCGACTTCAACGATGATTTATAACTCTCCGACACCACGGCATTAGTGTCTGAATGCTCCCACAACCCCACATACGCAACGCACGCCGGCTATCACACGCACATGGTTTAGCCTCATCCGCTTTCGCTCGCCACTACTCACGGAATCACAATTGTTTTCTCTTCCTGCGGGTACTGAGATGTTTCACTTCCCCGCGTTCCCTCCAGAACCCTATGTGTTCAGGCACTGGTAACTGGCTTTAGAATGCCAGCTGGGTTTCCCCATTCGGACACCCCCGGATCACAGCTTGGTTGCCAACTCCCCGGGGCTTATCGCAGGCTCCAACGTCCTTCATCGGCTCTTGGTACCAAGACATCCACCGATTGCCCTTAGTAGCTTGTCACAAAACAAAACAACAAAATTACGCTACAAAGAGATGCTCGCGTCCACTATACAGTTCTCAAAATACGGGCAGGAACACCG
>NZ_JBICST010000018.1:0-6058 GCF_043197265.1 Kribbella sp. NPDC049227 | reverse complement strand
TCCGGCGGGGTGTTCCTGCTCGGTGCGAGAGCAGAACAGTAGCGCACTTTCGGCGTACGCAAAAACCGGATTCCGGGGTGTCGCGATGTGGATGGTCGGAGCGTGGATCTCACCCCTCCCGTCACACCAGTCCCACGCGTCCAGGATCGCTCCAGGACCCCGTCGTACCCCAGGATGGGTGCTGCGTCAGCCGTTGGCCGGCGCGAGGTCGACGTCGCGCAGGTAGTCGGGGTTGCCGAGGAGTTCGATCCCGGTGATCCGGCCGTCGGCGACCGTGAACGAGAACACGACGACCGGCTCGCCACGCAGCCTCCACACCGCTCCGGCCTTGCCGTCGACCAGCGTGAGTACGGCGGCCTGCGCGCGCCCGGAGAACGTCTCCGCGACAGCCGCAGCGCCCCGCACCATGGCACCAGCGCCGCGCGCCACAACCGTTTCGTCGGCACGCAGTACGACGTCCGGGTCAAGCAGCTCGAGCAGCGCATCGAAGTCCCCACCACGCGACGCGGCGAGGAACGCCTCGACGATCTCCTTCTGCCGGTTGGCGTCCGCTCCCGCGGGTTCCGGCGTACCTTGCACCCGCCGCCGCGCCCGGCTCGCCAGCTGCCGCGCGGCCTCCGACGACTTGCCCACGATCGGCGCGATGTCGTCGTACGGCACCGCGAACATGTCATGCAGCACGAACGCCAACCGCTCGGCCGGCGTCAACGTCTCGAGTACGACGAGCAGAGCGAGCCCGACCGAGTCCGCCTGCACAGCTTCGAGCTCCGGATCCGGTACGTCGTCGTCCGTGAGCGCAGGGGAGTGGTCGCCGACCGTCTGCTCGGGCCGGCCGCGCCGTGTCCGCAGCATGTCCAGGCAGATGCGTCCGACAACAGTCGTGAGCCAGCCGCCCAGGTTGTCGATCGCGTCGGCGTCGGATCGGCTCAGCCGGATCCACGCCTCCTGCACTGCGTCCTCGGCCTCGACGCGCGACCCGAGGATCCGGTACGCGACCACGCGCAAGTGTTCCCGGTTCTCCTCGAACCGCTCCGCCAGCCAGTCGTGTTCGCTCATGTCCCTCTCCACCTGTCACACTCCGGTCCGACCACCGTCAATTGGTGTGACGCGAAAACCCGACCACATGTGACACCCGTCAGGAGTCCATCATGGCTGCCCCCAGGCCCCTCGCCGTACGCAAGCAGGACACACTCCACCGCCTCGACCAGGACGTGGACGCCTGGGTAGCCACTGCGTCGCTCGACGGCACGCCGTACCTGATGCCCCTGTCCTTCCTCTGGGACGGCCGAACTCTCCTGCTGTCCACCGCTGCCAACAACCCCACCGCCCGCAACCTCCGCGCCAACCCTCTCGTCCAGTTGACCATCGGCCAGACCCGGGACGTCGTCCACATCATCGCCACGACCGAAGAACTTGCCACCGTCCCCGCCGCCGAGGGCGACGCCTTCGCCGCCAAGGCAGGCTTCGACCCCCGCCAGGCCTCCACTCCCTACCCGTTCATCCGCGCGACTCCCACGACGATCCAGGCCTGGCGCGAGGGCAACGAGATCAAGGGCCGCCTTCTCATGCGGTCCGGTACGTGGCTCGTCTAGCCCGTCTCACCAGAGGAACGTGAGCTCGGCCAAGGTGAGGTGCGGCCGGTCGGCGAGCCAGCTGTCGAGGCAGGCCCTCAGGTCCGCCTCGGATCCCGCCAGTCCGAGCCGGACCGCGTCGTTCGAGGCCGGCTCGTGGTCGTGTGCATCGTCGGGCAGGCCGTGCGAGCAATCCGAGCACATCAGCCGAATCCCGGACCAGTCGTCGACGCCCAGGTCCCTGGGTCCGGCGAGATCGGCCAGTGCGGTCAGGTCGTCGGGCCCGGCGCCGAGCACCTGCGCCTGCCAGGTCTGCAACCCCGATTCGTCGAGCAGGGCCAGCTGGTCGAAGACCGCCACCTCGTGGTCGCCGCGACGCCGGAGGCCCTTCGGCTCACCGTCGTGGAGCACGACGTCCCGGAAGCGGTGACCGGAGTCCGGCAGGGGCACACTCGAGATCACGGCATGCGCCGGGCTGCGCCGCCAGCACCACACCACCTCGGTGTTCCCGATCGCCACCGGAACCTGATGCGCCAGGCTCGGCCGATCTGGATTCAACCGGATCGGCGTCAATCCGTAGTCACCGTCGATGGGCTCGGACCCTTCCGAGATCCCTTCGATCCCGTACGCCGACCACGCCCGCCGAGCCGTGGCCCAGTCACCGAGCGCCGTCGCGGCGATCCCCAGGTTCCACGCGGCCGGATTCACACCGTCGTACGTGCGCGCGTCCTCAGTCGTGAACAGCTCCACCGCCCGCTGATTCCGCTGCGCCGATTCCGCCCACTCGGCCCGAGCCTTCGAGTACAACCCGGCCTCGAACCAGGCCCCGAACTCCCCGCCCGCCACCTTCACCATCTCCCGAGCCAACCGCCCGGCAGCCTCGAAGTCCCCGACCCGATCAGCCTCCTGCCACTCCGCCCAAACCTCCCGCGCACCCCGCTGCCGTCCCAGTCGCCCGAACAATCCCATCCCGCCATCCTGCCGCCCGAACAGACCACCCAGCCCCAAACCGAAGCAGCCCCTATAGATGCACCGAGCAACGACCGGACAGTCGGTACGAGCGCTCGCGGTCCTTGCTGTTCCCCGGCGGGCCTGTCACGTTGTGCCCATGACCTTCGTCGTGAACGGTTACCGCCTCGTTGAGTTGGTCGAAGATCCCGCCGCGGTCGAGATCGCGCTGACTCGTCTCGCCAACCTGCTGTCCGCCGGCGAGACCCACATGCAGCACCTCGGCAGACAAGACCTGGCCGGCCGCTTCAGCCAGCTGTCCCGCCAACTGCACGCGGACGGTACGGCGATCGACGACACCTTCGACGAAGCCTTCCGAGAACTGACCACCGAAGCCGCCGACGCCTGTGAGACCGCCGCCGGACCACACGGCCTGGAATCCCCGGACGACCCGAACACCGACCTCTACCAAGCCCTGTCCTGGTCAGTGACCAACCTGGTCATCGTCCGAATCGGCGGCCACGGCACCATCGACCACACCGCCTGAAAACCTTGTGAAACCACGGTGACCCGCCCGCTCAGCGAAAACACGGATTTCTCTGGTACGCGCGCACGCCTTCGCCCAAAAGAAACACGCAGCCACCCTCGGGCCCCACGTACTCGGCACTGCCCCAGGAACCTTCGACCCCAAATCAATAATCCAATGTGTCCGTCCGGCCGCCTGGCTAGCCTTGCGGTGTGAGCCTCGACATTCCCGACCAGGTCCGCAAGACGGTCATAGCCGACGGGAACGAATCCTGGCTGGACGAGCTGCCAGGCCTGGTCGACTCGCTGGCCCAGGAGTGGTCTCTGATGATCGGGTCCAGTTTCGCGGGCGGTCACGCCGCCTTGGTCGTCGAGGTGAGGCTGGTTGACGGAACTCCGGCGGTCCTCAAGGTCGGTGTGCCAGGTCGGGGCGTCGGGCAGGAGGCCATGGTGTTGCGGCTGGCGAACGGAGGGGGATGCGCCAAGCTGTTGGGCGAAGACGTGGGTCGACAGGCCCTTCTGCTGGAGCGCCTTGGGGCTCCGATGTACGACATCGTGGCCGACCCTGTCAGCCGCCTGAACTTGTTGTGCGAAGTGGCGGTTCGCCTGTGGCGTCCGATCGGTCCCGACATTGACCTTCCAACCGGCGCGAAGTTGTGTGAGCAGTACGCCGATCGGCTGCCGGAACTCTGGGAGCAGGCGGGGCGACCGTGTTCGCCGGCCACTGTGGCGGACGCGTTGGATTGCATGAATCGTCGTCGCGTTGCCCACGACGATCGGTCCGCGGTTCTGGTCCACGGTGATATCCACGAGATGAACGCCCTGCAGGCGAGTGACGGCAGCTACAAGCTCATCGATCCAGCCGGGCTGCGGGCCGAACCGGCGTGCGATCTCGGCGCCATCGTGCGTAGCAACCCGGACCTGGGCGATGACCTGTGGGCGCGGACTGAGCAGTTGGCTTCTCGCACCGGCGTGGATGCCACCGCCATCTGGGAATGGGGAACCATCCACCGGGTCGTCAGTGGCGTCTACGCCTGCAGTATCGGCTTTCAGCCCTTTGGCGATCTGCTGCTGGCCGAAGCGGATCGCCTCACGGCGTAGTCACCGCATCGTGCAGCAGTCCGAACCGTCGGTCCCTGGATCATCGTCGCACTGGTTCGCAGCCTGACGAGGGCTGAAACGACGAGAGCGGGGACTCGGCTGGTGCCGGGTTCCCGCTCTGACCTGCAATTTTCCGGGGGTGGGCGATACTGGGTTCGAACCAGTGACCTCTTCGGTGTGAACGAAGCGCGCTACCACTGCGCCAATCGCCCGGGTGGTGCTGGTGTTGCGTGTGAAACCATAGCGCATCAGTCAGCGACGATCTAATCGGGCCGGGCTACTCTTGCTGCAAGACGGAGACCCCGTCGCGTTGGAGACGTGATTGTGACTTTCTCGCACGACACCGAGCAGGCGCTCGGCACGCTGGTCCGGCTCGTGAACACCTTGCCGGGTCCGAACAGTCAGGTCGACACGCTGGAAACGCTCGAGGAGTTGGAGAAGTTCGTCCACGAGCGGGAGTTCAGCGCGGTCGACTCGCTGTCGGACAAGGACCTGGCCGAGGTCAGGGATCTGCGGCCGCTGTTCTCGCCTGTCTTCACGACCGGGTCGGATGCCGAGGCGGCGGCGATGATCAACGCGATCGTCGCCCGGGGTACGACCACGCCGCGGCTGACGAATCACGACGGGCACCCGTGGCACATCCATTATTCGCGGGACGGCGCGTCGCTGGCGTGCCGGATCACGGTGGAGTGCGGGATCGCCCTGGCGCAGGTCATCTCGGCCGGCGAACGCGAGCGTCTTCGCCGCTGTGAGGCGCCGGACTGTGACGACGCGTTGATCGATCTGTCACGTAACCGGTCGAAGCGGTACTGCGACGCGCGCACCTGCGGCAACCGTCTGCACGTCGCCGCCTATCGCGAACGCCGCAAAGCCTCCGGCGAGTAAGCCGCACGGCCTCCGGCCAGCAGTCGATGCGCCGCGCTTACGGGTTCGGCTCGTCGGCTGACCGGTCGGCGAAGATCTTGGTCACCTGCGCGGTGATCGGTCCCGGGGCAGGCAGGTCACGGTCGTCGACGCGCTGGATGGCCTGTACGTCGCGCGTCGTGGACGTGAGGAAGACCTCGTCGGCCTCGAACAGACGCTCCATCGGTACGTCGCGCTCGGTCGCGCCGAACCACTCGAGGACAAGCGCACGCGTCACGCCCGCCAATGCCCCCGACTCCAAGGTCGGCGTCACGAGCTCACCGTCGTACACGCAGAAGATGTTCGAGCCGGTGCCTTCGCAGAGGTTGCCGATGGTGTTCGCGAAGATGGCCTCGCTGCCGCCGCGTTCCTTCGCGTAGGCGAGGGCGCGCACGTTCTCGGCGTACGACGTCGTCTTCAGGCCGGCGACCGCGCTGCGCTCGTTGCGGACCCAGGGGACCGTGACGATCGCGGACGTCGGGCCCGGGCGTTTGACTGCCTGCGTTGCGACCAGGATGGTCGGGCCGGACGTGCCGCGTTCGGACGACAGCGGTGAGACACCACCCGTGTACGTGATCCGCAGCCGGCCGAACGGAATGCCCGGATCGGCCTTCACGACCGTCTCGATGCCGACCTCGATCTGAGCCACGTCCGGCTCCGGCAGACCGAGCCCGACCGCCGACCGGACCAGCCGGTCCAGATGCCTCGTCACCGCGAACGGACGGCCGTTCTCGATCTTGATCGTCTCGAACACACCGTCGCCGGTGGTCAGCCCGTGGTCGAGCGGCGAAACCGTCGCCTCGTCGTCCAGCAGGGCGCCGTTCAGCCAGATACGCATGTCGTGCTCCTTCCGCGGAACACCTTAGTGCGCAAGGCATCCGGGCCTGACAGGCAGTCCGAAGGTGATCGGACGATGACGGTACGTCGACGTGGTGGGAGACCCCGGTTTTTGAACTCAGGCGGAGATGGGCTAGTGTTCTTCTCGCGTCGGGGAGCACGAAAACCCGGTC
>NZ_JBICST010000017.1:0-8257 GCF_043197265.1 Kribbella sp. NPDC049227 | reverse complement strand
GGTGCTTTCGGAGTACGGCCAGGTCGCGGAGCGGGTTTCGGACGAAGAGTTCCATCTTCACGAACCGTTGGTGATCCGGAAGGCGGCTCGGGCGAAGCGGTCCGTGGACGGTGTGGCGGTCTGGTCGTCTTATGCCACCGTCGGGCTGACAGCCAAAGGAGACATCGGCAACATCGAGTTGCATTGGCCGGATCTGCCCGCTGCTGTCTTGAAAGAGGCACAGATCCTTGCCGCCTTGGTACAGCAGGGCTTCGAGCCTCCAGAGCTACCGGGCGCACGGCCTGAATCTGCCGAGGCAGGTGTCATGCACTCGCCGGCGATCGGCTTCTTCATGGACGTCGCCGCGGCCGTGCGGGTCGTGTACGTAGGCGAGGATCCCAATTTGGGGCGCAAGGCAACGATGTTCCTTGACCGTCATGGTGAGCCGGTCGTCCGACCGCGCGACATCGACCCGGCCAAACCCGCCACGATCGACCGCCCCGAACCTGACGGAAAGACTTCGGCGCGCTGAGCAGGTCCGGACTTCGCCGCTTGGATCGACCAGAAGGTACGAAGACGGACCGGGGGCAGCGACGGGCTTCAGCGTTCGACGTGCCGACTCGAAACGACTGATGGGAGCCAATCTAATGGACTTCGGCAGCGTTGCGGACTGGCTGGCCGCGATCGGCACTGTCGGTGCACTCTTCGTATCGCTCAACCTGCTGCGCGAGGACCGGCGACTGCGGGCGAGAGAACAGGCAACACGCATCTCGGTGTGGACCGAATGGAGACGGAGCCCCGACCACCACGACACCAGCGAACGCGAATACTTCGCCTACATCAACAATGCAAGCGATGCACCCATATACGTAGACCTGATGCAGGTGCACCACACGCCCGACGACCCTCCTGATCTGCTGGTCGAGATGGGTACGGTCCCCGCTCACGACACCGCCGACTACGGTCTGGACGTGGAGGACTTCCGACCCGACGGTCTACCGCCATACGTCTCCATCACGTTCCTGGACACCAATCGGGTGCCATGGTCGCTCGACTCTCGCGCGGTCCTCAAACGCCTGAAGTCAATCGGTGGCAGCGCGAGGCAGGACCGATCCTGATGAGGTGAAACACTCACGGCTCGCACCTCCTGACCCTGGACGAACAAGTATTTGAAGGCCAACTGGGAGCCGCTGGCTCCTGTGGCGGCACGGCCTCTCGACTCGGCCTTCCTGTCACCCGACCTCAACAGCCTGACGCTGTGATTGTGGATCTGAGCAGCCCATGGGAGCCAGCGAGCGGGTTGCCGCGATGCGACGGGAGCGCGAACGTCAGGCGCGGATCGAAGCCGCGACCGCGCGGACCATCAGAGCGCAGGCGCCGCTGGATCGCGCGATCGAAGCCAGGTCTCTCGCTATCGAGCGGTACGACGAACGCGTCGCCGATGCCGAGGCAGCATCCGCCGCAGAGACGGCCCTGCTAGCCAAGATCTGCGGATCCGCCGAGGCCGCCGCCGAGATCCTGGGCTGGTCCGTGCGTCACCTCAGACGAGTCGTCAAAGCCGAGCGAGAACGAGAAACGGGATCTGCTTCGCCAGCTCCTCGCAACTCCGATGAGGTCTCGCCAAGGGATGGAGGCGCCGACGTCCGCCGTTCCTGATTCGGACCCACTCTGGGACGTGGACAAGGTCGCGGCCTACCTTCGCGTACCCAAGCGAACTCTCTACCGCTGGCGAACCCTCGGCTACGGCCCTCCCGGCAAACGCGTCGGCCGATACATCCGCTATCGCGCCAGCGAAGTCATCGACTGGTTCGCCAGTCTCGATGATCACCTCCTCGACGACAGGTTGGACACCTGAGCGCTCAGCTGCCATGACGCAAGGTGAGTTGGATAGCTTCGGCAGCCCGCCAATCGTGCTCCGCGGCATGTCGATTCCGATACGGCACTGACTCCGTCGTGGCTGGTAGTCGACGCGCAGCAGGCAATTGTTTTAATCAATCGCCTACATTGCACAAAAATGGCGCGCCGCAAATTCCGAGATGCGAATAGTTGCGCACTGTTGACATCTGTGCTACACGGGGCCAAGCTTGAATGAACGCGAGCGAGGGGAAACGCTCAGGTGAGGTCGCATCTTTCTCGATGAATGATCGATCTTCGAGGGGAGGGGTTACTCGTGCGTGAACGCATCCGGAGCAGGTTCTTTGTCGAGATCGCCCTCGCAACACTGACTGCGGGCCTATTTGTTCTCACGCTGATCAATCGCGAATGGATCGAGCTGTTGTTCGGGGTCGAGCCGGACGGGGGTGATGGCTCGTTAGAGATCGCAATTGTTGGAGTGCTTCTGGTGGCGACCATCGTCTTCGGCTGGCTCGCACGTGGCGAATGGCGTCGAGCCGCCCAGAACCCATAGATTCGGCGGCCGGCCGACGCGGGCGACAACGGGCCTCGATTGATGAGCCTGTGATTGGGGGTGGTGCCTGGCCGGAAGCGACCTAAGCTAGTGCTGGTACCTGTGGATCAGGGACTGGACGGAGCTTCCTTATGAGCGAAAACCAGCCCGAAACTGCGCATGACGGCGACGGTGGTCCGTCCGGCGCGCCGACGCCCGGGATGCCGATCGAGCCCGAGAATGAGCCGGCTGCCGACGACGCGAACAGTGGAGACGCCGAGTCGCGGTCCATACCGGTCGGGAGCCCGGTCGATGAAGAGACCTATGCCGAACTGAAGAGGCGTGCAGAGCAGCCGGACGAGGACGCACCACCAGCGCAGGACGATCCCAGCTAGCCGGCGTCAGCTTCTACACACCCACCGCGCGGATTGACGTCCTGTCATGCGCCTTGCTGAAGGTGCATTAGTGATGACGTGTGCAACGGCATCGTCATCATGCAAACCCATGTAGCAAATCGTCCGTCAGGCAAGGAGATCAGCTATGCCAGACGAGTTCGAGCAAGGCCCCAGCGACTCTGCTGTTCCTGGGAAGCTTCAGTCGATTGAAGATCTCGGTCCCGCTGATTTTGTGCTGACCCCGGTTGGTACGGCCAAGCCGGACTGGATGGAGACTCGGTTCCCGGTATCGATGGACGAGTACAGGGATCTGACCGCAGAGGCCAATCAGCCCGAGCCAGGGGCGCTGGCCGTCGAGGATGATCCCGAGCTCATCGAGGACGAAGCCGTTGGTGAGGCCGCAGGTGCGGCGGTTGCAGAACAAGAAGTGCCCGAGGATGGGCAGCGGGCGGCCCCGGCGGCTGCGCTCGCGCCGGCAGCCGACATGTCGTTCCGAGGAACGCCACAGACCGCGTTCCGACCGCCGGACTGTGCCATGGCAGTCGGTGCGAGCGACGTGTTACTGGCCGTCAACGTGGATCTCGCCGGCTACCGCAAGGACGGCAGCCTGCGCTTCCGCTGGCCCAGCATGACCGCATTGTTCAGCCAGGTACTGCCGCCTGGTGCTGGCTTGTTCGATCCCAAGCTGGCCTACGACCACTACGCTCGTCGCTGGATTGTCGTGGTCGCCGCACGGCGCGGGACGCCGGCAGGATCCTGGATCATGATCGCCGCCTCCCAGGGCGAAGATGCCGCCGGTCCCTACTGGGTTTGGGCGCTTGATGCGTCAGTCGACGGCAGTGCCCGCAGCGACAACTGGGCCGACTACCCGATGCTCGGATTCGATACCCAAGCGGTCTATATCAGCACCAACCAGTTCCGCATCGGCGGCGGCTTCTCGTACGCCAAACTGCGCATCCTCAACAAGGCCGAGCTGTACAACGGCGCTCCGCTCCGCTGGTGGGACTTCTGGAATCTCCGCAACCCCGACAACAGTTTGTCGTTCACGGTTCAGGCCGCAGCTCACTTCCGCGGCCTGGGCGGCAACCCTCCGGCCTACCTAACGAACGCACTCTGGCCTAGCGGCAGCTCACTGACGCTGTGGCAGCTCAGCAACCCCGTGGGCCTGTGGACCGGCGGCGCTCCCCAGTTGGCGCGCTTCGCCGTGCCCTGTCGGTCTTATGACCTACCACCCGATGCCGAGCAACCGCACCCGTCCGTACGCGTCGAGACCAATGACTCACGCCTGCTGAGCGCGGTGTATCAGTACGCCGGCGGTGTCCAACGGCTGTGGACGACACATACGACCAAACTGAGCTGGCAAGGCGAATCCGTTGCCCGCTCAGGACTGCAGTGGTACGAGATCGATGTCGCAAGTCGCTCGGTAGTGCAGCAGGGCGCGTTCGGCGCTCCTGGCTATTACTACTACTTCCCGATCGTGCAGACCGACATCGCGCGCAACGCTTACCTCTGCTTCAGCCGGTCGAACAGCGGAGAGTTCGGCTCGTTGCGCTTCACCGGTCGACGAGCGAACGATGCGCAAAGCGCGCTACAAGGCAGTGCTCTGATCAAAGCGGGCGAGAGCGCCTACACGGGCGGACGATGGGGCGATTACTTCGCTCACAGCCGCGATGGCGGCGATGCGACACGAGTCTGGCTGTATGGAGAGTTCGCAGACGCCCGCGATACCTGGGGAACGTGGGCGGCGGCTGCACACTTCTAGACATTGCCACAAGGTGGCTGCACAGCGACCAAGGGCGGGTAGGTCGGGCAGGCGCGGTACGGCGTCCCGATCACTGCTGGCCGAGAGGGGAGGTCCAACCTGGCAATCGGACAGGCGACCACAAAACAGACCTGGTTGCTGGATTAGGTTGCTGGATGGTCAGGAGGCCCTATCGGCTGATGTCGGCCTCCAGTCGTGGCGCGGACATTGGCGGGGCTGCACGACACCAAGCTGGTAATGGCGATTCACACCTAGGGGATAGCGATGACGGACTCGGACTCCGGTGCGCGATGGAAGTACGGATTGATCGCACTGGGCATAGGCGCTGCCACGCTGATCGCCGCAGTCGTGATAATCGGGATTGCTTGGAATGACAACGCAACCGCACTCGCTGCCGTCACTGGAACCATTGGGACCATCGTCGGCGCCTACTTTGGCCTCCAGGTCGGTGGAGCTGAGGCGGAGGACGCCAAGAAGAAGCGCGATGAAGCCGAGGGAAAGAAGGACTCCGCGCTGAAGGCAAACGTCCTACTTGCCTCGCAGTTGCCGCCGGATCAGGCAGGACCGATCCAGGCCCACTTCGGCCTCCAGTAGCCAACTATGGTCGGCCGTCCGAAGTGGCCTTGGTAATCGGTGGATCGCTGGGGAGATCCTCGACGTACACCATTCCTAATGTGCGGCCATGCTGGCTGGCGACCTCGGCGAGCCGCCGCAGCTCACCAGCTCGCTATCGGTCAAGCAGATGATCAACTACTCGTCAACCAGCACGCGTACGGCGTCCCTGCGGCCAGCTCGCCCGTCTACCACTACCGCCACTCCGGCGACAGCGAAATGCTCAGCTCGTACCTCGCAAGCTTCGATTCGATCTGGGCGAAAGGCGTCCCGTCCCACGGGTGATCGGGGATCTCAAGATCGAGGCGTTTGCACGTCCTTACCCTGGTGGGACGGGGTACGGCCGCGGAAGTGGTGGCGGTGGTCGCCTGGGGTGGTGTCCAGGCGTCTGCGGAACGCGCGGTTCATGGTCTCGGGGGTGCCGAAGCCGCAGGTCTTGGCGATCTGTTCGATGGTTCTGTTGGTGGTCTCGAGCAGCCGGCATGCGGACTCGAGCCGGACGGCTTCGACGTGGTCGGCTGCGGTGGAGCCGACCTCGGCCTTGAAGACGCGGGTGAACTGTCGTTCGGAGAGATTGACGTGCCGGGCAGCGCCGCGACGGACAGATCGTCGGTGAGGTGGTCGCGCAACCAGGGCAGGAGGTCGCGAACCGGTTCGGTGGCGGCTGCTTGTCCGGCCAGGAGCGCGGAGAACTGTGCCTGACCGCCTGACCGCTGCAGGTAGACGACCAGTTGACGCGCGACGGTGGCGGCGGCCTGGTGTCCGTGGTCGTCGGCGACGAGGGCGAGCGTGAGGTCGATACCAGCGGTGACACCTGCGGAGGTCCACACGTTGCCGTCGTGGACGTAGATGGCGTCGGGGTCGACGGTGACATCGGTGTAGGTGTGGTCAAGGAGTCCGCACTCGGCCCAGTGGGTGGTTGCACGTCGTCCCTTCAGTAGGCCGGCGGCCGCGAGTAGGAACGCGCCGGAGCAGACTGAGGTGACGCGGCGTGCGTCGGTGGCGAGCCGTCGGATCTGGGCGAGGAGTTCGGTGTCCGCGACGGCTGCGTTCATGTCGGCGCCACCGGCCACCATCAACGTGTCGACAGGCCCGGTGACGTCGGTGATGGCGGAGGAGGCGAACTCCAGCCCGCAGCTGGCGTGAACCGGGCCGCCCCGGGTGGTTACGACCGTGGTGCGATACCGGGCTGCTGGCAGGAACCGGGAGGCGCTGGAGAAGACCTCGAGGGGACCGGTGACGTCGAGGATCTGGGCCGAGTCGAAGGTCACGATGACCACAGTCTTCTCGACGGGCAGCTCGAGAGTCGGCTCTGTCATCGGGGTTCCATGCAGTTGACAGTATGCCGCGGATGCGGTGGCCGACATCGTCAACAAGGTGTCCTTGTGGGTGGCGCGCCCCGGACACAGGCTGAGGTATGCCCCAAACCCAGAACCTGCTCCCCGACATGCCTGCTCCGGTCTCGTCCAACCCGCGGCCCCCGCCCGGTGGCAGCGGCCGGCGCATCCGGGAGCTGAGCCGGCGGCTGCTGGTCCGCGATTCGGCTTCGTTTGCTCGCGGCTGGGCGGGGAAAGTGCTGGTCGCGGCGGTCCTGATCGGTATCCCCGCCACCATAGTGCTGATCTCGCTGACCGGCGGCGGGTACGGGCGGTACGCCGAGGACAGCTGGAAAGCACTGCTCATGCTCGTCGTCCTGGCCGGGAGCTACCTCGCCTCGCGCCGCCTTCTCGTCACCGTGCTCATCGGAGTGCTGACGGTCGCGGTCGTGTCCTGGGTGTTGTCGCCCAACCTGGCGGACGCCCGCGACGGCGACGTCACGGTCCTGGCGCACCTGGACCACCAAGCTGGCATGGGCATGCTCGCCGGCTACCACGGTGTCGCGGTCGCCGAGGTCGACCTGAACGCGGCCGAGCCGGTGCGGCTGGCTGGAATCGGCGCCGGCGAGACCACCTTGATGGAGGTCGGGTCGATGACCAAGGCGATGACGGGGCTGGTCATCGCAGACGCTGTACGCCGCGGAGAGATTCGCATGGACGCGGCGGTCTCCACCTATCTTCCCCAGCTGGCAGGCTCGCTCGCCGGCACCGCCACGATGCACGAGCTCGTCACCCACACCTCCGGGTACGACGAATTCGGCAGCGCGACCCTGCGCCGCGCCGCCTGGAAAGCGCCGCTCGGCCTCAACTTCCTGACCGCCGACAGACAAGATCCAGCTCGCAATCATCGGAGACTATGCCAGCAATCTTGCGGTGTACCCCGCTCTTCATCAATTGCTGCGGAAACGCCAGCTCCCCGTGCTCGCCGTGTGGGGCAAGGGTGATCAGATTTTCGGACCGGCCGGAGCCCAGGCTTTTGCGCGCGACACAGGGCGCGCCGAGGTCCACCTGCTCGAAGGCGGGCACTTCCTGCTCGAAAGCGCGCTCGACGAGGTGGCTGATCTGATGCTCGATTTCCTCGGCCGCACGATCGGCGAGTGACGGGCCGTTGGGCGGGCTGCCTGGCCGGTCCGGTCGTCAGCTCCGCAGTCCGAGGGTGACCGCCAGGAGGGTTACTTGCCGCCTACGAGCGGCCCGTCCTTCAGCTCCGTGAACCACCGCACGTCGCCGGCAGAGGCCAGCAGAATAAGGGCCGTGAAGGGCCCGGTCGTCGAACGCGGGCGGTGTGCACGCCGGATTCGACATCGTCCGCGCTCAGGTTCTCGGGCGACGGTACGGCCGGAGCCGCTACGCACGCAGCGCTTCGCGAGTGCTGAGATCTGTCAATGGGTCTGTCAATGAACCCCAGTCATGTTCGGGCAGATCTGGCAGCGAAGGCAGTGCGACCGGACAAGGTTTCCGCCTAGGGGCAGCCCGGCGTAGGGCGACCCTCGCACTTGTAGAGCGATGGCTTGATTTGGTGTCATAGGCGACCGATAACGGTTGTTCTCTCAGATGCGCCTGCACAGATGCTACTTACATTCTGCCTGTGAATGGTCTCCAGGCCTACGCCGCCGCTGGCAACCCCTTTGCGGGCCGGTAGGGCCGTCAAGGCGAGTGCGATCAGAACCGGCACATGGCCGAGCAAGTACCTGGAACGCCCCAGGAACAGCAGGAGGAACGCGGCGATGCCCACGATGCTCAAGGC
>NZ_JBICST010000016.1:0-12767 GCF_043197265.1 Kribbella sp. NPDC049227 | reverse complement strand
TCGCCATTAGCGATCCAGCGACACGTCCACTGCACGCCGGCCAGGTAGCCGTCCTCGCGCCCGTCGACCTTCAGAGCGTCAGCGCGCCGCTCGGCGGCCAGCCACACCCGCGCGAAATCGGTGACCCTCACCCCGCGCAGATGCTCACGGCGGATGCGGTCGAAGTCGCTGCCTCTCAGCTCCATACCAAAACACGATCCCAGCAGCCGCCGACACTTTCCACAGGACACCCAAACTACGCCCAGACATCATGCTCTTGTTCAGCTTCCCGCGCCCTCAGATACAAGGCGAGGTGATCAGGCCGGAACCAGTACCGTCCCCGCGCATCGCGTTCACACGGGAGCCGGCCTTCTCTGGCGAACCGCTGGCCGGTGCGTCTGGATAGCCGAGCAGCTCTGCCGCCTTCTCCGCGTTCGCCTGCCCGAGCCGGAACGTCGAGACCACGGGTGGTGGGTGAGCTTCGGCATACCGCTCGACCTCACGCCGGTAGACCGGGAAGGTCGCGTTGACACAGGGGCCTAGCTCGCCGGCCGCCAGGAGTGCGCGGACCTCGGTGACCGGGCGGCCCAGAATCTGCGCGGCGACGCCGAGGGAGATCGGTTCGCCGCGCCCGCGCAGTGCTTCCAGGGCAGGGCGGTGGTATTTGCGTAGCCGGTGCCGCGTTCGATCAGGCCGCGGCGTGCCATCCGGTGCAGGGTGCTCTCGCTCACTCCGAGGACGGCGGCGGCCTGTTCGGCCGAGATCCACTCCTCCTGGTCCTTCTCGTAAGCGCGTCGCGTGTCGGGTGCGGTCAAGAGGCCGGAAGGGGATCGAGGAGATGGGGGCCGTTGTTACGCCGTACGTCGTTGACGGCCGTGGACACGGCGTAGATCTCCAGCCCGGTCGGTGGCGTCATCAGCGGCTTGAGGTCGTCTGGTTCCTTGACCGTGGGGTCGAGCCACTGGCCCCAGTCGTCCGAGGCGATAGACATTGGCATGCGGTCGTGAACGCGGCCGACCTCGTCGGTCGCGGTGGTGGTGATGATCGTGTACGACCACAACAAGGCAGCCGGGTCGTCGTCTGGCAGCGACTTGTCGTTCCAGACCTCGTAGACGCCGGCCAGCGCGAGTGACGAGCCGTCGGTGGGGCGGAACGCGAAGGGCTGCTTGAGGGGCTTCTTGGTCTTCTCGCTGATCTTGTCGGTCTCAAACCACTCGTAGAAGGCGTCGACCGGGATCAGGCAGCGCCGCGACTTGAACGCGGCCCGGAACGCGGGCTTCTCGTGCACGGTCTCGCTCCTGGCGTTGACCAGCCGGTTCCCGATCTTGGCGTCCTTGGCCCAGAACGGCACCAACCCCCACTTGAACAGCCGCAGCTGCCCGACGGCGTCTGCGTCCCTCGGCCCGTCGGCCGGCGGCCGGGAGATCACGACCGGGGCGAGCTTGGTCGGGGCCACGTTGTAGTCCGGCCCCTTCAGTTCGTCGGCCTTGTCGTCGTCGACCTGGAACTGTTCGAGCAGGTCCGTCCGGCGGGCTGTTGACGCGTAGCGACCACACATGCGTTCTAGCCTGCCACGCCCGCAGCGGATGCACAGCCGACCGACGTTGGTCGGTGCGTGACGGCCGGGTACCGGGGCTGGAGGCAACAACCAATCTTCCGGGAGAGGAGCCGGCCATGGCGGACACCAGTTCGAACAGCGGCCGGGAGTGGACTGACGACCAGGTGCAAGAACTGCGTGAGCTGGCCGAGGGGAACACGCCCGTCGGTGTCATGAGCATGAAGCTCGGGCGCAGTGAGGACGCGATCAGGTCCAAGGCGCAGTCCGAGGCGATCAGCCTGGAGCCGCCGAACAGGTCGCCGTATGGCGACATGGGCTGAGATCTAGGCGCATTCTGGTGCTATGGCCGGGGTCTGGCGGTGCGGGAAGTGCGACGGGGCGAATGTTCCGGAGCATAAACGGGATGAATTGCACTTGATGCAACATTGCTCGTTGGTCCGGATCGGCTAATCGCGCTGGTCAGGGAGGTGCAACGCGAGTGCGGGTTGGACCGTCGCCAGCCACTGACCTGGGCAGACGGGTTCGCAGCAACATTGATGTATCTAGTACAACAGCCTGGAGATGGTCTGATGGATCGCGACGCGAGGCAGAGCGATGCTCCGATGCCTGGGCTGACTGTTCAACGTGAAGCCCCCGTCGTGGCGTTACAGGCCGGGTTGCTCGGAACCCTCGAGATCGACGCTTCAACAAACTGCCTGGTAGTCCGCACCTCTGTCGGCACCGCAGTCGGCGTCGAAAGCCTCGTCGATATCGATGTGGCCTGGCCTCCAGGCTGGAGTGTCGTGCTGCGTGACGGCACACCCGCCCTGATTGATGCAGCTGGACAGCTGGACAGCTGGCCTGCTGGCTCGGCGACGAGGTAGAGGTCGGTGGAGGTTTCGTGGACACAGCCGTAGCCGACGTCGTCTCGTGCACAGGCCAAGAGCGGATATTCCGGGCGTACGAGCTCACACGCGCTTGAGTTTTAGATGTCGAAGCTCGACCGGGATGTCGCCCGGTCACGCTCTTGATCCAACACCGCTCACGAACTCAGATCCCCGATCGACTGAGGAGGACGGGAATACTGCACACTTCGAATATGCACCCGTTGCTAGTCCATCGGTTCTGCCCGTACCGGGACCGCCGGCTCACGGTCCGAGGCGTGAAGATCATCGTGTGGCCGCCCTTCCACCGACCGGGGGACAGGAATGGCGATGACACCACCCAAGCGGCGCATTGACCCCACCGAGGTACGGATCCCGGCCGACCTGCCCGGTTCCTTGGCGGCTGCACCAACCTGTCTGTCAAGGTGGCGGTGTGTCGGAGCAGCAGCTCGATGGCGGGATCGCGAACGCGGGCCAGGTCGTCCGCGTCGGTCCGCATGTGCTTCGTCCCTCGAGTCCGCACTCGGGTTCGATTCACGCCTTCCTGCGGGCGGTAAAGACGCCGGATTCGAGGGTGCCCCGATACCAGTCGGCATCGACGAGGACGGACGCGAGCGCCTCGTGTTCATCGAGGGCGAGGTCCCCGTGGCGCCCTATCCGGACTGGAGCCAGTCCGACACCGCGCTGGCTTCCACGGCCAGGCTGCTGCGCGGGTTGCACGACGCCGCCCGCGAGTTCGACCCTCAGGGTTTCACCTGGAACGACAGTCTGGCTGACCCTGCGGGCGGGACGCTCGTGTGCCATAACGATGTGGAGCCTTCGAACGTCGTCTTCCGTGACGGCATCGCCGTTGCGCTGCTCGACTTCGAGTTCGCCGCCCCTGGCCGCCCTATCTACGACGTGGCCCAGCTCGCCCGCCTCTGTGTACCGATCGAGGACGACTTCGACCAGGACCGGATCGGCTGGCTGCGCGCCGACCGACCAGCGCGGCTACGACTCGTCGCCGAGGCCTACGGACTGGACCGGGCCGGCCGGGCAGAACTGCTCACCGCCATGAACGATGCCCTCGCCCGCATCGAAGCAGCCGCGCGACGCAGCCTCGATGCGGGCGGCCCGAACGCCGTCGCGAGGATGACCCGGACGGGAGGCATCGAGAAGTTCGACCGTCGGCGCCGCTGGTGGACCGCCCACTACGACCAGTTCGCCAAAGCCCTCCTCTAGCGCATCCCTTCGCTCACCTGAGAGGCCACAACGTCGGCGTGTACTGGGGTCCGCCGGCTGCGTGCGATACACGTGCAGCGGCGTGGTTAATGACGGTCGACGAGGGGCAGCGGTGGGCAGTTACGTTCCGCCGTCTGGCCTGGTGAGAACGGTGGCCCGTCGCTGGCCAGCGAGGCGACCCATCGCGCATCACCGCCATCGTCCGCACCAACTTCGCCTGGGCGGGGCCCTGAGGGTCGACATGGTGACGTGGTGTGAGAGAGACTGCGGTTCATGTTAGGGAGCGTCGCTCCCGGGGGTGTTGTTGTTTGGGGGTGGGTCGGTGGACCCAGTGTCGCTTGTGGTTGCGGCTGTTGTGGCGGGTGCCGTGAGTGGAGTGAAGGACACCGCTGCGCAGATGGTGAAGGATTGCTATGCGAAGTTAAGGGGCCTGCTAGGGCAGCGTGGTGTCGAGGTGGCGGCGTTGGAGCGGCGGCCGGACTCGGAGGCCCAGAAGGCTGCGGTAGTGGAGAGCCTGAGCGACGTCATGGCAGCTGATCCGGCCGCCGAGCAGGAGTTGTTGGACGCGGCACAGGCGTTGGTCAAGGCGCTGCGAGAAACGGCCGGGACCTCCGTGGACGCGGTCGTGGGCGTAAATCTGGCTCGCGTGGAGGCCGAATTCATTCGGATCCAGGAGGTCCGCTCGGTGGGGACCGGTGTCAGCATCCAGGACAGTAAGACAACCGGTGGAATCGATATCGGTATCGTTGACGCAGGTATCGAGAAGCCTGGGGTCCCTCACGCGCGGCAGTAGAGCCCGGAACTGCCGCGGGCCAACAGGGCACACACCTAAATGACGTAACCGCCGGCGGGAACGTCACGATCACCTACGGCTCGCCGACACGGGGAGTTGATCCGCCCCATTTCCTGGACTTGTTGGTGGAAGTCGACTTGACGCCGGACGGAGATCTTCCGCTGGCTTCAGACCTCGATCCCTATAGTCTGGGGGCCACGCCGTCTGACTATGGCGACGCAGACAGTCATGGACAACAGGATCCTTACGTACTGCGTAGCCACAACGACGTCGATGAACGTGTGAGCGCTGCCCTGGCGCTAGGGCATTTGACTATTTTGTACGGGCCCTCTAAATCGGGGAAAACGCGCACTGCATTCGAGGCTGTGCACAGAACTCACCCCAACGCCAGGATGGCGGCGCCAGTGCCGACTGAACTCGCGCAGTTGGTTGGGCATCCACGTATCCAGGAGACGAACGACTGTATTGTCCTATGGCTCGATGACCTTGATAGGTATCTCATGGCTCAGCCGTCCACGCTCTCAGTCTTACGTCAGGCGAAACGCCGGCCCGGGGAACTGTTGGTGATAGCGACGCTTCGCACCGAGGCGCGCGCTCGACTTGTGGCGCTGGCTGGAGGTGAACTGGCGCGGGCAGATCGACAACTGCTTAATGCGGCGAAGCAGATTGAACTCCATCCAACTGATGAAGATACTCGCGAGCAGGCTGCTGCTCGCGAGGCCTATCCCAATGTGGACCTGTCCGGTGTCGGCCTAGCTGAGCAACTCGCATGTGCGCCTGCCTTGCTTAACCACTATAGCGATCTCCAATATCACGAACCGATTCAGTATGCGGTAGTCCAAGTCGTCATCGACTGGACGCGTATTGGCATGCCGCGCGCTATCGAGGAAGAAGATCTCGTAGATATAGTAAAATATTCACTCAAGGATCGGCATCCTGAACTGGCCCCATCGAAGCCTGAAATTCGAAGGGCGGTGCAGATCTGTCGAAGCCCGCTAATTGGACATGGACGGGCGGCTGTCGTCGTAACAGAGATGATCGAGAATCAGCGACGCGGCTATCGACCGTTTGATTATCTTGTCGCTGCGGACAATGGTGAAGGTAGCCCCTCTCGTGAAATATCTCAGCATCTCTGGGCTCGAATGTTTCACTACATGCAGCCGGATGAAGCCTCAGGCATCGCAAAGACTGCGTTTGAGCGAGGCTTTCAGGAGATTGCCATTGACGCTGCCCGGCGAGGGGCAGAGTTGAACAACTCAGGAGCAATGAATGCCCTAGGAATACTGTTATATGAGAATGATCCACCAGACTACGAAGAAGCACGCAAGTGGCTTCTTGTCGCTGCAGCCGATGGCGCTCAGGGTGCCTTGAATAACCTCGGGCAGCTTGTTCGAAAGCAAAATCCAGACAATATCGCGGAAGCGCTCGAATGGTATTGCCAAGCGGCTGAGGCCGGTAGTCAGGTCGGCTTGTCGAATCTTTTCTACCATGCAGAGGGCGCGCCTGCGTCGGCGACGGACCCACTTGCCACGCGCATGGAGGAATTTCTCCTCCGGGCGGCGACACAGCAAGGCGATGTTGGCTCGATGCTGGTCCTGGGTATGAAGTATGCTAGGGCGCGAACAGCGGCCGATTTAGAGAAGGCGCGGTATTGGTTCACGCGGGCAGCTGACGAGGGAAACCTCGTGGCAATGAACAACGTTGGGTACCTTCTAGCCCGTTTGCAGCAACCGCCGGATCTCGCGGCCGGGAAGATATGGTTGACTCGTGCCGCAGAGGCGGGCGAATCTTACGCGATGGTCAATCTCTACACTATATTCTCAAAAATCCAGATACCGCCGGACACCGAGGCGGCTGACTACTGGCTATCCCAAGCGACAAGGGCCGGCGTCATGGATATCGACAAACTCCAGGATGATTTGGATAATTTCTGAGCTGCCTTGAGGTGGTCTGTTTAAGCTCGACGCAGGGGTGGCCCGACGGAGTGGTCGTTTCGGGTCCTGCCTGCCTGGGACCCTGGCGGGCAAGCACTGCGTCCACTGGAGCTGCCTGGCCGCTCACTACCGCCTAACGGGAAGGTCGTCAGGTCCCCTGGCGGTACGCAGTTGTCGACCTTCACGTTGCCTCTATCGCCGTCACTCAAATTCTTCTGTGAGATCCCTCGCAACAGTCCGAAGTGCGGAGGAATCAAGCCTCCCTATCAGGTCGAGGGTGAGTAGCCAACTGCCCTGCTTGCACGCTCTCGCTGCGATCAACTGCCCACGCGTCACCGAGCCTGAATCAGCCCGTGCCTCAGCAGCGCTGATCATTGTCGACACCTGGCGTGTCGGGGGGACGCGGGCGTTGGCTGTGTGCTCCGCCCGTTCGTAGAACCCGGCCGCGGCCAGCGCCTCACCAAGGCTCGTCAGGGCCCGTGCCTGGTCCGTTGGGTCGGCAATGGCATCGGCGGATTGCTCGGCGAGGCTGGCGACGCGGTCGGCCTCATCTCGTTGCCCGGTCGCGGCCAGCGCCTCGGCGAGGCTCGTCAACGCCTGTGCTTGGCAGGTCAGGTCGGTGATGGTGTTGGCCGTCTGCTCGGCCCGTTCGAAGAGCCCGGCGATAGCCAGCGCCTTGGCGAGGCCGGTCAGCGCCTGAGCCTGGTCGCTCGGGTCAGCGATGGTATGAGCGGTTTGCTCGGCCCGTTCGTAGAACCCTGCAGCGGCTAGCGCCTCGGCGAGGCCGGTCAGCGCCTGAGCCTGGTCGCTCGGGTCAGCGATGGTGCGGGCGGTTTGCTCGGCGAGGCTGGCGACGCGGGCGGCGTCGTCTCGTTGTCCGGTCGCGGCCAGCGCCTCGGCGAGGCTCGTCAACGCCTGTGCTTGCGCCCTCGAGTCGGTGATGGTGTGGGCGGTTTGCTCGGCCCGTTCGTAGAACCCTGCTGCGGCTAGCGCCGCGGCGAGGCCGCTCAACGCCCGCGTCTGGAAAAACGGCTCGGTGATGGTGTGGGCGGTTTGTTCGGCGAGGCTGGCGACGCGGGCGGCGTCGTCTCGTTGTCCGGCCGTGGCCAGCGCGGCGGCGAGGCCGGTCAGCGCCTCGCCGTAGGCCCTCGGGTCGGTGATGGTGTGGGCGGTTTGTTCGGCGAGGCTGGCCAGGCGGGCGGCGTCGTCTCGTTGTCCGGTCGCGGCCAGCGCGGCGGCGAGGCCGGTCAACGCCCGCGCCTGGAAGACCGGGTCGGTGATGGTGCGGGCGGTCTGTTCGGCCCGTTCGTTGAACCCTGCTGCGGTCAGCGCCTCGACGAGACTGGTCAAGGCCTGTGCTTGGTAGGTCGGGTCGGTGATGGTGCGGGCGGTTTGCTCGGCCCGTTCGTAGAACCCTGCTGCGGTCAGCGCCTTGACGAGACTGGTCAGCGCCCCCGCCTGGAAAGTCGAGTCAGTGATGGTGCGGGCGGTTTGCTCGACGAGGCTGGCCACGCGGGCGGCGTCGTCTCGTTGTCCGGTCGCGGCCAGCGCCGCGACGAGGCCGGTCAACGCCCGCGCGTCGGCCCTCGGGTCGGTGATGGTGCGGGCCGTCTGCTCTGCGAGGCTGGCCAGGCGGGCGGCGTCGTCTCGTTGTCCGGTCGCGGCCAGCGCGGCGGCGAGGTCGGTCAACGCCTGTGCTTGGTAGGTCGGGTCGGTGATGATTTTGGCCGTCTGCTCGGCCCGTTCGTAGAACCCGGCCACGGCCAGCGCCTCGACAAGGCCCGCCAACGCCAATGCCTGGAAGAACGGCTCGGTGATGGTGCGAGCGGTCTGCTCGGCCCGTTCCTGGAGCCCGGCCGCGGCCAGCGCCTCGACGAGACTGGCCAACGCCTGCATCTGGTCGGCTGAGTCGGTGATCGTGTCGGTGGTCTGCTCGGCGAGGCTGGCCACACGGGCAGCATCATCTCCTTGCCCGGCTGCGGCCAGCGCCTTGGCGAGGCTGGCCAATACCCGTGTCTGATAGGCCGAGGCCCTCATGGTGCGGGCCGTTTGTTCGGCGAGGCTGGCCACACGGGCAGCATCATCTCGTTGTCCGGCCGCGGCCAGCGCCTCGAAGAGGCCCGTCAACGCCTCTGCCTGGAAGACCGGCACGGTGATGGTGCGGGCGGCCTGCTCGGCCCGTTCCTGGAGCCCGGCCGCGGCCAGCGCCTCGACGAGACTGGCCAACGCCAATGCCTGGAAGGACGGCTCGGTCATGGTGGCGGCGGTCTGCTCGGCCCGTTCGTAGAGCCCGGCCACGGCCAGCGCCTCGACGACACTGATCAACGCCGGCGGCTGGTCGCTCGGGTCAGTTAGGGTGCGGGCGGTTTGCTCGGCGAGGCTGGCCACGCGGGCGGCGTCGTCTCGTTGTCCGGCCATGGCTAACGCCTTGGCGAGGCTCGCCAATGCCCTAGCCTCGTAGGACGGGGCGCCGAAGGTGCTGACCGTTTGCTCGGCGAGGCTGGCCACGCGGGCGGCGTCGTCTCGTTGTCCGGCCGCGGCCAGCGCCGTGGCCAGGCCGGTGAACGCCTGTGCTTGGTCGCTCGGGTCGGTGATGGTCTGGGCGGTTTGCTCGGCGAGGCTGGCGACGCGGGCGGCGTCGTCTCGTTGTCCGGCCGCGGCCAGCGCCGCGGCCAGGCTCGTCAACGCCTCTGCCTGGTAGGTCGGGTCGGTGATGGTGTGGGCGGTCCGCTCAGCCCGTTCGAAAAGCCCGGCCGCGGCCACCACCTCGACGAGACTGGACAGCGCCTCTGCCTGGTCTGGCGGGAACGCGATGTCCTGGGCGGCGTGCTCGGCGAGCCCGGCTAACCGTGCAGCGTCGTCTAGGTGCCCGGCCGCCGCCAGCGTGCTGGCGAGGCTAGCCAACGCCTCTGCCCGGGCAGCCGAGTCGCTCATGGTGCGAGCCAGGGCTTCGGCTCGTACGGGCTGTCCAAGTGCCGCCCACACCGCTGGAAGCCGCACTGGGATGTGGGCGTTGCGATCTTCAAGCCGGTTGCGGCGACGAGCCAGCAGGACCGCTGTAGCCAGGTCCGGTGATGGATGGTGGCTGATGAGATCGCTGGTGGCATTGACTTCGGTGAGTGCTGCGAAGTCACCACCGCTGACGTCCAGCAGCCGGTCCTGCCTGACCTGGTCCAGAACGAGCTCGAGCATGCGAGGGAGGTCACCTCCTTCTCGCAAGAGTGAGAAGTAGCCGCTCAGCAGGTACTCCGGTGTGCTCGACGGCCAGGCCCCTCGGCGATAGCTATCCGCCCAGCGATGGACCTGGTGAAGCAAGTCGGGTAGATAATCGGTGAGGTAGTCCTCGGCAGTCTTCTGCAGCTCTTCATGCCCGAGGATGTATGTGGTGGCCTCGCGACCGCGTGACCAGGCTGATGCGCGCGGCGCAAACGTGCGACCCTCGCCGCTTTCCAACATCCGTTCGATGAGTCGTAGCGGATGTCCGCTGATCTCCTGCAGGTCGCGGGCAGACAGACCACCGCCGGCGGCGGTAATCAATCCAAGAATGTCGCGGTGCACTTGGTCGGCGTCGAGGAGCCGATCGAGTTCGGCGGCTGCCTGCTGGCGCGTGACTTCCGCTGCGGCCGATTTGGTCAGCGAACGGACGATACTCGGGTCCCGCAGCGGGTGGTGGCTTGGGACGTCTGCGGGGATCGGAGGGTTTGGTCGCCCGGCGACGACTACACGCATTCCATACCGAGGTCTCGCGGGGAGCAGAGAGGCGATGCTTTGCCCCATCACTGCTGCCCCGGTGTCCTCGTCCAACCCGTCAACAACCAGCACGAGCCGGCAACCGCGCTCGGCAGATCGCCGGGCGGCCCGGGCGAGCAGGTCCAACACCTGGGAGTCGGCAGCAATACCACCACGCAATGGACTCTCGTCTGCTAGTAGGGCTGCGGCCTGCTCAGCCACAGCGGACAAGAACGCGGATCGATCACTCTGGCCTGCCTGGCGAGCCGTGATGAAAAACGAGACCACCTCTATGGCAGGTGGCGGATGCAAGACGAACCACGACATCAGGGCCGACTTGCCTGCCCACGCATCCGCGCGAATCCATACATACGGTCCGCGGTCCGGGTCCTGACAGAATCTTGCCAAATCCGCAAGTTCTTGTTCCCGCTCCTTCAATTCCGGCGGGACTATCTGCTCGATCCGAAGCAGGTAATGTGAGGCCGCCGGCCGACGCCTCTCGGCCTCGTAGTAGTGCAGGTTGTGGATGTGACCGGCGGCAACGCCGCCGTGGTGTGCAGCGACGGTTCCGCCGCCGTGCGACAGCTGGTCGCCGCCGAGGTCGGACTGCCGCTGGACCGGCCCGGCTACCGAGGGCCCGCGTCATCTTCCTCGCGTGGCGTGGAGTCTCGAGCTGAGTCTGCGCCGAAGGTAACGTTGCCGATGTTCCAGCCAGCCGCCGAATGGTCATCCGCGCGAATACTGACGCCGCCGGCAACGGCCGCCGCGCCCGCTCCGGATGCGGCCGCTTGCCCACGGGATGCTTCTGCCGCACGGACGTTCTCGACCAACTTCGCGAGTTCTCCCGCGAAGCCGGGGTCCTCCTCGGCGGCATCCTCAAGCGCCAACTCCAGTCGTTGGCGCGTCCGCTCGCTGACCTGACCCTGCCCCGAGATGTCGAGATCCAACTTCTCTAAAGCCGGATCACCATGGAGCTTCCTATCCACGGCGTCCTGCAACTTATCGAGCGCCGCGTCTAGTGCTTCGTCGACGACGGCATCAGCCCTGGCACCAACTCGGCGCGCTTTCCGCAGCCCCCATCCGACCAGGTAGCCGACCACGATCCCAGTCTCGATCACCATCGATCCTCCCCGCACCGAAACCATCGGAGTCCGGAGTCTAGCCATCAACAGCCGCAGGGCGCACATGTTCGCTGCGATCATCAATCCCGTCATCAACATGGTGGGCCTGGTTCCAGCGGTCGCCCCTGCTCCACACAGGCTTGCCTTCAAACAACTCGCCGCTATGTCGATGGCCCTGTCAATGAAACCCAGTGATCTCGCGACAGAGCTGACAGGCGCACCAGCCGCGATGCGATGATTTACGCCTGAAGGCAGGCTGGGCCGTGAATCTGCCGGTCGAGCTTGCTACGGGCACGATCGACACCGACCCGAGCCGCCTGGTTGGTGATCAGGCGCGCCCCGTTGGGCGCGGCCCGCCACGTTCGAAGGCTGCGAGCTGAAGCCGCAGCGGGTGGCCTTGAGAGAACTGGACGACGGTGCTCTCGGCATCTTGGTCAAACGTGACGTCGGCGAAGGCCGCTGTGTCGCGGACGGCCGCGTTCGCTTCAGCCGGTGTGAGAACGTCGAGGCGGCCGACATCGAAGACCTGGCCTCGGTCCGCTGTGGTGAGGGACGCTTCGGCCGCGCCTGATCCCGCGGTGACAACACCGATGGGGTGGCCTGCGCGAGCGCGAGTGTGGTGCCGGTCGTGGTGCGAAATGGTGTCAATTGATGGTGATCGGTGGGGCGTGGTGCAAGCCGACCGCAAACAAAAGCGCTGGTAGAGGCTGCATGAGGCGGTGTCGTTCTTCCTCGTAATGAGAAGGTCGTCGGTTCGATTCCGACAGGCGGCTCCACCCAAGCCCTCAGGTCAGGACCCAGTTTCCTCGCCCGGGGGTTCTGTCGTTCCAGCCAGGAGATGGCGGCGTGTCCCCGGTGACCTGTCCAACCCGCGTAGCCGCATCCCAGAGGTTCTGATCGATCAGGTGCCCGTACAGGTCCATGGTCATCGCGGCGGTGGCGTGTCCGAATACCCGCTGGACCACCTTTGGGTCAGCCCCAGTCCCCAGCCAGACCGAGGCCGCCGTGTTCCGTAGATCGTGCACGCGGAGTTTGGGGAGGCCGGTGGCCTTCTAAGACTGCTCACCCGTCCCTCGGTCCAGACGCTCTTGGCCGGTCTCCACCGACACGCCAGGCAAGCGCCTGCCGCGCATGAAGACCGGGCGCAAGAAGGACTCGGCGATCTTGGAGGTGTCAACTGAATCGGACTGGCTCTCGATGATCTTGAGATTGAACTTGAGCCACGCCCGCCACATCAAGAGGCGGGTGACCGGGACAACAACACCGGCCGAGATCACAAGGCACAAAAAAACGTGCGCCATGGTGAAAACCTTCCGTACGTCCTTGGCATATGCACGTGCATTTGGCCTTGCCCGACAGACGATACACCTCGATCTGCTGCCGCTCCAGTGACGAGCACGGCGAGCCCCGATCCGGCGTACTCGTCCAGGCGATCACGTCGCGCAGGGTAGGCGACGATGCCAGCGCCGAGCTACCTGTGATCCGCCAACTGATCCGCGACACATGTCCGCCACGTGATGTGCGACATGTGGTCTAGGAGATTGAGGTTGCGGTCCGTGGCCGCTGGCC
>NZ_JBICST010000015.1:0-16034 GCF_043197265.1 Kribbella sp. NPDC049227 | reverse complement strand
GGCAAGTTCCTGACCGCGACCGGGCAGATGCCGCTGCGCAAGGACGTCACGGCCGCGTACCCGGACTACTTCGCGAAGAACCCTGACTACAAGGTCTTCGCCGACCAGGCCGCGCGGACGACTGACGTGCCGAACGTACCGAACTCGATCACCATCTGGCAGACCTTCCGTGACGCCTACTCCAAGTCGGTCATCTTCGGCCATGAGGACCTCGCAACGGCCCTCGACGGCGCCGTCCGGACGATCGATCAGCTCGCCTCGAAGCCATGAGTCTGATGCGCAGTACCTCGGCCGGCAGGAGGTCTGTCGGAAGGAGCCCGGGTGGCAGGCCTTCCGAAAGGTCCCTGTTCGGCCGGATCCTCGGCAACCAACCGATCGGTACTGCGTTCGTCACTCCGTACCTCGTCTTCCTCACGGCGATCTTCGCCTATCCGCTGGGCTTCGCTGTGTACATGTCGTTCCACGACTACTTCTTCACCGCGCCCGGCGCGATCGTGGACAGGCCGTTCGTGGGACTCGACAACTACACGGCGGTGCTGTCGGACCCCGCGGTGCGCCGGGCCTTCGGCAACGTCGGGATCTTCCTGCTGATCAACGTTCCGCTGACGGTGGTGCTGTCGCTGGTGCTGGCGAACGCGTTGAACGCGGCGATCCGGTGGCGGACGTTCTTCCGGGTCAGCTACTACGTTCCCTATGTGGCGGCGAGTGTCGCCGTGGTCGGGGTGTGGCTGTTCCTGTTCAACTCGAACGGGTTGGTCAACTCCATCCTCGGCCCGCTCGCCCCGGATCCGTCCTGGCTGGTGAGCTCGAAGCTGGCGATGCCGACGGTCGCGATCTACGTGACCTGGAAACAGCTGGGCTTCTTCATCCTGCTGTACCTGGCCGCGTTGCAGAACGTGTCGAAGGATCTGTACGAGGCGGCATCGGTGGACGGCGCCGGGCGATGGAAGTCTTTCTGGAGTGTCACCGTTCCCGGAGTGCGCCCCGCCACGACTCTCGTCGTCCTGCTGGCGACTGTCACCGGGGCGAACCTTTTCACCGAGCCCTATCTGCTCACCGGTGGCGGCGGGCCTGACGGAGCCTCCGCTTCGCCGGTACTGATCATGTACCAACGCGGCATCGAGCAAGGCAATCCGGACATCGGTTCCGCGATCGGCGTGCTGCTGGTGATCGGGGTACTCATCATCGCGCTGCTCGAACGGCGCTTCGTCGGGAGGGAAGATTGATGAAGAGTCCGTGGCGATTCCTGGCCCTGCTGCTCGGCGCCTTCGTGTTCCTGTTCCCCTTCTACTACATGCTGATCGGCAGCCTGCAGGCCGAACCGGACCCCAGCGTCAAGGGCGCCTTCCCCTCGCCGGCGAATCTGACCGGCCGGAACTATGCCGAGATCGACACCGCGATCAACCTGGGCAGATCCCTGCTGAATTCGGGAATCTTCACCGGCGGCGTCATCCTCGGGACGCTCGTCTTCGGCGTACTCGCGGGCTACGCGCTGGCTCGGCTGCAATTCCGCGGCCGGGGTGCGGTGTTCGGCCTGATGCTGCTGGTTCAGGTGATCCCATTCCAGCTGCTGACCATTCCGCTGTATGTGATGATCGTGCGCAGCTACGGGCTGGCCGACTCCTACCTCGGCATGATCGCGCCGTTCGTGATCAACTCCACGGCGGTGTTCGTCTTCCGTCAGTACTTCCTGCAACTGCCGCAGGAGCTGTTCGACGCGGCCCGGATCGACGGCGCGGGCGAGCTGAACATCCTGTGGCGGGTCGCCCTCCCGTTGGTCAAACCCGCCCTGCTGACCGGAGTGCTGATCACCTTCATCGGTCCGTGGAACGAGTTTCTGTGGCCGTTCCTGATCACCAAGCAGCAGGATCTGCAGCCGCTCGCAGTGTCGCTGTCGAACTACCTGACCACCGTGTCGGCGCGGGCGGCGAACCCGTTCGGCGCCGTACTCGCGGGGGCGTGTGTGCTGGCCGCTCCAGCTGTGGGTCTGTTCACAGTCTTCCAGCGCCGCTTCATCTCCCAGGGCATCGAGTCGGGGATCAAGGGTTGACCATCCGAGAAAGGCTTTGCTGCTGTGACTGTTTCCTACACCTTGACCCGTGTCGGCGTCCTGATGACGCCCGAACCCGGCAACGAGCTGGAGGTCGAAGGGGTACTGAACCCCGCCACCGGCCACACGCCGGACGGCACGCTGTATCTGCTGCCCCGGCTGGTTGCGTCCGGCAACGTGTCCCGGGTCGGGCTGGCGAAGGTCGAGCTCACTGATGGTGTACCGACCGGTGTCTCCCGCGAGGGGATCGTGCTCGCTCCCGACGTGGGCTGGGAGCGCGGGCTGAACAACGCCGGTGTCGAGGATCCACGAGTGACCTGGATCCCGTCGCTGGGCAGGCACGTGATGACGTACGTCGCGTACGGGCCACTCGGGCCGAATCCCGCGCTCGCGGTGTCGTCGGACCTACGGAACTGGGAGCGGCTGGGCCCGTTGCACTTCGAGTACCAACCTTCGTTGGACACAGACCTGAACTTGTTCCCGAACAAGGACACGGTGTTCTTCCCCGAACCCGTGGCCGGGCCGGACGGCGAGCCGTCGTACGCGATGCTGCATCGGCCGATGTGGGATCTCGGCTGGTTCCGCGAGGGGGAGGGAGTGCACCTGCCGGCCGGGATCACTGACGCCCGACCGGGGATCTGGGTGTCGTTCGTGCCGGTCTCGCTGGTGGAGCACGACGTACGGAACCTGGTGCATCTGCGGAACCACCGGCTGGTGGCGATGTCGGAGCATCCGTTCGAGGAGCTCAAGATCGGCGCCGGGCCGGCGCCGCTGCGGGTCCCCGAGGGCTGGCTGGTGATCCACCACGGCGTCACCGGTGAGCAGCCGCAGGGCTTCGACCCGACGACGCAGAAGGTCATCTACGCGGCCGGGGCACTGCTGCTGGACGCATCCGATGTGACCAAGGTCCTGGACCGCACCGCCGAGCCGATCCTGGTGCCGGAAACCGACGAAGAACGGACCGGGACAGTCTCCAATGTGGTGTTCCCGACCGCCATCGAACAGGTCGGCGGCGTGCACTACGTGTTCTACGGCATGGCCGACTCCAAGATCGGCGTAGCCAGGCTGGATCGGACCTCATGATCGCCCACCGAGAAGCTAAGGACCAACAGCCATGCGAGACCTCACAAGCCTGATCAAGGCATACGACATCCGCGGCACCGTGCCGGACCAACTCGACGCGCAACTGACGTACCAGATCGGCGCCGCCTTCGCACACCTCAGTGGTGCGGACCTGATCGCGGTCGGACACGACATGCGAGTGTCGTCACCCAAACTGGCCGACGCCTTCGCAGCCGGCGTCAACAGCCGCGGCATCGACGTGCTCGCCATCGGGCTGGCCTCTACCGATCTGCTGTACTTCGCCTCCGGGGCACGTGACGTGCCCGGCGCAATGATCACCGCCAGTCATAACCCACCTGCCTACAACGGCATCAAACTCTGCCGTGCCGGAGCGAGACCCGTCGGGCAGGACACCGGCCTCGCCGAAATCAGGACCCTGCTGGCGACCGGACTGCCGACGTACGACGGACCGGACGGAACCTCGCAGTCCGAGGACCTGTTGCCCTCGTACGCCAGGTACCTCCACAGCCTCGTCAGTCTGGCCGACAGCCGCCGGTTGAAGATCGTCGTCGATGCCGGCAACGGAATGGCTGGACACACCGCACCCGTCGTGCTCGACGATCCCGCCCTCGACATCGTGCCGCTCTACTTCGATCTCGATGGCACCTTCCCCAACCACGAGGCCAACCCGCTGAACCCGGCCAACCTGGTCGACCTGCGCGCTGCGGTTCGACTGCACCACGCCGATGCCGGCCTCGCCTTCGACGGTGACGCCGATCGGTGCTTCTTCGTCGACGAGAACGGCGACACCGTGTCTCCCAACCACGTCATCAGCCTCATCGCCGCGCGGGAACTCGCCGGGCACCCCGGCTCAGCGATCGTCTACAACGTCGTCGCCAGCAAAGCTGTCGCCGAGCAGATCACCGAGCGCGGTGGCACACCCGTCCGCAGCCGGGTCGGACACTCGTTCATCAAGCAGGCCATGGCCGACCACGACGCGGTATTCGGCGGCGAACACTCCGGCCACTACTACTTCCGCCCGTTCTGGCGCGCCGACACCGGCATGTTGGCGGCCCTCCACGTGCTGGCGGCCCTGGGGGAGACCGACCGGCCGCTGTCAGCGCTGGCAGCCCAGTCCTCCCGCTACGCTGACAGCGGCGAGATCAACCGCACGATCGCCGATGTCCCTGCTGTTCTGGACCGAGTCGAAACGCACTACACAGCACACGGCGCGACCGTGGACCGACTGGACGGCTTGACCATCACCCTGCCCGACGGAGCGTGGTTCAATCTGCGCCCCTCGAACACCGAATCGTTGCTCCGCCTCAACGTCGAAGCGACCGACCACGACAGCATGGACCAGCTTCGCCAAGACGTTGTGACCCTGCTGGACCAGTGAACAGATCGGCGTGGTCACCCCGCGGTGTTGTGGTGCAACACGTCGGCGACAGGGTCGGTGGGCCGGACGTGTAGGCATGTCGAAGGCTCGCTCGGCTGTCACCGTGATCCTGTCGGCTTGGAGCTCTGCGCCTTCCTGCCCACGCGCTCACTGGCCAGACCTGAGAACAGGCCTGGCCAGTGAGATGCTCCGCCGCGATGGCGCGGAGCTCGCGGTCACCTCACCAGGGTTGAGCGAACCGCGTGTTCTATGAGCGCGGCGAAGCGTGACGCCAGCCGGGTGATTCCGCCGACGTGGCTGGCGGTGGGGAATTCGACGACGGTGGCGCCGACGTGTGCCGCCATCGAGCGTTCTTCGGCCGGGTCGATCATCCGGTCCTGGCCGGACACGGCGTACCAGGACGGGACGTTGTGCCAGCCGACCGGGCCGGAGGGTGTTCCGACGATCGAGAAGTTGAGCGGCAGTTGGGCGGCGTTCAACACGGCTGCCTGTCGTGTGCTCAGATCTTGAGCGAAGTACTGATGGAAGAAGTCCGGGTCGATGAAGGCCGGCGAGGCGAAGGGTTCGCCGGTGAAGATCAGGTGCCCGAAGGCCTCGGACGGGGTGAAGCCGGCGCCGAGGCTGGCGATCGAGTCGCCCTCGTCTGGTACCAGGGCAGCCGCGTAGACGAACGCGGAGATGTCCGTGCGGCCGTGGGAGGCGCCGGCGGTGACGATGCCGCCGTACGAGTGCGATACCAGCACCTTCTTCCCCGAGATCTTGTTCAGCGCCGTACTGACGATCGCGACGTCCTCGGCGACGCTGTTGAGGCCGAGCTTGGGGGTCACGGTGCGATAGCCGTCCTCCTTGAGCTCCCGGGTGACCTTGTCCCAGCTGGTGCTGTCGGCCCAGGCGCCGTGGACGAGCACGATCGTCGGCTTGGTGGTGTGCGCCTCGGCCGGCACCGTGAGTGACACGGCGGCGGTCAGGGCGGCGACTACGGCGGCCCCGAGCGCGGCGATTCTTCGGCGGTGGCGTGGGGGAGTGGCGGTCTCGGGCGTGCGATGGGTCTGCATGGTGTCCTCCTAGTGCGGTGAGTCCGTTGGTGAGGCGATGCCGCCACTCTGGGTGGAAACGATGGCCCCGGGCGCCCGCGTAGTCCCGGGCCAATGCCCGGGTCGCCCTCCCGGTACGCCCGGTGCCAGGTTGTTCTGATCCACTCGTCGCGGTCCGCCGTGACCCCGGGCCGCAGACCCGGGGGGTGGCCGGGGGCCTCACAGGCGCGCGCCCTCCTGCGCGGCTCCGACAGTTGAGTTGCCTGGACCAAACGCACTGACCGAAGTCCCGAGACCTGTTGATCGAGAGGGGTGGCGCGCTGATGACCTGGACCCCCACCATTCAGTCCTGCGACTCCTACCTGGGCGATCGCACCGGCAAGTACGAGTTCCGTGCCGTCCGGTACCGCGCTGCTGCCGACTGGTTGACAGCGAGCGGCCTCACCCATGACATGACCGTCGTGGACGTCGGCGCGGGCATGACCGAACTGGACTACTGCCTGCGCGCGGAGTACGGGTGGCGGGGCCGGTACATCCCCGTGGACGGCGGCATCGACGGCGTCAATCTGAACGACTGGACGCCACCACGGGAGGCGCATTTCTTCGTCGCCCTGGAGATCATCGAGCACCTGTCCAACTGGCGCGACCTGATCGAGCGGATGCAGGAGAAGGCGCTCATCGGTGTTGTCATGTCAACGCCGAATCCACGCACCACGGACGTGATCGGCATGGACCCGACGCATGTGGTCGAGGTCTTCTCCGCAGACCTGGAGCCATATGCGTTCCAGGTCTCGGAGGAGACGTTCTACGGCGGCGTACTTTCCAACGGGGAGCCGGACGCGCTCTTCGCGACCTGGCGCCACTGACCTGAGCATGCGAGCCGATGACGTTGCCCACCGCTGCGCTGACGAAGTCTCGCCTGGTCCCGATGCGGCCGCGCGACCCCAACGAGCCCGGCCGGACCGCGTCGTCGCTGGAACTGTTCTTCGACCTGGTCTTCGTGGTGGCCGTCAGCATCGCGGCGGCCGAGCTCCACCACGCCTTCACCGAGGCGCACATCGTTGACGGTCTGATCGCCTACAGCGTGGTGTTCTTTGCCATCTGGTGGGCCTGGATGAACTTCACCTGGTTCGCCACCTCCTTCGCCACCGACGACTGGCTGTACCGGGTTCTCAGCATCGTCCAAATGGGCGGCGTACTGGTCCTGGCCGCCGGCATCGACCCCGTCTTCGCCGACGACGACTACACCGTCCTCGTCCTGAGTTACGCTGTCATGCGCGTCGCGATGGTCGCCCAGTGGCTCCGCGCCTCCCGGTCCGCAGGACAACACCGGCGCGCCACGCAGATCTACGCCGGCGGCATCGCCACCGTCCAAGCCCTCTGGCTACTCCAGCTGCTCCTGACCGGCCCCGTCTCGTCCGTCGCATTGCTCGTACTCATCGCGGCCGAGATCGCCATCCCCATGATCGCCGAGAGGCAGGGTGCGACACCGTGGCACCCACACCACATCACGGAACGCTACGGCCTGTTCACCCTCATCCTGCTCGGTGAGAGCCTCCTCGCCTCGGCCAATGCCATCATCGAGGCCCTGCACGACGACCAAGCCCTCGGTTCACTCATCTCGATCGCGGTGCTCACCCTCTTGGTCACCGCGGCTCTGTGGTGGATGTACTTCTGGCCACCACATCACCGAGCCATCAGTGCCTTCGGCAGCTCTCTGCGCTACGGCTACGTTCACTACTTCGTCTTCGCCGCGGCCGGCGCCTTGTCGGCGGGCATTGAAGTCGAGATCGGCGTCTTGACCCACCACAGCAAACTCGGGGAAGTCGCCGCGTCCTTCACCGTTGCTGTCCCGATCGCGATCTTCGTCCTCGGCATCTGGTGGATCGCTCTCCGTGGCGCCGCCGACCGCGTCGTCAACGCAGTCATCCCCCTGGCAGTCGTCCTCATCCTCCTCGACCCGATACTCCCGATTCCCTTCGCGCTCACAGCCGTCGTCATGACCTTGGTCGTCGCTGTCCTGGTCCTGCACCCACCCGTGCCAGAGCATGCCGGCCCTGCGAACACCATGCCGTCAGCAGCTGAGCCGAACACCAACCTGCGCGAACGCTGATTTCTAGGTTCTGGGGCGGCACATCGCCTGGTCGATCGCGGTGATCGCGGCCATCACGGCCACGTCCGGATCGGGGTCGGCCAGATTGCGCCAGACCTGCGGATCGCACGGGCGGCCGCCGAGGTCCGGAGGCGTCGTCGAACTGTCCCAAACGGCGCGTGCGGTCGCGCCGCTGGATGCGAGGGGGATGACGCTCACACCGCGCTCGAGAGCCAATCGCACCTCCTCACTGGTTCCGCTTCCTCCGCAGATGACAAGTAGTGCACGGCAGTTGTCGAGGACGCTGCCGACGAGTTCTTCCCGCTCGAGGTCGGTGAAGATCGCCGTGCCGAAGTGCGTGTCCATCAGTGGCGTCTGCTCTCCGGGATTCTTGCGGAAGTAGATGCGGAATCGGTCAGGCGTGTAGCGACCATTGGCTCGCAGGAGCTCGGCGAGCCGGCTCGTGACACCCCATCCCGCCGGTCCGCCGAGCGTGGCGAGCTGCCACGACGGAGGACGAGCGGTGAGCGCTACCGCGAGCTTGTCGTACCACGGTTTCAGCTGTGAGTTGTCGCCACTCCCGCTGACGAACAAGCGTTCGGGCCGGGTTCGGGTGGTGATTGCGTGCAGCATCGGGGTGAGTTCGCTGAAGTCGCTGATCTCGCAGACGTGCACACCGCTGTTCTCCAGGTCGCTGACCCGCAGCTCGTGGAGTTGGATGTCCTTGGGGTCGACCGGTCGACGCAGAGCGGTGAGGTGTCGGTCCGCGGCTGTGGTGCCGTATCGGCGGGCGAGTCGCAGCAGGACGTCGATGTTGGGGTCAGCGAAGCTGAAACCGAGGAAGAGCATGGTGCGGGTGAGGTACGACGCTCGCAGAAGTGCCCACATCCGGGGATGAGTGTCCTCGTACTGCTCGAAGTCGCTGCGGGTGATCACCGGCGGGGCGATCCACACCGATGGGGTGTCGAGGCTGAGGCTGCCGTGCATCTTGATGATCGTCCGGCGCCCGGTGCCGATGTCGAGAGCATCGTTGTCATGGGCGGCGACGCTGGCATCGGGAGCTGCCGCTTCCAGGAGCGAGTCGAAGTTGGTTGTCCAGATCTCGTCGATCGGGAGCTTCGCGATCAGCCGATGACTCTCCGCTGGTGTCCGGTACGGCGACAGCACGTTGCGCAGGTGGGTCTCCAACGCCGGCCGCCGACCGGGACCGTTCTGCTCGTAGTACTCGGCGAGGAGCGGTAGATCCGCGAACTCACCCGCTACGCCGATCTCGGCGGCGAGCGGGCCGAGGAGGTCGCTCCACGTCGGCAGTCCGGCCGCCGCGGACAGGCCGGCGCCCACGAACAGCGAGGCGACGCCGGCATCGACAGCGCCGCCGAAGATCCCCACGAGCTCGTACCGGTCGATGGTCACCCGACCAGCGTGCCACGCCCGGCCCGCGCTCGTTCCACTCCGAGGATTCGTGGAGCGTTCGTGCCACCAGCCGTTGTGCTGCCCGTGTGGGATAATCGGCGGACGTTCCGGCCCGATCCGGCGCGTGTTTCCTGAAACGATGACGTGAGTCGTCGAGGCCACCTGGGGAGACGTCGACCTCACCTGGAGGCTCGATGGGCACGACAACATGTGGTTCCTCCCGTTCCCGGTTGTCGTCGTGACGTCACACCGGCTGACCATCGAGCTCCGCGGCAGGCAGAGCGAGTGCGCGACCCTTGACGCCCTTGTGGACAAAGTGCGCGCCGGCGCGAGCCAGGTGCTGGTGCTGCGTGGCGAGGCAGGCGTCGGCAAGACAGCTCTGCTGGATTACTTGGCGAGTGTGTGTCAACCGAGCTGCCGGCTCGCACGAACGGCGGGTGTCGAGGCCGAAGTGGAGTTGCCCTTCTCCGGCTTGCACCAGTTGTGCGCGCCGATGCTGGACCATCTCGACCGCCTTGCCGGGCCGCAGCGTGATGCGCTGTCCACTGCGTTCGGGATGCACATCGGGCCACCGCCGGACCGATTCCTGGTCGGACTGGCGGTGCTGAGCCTGCTCGCGGACGTGGCGGAGGAGCAGCCGCTGGTGTGTGTGATCGACGACGCGCAGTGGCTCGACCCCATCTCTGCCCAGACACTCGCGTTCGTGGCACGTCGACAGCTGGCCGATCCGGTCGCGCTGGTCTTCGCGATGCGGGGCGAGCACGAGGACAGTGAACTGGCCGGGCAACCGACGATGGACGTTCGAGGGCTGAGGGACGCCGATGCTCACGCGCTGCTCGACACCGTCCTGACGGGCGAGGTCGACCATCGCGTGCGCGAGGCGATCGTGGCCGAGACCCGTGGCAACCCGTTGGCGCTGCTGGAACTTCCTCGCGGTCTTTCGACGGCCGAGCTCAGTTTCGGATTCGGTCTGGCGAACGCCGTTCCGTTGGAGACTCACCTGGAGCAGGGCTTCTCGGAGCGCTTGGCGGCACTTCCCGGTCCGACGCGCCTGTTCTTGCTTGCGGCTGCTCTCGAACCTGCCGGGGACCTGAGCATGCTGGGACGAGCCGTGCAGCGGCTCGACGTCGACCTCGCAGCCTCGGCGCCGGCGGTGCGAGCGGGCCTGATCGAGCTGAGCGCGCGGGTTCGGTTCCGGCACCCGCTGGTGCGATCTGCCGTTGCTCGGGCCGCAGCGGTGACCGACTGGCGAGCCGTGCACCTCGCACTGGCAGAGGAGACCGATCCGGAGCTCGATCCCGACCGACGGGCGTGGCACCGGGCGCACGCGGCAAGCGGCCCCGATGAGCAGGTCGCCGTTGAATTGGAGAGGTCCGCAGATCGGGCGCAGGCCCGAGGAGGTCTGGCGGCACAGGCGGCATTTCTCGAACGCGCCATCGAACTGACCGACGACCCTACTCGACGTCCTGCCCGCATCCTGGCTGCCGCGGGGGCCTGGCACCAGTCCGGCTCATCGGACGCGGCACTCGCCCTTCTGGCGGATGTCGAGGCCGCGCCGCTCGACGGGCCGACTCGCGCCCGGGCGGAGGTTCTCCGGGCACAGATAGCGTTCTTCTCCAGCCGTGGCCGCGACGCGCCGCCCCTGTTGCTGTCAGCCGCTCAGCGCATGGAGGCGTTGGACGAAGCTGCCGCCCGCGACATTTACCTCGATGCGTTGGCGGCGGGGCTGATGGTCGGACGTCTGACCGGGGATGTGGGCGTTCGCGATGTCGCCCGCGCAGCCCGCGCGGTACCTCCATCGACCGAGCGTCCAGCCGGCCTGTTGCTGGACGGGATGGCCTTGCTGATGATCGATGGATATTCGGCAGGCGTCGCACGACTGCAGCGTGCACTGAGCGCTTGGCGAACCGACGAAGTGTCGGTCGCCGATGCGCTTCGCTGGCTATGGCTGGCCACTCATGCCGCCCATGACCTGTGGGACGACGAGAGCTGGGAGGTGTTGTGCACACGCCACCTTCGCCTTGCGCGGCAGGCCGGAGCCCTGGCGGTGCTGCCGATCGCACTCAGCAGCCGCATGGGCCTGCATTTCTTCGCCGGCGAGTTCGCGGAGGCGGCTGCGCTGGTCGACGAGTTCTCAACTGTCAATGAGGTCATGGGCAATCACCTGCCGTCGTACGGCGCCCTGGCGCTCGCGGCGTGGCAGGGCCGGCCAGACATCGTCTCCGCGCTCACTCGATCCATCACTGCGGAGGCCACAGCGCGAGGTGAGGGCATGGGACTCACCATCGTCGACTACTCATCGGCCGTTCTCCACAACGCTTTGGGGCACTACCAGCAAGCGATGGCAGCAGCAGAGCAAGGAGCCGGATACGCCGACGAGCTCGGCTTCTCCACCTGGTCGCTGGTGGAACTCGTCGAGGCTGCCGCGCGAAGCGGCCACCCCGACCGCGCCGGGGATGCACTCGAGCTGCTGATTCGGACAACGAGGGCCAGCGGCACCGACTGGGCTCTGGGAATCGAGGCCCGATCCCACGCGCAGGTGAGCCAGGGAGACGCGGCCGAGGGCTACCACGTCGAGGCGGTCGAGCGGCTCGGCCAGACTCGCATGCGCGTCGAGCACGCCCGTGCTCAACTGCTCTACGGCGAGTGGTTGCGGCGGGAGAACCGTCGCCGCGATGCGCGCAGCCGCCTGAGGTCGGCGTACGACCTGCTCATCGAGATGGGCGCGGAGGCCTTCGCCGAACGGGCCCGTCGCGAACTGGTCGCCGCCGGTGAGACGCTCCGCAGGCGATCCGTCGGGGCTCGGGAAGGACTTACGGCGCAAGAGGCTCAGATCGCTCGACTGGCGGCTGAGGGGCGCACGAACCCCGAGATCGGTGCTGAGCTGTTCCTCAGCCCACGCACAGTCGAGTGGCACCTCGGCAAGGTCTTCGCCAAGCTCGGGATCGGATCCCGCCGAGAACTCTCCGGCACACTCCTCAACGCGTAAAGCGGCCTCGCTCGGCGTGGCTCATCGGCGGAGCGCGGGTTCGACGTACTCGAAGGTCGGGCCGGCTGATCGGCCGTCTCCGTCGGGCATCTCCATCAGGCTCACTGCCTGTGCTCTGAGTTGGTACATGGTGCCGACTGCTGCCCCGAGCATTTCCGGGCTGCCGTTGAACGCCTGATCCAGCGACTGCAGCAGTGCGCAGTACGTGTGGTTGAACTCTGCCTGGGCAATTCGGATCGGGCTGTCGAGGGGGTGGTCGGCCAGTCGCGGGTTGCGGCGCATCGGGTGGACGCCGCCGTAGTCAACCGGGAGAGCCTCACCGGTGGGCCCGGATTTTGGAGTATCGCCGCACCGGTGGCGTCGACCCAGCTTGAGTTCCACGAAGCGGTAGTAGTGCGCAACCTCGCCCCGGTCGGGGTGGAAGATGTCCTGGTCGCCATCCCACACTTCGCCGCGGCGCGCGCCCTCGCCCTGCTCGACGATCTCCGTCAGCGCCACCAGGGCAGTGTCGAGATTCTCGACCTGGGGCAGTCGTCCGGCGGTGTGGCTGAAGTGGTCCGCTGTGACCTGGCGAGCGGAGTCGCCGGAGAAGACCTCCTGCTCGCCGAGTTGGGCACAGACGCGGTGCAATCCTTGTTCGATTGCGTCGTAGAACTGCCCGATCGTCTCGTAGTCGTCGCCTTCGGCCGGTGCACCGGGCGGTGCGGGCTGTTCGAGGCGGAGGAACATCTCGAGTGCCTCCGGTCCGAAGGGAACCAGTGAGAACTCCAGCGAACGGTCGCCGTGGGGCAGGCGGCGGGGGTAGCCCGGCAGCATCTCGGGCTTGTCCAGGCAGGGCTTCCCACCGATGGCGTTGAGGATGTTCGCGGCCAGCGCCAGGTGAATCATCTCCTCGACGAAGACGCTGCTCACCACTTCAACGGCTTCGGCGTTCCGCTCAGGGTCGAGCGAGTAGAGCGCGCAGAGGTAGGGCGGCAGGGTGGCGTGCTCCAGTTCGACGGCCCACTGGAGGTGCTCGCGAAGGCTTTCCAGCGTCTCGATCCGTGCGCTCGGTGGCGCCCCGGCGGTCCGTTGCTGTCCTGCGTCATTCATGAGGGCCTCACTTCGGCTGTCGACAGGGGAGGGTCCTTGAGTGCTGGCAAATCAACTGTCGGAGCCAGACAGGATGGCGCGCGCCCGTGAGTACCCCGGCCACCCCCTGGTCTGAGATCCCGGTGGGGCATGGGTGTCGGCGACCCGGGCGTTGACCCGGCACTACGCGGGCGCCCGGGGCGCACCCTCCCGCCCAGAGTAGGTAACCGAACACGACCCGCACCGGAAGCGCCAACGCGCCCGGCACCACAGAAAGGCGTCGCCATGACCACCGATCCGCGCATCCCCGCGGCCCTACTCGCACACCGCCGGCACGAGACAGCATGGATCGAACCCAGTCCGGGTGACCGCACATTCGATTTCGGCGAGACCTGCGCGCGGTGCGGACCCGGTACCCGGGCCCGCTTCAAGTGGGTGTTCCCGCGGATCAGTGACCTCACCCAAGAACACTGCGACCTGTACCTGTGCACTCACTGCTCGGTCACAGGTGAGCTTCGCCTACTCACCAGCAGCATCCTCCGAGTTGACGCCTACGACCTACTCGGCCCTTCGGTGTCCACATGACGCGACGGGTCGAAGCCCGCGGACCCCCGGGTTCATATCGACCGAGCCGACGAACGAACGGTGGAGGTGCTGGACGAGCCGACGGGCGTCGTCGTCGTCATCGACTGAGCGACCGCGACCAACCCAGCCGCAGCCACCAGGCGCAGCGGCCCAGGCCTCGGCCTGCAAGTGCTTGCCCCACTGCAGGAGCGCGACGACCCGTCGAACCGCGTCGTTCCGTGGAAGGCCTCGCGAAGCATCGACGACCGCGTGCCGATGACATCCATCGCCCTCGCGATCGAGCAGTTCTCCAGCCGCCACGTACTCCGATCGGCCAGAACACCTTCGAACGTGGTCGCCATGGACTTCTGCGCCTCACAACTTCAAGGAGCTTTCGTGCCATCATCCGAGCTCTCCACCAGGGCGCCCGCTACCGGGCGCCGACCCACCCTGCCCGCCGGTTTGGCTCTCGCCGGTGCGGCAATCACGTTCACGAGTCTGTACCTCACGGCAGGTGCGCTGACGCCACTGCTCGTGGTCTACAGGGAGGAATGGAACTTTCCCCCGTCCCTTCTCACGCTGGCATTCGCGGTCTACGCGATCGGCTTCCTCGCCGCAGTCCTGACCGTCGGGTCGCTGTCCGACCACATCGGCCGGCGCCCGGTGCTGATCGGCGCTCTGATCATTCAGATCGTGTCGAACCTCCTGTTCCTCGTCGCCACGGACGTCGAGTGGGTGATCGCCGGCCGGATCGTGCAAGGCCTTGCGGGCGGCGCGGCGACGACTGCCTTCACCGCGGCGCTCGTCGAACTCGCCCCGCTCAACAGGAAGAGGCTGGGGACGATCCTCGGCAGCGTCGGTCTGACCGGGGGTCTCGGTCTCGGCTCCTTGCTGGCCGGCTTGGCGATCCAGCTCACGACCGTCGCGAACACCATCATCTTCGTCGTCCTCACCATCGTCACGGTCCTTGGAGCCGTCGTCGTCGCCCTCTCTCCCGAGAGCGTGACCCGCGCACCCGGTGCGCTCCGCTCGCTGATCCCTCGCATCACCTTCCCGCCCGCCACCCGACGGGAATTCGCCGCGGCGGCGCCTGTCGTGGCCGCGGTCTGGATGCTTGCAGGCTTGTCAGGCGGGCTCGCGCCGAGCATGGTTCGCAGCGTCTTCCATCTGAACAGCGGCCTGCTCAACGGCCTGGCCGGGTTCATAGCGCCTGCCACCTCGGCCGTCATCGGACTGGCGTTCGCCCGCGTCGACTCCCGGCGTGAGATGACCATCGGAATCCAGGCGTCCATCATCGGGGCCATCGGCATCATCAGTGGTGTGTACGCCGGAAGCCTGGCCGTCATGATCATCGGACAGGCCATCGCCGGTGTCGGCTTCGGCGCATCCTTCACCGCGGCACTGCGCCTCATCTTTCCGCTCGCGGCGACTCATCAGCGTGCGGGAGTCGTTGGCGGGATCTACCTCGTCTCCTACGTAGCGTTCGGAGTGCCCATCGTCATCGAAGGTCAGCTCATCCGCCCTCTCGGCGAGATCCCAGCAGTCTCCTTGTACACAGGGGTGGCCATCCTCCTTGCGCTCATCAGCCTCCTGGCCCAACTCCGCCTCAAACGCAACACCCGAAGCGTCGTCGGACCAGCTCGTACCTCCCTACTGCGAGCCAGCGCCGCGAGTACGCCCGAGCGAGACGACATCCCCGCCTGATCACCAGCGACTATGCGTGTCCAACGGTCCGCGGGCACCCCACCGGGTGGTAGCCGTCACTGCGCCGGATCAGATCGATCGCATGGCTTCGCGGAGCTTGCGCGCAGTCGCCGAAGGCTGCCATGGATGCGGCGCAGGATCCCGGTGTCGTTGCGGTATCTGCCGAGTTCGGCGATCCACAGCAGCCAGGCTCCGGCGAGGAGGATCCCGATAAAGGGCACACTCGGCAGCACCCGCTCCTTGATCTTGCCGAGCACCCAGATCGCTATCTCAGACATCTTCTTGAGAGACCGGCACGGACGCGCTACCGCCTGTGGCTACTGGGAGTTGACGTTCGCGGTTGGTCGAGTGTGTGCGTCTCGTCCTTCTTGCCGATCTGCGTTGTCACGCGACGACACAAGCCGACTCAGCTGCAAACGCACATCGTCAGGAGGTCTGGATCCACGACGAAGTTCGTCGGATTGGGTGGTCTCTTGCGCCAATGTCCTCTGGGCGTGATGCTGTGTGAAGAGGAGCATCTGTGGGGGAGGCATGATGCGCTACTCGACCGGGGGTGTCCGCGACTACATTCCGAATGGGTGTGGTGGTCCGGACCTGCCTGAAACGATTACCGAGGTGCGAGCGTTCCAAGCGTGGTACGGGTTCGCTGGTCACTC
>NZ_JBICST010000014.1:0-24474 GCF_043197265.1 Kribbella sp. NPDC049227 | reverse complement strand
AGCACCCACGCCGGACCGTATTCGTTGTTCGACATCCGCGGCGCCACCAGAATGCCGCCCGCCACCAGCAGGACGACGCCCCCAATCACCCGGCAAACTGTCGTTCCGATCCGCCCACAAAGCACGATTGAGCCCCCCACTTAGCCCCGCGCCCCCCGGCGCCACAATGCAAGACGTCTCGATGCCGGGTCGTGACGGCACCGAAGGCCACCGGCTTACCACAATTCCGGACTAATCCACAAGGAGTCGCCTGCACTCATCCTGCAGGCCGTCGAGGCCACAGCCGGCTGAGCAACGAGTTGATCGAGCTCGCGAAGCGGCTCGTCGACGATGCCTTGGTAGTTGCTGCTGTGTCGAACTGGCGCGACTCGGCAGTACGGACGACGACGGCTGAGTGACTGTGCGCCAGCTCAGTCACTCACGCCGAGTTCGCTCCTGAAACCCTCGGACGAGAGCGCGGTGCAGATCGAGCGCTTCGTGGCGGTGACCATCAGCTTCTGATGGCGCCGCTCGCCGAACGCTGTGGATCAACCGACGGCGACTTCGACGGTGGCGGTTTCGCAGGGGAAGTAGAGAGCCGACCGTGCATCCTGGGCTCAGTTCCAGTCCGCAGTCTCCTAGGTAGAGCTCCGTTGGGTTTCAGCGGCGCCGTTCGACCGCAACAGACCTCGGTCTCCGCTCGCCAGAGGCGGAGCCGACGGGGCCAGAACTCAAAACGGTTGATCGAAAGCCTGGTCACCGCAACCGTTTCTAAGCTGGTTGAGCGTGCTTTATATGCCGGGCTGCCAACATGAGGGCCGTAACAACGCAACCAGGCTCGATTTCGCGCCACGAATAGCCTCACGCGGCGTTCGGTAGAAACGTCTCGACCACGGGTGCACCGAGGTGGCCGCGAACGCAGCGCGGTGCCACCATGAGGCATGGGCTTCCTGATGTTTCCGCGGACATGGCGGGATGATGAACCGTCATGGACTCCCGTCAATTTGGGCCAAGCCGTTACGGTGAACACAGCACAGGACCAAGCGCTAGGACGTACTTCCGGGTGGATGGTTGTTGCGAGGACGTCCCAGGCGCAGGGGTCAGTGGCGATTGACTTCAACTGGCCCAGGAGAGCGATCGAAGTCAAGGGAACTACGTCGGGCTACCCTCCCGCTGCCGTGCATGCATATGGCGAATATTCCCCGAGCGTGCTCACCATGGCGACCTGGATCAGAACCCGACCGGGGCAAGTCTGCGCTGGCCAACTCGTGTTCTGGGACCTCACGAAGAACTGGCGCGACTCAGTGCCTTTCGACGCGAACGACAGGTGGCAGTCGGTCTCTTTAAGTGCGGCAGATCCCGTACATTCTTAGACCAACATAGGACTCATCGGCCACGACCTGCAGTAGAGCACTGGATTCCGAACCGGCGCCCTGGTGGCAAACGGCTGATCGCGCCGCCGGGCACGGCAGGATTGGCTGCATGACCCCGCCAGATACGTCTGCTGTCGAGCGGGCGTTCGCTGTTGTCGCTGGGACCCAGGCCGACCTATATGACCTCCAGATCACTCTCGAGGAGCACACCAGCGAGCTGACCTACCAGCTCCGTCTGCTCGGCATGCACCTGCACAGGGCAGGAGAGCGCGTCGACGCCGAGCTAATTCATCGGCTGTACTGGGAGACCCCGTCGTTGTCGACGCAGGCGATCTACGAGGCGTTCGCTCTGCGCTCGTCCGGCGAGGTCTACAAGATCGCCGGTCCGCACGAGCTCGGCTTGCCCTGCAAGAACTGCGAGACCGTCATCGCTTACCAGGTGAAGAACCGCACGGAGCTGGCCAAGCTCCGGAGCAACCATCGCTGCGAGGACTGTGCCGCCAAGGCGGCTGAGCGCGAACGCCAGGCCAACGCCAAGAGTGATGCTGAGTGGGCACGCTTCCGACAGGAGGAAGACGAAGCGGTCCAGAGGCAATGGTGGCCTACGTGCTCGCCCACCCGGAGCTGCCGGACGAACCCGAGGGCACCGATGTACGTCGACATCTACCGCGCGCCTGGGCGCGGCGGCGTCACTGTGCGCCTCAGCGCTCTGAACGCGCTCCGGGACGAACTCCGCGACCGGATGCTGCCGAAGGACTGACCGGCGGCCGGCGGCGGGCTGGTCGCCCGTGTCCCTCAGGACGTCGGCGAGGACGCGGAGCCGGCGCGCGAGATCCGCACCTTCCGCTGGGGATTGCTTTCGGGAGAGGCAGCAGGCACCTCCTGGCGAGCAGGTGCCTCGGGCAAGGAGGGGGAGCGAAGCTCGGGAACGTACTTGTAGATCGTCGAGCGGCTGACGCCGAGCAGTTTGGCGATTGAGGTCACCGAGTGATCGGGCTCGGCGAGGAGTGTTCGGGCCGAGCGCACCGGTCTGGTGTCATCGCGGGAGGCCGGCCGAGCCGTGTGCCCCGCGCTCTGGCCGCGGCCAGGCCTTCGTGGGTGCCTTCCATGATGAGCTCGCGGATGAATTCGGCGAGCGCTGCGAAGATGTGGAACACCAGCCGGCCGCCCGGGGTCGTGGTGTCGATCGCCTCGTGCAGTGATCGGAACCCGACACCGTTGCGTCGAAGGTCCCCGACGATGGTGAGGAGATCCTGCAGCGACCGGGCCAGCCGGTCGAGGCTCGGTACGACGAGCGTGTCGCCCGGGCGCAGGTTGGCCAGGCAGGCGATGAGCTCGGGCCGATCGGCGTCGCGACCGGACTGCTTGTCGGCGAACACTTTGATGCACCCAGCCTCGTTCAGCGTCAGCAACTGCCGGTCGAGGAGCTGGCCGTGGGTCGACACTCTGGCGTACCCCACCGAGGCCCCGGTGAGCACCGCGGGTTCAGCTGCGAGCAGGTCGGGTGCGGTCACGGGGTCGCCATGACCGCGACTGTAGAAACGGCCAGCGGCGCGTTGTTGGACACTCCGACTTTGCAACACGTTTTCTCGACACTCAGATCCCGCGTGTCGGCGGCCGATCTGCCTCACGCGAGTGGTGTCGAGAAAACCATCGTTTGCACGACGACTAAGTGCGCCGCCGGCGCGCCGATAGCCGATACTAAGGTCTACACTCCTTACGACCCCGAGCGGGAGCGATCCCAGGCCGGCCGACGACGTGGATCAGGGAGGCCGGGCGGGTCGAGGCACGGGCGCGTTGCAGACCGCGGGTCGATCTTTGTCGAAAGGTCGCTCTCTGGGCACGCCTGGCCCAACTGCTGGCGAAGCAGCCCGCCCAACGGCCCGTCACTCGCCGATCGTGCGGCCGAGGAAATCGAGCATCAGATCAGCCACCTCGTCGAGCGCGCTTTCGAGCAGGAAGTGCCCGCCTTCGAGCAGGTGGACCTCGGCGCGCTCTGTGTCGCGAGCAAAAGCCTGGGCTCCGGCCGGTCCGAAAATCTGATCACCCTTGCCCCACACGGCGAGCACGGGGAGCTGGCGTTTCCGCAGCAATTGATGAAGAGCGGGGTACACCGCAAGATTGCTGGCATAGTCTCCGATGATTGCGAGCTGGATCTTGTCGTTCCCGGGGCGGGCGAGTAGGGCGGCATCGTGCAGCCATGCCGCGGGGTCGACGACTTCGGGGTCGTCGACGCCTGTGATGTATTGCCATTTCACAGCCTCAACCGGGTCGCTCGGGTTCAGCTTTGCGGCGTTCTCAGCTGTCTTGTCGCGGTTGTACTCCCAGATGGGCGCCCAGAACTCTTCGACGAAGCCCTCGTCGTAGCCGTTGCCGCTCTGCGTGACGATCGCGGATACCGCATCCGGGTCACGCAGTGCGAGCCGCCAGCCGGTCGGTGCGCCGTAATCCTGCACATAGATCGCGTATCGCGTGACACCGAGCTGTTCGAGAAGCCCGTGCACGACGTTGGCCAGAGCGTCGAAAGTGTACGGGAACTCGGCGAGCGAGGGTGCGTCCGAGAGGCCGTATCCGAGGAGGTCCGGCGCGATGACGTGATACGAGTCGGCGAGCTTGGGGATCAGGTTCCGGAACATGTACGAGCTCGCCGGGTACCCATGCAGCAGCACGATCGCCGGGGCGCCGATAGGCCCGGCTTCCCGGTAGAACACCTGATGCCCCTGAATTGCCGCAGTGCGGTGAAAGATGGTGACCATGTATTTCTAACCTCCACAATAGGATTTGACGGTTCAGTCGACACCTCACGTGCCGACGGCGTCACGGGTGCCTCATGCCGAGAGACACCTGCGGCCGATCTCAGGAATTCGAGGACGCTTTCGCTCGTCGGCTCAACCACTGCGAGATGGCCCAGACGCCAACGCCTAGGAGCGAGAGCACTGCACCGAGGATGGCAATGCCGGTCCAACCGGCCTGTGCGTACACCACGCCTGATAGGGCTGACCCGATGGCGCCGCCAAAGAAGACGCTGGCGATGAAGACCGTGTTGAGGCGAGAGCGTGCATCGGGCCGCAGCGCGTAGATCTCCTGCTGGCTGAGAACCAGGTTTCCCTGAACCGCGAGATCCAGGAGGATGCCGGCGAGCGCAAGAACGATGAGATTGTGAATACCGAGGCCGGCCATGGCCATGGCGACGGCCGCTAGCGCGAAGACAACGCCGGTCGCTGGCCTGCCGAGACCACGGTCGCCGATCCTTCCTGCGATTGGCGCCGCAGAGGCGCCCGCCGCGCCCACCAGCGCGAAGATTGCGATCTCTGTCTGTGAGAGGTCGAACTCCTTGATCAGCTCGTATGTGACCGAAGTCCAGAACACGGAGAACGTCGCGAACATGATGGCCTGCAGCGCGGCGCGGCGTCGCAATGCCGGCTCTTCGCGGATCAGGTGCCAGATCGAGATCATGAGGCTGCCGTAGCGACCGGTGTGATCGGCCTTGCGCCGGGGCAGCACGGTCGCCAGCACGATGACCATGATCACCATCAGCACGGCAGAGAGCAGGTACACGGAGCGCCAACCCCAGAGGTCGGCGAGGAAACTGGAGACGCTCCGGGCGAGCATGATCCCGAGAAGCAGCCCACTCATGACCTGACCGACGTATCGCCCGCCCTGTCCGGCTGGCGCCAGGTGCGCCGCGAATGGGACGACGATCTGCGCTACAACAGAGGTGAACCCCAGAATCGCCGAGGCGATCAGGAAAATCGTTAGGTTCGTCGCAAACGCCACGCATGCCGCCGCGACGGCCGTGATGATCAGCACGCGCGATGCGAGCGCTCGGGGATCGAACAGATCCCCAAGGGGAATTACCAGGATGATCCCGGCCGCATACCCGAGCTGGGTGACCGTCACCACGACGGAGGCCGAGCTCTCGCTGATCCCGAAGCTCTGGGCGATCAGGCTCAGCAGCGGCTGCGAGTAGAAGACGTTCGCGATTGAGATGCCGGCCGCAGCGGCCAGGACGAACGTCAGCGCGCGGAGCTGGCGCGTGCTGGGGCCCGGTTCTGCCAGGACCGATTGGCTCCGAGAGGTCATGTGCTTCCTTTTCCAGCGGTTCGATGGCCCGCTCGCGGCGCGATGTGTGTGAAATCGAGAGCGTGAGGTGGATTGAGAATGCTCATTCTCATCCCGACCAGCTACTCTAGAGAAGGATCATTCTCATCGTCAAACCGGAAGGGCATGATGTCGACAACCTCGACAGCGACGACCATGAGGGGACAGCTCCTCGACGCTGTGGAGCAGGTGTTCTACGCGCGCGGCATCCAAGCTGCGAGCATGAGTGAACTCAGGGACGTCGCTGGGCTGCCATTACGGCGCATCTATCAGCTCTTCCCGAGCAAGGACGAGCTGATCGTCGCCTTTCTGCGGCGTCGGCATGAGCGCATGACGGCCGCGATCGAGGCCCGGGTGGTCGCGGCGATCTCTCCCGAGGACCAGGTTCTCGCGATCTTCGATCACCTCGACGGGTGGTTTCACGAGCCGTCGTTCCGCGGATGCCCGTGGACGAACGCATACAGCGAGCTGGGTCCCACGAACGCGGCCGTTGCTGCCGAGGTCGATCATCATGAGCTCGAGTTCCGAGCACTCGTAACTCGGGTCGTTGTCGATGCCGGCTACAGTCCGGAGGTCGCGGACGTGATCTATCTCTTGGTTGCTGGTTCGGTTACGACCGCCGGAATACAGCACTCGCTTGATGCGGCCCTGCAGGCGCGTCATGGTGTGCAGATGCTGCTTGCAAGCGCTCAGGCTGGGGCGGCGGCAGGGGTGTGAACCCTTCCGGCATCTATCCTCGACCAGCGATCCGATGATCTCCACGCCGATCGGCGGGACTTTAGAGTCGGTCGGCGACACCGTCAGTTGCCGTGTGGGGCGGTCTCCCGCGGCGCACCGCAGAGGCCTCTGAGGCTCTTGAGGAGGGCGACATCGCGACCGTGGGTCGGCGTCTCCACGAGCAGGGGAACTCCCTGCAGGCCCGGGGTCGACAACAGCGCCCGGGCGCCGCCGAGGCCAATCGCGCCGAGACCGATCGATTCATGTCGGTCACGGCGGGAACCAGCCGGATCGCGGCTGTCGTTGACGTGGATCAGACCGATCCGGTCGGGGCCTAAAGTGGCGGACAGCTTCCCGACCGTCCGGGCGATCGCGAGTGGATCGGTCATGTCCTCGCCGGCGGCATGCAGATGACAGGTATCCAGACACAGTCCGATCCGCTGGTCATCCAGGGCGACCATGTACTGGATGCTGCTGTCGACAGTGGAGGCGATCGCCGCTCCTGCACCGGCGGTGGGCTCGATCAGCAGCCACACGCCCGGCGGGGCGCGGTCGACGACGGGCGCGACCAGATCATGCAGACTGGCGAGCACCGCGGCCCGGCGGCCCGTAGACACCAGCGACCCGGCGTGGACCACCACGGCTATGGCACCGATCGCCGCGGCTCGCTGGAGCGCGACGCCGAGGGCCGTCACAGATTGAGCCAGGACCAGATCCGAGGGCGAACAGAGATTGATCAGGTGGGGCGCGTGGACGACGACCGGGATCTGCCGATCTGCACAGGCGGCCCGAAACGCCTCATCGCCCGCAGGGTCAGGGACCCGTTGCGCCCAGCTACGAGGATTCCCCGCGAACACCTGAATGATCTCTGCACCGACCTCGATCGCTTCGCCCAAGCCGGTTTTGACCAGGCCGCCCGCGATCGCGACATGGGATCCGATCAGCGACACCGCCCCTCCGGCACGCGCGTCCACCTCAGCGCCCGGGTCATCGTCCAGTTGCCGCAACACCACCAGCGCCTCCTGAGCAGTTTTTGACTTCAGGGTACAGAAACCCTACCGTGACCGGCAGGCGTGACCCGCGCCGTACGGCCTGCACAATCCGAAGTGCCTGGGCTGGTTGGTGCTGCTCGCGGGCGCGAGATCCGCGACGCGCTGATCAGATCCGCCGAAGTTGTGCTGGTGTCGGCCGTCGGCTCCGCCGTGATGCGGACGGATGGCGAGCTGCTGGACCGGGCCGAGCGGCGAGCTGACGTATTCGAGCGCGGCCTGCGCAGGTCCTTGCCGGCTCTTCAAGGCAAGCGTTGTCACTGCGGCTATCGAGAGCCATCGGGTCACGACGATCCTCGCCGTCGCGAACATGCTGCGGCGGATCGTCGGTGAGATCGAGCCCGCGACGACGGGCCGGCTCAGCTCGCCGCGGCGGATCCTGTACGCGGAGTGCCCATGAAGGTCGAGGAGATCAAGCGCTTAGTGCGGGTCTTCGGAGCGCGACGGTCGCAGCTGTACGGCCGCGACCTCCCGGTCGTCGTCTAGTAGTCGCTGTTGGCCTCTCCCGACCGCGTGGATCCCGACGGCTGGTGCAGCTCGGCGACACCGGTACCGTGAGCGAACACGGCGACCTGCAGTTGCCCGGCCGCCTGGTCCGGATGATCAACACCGGCTCGCGCCATTTGCCACCCAGCTTTTTTGACCCCGGGTTCAAAAAGTGGTTAGGATGGCGGCATGGCAATGGGCAGGCCGATGAAGTTCGGAGCCGATGAGGTCATCGACAAGGCAGTAGAGGTGTTCTGGCGGCAGGGTTTCGCGGCGACCACGCCGCAGAACCTGGTCGACGAGCTCGGCATCGGGAAAGGCAGCCTGTACAACACCTTCAAGAGCAAGCATCACCTGTTCGAGCTGTCACTGCGCCGCTACAGCGCCAAGCGCGTCGCGGCGCTGTCGGACGGGCTCGAGGGACCTGGACCGATCCTTCCCAGGTTGCGTGAGGCGATGCGGACGTTGGCGGGCATCGGCGATCACCGGTTCGGCTGCCTGATCGTCAACTCCGTCGCCGAGCTCGGCAGCGCCGACGAGGGCGTCGCCGAGGTCGCCAAGGAGCTGTTCGGCCAGATCGAGGCGGCCTTCCGCTCCGCGATCGAACGCGGGCAGGCGGCCGGTGAAATCACGTCCCGCCGCCGGCCTCCCGGCGATTCGGCCGGCGCACTATTGGCCGCGGTGATCGGGACCAGCGTGCTGGCCAAGTCCGGCAGCGATCCTGCCTACCTGAACCGGACCCTCGACGCCGCCCTCCAAGACCTCTGAGCCGGTCGCTAAGGCTCAGGGTCGACCCGCCAACTCACGCGAGGAGATCTGATGAACGCTCGACCGCCGCTGCCGCCGTTCACCGAGGAGACCGCGACCCAGAAAGTCCGCGCGGCAGAGAACGCCTGGAACAACCAAGCCCCCGAGGCAGTGTCACTGGCCTACACCGGCGACACCCAGTGGCGTAACCGGGACGTGTTCGTCAGCGGTCGCGCCGAGGTTGTCCGCTTCCTAACCCAGAAGTGGGAACGTGAGCTCGATTACCGCCTGATCAAGGAACTGTGGGCGTTCACCGACAACCGGATCGCAGTGCGGTTCGTGTACGAGTGCCGCAACGCAACCGGCCAGTGGTTCCGCTCGCACGGCAACGAGAACTGGGAGTTCGACGACTCCGGCCTGATGCGCGTCCGCCGGGCCAGCATCAACGATCAGACCATCGACGAGTCCGAACGGCTCTTTCGCTGGCCGGCTCCCGGGCCACGACCAGCCGATCACCCGGGGCTCACCGACCTCGGCCTGTAGATGCCTACGGCAACCTTCCACTCACCAAGCCCCACGAAAGCAGGAGATCGGCCGTGTCGGTCAACGTCACAGATTCGGTAGTCGGCAGCGAATCACCGGATGACCCCGAACCGGCACAGCCGCAGCCCGCCGCGCGCACCACCTCGGTCCCACCGGAGCCCGCGCCGATGCCGGCCGACAACCCATCCAGTCCCCTCCCTGGCGCGCAGGACGACGAAGCAGGCGAGATTGTCGTACCTCTGCGCGGTGTGGCCAAGGCGCTGGCCACGAACATGAACAGCAGCCTGAGCGTGCCGACCGCGACGAGCGTTCGCACCGTCGCGGCGAAGCTGGTGATCGACAACTGCATCGTCATGAACAACCACCTGCGCAAGACCCGCGGCGGCAAGATCAGCTACACCCAGCTGGTCGGCTGGGCATTGGTCCAGGCCGTCAAGCACCAGCCAGGAATCAACACCTCCTACGACGAGATCGACGACCGGCCCGTCGCAGTGACACCGGCTCACGTGAATCTCGGAATCGCCGTCGACCTCGTAAAGTCCGACGGCACCCGGACAATGGTCGTGCCGAACATCAAGCGCGCTGACACTCTCGGATTCTGGGCGTACTTGCAGGCCTACGAGGACCTGGTCACCAAGGCCCGCACGAGCAGTCTGACCGTCGACGACTTCGCCGGTACGACCATCTCGCTCACGAACCCCGGCGCAATCGGGACCGCGCACGCGATGCCGCGGCTGATGACCCGTCAGGGCTGTGTCGTCGGCGCGGGCGCCCTGGAATTCCCGGCCGAGTACCAGGGCATGAGCCAGCCTGCTCGGGCCGAGCTGGCGATCGGCGCGACGGTCACGCTGACCAGTACCTACGACCCTCGCGTCATCCAGGGCGCGGCATCCGGCGAGTTCCTGCGCAAGGTCGACCATCTGCTGACCGGTGGCGACGGCTTCTACGAGGACATCTTCACCGAACTGCGGATCCCGTACGTGCCGATCCAGTGGGCCCGCGACATCCGCGTCGACGAGGCGAGCACCATCGACAAGACGGCCCGCGTCCAGGCGCTCATCAACGCCTTCCGGGTGCGCGGTCACCTGATGGCTGACATCGACCCGCTGGAATACGTCCAGCGGTCGCACCCCGACCTCGATCTGTCGAGCCACGGCCTGACCTTCTGGGACCTCGACCGCGAGTTCGTCACCGGGGACTTCGCCGGAAGACGGCGCACTATGCCGCTACGAGACATCCTCGGTGTACTGCGCGACGCCTACTGCCGCACCATCGGCGTCGAGTACATGCACATCCAGGACCCCGAGCAGCGGCGCTGGTTCCAGGAACGACTCGAACGCCCGTACACGAAACGGAGCCACGACGAGCAGCTACGGATCCTAGGCAAGCTCAACGAGGCCGAGGCGTTCGAGACGTTCCTGCAGACCAAGTACATCGGCCAGACCCGGTTCAGCCTCGAGGGGAGCGAGTCGGTGATCGCGCTGCTCGACGCGATCCTTGCGCGCGCGGCCGACGCGGGTCTGGATGGCGCCGCGATCGCGATGGCACACCGCGGCCGGCTGAACGTGCTCACCAACATCGCCGGCAAGACCTACGCTCAGGTGTTCCGCGAGTTCCAGGACACTGACGACACTGACGGTTCCGGCGATGTGAAGTACCACCTCGGCACCGAAGGCACCTACCGCGGCGCGGACGGGGAAGAGCTCGCGGTCTACCTCGCGGCCAACCCCTCACACCTCGACGCCGTCGACGCAGTGCTGCTCGGCATCGTCCGCGGCAAGCAGGACCGCCACCTACCCGGAACCTACGCCACGTTGCCGATCATCATCCACGGCGACGCCGCGATGGCCGGGCAGGGAGTTGTCTCCGAGACGGTGCAGATGTCGCGGCTGCGCGGCTACTCCACCGGCGGCACGATCCGGATCAACCTCAACAACCAGGTCGGATTCACCACACTTCCGACCGACGCCCGCAGCTCGGCTTACTCCACCGATGTCACCAAGTCGATCCAGTCGCCGGTGTTCCATGTCAACGGCGACGACCCCGAGGCGGTCGTGCGTGTCGCCGAGCTCGCCTTCGCCTACCGCCAGCAGTTCGGCCGCGACGTCGTCATCGACCTCGTCTGCTACCGGCGTCGCGGCCACAACGAGGCCGACGACCCGTCGATGACCCAGCCCCAGATGTACACCCTGATCGACGCCAAGCGCAGCGTCCGCACCCTCTACCTCGAAGCGCTCGTCGGGCGCGGCGACATCACGCGAGCGGAGTACGAGCAGGCTGACCGCGACTTTCACGGCCGGCTCGAACGCGCGTTCAGCGAGACCCGCGGAGCACCCGGCACGACCGGCGCCGCCGCAGCAGCGCTCTGCACCGCGGAGGCGGCCCCGGCGAGCACGTCGCCAGTGGTGCCCGCTGTCGCGGCCGAGACGATCAACACCATCGGCGACGCCTTCGTCAACCCGCCCGTCGGGTTCACCATCCACCCCAAGCTCGAGCAGGTCCTGGCCAAGCGGTACGAGATGAGCCGACACGGCGGCATCGACTGGGCATTCGGGGAACTGCTCGCCTTCGGATCGCTGCTGCTGGAAGGAACACCGGTACGCATGGTCGGCCAGGACTCGCGCCGCGGCACCTTCGTCCAGCGCCACGCGGTGCTGCACGACCAGGCCAACGGCCAGGAGTGGTTACCGCTGACCAATGTCGCGGACGGCCAGGCCAGGTTCTCGATCTACGACTCCCTGCTGAGCGAGTACGCCGCAATGGGATTCGAGTACGGCTACTCCGTCGAACGGCCCGACGCGCTGGTGCTGTGGGAGGCGCAGTTCGGGGACTTCGTCAACGGTGCCCAGATCGTCGTCGACGAGTTCCTGTCCTCGGCAGAACAGAAGTGGAACCAGCGATCCTCACTCGTGCTGCTGCTCCCCCACGGATACGAGGGCCGCGGACCCGATCACTCGTCCGGCCGAATCGAACGGTTCCTACAGGGGTGCGCGGAGAACAACCTGACAGTCGCGCAGCCGTCCACGCCCGCGTCCCATTTCCACCTGCTGCGCCGCCAGGCCGGCGCCCGTACGGCGACTCCGTTGGTCGTCTTCACGCCGAAGTCGATGCTGCGCACCCGCGGCGCGACCAGCTCGATCGCCGACCTCTGCAGTGGTCGATTCGAACCCGTCATCGACGACACCCGGATCACCGACAAGTCGGCCGTCCAACGCGTCCTCGTTGTCTCCGGAAAGCTTTACTACGAGCTCTTGCACCAGCTGGAGAGGAGCAAGGACCGCGCCGTCGCACTCGTGCGACTCGAGCAGTTCTACCCGCTGCCGGAACAGGAACTGCGCGCCGTCTTGAACTCCTACCCGAACGCCGAATGCTTCTGGGTCCAAGATGAACCCCGCAACCAGGGCGCCTGGGCCTTCCTGCTCGCCGAGCTCAACCCTCTGCTCAATACACCCCTGGAGGTCGTGTCCCGGCCCCGCTCGGCCGCACCTGCCACCGGGTCAGGCAAGAAGCACGCCCAGGAACAGGCAGCGCTCATCGAGCAGGCACTGCGCTGACTCCCACGACAGCCTGGGCCGCAACCAAGCGGTCGAGGTTGCCCGGACTGTGTCGGTCCGGACAGACGGGCCCTCCTCGAGCCCGTCACGGTGGTCTCCTCGTCGCGCGGACTCATGACGAGGAGACCACCCAAACGAGTTTCCGGAGCGCCCGGTCGTCTGACGGCCGGTGACGCCACTGCCACGGGAGCGGCTCGATGGCGGCGTCCAGGACCAGGTTGGGCCGGCGCCGAGATCGAGACCCCGCGTCGAGCCCGCCATCGAGGGCGGTGGCAGCGGTGGCGAGCGACTCGTCGAGGTCGCGTTCGGTGCGTGGATCGCTCACCAGGTACCAGAGCAGGTCCGACAGCGGCGCCGCAGCCGGTTCGCTCGGGGCGGAGCCGTTGCCGCGTGTTGAGAATCGATCGGTTCTCAACACTCACGCCGCGCCGGTCGCTCAACAGCTCCGTTGACGATCTGACAGTCTGATCCTCCGCTAAGCAACCTTGTGGGAGACAACCACTGATGAACCTCAGCGTCACGCTCCCGATCGCGCTCGCGGTGGCCGCACTCATCGTTGCGATCGTCACCGCGTACTTCAACAAGAAGGCGATCCCCACCCCGCCGCAAGAACCGGAGCTTACGGTCGACGTCACCGTGACTCCACTGCTGCCCCAAGGTGCGTCCGAGGTCCAAGGGAAGATCAAGATCCAGTACGAGGACGGCGGCTTCCTGACAGACCCTCGGCTCGTCGAGGTGAGACTGCACAACATCGGCACCGCAGCAGTCAGCGAGGACATGTACGACGGTCACCCATACGTCGTGCGGTTTGGTACGAAGGTGGTCGGTCAGCTACTCCGCCAGGCCAACAGTACTGCCGGGAAATCGAAGCCGCCGGCGACTCTGGCCGGCAATGAACTTCGAATTGGACCCGGCGCGATCCACGCCGATCAGCGCCTTACATACGCCGTCCTCGTCGACGGCCAGGAGAACGTCGAACAGGTCAGCCCACTGCTCAACATCGACGTCGGGCGAGCTGCCGATCGGATCCCACAACGCGTCGAGCCGTGGAAGCGGCACTATCGCTGGCTGTCCAAGTGGACTGTCCTCGGCTTGATCGCCCTCGCCACCTTTCTCCTTACCCCCTGGGCAATCGACATCGCCTCCTCCTGGGTGTCCCTTGAGACGACACCAGATCCGGCGCCTGAGTTCACGATCAACCACTGCCACCTAGATGGCTCCACGTTGACCTGCACTATGTCTGGAACCCCTACCCCCACCTCGACGCCAGCGAGGTAACCGGAGGCATTGTGTGCGCTCAGCAAGCCTTGAACGGGCGCGCCAGCCCTGGAAACGATCGATTCTCAGCATCCCGGCTGGGAGAGTCGCATGAGTGCCATCGCGAGATGCAACAAGTGGCGATCACCCTGGTCACATCGAGTCAACTCGAGGCCGCCAGCTTCCCGGCAAAAGCCGCCGGTCTGCCGAATCGACGAGACCAGACCGGGGTACCGCGGCGTTAAGAGTGGTTCGGGCTTTCTCGGGGGCTCGACCACTCCGAGGTCTGGGCCGTTCAAACTCGAGCAGCGGCCCGGACCGCTTCTTCATGGAGCAAGCGGGCACATGCGGCATTGCGACGTCCGCAGCATGATCCGGAAGAGGCGAAAGGGTTCACGGTGACTGCGATGGTGCGGTCCGCGCGGGTGGTGGGTGTCGGGTGGTGCGCCGTCTTCGGTGGCGTCGACTGCGGGTGCTGTGGTGTAGGCCCGGTGCTGAACCCAGATGTTCCACTCCGCGCCGGGCGCGGCGACCGGGCCGAGCTCGAGCAGGCGCGCGAACTCGGGAGTGAGCCACGGCTTGGTTCCCCGTTGCGCGTCGCTGGGACAGTGGTCGATCGCGGTGTCATACCGGTAGGCGACGCCGGCGGCGACCGCGGACGCGTCGAGAGAGTTGACCTGCGAGAGACGGGGGAGCCCGCCTCCGGTGTCTTGGTCGGGTTGCCGGGAGGGATCGGCTGGGGTGTGACCGGCGTTGCCGCCGCACCCGGTGTGCCCACCGACTGCGATGCGGTCGGTGGGGGCTCGGAGTGCTGGCCTTCGCCGCCGCACCCAACGGCGAGTAGTACGACGGCCCGGGCCGCGGCGAGGACTCGGGTGCTCAAAGGAACCTCCTGACGGTCCGCGGCAGCTTGCTCCAGTAGGTGTCGGTGAGGTCGACTTGTTCGACGTTCTTGCCGTTGCCGGCGTACATGCCGACGTGGTCGATGCCACCTCCGTGGATCGAGAACGCGATGATGTCTCCGGAGGTCATCGCGGAAAGTTTGAGTTCGACGGATCGGCCGGCGGTGGCTTGGGCGCCGCTGACGCGCGGGATCCGTAGTGTGCGCCCGGAGGCGTCCAGATGGCGTGGCGGGTGAGGCTGGAGCAGTCCAGCCGGGACCGCTGCCGTCGCGGCCGAGCCCAGTGGGCTGTTCGAGGTCGCCGCCAACCCACACGTACGGCGTACCCATCCAGCGAGCTGCGGCCTCGATCGCGGCGACGTTGCCGGTGCCGCCGACCGGTAGGGTGACGTCGGCGTACTTGGTCGTCAGTTTGCGGATCCGGGCGATGTATTGCTGGGTCTCGATCGGGAGCTGGCTGGAGATTCTGCCGGCGGCGAGGACGCCGGCCGATGCCGGCGTTGTATGCCGCGAGCATCAGGTCGGTCGGGTCACCGGCGAGCCGGCCGGACTTCAGGTAGGCGTTGACCTGGGCGAGGAGCTGGCAGTCGTAGCGCGCCTGTGCGTCGATCGCGTCGGCCGGGTCGAACGGGCTGTTGATGCCGTTGCCGTTGGCATCGCGGCCGAGTTCGGCCCACGTGCCCGGCATGAACTGCGACAAGCCTTGGGCGCCCACCGGGGATGTCGCGTGCGGGTTCCACCCGGACTCTTGCTCGATCTGGGCCGCGATCAGCGGCGCGGACACGCCTGGGCACACCTCGCCCGCGGCAACCACGAGTTCCTGGTAGGCGGTGGGGACGGTGCCGATCTTCAGCGCCGCGTCGATGCTCGAGTCGAGCACACCACTGGGCTGGGTGACGCTGGGAGGAGCGCAGCCTGTGGCGGCAGCGACCAGCATCACCGCCGCCAGGCCGATCAGCCGGCGGCGGATCCGTCCTTCGCGCCGTCGTCTACTCCTTGCTGTCGGCGGCCGCGACGGTGGCTTGGAGATCGTGGTGTTGGTCTTGGTTCCAGCGGGTTCTCAGTACGGCGATCACTTCGGACTTCACCAGGCGCCACTCGGCGTGGGCGCCGGTGCCGAGCCGGTAGCCGGGCAGCTCCCCTGGCGCGCACCTGCCGGCGGATCGAGCTGGCCTCGAGTCCGAGAGCGTCGCCACTTGTTCCGGAGTCAGGCACTCGTCGTCGTAGCGCTCGAAGAGCTTGTCGATTCCGGGGGCAGCCCTTGAGGGGTCCGTTGGTCGAGGATCCGGGCCAGGTGTGGGTCGGCGTGGTGCCCATCGGCGATTGGGGCCATCTGCTCCGTTGCTGCTCCGTGGGACGCTGGAAACGTCGATCATCGACGGCAGCCCTTGAGCATGAAAGTGCAGGTCACGGGCCAGATCGGCGGATGGCGCCGGTCTGGCCCGTCAGCGACGCCAAGATCACCCAGATCTTGGATGGGTGGGCCGCGCTGACCGGTTCTCAGGCCAGGTCGGGGTCTTCGAAGGCATCTTCGAGGGCGCGGGCGGCGGCGGGGTTGGCGGCTTGTCGGCCCATGTAGATGTCTTGGGTGATGGAGACTTTGGCTTGGTCTAGCTGGTCGGCGATTTGACGCGCGGTGTGGCCGGCTTGGTCGAGGGCGGTGGCGGTGGTTTTGCGGAGGGCGTGGGTGCGGATCCAGGCGAGTTTGTCGGATTCGGCTGGTTGGGTGGCGGTGTGGACTTGGGTGAGTAGGTCGGGCTCTTTGGTGAGTCGGAGGCTGTAGGTCGCGATGAGAGCGGCGACCAGCTCGTGGTCGACTTTGATGCGGCCGGTTTCGATGAGTTTGATTCTGGTTTGTGGCCACTCGAGGCGGGCGGCGACTTGTTTGCGGGTCAGGCCGGTTTGGCGGCGGAGGGCTCGGAGGGTGAGGCCTAGGTCGCGGCGGGCGGTGCTGCCGACCGGGGAGAGTGCGGTGCGGAGGGCTCGGCGGGCGTTGGAGGGGTCGCGGTAGCCGCCGAGGGTGTCGGCGAAGACGGGGTTGTCGAGGTGGACGGCGGCGTGGCGGGTGCGGAGTACGGCGGTGGCCCAGGCGGGGAGGTGGAGCAGGCGTGCGCCGGCTTTTGATTTGGCGCGTTTGCGGATGAGCCCCTCGCCCTTGAGGCGGGCGATGGTGTGGGTGATTTCGACGGTGCCGGCTTCGAGGTCGACCTGCGACCACAAGACGGCGAGGGACTCGCCGATGCGCACGCCGGCGCCGAGCATGAAGGTGACGAGGTCGGGGAGGTCGGCTTGGACGGCGCGTTCGTCGGCGGCGAGGCTGCGACGGAGGAGGGCGACTTCTTCGGTGGTCAGTGATCGGGGCTGGTTCTTGGGTTGGGCTTCGATGGTGTCAACGTCTCGGACGGGATTGACGGAGATGGCGCCGTAGCGGACGGCGAATTTGAGGGCGCCGGAGAGGATGGCTCGGCAGGTTTTGGCGGTGGACGCTCCGGAGCTGGCCTTGATCTTGGACAGGACGGTGTCGAGGCGCGGGGTGGTGGCTTCGCCGATGCGGATCTCGCCGAGCGCAGGGCGGATGTGGTTCTTGACGGCGCGGCGGCAGGTCTCAAGTGCGGTGGGGGAGAACTTGCCATCGTCGACTTGAGCCTTGAACCGCCTGTCCCAGAGGTCGAGGAGATGGTTGATCTTATGCATCGCGGTGAGCTCACCGGACCGGTTGGTCTTGGCGCGGTCCTGGAGCTTCTTCACGAGGTTTTGCTCGGCCGCGGACTTGTTGCGGCCGACGGCGGTCACGTTCCGGACGACGCCGTCGTGGTCGCGAAACTTCGCCTGCGACTGCTGTTTGACGGGTTTGCCGTTCTTGTCAGTCTCGATGACCTTGGTGGAGATGCTTCCCCAGCTCCCGATCGCCAATGGTGGTCTCGACACGTCAGGCCTCCAACCGACGTGATGGTTGGCTGCTCAACGCCCTCGGATCGGTTAGAACCGTGAGGCCGGCACTGGTGCGAAGAGTTGTGATGTGACACACAGTCACGATCAGGTGAAGAGTCGGTCGACCGGGCACGCAGCCTGAGAGCGGACCGACATCGGCGCCTGATGAACCAAAGAGGTGAGTAAGAGGTGACCTGCAGACGCAACAAAGCCCAGGGCACATGTGTGACCTGGGCTGTTGTGCGCCGCCAGGGACTCGAACCCCGAACCCGCTGATTTCCAACTGAGGTTTGATCGCAGTTTATCGAAGGTGAGCGAAAGCTCTTACCGGTAAGGGTTTCGCTGACCTTCTGGTGCTCATAGCTACGCATCGCTGACTGTCCTCTCGCGCTGATTGAGGTGCGTAAAGAGGTGCGTTGACACGCGCCCGCTCGCCGATGTCGTCGGGGCAGTCAATTCTGCCGATGACTACACCTGGTGCGCCGTCGGGCGAGTGCGTGAACGCTCAGTGCGATCGCCCGCGGGGGACCGGGCGGAGGAAGAGTCGCCCAGCGACCGGTGTTGTCACGAGTAGTGGTGTCCTTGCCGTCGAGGACAACGTTAGATCGCGGTAGTTGCAGCGATGGGGGACGGCGCAGGGATCTTGCATGCCGGAAACGTAGCTGGCCGAACTGTCGCCACGGAACCACTTGAATCCCTTCGCCGCCCTAGTACTCCAGCCGTAGATCATGATCAGGCGAGTTGGACCGCCTGACCTGACTTCGGTCATTCGGCTTAGTGCCTGGGCTGAGCGGCCGAGGCCAGAGATCAGTGTCGTGTTCCTGGAGGTCGATGCATGGTTGATCCAGGCAGCCGCGGTCAGGCGACGAAGCGGCACCGGGCAGTGCGGTGCGCCAGTTCAGCTCGTTGAGGCCTCTAACTCCGGTGTTGCAGTAGTGCTGTGAGGTCGCTTGCCCGACGCAGTGAACCGAAAGTGCGGATCGTCGGCCAGGTTGCCCTCGAAAAGTCACGGTGGTACGTATGACGAGCTCGCGGACGCACTCGACGTCGAGATCGGACTACGCTGCCCTTCACCGGCAGGGCTGACAACTTTCTGGCCGGAGCGTGCATCGAGGTTGGTAGGACCGCCTTGGGAGGGGTTGCGATGTCCCGGTTGCGCACTGTCAGGCTCGCGCAAGTCTTGGTCCTGGCGCTGGCCACTCTGGGCGTAGGCACCCCCGCGCACGCCGTCGACGAATGCCTGCACCCGCCGGTCCTCGGTGAGATTCACGCCGAGGGCGTGGTGCCAGACCTGCTGGCCGGCGACGGACAGGCGACGATGTTCATCGCCTACTCCGGGGACTGGTATCCGCCTGACTACTGCTCGGGTGTGACGGCCACCGTGCAGAAGACCGACGGGTCACTGCGCCGCGAGATCGCCTTCGACGGTCGCGACGGCACCGGCATGCCACCGGCGATCGCGATCACCGCGACCCTGCCGATCCCGCTCGTGAACGGCGCCGGGGACTGGGTCGTGACCAAGGTGACGCACGGGGCCGAGTCGATGGCTGTGTCGGTGCCGTTCCGGATCCGTCGCGGCACCACCGCGACGATCGAGCAGCCGGCGCGGGTGACCAGCCCGACCAAGACCACGGTCACCGGAGTGGTACGGAACTACACATCCACCGGCAGCCTCGCGGTCAGCTCCGGCCGCACGGTGCAGCTGTACGGCGGCGGGGCGCAGAGCGGCCAGCTGCACTTGCTCGGATCGGGCAGGACGGACACGACCGGGCGCTACCGGTTCCAGCTCCCGATCTCCGCACCCGTCCTGTTCAAGGTCGCGGTGGTCCAGAGCGCCGGCTACGGCCCGGCCGCGTCGGGCACCGTGACCGCGCGGGTGCTCGCGAGCCTTTCGCCGCTGATCGCTTCGACACGCGGCTACATCGGGGTGTGGTGGCGCGTCAGCGCCAAGGCCTTCCCGACGACGGTGTTCACCAACCTGCAACGGTGGGACGGCGCGTCGTGGACCTGGACGCAGTCCTTCGGCAGCCCGGCCGCCGATGGCACTTTCACGCGCTGGTGGAAGCCAGATACCGCCGGCACCTACCGGCTGCGGGTCGAGCTCGCCGGAACCGGCCCGGACAACCTGCCGATCGATCGTGAGGTCAGCCCGGTCACGGTCACCGCCCGGCCGGCGACCATCACCGGGTCCGCCGCCCCGACCAACGCGACGGTCATCCGGCCGGGTACGAAGATGTCGACGTACGGCCACCTGACGGCGATGTACACGACCGGTGCCACCGGCCCGTTCGCCGGTCAGCGGGTCGTCGTGCAGACCCGGCCGCACGGCCAGACCTCGGTTCCGTACAGTACGGTCGCTACCGCGACGACGACCGGCACCGGGTACTACTACACGAACTGGTTCGCGCGATCCGACGTGGACGTGCGGGTCGCGTTCATCTCGCCGTATCAGTCCGTCGGCTCGGCGTTCCGCTGGCTGCGGGTGGTAGACGTGAGGTAGGGCGCATCAGCCGGACACGGCAAACATCGGCACCGTTAGTGCCTCAGATCGCCTGCTCGGACACGCATCGTCGCAGGTCAGCACCGTGCGCCACGCCGAATCCGGAGGGGGTGACCGAAGTCAGGCCTGACGGCGGTGGTGGCAGTCGCGTGCGCGGGCTTGGTGACGGCGTCGCCATCGTGACCAGTGCAGCAGGTGCCGGATGCGGTGCGGGTGTGGTTGACGAGTCGGGTGAACAGATGGCGGATTTCGCTGGCGGTGAGTGCGATGAGCCCTTGTTCTGAAGGAGTTTCGGCTCGCGCGGTGGCAGTCATCACGGCGAGGAACGCGTGGGTAAGCATGGCGAGGATGGTCCAGCGGTGCCACGAGGTCCGCCGCTGGACCACGCCCGCGCGGGCAGACGTCGAGCCAGCATCTTGGCCGGGTGTTTGCCGGCTCCGGTAGTGATCTGACGGTCGCAAGCCGCCGCCAGCACGTGCCCGATCGCTCGTTGCTGCAACGCGATCCGCAGCTTGGAATCTGCTCCGTAGACCTCGTCGCCGGCCACCCAGGCCACCGGAAACACCGGTATCCAGCGCGCCCGTGATCATCTCGGCCTCCAGCGCGGGCTTCGTGGCGAACTGGGTGTCGCCAGGAACCCCACCAGCACCGCAGCCGGATCACCGAGGTGATCCGCAACATAGTCACGGATGTCATCACGCACCGCGCCGGCGTCCCAAACCGCCCGAGACAACAGGTTGTGCATACCGTCCGGGCTGGTCTCGCCACCATGCTCGGCGATCGTCCAGCAGTTGACCCGCGGCAACCCAGCCATAGCGCCACGTTCGTGCTGTAGCGGGAGTTCAGGTACTGGCTAGACCAATGCTCGAGGGTCTTCTCGGGCACCGAAACAGGTCCCATAGGTCAGCTGTGCTTGCTGTCCGTCACGGTCAGTTTTCCGTTGCTCAGTTTCAGGTATCCGTTCCAGTCCTGCCGGTCGAAGTCGGCGCCGTGGTACGACATCCACTTGATGGCAATGCGGTTTCCCTGGACCTTGAAGGACTGTACGTCGCTGTGCTCGGCCTCGACGTACTGGCCGAGGTCGACGGACGCGATGAGCGTCGGGCCCGGGCCGTAGACGGCGATCGTCTCCGGCCAGGTAACGCCTCCGGCCGAACAATCGAACGCGACCACGGTGTCCTGGACGCCGTCGGCGTTCAGATCGGTCGTTGCCAGCGGCAATGGTGAGATGTACGGGGCGCCCTTGAGGCGGATACTGACGAAGCCCTGCATCATCGGATCTGCGACAGGCAACCCTCCGTTCACCAGCCGGCCCGACGGGTGTTCGCACATCGCCGGAGCCTGGGCGCGGAGCAAGGACTTGACGGTGACGCCGCTGAGGCTTTTCATGATGGCTGCGGCGACAATGCCCGCTGCCTTCGGGTCGCCCCAATCGGAGGGCAGGCGGCCGGCCAACGCGGCTCGGTGCGCCTGGCTGCAGTACTCCAGCGGTTCCACGGCGGTGCCCGCGGCGTCGGCGAAGTCCTTGAACTGCCACAGCTCCTTGCTGGTGTCCGCGAACCGGTCCTGGAGCGCGAGGTTCTGGTAGAGCCGATTCGAGTCGGTATCGAACGAGCTGCAGGTCGGAGTCCACCGACCCAGGACTTGCGGTGTACCGCGCCCCCTGATCGACCAGGAGAGCGGGCCCACGATGGCGTTGGCCAACTGGTCGGACAGGTAGAAGAGGATCTTGCCGAGTGTGATGACCCGAAAGGCGCTGGTGAGCTCGCGGGCGATCCGGTTCGACTGGATGGCGGCGGTCTGCGACAGGCCGCCCTTGGCGATCAGCGTCCGGGAGAGGTTCTCGAAGCGGATACCGAACTCGCTGTCGGGATCCATCAACTCGGTGGCGCATCCTCCGATCGCGCCGACGACCGCACCGCCGAGCTCGTTGACGTCGCGGAGGTTCGGTTTGCCCAGAAGTTCTTTGCCGCCGCACTCGTAGAGCGCCTGGATGGCGGCTGTCACCGCTGGACTCTTGACCGCTACTCCGGACTCGTCGGCGCCGAAGGCGACCACATCTGCGAGGACGGAGAAGGGATCGACCGACGTCCGTGCTTCGATGTGATAGCTGCCGGGCGCCTTCGGGCGGGCGATCCCGACGGCGTGCGCCTTCAGTGGTGGGATCAGATGACGGGTCGAGGTGTCGAGCGCCAGGTGCGCGAGGTTGTAGACGATCCACTTCGGGTCATACTCGTCCTCGCCCTGCCATGTCCACGCCCACTGCTGTCCCCCGTGGACCATGGACATCTGCTGGCTGAAGGTCCTGTTGTTCGCCACCCGCACCGTGACCCGGCTGTCCTTGTCGGGCTCGAAGCACACCCTGATCGCGGACGCGGACATGCCCTGGTCCGGGTCGACGGTGCCCGTGACCCACGACGGCAGCTTGCTGGAGTTGCATTTCGGTTCGTCGACCCTGGTGCCGGTGATCTGTCCGGTGGTCTGACCGATGTCGGCGAACCAGTTCAGGACCGAGAAGTCGCGTACGGCGGCGGTCAGGACTGTGCCGTGCCAAACGGGTCGTTCGGGGGTGAACGCCCACGCCCGGGCGTCCTCGTTCCAGCGCGCCAGAACCACGCTGGCTCTCTGTGCGGCCGCCAGGTTCGGCACGCTCCACGACAAGGTCAGCGTCGAACGCAGGGGCTGGTCATGATCCACCGCGACAGGGTGACCGGCGACCTCCTCGCCGTACAGTCCGGTCATCGTCCCGACTTCGCTGCCGCTGCGGATCTTTATGGTGTGGCCCGCGGCGACCGCGCCGGCGGGTACTGCGACGGTGACGCCTGGCCACTCGACCCGACCGCCGGATGCGTCGAACGATCGAGCGTTGTCGGCCAGTTGTGGTTGTTTCTCAACAGACGGTGCCGTTGTCGGCGTCGTCGGCGTGGTCGGTGGTTGATCGGTTGTGGCGCGCGGCTGCTGATTGCATCCGGCGACCGCGAAAATGAGCAGGCAAAGGCCCAGCCGTATGAGTCTCATATGTCCCCCCAGACATCCCCGAGCACTGACTACATCGGGTGCGTGGCCGCGATGGTTACCGTTTGTTTGCCACGGCACGGCGTCTCGGCGTGGGAGATCTTGACGGCGCTCAGCTCACGTGGATTAGTTCTTCGGCGCGGCGATGCCGGCTTTGGCGTGCCGGTGTGGCTGCGGATGTTCCGAGAAGGCCAGAGTTAGTTGCCGCCGGCCATCCCCAAATATGCAACAGCCCACCGCCTGAAGCGCAGGCAGTCGGCTGTTTGTCGATCACTGCAACAAGAGCATCTGCCGCAGGACCGTCGGCACCCCCTCGTACGGAAGCGGCGTCCCGGGAGCATTCCGCGGAATCGGCAACGCGATCGTGGCAGCACAGCCGGACTTGCCGATGACATCCCGCCGAAGGACCGGCGGCGGTGGGGGATCGCCAAGCCAGGTCCTCCGGCTTCAGGTAGCCAGGCTATTCCGGACGTGCCAGTCCGATAGATCCGCGCTGCAAGGTGTTGGTCTGGGCAAGCGATGCCGGCGGGTTGGTGCGGTGACCAGAATGCGTCTTCGATGGTGATCCCTCCGAGCACCAACCAGGGACGCCTTCAGCAGTCCAGCCGGTGATGCGGCTCATCACGTACAGCAGGTGGGGATTGCGATGTCGAAGCCGATCAGGTGCTAGACCGGGTCGGTCGGCGATGGGTGTTCTCGTCGGCGAGCCGTCCGGCTGCGAGAGCGTCGCCGGGTTTGCACTTTCGGTGCCTGTCCTTCTTGCCAGTTGCAAACGCACATCGTCAGGAGGTCTGGGTCCACGACGAAGTTCATCGGATGGGGTGGTCTCTTGCGCCAATCTGCTATGGGCGTGATGCTGGGTGAAGAGGAGCATCTGTGGGGGAGGCATGATGCGCTACTCGACCGGGGGTGTCCGGGACTACATTCCGAATGGGTGTGGTGGTCCGGACCTGCCTGAAACGATTACCGAGGTGCGAGCGTTCCAAGCGTGGTACGGGTTCGCTGGTCACTCAGCGGTGTCCACCTGGGAGAACGGCGACGTGTGGGGATCCGACTTCCGCGACGACGGCGGAGACCTCGATCCAGGCGGGGGGAGTGAACTTCCCGAGGTTTACCTCTTCGCCGGGCACGGGAGCTGCCAGAATCCGCCGGCCGCTACGAGCCCGGACTTCCTTGTTGTCTGCGGCAACTTCGGTACACCGAACACCGTCAACATCGGCAACTCCTCGCGGTGGGGCAATGGGAGAGGCAATCTCCAGTTCATGTTCGTCGATGCTTCGTGCCCGATGGACCTGGTGTCCTTGGCGAACAACTGGTTCCC
>NZ_JBICST010000013.1:0-37877 GCF_043197265.1 Kribbella sp. NPDC049227 | reverse complement strand
CTCCGACAGCGGAGCGGCGCTCTTGCCGTCGCGGCCCTCGACCGGCACCAGCAACTCCGGCCTCACGTACCGCTCGAGTCCGGCGCGGATGCGGGCCATGGTCTTGTCGGCCAGCGGCCGGGACCGGTCCCCGATCCGTACGCCGGTCAGGCTCCAGTCGATCGCGGCCGCCGCCGGGAGCCATCCCGGCTCCACGACCTGGTTACGGCAGGCCACGTTCGGGCAGCGCCACACATACTGCGCGCGGTAGCGGCCCCAGGTCCGCTCCGGCTTTTTCCACGCCTGCATCGCCCGCACCAGCTGGCCGCAGCCCACGCACCAGGCCTTCGGCCGGGTCCACCGGTTCAGGTCCGGGCAGCTCGTCTTGCGCAGGTGTGCCACGACGTAGAGCCGGTCGCGTGACTGTGGCGCCGGAAGGCCACCGGCCTGCGCATGCATGCTGTTGAGGTAGACCACGTGCACGCAGTAGCCGAGGGCGTCCAGGCCCGAGCGCCACGCCGGCCACAGCACCCACAGCGCCGCGTCCACCACGTTTTCCACGACGATCGCGTCGTAGCGGTGGTGCTCGGCGAACCGCACGACATCCCACATCGTGGCCCGCGACCGCTCGGCTGCCTCGTCCGGCAGCGTGTCCCCGAACAGGTCGGGCATCGCGGCCGAGTTGCGCTTCTTGCCTTTGGCCTGGGAGTGGTTGGTGCATTCCGGCGACGCCCACAGAATGTCGGTGCGCGGGTAGCGGCGCGGCTCGACCTGGGACAGGTCCGCGCAGTCGTGGTCGGTGGTCGGGTGGTTGCTGTTGTGCGTCTCGACGGCCAGGTCCCAGTGGTTCGCGGCCAGCTTCACCGTAACTCCCGGCACCTGCACGGCCCCGGTGCTGGATCCCCCGGCGCCGCAGAACAGGTCAGTCATCGTCGTCATCGGTGTCTCAACCCTTCTCGTGGTTGGTGCGGGGAGGCGCCGTGGGTGCGTGGTCCTTCACCACGGCCCTCCCCGAGCTCGGTGGTCAGTTCGCGGGGCTGGTGGCGAGATCGGTGGCGCTGTGGATGTGCTCGACCAGGAGGTAGTCGGCTTCGTCTCCGTCGCGGCCGGGGAAGTCGGCGCCGCAGCCGCAGGTGCTGATGAACATGCCGTCGCGGTAGGGCTGCTCGATCGGTGTGGTGTCGCGGTGCTCACCGGTGGTGGTGTCTGGCATCTGGTGTGGCTCCCTTGTCGCTGGTGGGCTTGTGTTGGCGGCAGCCCCGTTCTTTTGGGGCCTGCCGGCTACTGCCGCACAGCGGGCCGGGTCAGAGGCTCCGCCCAAGTTGGTTTCGGTCGTTGTCAGCTGGTGGACGCGGTTTGTCCTCCAGGTGAGAACTGCCGGAACCAACTTGGGTGGAGGGGACCTGGTCCGCTAGCCGCCCACCAACCCCAGCCACAGAAGGGCTTTCCGTGCCCGGCCGGAGGCCGAGGTGCTCTCCCGCCCGCCAGGGGGCGGCAGAGCCTGAACTACACGCGGTCAGTCGTCGTAGCGACCGACTTCCATCACCGGCCCGGACTCCTCGGCGGCTTGCGCCGATGGCGCCTTGTCCGCCGCGGCGGTCTTCACCTCCTCGGCGGTGGCGTCGTCGGTGTGCCAGCGGGCGAGTTCGTCGGCCCGGGCCTCGGCTTCGGCGTTGGCCTGGTGTTCTTCGTCGGCTCGGCGGTGCTGGATCTCGATCAGTGCCCGCTGGGCACGGCGGACGGCTTCGGCGGTTTCGTCTGCGCTCGGCACCCGCGGGGTGTCGGCTTCGGTGATCCGTTCCTCGGTCGCGGCGACCTGGCGAACGTCGGCGGGCGCGTGGCTCTCCAGCACGTCACGATCGACGGCAGCAACTTCGACGTCGGTCCGCGACCTGGTGTTGTTGTCGTCGGCAACGAGGGTCTCAGCGGCCGTCTCGCTGCTCGCGGCCTCGCTCCCGCCGGCCTGCCTGGCTGGCTGCTCTTTGACGGATTCGTCCTGCTCGGCGACCGGTCCAGTGCCGTGGGTGCGGTCGGCGGTGAGGTCGGTTTCGCGTTGTTGCGCGATGTCGGCGAGTTCGTGTTCTGCGGTGACCTGGCGGTGGTCGTCCTCGAGCCGCTCCTGGTTGCGGTGGGCGGCCAGCCACTCGTCGGCGGTGTGGCCGTCGTCGGTGTTGTCGATCCCGCGTTCCTTGAGTTCCTCGGCGGCGCGGCGGGCCGCCTCGCGGGTCGCAGCGGTGTGGGCGTACCACTCGGCGCGGGCCTGGTCGGTGATCGCGAGCTCGCCCGCGCGGATGTCGAGGGCCTGGGCGAGCGCGGTGGCCTCGGAGGCTTCAGCACGCAGTCTTGTCGCGGTGTCGTGGTCGCTGGTGGCGTCGGCCTCGGCTGTGCGCAGCGTCGCGGTGCGGCGCAGGTTGTCGGCCTGCTGCCTGGTCCCGGCGAGTTCTTCGGCGACCGACGGTGGCGCCCACGCCCGCTCGCGTTCGTAGGCGCGGACCCGGACCCGCAGCTGTCCGTTCGACATCTCGACCTCGGCGCGGTCGGTGTCGGAGCGCCCGAGTGCCCGCCACGCGGCGCGCCAGGCGGCGTAGGCCTCGACCTGGCCCGGCTTCGGGGCCGGTCCGAGCGCTGTGTCGTCGGCGGTCACGTCGGCGAGTTCGCGGTGAGCCACCACGACCGCAGCACGCGCAACCCAGTCAGCGCGCCCACCGGCCTCGCCCGGCGGGGACCCGAACGCCTCGGTCGCCCACCGGGGCGGGTCGAGCGCGAGCTGCTCAGCGGCAGCGGTGGCTCGCTGGTCGGCCTCGGCGGCCAGTTCGTGGAGGTAGTTGGTCCACGCCTGGTCCTCGAGTTGGGGCACCCACGCGGCGTGGGTGTCGCCGGCCGGGTCGAGCCGGGTGGTCTTGGTGATGCGGTCGTGCAGCACGTGCGACAGGCGGCGTGCGTCGGTCAAGGTCCGGGCACTGACCGCATCGGTCAGTACCTGGCGCGGGTCGTGACCTGCCAGCTCGGCGCGGCGCAGCAGCGTCGCGAGGGTTCCGGCGCCGTCCTCGGCAGCGAGTTTGGCGCGCTGGGTGTCGGTGAGCAGGCCTTGTTCGGTCAGCTCGTCGAGCCACTGTGCACAGCGCCCCGCGGTGGCGACGGCGATGCCGTCGGTGAGCAGCTCGGCCGGTGTGCGCAGGTGGCCTGCTTCGGCTGCGGCCTCTGCCTGGGCTTGGAGTGCGGAGATCTGCGGCCGGTCCAGGTCGAACGCGGCGCCGAGCACGGCCAGCGGTGACCGCTTGGCGGCCTGCTTGGTTTCGCCGACCTCGGCGGTCGAGGCGACAGCTTGGGTGACGACGTGGGTCGTGTTCGCGACCCGGCCCCGGGTCATCGCCACGTACAGCGCGTACAGCGAGGTGTTCTGGGTGGTGACCGAGTGCACCGTGTCGACGGTGAGCCCTTGGGACGAGTGAACGGTCGCGGCGTAGCCGAGCGCGACGTGCTCGCGCACGTAGGCCGCGGGCAGTTCGACCGTCTCCTCCGCAACGGGTCGGCGGGTGCCGCGTTCCAGCGGCGCGACCAGCAGGCCACCGTCGGGCCGGGTCTCGACCACCTCGAACTCGTCGCGGTTGAACACCGCGCGCCGGTTGCCCTTGTACTTGGCGAGTCCCCAGTCGTTGCGTCGGGCCTGCACCAGGTCACCTGCGCCGGCGTGCGTGCCCTGGGCCAGCAGGACGGTGTCGGTGTCGTCGACCCTGCCGTACTCCACAAGTTTGGCGCGCAGTTGCGCACTGACCTGGCCGGCTTGGTCATTGGTGTCCACGATCAGCAGCGAATGCAGCCCGTTCAGGTGGTCGGCCAGCCACGCGTCGGCCGCGATGCGCTGCGCCCGCTCGACAGTTCCGCCGTCCAGGATCCGGCCCTGCTTGTGGTACTCCCCCAACGCGCTCTGGTCGCCGGCGCGAAGCCGCAGCGACGCCGGGCCTTCCCACTCGGCGCGGAATCTGCGGGTCTCGGTGAGCTGGTGGGTCACGGCGCCGGACGCCACCAGTTCCATGCCGCCGGCGGCGCCGACCGCGGCGAGCTGGCGGTGGTCACCAACCAGCAGCAATTTGGCTCCGGCGTCGTCGCACAGGCGGTGGATGGCCGCGAGGTCGCTGGTGGCGGCCATCGCGGACTCGTCGACGACGACCAGGTCGCCGTCGCGCAGCCGCCACGCCCGCTCCTCGCGGCTGGCGGTGCCGTCGGCGATGCGCTGCTGGGTCATCAGCCAGCGGGTGATGTTGCGAGCCGTAGCCCCGTCCGCGGCCAGGACCTCGGTCGCGACCTGAGACGCGGCGAGTCCGATCATGCGGTGCTGCTGCCCGAACCACAGCGCGGGGTCCTCCCACGCCTTCGCCAGCGCACCGACCACGCGGGACTTACCCGTTCCGGCCGGGCCGATCAGCGTCTCGACCTTCGCGCCGGAGGCGAGGATGCCCCGGACCGCCGCCTCCTGATCCGCGCCGAGCTCCAGGCCCGCGTCGGCGAGCTGGCGACAGAACTCCTTCGCCAGGTGCGGCTGGACGAGGGCGGCGCCGCGGGCGTAGCCGGCGCGGGCCAGCTGCCGCTCGGCGTTCAGGTGGTCGCCGGTCGCGTAGCGGGTCCCGCCGGGTGCCCGGTAGGCCGACGTTCCGTCGGCCAGCCGCAACTCCGCGGGCAGCATCGTCTCGCCTGGGCGTTCGGCGGCCAGCACGACCGCCTTACGCAGACCCTGCTCGGTGAGCTTGTCGAGCAGTTCCACGATGTCCGCAGGGCTCCGGTCGCCAAGGTCGTCGGGCAGCGCGTTGCTGATCTCGCGGGTCAGGTCTGGGGCCTCCCATTCGGCCTGCTTGCGCTGAACCTCGGCCAACGCCGTGTCCAGCACCTTGGTCTCGTTGAACGTGTGCGGCACCGGCGGCTTGCCCGTGGTCGCGAGCACGTTCTGCGCGACCTCGCCGAGTCCCCCGCGGACCTCGGCGCGCAACTGCTGGTCCCATCGCTGCAACCGTTCCGCCACGGTCTCGCCGTCGTGCGACTTGGCCTTGCGGGTCGCCAGCGTGGCCGTCTGCGACAGCCGCGTCAGTTCGAGGTTGTTCGGCTCGCGCCCGAACTGGGCCTCGAACTCGCGCACCAGCACGGCGGTCTTCTTCGTGATCGCCTTGCGACGCGAGGAGAACAGGTCCATCACGGGCTGGTCGATCCCAACGACCTCCCGCGATTTGCCGTCCGGGCGCATCTCGAACCGGACCCCGAGCGCCTTCGAGAGGTGGTGCTCCATCACCCGCTCGCCGACCGCGCCGGCCGCGGGCTGGAACCGGTGCAGCGCCTCGCCGTCGACGGTCCGCCACTTGCCGTCGCTGCCCTGCACGCGGTTCAGGATCGCGTTGTGGATGTGCAGCTGCGGGTCGTGGTCGCGGGAGTCGTGCTGGAAGAACGACGCGACCGTCCACTCGTGCGCGTCGTCCCACCGGCCCGCGGCGCCGCCCCAGTGACCGACGCGGGTGTAACCGGCCTTGTCTTGCAGATACGACAACGCGGCGTTGTTGCCCGCCCAGATCGCATCCTCGACCGCTTGCCGGTACTGCCCCCACGAATCGGCCTCGGTCTCGGCCCGGTGCACTGCTTGGGTGTAGCGGTGCACCGCGGCGGCATCACCGGTGCGGTGCGCCTGCGCGAGTGCACCGCGCGCAGCCTGCACCGCACCGCGGGCCTGCACCTCCTGGGCCTCGAACGCCGTGTGCAGCACCGTCACCGACTTCTGCACCGAGAACGTCGCATCGTGAAACGCGACGTTCTTGCGCACCGACTTGCCTGCCAGTGCACGCAGCTCGGCGCGGCGCTCTGCGTCCGCACCGGGCTCCTTGGCCAGTGCATCGGCGAACACCTGCTCCTCGCTCTTGTACGCCCGGCCGGTGTGGCCGAGTGTCTCGGCCTCGTCCCACCGTGCCGGGTCACGGAATCCCTCGTCGCGCGGGTCGATGAACCGCTCATACAGCGCGGTCATGTTCTGGGTGTCGACCTCCCCCGAGAGTCCGAGCGCCTCGGCGCCCTTGCCGAACCAGCGGCCGGGCGGCTCGCCGGCCGCGACCGCGCCGGTGTAGTAGTTCTCCCGCCCGGCCGCGACCGCGCCGGTCAGATAGTCGGCGCGATGGCCACTGTGAACGCTGATCACCGCCATGCCGCGACCCCCGTCCGACACGGCGCAGCGGGCGCGTGAACCCGGCGACGCGAAGCGGAGTCAGGGCTCCATTTGATCGTGATGCATAGGTGTGATCTGAGTTCTTTGGTCTTGCTGTTGTCTGCTGGCGTCTGCTGGATCGTCGCTGCGGGTTCGTTGATGTGTTGGCTGCTGGTCGCTGAGTTCTTGTGCTGGGTGCTCATCGGCTGTTGCTCGTTTCGAGTTCGATGGACTTCGTGGTCTCGTCGTTGTCGTGCACGGCGTTCTCGGGGGTCGTTTCGCCGGGCTCGGTCACGAGCTGGAGCTGTCCATGGACCTGCGGGACCGGCGGTGGGGTGTCGCCGCCGTCGGTGGTGGTTTCGGCCCATCCGGCGAGTTCCTGGAGGCGCTTGGCGCGGCCGAAGCCGACAGGCCGTCCGAAGGCCTCCTCGGTGGCGCGGCGGATCTCGCGCTGCCCAAGCGGCGCACTGCCGTGCTCGGCCGCGTGCCGCACCACCGCGTCGAGCAGTTCGGCATCGGAGCGACCCGATCCCTTGCGCGGTGCGGCCTTGTGCGTCTCGCCGGTGTCGGTGGTCGCGTCGTCGGTGCGGTGCGGTGCCTCCACCGGTGCGGCTGCACCGGTCGGGGTGTCGTTGTGCACCGGTGCGGCCGGTGCGGTGCGGCTCGCGTGGTGCACCGGTGCGGTCGTGGTGTCGGCGCGTAGTGCACCGAGCAGGAACGCGACCAGCCACTGCGGTGCACCGTCGGCCGCACCGTTGGCCGGTGCCGCGGCCCCGGCGGGGGCCTGATCCGGGTGGCCGGTGTCGGTCGTGCCGAGAGCGGCGGAGTCGACCAGGGCGAGCAGTTCGCCTGGGGTGAGGCGTCCGCCGGCGGGCAGCAGGGCCGCGAACTGGCGGGCCGACAGGAGTCCGTCGCGGACGGTGTGCAGGCACGCGGTCCTGGCGCCGCGGGCGGCGTCGTAGGGCCACAGTTTGTGGCTGGGGCACAGCGTCGCCAGCCGGGAGGCCATCCGCACGACCTGCTGTACGAGCGCCCGAGCCTCGGTGGGGTTGTCGGTGCCGGTCCGGGACAGGTGCAGCCACACCCGGGTGGTGATCACCGGGGAGGTGAACCAGGTCAGCGCTGACAGCCGCGGCTTGGCGGGCTGGGCGAGCTTCATGTGCAGGCGCAGCAGGTGGGCGAGCATCTCGACCAGCACCGCGTAGGCCAGCGGCGCGAGCGCGTGCGCGACGGCGTCGGCGATGCCGTGGGCGGTGTCGATGTTCAGCCACACCGTGCCGCCGATGAACACATACGTCGTGACCAGCGCGCCCGGAATCCGCCACCCGCGCGTCAAGGCCGCGAGTCGCAGGGCGGTGCAGGCCACGATCATGCCGTCGGCAACCAACGGCACCAGGTTGCTGTCGAACTTGTCCGACACGGCGCTGAACGACCGTGCGCCGCCGATCCCGGCGACGCCGAGTGCGGCGAGGATCGCGACCACGATCAGCACCCGCCGGGTCGTCAGCCGCCCGGCCTGGATCGCGGCACCCACAGCCCGGATGGCGCGACGGGTCGCCCAGACCAGCGCCGTCACGGTCGCGGCGAGGATCAGCAGGGCGGTGGCGCCGGCGGCGATCACCGGCCACGTCACCGCGCCCTGGTCGAACACGTCGGGCAGGTTGATCAGGTGGGTGGTCATCGCTGGCCTCCAGCGGTGTCGGGTACGGCGGTCAGGCCGCCGCGGGGGCGGCCGGCCTTGATCTGCTCCGCGGTCGGCGCCGGGCCGTTGGCGTCGCGGTTGGTGGTCCACCAGGTCACGAACTCGTCCGCGTCGGCCGCGAGCGGCACGACCACGGCGGGCTGCCCTGCGGGGTCGCGGTGCTTGAGCACGTCACAGCTCGGGGCGTACTCGCCGATCCGGCGGGCCACACCGGGCCGCTGCCGGTCGTGCCAGTCACCGACGAGCTTGTTCGACGGCTCCGGGCCGTGGTAGGCGCCGGTCCAGGCGTCCATCAGCCACAGCAGTTCCTCGACGATCTCGGGGTGCCACAGCCAGCACGGCGGCAGCGACTCCGCGCCGGTGGCGTAGCGCAGATAGGTGGACTCCATCCACGGCAACAGCTCGCTCAGCACCGCCTGTACCGCGGACTCGTCGTCCTCGGGCAGCCGCAGCCACGACACCGGCTCGGCGTCACTGGAACCGGCGGCATTGCCACGGCTGTTGGGTTTGGCGGCGAGTCGTGTCAGGAGGTCCTCGAACGAGGCGACCGTGTTGCCCAGCGACGCCACGGTGTCATTCAGCCGCGCTACGGCGGTCTTTGAGGCGGTCTGCTGAAGACCGGTCTTCATCGCGGCCACGTCCCGGGTCAGTGCCTCGACCGAGCGGGCCAGGCCGGCGACCGCCGCGAGCGCGGCGGTGCCGGGGTCCTTGTCGTCGTCGTAGCGCATCAGGCCACTCCCCTGTCGTTCCACGGGCCGTACGGGGCGTCGAACAGCGTCAGCGGTTCGTGCCGCGGGATCGAGGCGAGGACGCGGTGCCGCCACAGCTGGGCGTAGGTGTGGCAGTTCGCGCAGCTCTTGTGTCGGCAGCCGGGAAGCGGCGCCGTCCGGCGTGCCTCGATCGACCACGCCATGGAGTCCGCCGATGTGAGCGCATGTCCGCAGCGCCGCAACCCGAGGACCTTGAAACCGAATCCGTGCAGGCGGGTGATCCCGGCGGCACGGAGCGCACCGATGATCGCGACGGCTTCACCGGTCGCCTGGCGGCGGCACACCGAGCCAAGGCCGACAACGGGCGCGGCGGCCAGGTCGACGCCGGCGTCGGTGTAGAGGCTGGCGCAGGCGAGGTAGTCCTCGAGGCGCCAACCTTGCAGCACCGGCACGAACGGGAGTTCCGGCGCGATCGATCGCAGCAGCAGGTAGTTGTCGACCGTGCGGACCTGGTGTTCGCGCAGGCTCATCCCTGTCTTGGACAGGATCCAGGGCTCGCACATCCAGTCTTGGGGTGCTGCCCAGGCGAGCCGGCCGATCTCGTCGCGGTAGCGGCGGACCCTGGCCGCGTACGCGCGCGGAGTCGGCCCGTGGTCCCACGACCCATGGGTTGACAGCTCCGTGAAGCCCCCGGAGTCCAGCGCCCACCGAGCCGTTGCTGTCGGCAACGTCTTGTAGGTGCGCAGCCTCCGATCGGACACGAACAGCGGCACGCTGCTGATCCGTAGCCAGCCCGGCTGATGCGTTCCGAGGAAGAACTCGACCGTCATCGGTTCACCTCCCGCCGGTCCGCATCGTCCCGATGTCCGCCGATCTCGCGCGTCACCTTGCGGGACGCGAGCGCGATCCGGGCCTTGCGCATCGCGCCAGCCAGGCGGAAACGGGCGATCAGTTCGCGGGCCGGGTCGGTGGCCTCCAGCCAGGTCACCGCGGCGGCAACCTGGGCAGCGATGCGGCGGACGACGGGCGCCGTGAGCCGCTGGCGCCACGCGCCCGCGCGGTCGGCACCGGCGAGTATCTGGTCGCGAAGCCAGGCGGCGTCGGTGAGCGCTCTTGCGCCGACCCGGTTCTCGAGCGCGGCCAACTGGCGGGTGGTCCACTGCACGCCGGGGCGGTTGTGGAACCGTTCCCTGCGCAGATCGCGTCGCTTCCAGGCCATCTTGACCCGCCCGATCGCGGGCGGCATGCCGCGGGTGATGATCAGCGCCTGCCCAGCGCGCAGCTGCGCGATCTGGCCCGGGGTCAGGACCGGGACGTGGCGGTCGCTGATCGACACCCCGCCGGTGGTGCGGTCCTTGGTCGCGGTCTGCTCCAGCCGCTCCCCGCACAGCGTCGACCAGAACTGAAGGTCGTCGTCGTCGGCGGTGCCGGCCAGCACGATCTTCGTGGTCACGTTCGTCATCAGCGAACCGGTCGCGGCTTCCCCGAACCGCTCCCGCAGCTGCGCCCGCGACTGCGCCACGATGTGCAGCGTGATCCCACGGGACCCGAAGTCACCGGTCCACCGATCGAGCGGGATCAGGCAGATCAGCGCGGCCTCGTCCAGCACCATCGTCAGCTGTGGCTCCAACCGGCGCCCCGGCGTCTTGACGGCGATCGCGCGCGCCGAGCGGGCGATGTGTGCCGTGAGTGCGGTGACCAGAGGCGCGGTCTTCTTGTCTTCCGCACCGAGCAGATAGACGGTGCCGGTCTCGGTCAGAAGCCGCTCCACATCGAACGCAACCCCACCGGGTGCGGCGGCAGCCGCCGCGGCCGGCACCGACAACCAGGACAGTGCGGGCATGATCGTGGTGGAGATGCTGGAGCGGGTGCGTTCGTTGTTGTCGAAGAACTGCATGGCCTGCTGCTCGAACCCGACCGCGTTCGCGACCCGCAGCTCCCACAGCACGTCGTCCTTGCCGGAGTCGGGGTGAGCGACCCAGCGCTGCACGTCGGCCATCGTGTAGCGGCCGAGCGCGGCGGCGTGCATCAACGCGGTCAGCGCCTGCCGGGCCAGGTTCAGCCAGTGCTCGGCGTCATCGGACTTGGCGCCGACCCCGTCGAGCAGGTCCGAGGCGCGGTCCATCGCCACTGATGGGTCGCTGCACCCGATCAGCGGGTCGAAGGTGATCGTGGACCCATCCGAGGTGAGGCCGTCGGGGTCGAACACCCACACCGGGCCACGCCTACCGCGCAGGCCGCGGGTGATGTCGAGCACGTCGGTCTTGGTCGACGTCACGATCGCCGCCCCCGGGGCGTCCAGCAGATGCCCCATCACCAGGCCGGTCTTGCCCGCGCGCGGCCCGGCCACCGTCAGCGTGTGGTCCTCCGCGCTGGAGCGGACCTTGACCCAGCCGACCGTGGCGACCGTCGTGCCCAGCTCCGTCAGCGGCACGAGCCGCCGCTTCCACGCCGGCACCGAAGCCAGCGACGGCCGGACCTGCCTGGCCTTGCGGCGCAGCATCCGCGCCGACGCGTTGCGGTGCACGTCCCACGCCGACGCCAGCCCGTCAGTCACCCGACCCGCGCGACCGAGGCGGCGCAGCAGGCCACGCGAGCTGGACCGCGACCGCAACGCGAAACCCGCCGTCGCGAACAGCACCACCGTTGCCGCCAGCAACAGCAGCCACCAGCGCTGCGACGCCTGCACTGACCCCGGCAGCGCATGGAGCAGCAATCCGCCGTAGGCCAGCCACACAGCTGCCGCGAGACCGCCACCGACCGGGCGGTTGACCGCCACCAGGCCCAGCGTCACCAGCAGCAGTACGCCGGCGCCGATCGTCCACCCCGCCGCTCCGCCAGGAGCATGCAGGCGCAGCGCGACCGCGCCCGCGAGCAGGACCCACAACGGTGCGGCGATGAGGACGCCGTGCATCAGGCGCCAGAACAACAGGCCGCTTGTCACCAGGCCGACGACGCCGCTCGCCGTGGCCCAGTAACCCACCTCGGTCAGGCCGGGGGTCCGACCCCACGCGAGCGCCGCGATACCGGCGGCGGTCAGCGCCGCCATCAGCGCCGTGAACCGCGGCACCATCACACCCTCGGTCCGCGTCGGCCGGCGCATCATCGCGCACCCCCGATCAGCACACCGGCCACCGCGACCAGCACACCAGCAGTCGCAGCCGCGAACGACATCCGCAACCAGCGGTGCTTGGCCCAGGCGATATCGGCCAGCCGCTTCGCGTGGTGGCTGACCGCCTCCCACGGCTCGGCGACCAGCTCGCCGTACACCTCGGGATCGATGTGCCGGCGCAGCTCGCGAATCGACCGCAGACGGACCGCGCCGAAATACAGGAACTCCCCCGCCACGAGCTTGTAGCCCGGACGCTGCAGCCTCGGCACAACCACCAGCAACGCACAACCCAGCGCCACCGCCAGCGCGGCCAGCGCGACACCGAACAGAACGCGGACAGCCACAGGCGCGCCGTCTGACTGCGACACCAGCGACAGAACAACCGCAGCCAAGGCGGTCTCGACCGTCGCAGCGAAACCAGCCTTCGTGTCAGCCCGGTCGATAGCCCCCGCAGCCGAGTCGTGCATCCGCCACGCCAGATCCAGCCGCACGTTCTCGCTCATCGCGCCACCCCCGCCCCGGGCGCCGACTCCTGCTCGCCGGCACCATGCGGGACCGGACGCACGATGCACTTCACCTGCACCGGACCGAACCGCCGCTGCGCCACGTAGGCGCCGTCGGCAGCAAACGCGGAAGCAACACCGAGGGCCTCGGCGACATCACCAACCACCCGGATGTCACGCTGAAAACCGGTCTCGCACGGGATCATCACCGCGCTCACCCACGGCATCGGCAGCTCCGGGTGATCCGCCACCCACGCCGCCAACCCGAACAACCCACAGATCAGCTCCGCGCGCTGCCGCGGAACCTCCAACATCCCCAACCGCGGCACCCACTCCATGCCGCCCTGCACTGCCTCAGTCATGCTGTAGACCTCTCGAACTCGTACCTGAGTGATGGGAGAACCGGCCCTGTTCTGGTTGGCGCCTGGGCGGGGCCGGTCTGTAATCGCTTGTTGGTCGGTCGCGCCTGCGGTCATGAGGCTTCACCGCAGAACTCAGCCGCTGTCACGACGCGTCCAGTCGCGATCGCCGCCTCGGCCATGCGGTCTAGGACTCGCGCGGGAATGAAGAGACGCCTGCCAATCCGCACTGCCGGGAACTCTCCCGCTGCGATCGCGCGGTAGAGCGTCATCTCGGCGATACCCAGCTCTTTCGCCATCTCGGCGACGTTCAGCCATTGACGCTTGCCCTCATTGGACTCCTGCATTTCCGTTCTCCTCTCGAAGCAACTCTAGTCCAGACTAGTCTAGTCTAGTCTGATTTTGTCGACACCGGCTCGCGAGTAGACATGACTAGCTGATCTAGCCCGGACTACCGTTCAGGTATGAAGTTGGACGATCAGGTCGCCGGACCCGCCTATCTCCAGGTCGCCTCCGGCATCCGCAAAGCGATAGCCGGCGGCGAACTCGAGCCGGGCGAGAAGCTGCCCGCCGGGCCCAAGCTCGCTACGACCTTTGGTGTGGCGCTCATGACCGTCCGCCGCGCGATCGAGACTCTCCAGTCGGAAGGCCTCCTCCGCTCCGCGCCAGGTGTCGGCGTCTTCGTTGCTACTGCTGAGAACAACGGTTCGGAGCTCGCAAGGCTGCGCGCCGACCTCGACTCGCTGCGGCAGCGAGTCGAGCACCTTGAGCAACTGGTGACCGACTCATCCCAGCAATCGCAAGCCGAGTGAGTCCGCGAATCTCCGGTGCCCCTGGTTGCCATATGAACCAGTGAATACTGAAGGTGACTCGCTCAACATGCCGCGACCATGCATCCACAGTGCAGCGACAGTGCAGTCTGTCTGGCTCGACCTCGCGAAGGGACTCACACGATGGACGTAGTGGACCTGTGGACAGGCCGACGAGCGTCGGCGCTCCGAGCGTCCCTGCGCATGAGTAATGAAGCCTTCGCCAGCCGCCTCGGCGCCGGAGTCCGCACGGTCGCGAACTGGGAGGCGAACCCGAATATGGTGCTCTCGCCGGGTATGCAAGAGGTACTCGACGCTGCGCTGAGGGACGCTGACGACAGCGTCCAACGACGCTTCGGCATGCTGCTTGACGCACAGCCCGGCGCCACCTCACAGATAGAGGCTCGGCCAACCCAAGCCGATGAGAGACCGTCGCCCGACGCGGCCGTTGAAGCAAGCCAGACACACTGGCGCGAGGTGCGGCAGTACCTGATCGAAAGCGGCATCGGCCTAGCCGCGCGCACCGCCGACTTGTACGATCCAGCGCTCCGCGTGGATCACGTGCCAGCGATCAGCACGACCTCTTGGCTTCCAAGCGGGCCGGTGCCGCTTGAGAATCTCGTTCTGCACTGGGACGACAACCCCCCGACGGCACGAATCACCGGGATCGAAGCAGAGGCCCGCTCCGCCCTCCCCTTGCGCGCGCCAGGACACGCCTTCACGCGCTACACAGCCGCGATCCGGTACTTGCGGAAACCGGCACTGTTCGAGAACCGCCACAGCTACCGACTCACCGACGTTGAGTGGGGCGAAGGCACAAGCAGGATGAGATTCGGTCTCGCGACTTTCTTCGACAAGCTCGATGTCTCCGAGCCACTTGGACACGAGGCCGCGGCAGCTGAGCTCGCCGGCCACCTCGACTGGTCACATCTGCCGTTCAGAGGCTTGGTGTCAGATCCGTTCGACCTGTCGGCTCGGATCGTCAACCCAGGCATCAGCACACTCACAATCCGCCGGAACACGGCGGACGGCACCGGGACGTTCTTCCTGCTCAGACGAGACCCAACGCAGGTCACCAACGGCAGGCACTTCAGTCTCCTGCCCGCTGGGGAGTTCCAACCCGCCAGCATCTCGCCCCGAAGCATCGCGAGTGACCTGGACATCTGGCGCAACATGGTCCGCGAGTACGCCGAGGAAATGCTCGGCCAGCCAGAACACGACGGCAGCAGCGGCGTACCCGTCGACTACGAGATCTGGCCGTTCTACCGAGACATGACAGCCGCTCGTGCTGCAGGCACCGTGCGCCCTTATGCCCTGGGCGTCATTCTCGACGCACTAAGCCTCAATTCTTCCATCGCCACAGCAACAGTCATCGACGATACCGTCTTCGACGACCTGTTCCGCGACCTGGTAGCCACGAATCCCGAGGGCGAGGTCGTGTTCACCCTCGACAACAACGAATCGATCCGCGGGCTGCCTTTCGACGAAGAGACGGTGAAACGCCTGACGACGCGCGAGCCTCTCGGCCAGACTAGCGCCGCTTGCTTGACACTCGCCTGGCGCCACCGCGCGCATCTGTTGGGCGCGAACTACTGACCGTCACTCGTCACTGTCGGAAATTGCTTGCGCACTTGTACCTCGCGCGGCGGCGGTGACTTCTTCGTGATGTAGGTGCGGGTAGTCAGACGGGCGAGGGCGTCGTCAGCATCGCTCATTGCCTCGTCGGGATCACTGAATGGATCGCTCACCTTGTACACCTATGCCTGTTCGACGTCCTAGCGCTGAACGTCCTCAGGTAACCGGTTGAGTGAAGGGAAGACTACTCCCTTTCGATAGAGCGCAGGAACCGTCGCAACCTCGCGGATCGCATACGCAGACGGACAGCTGCCGCATCGGCGGTCACGTTCCACGCGGCTCCGTTTCCGCGAACGGCTCGCGCAGCTTCTTAGCCCGAAGATCTGTCCGTCGAGCACATGTCGACTGTCCGGTATCAAACGTGAGCAGACGTAACACCCAGCCACCAAACAACGATGACCGAGCAAAGGGGGAACTATGCGAGCAATTGCAACCGTCGCTGCGGTCACTGCCGTCTGGCTGCTATCCGGCTGCGGTAACGACCCGGCCAAAGCTCCGGCATCAAGTCCGGCGTTCACGATCAGCGGAACGATCACGCTGAGCGCGGCCATCTCCACCGACACCAGCACGGTCACACAGATCGGCAACCCGTGCACTCCAGAAGCTGGCTACGAGGACATCACGACCGGTGCACAGGTCACGACGAGGAACGGAACAGGCAAGGTGTTGGCGCTGGGCACCGTGGGCGCGGCCAGGGTCTCGGAGCTACTCGCCAACCCGAATGACGAGGGTGCGCCGTGGCCCTATCGATGCACGCTCCCGTTCACAGTCACCGGAGTACCTGGAGGCGAAGAGTTCTACTCCATTGAGGTATCCCACCGTGGCGAAGTGAGGTACACCCGAGGCGATCTGAACGAGCCGGTGCTGCTGTCGTTGGGAGACGCCAAGCCCACCGAGTACCCGACCGCTACACCGGTCAAGACCGTTGCACCACCCACCGATCCGGCCGTCATCGCGGAGTGCGTCGCTGCACTGAAGGCCAGCACCAGCACAACGGAAGGCCGTCCTGCCGCTTGCGCCACGCTCAATGAGGACGAGTACGCTGACGCGGTCATCGCCTACACCGATGGGCTGACGTCTTGATGGGCTAGCCACAACTGAATCACTGCACTGAACGAACACCCCGGTCAGGGGCAAGTGACCGGGCTGTCTGCGTCCCAGGGTAGGCGGGTCCGGCCGGGTGACTACGTTTGGCTCTCCTGGGTTGACAGGCCGGGATAGGCCCCCCGAACCCCGAACACCCGGAAAGTGTGCTCCAGGCTCTCCGCCAAGCCTCGCCAGAGCGGATGTGGGTTCCCGGTGGAACCCGCGCCGGCGCGGCGAAGGAGGCCGCTCACGACCTTCCGGAGCCGGGTCGGCAGGTTCGTCGCCTTCGCGCGGGTCGCTGCATTAACCTCCGAGGCCCCCGGCTTCGGCAATCAAATCGGCAGCTTGACTACGACACTCTCCCGCTAGCTACGAGTGGGGTACTTCTCGTGGCACTATTGCCGTCGTGGAACGCGTCCCGCAGCATGTTCGTCGCCGCATATGGCGGAGTCGGCTCTACATCGACGACGTCCAAGAGATTGTCGATCTGTTGGGGGCCGACAGCGCCGATGTCAAAATTTCCGTTCCGGGTTACAGCACCGCGGGCGGAGCGGATGAACTGCGACAGTTCAAGAACACGACCCTCCATGAGATCGAGATCGTCCGAGCGCGCCCGATCTACGTCTCGGTTGACCTGCTACCAAATAGAGGGTTCATTTACGGTGCGGAGGACGATCCGACGACTGTTGGTCTGGTCAACAAGGTGGCAGACATCCTGCGGCCATGCCGACGCTGGCCATCGACCATCATCTTCAACACCATCACTTTCTCCGTGCTGTCCTTGGGTTGGAGCATCTTTGTCCTCGTGCTCCTCGCGAGTTCGCCTGCCGACGTGCACTGGTCCGCCCAGAAGAAGCTGCTCCTCATCGCATCTGTGCTACCAATCTTGCTGCTGGGTGGTGCGTCGTTCTGGATCCAACTACAACGCCACACTCTGATTGTCTGCTCTCGCCGCTTTGACGCACCGACGTTCTGGCGCCGCAACAAAGACTCGATCACGCTGGCGATCATCTCCACCATAATTGGCGCACTCCTTGGCACCGTGATCACGATCGTCGTCACGAAGGCTCTTGGATGACTAGCAGAGGGTCGGGCATGCTCTAGGGCGGTCACCCAGCCGACTGCCGGCCACGTAGCGGCGTGACGTTGGACACGGTCGAGGGTGTTGCGGGAAGTTCCGCAACCAAGGCTCGCCTTGCCGCCGACACGGCGAGAGGGCTTCCGGCCGATGACGCCCATGGAACCGTGCGCGGCTCTGTTTACGTATGGCTCTCCCGGCCAGAAGCGTCGGCCGGGTCCCTCCGGCCCGCCCCGACCCCTCAACCCATGTCATGGCCGTCTAGCGACGCCCAACCAAACGACCCTCAGCGCAACTTCCTGCGCACTGAGAGTCGTTGCCCGTAGCACCTTTCCGGTGACACGAGATCGTGATTGGATTGGAAACGGAACCCCGGAACCGACCTGAGGTGTTACAGGCACTTCAGTGCGACCGGGGTTCCTTCTTGCTCAGACGCGCATCCCCTGCGTCAGAGCTTGCTGCACTCCTGACACAACGGCTTGCCGCCGGTGCCCGAGCGCTTGTTCTCCGACTCGATGTTGTTGCCCGTGTTGCACGACGTGTTGTTGTGGTGAACGGACTGCTTGATCGAGTGGAAGGGAGCGGTGACCATTTGAGTTCCTCCCTCCTGATCATCGACGGACACGGCGCAAAGTGGCAATGCGCCGCCAGGCCGGGGAATCCCGACCCGAGGAGCATCCTGCCCTACAACAGATCCAGAACGATCCACGACACGCCCGGCGTGGGAGATTGAAACAGGTGATCGAATCGGGATATAGCAGGCGCTTCAGACGCTGAACTGGCACGCTCCTCGGCACCATCGACAAGAGGGGTGACCACGGCCAAGCAGGTTGAGGCGTTTGATGTCACGACGCCAGACGGAACACGCCTTCGGATCGGCGTGCTGGACAACAACGCCGTCCGCATCACCTTCAAGAAGCGAACAGCCGCGATCACCTGGCACTCTGCATCCCGGTCGAGCGCATCCGGCGACACCATCACGATCATCACGCCGACCGGCGAAATGGTGGCTTAGTCCGCCCCACCCCCTCGTACAACGCGCAGATGCCCGACAGTTGGGGCACTGGTCGCAGTCGTCGCCGCCGAGAGCGCGCGGCGGATGCGGTCGGTGTCCCGCTTCGGCGCGTGGGAGTAGCGATCGAGCGTCATGACCTTCGAGGCATGTCCGGCCCGCTCCTGGATCTCCGGCAGCGAGAGCGCGTCATCCCTCCCCAGCCGGTTCACGTGCGGCGAGATTCCAGCATGGCGTAGGTCGTAGAACCGCACCGAGTCCGGAACCCCGGCCGCTCGAGTAGCTGCACGCCAGTACTTGTTGTAGAAGTTGCCGTGCCGCGTGGCTTGGAGAAGTCGAGCCGTTCGATGTCCGGCCTGCCGTAGGCGCGCCCCTCCTTCCACCTTCGCGACTGGCCATGCGCTACATCACGGCCGGACTGTCAGTGCCATTTGACGAGCCGAACCGCCGGGCGTTCGCGGCGGCGTTGAGTGATGAGACAGCCTTCGACCGGATGCTCGACAGCTTGGCGGACGCGGAAGACCGTGTCGACAACTTCGAGGGATGAATGGAGCCGGCCAGCAGCTGCTTCTTGCCGGCGGCGGAATCGGATGACGATCCCGCCGCGCCAGATCGCGCCGCTTAGTCCGTGATGTATCGGGCGACCACGTCGCTGACACTTAGCTGTGGCGAAGTATCAAGAGACCAACGTACAGGTGCCGGGCTGCGCGGCAACTGCGCTCGGCAACCTCATGGCAGCGCACAACCTCTCTCGCGACGAGATGCTGCGCCGACTCCTGAGTCGGCATGTCGAACGTCAGCAGGCTCTGCCTGAAGATGACCGGTTGACTCACATTTCGACTGTGCTGCGGTATCCCCCGCCACCGCGTCATAGGGGCGAGGAGAGCATCGCGCTACGACTGCGGCTGCGGCTTCCGCCCGGCCTTGCTGAGGCTGCAAGGGGCCTCTCGCTGCTGCTCCCCGGCCAGTCGCCGCGGCGAGGGCACCGTGACTACCAGGCCCGATCGTTGGCGGATGCGGTGGTGACGGCGATTGTGGTCGAGCACCCGTTCGATGATGAGGTGCTGAGCGGCTTGCTTCCGTTGCTTCGGCATCGGTCTGTGCATGGGTTGTGGCGGTTGGTGGTCGCCGCCACAACAACTCGGGCAGAAGCCTCCGTCATCAAGAGAGGTGACCAGCGGAGTCTCGATGTGGCTCACTTTCTTGAGGAGGATGTCGCCTGGCATGATCGCTTCCGCTACGAAATGGTTGACTACCTCGCCCGCAAGCTCCTCGGTTTGCCGAACGTCGATGAGCGTGAACAGTTGCGGCATGAGCAGATGCTGTACGACCAGAAGCCGCGTGGCTGGGGTGGTATCAAGCAGAGCCTGGAGAGACGCGATCCGGAATGGTTCGCCGGAGCACCAGTGCCGAGCCGCGACTTCGCGGGGCGAGGTGGCGCTGCGGTGTGGCGGGCGGAGCGGCGAGTTGAGCTACGAGAGATCGGACTCTGGCTGCTCAGAGGGCCGACGAGGACACATAAGGTCGAGCCTCCAGGGTGGACACTGCGGATTCCGACAAGCTGGAAACGTGTCGCGGTGCCGATCGGTGAACCATTGCCGCGGCCGTTGGCCACTCTGATCCAGGAGGATCGTGCTCTCCAAATGCAGGTGGGCAGCCAGCAGCTGATCTGGCCGGTCCTCAGCATCAGTGATCCCGTGCCAAGCCTGCACACCGTTATCAAGGCTGCCGGTCCATGCCCGGCTGTCGAGATCGCCGAGGCCCTGTTATTGAACTTGGACCGCGACTACATAGGTCCGGTCCTTGTACCTGCGCACCGTGCCCATAACCTAGGCCTGATTGACCTTGCTGTTCGTGATCAGCTCGTCGCGAACGCAAGGGACGCGACTTCACGCAACATGCGTGACGTCATCGACGCCAACCCACACCTTGAGCCAGCTCAGCGGTCTGCACTCATTGCGGCCATGACCTCGCCGGCCCTGTTCGCCCGCCTGGTCCAGCCCTTGGGCGCGCGGGGTCCCTTTGTCCAGCGTCCTCTGTGGTTGTGGAAGGTCAGGTCGTTGGCCACCGAGCTTGCCAACGACGCGAGTGTCGCCAGGATCCGGTGGTTGACGCCTGCGGTCATGAGGCTGAGGCAGCGAGCTCTGGAGCAGTCGATGGAGGACGCTGGCCGTCTCGCCTTCGAGCGAACCCGCCCGCGGTGGATTGACTGATGTGACATCAACCGTAATAGACATCCTTCTGGATTAGCGCGAAGCCGTTCAAGACTGGACTCAGAACCAGCCCCTTCAAGAACGGAACGATCATGAGAGTCCCCGATAAGCACGATCCGGCTGAGCCGAACAAGAGTCCGCGGCGACGCGGAATGCTGCGATCGGCCAGACTCCTGGGCCAGATCGTCCTCGCTCAACTGGTGGCCTGGGCGCTACGCAAATGGCTCGGATGACTCGAGGCTCAGGCACTCGGCTGGGCGTGAACGAGGCACCGCCCAGCAGTTCAGCGTGGGAACGCTCCGGGAACAAAGAGGCGGGCGGTCCGAGTCAACTGAAGTCAGGATCGGCCAGTCGCCGCTCCCCGGCCGAGTGCGTCTCTGCGAACAGCAGATCGCCCAAGTCACTGAGGCCGAGATGAACCACTCTGTGCCGCAGCAGCTCGTGTGCAGGTGCCACCGGAGGTGCGGGTCGTCGAGCTTCGGCCAACCCGGGACCGTTCGTTCGTCTGTTCGTGAAGGTCCTGCCGACAAGCCGCTCATCGGTGGGGAAGTAGTGCGTAGCGTCACGCGGTAGCACCTGTCGGGACGGCCTCGGCAAACAGTTCGGCGGGTTCTAATCCGGTGGTCGCCTCATGCATTACCAACCGCCGCGATCTGGCTAACCCCCACCAGCGCTCTCCTCCAACGGCATGACTTTCGGCCTTCCGGCTGGCTGACGCCTAGGCTTCAGTCGTGATCGACTTTGGTAGCGCGGCCGAGTGGGCCGGCGCAATCTTTACGGGCCTCGGTTTCGGCGCCGCCGTCTGGCAGCTCCGAGCCAATCGCAGGGACTCCCAACACGCTCGTCTCACGGACGCCCGGGACGAGGATGCGCGCCGCGAGGCTATGGCTCGCGCCGCCGGTGTCAAGGTCTCCTGGAGACCACCGCATCAGGGTCCTCCGCCGGACGATTTCGACGGTGTAACGCCCGTGGATGTTGAGGTACTCAACTCGGGTCCGTATCCAATCGATGGTGCTGTGCTTATCGTTGCCGCGGATGACTACCCAATGCAGATCGTGTACGGGACCATCTTCCCCGGGCAGCACATCGTGGACACCTACGAGGTGCGCCGGCGGGAGGTCGTGTTCGGTGAGCTCACGACCGGGGCGACACTCGAGTTCACGGACACGTTTGGCAACTTCTGGGCTCGAAGCGGTCAGGAGCTGGTCCGGAAGCCGGCGCCAGCCCGTATCTGCTGACCCCAGTACTTGCTCCACTGCTCGACGTCTCGGCCGCGGCCGTGGGATCACTCGTGGTGCGAAATGGTGTCAAAGAGCGTCGTCCGGCGGGGCCAGGGTCCTTTGAACCCGGACTTCTGACGCCTAGAGAGGCTGGTTGCTATGGGATCACTGCCCCTTTAATCCGCGGTACCGCCACGCTCTGAGGCTCACGGCCGTGTGGCTCAGACCGCTCCGCCGCGGGAGGCCAGCGCACGTCGCGAGGTCGGCTCGATGCGGCTCGGGCGAACCCCGGCTGAGGGCGGAGGAGAGCGGCGCCCAGGGGACGTCTGGCTATGTCAACGGCAGGCTCAGGCGCGCGGTGCCTCGAGGCCGCCTCCACGAGGCGGGACGTCATCACTGGTGGCGCCGGATAGTCTGTGGTTGGTGCCCGGGAGGGCGGGGGGAGGTGTCAGCGATGGCGGGAGTTTGGAGCCTGGGCGGAGAGGGCCGCTGGCGACCCCTCACCGCTACTGGATTCGTGAGCGAATCAGACCTTCACGATCTGATCGAGGAAACGCCAGCCATGCTGCCTCTAGCCGGCACGCCGAGGCTCGCGATCGTCGGGAAGGAAGTGAACTGCGGCCGGGAACGGGCTGACCTGCTTGCAGTTGAGGTCGAGACGGGCAGGCCGGTCGTCATTGAGATCAAGTTGGCGTCGAACACAGATCGACGACGGTCACTGACGCAGGTGCTCGGTTACGCCGCTTACCTGCGGCGACTCGACGGATCCGGCCTAAACGCAGTTCTGCGGAGCTACCTCGACAAGCATGGCTACCCCTCGATCACCCACGCTGCCAAGTCTGCGGCCGAGGCCGACCCAAGCTTCGATGAGGATGCGTTCCAGGCTCAGTTCGAAGATGCGCTGGCCGATGGTCGGCTGCGTGCTGTGATTGTGCTCGACGAAGCGCCAGCGGACCTGGTGGATCTGGTTGGCTACCTGCAGGACGTGACGAGCGATCGGTTGGCCCTCGACCTGGTCGTTGTGACAGCGTATGAGGTGGCTGGCCAGCGTCTTCTCGTTCCGCAGCTCGTCGAGCCAGACCGCACGCAGGTAACTGCCGAGATGGCCGGAACGGGCAAACCAACGACTGAGAGCGAGATCCTCCGTGGCTCCGATGCGTTTGCCGCGACCATCGAGACAGTGCCACTCGAGAAGCAGCCGTTGCTACGTCGATTGCTGGACTGGGCACGTGAACTCGAGCGCGACGGGCTTGCCACCCTCTTCACCTCGATCGGCAAGGGTCGATGGGTACTCAATCCGAGACTGCCAGGGCAATCTCGCGGCCTGGTCTCGATCTGGAACGACAAAGGCCCCTACCTGTCCCCCTACCGCACCGTCTTCGCACAGGAAGCGCCGGCCACGTTAGCCAAACTCGACGCGGCGGTGCCCAACGAGATCGGCCGAGGTAACTACATCAAAGGCAAGTACGACGAGGACCTGCTCGCGCTCCTGCGCGCGGCATACCTTGAGGCCAGAGACAGCCGAGCCTGACAACCACGCGGCAGCTGTTAGGACTCACTCATGGCATGACACGGTTTGTGACGCGATCTGGAATCAACTGGCGTTGGAGAAGGTGGCCAACCGGGTCGGCCGCGATACTCGCGGCGACTGGAGCGGGCTAGTGTTACGCCATCGCGGCTTCTAATCCGCAACTAGCCGGCAAGTCAGGTGACCCGGTACACCGCATACTCGATCCGGCCGGCGCCCAGGCGGCGAGTCGCTCATCGGTTAGTCGTCGCGCGGGATCTGGTTAGGCAGCCTTCGAGAGGCGATCCGTCGAGGGCTCCAGCAGGTCAATCGACGGCCCTTCGTGGGTGCGCCGTAGACAGTAGAGCCTGCGCAGCGCAGCTAAACCCCAGGGCGCCCTGCGTAGGCCACAATAGAAGAGTGACTCTTCACCAATCAGACAGGCCACCTGCTACGCTGCTGGAAGCTCTGACCCGGATTCGCGTGCGCGCCGAAGAACACATGGATCGCCAAGATCGCGACGGCCTTGGTTGGACTGAAGAGACCGTTACGGAAATCGCAATTGGTGCGGGCACCCCGTTGGTGAAGCCCATTCCCTTCAACCGCCCGCAGGAGTCCGCGGTTGGGGCGGACTGGCTTTGGTGGTGGCTGGACAGGTCAAGCCAGGAGTGCTTCGGGATGCTCGTTCAAGCGAAGCGAATCAAGGGCGGTCCTAGTCGATGGAAGTTGGACGTCAGCCACGGGAACGGCGCTCAGCAGCGAAACCTAATCGCTACCGCGGATCAGTTCAACGTGCCTGCCATCTACGGTGTCTATATGGGAGGGCTGGTGCTCCGCAGGGATCTGAAGTGTTCGCACGGTCGCGTGCTCCCGTGCCTATCGTGCGCCCGCATGGCGGTTACCCTCATGCCCGCATACTCGTTGCCCGCCACCCGGGATCAAGGTGCACTGTTCGACCTCACGCTGGCCGAAGGTGTGCCGCTTGAGGATCTTGGCGATCCGGATAGGCCGACTGGAGTCATACGAGATGTCAACTTCCGGCAGTTGCGGCCCGGTGTATTGAGGGAATTCCTAGTCGATCCTCAATCTGGCCCTCGAGAAGTAGCCAAGCACATTTTCAAATCAGTATCGACTCGGCGAGACGGGCAGAAGTCTGCCGCGCTAGCCGAGCCCGTCGAACTGGTGGGGCAGCAGATCTTTCAGGAGTTGCCGCGCGATCGCGGCCACTTCCCTGGTCCCTACTTTCCACACGTATTACGTGGGCTACGGAAGAATCCGCCTAGTTATGTGCACGATCTGATCGCCGGCTTCCCCCCGCCATCCGACATCTCGGGCGCGGTCGCTGGGGTCGTTCTTGTGCTCATTTAGTTCTAGGGCGATGACTCAACCTTCGTTGAACGGCCGAGCGACGCCTTCGCAGGGCGACAGGCACCTGTCGCAAAGGACGGGAATGCCCGGGTGAAAGTCGGCACCGAGACTTTGCGCGAGTCGGGACGTCTCTATCGAGATTTCCTGGATTCGCGCGTCGGGGGCGGCGGGACGTTCAACGAGCATGAAGTCTAGGATGTCGAGTCGTGTGATCACGCGCCGGCACTCCTCGCCGCCATAGGTCAGTCCCGGAACGTGGTCACAGTTGCGATAATCAGCATGACAGATTGAGCACTCCGCATCGCGTACCAAGAACTCTGGGCTGAACGCGACACGACTGTGGGCCAGCGCCACGGGGCATCGCTGAAAGTAGGTTGAGTTTTCGTACGCTAGGTGGCACCCGGTTGGGAATTCGTTCCGCGCGAGGGCTCCAGCTTCATCCAGCAGTCGATGCGCGTCATGGAATAGCTGAGAGTCCTCCAACCAGTTCATGGCCGATCTGAGGGCAACGTGAGCTTCACGCAGTTTGCGCTCCGCTTCGGATGAGGGTCCGCGCGCTTCCAGATCTTGGCGAGCTTGCTTGTATAGAGACCTACCTGTCGTGAGCAGGTCTTCACCCTCGGCGGTCACGTACGAGATTGTCTCAGGCAGCGTCCTTTACCGCTACGCTTTCGTGTCTTAGCGAGCGATGAAGCCAGCTCGGTCGCCTCGGGGCCTAGGCCCCACTTGTCCTTGACTAGCCGATTGTCGAATGGAGACTGGGTCACGTCGGGTCCTGGGTGGGGCGTCGGCGAATTGCCTCGAGTCGCAGGTGGCCGCGGAGCAGCACGGTCGAGGCCGTCCGGATCAGCCGGTCGCCAACGCCTCGCGGCCAACGTGGATCCATCGCGGCGCGCCATGGTTCACGCCATGAATCGTGTCGAATAGCGCGGACTCAGTCGGCTAGTGTCGTTGGCTGGGCAGCGCGGTCGGCAGCCGTGTTTACCGACATCGACAAGCTGCGTGAAAGGTGCTGGTCGTTGGGCGCCGCGACGATTATCGCGTACGGTGGCACGTTCGCTGTCATCGGCGCCTTCACGGTCTACTGCCTCGTCCTCGCCGCGCGAGCCGCCGAGTGGACTTCTTGGTCGGTCATACTTCCCGGCCTCACATACTGCGCATGCATCGTCGTAATTCTTCGTGCCTCGGCGTACGTCATCTTTCAACCCCGCATCGATCTGAGCAACGAGTAGTTTCAAGCACAACGGTTGTCGGATCATCGAGCAGTAGAACGCGCGAGCCGTTCGGGGCCTCGTGGTCTCCCGATGCGCTCAGCCGCAGGCTCGCTCTGGCCCCGCCGGCAAACATGCAGCGGTGTCCTACCGGAGCTGGAGTCGAGGTGTGATGCCGTGCTGAATGGCCCTACCTCCGTGGCCTACAGATGTACTTGGTAAGGCGTCGCATGGTGGAGATCCTGATTTCGACCAGCTGTGCCAATGGCTCATCTTCATTGCACTGTTCTCGGAATTCGGGTCGGCTCGTCTCCTGGCGTCAACAACACCTCGTCAGGGCGTTAGCGGTCCTATCGGAATCGATTCTGCCTCTGCAGCTGGCCCCTTCTGGCCATTGCGGACGAGCTCGCCAAATAGATTGATTGCCAGGTATCGATTACGTTTGAGAACAGCCACCGTCTCCTGCGACAACGTCTCGGCGCTGACGTCTTCGGCCTGCAGCACGGCCGCGAGTGCGCGACCTCGCATCGCATCATCACGAAAGTCGATTGCCATCTTCTCTGCGGCCGCGGCGCGACGTTCTGCTCCTCCATCTCGTTCTCTCTGCACGTCAATGCCAAACAGCACACCAGCAAAGCTGAAAGCGATCGCTTGAACAGAGCCAAGAACCAGCCAAGCAGTGCTCGAAAAAGTATCGTTTATAATCAAGGACACCGAGAGTGCCAGCCACACGGCAATCGCAGCTGCTAGCAGAATCAACCACCACCTGCGATAAAACGAAGCTGGTTCGATGACGTGCGAAGCGACAGGTATAATAGTGCTCGCCGACATAGACACCTCCTTGATTGTCTGGCGTACGCGCTTCTCGCTGGCGTCGCGCAGAATGTGGTCGTACCGCCACCTCGATAGTGTGTACCGAAGGAGCCAACGCAGTCTTCGGGGCCATGGAGCAGTAGATAGATCCGGGCTATGTTGCTGAGTCTCAGGGACGGAGAAGTTCACGGCTTGGGGATCAGCAATGCTTAGCGCCTGCAACCAGCGATTCGTCATGCGTAGCAGTTCGGTGCCGGGCCCGTCCAGCGCTAGTCCGCTTCGATCAACATCTCGATTGGCCCCGATGAACATCGCGAGCTGGATACCCATTTCGGCGCCGAGCGCTACTACTGGCGGTGGTAGGTCAGCGGCTTGTGACAACTTACCGCGAGCCGACTCCGGCTGCGAATTCAACCATGCCGCGCGAGCAGCGAGTACGATCCCATCTGCACCGAGAGACCTTTCCGCTGCGGTCCGTCGACACCAAACCAGCAAGTTCTCACGGTCCTCCCCCAGGGCGTAGGCGTATCCGATGAGAAGTTGAGTGTAAGAAGCTGCCGCCCAGTCGAGCGGATTGGCTGCTCCGCGTCTCCGTTCGACGCCGCGGGCAGCAGCGGCCGCGAGGTCATAGCGGCCGCTACGCAAGTAGTCGACGAGAACTCTTCCGCCAACATCGGTTGGCTCTATCATCGGCCGAACTACGGAGGCACCTTCTCCCTGCCAGAGTACGCGGTACTCATCCGCCTGGCCGACTGGAGGCACTGCCAAGAGTCTGCGCGGAGTAAATCGGGTCGCCACCGCAAACTCCAGTGGGATTGGGCTCCCATCCAATCGGGTCACAGCGAAACCATCAGGACTGCGCATTAGCGATATGTCGACCGAGGCCCGCGCGCCAATTCGCGAAACCGAACGTGACCCAACGTCGATCGCGACCGGAAATGGCAAGTGACTCGCATTCAAGAGGGCATGGCGCGGTTTTAGCGCATCGCGACTCAGAATCAAGGTGACGCGCCGCACGCTTGGAATCAGAAACATCGACTCGAGGACTTCATGATCTGGAACTTCGGCACGAACCACAACTAGACCCGCTGGAAGCCTCACGCTCTCGCCAGGGGCCAAGAATACTTGCCCGCCAGCCGACGTGATTCGCGTTGGCACGACATCCGTCAAATCGACCGCGGTCGGTTGGTCATGCCACCGGACTGTCACTTCGGCCGTCGGCTCGTCCCTGTTTGGCGTGCTCATATCGAGCTTGCCCCGCGGACTATCCTAAGCTGTCCATTGGCCGCGAGCCGAAGACCAACAACTTTATCGCGATCAACGTCTAGATCAAATGTCCGGCCCAGAATCGAACTCGACGCTGACGGCGTCACCTCAAGGTCATAGAGCCCGGCGTAAATCGTGAGCTCAATGCTCTTGCCGATCTGACCGCCCAGCCCAGTGTCATGCCCCTCTTTCGTCAGTAGCTGGACAGCAAGTATTCCGTATAGTTCGGATTGACTCGCAACTATCTCAATGCGAAACTTCGGCAACGGATATGGGCACGTGAGTACAGCCTTCTCCACCAACGGATGGATCGTTGGCTCCTCGCCTCCCAACTGAGCACCTGGCTTGAGATCCCTCATGAGGGGAAGTAGTTTGGACCTTAGTCGAGAAGTCGTGACCGCATAGACGCGCTCCTCAGGATCGCGGCCGGGCACTTCCGGCTGACCTCTATCAACGAACTCGCCAGCCGTGCACAGTAGATACCGCGATGCGTCGTCCTCTGCGCGACCGACAAGCGCCCAGGACATCAGGGTCGCGTCGACGGCATTTATCATGTAGTTTTGTGTGCCATTGCGCGCCGAAATGACAACTTCTTTTTCGCGAATCGCCTTATCGCCGGGCGAGCGATCGGCCCATCCGACTCCCTGTTCACCGTGCCATTCAGGCACCTGGTCATCGACCCGGGCGCAGCAATCGAAGACATACAGATTTGCGCGTGCCTTCACCATGCGCATTCTCTCGCGGATTCCGTACAGATTGATCGCATAACGGTACCGGCTGTCGACCCTGCCCGCCTCGCCTAGGAATGCCCATTGCGCTCCCGTTTTCGTAATGACACCGTGACCAGACACGTACATCACGGCCAAGTTTCCATAATGACTGTCGGCATCTTTTACCCACGCATCAATGGCATCGCCGACAGAATCATAATCAGCGGGCTGCCATGGCCCTGAGACCTGGATATGTTTCTCTTCTCCTTCGGCTGGTGCTAGTAACACGCGCACGGTTCGAAGGCGCGCCTGATCCGGGTCACGGAAGTTGGTCACAAGGAAGCGAGCGAAGTTGGCGGCCCCCGCGGCGGCGCCCATAAGTTCTTCCCAGCAACGATCGGAGTCAGGGTGCCGCTCATAGCGGCTGACGCCAATCACCAATGCATGTACGCCTGCTGGTTCAGTCCCGATCCCTGCGCAGCAGTGATAATAGAGAGGCTCGTCTCCGTGGCTGCACGTGTCGTCGTTCATGAGTCAGCCTGGGCAGGTCTTGACATTTTCTGCCTTTGATACTTCTGTAACCGCGACCTCATGTACCGATCCGTCGGTATAGCGAATTCGCAGCTTCCCGGTGTTCTTTGTATTCAGGATCTCTCCGCACATGACTGTCTCATTGGTCGAGGTGATTTTGAGCATGGGCGTTGGCGGTTTGGTTGGTGCGAACCAAAGGACGGCGACGGCTGCCACTACTGCGAGAAGGGAAGTGAGCGCGAGCAGGACCCCCAACCGCAGGTTGTCAGCAGCGTCGGCCGCTGTCCGTAGTCGCTTGACGAACCAGTCACGCAGGCGCCGATCAGTGGACACGTTGACACTGTGGGGCCAGCCATATGCGGCGCGAAAAGTGGACACCAAGGCGATTGCTGCGCAGATGATGGCAATGAGCAGCAACACTCCAATAGTAATCTTCGCCCAGTTGGGAACGCCGGCGAGCGCATCTTTGCCCGTGACCAGACTTGCAAGTCCAAACAAGCTGAATATGGCAGTGACGCCGGCGATCCATTTGTCGGCCGCCGATCGAACGTTGGCCTCCGCCTGGGCTTGACTCTTTTCGAGCTCTACCGCAGCAAGAAGCATGTTGTCGTCGGCAGCGGGTGTGATAGGCGGCGCACTATCTGGCTTCGCTGTCGCGAGCCACCATCTGCCGCAGTTCAGCTGGGTCGCGGTGCCGTCATTATGTTCTCTTCGGCAGTCGCACTGGAATTGGCGGGTGCGAGCCACTACTTCGGCCGGCCTGACCGATGCAGCGATCGCCGTCGAATGTAACTTCTTTGTCGTCTTGTGCGTGCATTTGGGGGCATGGACCAGAAGCCAAATCGGCTGCTTTGTCGATAGTCCAGTCAGCGAGGTCTTCCTGCGTCGGAAAGATGCGTTCGTATTTGTAGCTGTCAGATGAGTCGGCCATGTGTTCCCCCCGGGCGGCGTGCGGCGTGGCATCGCTCAAGCCGCGAGCCGAAATTGTCTGACCCCCTCGGCCACGTACCAATTGCGGTCTCCGCCCACTGGCACGATGGTCCTGCTGGGAGTTCGTGCCGTCAAGCGGTTGGCGCACTTGTCGTTGGACGCCGTCGCCCAAGTGGCGAGTGAGGACATAGGGTCCGGCGGTGCGAGCTCGGGAACTCGGAGCCGACAACGGCCTGCACGCCGATCTTCGACGTTGTACCTGGCAATCACAGCTGGGAGGATCTAGTGACGAGCACACCGGTCGGCGGCGCCGCTGTTGCGGCCTGCATGGCCGCCAGGAAGACTTCGGCACCGAGCGGCGTGGGGTCGAGGGGCAAGAGAAGTCCACGGAGCTCTCAGAATGGCTGGTTGAGGCTGGATCACACACTCCTCGAGCGTGAACTAGGCGCCGTGGCAAGTTCCGCCGCCCTCTTCGTCGTCCGTCGGGCGCTCTTCGAGCCCCTCGACTACCACGGCAGGCCGCGAACAATGCACTGTCGCTCGCCAATTGAGGGCGATCGCGAATTCCATGGAGCACATCGTCTTCGAACCCACCGTCGCCCGGGCGTCACAGGCCACGCCAGTCCGCGGGACTCTCAGGCCGGGCGCTAGTTCAGTCCGACTTCGGCGGTGCGACCTTCACCGGCTATGCCAAACTCAGCGATGCGCCCTTCATCGGCGACGCCGGCGGGCGTCCAGTTCCGGCTGCGCTACGCCGACGTGATGCTGGACAACTCCGACTTCTCTGAACCGGCGATCCTTTCGGGGTATCTCCTCGCTGAACAGCGAGGAACTCCAGGCTGACGAGAAGAGCGTGGCCGATAATTGGAGCCTGGAACTGCCAGGCGAGCAGCCGCAGGTGCTGTCGCTGCGGCGAGCCAACCTTGCTGGGCTCAGGCTCAGTGACGTAAGTCTTGCCAACTGTCGATTCGCAGGTGCGCAAAACAAGTTGCGATTGGAAGCAGGCGTTGACTTCGCAACCGCCCCGAGTCGGCTGACACGGGATTGGCGGCAGGTGATTGCCGAAGAACGCGCCCGGAGGGCAAGTCAGTCCGAGGTCGACGGCTCGTCCGGCTCGTGCGGCCCGCTGGTGGCGGCCGCGAACCCGCTCAGCCTAAGCCTGGAACGATGGACCGATCCTGCATGGCCGACAACGTGGGGGACATCGCCGCGCCGGCGAGGATAGAGGCGGGCACATCGCGGGGCCGAGCGTTCGCAAGGGGTGCGAGGATAGCAAAGATGAGCCTGGGGCCGCCGACTTCTACTACCGCGACACGGAGATACGACGCCACGCCCGCACGGCCTCCGGAGGGAGCGACAGCAACCGTCAGTCCACCGGAACGTCTCGAGGTCGCTTTGAGCGTGCGGTACTGACCGCCTATTGGCCTGTATCCGTATACGGCTGCAGGCCCGGCGGGCCATTGCCTGTCTGGCGATCGTGACGGTGCTCTTCGCGCTCGCATTCCACGTGTGCGGCTTCACAAAAGACAAGCCCCCGCAACCGGCCTCCTACTGGACCAGCCTGCTGTACGCCTTCCGAGCCACCCTGTCCCTCCCCGACGACGAGGTCACACTCACCGCATGGGGCAAGTTACTGCAGGGCCGGCCGCGCGTCACTGGCCCCAGCATTGCTCGGCCTGGCTCTCCTGGCCCTGCGCGGCCGTGTAAAGCGCCAGCCCCGATCTCGGTCGTAAGGACGGCGCGGCCAAGCGCACCGCCCATGCCGGCACGGAGAACGCGAACACGTCGATGGAGCGTAAGCAGCATAACCAAAATTGCACCTAGCACAAGAGCGGCTACCGCCGTGATAGGCCGCCCAAGCTTGATGGGAGAACTCTCGCAAGATGTCGGCCGCGTGGGGCCATTCGTGGGGCCAACTGGAGTCAATCGGTGTTGGCATAGGGGTCAGATCGGGTGAGGATACGAACTCCTGGAGCCTGATGGAGGCCCCAGAGGCAACGGCCGTCGGACTCATAATCCCCTGCTCGGATGGTCGAGTCCGATCCGCGCTCCCCCGGCGGCGCTAGATAGACCGTGCGTCGACAGGTTTGAATCGTGCTGGGGTACCTATCGAGACGGTTTCATGGAGTCGGGTTGTCGTCGAGGACCTCGCCGAGACCATCGAGCCCGGCAGCTCGGCCGCGGTACTCGTCTGGGAGAACCTGTTGGCCGCGCCGTTCGGGGCAGCGGTGCGACACGCTGGCGGCCAGCTGGCCGCAAGCGGACGGATCCCGATCCAAGCGGTGCTCGCCGCGATCGAGGCCGACGCCGCAGAGACCGAAGAGACCAACAAGACCGAGGAAGGTATCTGAGATGCCACTTGCAGCCCGACGCAGGCGCAGGACCGCAGCAGCCGTGGGAGGTGCCGTGGTCGTCGCACATGGCATCAACCGCCGCGACGACCGGCGTGACGACCGGCGTGACGATCGGGGTGACCGCCGCGAGGACCGCCGCGACTGACGCAACCGTCAAAGATTCAGCCGCGGACCACGAGCGTGGGCTCGTGGAACGTGTCGGGTAGGTCATTTTGTCCGTCGAGGACATCGACGAGTCCGCCGCGTTCTACCGGGACGTCGTCGTCGCGCTGCCGTACATGTTCACCGGCGCCCGGCAGCATCCCGTGACACGGTTCATGAGCGAGCTGAAGTGAACTCGTGCTGGCAGGGGGGCGTCCGGCGGCGGCGGTACTCGCGACGCGCCTAGAGATGGCAGAGTTCATGCCATCGCGCAGCCCTTTAACCCGCGGGTTGAGGCTTCGAGTCCCGCAGAGGCCATCATGTCTCGGTGGGATGCCGGAGCAGGCCTTCCACAGGTGCCTGTGGACAACGGGGTTTGAGGTGTCTGCGGAGGCACCTACAGTGCTCGCTATGCCCTCGCACGCGTTCGTCGACGAGTCGATCCGGAACGGCTATCTCATGTCCGCCGCCGTGATCGCAGCCGGCGACCTCGCGCCCGCGCGCGGGAAGCTGCGAGAGTTGTGCAAGCCGGGTCAGCGACGCCTCCATATGAAGGACGAGAACGACAGCCGGCGTCGCGAGATCCTGTCCACACTGGCCGGGCTCGGGCTGCAGATCCACCACCTGTATCGGGCACCTGTGAGCGGCCGGCCGATCCGCAGCAGCAGAGATGACTGCTTGCGGGCACTGATCCCCGCGTTGCTGGCGCTCGACGTCGACCGACTGGTGGTCGAGTCGTGCGGCCAGGACCATCGCGACAATCAGATCATCGGGCCGCTCGCTGACCGACTCGCGGCCCGGGGTCGGTTCGCCTGGCTCCACTTGGCGCCGGCCGCCGATCCGCTGTTGTGGACCGCTGACGCGGCCGCGTGGGCATACGGCAAGGGCGGAGACTGGCGCCGACGAGTCGAGGGCATCGTCGCACAGGTCACCGATCTGCCCTAGAACGCGCGAAACCCGGGCGACCAGTCGTCCGGCTGGCTCCCGGGTCCACTTCCCTCGGCTACTGCCTGGGCTAGCCTAAGTGTATACCCGCTTCGCGTTACACAGAGCCGCTGAGCCTTTGGCTGACCCGCCCAGCGACCGGTCGCGCGACTCCCCCGGCCGGGTCACCCGGCGATGCCGACCCCGCCGCTGGCGGCGATCACCGCCCGGTCGGCGTCAGTTTACGCTCTATCCCCTTCAGGCCGGCGCCTGTCTAGACCGAGCGCGTGCAGGTCCTGCGGATCCAAGCCCCGCAACAGCTCCCGCAGGTCCACCTCGAGCGCCCGGCACAGTAGGAGCATGTCGGCCATGGTTACGCGGCGTCGCCCGTTCTCCAGGTCGCCGACCACCGGGCGAGACCAACCCAGCTCGGCCGCCAGGTCCTCCTGGCGTTCCTGCCTCCGCGCCCGGATCGCCCGTACGTTCGCCGCGATCAGCGCGTCGATCGGATCCGTGGCCATGCCGCCATCGTTCACGCTGTTCCTCCAGTCGGCATGTCGCCTACAGCTGCCTTGCGATGATCGTGACTCCTTGGCTCAGGTTGTCTCTACACTAGGAAGCTATTAGCTTCGTAGTGATGGCTAACCCATCATGACTGGGCGAGGGAGTCGATGGAGCATCGGGAGGACTGCAAGCAATGCGGAGTGGTGCAGGAAGTGAAGGTGATCCTCGCGAGCAACCGGCCTCCGGTCGAAAAGCTACGCGCCGTCGAGCTAGCCGTGTACCGACCGACGCATACGAGCCCGCCGGTGAACCTCGGGTCGAAGGGGTGGCCGGTGCTCCAGGGAACGACATGGGAGACCCACGACGACCCGGAAATGACGCGCCCGGGCCCCGCGACTGGCGCGGGAAATGCGGACTCCCCCGCACGATCGTGAACGGCAAACTCTACTGTGGCTGCGGTCGCTACATCCTGACCTTCGCGAACCCGGAGAACCCGAACCTCCCCCACCCCTCCTAGACGGTATGACGTGACGCCGTCGTCGTGGCGGCCTGGCGAGCCGGGGCGCCACAGGCCGAGTACGTCAGGCCCATTCACTCTCCACGACGCCTTCTGAGTCAGGTGAGTCCGTCCGCTTGTCGGTCACTCTTCGGTGTCGTGTGGTTGCATAGGGAGGCCATCTGGGGATCGAGGAGAGGTCTGTGGCCAGGAAGAGCAAGAAGGGCTGGACGGCTGCCGGCGCCGCCCGGACCGCGCGGGAATACCGTGTCGCGACGACCGAGTTCCTCAGGCGGGCACCGATCGCACGAATGGATCGTGCCCAGCGGCTGCTTGACGCCTTTCAGCTGCATCAAGCGCACGTTGGGCATGACGAGGCGGCGGCTCTGATGCTCATCACGGGGCTTGGCTACTCGGAGGACTGGCATCCGGAGCACTGGTACGCAGCAGGCGAGCAAGTAGTCGACGACGAGGCCGCCGACCTCGCCGGAGCTGATCTCTACATCCTGAGCCCGCAGATGCTTGATGTGGTCGCGGCTGCCGCAGCAAGCCTCACGTTCGATGATCTCAGTCTGCTCCGCGCCGATGATTTGCCAAGCCGCTCGGGTCTTCTCGTGCTTCCGCGGCCCTTGCTGGTGAAGACCGTGAACGGCGATGTGAGTGACGATCGAGCGTTCCTGTGGCGCGGTCCAGTATCAATGCGTATGGCCGACCCATCGTCAGGAGGGTTCGTCTCGCATCCCGCAGTCAAGATCTCGACATACTTCGACCGCGACGGGCCAGTGCAAGTCGATTCCTTCCGCCAGCTCCTGGCGCAGGCCCGCACCGAGGGCACCCCATTGCCGCCGCTGATGCTCGATGGCATCCAGTGCTTCCCACTCGAGTTCGAACCTTCCAACATCCATCGCAAGAACCTTGAGGCGTGGGCAACGGGTGCACGCACGGTGGGTGCCTCCCAACGTGAGTTGCTGGCTGACCAGGGCTACGACTCGGAAGTTGTCGTCTCCGGCGACTACGTATCCGGCGACGAGATCGACGACGTTGACGGCCGATTCATGCTGCGCTTCATGTATGCCTTCTGGCGTCTCTGCGAACAGCAAATCGCACAGATCACTGAGGCAGACGTGAACCACTCTGCTCGCGTCACAGCCGCTCGCGTTCAAGCGCCACCGGAGGTGCGGGTCGTCGAGCTCCGGCCGAGCCGGGACCGCTCGCCCGCGCCGGACGAGGACGGCGAGAACCTCGACCGATGGAACCATCGCTGGATCGTACGCATGCACAAGGTTCGCCAGTGGTATCCGAGCGAGCAAAGACACAAGGTCATCTACCGCGGTCCGTACCTGAAGGGTCCTGCGGACAAACCGCTCATCGGTGGAGAGGTCGTGCGAGGCGTCACGCGCCAACACTCCTGATCCCCACGCGCTGCGATCAGTTCAGCCGGGGACCAGAGTGGGAGAGACGTGGAGACGAATCAAATCAAATCGAGTCGAAACCGTGCGAACTGGTGATTTCTCGTCAAGCCCGTGAGGGCGGTGCCTCCGGACTCAACACACGCGTGGAATATCGTCTGGGCGCCCTCCGCGCGAACCGCGACGAGAACACAGCCTGGTAGCCGCTCGGGTCACAACATTCGTCCATGCCCCAGTTTCAGCACATCCGCTCACTACCGAAATCATGTCCTGCACGATCACCACCGCGCCGGGTCGGCCGCCCCGGTCCGGGCTGGATCGCCGCACTGGCGCATTGGCTGTGGTTGAGGGCTCGATGCCCGATGACGCGGGAATCGGCCCGCCGGCGGTTCCCGCACGCGTACGGTGGGGAACCGCCCGGGCTGTCAGGAGTCTTGCTGCTCGGCGGCCTCGGCGCGGCGGTAGGCCCGGATCTCGTGATATTTGACGGTGTAGGTGAGCGGCCCGTATTCGACGGTGACGGACTTCTTGTTGACCCGGATTGCCCGCATCCAGCTGCTGCGGTAGATGAAGTCGCCGACCATGATGTCGTCGGGGCCGTACATTTTGGCGCCATCAGCCTTGAGGTCGTCGAGGACCTTCCGCCAGTGGGTGAGCTGCCGGTCGAGGTCGGCGAGTTCGATCCGCAGCCGCTCCGCCCGGTCGCCGGTGGCTGGTTCGTGGGTCTCGGTGTAGCCGTAGCGGGTGAAGCTGTAGCCGTTGAGCTGGCAGGCGGTGGCGCGGTGGGTCTTCTCCAGGTCTTCGATGCGCCTTGCGACGTTGCGGGGGTTGTTGCGGGCTTCGGTAGCTCCAATCAGATTGTCGGCACGCCGCTGGGCGTCGCGCGCCACCTGTGACGACTCGACCGTCGTCTGCATGAGGCGGTCCATGCGGGCGATGTCGCGGCGGTGTCGCCCCTCGGAGTGGTGGCCTACAAGGATCGGCTGACCGAGTGGGATGTGGTCACTGATTTGTCGCCGTGCCGCGTCGGCGCTGTCCGCGATGGTCTGATGCCGCGCGGCCCGGTCGTTCAGCATCTCGGCCCGGGCTTCGAGGCGGTCGGCGCGGTCGGTCTCGCGTTCCTCGACGCTGCGGGTGATGTCGTTGTGGATCCTGACCTCGACCTCGAACCCGGCCGCTTCCAGGGCAGTCTTGGTGGCGTCGGTGACCCAGTCCTTTGACAGCTTGTCGCGGGAGTGAGGGATGTACCAGGCCCGCAGGTTCCGCGACCAGCGCCACCCGTTCGCCTTGAGGACTTCGGCCGACCCGTCGCCTTTGCTGGTGCCGTACGCGATGGTTCCGTCGGCGTGGGTGTGGACCAAGGCAATGGACTTCGCGCCCGCTGTGATCATGACTGCTCCGGTTCCTGCCAGGTGGCGGGCCGTCGAACGCTCTGCTTGGCCGACTGTTTTCCGCCCCCTCCTGGCAAGCGGAGTCCGGACCCGTAAGCGGCTGGGGTGCAACCACTGCGAACCCGGAGGGACCGCCGTAGGCGGGGTGGTTGCGGGCCAGGCGTGTCGGGTCATGATGGAGACGCCAGGAGGGAAGGAAACCCAACCGGCACAGGGCCGACCGCAGTCGGCTCGATCGTGCGGCCGCAGGCCTGCCTGGATCGTGTCTGTCACCGCGCGCCGGAAGGGCGGCGGCCCGGGGCGGTGGAAGCCCGTGATTGAACACTGCAGCGTTACTGAGTGCGCGGGAAATGGGTTTCTCCCCCGGCCGCCACGCTCGTCCTCTACGTCTTCTGACCGAGACGATCCTGAGACCAAGGCGCGCCTACAAGGTTCAGCTCGCCTCCGCAAACTAGCTGGGACCTCGTGACACGGTTCGTGACACGAAGTCGAGTCAATCATTGCTGTACAAGTCGGCTCGAGAGGCTCGCAACGACACTAGCAGCGACTGAAGAGGGCAGAGTTTAGGACGTCGCGCGGCCTTTTAATCCGCGGGTTGTGGGTTCGAGTCCCACGGGGCCTACCAATCCGGATGTATGGCCTCGGCTGATGGATGACACATCGTCCTCGGTTGAGGCTTTACATGTTTCCGGCTGATGCTTGACGGTTGCTTCGGTTGATTCTTGA
>NZ_JBICST010000012.1:0-328714 GCF_043197265.1 Kribbella sp. NPDC049227 | reverse complement strand
ACTTTGAATCCAGAAATATTTCAAAGGAATCCGCCACAGACAACAAACAACCACCCACCAAAAACAACCCACAAGGAGTCATCCCTAGCAGCAGACCATCCGAAGCCCATGAACGGGGTTAATGCATCTTTCGGCATTGACTTTCGGCACGCTGTTGAGTTCTCAAAAATCGGGCGCACACCGCGCTTCAGACTTTCGTTTGAAGCTCCGGGGCAACTCGCCAAACTTTACTGTTTCGTCCGCGGCCGGTCAAATCGGCCTCTTTCGTCCCAGTCTCCCTGCGTGACTCAGTGTCCGAAACCCGCCGAGGCGTGTTTCGGCTTCCGAGACCTTCAGGGAGTTTGTCGGAGGACCGGCCGCTTTCGCGTCCTGCGCCTCGCTCCAACAAGAAGAACATTACTGACATTCGCGGTGCGGATGCAAATCGGGGTCCTGGACCCCTCCGATGCCCGCCGGCCACGGCCAGCTGGTCCCTCTGTTCCCAGCCGTCACTCACGTCTCCGCGAGTGGTGGACTCCCATCATCCACCCCCGGTCAAGGGGCGGCAGGTGGGTCGGATGGGAGACGATCGCTCGTCCCCCATCCGAGGTACTGCGACCGTCCGGCAGACGCCTCTCGGCGAGTGGCCGCTCGAAGCGGCGAAGGTTGAGGCCCGGGGTCATACATCGGACAGTCGAAGGTTGTAACCCCAGTGCTCCCGCACCTATTCCCGGGTGCACGACACACTCTCTTCGAGCACTACGAGCACAGGCAGCTACTCAGGTCGTGCGGGTGCAGGGGATCTCCTCGTCGTTCTGGATGAAGACCAGGTCGCCGTCGCGTAGCTCGAGCTCGGTGTCCGCAGTGGAGGCTGCGAACCTGGTCTCGGAGCGCGCGCTGAACTGCAACGGGTTCTGCTTCTCGAACGTCACCTCGAGTCCACTCCCCCGCAGTGCGACATCGAACGCTGGGCCGCCATCCAGCCGGTACGCACCGGCCACCTCTGCCAGGGCCGGTGACGGGAGGTCCGGCAGCTCGACGTCCATCGGGTAGCCCTCCCAGCCGTACGCCGCGGCTGCCGCAGCGAACGCGCGCAGGACAAGCCACATGCCGTTGTCGCTGTTGGTCATCACCACCACGCCCTGTCCGGTGTCCCGGTACGCCAGTAGGTGGCATTTGAATCCCTCGTTGCCGCCGCTATGGCCGAAGCGCTGTCCGACGTCGTCGAGGAACAGTCCCAGTCCGAGGTGACTCAGGCCACCGATCCGCTCGCTCGCGGAGATCTGGGGCGTGAGCATCTCGCGCGCGAGGTCCGGCGACAACACCGCACCATCTACGCCTGCGTAGGCCTGCTGGACGCCGATGGCGAACTTGGCGAGGTCGGTTGGGGTTGTCCACAGCCCTGCAGCGGCCAACTCCGGGTAGGCGTGCCAGCGTCCGTCGATCGGCAGGCCGTGCTCGTCGTGAGCCGTCGCTGCGGTTTCGTACAGCTCTGGCGGCAGCGGTTGTGCGTAGTCGCTCGACGACATGTCGAGTGGTTCGAGCACCAGCTCGCGGACGAGCTGCCGGAACGGTGTGCCTGTCACGTCCTCGAGTAGCTGCTGGAGGACGATCGTGCCGCCGCCGGCGTACCGGAACTGAGTCCCGGGGACGGTGTCGACGCGCACGCCGAAGGTGTTGGTCGGGCTGACGCCGTCGAGGATCTGTCTGGTCGTCGGCAGCATGGCCTCGTGGTGGTACCCCGGAAATCCGTGCACCGTGAGGCCCGCACTGTGACTGGCCAACTGCCGGAGCGTCACGACTGGCTGCCAATCTCCGGTCGGTGGCACCTGCCACGACGTCAGCCGCTTGTTCACATCCTCGTCGAGATCCAGCAGGCCGCGGTCAACCAGCCGGAGCATCGCGAGGACCGCGACCGGCTTGCTGATCGAGCACGCCTGGAACAGGGTGCCCGGGACCACTGGCGCAGACTCGCCTGCCTGCATCACGCCGGCGGTCCCGCCGTACCTGATCTCGCCGCCCTCGATCACCACCCAGCTCGCGCCGGGCACCCGGAACTTCTCGAGATCGGCCTCGATCCCCTCGCGCAGAATGTCCACGTTCCCTCCCCCCGGCTCCAACCGGCTCGGAGCCTCGTGGAGGGAACGCTACGACGCGAACGGTGCTACCTCGACGGTTGCGGCGCGGTGCAGTCGATCTTCGGGTTCGCGCCGATGTAGTTCAATGGGCCGGCGACGATGGTGACCAGCGTCGTGCCCACCTTGGCGCACGTCGCGTCCGAACCCGCGAAGTAGTTGCGCTGAACCGCGGCCGCGAGGCCGATGAGCAACCAGACGAGAACGATGATCGTGATGGTTCGGGAACTGGTCGTAGACGCTCTACGTGTGCGCATGTCCACCTCCTGGGCTGGGCGCTCCCCCGTGTGGAACGCCCTTCCGGTGCCCGCTGCGCAACCGCCGGAAACGCAGAGTCAGACTTCGCGACAGTCGTAGTGCGGCTTGATGTGCTTGTTCACGTACGCGCCGATGCTCGACGCGGCCATCAGAGCGGCGAACGTCGGCTGCGGGACTTCGTCGTACTGGTAGACGTAGCCGTTGACGTACTCGAGTTCGAGCGTGCCGTCGGACCAGCCGACCGACTTGATACTCGACGAGTTCACCGGCCGCCGCCTCATCCCTCAGCTCCTTCGCTCCGCCGTACGCCGCCACAGGTCAGTGTGCCGGTGATCGCTCCGGATCGGGCGACTCCAGGCGTGCCAAGGCGCGGGCCAGGTCGCCGATCGCCGTGTTGAGCTGGTCGAGCACGGCGTGGTCGAGTGGGATCCGTCGCTCGTCCAGGCCGAGATTGGCCTCGAACCGGACCAAGGCATCGGGCGGTGCTTTCTTGAGTGAGGTGTCGAGGGCCTCCTGCAAGTAGGGACTGGGCACGATCTCGGGTCTCTCCCGCCACTTCGTGACCGTGCGAGGCGCAATGCCGAGGTGCTCGGCGAAGGCCTCGTTCGTCAGTCGCAGCGCCGTCCGCAAGGCGTGCGCGTGCCGGCCGGTCCATTCTTCGATGACTGTCATCGGGTTCGCTCCTTGCGCGTCGATCACTCCTTGCAATCAGATTACGGCGATCGGATGACCGTCGGAGTGCACAATTTGTGCCCTGTGGATACCGGTTGGGTTCATGGTGCGGACCGGCTCCGGCGCGTTGACTTCAGGCATGAACGAGATCGGCGGAACAACCCCGACGCTGCTGCGGACGATCCCGCGCCGGCGTCATCTGAAGGTCGCGAACAAGTCCGGGCCACGCTGTTTCCAGCTGGTCCGTCATATCGACGTCTCCGGCATCAGCGGTACGGGCGTCGTCGCCGAAGGGGTCGAGTGGAGCGACGGGACGGTGGCCCTGCACTGGGGAGGCCGCTATCCCACGACCACGGTCTGGCCGGACGGCGTGCACGCGCTCCTGACCGTCCATGGTCACAACGGTGCGACCACCATTCGCTGGCTGGACGAGTAGCCATGCGGACCCGATCTCGGTGGGGTGGGCCTCCCCTGCAGCCGGCCCGCCCCACCGACCTACTCCGAGAAGAACTGCTCGCGGTACTCGGCCGGGGTCACTTTGCTCGGTCTGGGTGCGGAGCCGTTCAGCCCCGCAGACCTGGCGGACGTCTGGCTGGGCTTGTCATCCTCGTTCGGAGGCTGTGTGCCGGCGTCAGGCGGGGCGGGCTGCTGGTGCGATTCGTCCGGATCTACCAGGGTGTCGACCGCGGAGTTGAAGGCGAGTTCGGCCCGGGTCGGATTGGTGTGCTCGATGGCGTCGGCGGACGCGCGTCGTGCCGGGAGGTCGTTGGCGGCCGCGGACAGTTCAGCGAGAGTGTCGAGCAGGCCGAGGGCCGTCTCGACCTCGCCGGGGTGGTTGACCAGCCACCAGACCGCGGCCGAGCCGGGCGTGGCGAAGACGTCGTCCTTCAAGTAGGCGCGTTTGTCCTGCTCCATCCGGCGTTCGAGCAGAGTCGTCTGCTCCCGGCGGTGCAGAGCCGCCAGGTGCTGGAGATGCTTCTGGTCGGCGTCGGGCAGCCGCAGCCGGATCTCGGTCGCCCAGCAGCGCACTTGTCCCTTCTCGTCCAGCGCGGGCTCACCAAGGGTGGCGGCGAGGCGGTGCTGGTTGAGCGACTCCTCGGTGACCTGCTGGGTCGCAGTCAGAGCCCGGGCCCGCTCGAGCAACGCGTGGACGGCGACTGCACCGAGATCCGCGTGGCGCGAGCCCGACAGCACGGTCGACCACTGCACCACCGCGGAGAAGCTGAACTGGAAGTCGGGCGACGCGGACGGCAGCCGTATGTCGGCCACCGTGCGCGACGGCGGTCCGGAGAAGACAGGCTCGGGGTCGGGCAGAACGACGGATGGCGTCGGCGTCGGCCTGGCGACGACGGGACGCGGTTCGTCGGGCTGCTTCCAGACCACCGCAATCAGCACGAGCAGCACCACGGTGAGTACGACGGCGGCCCAGCTCGGCAGGCCGACGACGAGCGACACGACGTACAGGACCAGGACAATCGCGGCAGCAGTCAGGAGGGAATTCCGGTGGAGCTTCATGGTGGCGTTCCTTCACCGCGTCGGGCGGACGTCAGTCGGTCGGCGCATGCGTACCTGACGGCTTCCCCGTCCTCCGCCACCCAGGTCACCGGCAACCCAGACCACGGATCTCGCCACGCGGCGAGACCAGAAAAAGTCTCACATGGCCCACTGAAAGTAGCCGCCCGGAGCGTGTCGGTCGCCGAGCGTGAGTCAGCCGGTGAGGGAGCGGAGTGCTCGGCGGGAGGGAGTGAGCACCACAGGCTTGTAGGGGCAGCGGGCGTCGGTGAGAGTTTCGTAGGCGCGGATAGCCCGGTTGGCGGCGTCCCAGCCTTGCTCGGCAGGGGTGCGGCCGAGGCCTCGGTTGCGGACCAGGGCGCCGTAGAAGGCAGAACAGAAGACGGTCGCTTCGTACCAGCCGATGACTGTGCTGGTGCCGATGTAGGTGATGTCGTCCTGGAGACAGTCGCGGATGGCGCGCTGCCACTTGCCGATGCCGGTCTTGCAGCCGTCGGCGATGACGACGCCACTCGCGATGCCCCACTGCCGGTCCAGGAACCACTCCGCGAGCGACCGCAGCGAGACCTGGGTCTTGCCGTCGGTCGAGAGGAAGGACGGCTCCTCGCTGTGGTCACCGTGTGCCATCACATGAAGGACCGTCGACGGGGTGGTCAGTGCGGAGAACGCAGTCTCGTGGTCGCGGGTGCGGACGAAGTTCACGTCGATCACCGGCTGGTCCCAGCCGGCGTTGATGTTGCCGGTGATGCCCTGGACGAAACTCATCGAGGCGTCGAACGAGCTGTCCAGACCGAGATCCACCAGGGTGATCAGCCGGTTCTTCATTCGCCCATCCCTCCCAAGCGTTTCGATCCCCGCCGCACCATGATGAACCACGGATCCGACAGTTTGCTCCCCTGTTTACCTGGGCTGAGACGGCCTGCCCGACCCCGGGCCGGGCCGTACGACGTACGGCGGTCATGCGCCGGTGGACGACTCGGGAGCGGACCGTGAGCGGCGGTACGGTGGCGGGCAGCGGCTGCCGAAGGAGGACAGGATGAGTCAGGTTCCGAGTGTCACGCTGAGTCATGGATCGGTGATGCCACGGGTCGGCCTGGGGACGTCACCGATGAACGACGCGGACGCGGAACGGGCGGTCAGCCAGGCGCTCGAGGTCGGCTATCGGCTGTTCGACACGGCGGAGAACTACCGCAACGAGGTCGGGGTCGGGCGAGCGCTGCGTGATGCGCCGCGCGATCAGGTGTTCGTCACGTCGAAGTTCAACAAGCGGTGGCACAGCGTCGAGGGCGCTCGGACGGCGTTCGAGGCCAGCGCGGAGAAGCTGGGCCTCGAGTACCTCGACCTGCTGCTGATCCATTGGCCGAACCCGGAGCAGGACCGGTACGTCGATGCGTGGCGCGGGCTGATCGAGTTGCGTGAGGCGGGGCTGGTGCGGGCGATCGGCACGTCGAACTTCAAGCCGGCTCATCTGTCGCGACTCATCGACGAGACCGGGGTGGCGCCCGAGGTCAATCAGGTCCAATTGAGTCCGGTGTGGGCGAAGGCGGCGGAGCGGGGGTTCCATGCGCAGCACGGGATCGTGACCGAGGCGTGGAGTCCGTTGGGTAAGGGGACCGATCTGCTGAGCCATCCGGCTGTGCAGGAGATCGCCAAGGCCCACGGGCGGTCGCCGGGTCAGGTGGTCCTGCGTTGGGAGACCCAGCAGGACGTCGTACCGATTCCCAAGTCGGCCAACCCCAGCCGCCTCGCGGACAACCTGGACATCTTCGACTTCGACCTGACGCGCTCTGAGCTCTCCGCACTCGCGGCCCTCGACGGCACCAGCCGCCCCGCCGCCGACTCCGACCGCTCCGGCCACTGACCCCGAACCACCACAGCCCAGCCGAGCGCCTCCCCGAACCGCCACAACCCAGCCGAGCAGCAGCCCCGAGCCGCCACAGCCCGGGCGAGCGGCTCCCCAGGCCGAGGCAGTTCGCTCCGGCCACTGACCACCCCGGACCGCCACAGCCGGGCGAGCAGCTCCCCCCAGGCCAACGCAGTTCGCCCCGGCCACTGACCACCCCAAACCGCCACAGCCCAGGCAAGCAGCTCCCCCCAGGCCGACACAGTTCACGCCGGCCGCTGACCACCCCGAACCAACCCGGACGCCCTCGGGTATCTGGTGCGGCGACAGCCCGGGCGAGCGGCTCCCCAGGCCGAGGCAGTTCGCTCCGGTCGCTGACCGCCCCGGATCGCCACAGCCTGGGCGAGCGGCCCCCAGGCCGACGCAGCATGGGGCGGCTCCGCCGATGGCTCAGTTCTTGTGGGCTACGTAGTAGGCGTTGAAGGCGTCTGCTTCTACGTGGGCGATGTCTACGGACGCGAAGCCGGCGTCGGTGAGCATTTCGCAGGCCTTCTGTTGGCCCCAGACGGTGCCGAGGCCGGCGCCGCCGGCGGACAGGGAGACGGTCATGCAGTGCATGGTCGAGACGCCGTACAAGAACGTCGCGAAGGGATTGTCCAGGTTGTCCTCGAGGTTGCTCGACGCCTGGATGTCGACCATCAGGAAGACGCCGCCGGGGCGCAGCGACGCCGCGATACCGGCGAGCACTGCCGCCGGCTGCGCCTGGTCATGGATCGCGTCGAATGCGGTGACAAGGTCGAAGCGTTCGTACTCCCCCAGATCAGCGACATCGCGAACGACGAACTCCGCGTTCCCGAGCCCGTCCGCCTCAGCACGACCGGCCGCGATGCCTTCGGCGGAGATGTCGTAGCCGACGCACCGACTCCGCGGATAGGCCGCGGCGATCAGGTTGATGGCATGCCCGCTGCCACACCCGATGTCGGCAACGTCGATGCCGTCGACGAGCCGCTCCGGCAGGCCTGGGACCAGCGGCAGGATCGAGTCGAGCAGTGCCGCGTCGAAGAGGGCACCGCTGTCTTCCGCCATCAGCCGATGGAACTCGGTGTACTCCGCGTACGGAACACCACCACCGTGGCGGAAGCACTCGACCAGCCGCGATTCCACTCCAGCAAGCAAGGCGATGAACTGCGTCGCGCCCGCGAGGTTGTCCGGTCCGGCGGCGCGGGTCAGGAAAGCGGCATGTTCACGCGGTAGCCAGTACGTCCGGCGATCCGCGTCGTACTCGACCACCCGTGCGACCGTCATCCCGCCCAGCCACTCCCGCACGTACCGCTCCTGCAGGCCCGCGGCTCCCGCGAGCTCGTGACTCGTGACCGGTGGCAGCTCCGCCATCGTGTCGAAGAGGCCCACCTGATGTCCGATGCTCATGAGCAGCGTGAGCACCCCGTGGTTGAGCACCTCGCCCATCTGTACGCCGAAAGCCTCGACGCGTGGAGTATCCAGAAGCATTGTCTCCACCTCCCACACGCAGCATCACGCCGGGAGATCGCGCGCAGCATCGGTGAACTCGCCTATTCCTCCAGGCGAGCGAGGTACGCGGCCGCCTCGGTCCGGTTCCGGACGCCGAGCTTGGACAGGATGCTGGCCACGTGATGCTCGACGGTACGGCGACTGATGTACAGCCGCGCCGCGATCTCCGGATTGGGCAGCCCTTCAGCCAGCACGCCGAGTACGTCCCGCTCCCGTTTCGTCAGCAAACCAAGGCCTCTGGGACCGGAACGAGCCGCGGACGCACCAGCCGACCGCAGCCAGGCGGCCGCCGCATCCGCATCGCGCGAGGCGCCGACGTCCTCGAACACCGTGAGCGCCATCCGGGCCTCGGCCACAGCAGGCGTCGAGCCACCCTCGGCACACAGCGCCTCGGCGAGCAGCATCCGGGTCCGCGCGACCTCGACCGGCATCTCCAGCAGGCCGAACCAGGTCAGCGCCGCCGATAACCGGCGCACCGCCGCGTCGGCTTCCCCCTGTGCCAGCACAGCTCGCCCGCACAACCGAGCAGCCCGTGCCGCGATCAGTCCGCTGTCGGTCGTCGTACCCAAAGCAGAAAGGTGTTCGGCCTCCACAGCAGCGCCGGCAGCATCACCACGAACAAGACAGGCCTCGCCAAGCACCTCACGGAGTCGGGCCGCCTCCAGCGGGTTCGCGTCGACGAGCTGACGCCGGACCAGCGACTCGGCCATCGCCACGTCCCCGGCTGCGAGGTGGACGGCGGCCAGCACCGGCCGTACGACGGGGCGATCCTCGAAGCCGACGAGGAGTCGCCGAGCCTCGACAAGCCGGCCCTGACCCAGCCGGAGCTCGGCCAGGAAGGCCGCTGCCTCTGCCTGGACGGCAGGCAACGAGTTTCGCGCAAGCTCGGCCGCGGCGGTCAGCTCGTGCTCCGCGCGTGGCCAGTCACCGGTCGACACCAGGACAGCGCCGTACGCCGCCCGGCAGGTCGAGTGCAGGTACGGACAGCCGTAACGATCGATGAACTCGTCCAGCGAACGCATCCACTGCACAACGCGCACGAAGTCCGCACCGCGAACGCACGACCGCATCAGCAGACAGCTGGTGAGGACGACCGTGTCAGGTCGAGCCCCCTCGCCACCCAGCGCGCCGGCCAAAGCCTCGTCCAGCAGCGCGGTGCCTTCCAGCACCTGTCCGAGGTCGATCAACGCGGCGCCCCAGATGCTCAGCGCGCACAGCTCGAGATCGCGATCCTCCGCCATGGCAGCAACGTCGTACGCCGCTTCCGACCAAGAGGCGGCGAGCTCGGGATCGTCGACGGACGACGCCCGGGCCAACGACGCCCACGCCACCAGTACGGGCTCGGCAACCTCCGAGGCAATGCGGACTGCCCTCGCCGCCCATCCCTGTGCAGCGGCCCGATCGCCGAAGTTGGCGTCGTACGAGAGGCTGAGGCCAAGGGCCATGAAGACGGCGTCCGCGGGATCGGACTGGCGGTAGAGCGCGTAGGCGCGTTCCCAACAGGAGAAGGCGGCGGGCACGTCGCCCAGCCACCACTGGGCGTCACCCAGCCCAGCCAGACCTCGAGCCGTTGCCGAGATCCCGACCGCTTCCGCGAACACAGCGCGGGCCGCGCTCCAGTCTCCCTCGCCGAGTGCCTTCGCCCCGGTCGCGAGGAGACCGTCGATCCCCTCCACAGCTTCGACGGTAAAACGTGCTGCGGTCCCCGGGAAAGTGCCAACTCCTGGTGTTCGACCCCATCCGTGGGGTGGCTCACCGCGAAGGCCCGGGCATCCGACCCCGGTACCCACCAGTCCCTTTACCCGGATCGACTACCCGGGCGCGTCGCGGACGATCGAGTTCGGCCTCAACGACCGCGGCAGCATCACCGGCGTCTACGAGAACGCGAACGCGACGCCACCCGCCGCCACCCCGCCAGAGAAGGACCACTGATTCGCGGACGGCACCAAGGCGCCGAGCACCCTCAGCCGTTCGAGCTCCTGGCTGGGCGCGCTGCGGCCCCCGGGGAATGTGGGAAGTTCCCGGGGGCCGTGGCGCTTTCAGTTGGGGTGGTGCAGCGCGCCTGGCGCTGCACTTCGCGGCGTCAGCTGCAGCCGGAGGTGCTGCCGCAGCCTTCGCAGACGTAGCAGGAGCCGCTCGGGCGCATCTTGGTACCGCAGGTGAAGCAGAGCGGTGCGTCGACCGAGGTGCCGGTGATGAGCTCGAACATCTCGGCGGTGGTGCGGACCTCGGAGGTGTCGAGCGGCTTGGCCGCGGCCGCTTCCGCCACGACGGGCTTGTCGGCGCTCTCGGCGACCGGCTCGACCGACTTCAGCGACTCGGCCTCGGAGACCTCGACCGGGGCCGGCTCGTAGGAACCGGTGTCGAGCTGCCGGGACCGCTCGTCCGCGGAGTAGATGCCCAGGGCGGCCCGGTCGTCGAACGGCAGGTAGTCCAGGGCCAGGCGCCGGAAGATGTAGTCCATGATCGACTGCGCCATCCGGACGTCCGGGTCGTCGGTCAAACCGGCCGGCTCGAACTTCAGGTTGGTGAACTTCTGGACGTAGGTCTCCAGCGGTACGCCGTGCTGCAGCGCGATCGAGATCGCGATCGAGAAGGCGTCCATCACCCCGGCCAGGGTCGAGCCCTGCTTGCCCATCTTCAGGAAGACCTCGCCCAGACCGTCGTCCGGGTAGGAGCCGGCGGTCATGTACCCCTCGGCGCCACCGACGCTGAATGACGTGGTCCGCGACGGCCGCGACTTCGGCAGGCGCTTGCGGGTCGGCCGGTACTCGATCACCTTCTCGACGATCTTCTCCGCGACGGCCTCGGTCTCGGCCGCGGCGGCCTCGGAGGCCTTCTTCGCCTTGGCGTCGGCCAGCGGCTGGCCGACCTTGCAGTTGTCGCGGTAGACCGCGAGCGCCTTCAGGCCGAGCTTCCAGCCCTGGAAGTAGACGTCGGCGATCTCCTCGACCGTCGCGGTCTCCGGCAGGTTCACCGTCTTCGAGATCGCGCCGGACAGGAACGGCTGCGCGGCCGCCATCATCCGCACGTGGCCCATCGGCTTGATCGCCCGCTCACCCATCGCGGTGTCGAAGATCTCGTAGTGCTCCGGCTTCAGGCCGGGAGCGTCGACCACGTGACCGTGCTCGGCGATGTACTCGACGATCGCCTCGATCGTCTCCTCGGTGTAGCTGTACTGACGCAGCGCCCGCGGCACCGTCTGGTTGACGATCTGCATCGAGCCGCCGCCGACCAGCTTCTTGAACTTGACCAGCGAGAAGTCCGGCTCGATCCCGGTGGTGTCGCAGTCCATCATGAAGCCGATGGTGCCGGTCGGTGCGAGCACCGAGGCCTGCGCGTTCCGCCAGCCGTTCTTACCGCCGACCTTCAGTACGGCGTCCCACGCGGCCGTGGCGTGCTTGTGCACGTCCTTGTCGATCTCGTGCAGCGTCCGGATCGCGTCGTTGGCCGCGGCGTGCTTGCGCATCACCCGGGTGTGCGCGTCCTTGTTCCGCTCGAAACCGTCGTACGGGCCGACGACGCCGGCCAGCTCGGCCGAGCGCTTGTACGACGTACCGGTCATCAGCGAGGTGATAGCGCCCGCCAGTGCGCGACCACCGTCGGAGTCGTAGGCGTGGCCCGTTGCCATCAGCAACGCACCGAGGTTCGCGTAGCCGATACCGAGCTGCCGGTAGGCGCGGGTGGTGTCGCCGATCGCCTCGGTCGGGAAGTCGGCGAAGCAGATCGAGATGTCCATCGCGGTGATGATCAGCTCGACCGCCTTGACGAACTTCTCCGAGTCGAACAGGTCGTCGTCGCGGAGGAACTTCATCAGGTTCAGCGACGCCAGGTTGCAGGAGGAGTTGTCCAGGTGCATGTACTCCGAGCACGGGTTGGACGCGGTGATCCGGCCCGTCTCCGGCGTCGTGTGCCAGTCGTTGATCGTGTCGTCGTACTGCAGACCCGGGTCGGCGCAGGCCCACGCGGCCTGGGAGATCTTGTCGAACAGCGACCGCGCGTCGACAGTCTCGATCACCGAGTTGTCCAGCCGCGCCCGCAGCCCGAACTCACCCTTGTCCTCGACCGCACGCATGAACTCGTCGGTGACCCGGACCGAGTTGTTCGCGTTCTGGTACTGCACCGAGGTGATGTCGCGACCGCCGAGGTCCATGTCGAAGCCCGCGTCGCGCAGGACGCGGATCTTCTCCTCCTCGCGCATCTTGGTGTCGACGAACTCCTCGATGTCGGGGTGGTCGACGTCGAGCACGACCATCTTGGCCGCGCGCCGGGTGGCGCCACCGGACTTGATCGTCCCGGCGCTCGCGTCGGCGCCGCGCATGAAGCTCACCGGGCCGGACGCCGTACCGCCGCTGGACTGCAGCAGCTCCTTCGACGAGCGGATCCGGGACAGGTTCAGACCGGCACCGGAGCCGCCCTTGAAGATCAGGCCCTCTTCCTTGTACCAGTTCAGGATCGAGTCCATCGAGTCGTCGACGGCGAGGATGAAGCAGGCCGACACCTGCTGCGGCGACGAGGTCCCGACGTTGAACCAGACCGGCGAGTTGAAGCTGAAGTACTGGTGCAGGAGCATCCAGGTGAGCTCGTGCTCGAACACCTCGGCGTCGGCCGGGGTGGCGAAGTACCCGTACTCCTCACCGGCCTTGCGGTAGGTCTTCACGACCCGGTCGAGCAACTGCCGCAGGCTCCACTCGCGGTTGTCGTGACCGACCGCGCCGCGGAAGTACTTCGTGGTGACGATGGTGGACGCGTTCACGCTCCAGTAGTCGGGGAACTCGACCCCGCGCTGCTCGAAGACGGTCTCACCGGTCTTCCAGTTCTGCTGTACGACGTCGCGACGCTCCCAGGTCACCTCGTCGTACGGGTGCACACCCTCGGTCGTGAAGATGCGCTCGATGGTGAGTCCCGCGGGCACGCTCTTGCCCCTGCGGAACCCGGCCGCCGACCTCTTGGTCGACCCCGAGTGGCCGGTCACCGTCTCTGTCATGGTTGCTCCTCGCCCTGTGTCTGTACCGCCGCGGTCTGTCGGGACCGCCCCGTTGAGTAACGCCAGGTCTTGCAGATTTTGCTGAATCCCCGATTTATGTCTGCTGGGTCGGCTTCAGCGGGCGCGGCTCGGTGCCCTCAGGCTCCTTCTCCGCCCGCAGCAGCGCGATCTCCGTCTCGAAGTCGTCGGCCGACTCGAACTGCCGGTAGACGCTCGCGAACCGCAGGTAGGCGACCTCGTCGAGCTCCCGCAGCGGCCCGAGGATCGCGAGTCCGACCTCGTGCGCGGGCACCTCCGGCGAGCCGCTCGCCTTGAGCGCGTCCTCGACCTTCTGGCCCAGCCGGGCCAGTGCGTCCACGTCCACCGGCCGGCCCTTGCAGGCCTTGCCGACGCCGTTGATGACCTTCTCCCGGCTGAACGGCTCGGTCGCGCCGGAGCGCTTCACGACCGTGAGCTGCATCTGCTCGACGGTGGTGAACCGCTTCTCGCACACCGGGCACTGCCGGCGGCGGCGGATCGCTCCGCCGTCCTCGGCCACCCTGCTGTCGACGACCCGGGAGTCGACGTGCCGGCAATACGGACAGTGCACGGCGAATCACTCCTCCCGTGAGGCCGCCCGGCGGGCGTCCTGTGGATCTTTCTGGGGACAACTTGTGTATGACGTGTGCGTAACCGACCACTACCTGTGGAAAATTACACCCGTGTAACCACTACATCTAGCGATCCTAGATCGCTGCTCCGACAGTTTGCAAGAACGCCGGAATCTCGCGCGCGTCTCTTTGTCCCAACACCCGCGCGGCCTGGTGTACTCCCGCGTGGCGCCGCCGGAACGGGCCCGCGGAGGAGCAAACTACGGCCCGTCGACAGGGTCAGGAGCCAGGCAGGCAGAAGTCGAAATCGCAGCCCTGATCCGCTCCCAGAACGTGGTCGCGGAACAACTTTCGGTAGCCGGTGACGGGCGGCGGCGCGGACACCGGGAGATCGGCTCGGCGCTTCTCCAACTCGTCCGGCGGGACCAGCAGGTCGAGCCTGCCCTCGGACACGGACAGCCGGATCTGGTCGCCGGTGCGGACCAGAGCGAGCGGACCGCCCAGGGCGGCTTCCGGGGTGACGTGCAGGACGATCGTTCCGTACGCCGTACCACTCATGCGCGCATCGGAGATCCGGACCATGTCGCGAACACCACTCCGGGCGAGTTTGGCCGGGATGGGCAGATAGCCGGCCTCAGGCATCCCGGCTCCGAGTGGTCCGGCGTTCTGCAGGACCAGTACGTCGGAGGGCTCCACATCCAGCGCGGGGTCGTCGATGCGGGCCGCCAAGTCCTCCAACGAGCTGAACACGACAGCACGGCCAGTCGTCTCGAAGAGCGCCGGGTCGGCGGCGGACCGCTTGATCAGCGCACCAGACGGCGCCAGCGACCCACTCAGCCAGACCAGTCCGCCCTTGTCCCGGCTCGGAGCGCTCAACGGACGCACGACATCCCGATCCACCCAGGGCGGTCCGTCACCCAGCCGCTCCCCCAGCGTCTCCCCGGTCACCGTCAGCGCGGACAGGTCCAGCAAGTCCCGCAGCTCATGCAGTACGGCGGGCAGTCCGCCGGAGGCATGCAGATCCTCCATGTAGTGAGCACCGGTCGGCTTCAGCTCGACCAGGACCGGTGTGGTGTCACTCAGCTCGTTCAGCTCGTCAGGATCGATCCTCAGCCCGAGCCGTCCGGCGATCGCGGTCAGATGGATCAAGGCATTTGTCGACCCGCCGATCGCCAACAGCACCCGCAGCGCGTTGCGTACCGAGGCCGCGGTGACGACCTGGTCCGGCGTACGTCCGGCAACGGCGATAGACACTGCGGCGGCACCGGTCGCTTCACCGATGCGCAGCCGGTCCGCGTGGACCGCGGGAGCCGCAGCGCTGTCCGGCAGAGCCATGCCGAGAGCCTCCACGATGCAGGCCATCGTCGACGCGGTCCCCATGACCGCACAGGTGCCTGCGGTCGTCGCCAGGTTGCGCTCCACCCGCCCGATCTCTTCCTCCGACACCTCACCGGCCCGGTAGCTCGCCCAGAAACGACGGCAGTCAGTGCACGCACCCAACCGCTCGCCTTGGTACCGCCCGGTCGACATCGGACCAGTGACAAGCTGGATCGCCGGCCGCCCGGCCGAGAACGCTCCCATCAGCTGCGCCGGAACGGTCTTGTCGCAGCCGCCGACGAGGACGACACCGTCCATCGGCTGCGCACGGACGAGTTCCTCGACGTCCATCGCCATCAGGTTGCGGTAGACCATCGAGGTCGGCTCGAGGAAGCTCTCCCCCAGCGAGACGGTCGGGAACTCCATCGGCAGCCCGCCGGCCGCGATGATGCCGCGGGCCACCGACTTCACCAGCTCCGGCTGTTGCCGGTGGCAAGGGTTGTAGTCGCTGGCCGAAGTGGCGATGCCGATCACCGGACGATCCAGCGACTCCGGCGACCGGCCGCTGGCGTGCAGGAACGCCCGCCGCAGGAACCGCGAGAACTCCGGGTCCCCGTAGCTGACCAGCCCCCGGTAGATGCCCGTCGTCATAGTGCTCCTGGTGTCCGGCGAAGGTGTTCCTCCAGCAACCGCAGCATGCTCTCCGGCGGTACGCCGGCCGGCGCGCGGACAGCGTCGTACGCGATCAACCCGCGCAGGACCAGACTGCGCTTGCGCAGACCGAGCGCGATCCCGGCCTGGAACTCGAAGTTGACCAGCGGCAGGTAGTCCCGCCAGACCTCACGCGCCGCCTCGAAGCCACCGGACCGGTACGCCGCCACGCACGCGAGCAACCCCTCCGGCACGGAGAAGCCGGTCATCGCGCCGGCCGCACCGACCGCCAGTTCGTCGAGCAGACAGGTGCCGCCGAGCCCGCCGAAGATCGGTACGTCGAGTCCGGCCGCCAACTCGGCCACCGCGGGCGGGCTCGGCGACGACTCGGACTTCACAGCCACGGCGGACGTCACGGTGCGTACGGCGGCGATCAGATCGGCGGTGGCGATCTGAATACCGGTGATCACCGGGTAGTCCTGCACCACGAGCGGGCGTTCGGTGCGGTTGGCAACCTCGTTCAGATGGTTGCTCAAGGCATCCGGATCGCCGGAGTTCACCTGAACCATGAGGCCGGCCAGGCGAGACCCGACGGCCGGCAACACATTGGCCGCCTCGGCCACCACCTCGTCGAGCTTCAGTGCACTGATGCCGATGACGAGGGGCAGCCGAGCCGAGGAGGCAACGACCGTCTCCACCACCGTCCGCCGCTCCGCGGGAGTCAGGCGCGCCGCTTCGCCGAAGACACCGAGCACGGTCAGCCCGGTCGCCCCGATGGACTCGTAGTGCCGGACCTGCCGCGCCAGCGACTCCGTGTCGACCGCGGATCCGTCCGCCGTCAGTGGCGTCGCCAGCACGCCCCACACCCCGGGATCCAGCGTCATGGAGTTCCTCTCGTCGTCACCGCGGCGGCAGGTGCCACCTCTCTGCCCTACCCGGACAGCTTTACCCCACCGAACGGCGAGGAATCAGACCGCCCTGGTCAGGACGACGAGGCTCAGCGACGGCAGCGGAAGGTCCAGCGTGAGAGAGAGCGCTCCGTCGACTGTGACCGCGGCGTCGTCGGCGAACCGCTCGAGTCCCTGGCGATCGGTGATCGTCGCGAGCTGCTCGGGTGTCGGGTCCTGTGGGCCGCCGAGGTCCTGCCAAACCGTGTGGCTGTTGCTGTGGCTGTGGTCGATCCGGTAGTGCTGCACCGTCCAGTCGCCGGAGTCCAGTCCGTTCACCTCGAGGTCGACCCGAGCCGTCGTGGTGTCGGCGGCGTACTGGTCGTCGGCGTGCCGCCAGACGAGGACGGCGACGCTGCCGTCCGCCGAGGCGCGGCTCGCGATCACGTCGACCTCCTCGGGCAGACCGTTGCCCAAGGCACTGATGTCGGAGATGTCGGCGGAGCGGTCGGACGAGGCCGCGATCCGGCGGTCGCCGAGGAGCGCGAACACCCGGTAGGCGTTCATCAGGGGCTTCTCGACCCCCGCCGCGGTGACGAAACTCCGGGTGCCCTCGAAGTACCGCTCGCCCTCGATCTGGAAGCTCCAGGTGGTTGCCTCGTGCACCTTCGCGGTGTGCTGCTCGTTGAGGTCGAGCACCTTCTTCATCAGCTTCGCCTGGAAGACCGGGTAGTACTCGTTGTTGCGGTAGGCGAAGTTCGAGTTGTCGTAGATCCCCCAGTGCGCGGGCACCGACGCGTCACACTCGTCCACGATCACCGGCTGACCGGCGTACTGCGGGAACTCCTCGATGACGGCCAGCGCGCGGTCGATCTCCCGGAGCATCTTCGGCGTCGACGGCGACTGCTGCAGGGACGCCGGCGCACCGATCGGGCCGTAGGTGCGCCATGGTGTGAAGTGCGAACCCTTGGTGTGGAAGGAGACGAAGTCCACGGGCAGGTCGCGATCCGCGCAGGCCTGCAGGAAGCCGCGGAGGAACTCGGCACCGCGGTCGCCACCGGTGACAGCGGGTCCGCCGACCTTGGCCTCGGGGTAGACCTGGCGGATCGACTTGACCGTGACGTCGTACAGCTCGTGGAACTGTTCGGGCGTGCCCTTCCAGTAGGAGATGTCGGGTTCGTTCCACAGCTCCCAGAGCCAGTGCTGGACCTCGTCGGCGCCGTATCGCTCGAGGGCGTGCTCGACGAGCGCGGCGACCAGGCCGCCCCACTTCGCGTAGTCGTTCGGCGGGTAGGTCCACCAGCCGGCCTCGTACCCGCTGTACTGGCTGGGGCTGTCGCCGAACGGGAAGTCGGTCTTGGCCTCCTCCGGCACCAGCGCGAGCGGCGTGAACGCGAGCTCGACCAGGGGATGATGCCCGGCCTCGACGATCGCGTCGTAGGTCAGATCGGCGATCGTGAAGTCGTAGAACGGCTTCCCGTCCGCGTCCTCGTGGTAGACGTTGCCGCTCCCCCAGTGCGGCAGGCCGAAGCCGGTGCCGCTGTTGAAGATGTTGTGCGGGCGGACGTGGTACGGCGTCTCAGCGAACCCACCGATCGTCCGCAGGGTCCGGCGCCCCTGCGGGGTGTAGGTCCAGTTGATCTCGTCGTATCCGAGGCTCGCCCACGGGCGGTCGAGCTCACACAGCTCGCGGGCGGCGTCGACGACGACGCGGGCCTGATCCAGCCGCGGCGCGTCAGGGTCGGACGGGGCATACGGGAGTTGCTGAACCGCGCTGGGAGAGCTGTTCTCGGTCATGTCGGCCTTTCAGTCCGGTTGTATCGATAAACACGCTTCGGCATCGAGGCGCTGCCGGCCCCGAGGGCCAGGGCGGCGCGTCGCCGGGAGGTCGGGCGAGTCGAGTGGAGGTCGGGCCGAGTCGTCCCGGGGACGAGATCGGGCCGGGCGGCCAGGACCGACCCGCGGCGGAAAGGCGGCCGGGGTCTCCGGCTCGACATCTCCCCGTGGCGAGTCCTGCGAGTTAGCCTGGTCGCGGCATTGTTAAATGTCAATGGTTAACAATCAACGTTTTACACCGATGGAGGAACCGACCGTGGCCGGACCGCTGGATCAGCTCGCCCGGCAGGCCGAGCGCAGTCCTGCGTTGTGGGCGACCGTCGTACCGGCGCTGCGGCAGATGATCGTCAGCGGTGCCCTCGCACCGGGCGAACACCTCCCCGAGGGTGAGCTCGCGGCCGCGCTGGAGATGAGTCGCGGCCCGATCCGGGAGGCGCTGATCGAGCTCGAACGCGAGGGGCTGGTCGTCCTGCGCCGGCATCGCGGCGCGCAGGTGATCGCGCTGACCGACGAGGACATCGAGGAGATCTACACGCTCCGGCTGAGCCTCGAACAACTGGCGATCGCCCGGGCACTCCCCCGGCTGACCGACGAGCACCTGGCGACGCTGGACGACGTACTCGAGCGGATGCGGGCGCTCGGGCCGGACTACGAGCCGCAGACCGCACTGGATCTCGACTTCGCGTTCCACGACGTGCTCTACCAGGCCGCCGCGCATTCGCGGCTCGACCGCGCCTGGCAGCAGATCCGCAGCCAGGTCGCGATGTTCCTCCACTCGCGCCATGTCGCCCGCCGCGACTTCCACGAGATCGCGTACGCCGAGCACAAGGCGATCCGCGACATCCTCACCGGCGGTGACACCGCCGCCGCCACCGAAGCCATCGACAACCACCTCACCGGCGCCTACCGCCGCCTCATCGCCGCCCGCCACTGACTCGCCCTGTGGATGCGTGAGGATGGCGGTATGAGGCCGGTGATTCTTGACGTTGATACGGGGTTGGATGATGCGTGTGCGCTGCTGCTGGCCGCGCGGCATCCTGAGGTCGACCTGAAGGCGGTGACCTGTGTTGGTGGGAACGTCGGGCTGGACGACGTCGTGATCAACACGCTGACGGTTCTGGAGGCTGCCGGTCGGACCGACGTGCCCGTGGCTCGGGGAGCCGCGATGCCGTTGCTGCAGCCTGTTCGCGCGGCGCCTCACGTCCATGGCACCGACGGGCTCGGCGACCTGGACTGGCCGCGGTCGACTCGCACGACGGACGCTCGGCACGCGGTCGAGTTGCTGCGGGACGTACTGCGTGACGCCGCGGCGACCGGAGAGCCCGTGACGCTGATCCCGTTGGCACCGATGACGAACATCGCGCTTCTGCTCCGGACGTACCCGGAGGCGGCGGCCGGACTCCGCGAGATCGTGTTCATGGGTGGCGCGGCCGGGATCGGGAACGCCACCGCCTCGGCGGAGTTCAACATCTGGACGGATCCGGAGGCGGCCGCGGTCGTCCTCACCGCGGCCGGCGAGCTCGGCGTACCGGTGACGATGTACGGCCTGGATGTGTTCTACGACTTGGTGATCACGATGGAGCAGGCGCGAGGGCTGGGTGGATCGCCGTCGGCGGACCTGGCTCGGCGGCTGATCGAGAAGCGGAGCGAGTTGTACAAGTCGGACGGTGCCAGCATCGGCGACGGTGGTGCGGTGTGTGCGGTGATCGATCCGGACGGGCTGACGACACAGCCTTTCCCGTTGCGGGTAGAGCTGTCCGGGAGTTGGTCGCGCGGGCGGACGATCGTCGACACGCGCGACTGGGCGGCCGACCTCAGCAGCGATCCCCATGGGCCGTCGCCGACCGTCGTACAAGTGGCGACCGCGGTGGACGCCGCGCGGTACGCCGAACTCTGGTTGAGCACGGTCAAGTAGCCAGCTCCTGCAGCCGGGCGCGCAGTCCGTCCATGAACAGCTCGAGGCCGTCGCCGAAGAGGTCGGCGGCGCCGCTGGACTCGGCGACCACGGCGGCGAGAGTCCAACGGGCGCTGACCTCGAAGAGATGACGCGCCTGCGATTCGGGTACGCCGAGGTCCACGAGGGATTCGATCTGCGCGCGGACCAGCTCAGCTCGCGATCCCTCGCCCCGATCCCGGTCCGGGGTCGCCTTGGCCTGGATCAGGCCGGCCAGTCCGGGGTGCTCGGCGTAGAACGCCCGCAGTTCGAGCGCCCCAACCTTGGTGACCGCGATCCACTCGTCGACACTGCGCACCCTCTGGTACGCCGCGTTGTCGTCGGTGAACTGATCGAACGCGTTCCGAGCGACCAGATCGAGGAGTTCGTCCTTGTTGTGGACGTGGTGGTAGAGCGACGGAGCGCGGACACTCAACCGCTCGGCCACCGATCGCATGGTGAGTCCGTCGACGCCGTTGCCACGGATGACCGCGAGGGCAGCGTCTGCGATCGCGCCGACGGAGATCCCTGCGGCCGTATGGGAGGACGGATCGCGTGTGGTCACGAAAACCTCGTTGTCGGGTCGGGTCCCGGGCGGTTAAATTGCTGTCTAACGACATTAGACAGCCTACCCGAGGACGGCATCGTGCCTGGACTGCACCCGGACTATCCGCTGCGCACCGAGCGACTCGACCTGCGGCCGCATCGGATGGACGACTTGGACGATCTGTACGCGTTCCACTCGCGGCCAGAGGTCGTGCGGTACACGCCGTGGCCGGTGCGGGACCGCGAACAGACGCGGGTCGCGCTCGAGACCAAGCTGTCGCAGGGAGAGCTGACCGAACCGGGTCAGTGGCTGGTGCTCGCGATCGAGCTTCGCGAGACCGGGACGGTGATCGGGGAAGTCCTGCTGAAGTGGGCGAGCCAGACGGATCGGCAGGGCGAGATCGGCTTCGCGCTGCACACCGACTATCAGGGCAAAGGCCTGGCCGCGGAGGCCGCGCGCGAGGTTCTGCGGGTGGGCTTCGAGGATCTGGGGCTGCACCGGATCGTTGCGATCCTGGACGATCGCAACACGGCGTCCGCCCAGTTGCTGGAGCGTCTGGGCATGCGGCGCGAGGCTCACCACATCCACGCCCTGCAGTTCAAAGGCGAATGGGCGAACGAGTACGTCTACGCTCTCCTGGAGGAGGACTGGCGCGCGACAGCCTCTTAGGGGGTTGCGGTGGGGATCGACAACCAGATCTACGACCGGATCGGCGGCGGTTGGTGGGACGAGGCCAATCCGCTGAACATGCTGAACGGGAGTTTCACGCCCGGCCGGTTCGCCTACTTCCGCAGCGTCCTCGCCCGCCGCGGCCTCGACCCGGCCGGCTTGCGGGCCGTCGACATCGGGTGCGGGGGCGGCTTCATGGCCGAAGAGTTCGCCCGGCTGGGATGCCAGGTCGCCGGCATCGACCCGTCAGAGGTCTCGGTCAGGACCGCGCGGGAGCATGCCGGGTCGTCGGGTCTCACCATTGGTTATGCCGTCGCATCCGGCGAGCGGCTCCCCCTCGACACCGAGAGTGTTGAGCTCGCCTGTTGCTGCGACGTACTCGAGCATGTGTCGGACCTGGATCGGGTGATCGGGGAGACCGCGCGCGTGCTGAAACCGGGCGGAATCTACTTGTTCGACACGATCAATCGGACGTTCGCGTCGAAGATCCTGGTGATCAAGGTGGCGCAGGACTGGCGGCCGACGAGGGTTATCGACACCGAGTTGCACTCGTGGAACATGTTCATCACGCCGACGGAGCTCGAAGGAACCCTGCGCCGCCACGGGCTGCGCTTGGGCGAGATCACGGGCCTCGGACCTCGCGCGAACAAACTCGTCGTACTGCGGAGCTATCTGCAAGCCCGCCGCGGTCGCATTACCTTCGGCCGGCTCAGTGAGTTGATGGACGTCGGCGAGGTGAAGGCCACCGGCGTCTCCTACATGGGCTACGCCGTCAAGAACGAATGATCACCGGTCAGCGAGCGATCGGGATCTGCAGGGTCTGACCGGGGACGAGGTCGGCCGGGCCGGACAGTTTGTTGAGGTCGGCGATCTTCTCGACGACGGTCGCCGGGTCCTGCGCCGGGTTGGTGTCCTGGGCGATCGACCACAAAGTCTGACCGGGCGCCACCTGAACCGGAACCGTGTGGGTGAAGTCAGGGCCGGGCTCGAGTACGCCGCTGATCCGCAGGCCGAGCACGACGATCGCCGAGCCGAAGACCAGCACGGACAACGCCGTCATCAGCATCCGGCCGCGCCGGGTCAGCCGCAGCGCCGGCGCCTCGGCCTCCGCGGTACGGCGGACGCGGGCGGGGTCTGCGTGCCGCCGGACGCGGGTCGGCTCGGTCGTGTGACGGCCGAGAACCTCGCCGGAGCAGGCCCGGACCGGGAGTGGCTCGGTCGTCGTACCGGTGATCCTCGGGCGGCGGCGGGGCACGCTGTTCGGAGACGGCGCAACCTCGGGCGCCTGGCGTCCTGCCAGTGCGCCGGCCGCGAGAGCCGCTGTGCTCATCGGATCCTCCAGACCTCGGTCAGTCCACGTCCTGCGGTGTCGATCCCTGTCTACCGGCCGCCTCCGACAGTTTCTGAAAGCGGCCCGCCCGACCGACCCGAACACCTGTTCGATCGAACGCCTGTACGAATGATTAACCGACAGGCACCCGTCACGCAACCACTTCCAACCACGACACGCCCGGGAAATTCCCTGCACCGCCGGCGCCTTATAACCCGACACACGAACAAACGTGCGAACCGACACGCCTTCGAACAGATGTTTGAAGAATCTCAGGATTCGGTCTACGGTCATGTCAGTCGAGCAAGCTTGGCCGGTGCGCGAGCGGCGGCCCGACCCGAGGAGCAACGACCGATGGCCAGGACGCCGAGCGGTTCCAGTAAGGGCGAGCGCAGCGGTGCGGACGAGGTCGCGGACCGGACCGTGACCGAGCTGCCGGACGGCCCCGCCGACGCCACCGGCCTGACGCCGCGCCAGCGTCGCGTTCTGGACGTCATCCGCGACTCGGTCGACAGCCGTGGATACCCGCCGTCGATGCGCGAGATCGGTGAGCGGGTCGGCCTGACCAGCTCCTCGTCGGTGTCACACCAGCTCCGCGTGCTGGAGCAGAAGGGCCTGCTCCGCCGCGACCCGAACCGCCCGCGGGCCATCGAGGTCCGCTACCCCGGCGAGGTCGACGCTGCGGCCCGCCGGTCGGCGCTCGGCTCCGTGCGGCAGACGTCGTACGACGAGACCGGGGCCGGCGACGCGCACCCGGACGCGGCGTACGTGCCGGTGGTCGGGCGGATCGCCGCCGGTGGCCCGATCCTGGCCGAGCAGGAGATCGAGGAGATCTTCCCGTTGCCGAAGGCAATGGTCGGCGAGGGCACGCTGTTCATGCTGCGGGTCAAAGGTGAGTCGATGATCGACGCGGCGATCTGCGACGGCGACTGGGTCGTGGTCCGGCAGCAGCCGAACGCGGAGAACGGCGACATCGTGGCCGCGATGATCGACGGCGAGGCGACGGTCAAGACGTTCAAGAAGACCAAGACCGAGATCCTGCTGCTACCACACAACCCGGCCTTCGAACCGATCGACGGCAAAGATGCCATCATTCTCGGAAAGGTCGTAACAGTTCTGCGCCGTGTCTGACATGTCAGACAGCGAGCGAAGTCGGGCGTGTCGTGTCAGCATTGAACCATGACGACTGTCTATGACTTCAGCGCGCGGCGGATCGAAGGCAATGAACAGTCTCTTGCCGATTTCCGCGACCAGGTGCTCCTGGTGGTGAACACGGCGTCGCAGTGTGCCCAGACTCCGCAGTACACGGGGTTGCAGAAGCTCTACAAGGCTTACCGTAGACAAGGCTTCTCGGTGCTGGGTTTCCCCTGCGACCAGTTCGGCCACCAGGAGCCTGGTGACGAGAACGAGATCGCGAACTTCTGTTCGACGATCTATCACGTCACGTTCCCCATGTTCGCCAAGATCGATGTGAACGGGTCGAAGACGCTTCCGCTGTTCAACTGGTTGAAGCGTGAGCAGGGCGGCCTGCTCGGCGGGCGGATCAAGTGGAACTTCACCAAGTTCCTGATCGGCCGTGACGGCGGCGTGATCGCCCGCTACGCCCCGACCCACGCACCGGACAAACTCGCCGACAAGATCGAGGCGGCACTGGCGATTCCCGCGCCGTCCCGGGAATCGAACGACTGAACCATCCGGCGCGGTTCCCGGGGGAATCGTCGCCGCGGGCAACGGTCGTTGACGCGAAGAGCACAAGAGTTCCTTCCGCCGTTGCCGGAATATCGTTGCTGAATGAGACACCTGAACATCGACCGTCTCAGCGCAACGCAAATCTCTCCGAATTCCGGACAATGTCGTCGGCGCCCGGCCCGGCGCAAATTCAGCGGTCGACGAGAACCGCGTCGGCGTTGATGTCCAGCCGCAGACCGCGCCAGACCGGATGACGCAGGCGAGAATCCGCGGCCCATCCGGAGTAGGTCACCTCCGCGACCAGGACCGGGTCCAGCCAGTGCGCGATGCGGCGGTCGTGGGTGGGGATCGTCGACGGGTCGAACGGCGGAGCACCGATCTCGAGGCCGGCCAGCTCCGCGCTGAACATGTCGAGCGTGGCGAAGTCGAGGCCCGAGCCCACCTTCCCGATCAGGACCAGGTCACCGCCCGGCTCGGAGTAGGCGCCGCAGTAGAACGAGCCGATCTTGCCCTCGCGGTTGCCTTCGCCCGGGTGCCAGCCGCAGAGGATGACGTCGCGGGTCAGGACCGGCTTGATCTTGATCCAGTCCGAGCTGCGCCGGCCGGACAGATAGCGCGACTTCCGGCGCTTCGCCACCACGCCTTCGAGCCCGGTCGACATCGCCACGTCGAGCGCCGCTCCCCCGTCGTCGAACGCCGGCGGCGTCTCCCAGAACGGGTCGCCGATGTCGAGCGAGTCCAGCAGCCCGCGGCGATCGTCGTACGTTGCCTCCAGCAACCACTTGCCGTCGAAGCGGAGGACGTCGAACAGCCGCACCGAGACGGGCACCTGGGTGATCAGGTGCCGCAGCTGGCGCGGGTCCCGCACGTGCATCCGCCGTTGCAGCAGACCGAACGACGGTGCGCCGTTCTCGTCCAGGGTGACGATCTCACCATCGAGTACGGCGGGGAGCCGCAGGCCCGGGGCTTCGGCGAGACCGATCAACTCGGGGTAGCCGGCGGAGACGTCGCGGCTGTTGCGCGACCAGAGCCGGCAGACGCCGTCGTCCACCTCGGCGATGACGCGGATGCCGTCCCATTTGAGCTCGTACGACCAGCCCGCACCAGACGGCATCTCCCCCAGGGAGGCCATCATCGGCAGCACCGGAGGACTGGTCGCGGGGCTCATGTCGACTGCAACCGCTTCAGGGCGCCGAGCACCTTCTCACGATCCGCGGTCGGCCACATCGGAGGCAAGGAGGCGCGCAGGTACGCGCCGTACCGCTGGGTGATGATGCGGGGGTCGAGGATGGCGACCACGCCGCGGTCGCTGCTGCGGCGAATCAGCCGGCCCGTCCCCTGTGCGAGCAGCAGTGCGGCGTGCGTCGCGGCGACGGCCATGAAGCCGTTGCCACCCGCCTCGTCTACGGCGCGCTGGCGGGCCGCCATCAGCGGCTCGTCCGGTCGCGGGAACGGCACCCGGTCGATGATCACCAGGTTGCAGGTCGAGCCCGGTACGTCGATGCCCTGCCACAGCGACAGCGTGCCGAACAGGGACGTCTCCGGATCGTCGACGAACTCGCGAGCCAACTCGCCCAGTTGCGCGTCACCCTGGCAGAGCACCTTCAGGTCGGTCGCCTCGCGAACTGCGGCCGTCGCCGCCTCGGCCGCGCGGCGTGACGAGAACAGGCCGAGGGTACGGCCACCGGCGGCCGTGACCAGATCGATGATCTCGTCGAACTGCTTCTGCCCCAGTCCGTCGCGATGCGGTGGCGGCAGGTGCTTGGCGACGTACAGGATCGCCTGCTTCTCGTACTCGAACGGGGAGCCGACGTCGAGGCCGCGCCAGGGCAGCGGTCCGGTCTCGGAACTCTCGTCGAGCTCCGGCATCTCGTCGTCGTCATCGAGTTTGTCCGCCGGGCGCAGGCCGACCTGGCGGGCAATCGCGTCGAAGTCGCCGCCGAGGGTGAGGGTCGCGGAGGTGAGGACGGCGGTCCGGTCCTTGAGCACGAGCTCGCGGAGCAGGCCGGCGACGGTGAGCGGCGCGATCCGGAGCTCGCGGCCGAAGCGGTCGCGGTCGGTCATCCAGACCACGTCGGCGTCGCTGAGCGCCGCGACGCGCTCGGAGACGTCGAAGATCTCCTTGACCGCGCCCTTCGACTGCCGCTTCGCACCGTCGGGGTCGTCGTCCTTGTCGTCGGACTTCTTGTTCAGGTCGGAGTAGAGCGAGCGGGCGGCGTCGCGGACCAGCGCGGCGGCCTCCAGCACCGCGGCGTTCGACGGCTCGATGCGGCCTTCGCGCGTGCTGTCGAGGGCGGCGCGGAGGGCGTCGGAGGCATCGATCAGGTCGTCGGCCTTGTCGTCGTCGACGAAGCGGCGGGACCGTTTGGCGGCGCGCTCGACCATCTGCGGGGAGAGCTCGTCGCCGGCCGCGCCGGTGACGCGGGCGGGCAGCTCGTGCGCCTCGTCGACGATGATCACGTCGTGCTCGGGCAGCACGGTGCGGTTCTCGAAGGCGTCGATCGAGAGCAGGGCATGGTTCGTGATCACGATGTCGGCCTTGCGGGCCTGGTCCTTCGCCTTCTCCGCGAAGCATTCCTCGCCGTACGGGCATTTCTGCGCGCCGAGGCACTCGCGAGCGGCGATGGCGACCTGCTGCCAGGCTTGGTACTGGTGTGAGGGGGCGTGGTCGCGGTCGCCGGCCTTGCCGTCGAGCAGCTGCTGCTCGGCCCAGTCGCGCAGTTCGAGCACCTGCTGGCCGATCTGGCCGGGCGGCGGGACGTCGATGAGCATGCCGTCGTCGTCCGGCGCGCCCTCGCGGATCCGGTGCAGGCAGGCGTAGTTGTTGCGGCCCTTCTGGATCGCGTACGACGGTCTGCGCGGGAGGAGCTTCTCGGTCGCGTCGAGGAGCGCGGGGACGTCGCGGTCGACGAGCTGCGACTGGAGCGCGAGGGTCGCGGTGGACACGACGACGCGGCGGTCCTCGATCGCGTGCAGGAGCGCCGGGACGAGATAGCCGAGCGACTTGCCGGTGCCGGTGCCGGCTTGCACCAGGAGATGCGAACCGTCGTGCATCGAGGTGTCGACGGCCTGCGCCATCTCCACCTGACCGGGCCTGGTCTGCCCGTTGATCCCCGACACAGCAGCCTCGAGCAGTTCCCGCACATCAACACCCACCGCCACACCCTAGCCCGCCCGACGGACAGATTTCCGTCCGACGGCCGCAGGTGTGGATAACCCGGTCTCCCGCCTGATGCGTCGGTCGGTGCGATGGAGTGCCCGCTCCACCCATCGTCACGAGAGCCGGATATCCCCTCCCGTGGTGGGTTCTCTGCTCGCACACGATGGGAGAACCCACAACACCAAGGGATATCTGCGCATCAGCTGATCCGACACAGCCGAGGGCCGGGCGAAGGGCTTGGCATCGCCGTCGGGTCGTGGATTTCGGTTCGAGGCGGGCCGGTTCGTGGACGTCGATTCACGACTCGACGACCGTCCCGCCATGTGACGGCTGTTAGACGACGGCGCCGCGGTCGGGTTGGGCGTCTCGGTCTACCTGGGGGCGTTTGGGGCGTGGGGGTGGGGCTGGGTAGCGGCGTTCCAGCTCGAGCAGCAAAGGGGCCGCAGTGAGGTTGGAGGAGTAGGTGCCGACGAGGATGCCCAGGAGTAGCGCCAGGGCGAAGTCGGCCAGGGAGTCGCCGCCGAGGAACAGGAGGGCGCTGAGGATGAAGAGGGTGGAGATGCCGGTGTTGATGGTGCGGGGCAGGACGTTGACGATGGCGGTGTCGATGACCGGGCCGAGGTTCTCGGTCGAGCGCGCGCTGCGGGTCTCCCGGATGCGGTCGAAGACGACCACCGAGTCGTTCACCGTGTAGCCGATGATCGTGAGGATCGCGGCGAGGAAGATCCCGTCCACGGGCTTGCCGGTCCACGCGAACACACCGACCACGACCGCCACGTTCTGCAGCAACGCCAGCACCGCGCCGGCGCCGAACGTCCATCGGAACCGCGCAGCCAGATAGATCAACTGCGCGAGCAGCGCGATCCCGAGCGCGATCAGGCCCTTGTTCCGCAGTTCCTCACCCAGCGACGGCCCGATGCTCTCGTTGCGGACCAACTCCGTGCCGCCGCCGATCCTCGAGATCGACTCGCGGATCTTCTCCGCCTCGTCGTCGCTGATCGTGCCGGTCCGCACGGTGATGTCGTCGGCGCCGGACGCCTGCACCACCGCGTTCGGGTACCCGGCCTCGGCGACCGCGGCCCGCGCCTGGTCCGGTGTGATCCGCTGCGCCGTACTCACCTCGAGCAGCCGCCCACCGGTGAACTCGATGCCGAGATTCAGCCCGCGTACGGCGACCCCGGCAAGGCTCACGATGATGGCGATAGCCGTGATCAGCAGCCAGCGACGGCTGTGCTTCATCAACGACGGACGCCGCGCCTCCAGCCAGGTCCGAACCCGCCCGTGTCCTGCGATCCCACTCAGCCGCGGGTGCCGCACGACGAAGCCCCGCGACACCGCGAACTCCGCCAGCACGCGCGTCACGACCAGCGCCGACAACACCGAGGCCAGCACACCGATGCTCAGCGTGACGCCGAACCCGCGGACCGGTCCGGCAGCCAGGAAGAACAACAGTCCGGCAGCCAGCAGCGTGGTGATGTTCGAGTCGGCGATCGCGGACAGCGCGTTCCGGAAACCACTCCGCAGCGAGCGACGCAGCCCGTCGGTCCGCCCCGCGATGTAGTCCTCACGCGCCCGTTCGAAGACCAGAACGTTCGCATCGACCGCCATACCGATGGCCAGCACGAAGCCGGCCAGGCCCGGCAAGGTGAGCGTCGCCCCGAGCACGGTCAGGGCCGCGTAGGACATCCCGGCGTACCCGATCAGGCCGAGGACCGCCATCAGCCCGACCAGGCGGTAGACCATCACGATGAAGATCGCCGTGAGCGCCAGGCCGATGACGGCGGCCAGCGCGCTCGCCTGGATCGCGTCCTGTCCGAGCGACGGGCCGACGGTGCGCTGGTCGATGACCTCGACCGGCACCGGCAGCGCGCCACCGGAGATCAGCGCGGCCAGGTCCTTGGCCTGCTCCTCGTTGAAGGAGCCGGAGATCGTGGTCGTGCCGCCGCCGATGCCGATGTTGCACAGCTGGTTGCCGCCGTTCGGGTCGACCTGCGGCGCGCTGATGATCTCGTTGTCGAGCACGATCGCGATCAGCCGCTGCGGCGTGTTCAGCGGCTGGCAGGCGGCCTTGCCGGTGATGGCGGCCCAGGTCTTGCCACCATCGCCCTTGAAGTTCATCTCGACGAACCAGCCCATGGCGGCCTGCTGCGGGTCGAGCCGGCCCTCCGCGCCGCTGACCATCTCGCCGGTCATCGCGGGCTTGGCCAGCCGGAGGAAGCCCTGACCGGTGTCGCTGGGCAGGTAGAGCTCGCCCGCGGCCGGTTTGGCCGGCTTCGTCGCGACCTGGTCGAGCACCTCGTGGAAGGTGAGCTGCGCGGTCTTGCCGATCACCTGCGCGGCCTCGCGCGGATCCTGCACGCCGGGCAGTTCGACGATGATCCGGTTCTCGCCCTGGCGCGTCACGTTCGGCTCGCTGACGCCGAGCGCGTCGATCCGCCGGTGCAGCACCTGGGTGGCCTTGTCCGTGGTGTTCTTGTCCGCCTTGACCGTCGGCGAGTCCTTCGCCTCCAGCACGATCTGCGTTCCGCCACGCAGGTCGAGGCCGAGCTGCGGCTTGGCCGTCAGCACGACGTACGTCGAGGCTGCCAGCACGAAGAACGCCAGCAGCGCGCGGACGAGGGACGACCGGTTCACAACAGCCTCCGGAGGCTCTCGGCGAGGAGCGCTCAGTCTATGGAGCTGATGCAAAAGTCCATTCGGCTCCGAACTATTCCGGTGCGTCGATCCCGTGTTCGATCGCGTAGCGGACCAGTTCGGCCCGGTTGTGGAGCTGCAGCTTCCGGAGCGTGTTCTGCACGTGGTTCTCAACCGTCCGGTGCGACAGCACGAGCCGGGTCGCGATCTGGCGAGCGGTCAGCCCGCGGGCCACCAGGCGGAGCACCTCTGTCTCCCGCTCGGTCAGGTGCGGCACCTCCGGCCCTGCGCCGAGCCGTCGGTACTCCCCCAGCAACAGTCCGGCCAGTCCGGCGCTGAACACCGCGTCGCCTTCCGCAGTACGCCGTACTGCGTCGTCGAACTCGTCCAACGACGCCGACTTCACCAGATAGCCGGAGGCGCCGTTCTTCACCGCGTCCAGTACGTCGCTCTGCTCGGCACTGGCCGACAGCACCAGCACCCGCGTGTCCGGCAGCGCGGCGGTGATCTCCCGGGTCGCGTCGACGCCGGACCCGTCGCCGAGCTGCAGATCCATCACCACCACGTCCGGCCGGGTCGCCAGCGCGATCTTCACCGCACCAGCCACGTCCGAGGCTGTCGCGCAGACGTCGTACCCACGGCTGCCCAGATCGCGCGCCACGCCCTCGCGCCACATCGGATGGTCGTCGACGATCATCACGCGTGTCATGTAGCCACCTTCAGTTCCCACTCGGTTCCCTCGCCGGGGGCGGTCCGGACCATGACTGTGCCACCTAGATCGGCGATGCGGCCGCGGATCGACTCACTGACGCCCAGGTGCCCGTCGACGCGGGCCTGCTCCAGCCGGGCAGGCGTCGTACCGATCCCGTCGTCGCGGATCGACACGACCACCTCGTCGCCGAGGTCCTCGACCACCACCCAGGACCGGGCCGCTGGTCCGGCGTGCTTGTCCACGTTGCTCAGCGCTTCGTTGACCGCGGCCACCAGTTCGGCGGCGGTTGCGGCCGGCAACAGGACCGGCGAGGCCGGTACGACGACGTCCACGCGGGTGGTGGCCAGCGGCAGCAACAGCCCGCACAGGTCGACGCTGTCGCCCTCGCCGACCGTCGGGCGGGACGACATCAGGGTGCGCAGGGCAACTTCCTGCTCGGCGGCCAGCTCGGCGAGTTCCAGCGCCTCACCGCCGATCGCCGTACCGCGACGCTGGACCTGGGCCAGCACCTGCAGCACGCCGTCGTGGATGGACCGGCTGAGCCGCAGCCGCTCGGCGGTGGCGCTCTCGGTCGCGATCGCTTCGCGCAGGCGCGCTCCCGCCTGCCGCATGGTCGAGGCGGCGTACCCGACGACCAGACCGGCGACCAGCAGCAGTTGCACGTTGCCGAGGATCTTCGACGCGTGGTCGACACCGCGTAGCGACAGCAGCGCCAGGCTCACGGTCACGGCGCCGAGCAGACCGCCGTCCCGCCCGCGGGAGATGGCCAGCGCGAGCACCGGTCCGGCCGCCCAGACCGAGGTCAGCACGGACGCTCCGGCGCGGATGTCCAGCAGCGGTTGCGCGAGCAGGGTCGCGTACATGCAGCCGACGGTGATGACCAGGTCGGCGAAGGCCAGCCGGGTGTTGCGGCGTCCCCAGCGCCGGCTGTAGCCGATCGAGGAGACGACGGTCCAGACACCCATGATGGCCAGCAGCAGCACCGCCCCGGACGGCCGGACGATCCCGTCCCACCGGGTCCAGACGCCGAAGCACGCGAACCCGAAGGCGATCACGCGGAAGGCGACCAGGGCACGCCACAACGGCTGCAGGAGGTCGACGGGGTCGGACTTCACCGGGACAGTCTGCCAATCGACCGGCCCGCCGCGGCTGAGGCGTCGTACCGGACCGGTCAGGTAGTCCTACTCATGGCGCAGGATTCCCCGCAGGTTTCCCGGATTTTCCGCCATCCACTTCAGGTCTGCCGGTTTTCGCCGTACTCTCGCGCAAAACACGCTCGGGGGAGCTTCGATCACGCCGCGTCACCATCGCGGTGGCAGCGACCAATGCATGGAGGGGAATCGTGCGCAAGCTACCCGCCGGGCTGTTCAGCCTGGCCCTTGCGGCGACGTTCGGACTGAGCATGGCTTCGTCCGGCGCCGCCGCCCCGCCTGAAGGGGCTCCCGCAGCCACGAGCGCCAGCGAGCCGGCCCAGACGTCCGACGAGCTGTCGAGCCCGCTCGAGGACCAGCGTCGCGAACTGCGCCAGGAAGCGCTGACGAAGGTGCTGAACGGCACCGCCAAGGCCGAGAAACGCGGCGCCAGCACGGTCGTGAAGGTCGGCACCAAGTCGGCCGCGGCCAAGGGCCAGGGTGGCCCGAAGGCCAAGCAGACCGTCGACCAGTACGTCGAGCTGAGCCGGGAGAAGACCGACCGGATCTTCGTGATCCTGGCCGAGTTCGGCAACGAGCGGCACCCGAGCTACCCGGACAAGGATCAGGCACCGAGCATCCCCGGCCCGGCGACGTTCGAGGGGCCGCTGCACAACGCGATCCCCGAGCCGGACCGGTCGGTCGACAACTCCACCGTCTGGCAGGCCGACTACAACCAGCAGCACTTCCAGGACATGTACTTCGGCAACGGCAACTCCGTGAAGAAGTACTACGAGAAGCAGTCCTCGGGCCGCTACTCGGTCTCCGGTGAGGTCACCGACTGGGTCAAGGTGAGGTACAACGAGGCCCGCTACGGTCGCTCGAACGGCTTCCCCTGCACCGGCAACGTCTGCAACAACACCTGGTACCTGATCCAGGACGCGGTGAACCAGTGGGTCGCCGACCAGGAGGCGGCCGGCCGCACCAAGGCGCAGATCACCGCCGACCTGAAGACGTTCGACCAGTGGGACCGCTACGACTTCGACGGTGACGGCAACTTCAACGAGCCGGACGGCTTCATCGACCACTTCCAGATCGTCCACGCCGGCGGCGACCAGGCCGACGGCGACCCGCAGCAGGGTGAGGACGCGATCTGGTCGCACCGCTGGTACGCCGGCTTCCCCGGCGGCCCGGCGAACAACCCGATCGGTGGCGCTCAGATCGGCGACACCGGCATGTGGGTCGGTGACTACACGATCCAGCCGGAGAACGGCGGCGTCAGCGTCTTCGCGCACGAGTACGCGCACGACCTGGGCCTGCCCGACGAGTACGACACCTCCGGTGCGGCCGTCGAGAACGGCGTGAACTGGTGGACCCTGATGGCCCAGAGCCGGGTCAGCGCGGCCACCGACGGCGGGCTCGGCGAGCGCGCGGCCGACCTGAACGCGTGGGACAAGCTGCAGCTGGGCTGGCTCGACTACGAGATCGTCAACGCCGGCCAGAAGCGGACGGTCGAACTCGGCCCGCACGAATACAACTCGACCAAGGCCCAGGGGCTGGTGGTGACGCTGCCGAAGAAGGCGCGCGTCAACGAACTCGTGCCACCAGCGGTCGGGACCAAGTCGTGGTGGAGCGGCGCCGGCGACAACTTCACCCACACGATGAACCGTCAGATCGCCCTGCCCGCCGGAGCACCGGCCAGCCTCACTTTCCAGGCCAACTGGGACATCGAGGACTGCGGTACGACGGCGTGTGACTACGCCTACGTCGAGGTCAACGACGGCACCGGCTACAAGCCGATCCAGGGCAGCATCACCAAGCCGGCCGAGGGCAACGGCATCGACGGCAAGAGCAACGGCTGGGTCCCGGCGACCTTCGACCTGTCCGCCTACGCGGGCAAGACGGTCGGCCTGCAGTTCCGCTACACCACCGACCCGAACACCGGCGGCAAGGGCTTCTTCGCCGACGACATCAAGGTGACGTCCGGGACGACCACGGTGCTGACCTCCGGCGCGGAGACCTCGCCGGACGGCTGGACGCTGAACGGCTTCAGCGCCCAGGGCGCGAGCTTCACCAGCATGCACGACAACTTCTACCTGGCGTCGCACATCAACTACGTCGCCCAGGACCAGTACCTGAAGACCGGTCCGTACAACTTCGGCTGGCTGAACACCCTGCCGGACAAGGTCGAGCACTTCCCGTACCAGGACGGTCTGCTGGTCTGGTACTGGGACACCTCGTTCAACGACAACAACACCAACACCCACCCCGGCGGCGGGCTCATCCTGCCGATCGACTCGCACCCGACCCCGATCAACCGGATCGACGGCCAGGTCTGGCGGCCGCGGGTGAGCGCGTACGACGCGACGTTCGGTCTGGAGAAGGCGGACTCGTTCACCCTGCACATCAACGGGCAGGCGAGCTACGTCCGCGGCCAGGACGCCGTACCGACGTTCAACGACAGCAAGCAGTACTGGTCGGCGGACCTGCCGACGAGCAGCGTGAAGGTCCCGAACAACGGGGTCAACATCAAGGTCGTGTCCCGCTCCGGGACGACCATGAAGGTTCAGGTGTCCAAGCGCAGCTGACCTGCTGAGCACAAGACAACGGCCCCGGGAGGATCCTCCCGGGGCCGTTGCCTGTGTCTGCCTTGCTTACTGAGCCGTTGCCACCTGGTACGGCGTCAGGTCGCCGGCCAGATCCGGGTGGACCCGGGCGGTGACGCGGGTGCCGTCCGCGGTGTGCTCCAGCTGGTCGACCGAGCCCTCGGAGTGGATCCGGGAGACCAGGTCACCCCGCTCGTACGGGAGCAGCAGGTCGAGCGCCACGTCCGGCTGCGGCAGCGAGGCCTCGACCAGCGACTTCAGCTTGTCGATGCCCTCGCCGGTGCGGGCCGAGACGACGATCGCGCGCGGCTCGCGGTGCAGGATCGGGGCCAGCGCCATCGGGTCGGCCAGGTCGGCCTTGTTGATGACGATGATCTCCGGGACGTCCGCGGCGCCGATCTCGCTCAGTACCTCGCGAACCGCCTGGATCTGCGCGAACGGGTCGGCGTGCGATCCGTCGACCACGTGCAGCAGCAGGTCCGCGTCCGCGACCTCCTCCAGCGTCGACCGGAACGCCTCGACGATGTCGTGCGGCAGGTGCCGGACGAACCCGACCGTGTCGGTGAACGTGTACACGCGGCCGTCGGACGTCGTCGTCCGCCGGGTGGTCGGGTCCAGGGTCGCGAACAGGGCGTTCTCGACCAGGACACCGGCACCGGTGATCTTGTTCAGCAGCGAGGACTTGCCGGCGTTGGTGTAGCCGGCGATCGCGACCGACGGGATCGCGTGCCGGCGGCGCTCCTGGCGCATCGTCGACCGCGTGCCCTTCATGCCCTTCAGCTCACGCCGCAGCTTGGAGATCTTGGTGTTGATCCGGCGCCGGTCGGTCTCGATCTTGGTCTCACCGGGACCACGGCCACCGATACCGCCACCGGCAGCACCGACGCGTCCACCGGCCTGGCGGGACAGGTTGCCACCCCAACCACGCAGGCGCTGCTTCATGTACTGCAGCTGGGCCAGCTCGACCTGGGCCTTGCCTTCCTTGCTCTTCGCGTGCTGGGCGAAGATGTCCAGGATCAGCGCGGTCCGGTCGACCACCTTGACCTTGAGCTTGTCCTCCAGGTTGCGCAGCTGCGCGGGCGCCAGCTCGCCGTCCGCGATCACCGTGTCCGCGCCGAGCGACGCGACCAGGTTGCGCAGGTCGGCCACCTTGCCGGAACCGATGAAGGTCGCCGGATCCGGCTTCTTCCGCCGCTGGATCACACCGTCCAGCACCTCGGAACCGGCGGTCTCGGCGAGCAGCTTCAGCTCGGCCAGCGAGTTCTCCGCGTCCTCGGCGCTGCCCTCGGTCCAGACGCCGACCAGCAGCACCCGCTCGAGCAGCAGCTTGCGGTACTCGACCTCGCTGATGTCGGTCAGCTCGGTCGACATGCCGACTACGCGGCGTAGCGCCTGGCGCTCCTCGAGCTCGAGGCCCTCGGTGCTCAGTTCTTGTTCGAAGTCGTCGTGACCCGTCAACGAATCGCCGGAGTCATCGCCCTCGATGAGGTCAAGTTCGACTGCGTCCAACTCCCCCGCCCCACCGCCCCGGTCGCTGGTGGTGTCGTCGTATGAATGCGAATGGGTCGTCATATACCTTCCATCGTGGCACGGGCCACCAGTACAAGCGACCCGATTAACGGTAGTCAACGCCCCACGCGCTGCACGAATTCCTGATCAGAGCCTGGACAGGCCGATCCGTCCTCCGATACCAGCGCTCCGGTGTGCATTTCGACAGGAGGTGTCGACCCGCGATCGTGGTCGTCAGGCGCATTCACGCCTGCGACCGGCCGGGTCGTGTCGATACGTCCTGTCGAAATGCACCGTCACACAACCCGCCAGCCAACAATCCACGACTCGACGGATCCGGGCTCAGGCGGGCAGCCAGGTCCGGTCGAAGTCCCCGCGAGCGTGCACGACGGCCGGTCCGGTCAGCTCCAGGTGGTTGTCCGCACGCCATGTCACGGTGACCTCGCCACCCGGTACGCCGACGCGGTACGTGACCGGCAGCTCCTCCCGGGCCGCCCGCGCGGCCGCCACCGCGACGGCACACGTGCCCGTCCCGCAGGACCGCGTCTCGCCCGCTCCGCGCTCGTGCACCCGCATCTCGACGTCCCGCGGACCCCGCCGTACGACGAACTCCAGGTTGACGCCGGCGGGAAACGCTTCCTGGGGCGACCAGGTGGGCTGGTCGCAGAGGTTGCCCGGCTCGTGCAGGTCGTCGACGAACGCCACGGCGTGCGGGTTGCCCATGTCCACGTGAACGGCGGGCCACTGGTGACCGTTCGCCTCGACGACGATGCCCGCCGGACCGGGGAGCACGGGCTCGCCCATGTCCACGGTGAGCGTCCCGTCGTCGTTCTGCACGACCTCCTTGACCCCGGCGCGGGTCCCGACCCGGACCGGCTTGTCACCGGTCAGGCCGGCCTCGGCCAGGTACCTGGCGAACACCCGTACGCCGTTCCCGCACATCTCCGCGATCGAGCCGTCCGAGTTGCGGTAGTCCATGAACCAGTCGCCGCCGTCCTCGACGTACGACTGCTTGCCACCGTCGATCACCCGCAGTACGCCGTCCGCCCCGAGGCCCGCGTGCCGGTCGCAGAGGAACCGGACCAGCTCCGCATCGAGGTCCCCGTGGACCGAACCGTCGGGGTCGGGCAGGATCACGAAGTCGTTCTCCGTGCCATGCCCCTTCAGCCAGGGAAACGTGCTCATACCGAAGATCGTACGGTGTCCCTCATGGAGCTGATCGCCTACTTCTGGGAGCAGGAGGACGCCGAAGCGGCCGCCGAACGGCTGGGCGGCCAGGTCCGGCGCGGACGCTTCCACGGCGAGGACGACGACGAGGACCACCCGTGGGTCGTCGTACTCCACGAGGTCGACAAGGCCGAGGTGGACGAGGTCCTGGCGGAGTACGACGGGTGGCTCGAGACCGCGGCCGAGGACGAGCCCACCGCTCCTCCCCCGCTGCCGACCGCGCCCAAGCGTTTCAAGAAAGCGTGAGCACCCGGCCCGGCCGCGCCTCCGTCGGTACACCGTCCGTCAGCACCGGTTGGCCCGCGACGAGCATGTGCTCGATGCCGACCGACAGTTGCCACGGATCGTCGTACGTCGACCGATCGGCGACCTGAGCCGGATCCAGTACGACGAGGTCCGCGACGGCACCGGGTTTCACCACGCCACGGTCGTTGAAGCCCAATCGGGACGCCGGGAGCGAGGTCATCCGCCGGATTGCCTCGGGCAACGAGAGGACGCCGAGGTCACGGGTGTAGCGGCCGAGGACGCGGGGGAACGTGCCGAAGTTGCGGGGATGCGGGTGACCGGTGCCGGTGGCGTCGAGGATCCAGCCGTCGCTCGCAACGCTCGTGCACGGGTGCTGCAGCACCGTGACGACGTCGTCCTCGTTCATCGCGTGGTTGACGACGCTGACCGCGGCCCGGTGGTGTTCGAGCACGCGCAGTGCGGCTTCGGCCGCGTCCACCTCGTCGCGGCGGGCGATCTCGGCCAGGCTGAGACCACGGCAGTCCTCGTACCGGCCGGGTGGCAGCGACGCGATCACGACGGCGTTCCCATCGAGCAGGTCGCGGGTCCGGATGGCCTCCGCGATGCGCTCCCGTTCGGTCCGGTCGGCGAGCCTGGCCAGGAGGGCATGCGGGCCGCCGTCCATCGCCCAGGTGGGCAGCCGGGCCGTGAGCGTCGTACTGGAGGCTGTGTACGGATAGACGTCCCAGGCCACGTCGACTCCGTCTGCGCGGGCTTGGTCGAGGAGCTCGAGTGCGGCGGTGACGAGGCCGTAGTTCGCCTTGCCCACTGCCTTCAGGTGGGAGACCTCGAGCCTCGCTCCGGCGGCCCTCGCAGCGGCGATCGCCTCGTCCAGTGCTGCCAGCAGGTCCGCGCCTTCGTTGCGGATGTGCGTCGAGTAGAGCAGACCGCACTCGGCCGCGGTCGCAACCAGAGCAGCGACCTCCGACGATTCGGCGTATGCGCCCGGTGCGTAGATCAGCCCGGTCGAGAAGCCGACAGCACCCTGGTCGGCGGCCTTGCGCAGCAGGTCCTGCATCGTCCGCAGTTCGTCCGCTGACGGCGCCCGCTCGGCGCTGCCCATGGCTGCGATCCGGAGCGACGAGTGCCCGACCTGCAGTGCGAGGTTCACGGCGGGTTGCAGGGGTGCAGCGAACTCAGCCGTGTCCCGCCACGACCAGTCGTGCTGCGGGTCAAGGAACGCCGTACCGGCCTTCATGGACTCCAGGTCGGTGATCGGGAACGGCGACCAGCCGCAGTTCCCGGTGACCAGTGTGGTGACGCCTTGATGCAGCTGCGTGGCCGCGTCCGGCGACGTACGCACGGAGAAGTCCGCATGCGAGTGCAGGTCGATGAACCCAGGTGCCACAATGTTGCCCGTGGCATCGATCACCTCGGCGTCGGCCGGCGCGGAGTCAGGCGGCAGTACGTCGGCGATCCGGTCGCCGTCGATCAGTACGGTTGCAGCGACGGCGTCCGTACCACTGCCGTCCAGGACGAGGCCACCCGTGATCGCGATCATGTTGTCACCAGCAATATCACGGCGTACATCACGCAGGCGGGCACCAGCATCATCCACCCGGTGATCAGCATGCTCTTCAGGTCGGAGGATCGGGCCAGGCCCATCGCACCGACCATGTTGGCGTTCGGGAACGGGCCGTAGGTGTCCGCCTTCGACGCGAACAGCAGCACCACGACCCAGGCGCCCGGCCCGACCCCGGCGCTCGCCGCCAGCGTCCCGAACACCTTGTCCAGCAGGACGACCTGGGCCGCGGTCGCGCCCGGTACGCCGACCCAGCCGAGCAAGGCGATCGCGATCGCTACTCCGAAGCCGGACACCGTCGCGAGCTCCGGACCGAGCTGGTCGAGGATGACCTTGAACGGCGCGAGCTGGTCGATCAGCGCGAAGAGGGCCGCGAGCAACCAGAACAACAGCAGGATGCTGATCAGCTTGGCTCCACCGCGGTACATGTGCTCGGCGATGTCCTTCGCGGAGAGCCGTCCGGCCAACCCGGTGACGATGCCCAGCACCGGCAGCGCGAGCAGCGGGAAGTTGGTGCCGGCCTCGGTCACCGTCGCGTACACGACGCTGCCGAGCAGTACGACGAGGAAGGTGGCGGTCGCGGCGCGCGGCGCCCGAGCGGTCATTGCACTGTCGTCGGAGACGAGTTCGGCAAGGTCGTACTCGTCGCCGGTGCGCGCGGTCCGGCGCTGGATGTAGGCCACCACGAACGGGCCGAGCACCAGCGAGAGCAGTGCCAGCGGTCCGGCGCCGTACCCGAGGTAGGTCAGGTAGTTGACGTCGGCCGCGGTCATGATCGCGACGTTCGAACCGGCAAAGGGCGCGATCGTGAGGCCGGCGCAGCCGCCGATGAAGATCATCGACGCGGTCGCGGCGCGGGTGTAGCCCAGTCGCGCGGTGATCGGCAGCACGATCGGCGCCGCGATGGCCAGGGCTCCGGCGAGGGTGCCGAGGCTGGCGACGAGGATCAGGCACGCGATCATCACGCCGAGCACGACCGCGACCCTGCTGCGGTTGCCGGCCACCCGCATCACGCCGGACACGATCGTCGACGCCACGCCGGTGACTCTGAGGACCTCGCCGACGCCGGCGCCCAGCACGATGATCAGGCCGATCGCGGTCACCGAGTCGGCCAGCGACTTGCCCAGCAACGTACCGGTCTCGATCGGGCTCAGTCCGGCGATCAGTACGCCGGACAGCACCGCGACGACGGTGCCGACGACGATGTCCATGCCGAGCAGGCACAGGACGGCGTACAGCACGATCGGCAGCAGGCCCCACAGCGTCGGGCCGTCGGTGAGCAGGCCGGCGACGATCGAGACGACCAGCCCGGCCCCGGCCAGCGCGTTCACCAGTCGGCGGCGCCCGGGCGCGACTTCGACCTGGTAGGCGTTCGCGGACGTGGTCGTGCTCTTCTGGTCCTGGCTCATCAAGAGTCCTGTTCGTTCAGAGGGACAGCGTGGCAACGGTGTTCGCGGCGATCAGCTCCGCGTCGACCGCGTGCCCGAGACCGGTTCCCGTCGGCACCTGGACGACACCCCGGGTGGCAGTCACCGCGGGTGTGATCACGTCCTGGGCGTAGTACTTCTCCGAGGCGGAGACGTCCGACGGGAGGGAGAAACCGGGGAGACTGGAGATCGCGACGTTCGCGGCGCGACCGATGCCGAACTCGTGCATGCCGCCGCACCAGACCGGGATGCCGGCCTGCTGAGCGCGGTCGTGCGCGGCGCGGGCGGCGGTCAGGCCACCCATCCGCGACACCTTGATATTGAGCACCTTCAACGCCTCGACGGCCAGAGCGGTCTCCAGGTCGTCGAGGGTCTCGATGCTCTCGTCAAGGCAGATCGGGGTCGTCATCGCCTGCTGCAGACGGGCGTGGGCGAGCAGGTCCCGCGGCGCGAACGGCTGCTCGATCATGGTCAGGCCGAACTCGTCCAGCGCGCGCAGCCCGTCCGACTGCTCCGCGGAATAGATGCCGTTGGCATCGACATGCAGATCCAGCTCCGGGTACGCCGCTCGCACCGCGCGCACCGGCTCGACGTCCCAGCCGGGCGCGATCTTCAGCTTGACCCGCGGATACCCGGCTCCCACCTGGCGCTCGACCTCGGCCAGCAGATCGTCGATCGTCGGCTCGATCCCGAGCGACACCCCGGCGACAACCTCGGTCCGCGTTCCGCCGAGGGCCTCGGCCAGCGGCACACCTCGCACGGTCGACCACAACACCCAGGCGGCGACATCCACGCCGGCCTTGGCGAACTGGTTGCCCCGGACCTTGGCCCACAACCGCGGAACCTGCTCGGGCCGCTCCCAGGTCTGCCCGAGCACGGCCGGAAGGAGGTAACGCTCGGCCATCTGCCAGCACGTCTCGACGGTCTCCGGCGCGTAGTACGGATCCGACGGCGAAGCGATCTCGCCCCAGCCGACGGCTCCCGACGCGTCTTCCAGCTCGACGAGGATGTGATCGAGGTAGGTCTTGCGGTGTGAGCTGGTGCGGAAGGCGTGCACCAGCGGCATCCGGACCCGGTGCAGCCGGGCCGCGGTGATCTTCAGGTCAGTTGACATACAGGCCCAGCTCCGTGTTCAAGCGGTCGCGCTCCCCCAGCCGCCGGCGCGCACCCTTCGCGCTCGCCGTGGTCAGGGTCGCCAGCACGTGCAGCACGGACGCCACCACGGTCGGCGAGTCGACGTACGACGCACTGCCGGTGGCGACGTAGATGGACTGGTCCGCGATCTTCGCCAGCGGCGCGTCCTCGAAGTCGGTGACGGCAACGAGTTCGCCACCGGCCTCGACGAATCTGCGGGCGATCTCGACGGTGTCGCGGCGATACCGGCGCAGCGAGAACGCGACCATCAAGTCGCTCGACCGGACGTCGGACAGTACGTCGACACCGCGCACGACCGTGCCGTCGATCAACGTCACCTGGGACAGACCGGCACTCAGGTCGAAGGCGAGCAGCGAGGCGTAGGAGAACGACTTCGCGGAGCCGATGATGAACCGGCGGCGGGCTGCGACGATCCGGGCGGCCGCCTGGGCGATCGAGTCGTCGGCCAGGATCTCGTCGAGTGCCTGCTCGATCGAGGCTCGCTCCTGCTCGACGACGCGTCGCTGTAACAGGGTCGACGACCGGCGCTGCAGGCGGGCGTCGTAGCGCTCCTGCGGGCTGGTCAGTTCGCGGTTCGGCAGCTCATCAGACATCGTCCACCGGTCCGAAGTAGTAGACGGCGTTCCCGTCCGGCAGCCGGCGGCAGGACACCGCGGCGAGACCCTTGGCGAACAACTCCTCGAACGCCGCCCGCACCTCGTGCCGGTCCTTGTCCGTCGACTCGGCCGGCATCACCAGCTCGGTCAGCTCCTGGTCCGGGACAGCGGCGGGTCGGCCGGTCAGATCCCACTCGACGACGACCCGGTCGGTGCCGGGACCGTACATGTCCGGGGCGAACCAGCGACCGCGGGCGCCGAGCACATCGAAGTTGAAGTGGCCGTTGCGGATCTGGAACGGATCGTAGGTCCAGCGCATCCGGGTCATACCCGAGCCGAGCGCCACCTCGCGCTGGGCGTACTTCAGCTGCCGGCCCAGGCCGCGTCCCTGGTGTCCGGCGGCGACCACGGCCGACTGCGAGTAGTGGTAGAAGCCGCGCTTGTCGGTACCGCAGAAGCCGTAGGCGAAGGCGACGAGCCGGTCGCTCTCGTCCAGTACGCCGACCACCGATCCGCCGTTGCTCGCCAGTGCACCGAGCAGCCGCGGGTTCAGCCCGTAGTCGGGGTGCTGGTAGCCGAAGACCTCGCGATACAGCACCGCGGCCTCGGCGTACCGGTCCTGGGTGGTGAGCGAGACGGATCTGAAACTGTCCTCCACCGGCCCACTCCTCTCAAAGATACGTAACAGATCCTGAGTAAATCCCCTGGACAACAAGGGAGTCAATTGGTGACCAAATGATGATACGTTGCATATCTATGATGATCGATCGACTCCGGGAGTACGTCGGGCACGAGACGCCGACCGGTGACGCCCAGGCCCTGAACGCCTTCGCCGACCGGCTCCTCGACCGGTACACCGAGCTCGGCGGGACTGCCCGTCGCGTTGCGGCGCCGACCGGCGACCACGTCGTTGCCGACTTCCCCGGCCGCGGTCGGCTCGCCGCCGAGGCGCCACTGCTCTTCATCGGTCACCACGACACGGTCTGGCCGGTCGGGCAACTGCGCGACGCGATGCCCTGGCGCGAGCAGGACGGGCTGCTGCACGGTCCCGGCGTCTTCGACATGAAGGGCGGACTCGTCGTCCTCGAGGCGGCGCTCGAGCAGATCGCGGATCGCGATCATCGCCCGGTGCGCGTCGTCGTGGTCGCGGACGAGGAGGTCGGATCGCCGACCGCCCGCGAGCTTGTCACCGCCGAATCGTCCGGCGTGGTCGCCGTCTTCGGTTTCGAATCGCCGCTCCCGAACGGCGACCTCAAGACCGCGCGCCGCGGCAGCAGCCGGGTCCGCATCGAGGTCACCGGCCGCGAGGCGCACGCCGCGCTCGACCCCAGCCGTGGCGTCTCCGCGATCGACGAGCTCGTCGACCAACTGATCGCCGTCCGCGCCTTGGTCGCGGGGTACGCCGACGTGCTGTGCAACGTCGGCACGATCACGGGTGGTGGACGGACGAACGTCGTACCGGGGTCGGCTGCTGCCGATGTCGGGTTCCGGTTCATCGACCCGGAGACCGAGCGAGCGGTGCTGGACGCCGTGACGAGTCTCGAGCCGATCCGGCCAGACGCTCAGTTGCAGGTGTCAGTGATGTCGAACCGGCCCGCCTGGCAGCCGTCGGCGGCGACCGATGAGCTGCTGCAGAAGGTGCAGGCGGCCGCGCGATCGGTTGGTCAGGAGATCGATGGCGCGCCGGCATCAGGTGCCGCCGACACGAACCTGACCGGCTGGCTGGGCATCCCGACCCTGGACGGCCTGGGGCCCCGGGGGAAGGGCGCCCACGCCGTCCACGAGCAGGTGATCGCGGCGAGCCTGGCCGAACGGGCCGACCTGGTCGCCGCGATCATCACGACTATCTAGGCCACAGCTGTTTGACCGTTCCCGCCGCTCCCCCACCACGACGTGTCGGCTCAGCGGCAGCGAGGATCCCACCGCCCGGAAGGAACTCCAGCGCGGCAACGGCACCGATCTCTGCGGCCGAGGTGAATGCGTCGCCCGACGGGACCAGCGTGTGGCCGTAAGGCTTCAGGACTGCGTCGTACGCGTCGATGAACGGCGGCTCGGCCGTCACGGTCGCGGTGTTGCGCTGGGACGCACGCGGTGCCGCGATTGCCTCCGGCAACGTCATGTCGCGGTCGAGCCGGTTCGTCAGCGTCTGCAGGACGGTCGTGATGATGGTCGAGCCACCGGGCGAACCCAACGCGAGGAACGGCTTGCCGCCGCGCAGCACGATCGTCGGCGACATCGAGGACCGCGGCCGCTTGCCCGGCTGGATCCGGTTCGGGTCGGCCTCGTCGTAGACCGCGGAGAAGTCGGTCAGCTCGTTGTTCAGCAGGAATCCGCGACCCGGCACCGTGATGCCGCTCCCGCCGGTCTGCTCGATCGTGAGCGTGTACGAGACGACGTTGCCCCACTTGTCGGCGGCAACCAGGTGTGTGGTCGACAGACCTTCGGTGTCCGGCCGCTGCGTGGTCGCTACGCCCTTCGCGCACTGCGAGTACTTGCCGTCGGGCGAGCCGGCCTTCACCGGCTTGGTCGCGGCGTGCTCCGGGTCGATCGCGCAGGACCGCTCGGCGCCGAAGCCGGGCGACAACAACTCCTTCGTCGGTACGTCGACGTACGCCGGATCACCGACGTACGCGGCTCGATCCGCGAAGGCGAGGGCGGATGCCTCGAGGTAGGTGTGCAAGGCCTGCGGGGTGTCCATCTTGTCCAGGTGGAGCGGCTGGAGGATGTTCAGCGCCTCGCCGACCGTGGTCCCACCGGATGACGACGGCGGCATGCCGTACACGTCCAGGCCGTCGTACCGGACCTTCGTCGGCTCCCGGTTGATCGTCTTGTACTTGGAGAGGTCGCTGGTCGTGAGGTAGCCGGGCATCACCGGCAACGTTGCACCCGCGGCCTTGGGCGGGGTCTTCACGACTGCCTCGATCTCGGACGCGAGCGGGCCGCCGTAGAAGGCCGACAGGCCCTCCTTGCCGAGCATCCGATAGGTGTCGGCGAGCTCCGGGTTCTTGAACACCGAGCCGACCTTCGGCGCGTCACCGCCGGGCAGGAACAGCTTGGCCGTCGGCACGATCGCGCTGAACCGGGCCTTGTTGTCCAAGGTCTGGCCGCGGAAGGTGTCGTCCACGACGAAGCCTCGATCGGCCAGGTCGGCGGCCGGCTTCAGCGCCTTGCCCAGCGACAGCGAACCCCACTGCCGCAGTGCCGAGTCCCAGGTCGCCAAGGTGCCCGGGATGCCGACCGAGACGCCGGAGGTCACCAGCTCCGGGGTGAAGCGGTACGGCTGACCGGTGGCCGGGTCGATGAACGCGTCGTTGGGCATCGTGGCGGGCGCGGTCTCGCGGCCGTCGATCGTGAACACCTTGTGTTTCTTGGCGTTGTAGAAGACGAAGTACCCTCCTCCGCCGACTCCCGCGGAGTACGGCTCGGTCACGCCGAGCGCGGCGGCGGTGGCTACCGCGGCGTCGACCGCGTTGCCGCCACGGCGCAGTACGCCGAGGCCGACGTTCGTGGCTTCGGGATCGACCGAGGCGACCGCACCACCGAACCCGATGGCGGTCGGATGCTTGGCCGGCGGCTGCGGCGAGCCGGCGGCCGCGCCGCTCGCACTCAGGCCGGACAGGACGAGGGCACCTGCAGACAGAGATGCGACCAGCTTCTTCACCAGTTCTCCCGCGGGGCGTCGGCATACAGGGACAAGCCCTTGCCTATCCCGAACTGGGGCTGCGCGCCAGTTGGGGCGCGGCTAGATCGCTGCTAGTTCACCGTGCAGGAGTCCAGGAAGCGGCGGAGGAGCTCGGGATTCCAGTCCTTGTCGCCGGCCGGAAGCTCGACCAGGAGCCACTGGTCGGGCAGCTTCACCTGACCCGCGACGCGACCGTCGAGCCGGCCGATGTGGAACGTCTTGCCGGCCGACTGGGTGACCTGGACCGATGCGAGCGTGCGAGCCTCCGGAGCCGCCTGCAGGACCACCTTGGTGTCGGTGTCCGCGGTCCGCATCGTCGGCTGGGACAGAATGACGCGGTCCTGCGGGATCGGGGTCTCGGCGCTCCAGCCCTTCGGGGCGAGGGTGCAGCCGATCGTGTTCCAGGGCTGCTGGTTGGCGACCAGTTCGACTACGGACGCACCGAACATCGACATCGTCTCGCCCTCGGCCGGCGCGGGTGACGAGGACGACGGCGCGGTCTGCGCGGTCTCGCTGTCGGCCGGTCCGCCGGCGACCTCGGTCCCCGGGTTCCCCCACCACTTCACCTGGTTGCCGATCGCGAGCACGGCCGCTGAGACCGCGGCCACGCACAGCACACCGGTCACCCGGCGACGCCGCTTGATCCGGCGCAACGCCCGGCGCCCACGCGCGACGTCCGCGTCGATGTCCGCCGTCGGCAGCCCATCGGCGGCCTCGTCGGCGAACCCCTCCAGCAACCTCTTGACCTCGTCCACTTCTCCTCAACTACTCCCGGTCGCCTGATCCGACGGTTCGTCGGTCATCAGGTCCTTCAGTCTCTTCAGCGCCTTCGCGGTCTGGCTCTTCACGGTCCCCTCGGTGCACTGCAGGATCCGCGCACAGGTCGCCACGTCGAGATCCTGGAAGTACCGCAGTACCAGGACCGCCCGCTGCCGCGGTGCGAGGTCCAGCAGCGCCCGCCGGACGGCCAGCGTGTCCACCGGGTCCGCCTCGTCGGTCAGCCGCGGCTCGAGCGTCTCCGCGGTCACCACCTCGGGGTGGCGGCCGGCCCGGCGACGCTCGTCCAGGAAGGCGTTGACCAGGATGCGGTGCGCATACGGTCCGGCGCCCTCGTGCTTGATCCGGTGCCAGTGCACGTACACGCGGGTGCAGGCGGTCTGGACCAGATCTTCGGCGGTGTGCACATCCCCCGCGGTGAGCAGCAACGCCGTTCTCATCAGTCGGGTGCGGTCCGCGAGCAGGTACTCGCGGAACTCGGCCTCACGGTCACCCCCTCGCATCGACGGACCCCCGGCCATGGGCTGGGCCCTCTTCCACCCCGACTACGCCGCCGGTCCCCCTTCGGTTGCCTTCGGCTATCACGTTCAGTGCCTTCTCCACCAGATCGGGGTCGTCGTACGGGAGCCACACAATGCGTTGGTCCTTACGGAACCACGAGTCCTGCCGCCGCGCGAACCGGCGGGTGGACTGCGCGGTCCGCTCGCGCGCCTCCTGTTCGCTGATCTCACCGTCGAGCAACGCGATCACCTGCGAGTAGCCGAGGGCACGGTTGGCCGTCTTCCCTTCAAGCAAACCCTTGTTCAGCAGATCTCGCACCTCGTCCACGAAACCCGCGTCGAACATCCGGTCCACCCGCCGGCCGATCCGCTCGTCCAGCTCCGGCCGCGGTACGTCGAGACCGACCTGCACCGCACCCGGGTAGACATAGTGATGCTCGGGCAACGTCGCGACGTACGGGCCGCCGGTGATCTCGATGACCTCCAGCGCCCGGACGATCCGCCGCCCGTTGCTCGGCAGGATCTGCTCGGCCGCCTTCGGATCCACGTCGGCGAGCTTCTGGTGCAGCGCTCCGGACCCGACGCGGTCGAGCTCCGCTTCCAGCTTTGCGCGTACGGCGGCGTCCGTGCCGGGGAACTCGAAGTCGTCGAGGATCGCGCGCACGTACAACGCGGAACCGCCGGCCAGCACCGGCACCACGCTGCGGCTGACACAGTCGTCGATCGCGGCCCGTGCCAACTGCTGGAACTCGGCCACGGTCGCGGTCTCGGTGACGTCGAGGATGTCGAGCAGGTGATGCGGTACGCCGTCGCGCTCGGCCGCCGTGATCTTCGCCGTACCGACGTCCATGCCGCGGTACACCTGCATCGCGTCCGCGTTCACCACCTCGCCACCCAGGCGTTTGCACAGGGCAACGGACAGGTCGGACTTGCCGGCCGCGGTGGGACCGACGACCGCGACCACGAGTGCTTCGGCCATCACTCCAGTGTGTCAGTGTCCCGGCCGTCCCCGCTCCACCGCCCTGGCAGGGATCAGTTGAAGAGTGCACCAAAACCGGCACCGGGCTTGTGGTTGACCCGGAAAGTTCGGTAGGACTCATCATGATGATCGCAACACCGATACGGGAGGAATGACGCTGTGACGAATCCGTTCGAGGAAGAGTCTGACGCGGCGAAGGACGCGCTGGACCTGGGGGGCGACAGCAAAGAGGACCTTGCTGCCGCAAAGCGCAGTGGTGGGGACGTCGAGTTGAAGCGCAGTGGTGGCGACGTCGAGTTCAGCGGCGGTGACGTCGAGTCCGACTCCGGCGGCGACGTCGAGTCCGAACCTGACGGCAGCGGTGGTGACGTCGAGTCCAGGCCCGGCGGCGACAGCTAATTCCTGTCACGACGGCTGCGGTGCAGGGTCCCACAGTTCGGGGCCGGGAGATGCGAAGATCACCGCTAGCTGTCCGTAAGCAGTTCACTACGCAGGAATGGGAGCCCGACGATGGGCATCTTCGACAAGTTCAAGGGCAAGGCCGAGGACCTGAAGGACAAGGCCGGCGACCTGGTCGACCAGCACGGCGACAAGGTAGGCCAGGGTCTGGACAAGGCCGGTGACTTCGTCGACGAGAAGACCGGCGGTAAGTACGGCGACAAGATCGACCAGGGTGTCGAGAAGGCCAAGGAGGGCCTGGACGGCCTCGACGGCCAGAACGACGACATCCCCGGCACGAACCGCCCCGCCTGACCGCACCACCCGAAGGGCCGCGAGCAACCTCGCGGCCCTTCGGCCTGCAAGGACACCCCACCGCTCCGCAGATCCGGGAAGCTGGAACAGCTTCTCCGCACCCAGCGATCTGACCTGGTGCGAGGTGGTGGAGTGCCGCGCCATCGCCGACGCCGTACGAGAGGTCAACGCGCGCTCGATGGTTACGCCTCAGGAGCCTTGCGGCGAGTGAATCTCGAGCGGAACTTGGAGTCGTACTCCAGTCGCACGTACCCCGAGGAATGCACTCCCACCGCGACGAACCCCACGGCCAGGAACACGATCCCCGCGATCATGGACATGTGCCAGAACGCCGCGGTGATGCCGACGAACGCCGAGCCTTGTGCGACCGCCTTGGCCAGTCCGACCAACGGTGACCTGCTCGCTCGACGGCGAAACTCCTCCTGCCGATTCAGCACCAGGAGCGCAGCCAGCAACGGGATCGAGACGGCGAACGCGATGACGCACACCATCGCCGACGGGTCGAGCGAGGGCTCGGTCAGGAACGGCTGCACCACGACCAGGCCGGCGGCACCCAGTCCGCCGTAGATCAGGTTGGACTGGCGGATCCACTCCTGCTGAGCCGCCGGGTCGGCGGTGGCGTCCTCAGCCTCCTGCCGGATCCGTTCGGCATCGGCTTCGGCTTCCGCCTCGGCGAGCCGCGCCTGCTCAGCCAGGAAGTCCTCGTCCTCGTTCATGGGCACATCCTCCCCGACGCCTCGCTGGTCACGTCAGCCGCGGCCGGTCGGGGCTGAGGGCTAGGCAAGCGTCTTGCGGAGGACGGTGATCATCGTTTCGTACCGGGTCACCGTGCCGTCCGGTGTCTCCCGGTTCCAGCCGCCCGGCTCGCGGCCGACAACGACGTACCCGAGGCGTTCGTAGAGTGCACGCGGCCGTGCGGCGTTCTCGTCGATTCCCAGCTCGGCCAAGGTGAGACCACGTCCGCGGATCCGCTCCTCCAACGCCTGCACGAGGACCGTGCCGATGCCACACGACCGTAGCGGCGCATCAACCTCCAGCTGCCAAAGCACCGGAACACCCGAAGGCTTGGCGTAGTCGACCCCGCCGGTCGCCACAGGAATCCCCGACGGCGGACAGACCGCGAGGAAGTCCACCTCCCCGCGCTTCGCCCGCTCAAGAGCCTCGAAGGTCCCCGCGAGATGCGTATCCGTCCAGCCGGCGAACCCCGGATACAGATCCTCAGCAGCCAGATCCCTCACCGTCAGCGGCACCACGACATCCGACATACGCGCCACCATGTCACCCGCCCAGCGACCACCGCCACAGAATTCCCTACCCATAGCTCCTACGGGGTTGTCGGCGGGGGTGGTTAGGGTCGTGGGCATGGATCGGTTTCGGGTGGTTCCGGCGGCTTATGTGGTGTTGCGGCGGGGGGATGAGGTGTTGATGTTGCTGCGGGCCAACACCGGTTACATGGACGGGTACTGGGCGGTGCCGGCAGGGCATGTGGAGAAGGGCGAGTCGGTGCTCGAGGCGGCGGTGCGGGAAGTGCGGGAAGAGGTTGGGGTGGAGATCGATCCGGCAGACCTCGTGCCGATCACCGCGATGCACCGGACCGGTGGGAACGGTGACCCGATCGACGAGCGGGTCGATTTCTTCTTCACGACGTCCCGCTGGAGCGGTGAGCCCCGGCTGATGGAGCCGGACAAGGCAGGCGGCCTGGAGTGGTACTCGCTGGACAAGCTTCCCGACCCGGTCGTTCCGCACGAGGCGCGGGTGCTGGCCGGTCTGGCCGGTGACGGCCTTCCCGCGGTGATCGCCCACGGTTTCGACTGAGTTCACCAACGCTTGGATCGCCTCGCCCTAGAGTTCGCTGCGATGTCAGCGAGCTTCGGAGGCGAGCGATGAACGAGCGGTACGACGGGACGAGCCGGCGGCGACTGTTGCAGGCGGGTGCACTCGGCGCGGGCGCGGTGCTCGCATCGGGCACGCTGAGCACCGGAGGGGCCGCAGCCGCGGCGACCCAGGCGAGCAGGGCATCGGGTGGGCGGATCGACACCGAGCACCCTCGGTTCACGGTCGCCGTCGTACCGGACACGCAGTACCAGTTCGACCTGGACCGCGGCGACCCGGCGCCGCTGACCGCGAGCTTCGAGTACCTGATCGACCAGCGCTCGGCCGAGAACATCGTGTTCACCGCGCACCTCGGTGACGTGGTCGAGAACGCGCAGGCGTCCGAGTTCGCCCAGGCGGACCCGGTGTTCAAGATCCTCGACCGGGCCCGGATGCCGTACTCCGTCCTGGCCGGCAACCACGACATCGACGCCTCGAAGGACGACACCCGCGGCGACTCGGCGTACCTGCGGACGTTCCCGCCGCAGCGGTTCCGGCGGATGGCGACGTACGGCGGCTCGACGCCCAACGGGTACAACTCGTACCACGTGTTCCGCGCGGCCGGCCGGCAATGGTTGCTGCTGGCAATGGACTGGCGGCCGTCGGACGCCAGCTTCGCGTGGGCGCGGGACGTGATCGCCAGACACCCGAAGCTGCCGGTCATCCTGACCACACACGAGTTGGTGAACGCCGACCACGGCCGGCCGGTGGCCTACTTCACCGACCACGGCAACCGGGTCTGGGACGAGTTGGTGAACGGCAACGACCAGATCTTCCTCACGCTCAACGGCCACTTCTGGCCGCCCGGTCGGGTCGTCCGCCAGAACGCCGCCGGCCACGACGTACACCTGCACCTGACCAACTACCAGGACCGGTACTACGGCGGATCCGGGATGATCCGGCTCTACCACTTCGACCTGGCCCGGAACACGATCGACGTCGAGACGATCGCGCCGTGGCTCCTCGGCCAGGACCCGGCCGAGCGCAACGCGCTGGCCGAGGGCGACCTGGAGCTGACCGACGACACCAACCGGTTCAGCATCCCGATCGACTTCGCCGAGCGGTTCGCCGGCTTCGACCCGGTCCCGGTCCGCCCGGCGCGCCCGGCCGCGCAACTCGTCATTCCGGGTACGGCGGCGTACTGGCGCTTCGACGGGCCGATCACCGACAAGGTGGTCGACCACTCGGGCAAGGGCAACCACCTGACCCGCGTGCAACTGGCCGGCGACGGGCCGCAGGCGTCGACAGAGTTCCACCCGGATCAGCCCGGGCACGCCAGCTGGCTGTTCTCCGGCGGCAAGAACCCGGCCCGCGGCGGCTACCTGCGGACCGCCGACGGCGCGCCGCTCAACGCCCTCACCTTCACCAACGGCTACACGATCGAGGCGTTCGTGAAGCTGGCCGACGACGGCGCCGACCACGCCTGGGAGGGTCTGCTGAGCCGGATGGGCACCGGCGCGGATGCGGGCAAGACCGGCAGCGATCCGTCGGAGCCGGTGGTCAACCTCGCGTTCTCCGGCGGACGCCAACTGCAGTGGGCCGTGTACCCGCTCGACCGCAACGACACGTTCACGAACTGGGGCCACGAACAGGTCGCCGTACAGTGGTTCCACCTCGCGGTGGTCAACGACGGACGGCACAGCACCTTGTACGTCGACTCGTCGCCGCTGCTCCGCAATCCGGCAACGACGTCCAACGGACTGGCGACCGCCGGCAAGCCCTGGCTCGTGGGTGCGAATCACTACGCCAACGTGATCGAGCAGTCCTTCGCCGGCCACATCGGCGAGCTCCGCATCGTCACCCGCGCCCTGAAACCGTCAGCGTTCCTGAACGCCTAGAGATGTGAGCGGATCAGGGCTTCCTGCGCCGGCAGCATCGCCAGCTCTTCGCTGGAGAGGGTGGGGTTGTTGCTACGAGCACGGAGCGCGGCGGGCAGGCCGGGCGTCGGGTCGATGGAGTGCGCGAGGTAGCTGCCGAGGGCCTCGCGCAGGAGGGGTGTCAGCTCCGCGAACGCCGGGTCGAGGGCGACCTGGGCGAAGATGATCGCGCTCATCGCGACGTCGAACTCCGCCGGTCCCTCCTCGGCGTTGCACCAGTCGATGACGACCGGACCATCGGTCGTCGCGATGACGTTGAGCGGATGCAGATCGCCGTGCACGACGACCAGCCCGTCGGCACCGCTCGGAGGCGGGATCGCATGCAGGCGCCGGTGCAGGTCGGCGTGCAGCTCACCCAGTTCGGTCGCGGTCAGCTGACCCGCGATCGCGGCGTCGCCCAGCGTCGGACCGTCGATCCGCTGCATCACCATGTCCGGCCCGTCGACCTCGAAGACCGTCGGCACCGGGTAGTCGTACTTCGCGACATGCCGCATGTACTCGGCCTCGTCGCGCACCGGGTGCCCGTTGCGGTACCGCCGCAGTACCCGGCCGTCGCTCAGGGCGTAGACGTCCGCATCGCGCCCGTTGGCGAACGGCTCGGCGCCGGCTGGAAGCTTCACCCGACCTGACACCCGCCGGTTGCGGGCTCCAGCGGTTCGGCGCCGATCGTGGGCATGCCGAGCATCACTCCTGGTGTCGAGGCCGGTGCGTCCTGGGCTCGCTCCCAGGCGTCGCCGGCGCGCGTACGTCGCACTGCACCGAAGACATCCGCGACGAGGTGGTGTGGCGCGGCGTAGGTGACCTCGACCGTTGCCATGTCACCCGGTCGCGGTGCCTCGACGCTCTCCGGCAACGCGAAGTGGACGAGCCGGTTGTCCCGCGCGCGGCCGCTGAGGCGATGAGTGGCGGCGTCCTTGCGCCCCTCCCCCTCGGCCACGAGCACCTCGAGGGACCGGCCGACGACCTTCTTGTTCTCGTCCCAGGCCATGTCGTCCTGCAGGGCGACCAGACGTTCGTACCGATCCTGGACGACGTCGCGCGGGACCTGGTCCTCCATCGACTCCGCCGGCGTCCCGGGACGCTTCGAGTACTGGAAGGTGAACGCACCCGCGAACCGGGCCTGCCGGACCACGTCGAGCGTGCCCTGGAAGTCCTCCTCGGTCTCACCGGGGAAGCCGACGATGATGTCGGTGGTGATCGCCGCGTCGGGCATCGCGGCCCGCACGTCCTCGATGATCTTCAGGTACCGATCGCGGCGGTACGAGCGCCGCATGGCCTTCAAGACACGGTCCGAGCCGGACTGCAGCGGCATGTGCAGCGAGGGCATCACGTTCGGCGTCTCGGCCATCGCCTCGATCACGTCCGCGGTGAAGTCACGCGGGTGCGGCGAGGTGAACCGGACCCGCTCCAGCCCGTCGATCGTGCCGCAGGCCCGGAGCAGTTTGCCGAAGGCGTAGCGGTCGCCGAACTCGACGCCGTACGAGTTCACGTTCTGGCCGAGCAGGGTCACCTCCAGCACGCCCTCGGCGACCAGCGCCTCGACCTCGGCGAGTACCTCGCCCGGCCGGCGGTCCTTCTCCCGGCCGCGCAGCGACGGCACGATGCAGAACGTGCAGGTGTTGTTGCAGCCGACGCTCACCGACACCCAGGCCGAGTACGGCGACTCGCGCCGGGTCGGCAGCGTGGACGGGAACACCTCGAGCGCCTCGAGGATCTCGACCTGCGACTCCTGCTCCACCCGAGCACGCTCCAGCAACGCCGGCAGCGACCCGATGTTGTGCGTCCCGAAGACGACGTCCACCCACGGTGCCTTCTTGGTGATGCTGGCCTTGTCCTTCTGCGCCAGACACCCACCGACGGCGATCTGCATGCCCGGCGTCTTCGCCTTCACCGGCGCCAGGTGACCGAGGTTGCCGTACAGCTTGTTGTCGGCGTTCTCCCGGACCGCGCAGGTGTTGAAGACGACCACGTCGGCCTGGTCGCCCTCGGGCGCGCGGACGTAGCCCGCGTCCTCCAGCAGACCGCGCAGCCGCTCGGAGTCGTGAACATTCATCTGGCACCCGTAGGTGCGGACCTCATAAGTACGCATGACAGCCACCTAGAGTACGTGCCGCGGTAGACATTTCCCTACCTGGGACCGGGTCCCTGTAACCCCTGACCAGCAAGCCCCCGGCGAGAATAGTGAGGGGCATGAACAGTTCTCGTCGCCAGTTCCTCGCCCGTACCGCCGCCGGCGCCGCCGTGATCGCCGGGGGCTCCTTCACCGCCACCACCGCGTCTGCCCTCGTGAAGCCCACGGTGAACTCCGTGGGTACGACGCCGATCACCGCCCTCACCAACGCCACCGTCATCGACGTCGCCACCGGACGCCGGGACCGTAACCAGACCGTCCTGATCAGCGGCGACCGCATCATCGGCGTCGGCCACAACCTCCCGGTGCCCCGCGGGGCCGTCCGGATCGACCTGACCGGCAAGTTCGTCATCCCCGGTCTCGCCGACATGCACGTCCACAGCCTGGGCGACGAGCGGGTGTCTCCCCCGCTGTACCTCGCCAACGGGCTGACCATGGTCCGCGAGATGGCCGGCAGCGATCCGGCCCTGTACGACTGGCGCGACCGGATCGACGCCGGCACGCTGCTCGGCCCGCGGATGGTGGTGGCCAGCCAGATCATCGACGGCGATCCGACCCTGTGGGACCCGAACCTGCTGCATGTCCTGGTTGTCGAGGACGCTGCCGCCGCTCGGGCCGCCGTACGCCAGGTCAAGGCCGAAGGCGCCGACTTCGTGAAGGTCTACTCGCGGCTCGGCGGGCCGGCGTACGCCGCCATCCTCGACGAGGCGCGCAAAGTGGGCCTGACGGTGCACGGCCACGGTCCCGACGAACTCACCTCGAAGGAGGTCAGCAACGCCGGCCAACGCAGCATCGAGCACATCCATTCACTCGGCCTGTCCGTCTCCACCCGCGAGGCCGAGGTACGCCGGATGGTCCGCGCGATCAGCGTGAAGACCGGTGACTACAACGCGTGGTTCCGGCAGATGCACCCGATCGAGTGGATCGCCGCGAACACCTACAGTCCGAGCCGGGCCGCCGATGTCTTCGGCACGCTGCGGCGCAACCGCACCCGGGTGACGCCGACGCTGACCATGCACAACGTGCTGGACCGGCCCGACTACACCGCCCTCGACCCGGCGACCACGAAGTACCTGAGCGCGGACTCGATCGGCACCTACGACTACGTGATGGAGAACCTCTACAAGGCCAACCGGACCACGGAGGAGATCTCCCACCAGCGGCAGATGTGGGAGTGGCGGCAGCGCTTCGCCCACGAACTTCTCGCCCACGACGTCCCGCTCCTGGCCGGCACCGACACAGGTACGCCGTACTCCGTCCCCGGTTTCGCTCTGCACGACGAACTCGAGCACCTCGTCCGGGCCGGCGCCACCCCGCGTCAGGCCCTGCACGCGGCCACCGTCGAGCCGGCCACGTTCCTCGGACTCGGCAACGACCTCGGCTCGGTCGAACCCCGCAAGATCGCGGATCTCGTTGTATTGGAGGCCGATCCACTCAAGGACATCCGCAACACGCGACGGATCCATTCGGTCGTCACGCGCGGCCGGGTGATCTCGCCGGCCGCCCGTCAGCGCATGCTGGCCAGCGTCGAGGCCGCGGTCCAGGAGCCGCCGTCGGCCGCAGCCATCGCTGCAAGTGGCTGTTGCGGAACAGGGGTTAATGGACACTGAAGCGCAGATCATGCGGGCTGTGACCGGCCGGTCACAGCCCGCTCCGCTTTGTTGCAGATCGTTACCACCGTGGAACCGGGGGGTCGTTTGTCCGTGCCCCCCGCTCCAGTAGGTTCTGGCCATGAGCGATTCCGGAACCTTGACGAAAACCGGTCTGGTCGCCCTGACCGATGTCAACAAACATTTCGGTGACCTGCACGTCCTGAAGGACATCAACCTGTCCATCGCCAAGGGCGAGGTCGTCGTGGTGATCGGTCCGTCCGGATCCGGCAAGTCGACGCTGTGCCGCGCGATCAACCGGCTGGAGCCCATCGACTCCGGCACGATCACCCTGGACGGCCAGCCGCTGCCCAGTGAGGGCAAGGCCCTGGCCCGGCTCCGCGCCGACGTCGGCATGGTGTTCCAGTCGTTCAACCTGTTCGCGCACAAGACGATCCTGCAGAACGTCACCCTCGGCCCGAGCAAGGTGCGTGGCCAGTCCAAGTCCGAGGCCGAGGAGAAGGCCCGGGGGCTCTTGGAGCGGGTCGGCGTCACCGCCCAGGCCGACAAGTACCCGGCTCAACTGTCCGGCGGTCAGCAGCAGCGGGTCGCGATCGCCCGCGCGCTGGCCATGGATCCCAAGGTGATGCTGTTCGACGAGCCGACCTCGGCCCTGGACCCCGAGATGATCAAAGAGGTCCTGGACGTGATGGTCGACCTGGCCAGGCAGAGCATGACGATGATCGTCGTCACGCACGAGATGGGCTTCGCCCGTCGTGCGGCGAACCGGGTCGTGTTCATGGCCGACGGCCAGATCGTCGAGGAGGCCGAGCCGGAGCGGTTCTTCACCGATCCGCAGACCAAGCGGGCCCAGGACTTCCTGTCGAAGATCCTGACCCACTGACCGTCCACAACGCCGTCCCAGCGCAGTACTGATCAACGGAGGAAAAGACAATGCGACAGCGAATCATCGCTGCCCTCGGCATCGCGGGCCTGGCGGCGACCGGACTGGTTGCCTGTGGCGACGACTCTGACGCCGGCTCCGGTTCCGGCTCCAGCGGTGGCGAGAAGGTCACCATCGGCATCAAGTTCGACCAGCCGGGTCTGGGCCTGAAGGAGGGCGCGGACTACACCGGCATGGACGTCGACGTCGCGAAGTACGTCGCCAAGGAGCTCGGATACGCCGAGGACGGCATCACGTTCAAGGAGTCCCCGTCGGCCCAGCGCGAGACGCTGCTGGCCAACGGTCAGGTCAAGATGATCTTCGCGACCTACTCCATCACCGACGCCCGCAAGGAGAAGGTCTCCTTCGGCGGTCCGTACATGGTGGCCGGCCAGGACCTGCTGGTCCGCTCCGACAACACCGACATCACCGGACCGGAGTCGCTGGGCGGCAAGAAGCTGTGCTCGGTGACCGGCTCCACCTCGGCGCAGAAGGTCAAGGACCAGTTCGCCGACACGGTGCAACTGCAGGAGTACGACACCTACTCCAAGTGTGTCGAGGCCCTCGGCGCCGGCGCGATCGACGCGCTCACCACCGACAACACCATCCTGGCCGGCTACGCCGCGCAGGAAGCCAACAAGGGCAAGTTCAAGGTGGTCGGCAAGACCTTCTCGACCGAGCGCTACGGCGTCGGCCTGAAGAAGGGCGACACCGAGACCTGCACCAAGGTCAACGACGCGCTGAAGAAGATGGTCGACTCCGGCGAGTGGCAGAAGGCCTTCGACAAGAACCTCGGCCAGGCCGGTCTGAAGCTGGACACGGCCACCAACCCGCCGAAGACTTTCGACGCCTGCGCCTGATCTAGCATGCTCCGGGGAGGGACCGTCCGCGGTCCCTCCCCGGTGTGCTGGTCTCCGCCTCGTTCCCCAGCAGGAGAATCATGGACGTGATATCGGAGTTCTTCTCCGAGTACGACGGTCTGCAGGCGTTCCGCACGACCATCTACCTCACGCTGCTGTCGGCACTGTTCGCACTGCTGATCGGCACCGTGGTGGCGGTGATGCGGGTCTCCCCGGTCCGGGTGCTGCAGGTGATCGGCACCGCCTACGTGAACATCGTCCGGAACACCCCGCTGACGCTGGTCATCGTGTTCTGCAACCTCGGGCTGTTCCTGCAGCTCGGCGTCTCGCTGGCGAACAAGGACTCGAACACCTTCATCAACGACAACAACTTCCGGCTGGCCGTCCTCGGCCTGTCGGTGTACCACGCGTCCTTCGTCGCCGAGGCGATCCGTAGCGGCGTGAACACCGTGCCGCTCGGCCAGGCCGAGGCGGCCCGGGCGATCGGCCTGCCGTTCCTGAAGACGCTGTGGTACGTCGTTCTGCCGCAGGCGTTCCGCGGCGCCATCGCACCGCTCGGCAATGTGCTGATCGCGCTGACCAAGAACTCGACGGTTGCCTCGGTCATCGGCGTGACCGAAGCGTCGGCGGTGATGAAGGTGATGATGGAGGACCGTCCGGACGTGCTCTTCGTCGTGTTCGGCATCTTCGCGGTCGGCTTCGTGATCCTGACCCTGCCGATCGGCATCCTGTTCACCTCGATGTCGAAGCGACTGGCGGTGAAGCGATGAGCGGCACCGTCCTGTTCGACGCACCCGGCCCGCGGGCCAAGCGCCTGTACGCCGCGGTCGGCGTCGCCAGCGTCGTACTCCTGCTGCTGGCGCTGTGGTTCGTGATCGACAAGTTGAACGAGAAGGGTCAGCTCACCGCGGCGAAGTGGCAGCCGTTCCTGACCGGTGAGATCTGGACCGAGTACCTGATCCCCGGTCTGATCGGCACGCTGACCGCGGCCGCGATCTCGGTCGTCTTCGCGATGACCCTCGGCATCCTGCTCGGTGTCGGCCGGTTGTCCACCCAGGTCTGGGTCCGGTGGCCCTGCGGCATCGTCGTCGAGTTCTTCCGCGCCGTACCGGTGCTGCTGATGATGCTGTTCACGTACGCCCTGTACGCGAACTACAACCTGTTCCCGCCGGATCGGCTCGCCCTGGCCGCGGTCGTCACCGGTCTCACGCTGTACAACGGCGCGGTGGTCGCCGAACTGGTCCGCTCCGGGGTGTACTCCCTGCCGAAGGGGCAGAGCGAGGCCGCGATGGCGATCGGCCTGACCACCGGGAAGTCGATGCGGATGATCCTGTTGCCGCAGGCAATCACCGCGATGCTGCCGGCCATCGTCGGCCAGCTGGTGGTGATCCTGAAGGACACCGCGCTCGGCTACATCATCACCTACGAGGAACTGCTGCGGAAAGCCGAGCAGATCGGCAACTTCAAGTCGAACCTGCTCCCGGCACTGATCGTTGTGGGCGCGATCTTCGTGATCATCAACTACCTGCTGACCGTGCTCGCGCACCGGGTCGAGCGCATGATGCGCCGTCGCGGCCGCTCCGCCGGTGGTCCGCTCACCGCCGAACCGCTCGGCCAGTCCGCGGTCGGCACCACCGAGGCGCTGCCCGTCGGCGACGGGCCGCCCTCGGCCAACTGAGCACGCGAAAGGGTCCCGGGGAGTTGCTCCCCGGGACCCTTTCGCTTGCTCGACAAGCTCCTCAGCGCAGGGTGTTGAAGGAGTCGCGGATGATCTCGAGGGCTTCGGTGGCCTCTTCCTCGGTCAACGTCATCGGTGGCGCCATCCGCAGGACGTTGCCGTACAGCCCGCCCTTGCCCACCAGGAGGCCGCGGTTCTTGGTCTCCTGCTGGAGTTTGGCGGTGGTGGCCGGGTCCGGGCTGTTGTCGTCCGGCTTGACGATCTCGGCGGCCAGCATCAGGCCCTTGCCGCGGACGTCGCCGAGCTCGAGGAACTCCTCGGAGATGCCGCGCAGACCGTCGACCAGTTGCGAGCCGCGCTTGGCCGCGTTCGCCTGCAGGTCGTGGTCGAGCAGGTAGTCCAGCGTCGCCTTCGCCGCGCTGGTGGAGATCGGGTTGCCGCCGAACGTCGACAGCGAGTTGGCGCTCAGGCTGTCCATCAGCTCCGGCGTCGCGACCACACCGCCGATCGCGAACCCGTTGCCGAGGCCCTTGGCGAACGTCATCGCGTCCGGCACCATGTCGTGCGCCTGGATCCCCCAGAAGTGCTCGCCTGTGCGGCCCCAGCCGGTCTGCACCTCGTCGGAGATGAACAGGATGCCGTACTCGTCCAGCACCTCCTTGAAGGCGGCGTACAGGCCGTCAGGCCCGGACGAGAAGCCGCCGACGCCCTGGATCGGCTCGGCGATGAGGCAGGCGACGTCGCCCGCGGTCGTGGTCTCGATGACGTTGCGCAGATCGTCGACGCAGACCTTGATGTAGTCCGCGTCGGGCAGGTCCCGGAACGGGCTGCGGTACCGGTAAGCACCTTGCACGTACTGGACGTTGACCGGTGACAGGCTGCTCGCGGACCAGCCGCGGTTGCCGGTGATCGCGACCGTGCCGAAGCCGCGGCCGTGGTACGAGTTCCGCATCGCCAGCACCTGGTTGGACCGGCGCCGCTGGGTGGCCAGCATCAGGGCCGCCTCGTTCGCCTCGGTACCGGAGTTGGTGAAGAAGACCTTGGCATTCGGGATCCCGGACAGCTGGGCGATCTGCTCGGCCAGCTCGATCTGCTTGCGGATGAGGTAGACCGTCGAGGTGTGCGCGATACCGGTGGCCAGTTGCTCACGCACCGCGTCGGAGATCTCCGCGATGTCGTAGCCGATCGCGTTGGTCAGGATGCCGGCGAAGAAGTCGAGATAGGTGGCACCTTGGCCGTCAGTCACCCGGCGGCCCGATCCCTGCACGATCTCGATCGGCTCCTCGTAGTACAACGCGAGCCAGTCCGGCATGACGGCCTTGTGACGCTCCCAGAGCTCCGCATGTGTCATGCCTAAGCATTACCTCATCGCGTCGCTTGCTCATAGTGGGCATCTATCGCAGTGGCGTCCTGCGCCGGACAGCGCTCGAGTGATTGCGGTGTCCAGGTGCGTGCATCGGGGTGCTTGAGCGGCGTCCTCGATGCGGAGCATCGTGGATGCTGCTCAAGTGCCGCGAGGTGCGTGCCTGGGCGCCGCAAGCGCCGAGAGCTGTCCGGCGCAGGACGCTAAGGTGCTCTCCGTGACATTGCCGAGCATTCCGCATGTGGACATCGAGTCACTGCGGCATTTCGATCGGATCGTGGCGGCGGGCGCCACTTCGATGGCGGGCTGGCGGGTGCAGTCGGTCGACCTGACCGGCCGGACGGCGGAGCTGCTCGGGCTGAGCCCGATGGGCGCCCTGTTCCTCGGCTGCGTGCTGGAGGAGAAGGCCGACGCCTGGATCCGCGACGGCGGCGGGCTCGTGTTCCCGGCGATCCCGTCCCTGCCCTTCGACGCTTACCGCGGCACGCTGTACGACGCCGAGGAGCTCTACGCCGGCCTCGAGGACGGGTACGACGCCACACCGGACGCGCAGATCTACGCATGGTCCCGGCAGCACGACGAGAAGGGCGACACCAGCCGGACCCTCGCGGCCGCCCTGCACGACCACTCCATCGCCGACGCGCTCCACGAGTTGCCCACCGACCAGCCGTGGATCGGTGTCATGGGCGGACACGGTGTCTCCCGCGGGAGTACGTCGTACCGGTCGGCCGTCATGCTCGGACGCAGCCTCGCCCAGGCGGGCCGCACCGTGGTGACCGGCGGTGGTCCTGGCGCCATGGAGGCGGCGAACCTCGGTGCATCCCTGTCCGGGTACGACGAGTCCGCCGTCGACACCGCACTGGCCGCGCTGGCCGCCGTACCGTCGTTCAAACCCTCGGTGGCCGAGTGGGCCGCCGCAGGGCTCCGCGTACGGCGTGAGTTCCCCGGCGCCGGCGGGGTGTCGATCCCGACGTGGTTCTACGGGCACGAGCCGCCGAACGTGTTCGCGTCGTCGATCGCCAAGTACTTCTCCAACGCCCAGCGGGAGGACGTACTGCTCAGCCGGGCGAAGGGCGGGATCGTCTACCTCCCCGGCGCGGCCGGAACGGTGCAGGAGGTCTTCCAGGCGGTGACACCGAACTACTACGGCGATCCGGCGACCCAGATCCCGCTCATCCTCGTCGACGTCGAGCACTGGACCGTCAAGCTGCCGGTCTGGCCGCTGCTGCAGTCCCTGGCCGCGAAACGTGCGATGGCAACATCACTCCACCTGGTCGACACCATCGACGAGGCGACCGCACTGGTCAGCTGAGGACCCTGGTGAGCTTCACGTCCTCCTCCTCGAAGCCGAGGCTGCGGTAGAAGCCGCGTGCGGACGTGTTGGCGGCGCCGGTGTCAAGGGTGATCGTGGTGACGCCCAACCGACGTGCATGGGCGGTCACGGTGTCGATCAGAGCCCGGCCGACGCCTTCGCCCTCGTGACTTGTGGACACCACGAGCTCACCGACGTACAGCTCCTGGTCACCGGACCAGTGCGCCCGCTGCTCGCCGGAGACGAAGCCGGCGACCACACCGTCCACCTCGGCGACGTACACGAACCGGCCTGGCTCGGCGGCTCGCTCGACTGCCTCGAGGACCCAGCCGGTGACGGCCGCACGCACTCCGTCCGGTGAGCGCCAGCGCGCCACTCCCTCCATCAGTCGCGGCGCCAGGTCGAGCACCGCCTGCCGGTCCTTCTCCTCGTATCGACGTACCTCACCACGCATGACCCAAGTTTGTCGGAGCCTTGGTCTACCGTGCCCGGCATGACGAACTTCGTGTTGGTGCCAGGGGCGTGGCTCGGTGCGTGGGCGTGGGACGAGGTGGCGGCCGGGCTGCGCGCAGAGGGGCACGGGGTTTATCCGGTGACGCTGAGCGGGCTCGCGGAGCGGCACGGCCCGGACGCCGCGCAGGTCGGTCAGCAGCAACACGTCGACGACATCGTGACCGTGATCGAGAGCCACGATCTGCGCGACGTCGTCCTCGCCGGTCACAGCTACTCCGGGATCCCGGTCGGCCAGGCCGCCGGGCGGATCGGCGACCGGCTGCGGCGAGTGGTGTACGTGGACTCGAACATCCCCGCCGACGGGAAGTCGTTCGTCGACGGCTGGTCCCCCGAGGGCCGCGCCTGGGTCGAGGGGCAGCTGGCCGAGTCCGGCGGGTTCTGGCCACCGCTCACCGCCGAGGACTACGCCGACCAGGACCTCTCCGACCAGGCGATAGCCCTGATCGTCGCCCGCAGTACGCCGCACCCCGGCCGGGCCATCTCGGAGCCGGCCCGACTGACCCGCCCGATCGGCGACCTGCCGACGACGTACCTCAAATGCCTGCTGGACGGCGCCACACCGTCCGCGGACGTCGTCGAGCAGCTGAAGTCTCCGTCCTGGGAGCTGCTCGAGCTACCCACCGGCCACTGGCCGATGTTCTCCCAACCCGCAGCTCTCACCAAACTACTCAGCGACCGCTGAGCACCGCGGGGCCGATCACTTGTTGGCGGCGGCGAGCTGGCCGCAGGCTCCGTCGATCTCCTGGCCGCGGGTGTCGCGGACCGTGGTCGGGATGCCGCCGGCCTGGAGGCGGCGGACGAACTCGCGCTCGTCGGCCGGGTCGGACGCGGTCCACTTGGAGCCCGGTGTCGGGTTCAGCGGGATCAGGTTGACGTGCACCCAGCCCCAGTCGCCACGGGCGGCCAGCTTCTCCGCCAGCAGGTCCGCGCGCCAGGCGTGGTCGTTGATGTCGCGGATCATCGCGTACTCGATCGACACCCGGCGCTTCGTCTGCCGCGCGTACCCCCACGCCGCGTCGAGCACCTCGTCGACCTTCCAGCGGTTGTTGATCGGCACGAGCTCGTCACGCAGTTCGTCGTCCGGCGCGTGCAGCGACAGCGCGAGCGTGACCGGGATGCCCTCGGTGGAGAGCTGGTTGATCCGCGGCACCAGGCCGACTGTCGACACGGTGACACCGCGCGCCGAGATCCCGAGGCCTTCCGGCGACGGGTCGGTGAACCGGCGGACGGCACCGATCACGGCCTTGTAGTTGGCCATCGGCTCGCCCATGCCCATGAACACGATGTTGTTGACCCGGCCCGGCCCGCCCGCGATCTCACCGCGGGACAGCGCGCGGGCACCGTCGACGACCTGCTCGACGATCTCCGCGGTCGTCATGTTCCGGGTCAGGCCGGCCTGACCGGTCGCGCAGAACGGGCACGCCATCCCACAGCCGGCCTGCGACGACACGCACATGGTGGTGCGGTCCGTGTACCGCATCAGGACGGACTCGACCAGCGAACCGTCCAGCAGCTTCCACAGCGTCTTGCGGGTCTGCCCGTTGTCGCACTCCAGGTCACGCACCCGGGTGAGCAGCGGCGGCATCAGCTCGGCCACCAGCTTGTCCCGGGTCGCGGCCGGAAGATCGGTCATCTCGGCCGGGTCGGACACCAGCCGGGAGAAGTAGTGGTTCGACAACTGCTTGGCCCGGAACGCGGGCTCGCCCAGCGCGGCCACCGCCGTACGCCGTTCCTCCCCGGTGAGATCGGCCAGATGCCGCGGCGGCTTCTTGGCACGGCGCGGCTCATCGAAAACGAGGGGAAGGGAGGTAGTCATAACCGACCTATTGTCGCCCGCCGCCCCAACCGTTCACAAATTCACATCCCATGACCCCTGTCACCCCTCAGCCGGTGGTGGTGATCTGACCGGACTCGGCCAGCTCGACCACCACCTCCCGCACGGCGGGCAGGATCGGCGACGGGTTGGCCGGCAACCACACCATCTCCGTCGACACGATCTGCCCGGCCAGCGGGACGAAGACCACTCCAGTACGACGCAGGCTCTGCGCCGACCGGGCCAGTTTGGTCACCCCAACACCGGCCGCGACCATGCCCAACAGCACCTGGACGCTCGGGTCGCGGTGCACCACATTCGGCACGAATCCGGCCGCCCGGAACTCCTCGTCGTAGAACTCGTGCCACGGTCCCCAGGAGCTCCGCGGAGTCAGAAGCCATGGGTCGTCGGCCAATTCGGTGAGCTTCAGTTCGCTGCGGCCGGCCAGCGGATGCCCAGCCGGCAGCACCGCGCAGACTTCCTCAGTGATGAGCGTCCGGGTCGCCAGCGTGTCGACCAGTGGTGGTCGCGAGAACGCGACGTCGTACCGGCCGCTGGTGATGCCCTCGACCAGCTGACTGATCGTGGTCTCCTCGGTCGACAGCCGCAGCTCGGGAAGGCGCTCGCGGACAGCCCGGACCACCGGCGGCAGCAGATAGTTCGCCGTTGTCGCCAGGAACGCCAGCCGCAGCTGCCCGGCCTCGCCACGGACTGCCTGGCCGACGACGCTCATCGCCGCATCCGCCCGCGCCAGCACCGCTCGCGCCTCGGGAAGGAAGACCGCACCGACCTCGGTCAGTGCCGTGCCCCGGCTGTCGCGGTCGAAGAGCCTCGCACCGACCATGCGCTCCAGCAACGTGATCTGCTGCGACAGGGACTGCTGCGCGATGGTCAGCCGCGCCGCGGCCCGGGTGAAGCTCGACTCCTCCGCCACCGCGACGAAGTACCGCAACTGCCGGAGCTCTGGGGTCACAGGCCCAGGCTACTGCCGCGCCAGGCAGCCGATGTTGGCCCTGGAAGCGGTCCCGGACGAAGACTCGAAGGGTGAACAACACACTGGAAACACACGACGAACAAGGCCGGGTCTGGCTGATCACCGGCTGCTCCACCGGCTTCGGGCGGGAACTCGTCCTGGCCGCCCTCGCGGCCGGCGACCGGGTGATGGCCACGGCCCGGCGCCCCGAAACCCTCGCCGACCTGGCCGAACCGGGCCAGGGCCGGATCAGTACGGCGGTTCTCGACGTCACCGACTCTGCCTCGATCGAGGCCGCGGTGCAGGCGACGATCGCGGTCTTCGGCCGGATCGACGTCCTGGTGAACAACGCCGGCTCGATGGTGATGGGAGCCATCGAGGAGGTGACCATGACGGAGCTGCGTGAGCAGTTCGACGTCGTACTCTTCGGTGCTGCCGAGGTGACGAAGGCCGTCCTGCCGGTGCTCCGCGCGCAGGGCTCGGGCACGATCGTTCAGATGAGTTCGCTCGGCGGCCTGAAAACGTATCCCGGCTACGGCGCGTACAACTCGGCAAAGCACGCGCTGGAAGGTCTGTCCGAAGCGCTGGCGACGGAGGTCGCACCCCTCGGGATCCGCGTCCTGCTGGTGGAGCCGGGCGCCTTCCGGACCGAGTTCAACCGCAACAAGCGAGCCACCGCCGAGCTGGACATCTACCGGGACACCGCGGGCGCGACCCGGGTCGCGACCAGAGAACTGCTCGACTCCGAGCCGAACGATCCGGTCAAGGGCGTCGCGGCGATCATGAAGGCGCTGGACAGCGACAACCCGCCGCTGCGCCTGCTGCTCGGCAATGACGCGGTGGACGGACTCCGCGCACACCATGAGGCGCTCCTGGCCGAGGTGACCGAGTGGGAGCAGCTCAGCCGGTCCACTGCCATCGATTAGCCGGCTGGAGCGAGCGGGCTGGAGCGGTCGCACTCCAGCCCGCTGGGCGATCAGGCCGAGTAACCCTTGGGCGGAATCAGCGTGGCGAGCTGGTTGAAGGTCAGCCAGTACGTCGCGGTCGGGGCGAAGCCGGCCGGGTCGGCGATCAGCACGGTCATGTCGCTGGAGTCGTACCCGACCACGGTGAAGTAGTGGTAGATCGTGTAGTTCGGGTACCCCGGCGGGTGGTTGCTGGCCGGGGCGACGATGTTCGCGACGATCGGGTAGTTGTTGTCGATGTCGAGGGTGACGTCGCGCCAGAGCAGGTCGCGCTGGGCCTGGGTGGGCGGGTCGTTCGGCATCTCCTTGGTCTCGTACCAGCCGGTGCCGAGGTGGTTGTTGAGCACCCGCGTCACCTGCCCGATCCAGTCCGTGCCGTTCGTGGTGGTGGGCAGTTCGTTGGCCAACTGCTGCTGGCTCGGCGGTGAGATCCGGGCGGACAGGGCGATCCGGGTCGCTGCCGGGCCACACCAGTAGCCGGTCTGCTGGTACTGGAAGTCGATGGGCAGCGTCTTGAGGGCCTGCGTGGAGTAGCCGAGCGTCGGCACCGGCTTGGCGGCCGCGGTGGCCTCGGCGGAGATGGCGGGCGCTGTCGGCACCGCGGTCGCCGGAGTGGATGCCATCGGCAACGCTGCTGCCGCGACCAGGGTCAGACCGCTCAGTGCGGCCTTGAGTTTCGTCGTCGTATGCCTCATGTCAGCTCCTCAGCCTCACAGGGACGCCCGGGGCGTGGTCGTCCCATCACTGAGTGCATTCCTGCGTCGCCGCCTTGTAAACCCCTCCAGCACCCCGCCCCGACACCGGCGCTACTGGTGTTTGCCCAGGTCAGAAGCGGTTTCCAGTCACGTCTGGGACGCGTGAAAAAATAACCAACCCTTTCCATCCAGCTCGAAGGGTCAGGCTGCGGAGGTCTCCTCGAGCACCGGATCGATGATCTCCCGGACCAGCCACCGAGCCGCCCGGTCCGGGTACGGGCGGGTCAGCGAGAGGACGATGTGGTCGAATCCCAGTCCCGCCGCCCCGCGGATGATCGCTCGGGTCGCGGCCGGATCGTCGTACGAGACTAGTTGCTGCAGCGATCGGCTGACACTGGCCGGGTCGCGGCCGATGCGGGCGCACTCCGCGTCGAGTCGGCGGGTCCGGTCGGCGAGGACGTCGAAGTCGGTGTGCGGCGGGCCGCTGATGTTCCAGATGTCGGCGTACTCGGCGATCAGCCGCATCATCCGGTTGCCCCAGCCGCCGATCAGGAGCGGCGGTCCCGGTCGCTGGATCGGCTTCGGCTCGTTCCGGTTCTGCTCGAGCGTGTAGTACCGACCGTGGAAGTCGAAGACGTCCTGCGTCCACATGCCACGCAGGATCTCGATGGTCTCGCGGAGTCGATCCACTCCCTCCCCCGGCGGGACCAGTGTCAGTCCGTATGCCTCGTACTCCGCGATGGCCGGGTTCGGTCCGGCGATTCCGCCGGCACCGGGCGGTTGATGCGTGCCGCCGGCACCGAGGCCCATGGTCAGCCGGCCGCCCGAGATCACGTCCAGCGTGCTGGCGATCTTGCCGAGTACGGCGGGCGCGCGGACGCGGTTGCTGGTCACGAGCAGACCGAAGCGAAGGCGGGTCGTCTGCGCGGCGAGCGCGGTGAGCAGCGTCCAGCCTTCCAGTACGTCGCCATCCTTGGGCCCGACGAGCGGCAGGAAGTGGTCCCACAGCCAGGCGTCTCGGAACTGCGGGAACTCGTCGGCCTCGAGCCAGACACGCTGGATGTCGGCGTACGGGACGTGCATCGGGGTGGTTTTCAAGCCGAAGGTCAGAGTCATAATCGTCAGGATAACTGATGATCAGCGATCCTGACGATCAGTGGAGCGGTAGATTTGTCCCATGATGTCCGACCGGCTGGGGTACCTGCTCAAACATGTCCTGGCACAGCTGACCGACGAGCAGGCCAAAGCGCTCGCGCCGTACGGGCTGAACGGCCGGGATCTCGCCGTACTGTCCGCAGTGGTTGCCGGTGAGCCGCTCTCGCAGCTGGAGGTCGCATCCAGGCTCCGAGTCGATCGGACCTCGATCGGCGACCTGCTCGACAGCCTGGAGGAACGCGGACTGGTCGAGCGCCGGCGCAGTCCGGAGGACCGGCGGCGCAATGTCGTGGTGCTCACCGCCAAGGGTGAGTCGACGTTCGAGGAGGCGGAGCGGGTGAGGCTGGAGGTTGAACGCGAGTTCCTGGCCTCATTGCCGGATGCCGACCGGTTCCGTGAGGATCTGCGGCTGCTGCTCGGGGAATGACCGCTGGGCAGCCGCAGTTGGAATTGAGGTCATGACTGCTCTCACTGGGGTTCCGCTCTCCGTCTTGGACCGCTCGCGGACGCGGGCAGGTGAGACGGAAGCAGAGACGTTGCGTGCGACTGTCGAGCTCGCGCAGCAGGTGGAAGAGCTTGGCTACAAGCGTTTCTGGGTCTCAGAGCACCACAGCGTGCCCGGAGTGGTCGGATCGGCTCCCACAGTGCTGGCAGCCGCGATCGCGGCCCGCACGAGCCGGATCCGCGTCGGCACCGGCGGTGTGATGCTGCCGAACCACCAGCCGCTCGTGGTGGCCGAGCAGTTCGGGGTGCTGGAGTCGCTGTACCCGGGCCGCATCGACATGGGCCTCGGCCGGTCTGTCGGCTTCACCAACGGCATCCGCCGCGCTCTGGGCGTCGAGAAGGACGCGGCCGAGGACTTCGCCGCACAGGTCCAGGAGCTACTGGGCTACTTCACCGGCACACTGCAGAACCAGGTCCACGCTCGTCCCGGAGAAGGTCTGCGCATCCCACCCTTCATCCTCGCTGTCGGCGAGGGCGCTCACCTCGCCGCTTCGCTCGGACTCCCCCTGGTCATCGCCGGCAGGGATGAGTCGGCACTGCTCCAGTTGGTCGACGGCTACCGCGCCGGGTTCCAGCCGTCCACGTGGGCCTCGCGGCCGTACGTCGTACTCGCGGTGACTGCTGCTGTTGCGGAGACCACGGAGGAGGCCAGGCAGTTGCTGTTGCCCGAGGCATGGGCGAGTGCCTACTCGCGCACGCGCGGGGTGTTCCCACCACTGGAGCCTTCGGTGCCTGGCGACCTGACCGCGAAGGAGCGCGAGCTCTTCGAGCAGTCGCTCCGCGGCCAGCTCTACGGCACACCCGAGCAGGTCGACGAGGCCCTCGGCGGCCTGGTACGTCGTACCGCCGCCGACGAAGTGCTGATCACCACGAACACCTACGACCGGGCCGACCTGGTCGCGTCGTACACCGCGCTGGCCGAGCTGGCGGGCACTCGCCGTACCGTCAGCGGTTGATCCGGTCCTCGAGGCGCTTGCGGACCTCGGGCCACTCGTCGGCCAGGATCGAGAACACCACGGTGTCGCGGAACGAGCCGTCGGCCTCCCGCCTCTCCCGGCGCAGGACTCCCTCGCGGGTCGCACCGAGCTTGGCGATCGCCGCCTGCGACCGGGTGTTGATGGAGCCGGTCTGGATCTTCACCCGGCCGAATCCGCAGTCCTCGAAGGCGTGCTGGAGCAGCAACAGCTTGGACGCCGGGTTCACCTTCGTACCCCAGACCGCCGGCGCATAGCCGGTCCAGCCGAGGTGGACCGATTCGTTGGTCAGGTCAACGTCGCCGAGGCTCGACGTACCGACGAGGGTGCCGTCGGCAACCAACCGGATCACGTACGCCGTGCGATGTGCCGCGGCCGGGATCCATTGGGCCCGCATGGCTTCGGCATCGGCCGGCATCCCGGCGATCCCGCCGCCGAAGCCTGCCGCGTACACCTGCTCGTTGCCGATGGCGGCGTACAACTCCTCGATGTCGCTGTCCTGCAGCCGATCCAGCCGGACGACGTCGCCCACCAGCGATCGCCCGTCGGGCGCGGCCGTCATCCCTTCACCAGAAGGTGCAGTAGCAGCCAGACCGCGGGGGCCGTGGCCAGCAACGAGTCCAGACGGTCCATCACACCGCCGTGCCCCGGCAGCAGGTTGGACATGTCCTTGATGCCGAGGTCGCGCTTGATCATCGACTCACCGAGATCGCCCACGGTGGCGGTCAGCACGGCCACCGCGCCGACGATCGCGCCGGCCCACCAGTCCCCGTCGAGCAGCCACACGACCGAACCGATGCCGGCACCGATGCACGCGAGGGTCGAGCCCGCGAAGCCCTCCCAGGACTTCTTCGGACTGATCGTCGGAGCCATCGGGTGCTTGCCGAACAGCACCCCGGCCGCGTAGCCGCCGACGTCGCTGGCGACCACGACCAGGAAGAAGGTCAGAACACGCTGCGGGCCGTCCGACTCCGGCTGGACCAGCAGGATCGCGAACCCGGCCAGCAGCGGTACGTAGCCGATCAGGAACACTCCGGCGCTCGCGTCCCGGACGAACCCGACCGATCCGCCCGGCATCCGCCACCAGATCGTCGCCAGCACTGTGAGGGCGAGCGCGATCAGCAGCGCCATCGGTCCCCAGAAGTACGCCGCCATCAGCATCGCCGTCGTACCGGCGAACAGCGGGATCCTCGGGATCACCGCGCCGCCCGCACGCAGAGCCTTGATCATCTCGTCGACGGCCACCAGCACGGCGGCCAGCACGAGGACGGCGAACAGAACCTTCTGCCAGAACAGCGATCCGAGGATCAGCGCGCCGAGACCGACCCCGACCGCGATGGCCGCAGGCAGGTTCCGCCCGGCGCGGCTCGGGCTGGGACTCGGCGCGGGCGTACTCTCGACGCCCATCACACCTCGAGCAGTTCGGCTTCCTTGTGCTTGAGCAGATCGTCGATCGAGTCGACGTACTTCTTCGTCAACCCGTCGAGCCGCTTCTCAGCACTCTTGCCCTCGTCCTCGCCCGCGTCGCCGTCCTTGACGGTCTTGTGCACCTGGTCCATGGCGTGCCGGCGGATGTTGCGGACCGAGACCTTGGCTTCCTCGGCCTTGGTCTTGGCGACCTTGATGTACTCCTTGCGCCGTTCCTCGGTCAGCTGCGGCATCACCACCCGGATCACCGCACCGTCGTTGCCCGGGTTCACCCCCAGGTCCGAGTCGCGGATCGCCTTCTCGATCGCCGCCATCGCACCCTTGTCGTACGGCGAGATCAGCACGGTCCGGGGCTCCGGGACCTGGAAACCGGCCAGTTGCTGCAGCGGCGTCGGGCTGCCGTAGTAGTCGGCCAGGATGCCCGCGAACATCTGCGGGTGGGCCCGGCCGGTGCGGATCGCGGCGAAGTCGTCCTTCGCGACCTCCACGGCCTTCGCCATCTTCTGCTCGGCTTCGCGGAGAGCTTGGTCGATCACGACATTCCTCGCTTCCTCAGGGCCGCCTCGGCGCGGCCACTCCATACCCTACGAACGCAGGTTTACCAGATAACGGACATCCACCCGTGTCGAACGATCCTAGTGGTACGCCGCCGTACCGGCTGCGGCCGGGGGACTACTGACCGGGAGAAACGATGGTCCCGATCTTCTCGCCGTGCACGACCCGGGCGATGTTGCCCTCCTCGAGGCCGAAGATCACGATCGGCAGCGCGTTGTCGCGGGCCAGGCTGATCGCGGTGGCGTCGGCGACCCGCAGTCCGCGGGCCAGGAAGTCGTCGTACGACAACTGGTCGAACTTCACCGCGTCCGGGTTCTTCTTCGGGTCGGAGTCGTAGACCCCGTCCACACCCTGCTTGCCCATCAGCAGCGCCTCGGCGCCGATCTCCAGCGCCCGCTGCGCGGCGACCGTGTCGGTGGAGAAGTACGGCATGCCGGAACCGGCGCCGAAGATCACCACGCGGCCCTTCTCCAGGTGCCGCTCGGCCTTGCGCGGGATGTACGGCTCGGCGACCTGACCCATCGTGATGGCGGTCTGCACCCGGGTCTCGATACCGAGCTTCTCCAGGAAGTCCTGCAGCGCCAGGCAGTTCATCACCGTGCCCAGCATGCCCATGTAGTCGGCCCGGTTGCGCTCCATCCCGCGCTGCTGCAACTCGGCACCGCGGAAGAAGTTGCCGCCGCCGACCACCACGGCGACCTGGACGCCGGCCCGGGCCACCCCCGCGATCTGCTTGGCGATGGAGTTCACCACGTCGGGGTCGACGCCGAGCTTGCCGCCGCCGAACACCTCACCCGACAGCTTCAGCAGCACCCGGTGATAGGCCGGCGCGAACGGCGAAGAGGCCGGACTCGTCTCGGTACCCAGGGTTTCCGTCACGATTCCGGCCTCCTCGATCGTTGCTGTCTTGCTGATCCTTCGAAGATCCCGAAGCTCAGGCGCCGACCTCGAAGCGGGCGAACCGCTTCACGGTCACGCCGGCCTCGTCGAGCACGGCCTTCACGGTCTTCTTGCTCTCCTGGACCGACGCCTGCTCGAGCAGGACGACGTCCTTGAAGAAGCCGTTCACCCGGCCCTCGACGATCTTCGGCAGAGCCTGCTCCGGCTTACCCTCCTCGCGGGCGGTCGCCTCGGCGATCCGCTTCTCGTTCTCGACCGTCTCGGCCGGGACCTCGTCGCGGGTGGTGTACAGCGGGCGCATCGCGGCGGCCTGCATGGCGGCACCACGCGCGGCCTCGACGTTGTCGCCCTCGAACTCGACCAGCACGCCGACCTGGGCCGGCAGATCGGCGGCACGCTTGTGCATGTACGCCGTCACCTGGCCGTCGAACACGGCGACCTTGCCCAGCTCGAGCTTCTCGCCGATGACCGAGGCCAGCGCCTCGATGTTCTCGGCGACGCTCTTGCCGTCGGACAGCTTCTCGTTCAGCAGGCCCTCGACGTCGGCGACCTTGCTGGCGGCAGCGTGCGCGACGATGTCGGCGGCCAGCTGCTGGAACTGCTCGTTCTTGGCGACGAAGTCGGTCTCGCAGTTCAGCTGGACCAGCGCGTTCTCCGCCGCGGCCACCAGGCCGTTGGTGGCGGAGCGCTCGGCGCCCCGCTTGGCGGCCTTGGCCGCGCCGTGGATGCGCAGCTCCTCGATCGCCTTCTCGAAGTCGCCGTCGGTGGTCTCGAGCGCCTTCTTCGCGTCCATCATGCCCGCGCCGGTGGCGTCGCGGAGCTTCTTCACGTCAGCGGCGGTGTAGTTCGCCATTCCTCGTTCTCTCGTCTTGTCGATGCGGCTGGATGGGCGGGCTCGAGTGCCGCCCGGTGTGAACCGGGCGGCGACTCAGGGCTGTCAGGCCTCGTCGGCCTTCGGGGCCTCGTCGGCCTTCACGGCGTCGACGGCCGGGGTCTCCTCGGCAGCAGCCGGGGTCTCCTCGACCGGGGCTTCCTCGGCAGCGGCGGCCGGCGCCTCGGCGGCGGCCTCCGTCGGCGCCTCGGCCGCTTCCGGAGCCTTCGCGGCGTCGCCCTCGGCGGACTTGGCCTCGGAGGTGCCGTTCTGGCTCTCCAGCAGCTCGCGCTCCCAGGCGGCCAACGGCTCCTCGGCGCCGAGCTCCTCACCGGCAGCGGCGGCACCCTGACCCGAGCGGGCCATCAGACCGTCGGCGACGGCGTCGGCGACCACGCGGGTCAGCAGGCCGACCGAGCGGATCGCGTCGTCGTTGCCCGGGATCGGGAAGTCGACCTCGTCCGGGTCGCAGTTGGTGTCCAGGATGCCGATGATCGGCAGCTTCAGCTTGCGCGCCTCGTCGACGGCGAGGTGCTCCTTCTTGGTGTCCACGATCCACACGGCGGCCGGAACCCGGGCCATGTCGCGGATACCACCGAGGGTCTTCAGCAGCTTGTCGTGCTCGCGCCGCTTCTGCAGCAGCTCCTTCTTGGTGACGCCCGAGGCCGCCACGTCGTCGAAGTCGAGCAGTTCCAGCTCCTTGAGCCGCTGGAGCCGCTTGTTCACGGTCTGGAAGTTGGTGAGCATGCCGCCCAGCCAGCGCTGGTTCACGTACGGCATGCCGACCCGGGTCGCCTGCTCGGCGATCGCTTCCTGGGCCTGCTTCTTGGTGCCGACGAACAGGATCGCCCCGCCCGAGGCGACCGTGCTGCGGACGAACTCGTAGGCGCGGTCGATGTACGACAGCGACTGCTGCAGGTCGATGATGTAGATGCCGTTGCGCTCGGTGAGGATGTAGCGCTTCATCTTGGGGTTCCAGCGCCGGGTCTGGTGCCCGAAGTGCACGCCGCTCTCGAGGAGCTGCTTCATGGTCACGACGGCCATGAGGGTGTTGCCTCCTGTCGCGCTTTCCCGGGTTCGTTCGGTCCGGTCGGCGCAGTCTCGGTTGTCTCGCGGCGGACCGGGGCGGTCCGCCGTGCCTGATGCCCGTCGGCACGCAACCCACCCGGGAGGTCCCGGGACCGAGGGAGGCGCGCTGTTGTGCGGGCATGCGTAGTCGTCCCACTCACATGGGACGCCACCGGAAGTGTACGGGACCACCCCGGCCCAAAGCGAACCGGGCCCGGTTGTCCACAGCCCCGAACTCACCGCCGGAAATCAGGGGTTTCGACGGCATGTTCCAGGCATGAACGTCGTCCTTCTCGCCCTGACCCTCGCCACCGCGGGCCCGGATCCTGCGAACTGGCCCCTCCAACCCCGCCCCGAGGTCGTCCGCGGCTTCGAACTGCCCGCCAAACCCTGGCTCCCGGGCCACCGCGGCGTCGACCTGACCGGCTCGCCCGGCCAACCCGTCCGCGCCGCAACCTCCGGCACCGTCACGTACGCCGGTCAGCTCGCCGGCCGCGGCGTGGTCGCGGTCTCACACGGCGCGCGCCGAACCACCTACGAGCCGGTCGTCCCAGCCGTCACCGTGGGCACTCCCGTCACCACGAGCACGGTGATCGGCCACCTCTCGGGCGCGGGCTCACACTGCTCACCCGCGACCTGCCTTCACTGGGGACTGATCGAGGGCAAGCGCTACCTCAATCCGCTCACGCTGCTCCCGGACCGCCCGGTCCGTCTACTCCCCCTGAGATCCGCGCCGGCCGCGGGCGCTGCGCGGCCTGTCGAGGAGCGGCCGGTTCACACCACCGCGCCGCCACCTCCGCAGCCGGTGCGCTCGACCGCTTCACCGCCGGCTTCAAGCTCCAACCGGACAGGCGCGATCGTGGTCGCCAGTACGGCGGCCTTGGCCCTGGCCGGCGGCCTCCTGCTCAAGCGGCACTAGGACACGCTCTGGGCCAGGTTGAGCTGCCACGAGATCCCGAACCGGTCGCCGACCCACCCGAACTTCCGGCTCCAGCCGTACTCCCCCAGCGGCATCATCACCTTGCCCTTCTCGGACAAGACGGCGAACAGGCGGTCGATCTCGGCCTCGTCCGCACAGTCGACCCAGAGCGAGATCGACGGCGTGAAGTCGAACCCGTGTTGCACCGGGCTGTCGCTGCACATGTACTGCTGACCCGCCAACGTGAAGATCGCATGCATCACCGAGCCCTCGGCGCCAGGCCCCTCCGACCCGAAGCGAGTGATCGAGACGACCTCCGCGTTGTCGAAGAGCGACAGGTAGAAGTTCATCGCCTCCTCGGCCCTGCCGTCCTGGAACATCAGGAACGTGGTGGTCTTCTGCTTCCGCTCAGCCATAAGTCCTCCTGTAGTCACGGCTTATATAAGGCCACACTGTAACAGTCGGATCGGGGTCTTGGGAGAGGTCAGCTGCCCGGAACGCGCGCTTGCCAGGCGTCCTCGTCGCGGGAGCGACGCTCGACGCCGGCCGGGAGCTTGTTCTTGGCGAGATCGATGAGCGTGGTGTGCTCGAGCACGTCCCGCAGACTCGCGCGGGCGGCGATCCACACGCGTTGCAGTACGACGGCCCGCTCGTTGTACGCGACGCTCTCGGGCCGCACCCCGGAGATGCTCACGATCGGTCCGTCCACCGCACGCATCACGTCGGCGACCGAGATCTCGTTCGGGTCCACGGCGAGTTTCCAGCCGCCGGACTGTCCCCGCTGACTCGCCAGGATCCCCGCACGCCGGAGGTCGGCCAAGATCCCCTGGAGGAACCCATGCGGAATGCCCTGCGCACGGCTGAGCTCCTCGGCCGACACGACCGACGGGTCGTTCGCCACCCATCGTTGGGTGATCTCGATCAGCGCCCGCAACGCATAGTCAGACTTCGCCGAAACCCGCATGAACCGCAGTCTGCCCCATCCCCGCACCCGCTCGCCGCATCCACCCGCGGACAGCCCGGCAGATCAGGCCCGAGGGTGAGCCTGTTCGTAGGCCCGGCGCAGGCGATCGGTGGAGATGTGGGTGTAGATCTGAGTGGTCGCCAGCGATGCGTGGCCGAGCAGTTCCTGGACGCTGCGAAGGTCGGCACCACCTTCGAGCAGGTGGGTTGCCGCCGTGTGGCGCAGACCGTGCGGCGACAGGTCGGGGGCGTCGACGACTCCGATCCGCTCGTGGACAAGGCGTCGTACCGCTCGCTGATCGATTCGGCCGCCACGGGCACCCAGGAACACCGCCGGCCCACTCCCCTGCCGCGCCAGCTGCGGGCGGGCCTCGTCGAGCCAGCGCCGCAGTGCATCCGAGGCCGGCACGCCGTACGGGACAGAGCGTTCCTTGCGACCCTTGCCGAAGACGCGGACGACTCGGCGCGAGGTGTCGATGTCGTCGATGTCGAGCGCACAGAGTTCGCCGACGCGGATGCCGGTCGCGTAGAGCAACTCCATGATCGCGAGGTCACGCAGGCCGATCGGGCTGCCGTCGTCCGCCGCCACGGCCGCCGCGTCGAGCACGGCACGGGTGTCGGACTGCCCCAACACTCCCGGCAGGGTCTTGTGCGGCCTCGGACTGGCCAGCAACGCGCCCGGATCCGTGCTGATCCGGCCGGTTCGCTGCGCCCAGGCAGTGAAGACACGCGCGGCGGTGGCGCGGCGCGACATCGTGCTGCGCGCCTTCCCGAGGCTTTGCTGCTTGGCCAGCCACGACCTCAGCCCTCGGATATCCAAGGCTTCGAGATCATCGTGACCAAGCCGAATCAAATGTTCGAGTAAATCCGCGACGTCGCCACGGTACGCTCTGATCGAATGTCTGCTGAGGTCCCTCTCCGCCGCCAGATGCCGTTCGTAGTCAGCCAGTAACGCAGTGAAACCTTCCGGCCAGGAAGGGTTCGCGCTGACATCGTCCGGCGTCATGCCTCGACGATGCGGGAGCCGACGCGGCATCGCAAGGCACCGCGCGGGGGCCGAGGAGAGGAGGTCTGGTCGATAGCCCGACGGTCGACTACTGTTCGGCCCGATTGCCCTAGTAGCAACGGAGGCACCCCTGACCATGGCCCCCTCAGCGAACGGACAGACCGTAGGCCGGCGCCTGCCGGTCGAGTCGGCGTTCACTCGAGTCGAGGACGCACGGCACCGTCTGCCGCGCTTGTTCGGTCGTCGCGATCTGGTCGTACTCGGCCTGGGCGTGATGATCGGGTCCGGCATCTTCAGCATCAGCGGCAACCAGGCGGCCAAAGTCGCCGGTCCGGCCGTGATTTTGTCGTTCGTCATCGCGGCGATCGTCTGTGTGCTGGCCGCGGCCTGTTACGCCGAGTTGTCGTCCACGATTCCTGTATCGGGTAGCGCGTACACCTTCAGCTATGTGACCTTCGGCGAGATGTGGGCCTGGCTGGTCGGCTGGGCGCTCGTGCTGGAACTTGTCACCGCGGCCGCGATCGTCGCCCGCGTCTGGTCGGCGTACTTCCTGGCCACACTGGACGGGTTCGGACTGACGCTGCCCGACGGCGTGGCGAAGTTCTTCGGCCCGGATGCGAAGGTCAACCTGGTCGCGCCACTGCTGCTGCTGATCCTGACCGCGCTGATCGTGACCGGGACGAAGCTGTCCGCCCGGGTGCTGACCGTGGTGGTGATCGCGAAGGTCGCCGTGATCGTGCTGGTCGTGGTGGTCGGCGCGGCGCACATCAACATGGACAACTACCACCCGTTCGTGCCGATGGCCCGGGCCGCGCCCGCGACCGCCAGTCCAACCCTGCTGGGCTGGATCCTGGACTCGTCGTTCGGTTCGTTCGGGATGATGGGCATCTTCACGGCCGCGAGCTCGATCGTGTTCGCCTACATCGGGTTCGACCTGATCGCCACCGCGTCCGAGGACGCGCGCAGCCCGCGCAAGACGGTCCCGCAGGGCATGCTGCTCGGCGTCGGCGCCGTCACGATCCTCTACATCGCGATGGCCGTGGTTCTGGTCGGAATGCGCCCGTACGGCGAGCTGGGCGGCAGCGCACCGGTCTCCGAAGCATTGGCGGCAACAGGGGTCGGGTGGGCCGCGAAGGTGGTCAACCTGGGTGCATTGCTCGCGCTGATGACAGTGATCATGGTGGTGCTGATCGCGCAGAGCCGCGTGTTGTTCAACATGGGCCGCGACGGTCTGCTGCCGAAGAGCCTCGGACGGGTCAGCCGGGTGTACTCCTCCCCTGCCCGCGCCGCGGCCGCTGCCGGCTTCGCGGCTTTGGCGCTGACGCTCTACCCGAAGGTGCTGGAGCTCGAGGAACTGCTGGTCATCGGCGCGTTGTTCTGCTTCGCGTTCTGTGCGATCGGCGTTCTCACTCTGCGTCGCTCCGAGCCGAACCTGGAGCGTGGCTTCCGGGTGCCGATGGTGCCGCTGATCCCGCTGCTGTCGCTGGCCGCGACGGTGTGGCTGATGCTGAACCTGAAGACGAGCACGTGGACGAAGTTCGGTATCTGGATGGTCATCGGCCTGGCGATCTACGGGCTGTACGGGCGCTGGCACAGCCGGCTGGCCAACGAGGACAGCTGGGACTACGACATCGGCGACACCGACCCTGGGACCGGCGGTCTGCAGGCGATCCGCACCGAGCAGCCTGGCGAACGGCCGAACGAGTTGCGCGCTGTCCGCACGCCGCCACAGAAGCCGACGCGCGGCAAGCACATGCGCAACTGAGGTTGTCCACAGGCAGAAAGTGAGGTCCGAAATCGAGGCCTGATCCCGGCATGTTCTCTGCCGGAGGTGGTCATCGATGCGGACCAAGAACGCCGTCGGACGGTACGGCGAAGACCTCGCCGCCAGGTATCTGGCCGGAGAGGGCTTCGCCATCCTCGAGCGCAACTGGCGCTGCGAGCTGGGCGAGATCGACATCGTCGCGCGCGAGGGCGACACGCTTGTCGTCTGTGAGGTGAAGACCCGGCGCGGGCTGAACTACGGCAGCCCGCTGGAGTCGATCACGTACCGGAAGCTGACCACGCTGCGGAAGCTGGCGGGTCGCTGGCTGCAGATCCACCAGCTCAAACCCGGCGCGATCCGGATCGATGTCGTCGCCGTGCTCCTCGACCAGAACACGGCGCCGCAGGTCGACCACTTGCGAGGTGCGGCCTGATGGCGCTCGCACAGACGTGGTCCGTCGCGCTGGTCGGCCTCGAAGGCCACCTGGTCGAGGTCGAGGCCGACATCGCGCAAGGCCTGCCCAAGACGACGCTCATCGGCCTGCCGGACGCATCGTTGTCCGAGGCCCGTGATCGGGTCCGCGCCGCGGTGGTGAATAGCGGGGAGCGATTCCCCGATCGCAAGGTCACCATCGGCCTCTCACCGGCCACCCTGCCGAAGACCGGCTCGCATTACGACGTCGCCATCGCGCTCGCCTTGCTCTCGGCCGCCGGAGTGATCGACGCCAAGTCGTTGCGGCAGACCGCGATCATCGGTGAGCTCGGCCTGGACGGCCGGATCCGCGAGGTCCGTGGTGCGCTCGCGATGACCCTGGCCGCGGCCCGCTCCAGCTTCGAGCGCATCGTCGTCCCGGAGCTCAACTCGGGCGAGGCGCGCCTCGTGCCCGGCATCGAGGTGTACGGCGTGCGCTCGCTACGGCAGGTGCTTGCTCTGTTGCGTGGCACCGAGATCCCGGACGAGGCACCGCCGCGGGCCGAGCCCCGGTTGCTGTCCGAGTCGCTGACCCGGGTTCCTGAGGTCGATCTGGACGACGTCATCGGTCAACACGAGGGGCGACGAGCGATCGAAGCCGCGGCCGCGGGCGGGCATCACCTGTTCCTGCACGGGCCGCCGGGCTCGGGCAAGACGATGCTGGCTGAGCGGCTGGCCGGATTGATGCCGGACCTGAGCACGGACGACTCGCTCGAAGTGTCCGCGGTGCATTCGCTGGCCGGGCTGCTGACCAACGACGCCGAGCTGGTGGTGCGTCCGCCGTTCATCGCGCCGCACCACACCGCGTCGCTGTCCAGTCTTGTCGGTGGTGGCTCTGGTATGCCGCGGCCGGGGGCGATCAGCTGTGCGCATCGCGGGATCCTGTTCATCGACGAGGCGCCCGAGATGCATCCGCTGACGCTCGACACGCTGCGGCAGCCGCTGGAGTCCGGGTACATCGAGGTCCACCGGTCGGCGGCTGTGGCGAAGTTCCCGGCCCGCTTCATGCTCGTGCTCGCGGCCAATCCGTGTCCCTGCGGCATGTCCGGCGCCGGGAACGCGATCTGCAACTGCACGCCGCAGGTGCTGGCGCGGTATCGGCAGCGGATCAGTGGACCGATCAAGGATCGCCTCGACATTCAACGGCAGATCCTGCCGGCCGCACGAGGGGTCGCCGACCGCGAGGTCTCCGAGTCGACCGCGGCAGTGGCCGAGCGCGTGAAGGCGGCTCGCGACCGGCAGGCGTACCGCTATCGCGAGACCGGCTGGATCCTCAACAGCGAGGTCCCTGGTCCGGTGCTGCGGCGCGAGTTCCCGTTGAACGCCGCCAGTCACGAACTTCTCGAGGACCTCTACACGGCCGGCCGCCTCACGGCCCGCGGCTTCGACCGCGTCGTCCGAGTGGCGTGGACCCTCGCAGATCTCCAAGGCCTCGACCAACCAACCGTTGCCCTGACCCACGAAGCCTTCCAACTCCGCGCCGGCGAACCCCTGACCGACCTCTCCGACACGCGCCCTCTCAAAGGAATCCCTGCATGACGCTCAACTGCATCACGGCTCCAAGGAACCTGGCCTCGCATGGGCCGGCCTCTGCAATCACCTCACGCAATCAGTTGCCTGCGGCCCCATCCCGTGGCAGCACGTGTGCGACCTCTCCCCCGATGACGTTGCCTCGGGCATCCAGCACCTCCGCGGCTGAGGCGCGTGCCTCGGTGGCGGTTGCGGAGGGGGCGGTGGGTGGAGCTGAGGTGGTGGATGGGGTGGCGATGGATGGCATGGCTGTGGATGGGGTTGGCGGGACGGGTGGTGGGGGGACCGCCAAAGCCGGCGGGGACGGGGATGAGGAGCGGCTGGTTCGGGTGGGTTTGTCGCGGGTGGTGGAGCCCGGGGATCTGGCGGCCTTGAAGGCGTTCGCAGGGATGGAGGTGTTGGAGATCTGGGAGCTCTTGCGGGGGAAGGCGCCAGGAACCGAGCGGTGGTCCACGCGGCTGGCTGCGGCGCAGCCTGAGCGGGACCTCGAGCGGGCGGCTGCTGCAGGAGCGCGATTCGTGATCCCTGGAGACGACGAGTGGCCCGAGCAGGTGGAGGTGCTGGCCGAGGCCGGGCAGCTGACTCGTCGGGCCGGCGTGCCGTTCGGGCTTTGGGTCCGTGGGCCGGCGCATCTGCGCAAGACGCTTGCGCGATCGGTCGCGATGGTTGGTGCTCGCGCGTGTTCGTCGTACGGCGAGCATGTTGCGGCGGAGCTCGCAGGTGGGCTGGCGGACAACGGGATCACGGTCGTGTCAGGCGGGGCGTACGGGATCGATGCTGCGGCGCATCGGGGTGTGCTGGCTGGTTCCGGGGTGACGGTCGCCGTGCTGGCTTCTGGCGTTGATACGAGCTATCCGAAGAGCAACTCCGCGATGTTCAGCCGGATCGTGGAGGACGGGTTGGTGGTGAGTGAGCTGCCACCGGGGTGTTCACCGACCAAGCTGCGGTTCCTCGCGCGCAACCGGCTGATCGCGGCGGGCACGCTCGGCACGGTCGTCATCGAGGCAGCGGTCCGGAGCGGAGCGCTGAACAGCGCAGGTTGGGCCGAGCAGTGCGGACGTGCCGTCCTCGCGGTGCCAGGACCGATCACGTCCCGCATGTCCGCAGGAAGCCATCTCCTGGTCCGCGAACGGGACGCCGTACTCGTCACGAGCGTCGCCGAGATCATCGAGGCCGTCTCCCCGCTCGGCACCGGCCTCGCGCCGCACCCACAAGCCCCCAAGAACCCGAGCGACGACCTGCCCCACGACGTCCGCCGCACCCTCGACGCCGTCCCGGTCGTCAACCCAGCGCCCGCCACCCGCATAGCCACCACCGCAGGCCTGGATCTCCCCACCACCCAGTCCTGCCTGGAAACCCTCGCCGCCCTCGCCCTGGTCCACCCCACCCCAACCGGCTGGCGCCTAACACCAACCACCCCACCCTGAGGTCGGCCGAGACCGGAGCCGACCCAGGTCACCGGCGAACCACCCCAACCGGCTGACGCCCCACACCGACCACCCCACCCTGAGGTTGGCTGGCGCCCGACACCGACCACGCCACCCTGAGGTTGGCTGGGTCGGAGCCGGCCCACGCACCGGCCGAACCACCCCACCCGGCTGGCGCCTCACGCCGACTGCCCCATCCTGAGGTTGGCTGGGTCGGAGCCGGCCAGGTCACCGGCCGAAACAGTCCCGCGCTGGCTGGGGCCTCACGCCGACTGCCCCGCCCTGGGGTGGGGTGGGGTTGGAGTCGGCGGGGTTAGCGGCCGAAGTCGGAGTCCTTGGGGACTTCCAGGTCAGACTTGGCCAGTTCTTCGATGTTGACGTCGCGGAAGGTGACGACCTTGGCGTTCTTGACGAAGCGGGCGGACCGGTAGACATCCCAGACCCACGCGTCGGCCATCGTCACCTCGAAGTACACGTCACCGCCCTCGGTGCGGACCTTCAGGTCGACCGCATTGCACAGGTAGAAGCGGCGTTCGGTCTCCACGACGTACTTGAAGATCCCGACGACGTCCTTGTACTCCCGATAGAGCTGCAGCTCCATATCGGTTTCGTACTTCTCGAGGTCGTCAGCGCTCATACCTCCACCTCGCAACGCTCGGTTCCGGCATGAGCGCTGAGAGCGCTGTGCTTGTCTGGGCGCTCGCTGCGCTCGCTCATCGGCTCTCCACTCCGGTGGGACTGGTCACATTCTGTCCCATATCGGGCCGCAGACTGCGGCGGACATTCTCGAACCGCCGTCGATGTTGTGGGCACGGGCCGTATTCGTCCAGCGCCGCCTGGTGTTCGGGCGTGCAGTAGCCCTTGTGGATCCCGAAACCGTACTGCGGGTACACCTTGTCCCAGTGCTCCATCACCCGGTCCCGCGTCACCTTCGCGATGATTGACGCGGCAGCGATACATGCGGCCACACGATCACCCTTCCAGATCGCGAGGCCAGGTACGCCGAGCCCGTCGACGCCGAACCCGTCGGTCAGCACGTACGCCGGGCGCACGTCGAGGCGGAAGAGCGCGCGGCGGAGCGCCTCCACGTTGGCGACGTGCATGCCCAGGCGATCGCACTCGGTGGACTCGATGGCGACGACCGACCAGGCCAGGGCGCGCTTGCGGATCTCGTCGTAGCAGCGGTCACGGGCCTTCGCGGTCAACAGCTTCGAGTCGGCGAGCTCCGGGATCTGGCCGCGCTTGCCCTCCGGGAGGATCACCGCGGCCGCGACCAGCGGTCCCGCGCACGGTCCGCGGCCTGCCTCGTCCACGCCGGCGATCGGATCCAGGCCGACGCGGCGCAGCGCCCGTTCGTACCCGTACAGCCCGGCATCGCGCCGTACCGTGCTCCCACGCGGCAACACGCTCATCCAGCCCTCCGCATCACAGCTCCCACCCTAGGCACGACCACCCTAGGCATGACCACCGACGTCCCCGCTGAGCGGGGTCTCGTCATTTGGGCGGTGGGGTGAGGGATATCGAGGGTTTGTCCGGCGCCGGCCCGGGCGCCGGGACTGCTTTGAAGGTGTCGGGGACGCCGAGCTTGCCCCAGCGGCCCGCGGGCCAGACGATCATGATGGCGCGGCCGGTGACCTTGTCCATCGGGACGAACGCGGCATCGCCGGGATTGTTGCCGTTGGCGTCCACGTCGCTCAGATGGACGCGGGAGTCGCCGGAGGCAGACCTGTGGTCACCCATCACGAACACGCGCCCGGCCGGAACGGTGACCTGGAACTCCATCTGGGACGGTGCGTCGCCCGGGTACAGGTAACTGGTCTCGTCCAGAGGCTGGCCGTTCACCAGCAGCCGGCCCTTCTCGTCGCAGCAGGCGACCTTGTCGCCCGGCATGCCGATCAGGCGCTTGATCAAGTGGCCGTGGCTGGAGTCCGGCAGCAGGCCGACGATCTCGAAGAACCGGCCGATCGACCCGCGCTTCTGGCCGCTCTCCTCCGGGCCGAGCCAGCCGCCCGGGTCCTCGAACACGACCACGTCGCCGCGCTTGACGTCGGTGAGCTTCTCCACCACGACGCGGTCGCCGACCAGCAGGGTGTTCTCCATCGACTCGCTGGGGATGATGAACATCTGCCCGACGAACGCCCGCAGGATCGACGAGACGATGAGCGCCCCGACCACGATCAGCACGAACTCGCGAGCGGCGGCCGCGAAGCCCGACCGGTGCGCGGGGTTCTCGTCCGTCTTCGTCGGTGTATCGGTCACTTCTTCAGCCCCGGCTTCTTGAAGGTTTCCGGAGGACGCAGCATCGTCATCCGGTCAGACGGCCAGATTACGCAACAGGCCCGGCCAACCACGTTCTCGACCGGCACGAACCCACCACCGGGGCCGCCCATATGGGCGCGGGAGTCGGCGGATTCGGCGCGATTGTCCCCCATCACCCACAGGTGGCCTGGCGGCACCACCACGCTGAAGGGCAGCTCGGACGGCTTCGCGTCCTTGAGCAGGTACTCGCGTTCGTCCAGCGGGATGCCGTTGACGGTGATCCGGCCCGAGCGGTCGCAGCAGATCACCTTGTCGCCGCCGACGCCGATCACCCGCTTGACCAGGTGCCCCTCGCCGCTGCGCGGCAGGATGCCGACGAACTCGCCGACCCGGCGGAACGGGCCGGGCTCGGTCTGGGCCTCGTTCAGCCAGTTGGCGGGGTCCTTGAACACGATGATGTCGCCGCGGTCCACGTCCCGGTGCATGTAGCTGATCTTCTCGGCCAGAATGCGATCGTTCGTGGTCAGCGTGTCGTACATCGACTCCGACGGTACGTAGAACGCTTCCGCGACGAACAGCCGCAGTACCACCGTGATGACGAGGGCGAGCACCGTGACGGTGCTCATCTCGATGAGCAGGCTGAGCAGCGGGTTGCGCTGCTTCAGCCTGCGGTGACGTCCCTTACTGCGACGTGCCCTCCGGGCGACCGGGCGAGGGCGAGCGCGAGTCGCAGTGCTCGGCGCCATAGGTGACCGTCGTCGCTACGACGCTCAGGAGGCCGGGACGTCCCGCTTCTCCTTGATCTTGGCTGCCTTGCCGCGCAGCTCACGCAGGTAGTACAGCTTGGCCCGGCGGACGTCACCGCGGGTCACGACCTCGACCTTCTCGACGATCGGGGTGTGCAGCGGGAAGGTCCGCTCGACGCCGACACCGAAGCTGACCTTGCGGACCGTGAAGGTCTCCTGCAGGCCACCACCCTGGCGCCGGATCACGACACCCTGGAACACCTGGACGCGGGACCGGTTGCCCTCGACGACCTTGACGTGCACCTTGACGGTGTCACCGGGACGGAAGGCGGGGATGTCGTCGCGCTTGCTCGCGTTGTCGAGCTCGTTCAGGATGTTGCTCATCAGGGTGTCTCTTCCTCGCGCGTGCCACAGGTCACCCACGAATCTCGGTGGTGATGAAGTCATCGAAAGGCTGCCGGTCGGTGGTCACCCCCTGTGGCAGGAGCACCGAAGGGCAGCAACGAGCAATCTTGCCACACCGGCCCAGCGGAACCGAAATCAGCGCCGCCTGCGACGCTTGGTCAGCACCACCAGTTCGACCTTCGCGGTCTGCTGCTCGCGTCGTGCCTCACGGTAACCGGCCTTCCGGTACAGCCCGAGGTTCCGCTCACTCTCCGCACCGGTGTTCAGCTCGTACGACGTGACCTCGACCGGAGCGAGCTTTTCCGCGACCCGCAACAACCGGAGACCCAGACCACGCCCCTGCCAGTCCGGCGCGACGATCAACCGCTCGATCCGGCCCACCTCACCGTCGACGCTCAGCTGCACCGACCCGACGATCCTGGTACCGGCCACGGCCTTGAGTACGCCGCCCTGCTTGAGCCGCTCGACACTCGCGGCCGGCTCCTCCGTGAGCGGCGGGATGGTCAGGTCGTCGTAGATCCGCCCCTCCGAGAGGAACGCGGCCAACTGGAGCGTGTGGATCTCCCCCGCGTCCGCCTCCGTGGCCGGCAGCAGCCGTACCTCCGACGCCGGATCGTCCTTCCCCGCGACCGCATCGCCCCACGCCGCCAGCAGATCGGGCCGGCGCTCCGCAGTACGTCGTACCGACTCGTCGTGATGCCACTCCGCGATCAGACGGTGGTTGCCGGACAGCAGCACCTCGGGTACGTCGTACCCGCGCCACACCGGCGGTTTCGTGTAGACCGGGTACTCCAGCAGACCATCGCCCGAGTGGGACTCCTCGGCCAACGACTCCGGGTTGCCGATGACGCCGGGCAGCAGACGGGCGACAGCCTCGACCATGACGAGTACGGCGACCTCCCCGCCGTTCAGCACGTAGTCGCCGATCGAGACCTCGTCGACGCGCATCCGCTCCGCCGCGTAGGACGCCACCCGCGCGTCGATGCCCTCGTAGCGGCCGCAGGCGAACGCAAGCCACGGCTCGGCGGCAAGCTCGTACGCGAGCTCCTGGGTGAACGGTCGGCCCGCCGGCGTTGGCACGATCAGACGAGGCTGCGAAGGGCCGTCCGGGGGCGCGACAGCGTCCAGCGCCTCTCCCCATGGCTCCGGCCGCATCACCATGCCCGCACCGCCGCCGTACGGGGTGTCGTCGACGGTCCGGTGCCGATCGTGGGTCCAGTCGCGCAAGTCATGGAGGCGGATGTCGAGGAGGCCGCTCTTCGCCGCCTTGCCGACCAGGGAGACGTCGAGCGCGGCCAGGTACTCCGGGAAGATCGTGAGGACGTCCAGCCTCATCAGTCGGCGCCCGGCTCGGTCGGAACCACGTCAGCGCCCTCCGGGTCCAGCAGACCCGGCCGGTCGGCCACGACGACGTACTGCCTGTCCAGATTGATCTCGGGCACGAGCGCCTCGACCAGCGGCACCAGTACGGCGTTGCCCGCCGGACGCCGGATCTCCAGCAGGTCCTGCGACGGCAGGTGGACGACGTCGATCACCTCACCGGCCTCAGCGCCTTCCGCGGTCCGGACCGCCAGGCCGACCAGTTCGCGGTCGTAGTACTCCTCCGGGTCCTCCGGCCGGGCGTCCTCGGCCACCTCGGCCTGCACGAACAGGTTGCGCAGTTGCTCGGCCGCGGTCCGGTCCGGCACCTCGGCGAACTTCACCAGCAGCCGCCCGCTGTGCCACCGGCTCGCCTCGACGGTCAGCTTGCGCGGGACCTTCGAGTCCGTCACCACGGTCGCGCCGTCGGCGAACCGCAGGTCCGGCTCGTCCGTCCGGACGTCGACGCCGACCTCGCCCTTGATCCCATGCGCCCGGCCGAGCCGTCCGACTGTCACCAACACCCGCACAAACCTCTCTCTACACACACGATGGACCCGAGGATATGGCGAAGGGCCGCACCAGTGCGGTGCGGCCCTTCGGGGAACTGCTGCGAGTCAGCGGCGCGGACGCCGGTTGAACTCGTCGACGAAGTCGATCCGGATCGACGACTCGGAGCTGAGCGCACCGACCACGGTGCGGATCGCGGTGGCGGTCCGGCCGTTGCGGCCGATCACCTTGCCGATGTCGTCGGGGTGGACGTGCACCTCGAGGGTGCGGCCACGCCGCAGGTTCCGGGCCCGGACGCTGACCTCGTCGGGGTTGTCCACGATGCCACGGACCAGGTGCTCGAGCGCCTCGGTCTCCATCATGGTCAGGCCTTGGCGTCGTCGGCCGGCGCGGCCTCAGCCGGGGCCTCGGCGGCCTCAGCCTTCGGCGCCTCAGCCTGGGGAGCGTCGGCCTTGGCGGCCTCGTCCTTCGGCGCGTCGTCCTTCTTGTCCGCCTTCTTCGCCGCCGACTTCTTGGCGGTGGTGGCCTCGGTCTTCAGCGTGCCGTGGGCCTCGGCCAGCGCCTCGTTGAAGATCTCCTGCTTGTCCCGCTTGGGCTCCTTGACCCGCAGCGGCGCCGGAGCGGCCTCACCCTTGAACTTCTGCCAGTCGCCGGAGGCCTTGAAGATCGCCTCGACGGCCTCGGTCGGCTGCGCGCCGACGCTCAGCCAGTACTGCGCCCGGTCCGACTCGACGTGGATGAACGACGGCTCGGTCTTCGGGTTGTACTTCCCGATCTCCTCGATGGCGCGACCGTCCCGCTTGGTCCGGGCGTCCATCACGACGATGCGGTAGTGCGGCGCACGCTTCTTGCCGATGCGCTTCAAACGGATCTTGACTGCCACGTTTGTGGGGTCTCCCTCGGATTACATGTCTGGGTGAGCAGCACAGCGTCGTGGGGACAACGGGTGACCACTCGAATGGGCCGGCCGGGCAGTGGAGTTAGAGGGCTGCACGAACCTGGACGGACTCAGCAGGCCATTGTGCCAGATTCCGACCCCACCAACCAATCCGGTGTCAAGCCCGGAACCGGGCCAGGTCCGGCAGCTGCTCAGCGTACGACTCCAGCAGCTTGCCGGCCGCTGTCACGGAGTCGACCAGGGGGTGCCAGGCGAAGGCGCGCAGCGCGGCGGACCGGGAGCCACTGACGGCAGCCTCGATCGTCGAGCGCTCGACCGCCTTGACCGAGCAGATGAGCCCGGCCTGGTGGTCGGTCAACTGGGACACCGTGAGCGGCAGCGCGCCGTTCGCATCGACCGTGCACGGGATCTCCACCACCGCGTCGTCGTCCAGGTGATGCAGCACCCCGCGGTTGCGCACGTTGAGGATCAGCGAGGCGCGCTCGTTGTGGGCGATCGCCCGCATCAGCGACAGCGCGACCTGCTCGTAACCGCCGGCGGCCATGTCCCGCTCGTCGCGCTCGCCGGCATCCGCGACCTCGCGACTCTCCACCATGTACGTCGACTCACGCTCGGCCCGGGTCTTCTGCCACAACTCCAGCGCCCGCTCAGGATGCCGAACCGTCTCCGCATAGAACGCGGACTGCTGCTCCAGCAGGAACTTGCCCCGCGTCTGCTGCACAGCCTGTACGGCGGCCAGCGTCTCGCGGGCGAAGTAGTAGTAATGCAGGTACTCGTTCGGAATGGCGCCCAGCGACCGCAACCAGTCCGCCCCGAACAGCCGCCCTTCCTCGAACGACGACAACGCGTCGGAGGACTCCAGCAGCGCCGGCAGCCGGTCGACTCCACCGGACCGCAAGCCCCGCAGCCAGCCCAGGTGGTTCAGCCCCGCGTAGTCGTAGAACGCGGTCGACGGGTCCACCCCGAGCGCCAGCGCGGCCCGGCGCCCCAGTCCGGACGGGGAGTCACAGATCCCGATCACCCGGTCGCCCAGGTACGGGATCATCGCTTCGGTCACCATCCCGGCCGGGTTGGTGAAGTTGATGACCCACGCCTGCGGCGCCACCGCTGCGATCCGCTGGGCGATCCCCACCGCAACCGGCACCGTGCGCAGTCCATAGGCGATCCCACCGGCCCCGACCGTCTCCTGACCGAGTACGCCGAGGTCGAGCGCGACCCGCTCGTCGACGGTCCGCCCTTCCAGCCCGCCCACGCGGATCGCGGAGAACACGAAGTCCGCACCGCGCAGCGCCTCGTCCAGGTCAGTCGTCTCGGTCACCACCGGCGCGTCCGCGACGCCCGCGGCCTGCTGCCGCAACACCGCCGCGATCGACGTCAGCCGAGTCCGATCGGTGTCGAACAGCGCCACCGACGTGATCCGGCCCGTACCCCGGTCCCCGAGCAACGCCTGATACACCAGCGGCACCCGGAATCCCCCACCGCCAAGGATTGTCAGTCTCACGCAAGCACCACCTGTACGCCCGCCTCTGTCAGTTGGGCCCGGGTCACCTCGTCGGCGCCGGGCTCGGTCACCACCATGAACAGCTCCCCCGGATCGCAGACCCGCCCGACGCCGTGGCCCGGGAATTTCGTCGCATCCGCCAGCAGTACCACCCGGTCGGCGGCCTGGATCATGGCGCGCTTCACCGGTACCTCGATCATCGTGCTGTCCATCACCCGCCCGTCCGGCCGCACTCCGCTGGTGCCGAGGAACAGCCAGTCGACATGGATCTGCCGCAGGCTCTCCTCGGTCAGGTACCCCACCAGCGAGCGGTAGCTCCGCCGGACGAACCCACCGAGCACGATCAGCTCGATGTGCTCGTCGTTCTCCAGCTCCTCCAGTACGGCGAGGTTGCTGGTGACCACCGTCAACGACCGGCCATGCAGATGCTGGGCGACGCGCAACGCCGTCGTACCGATGTCGAGCAGCAACGACTCACCGTCGTTCACCAGCTCAGCGGCCCGCCGCGCGATCCGGTCCTTCTCCGCGGCATGGACGGCGTTGACGTCCGCGAACGGCTCGTCGCCACCGTCGACCGCGAGCGCACCGCCGTACACGCGGGTCAATCGGCCTTCCGCGTGCAGTTGCTCGAGGTCGCGTCGGATCGTCGCCTCACTGACCCCGAGTCGCGTGGCCAGCACTTTGACGCCCCCGGCCCCGTCGGCCCGGAGCGCGCGGATGATCTGGTCCTGTCGCTGCTTCGGCAACACACCCAGACCGTATCACGCAAACTCCGTCATTTTCAGTCAAAGTTATGATCAGGTATTGCGCATCTTGAGCAAGCGTTTCAAGATTCATGCACGAGTTTGATCGACCCTGCAGAAGTGTGGTGGAGCGTAAGTGAGCGAGCGGAGCGAGTTCACCATCAGGCACAGCGTGACTTGTGCGTCATCCGCGCCCGGAGCGAAGCGAGGACGTGGATGAGTTCGCTGGACGTGGTCGTGTCCGGCCTGGTCTTTCAGGACCTGGTGCTCGGCCTGCCTACTCCGCCGCGGCCCGGCACCGAGGTGTGGGCCACCGACTCGCAGGAGAGCCCGGGCGGCATCGCGAACTTCGCCGTCGCACTGGCTCGGCTCGGCCTGCACACGGGCCTGGCCGCGGCCTTCGGCGCCGATCCCGACGGCGACAGCGTCTGGGACCGGCTGGCACACGAGGGCATCGATCTGACTCTCTCCCGCAAGCTCGCCGGCTGGCGGACCCCGTTGACGGTGGCCCTTGCCTATGACAACGATCGGGCACTGGTCACCCGGGGCACCCCTCCCCTGCTGTCGGCCGACGAGCTGATCACTGCGCCGCCGGCCGCTCGCGCTGTCGCCGCCCACATCGGCCCCTGGCCGAACGAGTGGCTGGCGAAGGCGAAGGCGGCCGGTTGCGTGGTGTTCGCCGATGTCGGGTGGGACCCGTCGGAGCAGTGGGATCCCGCAGTACTCGACCAGCTCGAGCACTGCGACGTGTTCCTGCCGAACGCCGACGAGGCGATGAACTACACCCGGACGAACAGTCCGGAGCAGGCGCTCGACCGGCTGGCCGAACTGGTGCCGCAGGTCGTCGTCTCGAACGGCGCCGCCGGCGCCCTGGCGATCGACGCCGGCACCGGCGAGCGGGTCGCCGTACCGGCGTATCCAGTGCAGGCGGCGGACACCACCGGGGCGGGTGACGTGTTCGCCGCCGGCTTCATCGCGGCCACGCTGTGGGACCTGCCGCTCGACCTGCGGGTGCGCTTCGCCGCGCTCACCGCGGCCCTGTCGGTGACCCGGCTCGGCGGTGCCGACGCGGCGCCCCGCTGGGAGGACCTGGCGGCCTGGCAGGCCGCGCATCCCGAAGACCACCACCTCCAAGCGCTGATCAGCGCCCACTCAGGAAGGTAAGAACCATGGAGCTCTCACGTCGGACGCTGCTCGCTGGGGGCTTCGCAGCCATGCTCGGCGGTTCCCTCGTCGGCTGCTCGTCCGGGATGGACGCCTCGTCCACGAAGAAGAACGCCACGGGCAACATCGCGTTGTGGTGCTGGCCGGGCGGCCTGGGCAAGACCGTGCTGGACGACACCATCGCGCACTTCCCGGACCAGCACATCAAGTACTCCGAGATCGGCGACGACTTCAAGCAGAAGCTGCTGACCACGTTCAACGGCGGCACCAACATCCCCGACATCACCGGGCTCAAGGGCGAGGACATCGCCTCCTGGCTGCCGCAGGCGGACCGGTTCGTCGACCTGAACACCGTCGGCGCGAAGGACATCCTCGGCGACTACCTGGAGTGGAAGGTCAAGCAGGCCACCACGCTGGACGGCAAGCTGCTCGGCATCCCGATCGACATCGGCCCGACCGCGCTGTTCTACCGCGAGGACGTCTTCACCGCCGGCGGACTGCCCGGCAAGCCGGACGAGGTGGCCGCGCAGCTGAAGACCTGGGACGACCTGCTGGCCGCGGGCCTGGAGCTGAAGGCGAAGAACCCGAAGGCGCTGATCGTGTCCGACGCGACCGACATGTACGGGATCATCGTCAGCCAGGGCACCGAGCGCTACATCGACAAGGACAACAAGTTCATCGGCGACCAGGACCACATCCGCCGCGCCTGGGACTTGGCGGTCAAGGCGATCAACACCAAGGTCGACGCGAAGACCCTCGGCGGTACGCCGGACTGGAACGCCGGACTCGACCAGGGCACGGTGCCGGCGCTGGCCGGTGCGGCGTGGGTCGCGCTGGACGTGAAGGCGGCCTGCAAGACCAGCGTGGGCAAGTGGCGGCTGGCGCCGACCCCGAGCGGCCCGGCGAACTTCGGTGGCTCGTTCCTCGGCATCACCAAGAACGCCGCCGACCCGTCCGCCGCGTTCGAGGTGATCAAGTACATGCTCAGCGCGGACAACCAGGCCAAGGCGTTCGCCGACGCCCAGATCTTCCCGGCCGCCCCGAAGGCGTACGACATGCCGCAACTGAAGGCAGCCGACCCGTTCTTCGGCGGCCAGGTCCCGATCGACGTGTTCGGTCCGGCCGCCAAGGCCATCCCGATCGCGTACGAAGCACCGCTCGACTCCGCGGTCGGAGCGCCGTACGGGACCCAGCTGAAGACCGTGCAGTCCGGCAGCAAGTCGTCGGAGCAGGCCTGGAAGGACGCGGTCGCGCAGGCGAAGCAGATCGGCAAACGTCAGGGCGTGCAGTGACCCTGACCGCCACGGCGCCCCGCAGCGACGTCGGTACGACGGGATCCGGGCGGAAACGTCCGGTCCGGTCGTACTGGCGGTTCTACCTGGCCCTGTCGCCGTTCTACATCCTGTTCGTCGTCTTCGGGCTGTACCCGGTCGCGTCCACGATCCTGCTCGCGTTCCAGAAGTGGGACGGGCTCGGGGCGCGGCAGATGGTCGGGCTGCAGAACTTCAAGTTCCTGATCGAGGACAACACGTTCTGGCTGTCGCTGTGGAACACGCTGGTGCTGTTCGTCATGTCGACCGCACCGACGCTGTGCCTGGCGCTGCTGCTGGCGGTGATGCTGCACTCGGCGGTGCGGTTCAGCAGCGTGTACCGGTTCGCGTACTTCGTCCCGAACATCACCTCGCTGGTCGCGGCGGCGATCTTCTTCGGTGCGATCTTCAGTACGAACTTCGGTCTGATCAACGCCGGCCTGCGGTCGCTGGGACTGCCCACCGAGGACTGGCTCGGGCAGCCGTGGGGCATCAAGATCGCGATCTCGACGATGATCGTGTGGCAGTGGACCGGGTACAACACGATCATCTACCTGGCCGGATTGCAGGCGATCCCGACCGAGCAGTACGAGGCGGCCAAGGTGGACGGCGCCGGACCGGTCCGGACGTTCTTCTCGATCACCCTGCCGCAGCTGCGGCCGGTGGTGTTGTTCACGGTGATCATGTCGACGATCGGCGGTCTGCAGACGTTCACCGAACCGCAGGTGATGGTCGGGACCAGCGGTGGCGCGGGCCAGAGCGGTCTGACCGCGGTCATGTACTTCTACACCCAGGCGTTCGTCGCCAACGACTACGGCTACGCGGCAGCCGTTGCCTTGAGCATCTTCATGCTCGTGCTGCTGGTGACGGCGATCAACTGGCGGCTGTTCCGGGGCAGGAGTGATTCATGATCAGGCGACGCGGACGGATCCTGCTGCACGTCGGCCTCGGGGTGACGGCACTGATCTCGCTGTTCCCGTTCTACTGGTCGTTGGTGATGGCAACCAACACCACGGCCGACATCTACCGGTTCCCGCCGAAGTTCACCTTCGGCTCGCAGCTCGACGACAACATCCACCATGTGCTGACGAACATCGCGTTCTTCCAGTCGATGGGCAACTCGGCGATCGTGGCGGTCTCGGCCACGGTGCTGGTGCTGTTCTTCGACTCGCTGGCCGCGTTCACGTTCGCGAAGTTCCGGTTCCCGGGACGGAACGTGTTGTTCGTGATCCTGCTGGCGACGATGCTGCTGCCCGCCCAGCTGGCGACCATCCCGCAGTTCCAGACGATGGTCGCGCTCGGCTGGGTCGGCTCGCTGAAGGCACTGATCATCCCGGGTGCGGCGAACGCGTTCGGCATCTTCTGGATGCGGCAGTACTTCCAGCGCTCCATTCACGACGAACTGGTCGAGGCGGCGACGCTGGACGGCTGCGGGTTCATGGGGACGTACTGGCACGTGGCGCTCCCGTCGGCCCGGCCGGCGCTGGCGTTCCTGGGCATCTTCACGTTCGTCGCGTCCTGGAACGACTACCTCTGGCCGCTGATCGTGCTCACCAACCCCGACCACCTCACGCTCCAGGTGGCGTTGTCCCAGCTGAACCGGTCCCACGGTGTCGACTACAGCATGGTGATGACCGGTGCCCTGCTGGCGATGATTCCGCTGATCATCGTGTTCGCCCTCTTCGCCCGCCAGTTCATCAAGGGCGCGACTGAAGGCGCACTTCGCGGCTGAGCACACCGACCACGACCAACACGTTGCCGAGGACGGCGGTGATGAAGGCCGGCGGCGAGCTGCCCTGGGTCAGGGCGGGGATGACGGAGATGCAACTCATCACTGCGAACGTCGTCACCGCCGCAGCCAGCCAGATCCGGCTTCGCTTGTCGGTCGCCGCCACAGCGAGCCACCCGAGGCCCGCTGTAAAGACGGGCTCGATCAGAGCCAGCTTCGTGACCGTGAACCAGGAATAGCCGTCGGGGTGGTGGATCAGGGCGCTGACCAGGATCAAGACGCCGCCGGCAACGACCAGCGCCGCGGCCGCGACCGGGACGGGCCAGTACCGCCAACTGGTCGGCCGAAGCACGATCAGCAGTACGGCGACCATCGCGGCCGTGACGACCGTCGAGAGGGCCCACGGTGTGGTCTCGTCCGCCGAGATGCCTCCGCCGAGGATGACCACGCCGTCCTCGAGCACCGACAGCGCACACCCGGCGACGACACCGAGCGCCAGCGGTCCGGACCACCTAGCAACCAGGCTCGCCACCACCGCACAGACCGACGACAGGATCACAGCGTCGCCCCAGCTGCGGTACACCCACCACCCGGTATCGCTGTGGCTCCACAAGTACTGCGAATGCAGAGGACCGGGCCAGTTCAGATAGACGAGCGCCACCGAACCAAGCGCCAGCACGGCAACCGCCCACCACGGAGGCGCGGTTCCAAGCCCGCGCTCCGCCGAAGTCAGAGGCTGCGACGCAGGTTTGGCTGTCGACTCAGAGGGCTTGGACGCTGCAGCCGTCTGAGGCTCCGGCTGGGACGCAGTAGCCAGCTCGGCAACAGGTGCCGGCTTCGACTCGGCAACCGCCTCGAGCTCCGGCTCGGACACTCGGCCCGGCTCGGTAGCAGGCGCCGCTTTGAGCGCCGCAACCGGCTCAGGATCCGGCTGGGACACAGATGTCTTGGACGTGGCAGCTGTGTCGGACTGCGGGGCGGACGTGGGTGCCGGGTCGGACAGGAGTGCTGGCTCGGACACGGGGAGCGGCTGGACGCGCTCCTCGGATGCGGGTGCTGGTTCGGTGGGAGGGGGTGGCTCGGGGTTGGTTTTGGGGAGGGTTAGGTGGACGGGGACTGTGCATTCGCCGGTTGGGCCGGCGACGATGAGCGAGGACTCGTTGTTGCCTGGGTCTGCGGGGTCGGCGCTCACTCGGACAGTCACACCGTCCTGCTCGACCCGGACCCACGCGGCGCCGGGCGACGCCACGGCAGTTCGGGCGATCGGCGGGCCCTCGACCTGCAGCTCAACGCTCGGCACATCTTCGCCGAGTACGACCTCGCCAGGCGTCACCCGCGGGACCGCTGAGGCGATCGCCTCGCCGGCGGCCTCGGACACCTTGCGGCTGTCGTCGGCGACCATCCGGTGCAGTGCCTGCCAGGCGGCGTACGCCTGCCCGAGGTCGTCGCCGTCCAACCGTTCGCGCAGGTAGTCGACCACGCCGAACCTTGCCGCCGGCAACGGACTCTCCATCGCCTCGAGCAGAGCCGGCGCAAGCGGCGTGGGCGTGATCCGGCGGACCCGGCTGCGCGCGATCAGCAGCTCGCCCTGCGATCCGAACGTCCACATCTGCGGGTTCTGATTCGGAGTGACCCGATGGACCCGATCGGTGACGAACCCGACCAGTTCCGTGAGCCCGACCCACCCGTCGCCGTCCCGATCCGCCTCGCCGGTCGTCAAACCGTCGACCACGGCGCTGGTGAACACCGACGGCGCCGGCGTGGCGGCGTCGGTCGCCAACTGCCCGCCCTCGAAGGCGTATTCCATCGCGCTGGAGGCCGTCACCACCACGCGTCCACGACCACCGCCGACCTCTTCCTGACCGACGAAGGCGTCGCGTACCTGCGCCTCACCGGACGCACGCACGACCATGCCCCGCGGGAACGCGCCGCCGTAACAACAATCGAGGAACAGCGCGATCCGCTGCGCGCGACTGTCCGCCATCTGCCGGTTGACGAAGTCCGCGGCCAGCGCGGTCGACGCGAGCCGGGTCGGCTTGGTGTCGGCGACGGCCAGGAACAGCTCACCCGCGGAGTTCTTCAGACCGTGGCAGGAGAAATGCAGTAACAGCAGGTCCTCCGGCGCGCGATCGGCGAAGAAGTCCTCGACCGCGAACCGGATCTCCTGGGCGGACTCGTTGTGCAGGACCTGCACCGCGAACCCACCGACCGACGGATCCGCCAGCACCTCCGCCAGTGCGGCCGCGTCCTGGGCAGGCGCGACAAGCCTGCGCAGACCGGGATCGTCGTACTGGTCGTTGGCGATGACGAGCGCGACCCTCCTGCCGTCCATCTCACCCGTCCGCCATGGAGTGCCTTCGGACGAACGCATCCACCAGTTGCTGCTGGGCCTGGTCGCTGGCGCCGGTCAGCTCGATCACGTCTCCGTCGATCGTGAGCTTCACCGTCCGCTCGTTGCCGGACCGGCGCAGCCAGCCGCGGACCACCGCCACGATCGCACCGACCGCCTGCACCCCTGGCGCCACCGAGACGCTCAGCATGCCGGCGATCGCGGCGAGAGCACTCCGCGATCCCTCCGGTGCTTCGCCTTCGTGGTACGGCTCGACCGACCGTACGTCGAGCGTCAGCAACTCCTGCCGGAGCAGCAACGCCAGTTCCTCGAGCCGTGCGTCGTCCGACCCCTCTTCGACGACCCCCAGCCGTACCTCCGCGCCCATGACCCCTCCCCGCCCCCAGGCCGCGCGTCGATGCCTCCACCATGCGCCTGCGGGCGTCCGTGCCACAAGGCGTTAAGCTGCGGAACCCAGAGCAGCCGCGGTACGTCGGAGGGGCGTCATGGTAGGCAAACGGGGGCGCGTGATCGGGCGGATCGCACCTGGGATCGTCGGCGAGGTGATGCTGCCGGTCCGGGGTGCCACCGAGGCCTTCTACGCTTACCCCGCGACCGACGAGGTGATCGAGGTGGGCACCCAGGTGGTGGTGGTCGACTACGACCCACCGCGCACTGTCTACGTCGCTCGCGCCATCTGATTCATCGTTCCGTTCCCTGGAGGGGAAATGCTCTGGACGTACGTGATCATCGCCGCGGTGGCGGTGGTCGTCCTTCTGATCGTGTTCCGGATGGTCTGGCGGGTGGCGGAGCCGAACGAGGCGCTGATCATCTCCGGTCTCGGCGCGCACTCGAGCCAGGAGCAGGTCAACGAGACCCTCGGCTTCAAGATCGTCGTCGGCCGCGGCACCGCGGTACTGCCGGGATTCCAGACCGTACGGCGGTTGCCGCTGGACATCCGCGCGACGCCGCTGACCGTCACCTGCGTGTCCAGCCAGGGCATTCCGCTGCACATCAAGGGTGTGACGGCGTACAAGGTCGGTGACGACTACGGCTCGATCGCGAACGCGGCCCGGCGGTTCCTGGAGCAGAGCGACGAGCAGGTGATGAGCACGATCCACGAGCTGTTCGCGGGCCACCTGCGTGCGATCGTCGGCTCGACGACGGTCGAGGAGATGCTGCACGACCGGGAGACGCTGACCACGAACATCCGCGGCTCGCTGGCCGGCGACATGGAGAAGCTCGGCCTGGTGGTCGACTCGCTGCAGATCCAGGAGATCGACGACGAGTCGGGCTACATCAAGAACCTCGGCCGCCCGCAGGCCGCCGCGGTCGAGGCCGCGGCCCGGATCGCGCAGGCCGAGCGGGACCGGGAGGCGACCGAGCGCGAGCAGGCCGCGGCGGCGAAGAAGGCCGCGGCGGTGCGGGAGAGCTCGATCGCCCAGGCCGGTTACCAGGCCGAGGTCGACCAGGCGAACTCCAAGGCGTCGCAATCCGGTCCGCTGGCCGAGGCGCTGGCCCGGCAGGAGGTCGTCGTCGCCGAGACGGAGACCGCGAAGCTGAACGCCTCGCTGGCCGAGAAGCAACTGGAGTCGTCGGTGCTGAAGCCGGCCGACGCCGAGGCGTACCGGCAGCGCACACTGGCCCAGGCCGCGCGTGACGCCCAGATCGCTGCCGCGGAGGCGAACGCCCGCGAGGTCCAGCTCCGCGGTGAGGCCGAGGCGAAGGCGACCGAGCTGACCGGTAAGGCCGAGGCCGCCGCGGTGCAGGCGAAGGCGATGGCCGAGGCGGCCGGTATCAAGGCCCGGGCCGAGGCGCTGGCCACCAACACCGACGCGGTCGTCGCGCAGCAGCTGGCCGAGGCCTACCCGGAGATCGTCGCCGCGGCGGCGGGCTCGTTCGAGAAGGTCGGCAACATGGTCGTGCTGAACGGTGCCCAGGGCATTGAGGACACCCTGGTCAAGACGATCACGATGGGCGGCTCCGGCTTCGCCCTGGCCAAGCAGCTGATCGACTCCCTCAGCACTTCGCAGGACCACAAGCCGGCGCTCGAGTCGGTCCCCGATCAGCCGGCCTGATCGGCCGGGTCAGAGACCGAGGTAGGCGAGGACTGCGAGGACGCGGCGGTGGCCGGCATCCGTTGGCGGCAGGTCGAGCTTGAGGAAGACGTTGCCGACGTGTTTGTGGACGGCGCCTTCGGTGACGACCAGGCGGTCGGCGATCGCCGTGTTGCCGAGTCCTTGCGCCATCAGTGCGAGTACCTCGCGTTCCCGAGGGGTGAGCCGGTCCAGCGGACTGCTCCGCTTCACCATCAACTGGCTCACCACCTCGGGGTCCAGCACGGTTCCTCCGGCGGCGACCCGGCGTACCGCTTCGAGGAACTCGTCGACCCGGGAGACGCGGTCCTTGAGCAGGTACCCGACGCCCTCGCTCCCGGCGGCGAGCAGTTCGGCCGCATAGACCTCCTCGACGTACTGCGAGAACACCAGGACGGGCAGGCCGGGCCGCACCCGGCGGGCCTCGATCGCGGCCCGCAGACCCTCGTCGGTGAAGGTGGGCGGCAGCCGTACGTCGACCACCGCGATGTCCACCTCGTGCTCGGCGATCGCCTTCGCGAACCCGTCCGCATCGGCGGCGACCGCGGCCACCTCGAAGCCGGAGTTGCCCAGCAGCAAACCGAGGCCCTCGGCAAGGATCGGGTTGTCCTCGAGGATCATCACCCGCACGGGAGGATCACCTCGACGGTGGTCGGCCCACCGATAGGGCTCTGCAACTCCAGCTGACCATCGATCGCCTGCACCCGGTGGAGGATGCCATGCAGACCACTTCCCCGGCCGAGCAGGTCGGCCTGGTCGTTGATCCGCGCTCCCCCGATCCCGTCATCGGTGATCACCAGGTACAGCTCCGCATCCCGCCGTTCCATCAGTACGTCGACGTGTCCAGCGGCAGAGTGCTTGGTGACGTTGGTGAGCGACTCGGCGACGACGAAGTACGCCGCCGCCTCGACCGGTGCGGGCACTTGCCCGAGCTCACCCAGCCGGAGGTCGACCGGTAACGGGCAGCGGGCGCACAGTGCGGAGACTGCACCGGCCAGACCGCGGTCGGCGAGGATCGGCGGGTACATGGTCCGCAGTACGCCGCGCAGCTCGTGCATGGCCTGCTCCGCCCCGTCGCGGGCATCGTCGAGCAGCTTCGCAGCCTTCTCCGGGTCGTCCACCATGGTCTGCTTGGCGATCCCGATCCGCATCGCCAGCGACACCAACTGCGCCTGGGTGCCGTCATGCAGGTCCCGCTCGATCCGGCGCAGCTCGGCACCGTGCGAGTCCACCGCGCCAGCCCGGCTCTTGGTCAGCTCCTCCACCCGCTGCTCCAACCTGGCCGTCTCCAACTGGGAATCACTAGGCGCCAGCAAGCTGCGGACCGCGCTGGCGTGTGCATGGGCCACAGCGGGCACAACCCATGCCAGGACGGCCAGACTGCCCACTATCTGCGCCGGCCCGTTGGTGAGAGCCTCGGCCCAGCTGTCCACATTGACACCGTTGAGCGAGAAGTTTCCTGGCGAGAGCTTCCACAGCAGCATGCCGGCGAGTCCCGCCGGTGCGCCGACCAGACCGATGACCGTCACGACCAGTTCCGGGATCATGACGAGTGGCATCAGCAGGAGCCGGAGGCTGCGCTTGAAGGAGGCGTCCCGCACCAGGGCGACCACGTCACCCGGCCGGCGCGGCGCAGCGGGTGGCAGTGGAACGCCGGGCGGCAGACCGAGGTACTTCGCCGCCCGCTCCCGCTCGCTGTTGGCCAGTCGCACCAGGCCGCCCGTGAACGGCGGGATCAGCCAGCCGAGCAGCAGGCCGTTCGGCAACGCCAGCAACAACAGGAGCGCCCGCACATACCGGACCGCCAGGTACCCGCAGCCACGGATTCCCCGTGCCAGAAGCCTCTTCACCATGCCAGCATGCCTCCTCCGTCGTTCGTCACCCCTCGATCCTCCAGGACGACGAACGACGGAGTCCCTACAGCAGGCTGTACTCTTCGGCCTCTAGCACTCTGGTACGCCGGGGAGCTTCGGGTTCGGGTCCTGGATGTAGATGTTGCTCATGTAGCCGCCCTGGTCGCGGAGTTTGGCCCACCAGTCGTTGGTGGTGCCCTCGGCCGTCACCGGGTCGCCTTGCACCTGGCACGTGACGAACACCTGGGTCGGGCCGGGCAGCTCGGTGATGATCGAGGCGGTGAGGCTCGGGGCCGAGCGGACCCGGACGCCGCTGCCGTAGGTGGTGAAGTTGTACTCCGGCGGGTTCGGGTTCCCGCCGTTCACCAGCTCCATGTAGTAGTCCCAGTTCCAGTTCGGACCCGGGTCGGTGTGGGTCTGGTTCGGCATCTCGACGTGGCCCTTGATGTGGGCCCGGTCCTTCGGGATCCCCCGGCGGTCCGCGATGTTGCGGGTCAGCGCGGCCGACGAGCGGTACATCGCGTCGGTGAACCAGGAGGGCTGATCGACGAAGCCCTCGTGCTCGATGCCGATCGTGTAGCCGTTCTCGGAGCCCACGTGCCAGGCGGTGTCCTTCTCGGCCACCATCTGGGTGACCTGGCCGTCGCTCGACCGGATCACGTAGTGCGAGCTGACCTGCGCGGACGGGTTCTTGAACCAGCTGATCGTGCCCGCGTACGACCCTTGCGTCACGTGGATGACGATGGTGGAGATCGCGGCGTTCCGGCCGACCCTGTAGTTGCTGGTGCTGGCCGCGTTCCAGATCGCGCCCGGGTAGTCGACCGCCGCGACCGAGGTCGGTGTGCGGGTGCCGAGCGGGGCGACCTTGGCGTAGGCGCCGAGGACCGGCGTCACCTTCTTCGGCTCGGTGGTCACCCCCGCGGCGCGGACACCCGCGCCGATGATCCGGTAGACCTCGTCGGTGTACAGCCGGGCGGTCGGCCCGTCGGCGGAGTGCGAGTACTTCGCGACCACGCCGTACCACTTGCCGAGGTTGGACCGATCGGTCAGACCGGCCTGGTCGGCGTACGAGTCCAGGACTGCGGCGGCGCCGAGGATGTTCGACGCGTTGTCCTTGGACAACTGCGCGACCGGCAGGCCGGTGAGCTTGGTTGCCTCGGACATCGTCCGGTTCTTGTCGTTGCTGACCAGGTGCATCACGCCGTAGCCGTTGGCCTGGCTGGGTTGGCTGTCGTGGCCGTCCAGGTGCGATTCGGCGTACCCGACGCCGACGAGCAGTTCACGCGGTACGTCGTACTTCGCGGCGGCGGTGTCGAACGCGGACGAGAGGCCCGCGGAGCCGGAGGGTTGCGTCGGTTCGGCCGCGTTGCTCGGCAGTGCGCCGAGTGCGAGTGCGCCGGCGGCCGCGACGGCCAGGAGCGTTGTGGAGACGTGTCTGGGTACTCGGGCGGTTTTCCCCATCGGGCGGTTCCTTCCCTTGGTCGGTCCGCCGAGGGGCGTCGGCGGTCCCGGGCTCACGCTAGGCCAATATCTTCCGCCGAGACCAGGGTTCAGGTGAACATTTTCCCGTCACGGCGTGAATTCGGCCGATCACGCGATCATGCCACCCGATCAGCTCACCACTCGGCCGCGCAGGACGATCAGCCGAGGATGGGTGAGCACCGCCGGGTTCGCCCGCGGGTCCTCGTCGTACACCACCAGGTCGGCCGGATCGCCCGGACGAAAGGTGCTCGGGGCACCCAACCACTCGCGGGCCGCCCACGAGCCGGCGGCCAGTGCCTGCTCCCCCGACATCCCGATCCCGGTCAGCGCCTGGATCTCCTGCGCCACCAGGCCGTGCCCGAGGACCCCGCCCGCGTCGGTCCCGGCATACACGGGTACGCCGGCCTCGAACGCGTCCCGGAGTCGCTCGACGCGACGGTCGTAGAGGTCGCGCATGTGGGCCGAGTACAGGGGGAACTTCGCGGCGGCCTGATCGGCGTACTCCGGGAAGTTCTCCAGCTGGATGAGCGTCGGCACCACGGCGACACCGTGCGCGGCCATCTGGTCGAGCATGTCCGGCAGTACGCCGGTGCCGTGCTCGATGCAGTCGATGCCGGCGGCAAGCAGATCGGGCAGGGCGTGCTCGCCGAACACGTGCGCGGTGACGCGCGCGCCGAGCTCGTGGGCGCGGGCGATCGCCGCGTCGAGCGCCTCAGCCGGCCAGCAGGCGGTGAGGTCACCGGCATCCCGGTCGATCCAGTCGCCGACGAGCTTCACCCAACCGTCGGCACGGCGGGCCTCCTGCTCGACGTACGCGACCAGTTCGTCCGGCTCGATCTCCCAGCCGTAGTTGCGGATGTACCGCTTCGAGCGGGCGATGTGCCGGCCGGCCCGGATGATCTTCGGCAGGTCCTCGCGCTCGTCGATCCAGCGGGTGTCCGCGGCCGAACCGGCGTCGCGGACCAGCAGCGCACCGGCCGCGCGGTCGGCGATCGCCTGCTCCTCCTGCGTCTCCTTGTCGACCGCACCGCGCTGGTCCAGGCCGATGTGGCAGTGGGCGTCGACCAGACCGGGCACGATCCAGCCACCGGTGTGCACGGTGGTGACATCGGCAGCGGTGGGCCGGTCGACGACCAGCCCACCGCTGAGATGGAGCTCTTGCTGTTCGCCGGCCGGCAGCACCGTGCCGACGATTCTGAGGACGCCGGAGTCGGTCATACGCCGACCGTATCCGGGCCGGCCTCAGCCGTGCGAGCCGCCGCCCGGAGTGCAGCTCGGCGTGGTCGGCTCAGCCGTGCAGGGCGTCCCGCTCGGCGTGTCCGTCGGCGTCTGCGACGGGGTCTCGGTCGGTGTCTGGGTCGGGGTGTCCGTCGGCGTAGGCGTCTTGGTCGGCGTCTTCGTCGGCGTCTTGGTGGGAGTCTTCGTCGGCGACTGGGTCGGCCGGGTCGGCTTGTGCGTCGGCGTCTCGATCGGATCCGGCAACGTCGGCTCGCCGACCGGTGTCGACGGGTGCTGCGTCGGCGAGGTCGTCTTGTCGTCCGGCACGTCCGGGACCTGGCGCGGGTCGACCTTTCGCTCCGCGTTCCCGGTGGACTTCGCGGTCGACAGGCCGCCCTTCTCGTTCGGGATCAGTACGGCGTTCTTGCTGTACACCCGCATCCACCGCAGCACGGTGGAGACGAAGTCCTTGGAGTGCTGGTACCGCAGCAGGGAGGCGACCAGGTCGCGGGGTGCCTTCAGGTCGTCGCCCTCGGAGCACAGGTAGACCGCGACCGTGGTGACCGCGTCGTACACGTTGTTCGGGTTGCGGAAGCCGTCACCGTTGCCGTCGGCGCCGAACTCGTCCCACACCTGGGGAATGATCTGCATCGGCCCGACCGCACGGTCCCAGGTCAGATCGCCGTCGAACCGGCCCTTGTCGGAGTCGGTGACCCGGCCGTTGCCGGCACGGCCGTTCAGCACCGGGCCGAGGATCTTGCCCCGGGTGGTGCCGGCCACGTCGACCCGGCCGCCGCTGGCATGGTCGGACTCGACCTTGCCGATCCCGGCCAGCAACGGCCAGGTGAGCCCACAGTTCGGCCGGACCACGGCAAGATTCGCGGTGGCGCGGCGGTAGGCGGGGAACACCCCGCGCGGAATGCCGTTGACCGCGTCCGGGCGGCCCGGGCGGACCACCGAACGGCCGTCGGTCGCCCCCTGCACGGGGACGTCGGCACGGGCGGGTTTGTCGGATCCGAGCCGGCCGTCCACTCCGGGACGCTGCGGCACGACCATCGTCAGTTCGTCGAACTCACCGCTGTTGAGCCCGGCCCCAGGCGATGGGGCGACCGGGCTGTCCGCCGCGAGCTGACCGGAGGCACCGGCTCCGCCCGAGGCGACTGTCACGATGGCCCCGACCAGGAGCGGGGCTGTGCACAGTGAAGCGATGATGATTTTGACCCGACGGTTACCACTACGGGTTAGGCGCATGATCCCCTCAACGATCCATACGCCAGAAAGTTACATCAAGACGACGCAAAGTTACCTGACCCGCCAACACGGCCGAAAACAGGCGCCCAGGTAATGCGCAGGACTACGTTGCCGACGGCATCCAGTGCCCCGGGTCGTTGCTCAGTTACCCGGCTTGGGCGCCTCGCCCGGAGTCGCGGCCGTGCTCTCGTCCGACCCGGGCGCGTTGGTGTCGCACGGCGTGGGGGTCGGGCTCGGGGTCTCCGTCGGTGTCGTCGTCGGCGAGTCCGTCGGGGTGGGCGTCGGCGTACAGGTCGTGGGCGGCGGATCCGAGGTCGGCGGCGTCGTCGGCGGAGTGGTCGTCGGCGGGGTCGTGGTCGGCGGCGGGGTCGTCGTCGGCGGCTTCGTCGTGGTCGTCGGCGGCGTGGACGGCGGCTTGGTCGACGACGACGGCGGCGTGTTCGGCACCTGGGTGGTCGGCTTGCCCGACGGCGGCTTGCTCGTCGTCCGGCTCGCGGTCGGCGTCGGCGTGGACGGCTGCGCGGTCGGCGTCGGCGTGGTGGGACTCGTGGTGCCGCCCTCGCGGGTCGGGTCGTTGCTCTGGTCGACGTTCCCGTTGTCGTCCAGCGGCGGGGCGATGACGCCCGACGTGTCCGGGATCGTCACCGTCTCCTTGCTGTACGACTGCATCCACCGCAGCACCGTCGACACGTAGTCCATCGAGTGGTTGTAGCGCAGCACCGCCTGCACGAGCCCCTGCGGGTCGGCCAGGTTCGCGCCGCCGGAGCACAGGTAGCCACCGGCCGCCCGGGCCGCGTCGAAGACGTTGTGCGGGTCCTTGACCCCGTCACCGTTGCCGTCCGCACCGAAGACCTTCCACGTCCCCGGGATGAACTGCATCGGGCCGACCGCACGGTCCCACTGCGAGTTCCCGTCGTACACGCCCTGGTCGGTGTCGGCGATCGCGGCCATCCCCGGGCCACCGTCGAGCACCGGCCCGAGGATCTTGCCGCGCGTGTTCCCGTTGGCCTCGACCTTGCCACCACTGGCATGCGCGGACTCGACCTTGCCGATCCCGGCCAGCAGCGGCCAGGTGATGTGACAACCCGGCATCGCCACCGCGAGATCGTTGGCCGCCTTCTGGTACGCCGCCAGCACCGTGCCGGGAATGCCCGAGGCGTCACCGGAGATGCCCGGGATCGGCTGCACCGTGCCGTCGACGGCGCCGGTCACCGGCACCGCGATCTGGGACTTCTGCTGGGTCGGGAGGCTGCCGTCGGCACCTGGCTGGGTCGGGACGTTGTCGGCCAGGTCGTCGAACTGCGCGTCCTGGCGCGGCTGGGCCAACGCGTGCGCGTCCACGATGAACGTGTTCGAGGTGAGGCCGCCGGCGACGAACACGGCGACCATTGCGGTGGGAGGAGCCAGGCAGACCCAGGTGGCGGTCAGCTTCCCCCGCCACGTATCCAGGTTCTTGAACTGCTGCCTCATCCGCGTCCCTCGACGTTTCCGCAGTGCTGAGTCTTGCCGGGCGTAGGCACGATCTTAGTCGTCGCAGGGTCGTGGACAACCGGTAACGGTGCGCCACTTCATGCAGTGACCAAATGCCGAACGGCCGTCCACTCCCCCGTCACCGAGCGTTCACCGGCCGGCGTCACTTCTTGTCGTCGCCGAGGACCTTGCGCAGTTCGTCCGGAAGCTGGAAGTCGCCGGCGTCCTGGCCGCCACCGCCGAACGCGGCGGGCAACTGCCCCGGAGCCGGCGGGGCCGGCTGGGAGTTGCCCTGGTTCGCCCGCTTGGCCGGGTTGCCGGAGCCGCGCTTCTTGCCCTTCTTCTGCTGCTGCTTGGCCTTCCGTGCGCCACCACCACCCATGCCGGGCATCCCTGGCATACCGGGCATCCCCGGCATCCCCTTGCCCGACGCCATCGCGGCCATCATTTTGCGGGCCTCGAAGAACCGCTCGACCAGGCCGCTGACGGTGGCGACCTCGGTCCCGGAGCCCTTCGCGATCCGGGCCCGGCGGGAACCGTTGATGATGTTGGGATCGGTCCGCTCGGCCGGTGTCATCGAGTGGATGACCGCCTCGATCCGGTCGATCTCGCGCTCGTCGAAGTTCTCCAGCTGGTCCTTGAACTGGTTCGCCCCGGGCAGCATGCCGAAGATCTTGGTCAGCGGGCCCATCTTGCGGACCGACTGCATCTGGGCGAGGAAGTCGTCCAGGGTGAAGTCCTTGCCGCCGCGCTTCTGCAGCTTGGCGGCCGTCTTGGCGGCCTCCTCGGCGTCGAACGACTTCTCCGCCTGCTCGATCAGGCTCATCACGTCGCCCATGCCGAGGATGCGCGACGCCATCCGGTCGGGGTGGAAGACGTCGAAGTCCTCGAGCTTCTCGCCGTTGGAGGCGAACATCACCTGGCGGCCGGTGACCTGCGCGATCGACAGTGCGGCACCACCGCGGGCGTCACCGTCGAGCTTGGACAGCACGACACCGTCGAAGCCGACTCCGTCGAGGAAGGCCTGGGCGGTGGTGACCGCGTCCTGACCGATCATCGCGTCGACCACGAACAGGATCTCGTCCGGCGTGACCGCGTCGCGGATGTCGGCGGCCTGCTTCATCAGCACCTCGTCGACACCCAGCCGGCCGGCCGTGTCGACGATGACCACGCTGTGCTGCTTGGTCCGCGCCTCGTCCATCGCCTTGCGGGCCACGTCGACCGGGTCGCCGACGCCGTTGCCGGGCTCGGGAGCGAACACCGGCACGCCGGCGCGCTCGCCGACCACCTGCAGCTGGGTCACCGCGTTCGGGCGCTGGAGGTCGGCCGCGACCAGCATCGGCGTCTGGTGCTTCGACTCCTTCAGCCACTTGGCCAGCTTGCCGGCCAGGGTGGTCTTACCAGCACCTTGCAGACCGGCGAGCATGATGACGGTCGGCGGCCGCTTGGCCATCCGCAGCTCGCGGGTCTCGCCACCGAGGATGTTGACCAGTTCCTCGTTGACGATCTTGATCACCTGCTGGGCCGGGTTCAGCCCGCCGCGCACCTCGGCGCCGCTGGCCCGTTCCCGGACCGCGGCGATGAACTCCTTCACCACCGGCAGCGCGACATCGGCCTCGAGCAGCGCGATCCGGATCTCCCGCGTCGTCGCGTCGATGTCGGCGTCGGTCAGCTTGCCCTTGCCGCGCAGATTCTTGAACGCCGTGGACAGACGATCGGAAAGCGTGTCGAACACCAGGAACAGTCCGTTCTTCAGAAAACCCAGCTCACCCAGACAACTCCCCGAGTCTACCGGGCGCGGTTGACAACCGGAGGGTCAGGCCGCAAGGCTCTAACCGGTCAAGCGACGCAGATCGGTTAGGGGGGCTCGAATGGGCAAGCAGCGAGTAGTGCTGGACGGACCATCGAACCTGGGGTTGCGGCCACCGGTCAAGGGCGCGGTGCCGGGCTGCTACAAGTTGGCCGGGGCGTTGCGCGACCAGGGATTGCTGCAGCGGATCAACGCTTCCGACGCCGGCTGTGTCACCCCACCGAGGTACGACCGGGAGGGTTGGAAGCCGGGCGACGGCGTGTTCAACGCCGAGGCGATGGCGTCGTACACGGTGCGGCTGGCTGATCGGCTGACGAAGTTGTTCGACGACCAGCGGTTCGTGGTGCTGCTCGGTGGTGAGTGCAGCAACCTGCTCGGGCCGGCCTTGGCGTTGAAGCGGCGCGGGCGGTACGGCGTGGTCTACATCGACGGCCACTCCGACTTCCGCACCGTCGACAACGCGCCGTACGTCGGGGCAGCGGGCGGTGAAGCACTCGCACTGGTCACGGGACGCGGCCAGGCGGACCTCACTGATCTCGAAGGGTTGTCGCCGTACGTCCAGGACACGGATGCTGCCCTCTTGGGCATTCGGGAGGACGACGAGTACGTCGGTGACGTCGAGGCGGCCGGGATACCGGTGTGGTCAGCGCTCACGATCATGGCGGAGTCGGCTGCGGACGGCGTACTGGAGCATCTCGAGCGGGAGGAGCTCGACGGGTTCTGGGTGCATCTGGATGTGGACATCCTCGACGCCGAGGTGATGCCGGCGGTTGACAGCCCAGACCCGGGCGGCATCGACCACCCCCAGCTCAGACAACTCCTGCGCCCGCTGTTGGCGTCGCCGGCCTGCATGGGAATCGACATCGGCATCTTCGACCCTGATCTGGATCCCGACGGGGTCTACGCAGCCGAGCTCACCGACACACTGGTCGCGTCACTCAGCTGACCAGACGAGACCTTGGCCGTGGGGTTCGGCTCGGCCGAGGGTCCGCCGTTCGCCATCGGGCCAGGTCTGCAGCTCCACCAGGACAGCTCGTGGCAGTGGTTCGAGGCGCAGGCGCGCCAGCGGGGTCGACTCGGTGGCCTGGGCACCGAGTTCGGCGAGGTGGTCGTCTACTGCGGCCCGGTCGTCGCGGCTCAGGTACTGCCACATGATCGAGTGCCACACCACGGTCACATGGCCCTCCGACAACTCGAGGCCGCGCACGAACGAGACGGCGTCCTCCCGCCGTACGTCGGCCGGCACCTGCCGCGCGATCTCCACCGCACCGCGCAACCGCTCCAGCCGCTGCGACATGTCCGGCCACACGTACGACGTCAGCGTGCGTGCGCCCTCCGCGGTCAGTGGGTTCACCGGGGCGATGTCGCTCCCGACCCGCTCGGCGATCCGCAGCTCCACCGGCTTCACCGACTGCCCGGACCAGGCGTCCTCGAACACCACAGGACTGTCGGCCGGACCGTACGACGTCCCGTCCGCGGTGTAGCGGAAGTGGTCCGCACGGAGGTTGAGCCCAGCACTCGCACCGATCTCGAACAACCGGACCGGCAACGGCACGGCCTCGACCAACTGCAGTAGACCGCCGTAGAGAGCGGCGGCCCTACCGACTTCGTTCGTCTGCGGTGGCTGCGTCAGCAACGCGCGCAGCTCAGCGGACCGCGACTGCAGGACCTGCTCGAACGCCTCCCAGCCCAGCACCGGGTCCCAAGTCCCACCAACGCTCGGATAGAACGCCGCGAGCTCCGGCACCTCCCCGGCCAGCACCAGCCCATGGACCGCCGCCAGCAACCGCAGAGCGATCGCGTCACCGAACGGGCGATCCTCATAGCCGGCCAGTACGCCGGTCGACACGCCTCCGACCTCGTAGTCGTCCACGATCAGCCGAAGCAGTTCGGCGTACATCGGGGACCCGAGGTCCTCACAGGCAACCGCTTGATGCTGGAACGCCGCTACGACATGCACACCACTGAGATTAAGAGGTCAGGCGATCCAGGACCGTCTTTGCCGTCGTACGAGCGTCCTCCTCGTCGAGTGGAGCACCCTGCGGATCGGTGAGGTAGAAGACGTCCACACACTCCGCACCCAGTGTGCTGACGTGGGCTGACCGGATGTCCGCTCCGGTGAACGCGATGGCCGCAGTGACGTCGTACAGCAGTCCTGGGCGGTCATGTGCTCGCACCTGCAGCACTGTGGCGGTCTCTGAGGCTCCGGGCAGGAGGTCGACCCGGCTGTCGAGCCGGTGCTTCACCGCGGACGAGTCTCGCGCGGCCAAACGTCGTACCAGGTCAGTGTTGTCGCGCAGCGCCACGGCAAGCCGGTCACGCAGCCGGATCGGATCGGGCAGCGAGCCGGCCACGGTCCATTGCGAGATACCCAAGCCCTCGACGGAGGTGATGACAGCGGACCGCACTGCAAGCCGCTCAACCGCCAACACGGCGGCAACGGTCGACAGCGTGCCCACTTGATCGGGTACGGCGACGTTGATGCGCAAGTCACCGTGATGGTCGGCCACGGACACACCCAGCCGCCCTACGCCGACCACCTGATGCAGTGTGGGCACGGGAACCGGAGGAGCATCGGTCCACATGCCCTCGCCTCCCCCGGACAGCTCGCCACGCACCCGGCGACACAATTCACCGACCAGCCGCATCCGCCACGGTGACGCTGCCGCCGGACCGGCAGCCCGTGCGTCGGCGTACGTGAGGGCCTCCAGCAGGTCCAGCGTCTCGGTGGTGCGGACGATGCCCGCGACCAGGTCGACAGTCATCGGGTCGTCCAGGTCTCGGCGAGTGGCGACCTGCGCGAGCATGAGGTGCTGCCGGACCAGCAGCGCGATGGTGTCGGCGTCTGCCTCGGTGAATCCGATGCGGCGAGCAACGGTCCCGGCGATCACAGCTCCAGTGACGCTGTGGTCCCCGTCGGCCGCTTTGCCCAAGTCATGCAGCAATGCGGAGACCAGCAGGAGGTCAGGACGCCGGACGTCCCGCACCATCTTGGATGCCTCGACACATGTCTCCAGCAGATGCCGGTCGACGGTGAAGCGGTGGACCGCGGACTGCGGTGGCCGGAACCGGACCGTGTCCCACTCCGGCAGGATCCGCGTAATGTAGCCGGCCTGGTCCAGCGCCTCCCACACCTCGAGCAGTCCGCCGCCAGCACCCAGCAGAGCGCACAGCAACCGCTGCGCCTCACCCGGCCACGGCTCGGGCAACGCCATGGCGCTCCTGGCCAGCCGACCACACACTGCTGGCGACAGGACGAGTTCACGATCCGCGGCAACAGCAGCAGCGCGCAGCCCAAGCACTGCGTCCCGCTCCGGCCGCGCATCCGGCATCAGTACGACTTCACCCTCGTGCTGACCGACTCCCTCATCCAACGCCAGCAGCAGCGGCCCGCCAGTCCGTTGCCGACGCCTGGACCGCGGCGGCCGAGTCATCAGGCTCTCCACCCGCCGCCACGACACGTCACACACGTGCGCCAGCGTCCGGCCGGTCGCGTAGACGTGGCGCAACAGTTCGTCCCGCCCGTCCAGGCCCAGCCCGGCCGCGACCTCTCCCGCGACGTCGGCCACCAGCCGGTCGGTGGAACGACCAGCGACCTTGTGCAGTTCGTCCCGGATGTCGAGCAGGTCCAGCCGCGCCCGCTCCACGACCGGGTGCGGTACGTCGACCAACCACGAAGCGACCAATGAGCGCAGTACGACGGCATCCCGCAGACCGCCGTACGCCTCCTTCAGATCCGGCTCGGCGAGATGCGCCAGCTCACCGACGGTCGTGGCGCGGTCCCGGCACGCCTGCGCCAGCGCGGGCAGCCGCGTCCGCGCCGTACGACGCCAGTCCGCCATCAGCACCGAGCGCAGCTGCAGTGTGAGGTGCGAGTCCCCGGCGACATGTCGTGCGTCCAGCAGACCCAGGGCGACGCGGACATCGTCGGCTGCCGCCTGCCGGGCCTCCGCCAGGGTCCGGACACTGTGGTCCAGCTTGGTCCGCGAGTCCCACAGCGGATACCAGATCTGTGCCGCCAGCTCGTCCACGCGCGGATACCCCTCGGCGTGCACGAGCATCACGTCGAGATCGCTGTACGGCGACAGCTCCTCACGGCCGTAGCCGCCGACCGCGACCAGCGCGACGCCCTCGGTGGGCACACCGAGGGCGTCACAGGCCTTGGCGAGGAGCAGGTACAGCAGCGCGTCGGCCTCCTCGGCACGAGCGCGCCGCTGTTCTGCTCGGTTCACCATCTAGAGGGCGTCTCCATCCAGCTCGCCGGTGCGGACCCGGACGATGGTCTCGACCGGAGTGACCCAGACCTTGCCGTCACCGATCTTGCCGGTCTGCGCCGCCTTCACGATCACGTCCACCACGTCGCGGCTGTCGCCGTCCTCGACGACGACCTCGAGCCGGACCTTCGGGACCAGGTCCACCTCGTACTCGGCGCCGCGGTAGACCTCGGTGTGGCCCTTCTGCCGGCCGTAGCCGCTCGCCTCGGTCACCGTCATCCCGGTGACGCCGAACGTCTCCAGCGCGGCCCGGACGTCCTCCAGCTTGTGCGGCTTGACCACCGCGGTGATCAGCTTCATGCGTTGGCACCTTCCTTCTCGGACGTCTCGGTGGTCCCATTGTCCGTTTCGGCCGGGACGGTCGCCGGCCGGGTCGACGCGACACCGCGCAGACCGGCCGCGCCGAGGAAGTCGTACGCGGTCTCGGCGTGCTCGACCTGGTCGACACCGGTGACCTCGTCGTCCTCGGTGACCCGGAAGCCGATCGTCTTGTCGATCACCTTGCCGAGGATGAAGGCGACCGCGAACGAGTACACACCGACGACCAGGTTGGCCAGCGCCTGCTTACCCAACTGGGAGGCGCCGCCGCCGTAGAACAGGCCGTTCACGGCCGACGGGGCCGCCGCCGTACCGAGGAAGCCGATCGCCAGCGAGCCGAACAGACCGCCGACCAGGTGGACGCCGACCACGTCGAGCGAGTCGTCGAAGCCGAACTTGTACTTCAGCGAGACCGCGAAGCAGCAGACCGCGCCGGCCAGCAGGCCGAGGATGATCGCACCGACCGGGGTGACCGCGCCACAGGACGGGGTGATCGCGACCAGGCCGGCGACCGCACCGGACGCCATGCCCAGCGTGGTGGCCTTGCCGTGCCGGATCCGCTCGATGATCAGCCAGCCGATCACTGCGGCGGCGGTGGCGGCCTGGGTGTTCACGAAGGTGACCGCGGCAGTGGTGCCGGCGCTCAGCGCGGAGCCGGCGTTGAAGCCGAACCAGCCGAACCACAGCAGGCCACCGCCGAGGATGACCAGCGGCAGGCTGTGCGGCCGCATCGGGTCCTTCTTCCAGCCGATCCGCTTGCCGAGCACGATCGCCAGCGCGAGCGCGGCGGCACCGGCGTTCACGTGCACCGCCGTACCACCGGCGAAGTCGACCGCCTTCAGCTTGTCGCCGATCCAGCCGCCGTTGCCGTCGTCCAGGAACCAGACCGAGTGCGCGACCGGGAAGTACACCAGCAGCGTCCAGCCGACGACGAACGCGATCCAGCCGCGGAACGTGGCCCGGTCGGCGATGGCACCCGAGATCAGCGCCGGTGTGATGATCGCGAACATCAGCTGGAACGCGACGAACGCGAGCGTCGGCGTCGAGCCGCTCACCGCGTCCGGCGACATCAGGCCCTTCAGGCCGACCTCGGAGAAGTTACCGACCACGTGCCCGGTGTCGCCGGCGAACGTGAGCGAGTAGCCGACCACCACCCACATGATGGTGACGACGGCGATGGTGATGAAGCTCATCATCATCATGTTCAGCACGCTCTTCATGCGCACCATGCCGCCGTAGAAGAAAGCCAGGCCCGGTGTCATCAGCATCACCAGGGCGGCGCTTGCCAAGACCCAGGCGGTATCGCCGGCGTTGATCTCCATCAACGTCATCCCTTCCATCGTTGCGGGGTGACCGGCGCCCTCAGCCGGGGGAACTCCACAACGCCGGGGAGCCCACGCGCAACAGCCACACGGACACCGTGTCGGGGCGCGGTTTCAGCCGATCGGTCGATTTGTTTCAGACATGTGACAAAGAGGGCGATCAGGTGACATCGAGGTGACATCGGCCAAGGTGTGGCACTCTGGCCTGGACCACACGGGTACGCAGCCGCGCCACTGCGCCCGTCCGACCTGGGGATACGAAATGGGGATCAACCACGGGGTGAGTCCGCGCCGCGGCAGGCCGCGAGACCCGGACGCGGAGCCGAGAATCCGCAGGTACGCCGTGCAGTTGCTGCTGGAGCGCGGATTCGACGGAATGACGGTCGACGACGTCGCCGAGGCGGCGGGCGTCGGCAAAGCCACCATCTACCGGCGCTGGGCCAGCAAGGAATCGCTGGCCAACGACGCGATGGCCGAACTGTTCGACATCCAGATACCGGACGCGGACACCGGCTCGATCGCCGGCGATCTGCGCCAGGTGTACGTCGACGCACTGAGGTTCGTGAACAGCGAGAACGGACTGGCACTGATCCGCCTGGCCGTCACGGAGGCGAACCGCGACGAGCGGTCCGCGGGCATCTACCGCGACTTCCTGGACCACCGGATCGGGCTGACCCGGAACGCGCTGGAACGGGCCCGCAAGCGCGGGGAGCCGATCCGGAGCACGGTGGACGTGGCGCTGATGGTGCAGTGGCTGGCCGGCGTGTTCGTCATTCGCGCGCTGACCGGCGAGCCGATGCCGGCGCCGGAGGACGCCGACCGGCTGGTGGAGTTCACGCTGCGCTGCATCATGGACAGCGGTTCAGGGGCGAATCCCGGGTCCAACGGCCAGGCCGGCCACGGCCAGTTCGGTCACCCGCCGGACCTCGCCTGAGGTCAGGTCCCAGGCGAGCACCCAGCCTCGGACCTCGAACAGCGGGGTGTTGTGGTCGTACCAGCCCAGTACGGCGCAGCAGCCAGGCTCACGCACGTACGGCTGGTCCATCGGCGGGACCGAGGACATCACCGTGGGCTCACCCAGCACCAGCAGGCGGCTGGGCTCTGCCCGCAGGGTCGAGATGGCCGCCACCACCTGCGGCTGTGAGGCGTTGGTTGTCACCGGGGTCAGATCGTCCGCGATGAAGAGCCGCGCGGCGGTGCTGTCCGTCGAGAAGGTCTGCCCGACCCATGCGCGCACCGGCAGCTGCAGAGCGCTGTCGACGATCCACTGGCCTCCGACCATGTACCGGAGCACGGCACCCTTGTCCAGCCTGAACGGCGCTGTGACCGACGACGGATCCGCGGCGCCCGCGATCGCCACCAGCGGCTCCTCGCCGGTGCTGCTCTCCCCCACCAGCACCCGGTACGCGACGCCCGGACCGCTGACGAGAACGCGCTGGGCATCCGGTAGCCAGGAGACGCTGCGGATGTCCTGGGCCGGCATCTTGATGCGGAACACCTCTGCCGTCGCGACGTCGACGGTGACCAGCTCGCCCGGCTGCGGGAAGGCGGCGATCCGTCCGTCCGGCGACACCGCGCCGGAGCTCAACGGCGTACCGGTGCGGATCGGGAGCAACTCCACGTCGGCTCGCGCCCAGGAGGAGTCGGATCCCAGCAGGAGCGGTACGTAGCGATCGCCGCGGTCCTCGAGCACCACAGCGGCAATGCGGTCCAGCGGCCGGTCCGCCAGCGGCTCGACGTTGTCAGGTTGCTGGAGGCGGTCGCCGAGGGGTGTCTCGAGCCGGTCGAGGAACCGTTCGCTTCCGGACGGCGGAGCGACCCAGAAGTCGATTCCGTTGATCTGTCCGTCCGGGGCGCGGACGTTCGGGTCGCTGGGCGGTGTGATCGGTGGGGTGAACTGCGAGTTGTCGTCACCGCTGAGGCCAACCCCGATCGCAGCGATCACCGCAATCAGCACAGCGGCGATCAGACCGATGAGGATGCTGCGCCGCCGGCGGCGCCGGGTCTCCACGCCGGCGGCCCAGGCCGCGTCGGCCAGATCCGGTTCGGGCAGCCGGTCCGACGCCTTGGCGAGCATCGGCTGGACGTCCTCGCGCCTCATCGCTGGTCGCCCCCACCGATATCGCGTGCCCTGTCGTGGGTGCTGTCATGGGTGCTGTCGCGGGGGCCGTCACGCCAGTCGCCCTCACCGAGCGCCGTACGGAACCGGCTGAAGGCCGACATGCCGTGCCCGTGCACGGTCTGGTGGGACATGTTGAGCATGTCGGCCACCTCGAACTCGGTGAGCTCCTCCAGGTGCAGCAGCACGAACACAGTGCGCTGTGCGGGCGTCAGCTCGGCCAGCGCCAGCTTCACCGGGTCGTCCTCGTCCGGGAACGCCTTCACCCGGCTCCACCGGTTCAGAGCAGGCTGGTAGAGGAGCCGCTGAACGAAGACGTCCGGATCGTCGACCCTGGTCCAGCGCAGCGCCAGCCGGGTGAAGGCGTGCAGCAGCGCATCCTCGGCACGCTCAGGATCGCCGTACACCAGGTACGCCGTTCGGAGCCATCTGCCCTGCCGCGCATCGACATACGAGGCGAAATCCGGGTCGACCGTTTCGTGCATCCACCCTCCCGCCTCTATTCAACTCCTCAACTACTGCGGGCGGCCACTGCCAGCCGGATCTCTTCGCCGATCAGGTCGAAGTTGATACCACCCGCGGCCATCAGCCCGGCGGCCGCGGCGGGCATGACCTGCGCCTTCGGGTCGGTCACGTTGCCGGCCGCGAAGACGCCGGGCACCTGGGTGGCTCCCATCGCGTCGACCTGGACGGCGGTGCCCAGGACGATCCCGTTGGCCTCCAGTTCGGTGGTCTCCAGCCCCAGGTCGGCGAGGAAGCTCGCACGCGCCCGCATGGTGCTCTGAACTGCCAGCGCCTGCCGTGGGATGACCTTGCCGCCCTCCAGCCGGACGCCGGTGAGCTTGCCGTCCTCCACCTCGAGCTGCTCGACCTTCCCTTCCACTACTGAGATGCCGCGCGCCGCGAGCTCCTCCCACTGGTCGTCGGTCGGCTCCGGACCGGTGTGCAGGAACAGCGTCACGTCGTCACTCAGCTGCCGGAACAGCTGCACCTGGTGCAGCGCCATCACACCGGTCGCCAGTACGCCGATCGCCTGGTCGCGCACCTCCCAGCCGTGGCAGTACGGGCAGTGCAGCACGTCCTTGCCCCACCGCTCAGCCAGCCCGGGTACGTCGGGCAGCACGTCCGTCAGCCCGGTCGTCACCAGCAGCCGCCGGCCCTGGTACGTCGTGCCGTCCGCAAGCTCGACCGTGAAGTCGCCGTCGCGGCGGGCCGTGGTCACGGTGCCGGTGGCGACCTCACCGCCGTACCCGATGACCTCGTCGCGGCCGATCGCGTACAGCTCGGCCGGTGGGACGCCGTCCCGGGTCAGGTAGTTGTGCACGTGCTCCGCCGGCGCGTTGCGCGGCGTACCGTCGTCGATCACCAGGACCGACCGGCGCGATCGGACCAACGCCAGCGCTCCACTCAGCCCGGCGGCGCCTCCGCCGATCACGATCACGTCGTACTTCTTCATCTCCGGCTCCTCTCGGTTGCCCCGAGCGTGCGTGACGATTCTCGTTTTCGACAACTTTGTTTGCCAGAATGGCAACATGGAGTCCTACGACGACGTACTCGAAGCGGTCGGATCCCGGCTGCGCAGCCTGCGATCGGAGCGCGGTACGACGCTGTCGCAGCTGTCCGAGGAGACCGGGATCTCGGTGAGCACGCTGTCCCGGCTGGAGTCCGGGCAGCGCCGGCCGACCCTCGAACTCCTGCTGCCGCTGGCACGGGCACATCAGGTCCAGCTGGACGAACTGGTGGACGCGCCACCGACCGGTGACCCGCGGATCTACGCGAAGCCGATCAAACGCCACGGCACGGTGCACATCCCGCTGAGCAGGCGACCGGGCGGTCTGCAGGCGTTCAAGCAGATCCTGCCCGAGGGCTATCCCGGCAGTGACGTGCAGCAGAAGACGCACGAGGGTTACGACTGGATCTATGTGCTCTCCGGACGGGTCCGGCTCGTGCTCGGCGACCAGGACTTCATCCTGAAGGAGGGTGAGGTCGCGGAGTTCGACACGAGGGTGCCGCACTGGTTCGGCAACCCCGGTCCGGGCCCGACGGAGGTCCTGTGCCTGTACGGGCCGCAGGGGGAACGCATGCATGTCCGGGCGCGCACCAAGTAGCCAGTAGGCTGCGGCGGTCTGTCGGGCGATCCGTGTGACTGAGGAGGAACTGGTAGTGAGCATCGCGTTGTTCACCCTGGGCGGCACCATCGGGATGGCCGGCAAACACCGACTGACCGGCGAGGACCTGGCCGCCGCGGTGCCCGGATTGTCGGAGCTCGGCCGGCCGGTCGAGATCCAGGACATCGAGGCAGTGCCCAGCGCCAACCTGACCGCCGCGAAGATGCTCGAGGTCGTCGACGCCGCCTCGAAGGCCGTGTCCGCCGGCGCCACCGGGGTCGTGGTCACGCAAGGCACGGACACACTGGAGGAGACCTCCTTCCTGGTCGACCAGGTCTGGCCACATCCGCAGCCGTTCGTACTCACCGGCGCGATGCGCAATCCCACTCTGGCCGGCCCTGACGGCCCGGCGAACCTCCTGGCCGCTCTCCGCGTCGCCTGCTCCCCCGCGGCCCGCGACCTCGGCGCACTGGTCGTGTTCAAGGAGGAGATCCACGCGGCCCGCTGGGTCCGCAAGACGCACAGCACCAGTACGGCGACCTTCGTGTCACCCAACACCGGCCCGATCGGACACGTGGTCGAGGACCGCGTCCGGGTCCTCACACGCCCCCTGCGCCTTGACGGCGTACAGGGAAGTGCGGAGCCGGCTCAGCTCGACGCGACGCGGGTGGCGCTCTACACCGTCACGATGGACGACGACGGCCTGCTGTTGCAGGGACTGGCGGACACTCACCAGGGTCTCGTGGTGGCGGGCTTCGGCGTCGGGCATGTGCCGGCCGCCCTGGCTCCTGTTCTCGGAGAGCTGGCCGCGAGGATACCAGTGGTCCTGACGTCGCGGACGGGCGCCGGCTCGATCGTCCGGAACACCTACCGGTCGGTCGGGTCGGAGTGGGATCTGCTACAGCGTGGCCTGATCGACGGCGGCTTCCTGGACGCGTACAAGGCCCGGGTCCTGCTTCGGTTGCTCTTGGCAACAGATGACGACATCGCGGCGGCGTTCGGGCAATACGTTTGATTATTGCCTTAGGCAACGTTCCGGAATTCGGATAGGTCTTCTACCCACGAATCGGGGCCGTCAACCAATCGCCACAAACATCGGACAAATCGTGGCGATTCCGTCTCCTGATCTTGACCTGGACGGCGGACAGTGCTCGGATCGTCACCGCTCGGGGACCGATTTCGAGGACTGGGAGATGGTTGCGCCGTGGTCGAGCAGACACAGGGCAGCACAGCGGGGGACAGCGATTACCAAGCGGTCGGCGGTGGTCCGGCGATCGCGTCGGTCGTGGATCTCTTCTACCGCAACGTGCTTGCGGATCCGCAGCTGGCGGGCTATTTCGCCGACAGCGACCTGGCCAAGCTGAAACGGCACCAGGTGCAACTGGTCTCGCAGGTCATGGGCGGCCCGGTCTCGTACGACGGTCTCGCGCTGGCCGAGGCGCACAAGGGCCGCGGCATCACCGGTGAAGACTTCGGCAAGGTGGTGGTGCACCTGGTCGCCGCGCTGGAGGCGCACGACGTGCCCGCCGACATCATCGGCCGGGTGGTGACAGCGCTGGGTGCCACCCAGGACGACATCGTCGGGGCGCACTGACGCGGATGGACCCGGCTGCGCTGAAGAACAGCTGGGCACTGGTCGCCAAGTCCGGTGACGAGGTGCCGTTGTTCTTCTACTCCCATCTGTTCCTTTCCCATCCCGAGGTCCGGGAGATGTTCCCGGTCTCGATGGCCGCCCAACGCGACAAGCTGGTCGGCGCCCTCGGCGCCGTGGTCAGCAACGCCGCACAAATCGACGAGGTGGTGCCGTTCCTGCAACAACTCGGCCGCGACCACCGGCGCTTCTCGGTCGTCGCCGAGCACTACTCCGCGGTCGGCGCGTCCCTGCTCGCGACGCTGCAGCACTTCCTGGGTGCTGCCTGGACGTCCGAGCTGGCCGCGGACTGGGCCGAGGCGTACGGCCTGGTCGCGACCGTGATGGTCCAGTCCGCCGAGGAGTCGGCCGAGGACTACCCCGCCTGGTGGTCCGGTGAGGTCCTCGGCGTGGACCGGCGCACGATGGACGTGACCATCGTGCAGATCCACCCGGAACGACCGCTGGAGTACCGGCCCGGCCAGTCGGTCGCGGTCGAGATCCCCTACCGGCCGCGGCGGTGGCGCTACTACAGCCCGGCCAACGCACCGCGCAGCGACGGTTCGTTCGAGCTGCACATCGGCCTGGTCCCCGGCGGCCAGGTGAGCGGGCCTGCCGTCCGGTCGCTCAAGCGCGGTGACCCGGTCCGCATCGGCGCTCCGGTCGGCGACTCCCTCAAGCTCCCGGAAGACGACGGCCGGGATCTCGTGATGATCGCCGGCGGCACCGGACTGGCGCCGTTCCGGGCGATGCTCGAGCAGCTCGACCGGCGGACCCAGCCGAGCCAGGTCCCGCGCGTGCACCTGTTCCACGGAGCCCGGATGCCGTGGAACCTGTACGAGCACAAGCAGCTGACCAGCCTCACCCAGCGGCCCTGGTTCAGCTACACCCCGGTGGTCTCCGACGATTCGTCGTACCCCGGGGAGCGTGGGCAGGTCGGCGCGGTCGCCGCCGCCCGGGGGCCGTGGACGGACCGCACCGCCCTGGTGTGCGGATCGCCCGCCATGGTCCGGCACACCGTCGCCGATCTCACCGAAGCCGGTGTGCCGACCACCGCCATCCACACCGAATCCTTGGGGATCACGACCTCGGCAGGGAGTCAGCAGTGACGCGCCAAGATCCGTTCGCCGGCCGACCGGCTCAATCGCCGTACACGATCCGGCACAAGACCTTCGGCACCCGCCGTAAGGGCCTGGACCAGGACGAAGTCATGGCGTACCTGAGCGACCTGGCGGACCAGATCGAGTACGCCGACGCGGACCGGGCGGAGCTGCGGGCGGAGGTCGAGCGGCTCCGCAGCAGTTCGCCGGACGCGGACCAGCGCGCCCACATCACCGCCCACGCGGTCGGACTGCTCAGCCAGGCGCAGCAGATCGCGGACAACCTGGTGGGCGAGGCGGAGCAGTACGCGAAGGATCTGGTGGAGACGGCTCGCACCCAGCAGCGGGATGCACTGGAGCAGGCTCGCGACTCGGTGGAATCGGCTGTGAAGCACTTCCCGGCGAGCGATGCTCCGGTCGCCGACCTGGAGTACGTGCGGACGTTCACCCGGGTCGCACATGTCCAACTCCGGTCTGTCCTGGACGCGTTGGCGGAGCAGGTCGAGCGGCTGGGTCACCTACCGCAGGTGCCGAACGAGGCGACTCCCCCGGACGCTGAGGTGTTGTGGTGGAACGACCTGTCCGCCGGTCCGGACGGAGGCGGTGTTCGGGAGACTCCGTCCGTGGCCGGCCACCGTCGGCCTATCTGAGCGCGGCCGCCTTGTTGGTCAGGTAGTCGCGTTCGGGAAGGCTGGTCGTACCGAGGGCCGCCGCGCGGAAGTGGTGCGCGGCGGTCTCGTGGTCACCCTTCATCTCGTACAGATGCCCGCGTACGGCGTCCAGCCGGTAGTGGCCGGGTAGTTCCTCGTCGAGTGGCTCGAGGAGCTTCAGACCTGCGTCAGGGCCGTCCACCATCGCGGCGGCGATGGCTCGGTTGAGCTTCACCATCGGATTGCCGGTCAGGTCCTCCAGCAGTCCGTAGAGCGCGAGAATCTGCGGCCAGTCGGTGTCCTCCGCCCGGTCCACTTCGTCGTGCAGCGCTGCGATCGCGGCTTGGAGTTGGTACTCCCCGAGCGGTGGCGTGTCGAAGGCTTGCACGGCCAGTGCGACACCTTCGGTGATGTGGTCCTTGTTCCAGAGCGTGCGGTCCTGGTCCGCGAGCGGGATGAGCTCTCCGGCGCCGCCGGTGCGGGCGGGGCGGCGAGCGTCGCTGAGAAGCATCAGCGCGAGCAGTCCGGTGACCTGACCGTTCTCCGGCAGTAGCGCGTGCACGCTCCGCGTCAGACGGATCGCTTCCGCCGACAGATCGCTGCGCTGCAACTCCGGACCGCTGGTGCTCGTGTAGCCCTCGTTGAACATCAGGTACAGCACGTGCAGCACGTTGCGGAGTCGCTCCTCGTCGGTGTCCAACTCGAAGGCGACGCCCTTGAGCCGCTGCTTCGCCCGGCTGATCCGCTGCGCCATCGTTGCCTCAGGCACCAAGTAGGCGTGCGCGATCTCGGCGGTGGTGAGGCCGCCGACCGCCCGCAGCGTCAGCGCGATGGCCGACGCCGCTGTCAGCTTCGGGTGGCAGCACAGGAACAGCAGCCGCAGCGTGTCGTCCTGCTCCTCGACGTCCTCCGGCGGTACGTCGCGCAGCGCGGCACGCTCCTCGCGGCGTCGCCGGGCCTGCTCCTGCCGGACCTCGTCGATCAGCCGCCGCGACGCCGCCTGGATCAGCCACGCCTTCGGGTTGTCCGGCGTACCGTCCCGCGGCCAGGTCGTCGCAGCGGCCAGCAGTGCCTCCTGGACGGCATCCTCCGCCGCCGCGAAGTCGCCGGACCACCGGACGACCGCACCGACGACCTGCGGCGTCAGCTCGCGCAGCAGGTCCTCGAGGTGGTGGTCATTCGTAGAGGTCTGCATCCGACTCCATCAGACGGCGGACCTCGATCGGCTGCTCGACCGGGACACCGCCCGGGCCGGGCGCGGCGGACTGCTCGGCCGCGATCTCCAGGGCGCGTTCCTCCGACTCCACGTCGACCATCGTGTAACCGGCCAGCACCTCCTTGGACTCGGCGTACGGACCGTCCGTCAGCACCGGCGCACTCACGCTGGCAGCCCGGACGACCTTGGCGTGCTGGGGCCAGGTCAGGGCCTGCGCCTCCACCAGTTCACCGCTCTCCCGCAGCCGCTCCAGGTGGTCGGCCAGGTACTGCAGGTGCGCCTTCATATCGGGCTCGTCCCACTCCAGCATCGGGGTGTCGACGTTGCCGCCGTCGTAGTGCATCAGCAGCAGGAACTTGGTCATCTCGTCTCCTCCTTCGGCCCACTTCAGTGTGGGCGGACCCGCTCCGGACTCGCGGTCTCCAGCGGTACGTCGGCCGCGGGGATGACACCGAGCTGCGTGGTCTGCCTGCGCAGTGTCGCATCGAACAGCCACTCGGTCGCCGTACGGACGCGGTTCCCCGGCATGGACAACAGATGGTAGCCACGGGTCACCGCCTTCGCGGGGAGACCGGCCAGCGGGATCTGCAGCGGGTTGGCCGCCGCCTGCTTGCCGCCCAGGTCCACGACGAAGCCGAGGTCCTTGTGGACGTACGGCTTCCGCTCACCGGTGCCGAAGCTGGCGGCAACGTTCTTGGCAGCCCGCCGGCCCTGCCGCTCGGCATGTTGCGCAGTCATCGGTGTGACCTGGCCAGGCCGCGTCAGATCGGGTACGGCGGCCGCGTCACCGCAGGCGAACACCTCTGGGTGGTCGGGCACGTTCAGGTACTGGTCGACCAGCAGACGTCCCCTCTCTGTCTTCAGACCGAGTGCCTCGACCACAGGGTCCGGACGGACGCCGACACACCAGATCAGCGAGTGGGTCGGTACGACGGACTGGTCGGTGAGTCGGACACCGTCGTGCTTGGCCTCTTCGACCGACGTACCCATCAGGACCTCGACACCACGCTCGCGCAGCACTCTGTCCGCCGTACGCGACAGCCGCTCGTCCAGCTCGGGCATGACGCGGTCGGCGATGTCCAGCAACATCCAGCGCATCCGCTGGTGGCGCAGGCGCGGTCTGCGCTTCTTGAGCAGCTCGGTGTACAGGACGCCGTGCGCTGCCACCTCTGTGCCCGTGTAGCCGGCTCCGACGACGACGAACGTGCAGAATGCGTCCCGCGCGGCCGCATCGTCGGTGGCGTCGGCGAGCTCGATCTGCTGGGTCAGGTGGTCACGCAGGAAGACCGCTTCGGGGATGCCACGGAAGCCGTGCGCGTACTCCGTCACGCCGGGGATGGGCAGCAGCTTGTTCACACTGCCCGCGGCGATGATGAGCCGGTCGTACTCGATCTCGTCGCGCCGGTCGAGCGGATCGGCGTACTGCACCGTCCGCCGGTCCAGGTCGAGTCCCTCGACTTCTCCGAGCACCAGGCGGACGTCGGGCAGCGCGTCCGCGATGGACACCGTCAGCCGCCGGGGCTCGAGGATGCCGGTCGCGACCTCCGGCAGCAGCGGGACGTACAGGAAGTAGTCGGTCGGGTTGACCATGACGATGTCGGCCCGGCCCTTGGCCAGCCGGCACAGCGTCCTGGCCGCGTGGAACCCGGCGAACCCGGCACCGATGATCACGACTCTTGGCAGCGTCATGCCACCTGAGTACCAGATCCACCCGCCCCGCAGACAGCCTCGGCCCAGCGGCGTGTCCGTCCAGCGGGCGTGTCAGCCCAGCGGCGCGTCAATCCCAGCGGCGTGTCCGTCCAGCGGGCGTGTCCGCCCAGTGGGCGTGTCCGCCCAGTGGGCGGGTCAGTCCAGCAGGGGGTCAGTCCAGCAGGGCGTCGACGAACTGCTCGGCGTCGAACGGCGCCATGTCGTCGGCACCCTCGCCCAGGCCGACCAGTTTGACCGGTACGCCGAGCTCACGCTGGACCGCGATCACGATGCCGCCCTTCGCCGTACCGTCGAGCTTGGTCAGGACCAGTCCGGTGACGTCGATGACCTCGGCGAAGACGCGGGCCTGGGTGAGGCCGTTCTGGCCGGTGGTGGCGTCGATGACCAGCAGCACCTCGTCGACCTCGGCGGTCTTCTCGATCACCCGCTTCACCTTGCCCAGCTCGTCCATCAGGCCGGTCTTGGTGTGCAGTCGTCCGGCCGTGTCGACCAAGACGGCGTCCGCCTCCTCCTCGATGCCCTGCTTGACCGAGTCGAACGCGACGCTGGCCGGGTCACCGCCCTCAGGGCCGCGCACGGTCCGGACCCCGACCCGGTCACCCCAGGTCTGCAGCTGGTCCGCGGCCGCGGCCCGGAACGTGTCGGCCGCGCCGAGCACGACATGCTTGTCCTCGGCGACCAGAACCCGCGCCAGCTTGCCGACCGTGGTGGTCTTGCCGGTGCCGTTCACGCCGACGACCATCACCACCGCCGGCTGCGTCTCCTTGCGGCTCACCTTCAGCGTCCGGTCCAGTGACGGGTCGACCAGCGCGATCAGCTCCTCGCGGAGGATGTCGCGGGCCTGCGCGCCGCCGACACCCTCGACCCGCATCCGGGTCCGCAGCTTCTCGACCAGCTCCTGTGTCGGCGCCACACCGACGTCCGCCGTGATCAGCGTGGTCTCGATGTCCTCCCACGCCTCCTCGTCCAGCTTGTCCCTCGACAGCAGTGCGAGCAGGCCCTTGCCCAGCGACCCCTGCGACCGCGCCAGCCGCGCGCGCAGCCGGACCAGCCGGCCCTGCGCGGACTCCGGCTTCTCGATCGTCGCGGCCGGGGACTCCGGAAGGTCCGTGTCCTCCAGGGTCCGGGTCGGCGTGTCCCGCGGCTCCTCGGCGTCCTCACCGACCGTGGGCTCGGCGGTCTCGAGCGGCGCGGGCTGAGTGGCCTGCGGCAGCTGGGACCTCCGCCGCCGGGACACGACGAGTCCGGCGGTACCGGCGACCAGGACAGCCGCGACCACGACGATGATCGCGATCAGGGCCTGGTCCGAGAGCAGAGTGACAAGCTGTGGAGTCAACACGGTTCCCCATCTTGACAGACACCCGGCCCGCCCTCCGCATCCATCACGTCAGGCGCACCAGCTGTCGCGGTACGTGAGGCGGCACCAGCTCGGGCCGGTGGGTGAGCAACACCACGGTCCGGTGCCCGGCCGCGGCGAACAGGTCCTCCAGCAGCGCCCGCCCGGTCTCCTCGTCCAGGTGCTCGGTCGGCTCGTCCAGCACGAGTACGTCGCGGTCGGCCAACAGCAGCCGGGCGAACGCGAGCCGCTGCCGCTCCCCACCCGACAGCCGGGCGCCGTGCTCGCCCACCATCGTGTCGAGCCCGTCCGGCAGCGTCTCGACGAAGACCCCGAGGCGGGCGCGGTAGAGCGCCTTCCAGAGCTGGAGGTCGCTGGCGCCGGGCTTGGCGAGCAGGAGGTTCTCCCGGATGCTCGTGTCGAACACGTGGCTCTCCTGGGTCAGCAGGCCGACCACGGACCGGACCTGGTCGCCCTCGAGCTTGGCCAGGTCGACACCGTCCAGCAGTACCTCGCCGGCGCGTGGCTCCAGGAAGCGCAGGAGGACCGCTGCGAGGGTGCTCTTTCCCGAGCCGCTCGGGCCGGTGATCACCACTCGGCTGCCGGCCGGCATGTCCAGGCTCAACCCGTTGAGTACGTCGGCGTCGTCTGCGTATCCGACTCGGAGGAGCTTCACCTCGAGGTCGCGTCCGTGCGGCAGTGGTAGCGGGGTCTCGGGTTCGGTGACTGGCTCTTGGGTGTCCAAGAGCTCTTGGACCCGGTCCAGCGATGCCCGGACGCGGATCGCGAGTTGTGCGGCGGCGGGGATGCCGCCGAGGACGTCGGCGAGCGCGAGTGGGGTCAGGACGAGTACGGCGAACACTGCGCCTGTGATGTTCGCCGTACTGCCGAGCACCAGACCGGCCACGCTCGCGCCGCCGACGCACAGCACGAGGAGCGCTGCCCCGAGTCCGGCGCTCCAGGCTGAGCGTCGCTCTGCCGCGGCTAGGCGGGAGTCGCTGGCGCTGAAGGAGTCCAGCACGTTGTCGATCGCGTTGAACGCGACGATGTCGCCTGCGGTGAGCAGCGTCTCGGTGGCGGCGGACGCTACCTCGCCGCGTGCACCTGAGAGCTTCCGCTCGGCCCGTGCTGCGGTCTTCGCGGTCAGCCACGGTACGACGGTGCACGCGATCAGGACCGCCAACGCGACGGCTACACCCGCGGATGGCAGCAGCAGCGCTATGAGGACCACCGTGGCGATCGCTGTCACCGCTGCGACCGCTACCGGCAGCAGCACGCGCAACCACAGGTCCAGCACCGCGTCGACATCCAGCACGAGCCGCGCCAGCAGGTCACCCTTCCGCTGCGAGCTCAGCCCGCCCGGCGCCAGCTTCTCCAACCGCCCGGTGATCCGCGCCCGAGTCTCCCCCAGCACCCGGTACGCCGCGTCATGCCCGACCAACCGCTCGACGTACCGGAACACCCCGCGTCCGACCCCGAACGCCCGCACCGCCACGATCGCCACCATCAAGATCAACACTGGCGGCTGAGCCGCAGCAGTAGTAATCAACCAAGCCGAAGTAGCCAACAACCCCACCGCACACCCGGCCGCCGACACCCCAGCCGCAAGCGCCACCCCCAACCGCCACCAAACCCCCCGCTCAGGCACCACCAACCCAACCGGAAACGCGCTCATGCGCTTACCAGTTCTCTTGCGCCGACGGTGACTGTTCGATCTGCGGCGGCGATCAGGGCGGGTCTGTGAGCGACCATCAGGACTGTGCGGCCGCTCGCACGCAGGCCGGCGATGACCGCCGCCTCCGCGTCGGGATCGAGGCCTGCCGTCGGCTCGTCCAGGAGGAGCACTGGCGCGTCGGTGATCAGCGCGCGAGCCAGTGCCACCCGCCGTTGCTGACCACCGGACAGCAGCTGCCCCTGCTCGCCGACTGCCTTGTCGAGCTCGAGTTCACCGGCGCCGGCCGCGATCAGCGCCAACCGGACCTCGTCGTCGGAGGCATCCGGCCGGCCCAGCCGCACGTTGTCCGCAACCGTTCCCATCCGCAGCCCGGGCCGCTGTGGCACCCAGGCGAACTGCCCCCTCCACACCGTCGGCTCGAACTCGTCCGCCGCACTCCCGCCCGCAACCACCACACCCCGCTCCAGCTCCACAAACCCGAGCAGCACAGCCAGCACAGTCGACTTCCCTGCCCCGCTCGGCCCAGTCAGCGCAACCACCTCCCCCGGACGCACGTCCAGGTCGAACCCGTCCAGCGCCGCGTCGTCGCGCCCCGGGTACCGCACCGTCACGTCATACAGCTGCAGCGGGCTCATCCGCAGGTCCGGTACGTCGGTCCGATCGCCGCGCTCAGGCAGTGGCGTCTCCAGGATCCGGAACACCTCTTCGCTCGCGGCGACCCCGTCCGCACTGGCGTGGAACTGCATGCCGACCTGACGCAACGGCAGGTACGCCTCAGGCGCCAGGATCAACACCATCAAGGCTGTCTCGAGTCCCAACTTGCCGTCGACCAGCCGCAGACCGACACCGACGGCGACCAGCGCCACCGAGATGCTGGCCAGCAACTCCAGCGCGAACGACGACAAGAACGCCAACCGCAGACTGCTCATCGACGCCACCCGATGCTTGTCGGTCACACGTCGTACAGCGGACTCCTGGGCCTTGGCGCGGCCGAACAGCTTCAGTGTGGGCAGACCAGAGACGACATCGGCGAAGTGATGCGCGAGGACGGATAGTGCGTGCTGGCGGCGCCGGCTGTGGGCTTGGGTGGCCCAGCCGATCAACGCCATGAAGATCGGGATCAGCGGGAGCGTGATCAGCACGGTCCCCGCCGCGATCAGGTCGCCTGTCGCCATCCATCCGATCACACCGGCCGGGACGGTCGCGGCTAGTACGAGCTGGGGCAGGTACCGAGCGAAGTACGGATCCAGGTCGTCGAGTCCCTTGGTCAGCAGAGTCGTCAGTGCGCTGCTGCGCTCACCACTCAGCCACACGGGTCCGAGCTTCAGTGAGTGCTCCAGCACCTGCCGACGCAGCGTCGACTTGACCGCAGCCGCCGCCCGCTGTGCCACCACCTCCTGCATCCACACCAACGCCGCCCGCCCCACCACAACAAGCCCCAGCCCGAGAGCCACAGCCGCCACCCCGCCACCCCGCAAGCCATCCCCGAGCAACCCGTCGAGCAACCCGCCGCCCAGAACGCCGCCCAGGACGCCGCCCAGCACGCCGCCACCGGCCTCGCCGCCGCCCGCGTCTCCGCGGAGTACCCCGGTGCCTCCGTCGGCGATCGGCACCATGCCCGCGATGCCGCGCGCCAGCAGCACAGCCTGGATCACGATCAACAATCCACTGGCGATCCCGATCAGCACCGACGCGGCGAGAAAGACCCGAGCACCCCGCGCTCTGCGCAGCAACCGCGGGTCGACAGGCTTCATGACGCGGAGCCCGAGACAGCGACCGGCTCGACAGTGATGCGCTTGCGGAACACCCAGTACGTCCACCCCTGGTACAGCAGCACCAACGGCAGGAAGATCCCGGCAATGATCGTCAAGATCTTCAACGTGTACGGCGTTGACGCGGCATCAACTGTTGTCAATGTTGATTGCGGATCAAGTGTTGATGGCATCACGGCCGGGAACATCGCGGCGAACAACGACGCCACGGCCAGCCCGACGGCGAGCGCCGTACCGAGGAAGGCCCAGCCCTCACGCCGGACCCGGTTCGCAACCAGACCACCGGCGAAGGCGACCACCGCCAGCGCGGCGACGATCACCGAGCCGGTGTCACCGCGGATCGCCTGAGCCCACGCGAGAAAGGCGATCACCAGCACCGCCGCCACCAACCCGGCACGCGAGGCCAACCGATTGGCCCGCGCCCGCAGGTCATCGGTCGTCCGCAACGCAAGGAAGATCGCGCCATGGGCAACGAACACCGCCGTGAACGCAACCGCGCCGAGCAGCGCGAACGGACTCAACAGGTCACCGAGATTGCCGACGTACTCGAACGAATCATCCAGCGGCACCCCACGCACCAGGTTGGCGAACGTGAGACCCCACAGCAGCGCGGGCAGCAGCGACCCGACCGTGATCATCGTGTCCATCCGGCCGCGCCAGACCAGGTCGTCGCGCTTACCGCGGTACTCCAACGCCACCCCGCGCACGATCAGCGACACCAGGATCGCGAACAGCGGCAGGTAGAACCCACTGAACAACGTCGCGTACCACTCCGGAAAGGCAGCGAACGTCGCCCCGCCGGCCACGATCAGCCACACCTCGTTGCCGTCCCAGACCGGCCCGATCGTGGTGATCACCGCCCGTCGCTCCGGCTCGTTCCGCCCGAGCACCGGCAGCAGCGTGCCGACGCCGAAGTCGAATCCCTCCAGTACGAAGTACCCGATCCACAACCCCGCGATGGCGAGGAACCAAACGGTGGTGAGTTCCATGGCCAGCCCCTCAGTAGGCGAACGACAACGGTTTGGCGGCCTCGTCCGGTGCGTCGTCCGGCGAATCGGGCCCCGGCCCGTCCGTCCCGGCCAACCCTCCGCGGATGGTGCGCAACATCAGCTTGGCCTCCACCACAGCGAGTACGCCGTACAGCACGGTGAAGCCGGCCAGCGACGTGATCACCTCGCCGCTCGTGGTGCCCGGCGACACACCCGATGCCGTCGGCAACAATCCGAACACCAGCCAGGGCTGCCGCCCGGTCTCGGTGAAGATCCAGCCGAAGGTGTTCGCCAGCAGAGGAAGCAACGGCAGCGGAGCCGCGAGCCAGATCAGCCACCGAGCAGGCGCCCGGCCACGCCGGGTGGTCCACAGCAGCCACACCGCGACCGCGGCGGACGCCATCCCGACCCCGATCATCAGCCGGAAGGTCCAATAGGTCAGCGGGATGTTCGGCTTGTACGACCCCGGCCCGTACAACTGCTCGTACGCGGCCTGCAGCGAGTTGATCCCCTTCACCTCGCCGTTGAAGTTCCCGGTCGCCAGGAACGACAGCAGGTGCGGGACCTTGACCGAGAAGATCTCCCGCGACCCGTCCAGCGTGCCCACGGTGAAGACCGAGAACGAGGCCGGCTTCTCCGTCTCGTACAGCGCCTCGGCCGCGGCCATCTTCATCGGCTGGACCTCGGTCATCACCTTGCCCTGCTGGTCACCGCTGAGCGCGACCCCGGCACCGGCCGCGATCACGATCACAGCCCCGAGCTTGAGCGCCGTACGGAACACGTCGCGGTCCACCGACGGCCGCCGGATGAGGTGCCAGAGCGCCACCCCGGCGACGAACGCACCGCCGACCATGAACGCGGCGAAGATCGTGTGCGGGTAGGTGACCAGGACAACCTTGTTCGTCAGCACCGCCCAAATATCGGTCAGCTCCGCGCGGCCACGGGAAGCGTTGTAGCGGAAGCCGACCGGGTTCTGCATCCACGAGTTGGCCGCCAGGATGAAGTACGCCGACAACTGCGTCCCCAGCACCACCATCCAGATGCAGCCGAGGTGGACCAGCCGGGGCAACCGCTCCCAGCCGAAGATCCACAGCCCGATGAACGTCGACTCCAGGAAGAACGCGAGCAGCCCCTCCAGCGCCAGCGGTGCACCGAAGACGTCACCGACGAAGCGCGAGTAGTCGCTCCAGTTCATCCCGAACTGGAACTCCTGCACCAGTCCGGTGACCACGCCCATCGCGATGTTGATCAGGAACAGCTTCCCGTAGAACTTGGTCAGCCGCAGGTACTTCTCCTTGCCGGTCCGGTACCACGCCGTCTGCAGCCCGGCGGTGATCGCGACCAGCGAGATCGTCACCGGGACGAAGAAGAAGTGGTACACGGTGGTGACGGCGAACTGCCATCGAGCCAGATCCAGGGTGTCCACGCGCCGGCCTCCCCAGCCATCTACGACGTTACGTAGTAGATGCTAGCGCGGATCTACTACAACGTGTAGTTATACTGGTCACGTGGCGAGTGAGGAGAAGGCACCGCGCCCCCTGGGCGACCTGGAGCGGCTGGTCATGGAGCGGCTGTGGGCAGCGCCGGCGGCGCTGACGGTTCGCGAGGTGCACGAGCAGCTGGCGGACACCCGTGAGCTCGCCTACACGACCGTGATGACCGTGCTGGACCGGCTGGCCAAGAAGAAGCTGACCGAGCGGGAGCGCGACGGCAAGGCCTGGCGCTACCGTGCCGCCTCGCCACGCGAGGAGCTCGCGGCCGACCTGATGCGGGACGCCCTCGACCGTGCCGGCGATCGCCGCGAGGCTCTGGTCCGTTTCGTCGGACAGGTCAGCGACGAGGAGGCCGCACTGCTCCGCGAAGCCCTCGGCCGGCTGGAGGGCCACGCGGAGAGCGAGGAGCGGGCGGGGTGATCACCCCCGTCCTGCTCGCCGCACTCGCCCTGGTGCTGACCGGGCCGGCACCGGCGCTGCTGGCACGTTCCAGCTGGCCCTACCGGATCCCCCGCGCGGCCGTCGCTCTGTGGCAGGCGATCTCGCTCGCCGCGGTACTGGCTGCGCTGGGCGCCGGCATCGCGCTCTCCTACTCCACAGCGGGCGAACCCGGCCGGCCACGCTTCGACCCGTCGTCCATCAGGGACCTGCTGGCGGCGCTGATCCTCGCCATGACCGCACTGGTTCTGGTGAGACTCCTCTGGGCAGCCAGTCGAGTCGCAGTAGGCACCAGGGCCCGCCGCAAGCGGCACCGCGACCTGGTCGACGTACTGGCCACGCCCGACGGCCTGATCCCGGGACTGCGTGTGCTGGCTGAGGAAACACCGCTGGCCTACTGCCTCCCAGCTCTCCGCGGCGCCCGCGTGGTCGTGTCGGTCGGAGCTCTGGACAGGCTCGACGACAACGAACTGCGAGCCGTGCTCGCCCACGAGCAAGCGCACCTGCGCGCCCGGCACGATCTTGTCCTCGAGGCGTTCACAGCACTGCACATGGCATTCCCGCGCTGGGTCCGCAGCGACGTAGCACTGGAGCAGGCCCGCACGCTGGTCGAGCTGCTGGCCGACGACGACGCCCGCCGCCGCAACGGCCCACGCCCGCTCGCCCGAGCCCTGGTAGCACTCGCGGGCGCACCAGCACCCGAAGCAGGACTGGCCGCTGCCAAGTCGGCGACCGTACTGCGGGTCCAGCGCCTCGCCGACCCCGAGCCGAGCAACACCTGGCTCGCCGCCGGCACCTACGCCGTGGCGGCCGCCCTCCTGATCCTCCCGACGATCACCGTCGCCGCCCCGCTCGTCAAAGCGATCGTCAGCGCGGTGAGTTAGCCGGCTGGTAGCGGACCAGTACGCCGCCCTTCGCCCACGGCCTGGCCTCGATGAGGTCGAGGTCGACCGGCTGGCCGCCAGCCGGGAACGCGCTCTTGCCCGCGCCCAGCAGGATCGGGCAGATCCGCAACTGCACCTCGTCGACCAGACCGGCGTGCAGCAGCGAGTGGAACAGCGTGATGCTGCCCCACAGGATCAGGTCCTTGCCGTCCTGCTCGGCCTTGATCGCCCGCACCGCGTCGAGGTCGCGGACCACGATGCCGGGCTCGTACTGCCCCCACGGTGCGCTCTCGAGCGTCGTCGACACGACCACCAGGCGCAACGCGTTGAGCTTCTCCGCGATCACCTCACCGGCCGAGGCGGCCGTCGGCCAGAACGCGGCGAACAACCGGTACGTCTCGGCGCCGAGCACCATCGTGTCGACGTTGTCGAGCAAGGCGAGATTGTCGGTGTCCGACTGCCCGGCGATCGTGTCGAAGAACTCCAGCCCACCGTCCGGTCCGGCGGCGTACCCGTCGAGGGTGACGTACTCCTGAAAGATCAGTCGCCTCATCCAGCGAGGCTACCCGAAATGTTTCCCCTCACCCCGGGCCACGGCCAGCAGCACGAGCCCCGACAGAACCAGCAGAACGACCATGGTGACGACGAATGTCAGCACTTCTCTCCCCGTATCCCCAACCCAACAATCACACTGACGACCTCAGTGCCGTAAAAGTTCCCCGAACGCCTTGCCGACTTCGTCGACCTGCCACTCCAGCGTGTGCGGACCAACCACCAACTCGATCCACGACCATCCCGGTACGTCGGCCGGCTGCCACCGGCCGCAGATCGCCTCGCGCGTCGCCTCCATCCGCTGCACCGCAGCGGTCTCGATCGTATCGGCCGCCTGCGGCGCATAGACCCGGAACGAGTTGGTGTGCGGCGGCTCCGGGAACACCCGGAAACCCTCGCTCTGCAAGGCCATCGAGAGCTCGACCGCCCGCTCGTACAAGTCTCCCATGAGTGGCAGGACGGTCCGCAGTCCCTCCCGTGCGGACACGGCGTACGGGAACATCGTGTAGAGGTTGCCGCCCAGCCGCCGCTGCCAGCGCCGTACCTCGGCGATCACGTCCTCCGGGCCGGCCAGCGCCGCACCGCTCAAGCCACCGAGCACCTTGTAGAACGACACGTACACCGTCGAGGCGAGCGCCGCGATCTCCGCCAGGCTGTGCCCCAGGTACGGCGTGCTCTCCCACAAGCGAGCGCCATCCAGATGCAGCGGTACGCCGCGCTCCCGGCAGGACTCGGCGAACACGACCAGTTCGTCCCACGTCGGCAGGACGAACCCGCCATCGCGCAGCGGCAGCTCCACCGTCGCCGCGGCCAGCTTCCCCGGGATCGCGGCCAGCTCGTCCGGCCGGGGCTGCCGCGGCTCCGACGTCATCCGCTCGATCCGGAGCCGGTGCACCTCTTCCAGTGCGTTCAGTTCGTGCACGAGCAGGTGGGACAGTCCGTGCACCGCGACCCGATCGGTCCCGGCGCGGTCGGCGTACACGCGCAGGACGCTCTGCTGCGCCATGATCCCGGTCGGCATGAAGACCGCCGCCGGCTTCCCCAGGAGGTCGGCTACCTCCTGCTCGAGCGCGGCGACGTCTCCATCGTTGCCGTAGACGTCGGCCGAGTCCTCGCACGCGACCTCTGTGAGCTGCCGCAGCCTGTCGGGCACAGGCACCCGTGGGTGCGACAGCCAGCGTTCACAGTTCTCGGCCGCGGTCTTCCGGCGGGCCCTGAGGTCGTCAGAGGTAGTAGCCACGCCCCTATTCTCTCGTGCCCCGCAATCGGTTTGGGCTCAGATCTTGGCAGTGACCACGTGCTCGCCCTGGAGCGTCCTGATCTCCACCGACCGCACCTGATTCAGCGGCACCAGCACACCGCCGCCGAACTTGCTGCCCTCCTGAGCGGCCTTAGCCGACACCACCCAACTGCCCGCGATCCAGGTCTTGCCCGACTTGTCGGTCACGACCATCTGGCACTCGGCACCGGCCTTCAGGCCGTTGATCTGCACCATGACCCAGCTCCAACCGGCCCGTGGCTCCACCGTCGTGGCCATCGTCGTACCAGTCGCGACGTCGGACGAGTTGACGTGCTTTGACCCGGCGACAGGAGCGTCGGCCGGCTCGGCAGTCTGCCGTCCGATGGCCACGCCGCCACCGAGTGCACCGGCCACCACCAGCACTGCCGCGGCTGCCAGCACCCACGTGCGGGACCGCTTCCTGGCGGGTGGGGCCTGCGTCGGCGCCGGCTCGACGGCCGTCTGCCGCACCTCCCGCAGCGTGCGCTGCAGCAGGAGCTCGCCACCTTCGGGCGGACCGTCCAGGAACGCCTCCGGCGGGACCTCGCCCAGGAAGTACTTCATCTCCTCCAACTCGGCCACCTCGGTGCGGCACTCGGCACAGGTGGCCAGGTGCTCGTCGACCTCGCGGACCTCGTCGGGCTCGAGCGCGCCCAGGGCGTAGGCACCCAGCTGCGAGCGATCGTGCTCACTCATCGGGCCACCTCCGCTTCTGTTCCGGCCATCACCGCGCGCAGAGCTCGGAGGGCGTAATACGATCTCGATTTCACGGTACCGGGCGGGACGCCGAGTTCCTTGGCGGCCTCGGCGACCGACCGGCCCCGGTAGTACAACTGCACCAGCACCTCGCGATGTTCCGGTGACACCTGGTCGAGTGCGTCCATCACGATCATGGTGTTCACCACGGACTCGGAATGGTCACCCTCGACCGGGGGCCGGATCTCCACGTCGGCGACCTCGGCCGGTCGCGCCGCTCGTGCCCTGGCCCGGTCGGTGACGATGTTGCGTGCCACCGTCAGCAACCATCCGCGCACGGATCCCTTGCCCGCGGTCAGGTCGCCGGCGTGTTTCCACGCCCGCACCAGAGTCTCCTGGACGACGTCCTCCGCGGCCGCACGGTCGCCGGTCAGCCTGGTCGCATAAGCCAGCAGGCTGCGGCCGTGTTCGGCGTACAGCGTTCGGATCAGCGTCTCGGCAGCCTCCGGCCCCGGGTAGTCACCCACCGTCCGTACGATAGGGGATTCACCGGCCACCGCAATGGCTGGGCTCAACCGCGGCCGGAACTCAGTAACCTGAGTTGCCATTACTGGACGGCTGAGTCGTGATCTTCTTACCGTCCGCGCCGACGACCCACCAGACTCCACCGACCGCCTGGCCTTTGGCGTCGCCCGCCTTCGTGTCACTCGCGAACAGGTAGATCGGCAACCCACCGACCGCCAGCTGCTTGCTGCCGTCGGACCGGGTCACCGTGCTGACCAGCGAGGCGTCGATGCCGTCGAGCTGCGGCGTACCGTCACCGGCGGCCACGACCGGCCACTTGGCCAGGCAGTCGCCCTCGCAGTTCGACTTGCCGGACACGTCCTTGTCGAACACGTACACCGTTCGCCCGTTGCCGTCGACATTGACCTTGCCGAGGCTGCCGACGTCGGCAGTGGCGAGCTTCGCGCCGGCGGCGGCCGGTGCGCTCGAGCTGCTGCTGGATGTTCCACCGCCGGCGGAGTCGCCGTCGTCACCGCAGGCGGTCAAGCCGGCGAGGCCGAGCGCGAACACACCGATCACAATCCCCATACGCTTCATCAGGTCCTCCTCGGATTCACCGTCGAACACCTGCCATACGTCCGGAATCCGTGACCGGTTCAAACCGGAGAGATATCGTTTCGGGCATGGTTTCAGGCATGGAACAGCTCCCCGCCGCGATCCAGCGTGCACTCACCGCGATCGACGAGCAGGACAACGACGCGTTCGTGGCCGCCTTCGCCGCCGACGGCTTCGTCGACGACTGGGGCCGCCAGTTCCGCGGACACGACCGGATCCGGTCCTGGAGCGACAACGAGCTGATCGGCAAGCGGGCCACCTTCACCGGCACCCAGGTGTCCACCCCGGGCAACCCGCTGACGATCGTCACCCAGGTCGGCGGCGACGGCTTCAACGGCCCGTCCCACTTCACCTTCGACGTCCAGGGCGACCAGCTCGCATCCATGACCATCACCGCCTGACCCCGCTTAGCTGCCAGGGGCAAGCACGCCGTGGCGGTCAAACGCTCGTCTGCCCCATCGGCCCCCTACAGTCCGGTCATGAGGATGTCAGCCCGCCGGTACCTGCGGCTGCCGAAGGTCGAGAACCCTCCGGAGCTGTCCGTCGCGGAGGCCGCGCTGCTCGTGTTCGCCGAGGTCGGCCCGGCAGCGACCGGTGGCACGGTGCTCGAGCTGGCGCAGCTCGGTGCCGTGCGAGTCGAGGAGGGCAGCACCGAACACTCGCCGCAGACAGTCGTCCTGGTCGACCCCGGGGCAACCGCGGGCGAGCACCATCGGGTCCTGCTCCGGGGGATGTTCCCGTTGCTCAAGCCGGGCGACAGCCGGATGATGCGCCGCGGGCGGAAGGACAATCTGCGGATGCTCGGCGCGCACCAGAAGTTCCGGACCGCGGTCGAGGAGCGGGTCGCCGAGCGCGGCTGGTTCCACCGGCCACCGACGGCCGGTCGTGCGGGGGCGATGCTCCGCCGGACCAGGCTGGCGGGTTGGGGCAGTGTGACGCCGGCCGGTCACGCGATGGTGGCCGAAGTACTCGGCTTCCGGCGGTACTTCGCCACTCTCGAGGTGGGCGACGTACGGCGGGCTGACCTGATCCGGTGTCTCCCGTGGGCGCTCGCCCTGGGACTGCACCACCACTGGGAGCAACTGTCGGCGGGCCTGGACACCGACGACGACGAGCCGGTGATCTGGTGGAGCGCCACAGGTATGTTCCGCCTCGGTCCGTTCCGGCGCGGCCTCGCCGCCTTCGCGGACGCCGCCACGCTGCGGGCTGCCGAGGACACGAAGTACGCCTACGGCCTGTACGACTACGACGCCGGCGACGACTTCGCCTTCGACTCCGGCCCCTCCACGGGCAGCGACTCCGACCTCGGAGATTCCGCCGCCTCCGACAACAACTGGTAGCCCAGGCCCTCAGACCGCGCGGACGGTCAGCTCCGTTGTCGAGCCCCTCGAAGTCCGCTGCTACACCCTACGAACTACACCGCTTCGGGCTCGCGGATTCGTTGGGAGATGACCGAGGAGACGCCGTCGCCGCGCATGGTGACGCCGTACAGCGCGTCGGCGACCTCCATGGTGCGCTTCTGGTGGGTGATGACGAGGAGCTGGCTGTTCTCGCGCAGCTCTTCGTAGAGCTCCAGCAGGCGGCCGAGGTTCGTGTCGTCCAGCGCCGCCTCGACCTCGTCGAGGATGTAGAACGGCGACGGCCGGGCCTTGAACAGCGCGACCAGGAACGCGACCGCGACGAGCGACCGCTCGCCACCGGACAGCAGCGACAGCCGCTTCACCTTCTTGCCCGGCGGGCGCGCCTCGACGTCGATCCCGGTGGCCAGCATGTCGTCCGGGTCGGTCAGCACCAGCCGGCCCTCACCGCCGGGGAACAGCCGGGCGAACACGTGCTCGAAGGCGACCTCGACGTCGCGGTAGGCCTGGGTGAAGACCTGCTCGACCCGCTCGTCGACCTCCTTGACGATGTCCATCAGGTCCCGGCGGGACTTCTTCAGGTCGTCGAGCTGCTCGGACAGGAACCGGTGCCGCTCCTCCATCGCGTCGAACTCCTCCAGCGCGAGCGGGTTGATCCGCCCCAGCTGGTTGAGCGCGCGCTCGGCCTGCTTGAGCCGCTTCTCGACCTTCGTCCGGTCGAACGGCTCGCCCTCGAGTTCGAGAGTGTTGTCGTCGCCGTCCTTCGGCAGCGGCGGCACCAGTTGGTCCGGCCCGTACTCCGCGACGAGCGCCTCGACCTCGATGCCGAGCTCGCCGAGCGACTTCTCGTACAGCTGCTCCAGCCGCATCTTCTGCTCGGCCCGGGCCAGCGCGTCGCGGTGCACCGTGTTGGTCAGCTGCTCCAGCTCGGAGCTCAGGCCCCGCGTCGCGGACCGGGACTGGGCCAGCGCCTGCTCGCGATCTGCCCGCTGCGCCTGGATCGCCGCCCGCTCGGACGCCGCCAGCTGCAGCGAGGTCTCCAGCCGGGCCAGCACGTGACCAGCCGCCAGGTGCACCGCCTGCGCGGCCTCTGCCTGCCGGGCTCGGCGTGCCGCCCGAGCGATCGCCCTCGCCCGCGCCTCGCGCTCCTGCCGCGCCGCGCGCTCCAACGAGTCCGCTCGGCCGGACAGCGCCCGGGCCCGCTCCTCGGTGGTGCGCAGCGCCAGCCGCGCCTCCATCTCGGCCGCCCGACCGCCCTTGGCCGCCTCGGCGAGCCGGTCCCGCTCGGTGGTGTCCGGCTCGTCACCGTCGTCGTCGAACTGCTCGGCGTCGGTGAGGCGCTCCTCCAGCTCGGCCAGGCCGGACAGGTTCTTGTCGCGCTCCTCCTCGGCCGCGGCGATCGCCTCGGCCATCCGCTGCGCCTCGCCGCGGGACGCCTTCGCCAGCGACCCGAAATGCGCCAACTGCTCGGCCACGGCCGCCATCGCCGCGTCCGATTCGTGCAGCCGGGCCAGCGTGATCTCGACGGACTCCTTCTGCCGCGCCCGCTCGTCCTCCAGCGCCGCCAACTCGAACCGCAGCCGCTCGCTCCGCGCCGTAGCCTCGGTCAGCTTCTCCGCCGCCTCGTCAACCGCGGACTGCACCTCGATCAGGCTGGGAGCCGCGTCCGAACCGCCGTACGCGAAGTGCGCCCCGAGTACGTCGCCACCGCGCGTGGTGCACGTGACGTCGGGCAGATTCCGCACCAGCACCCGGGCAGCCGCCACGTCGTCCACCACGACGACCTTGCGCAGCAGCCGTCGCAGAGCGGGCCGCAGGGTCTCCGGGCAGTCCACGACATCAACGGCGTACGACGCTCCGTACGGCAGCGACGGCCACGTGGCGTAGTCATCCGACGGTGCATCGCCCAGCAGCAGGCCGGCCCGACCCAGATCGTGCTGCTTGAGGTGGCCGACGGCGTGCAGAGCAGCGTCGGTGTGGGTGACCGCGACGGCGTCGGCAGCCTCGCCGAGGGCCGCCGCGATCGCAGTCTCGTACCCGGTCCGCACGCTCAGCAGGGCAGCCACGGAACCCATCAGGCCGTTCACCTGCTCGGAGGCGGCCAGCAAGGCGCCGGCACCGTCCTTGCGGTTCAGGCCGAGCTCCAGCGCCTCCTTGCGAGCCGACAACCCGGTGCGCTCGCGCTCGGCGTCGCGCTCCTCGGCCCGGACCTTCGCCAGGCGCTCGTCCATCTCGTCGAGGACCGCCTGAGCCGCCTCGTACTGGTCGTCGAGGCCCTTCTCACCGGCGTCCAGCCCGGCGACCTGGGTCTCCAGCGCGGTGAAATCGTGCTGCGCCTTGGCAGCACGTGCCTCGGCCTCACGCATGTTGCTGGCCAGACGGCCGATCTCGGACTCGGCGGCGGCGGCGCGGCTCTTCAGCGCGTTCACCTGACCGGTCAGCCGGGCCAGGCCCTCGCGACGGTCGGCGGCGGCCCGGATCAGCGCCGAGATCCGGCGCTCCTCCTCGGCCTCCTGAGATTCGAGCTGCTGGCGGCGTTCGACGGCTTCGGCCAGCAGCTCCGAATGTGCCTCGACCTCGGCCTCGATCTGCGCCTCGGTCTCGCGGACCCGCGCGGCCTCCAGCTCCAGCTCGTCCGGGTCCCGCCCGGCGCGCGGCTCCTCGGCCTCGTCGTTCAGCGACCGGATCCGGTCCGCCGCGATCCGGGCCGTGCCCTTGATCTTCTCGCCGAAGCCGGACAGCTGGTACCAGGTGTCCTGAGCCGCCTGCAGGGCGGGCGCATCCTCGCGCAACGCGTCCTCGAGCTCGGCCTCCAGCTCACGGGCCTCGCGCAGCTTGGCCTCGGTCTCGGTCCGCCGCTGGGTCAGCGCGGCCTCGTCGCGCAGCTCCGCCTCGAGCGCGGACTGGGCCTGGACGATGTCGTCGGCGAGCAGCCGGGCGCGGCCGTCCCGGACCTCCGCCTGGATCGTCACCGCCCGGCGCGCCACCTCCGCCTGGCGCCCGAGCGGCTTCAGCTGGCGGCGGATCTCGGTGATCAGGTCCCCGAGCCGGTGCAGGTTACCCTCGGTGGCCTCCAGCTTCCGGATCGCCTTTTCCTTGCGCTTGCGGTGCTTCAGGACGCCGGCCGCCTCCTCGACGAACCCGCGCCGGCCTTCCGGTGTGGCGCGCAGGATCGAGTCGAGCTGGCCCTGGCCGACGATGACGTGCATCTCGCGGCCGATGCCGGAGTCGCTGAGCAGTTCCTGGACGTCCAGCAGCCGGCAGTTCTGGCCGTTGATCTGGTAGTCCGACCCGCCGTTGCGGAACATCGTCCGGGAGATCGTCACCTCGGCGTACTCGATCGGCAACGCGCCGTCGGTGTTGTCGATCGTGAGCACCACTTCGGCGCGGCCCAGCGGGGCGCGGCCGGAGGTGCCGGCGAAGATGACGTCCTCCATCTTGCCGCCACGCAGCGACTTGGCGCCCTGCTCGCCCATCACCCAGGCGAGCGCGTCGACCACATTGGACTTGCCGGAGCCGTTCGGGCCGACGATGCAGGTGATGCCCGGTTCGAAGTTCATCGTCGTGGCCGACGCGAACGACTTGAAGCCTCGGAGCGTCATGCTCTTCAGGTACAAAGCGATGCTCTCCAACCCGTGAAAGGACAGACGATACCGAAGGAACCGTCATAACTGCACGTAACGCTGCCGCTACCCGGGGGAAGTAGTTCCGCTTCGCAGTCTACAAACAGCTGCCGACGTTCCTGCGGAGGCCAGCCGATCAGAATGGCGGGCAAAGGATCTGGGAGCACAACATTCGGTGAACAGACAACCGGCGGGGGCCCGGACGGGGGCCACCGCCGTGGGTAGTGCGGACGGTAGAGATGGAACTCTCGTTGTCGCGGCTCGGGTCCTCAGACCGAAGCGGGGGCGCGCAGAGCCTCGTCGACGGTAAGCAGCCGGCCCTCGTGGACCTGTGCGACGAGGTGGTCGTTCTCTGCCTGCAGGCGCATCACGTGCGCCTCCAGATCGGCGACACGCCTGTTGAGCAGACGAACCTGCTCGAGCATGCGCGGGTCAGTGCCTCCAAGGTGCCCTAGAAGAGCCTTGGCCATTGTGCTGTCCTCCGGAAGGGTTCTGGCCGGGTGCGCTCCTGGGGTCACGACGTGGAGCGCTGAAAATGTGTGCCGTCTTTCAGGGTGACACCGGCGGGGCCGACGGTCAACCTGGGCCACGTTTATTAACGATACCTCGCTCACCAGCGGACATGGCGAGGGATCGGCTGACATTTCGGGCACCGGTACGACGAACGGTTCATGAACGGCTCGCGACGGATCGGCCGCCCGTCGCGCGGACACGGCGAACCCTCTTGTCCGTAGACGTTCAGGCCACGCTCGAAGTACCCGGATTCCCCGTTCACGTTGACATACAGGGCATCGAAGCTGGTCCCGCCGACGGTCAGCGCCTCCGCCATCACCTCATGGGCGTGACGCAGGATCTCCCTTATTTGTAAGGGTTTCAGCGTTTCCGTCGCCCGGGCGTAGTGCATTTTTGACCGCCACAACGCTTCATCTGCGTAGATATTGCCCACTCCGCTGATGACGGTCTGGTCCAGCAAGGCCCGTTTGAGGCCGGTCTTGCGGCGCCGGACCGCGGCCACGAAGACGTCCGGATCGAACAGAGGATCGAACGGGTCGCGGGCGATGTGCGCGATTTCCGGCGGCAGTTCCGCACCACCCTCGGAATAGGACAGACCACCGAACATCCGCTGGTCCACAAACCGGACCTCTCCGCCGTCGTCGGCGAACCGGAACCGGACCCGCAGATGGGACTCGTCCGGCGCGCCGACCGGCTGCACCCGGAACTGCCCGCTCATCCCGAGATGGGTCAGCACCGCGTCCCCGGACTCCAGCGGGAGCCACAGGTATTTCCCGCGCCGGGCCGGCTCGGCGAACACCTGCCCCTTCAGCCGGGCGACGAAATCGTCCGGCCCGGCGGCGTGACGCCGTACCGGGCGGGGATGCAGGACCTCGACCGCGTCGATGGTCCGGCCGGTGGTGAACTCCGCCAGACCCCGGCGTACGACCTCTACCTCAGGAAGCTCAGGCACCTCAGGGCTGCTGGGAGGGGTCGGTGCTGTCGGGGTGGGCGGCCCGGAGCGCCTTCCAGGCGGTCTCCGCGGCCTGCTGCTCGGCTTCCTTCTTGCTCCGGCCGATGCCGTGACCGTACGTGTCGGAACCGATCCGGACCCGAGCCTCGAACGTCTTGGCGTGGTCCGGTCCGGACTCGGCGATCACGTACTCCGGCACGCCGACGCCCAGTTGCGCGACCAGTTCCTGCAGCGAGGTCTTCCAGTCCAGGCCGGCGCCGAGCCGGGCCGAGGACTCCATCAGGTCGTCGAACAGCCTGTGCACGACCTGTCCGGCGGTCTCGAAGCCGCGATCCAGGTAGACGGCACCGATCAGTGCCTCGACACAGTCGGCCAGGATCGACGACTTGTCCCGGCCTCCGGTCGCTTCCTCGCCGCGGCCGAGCCGCAGGTACTTGCCCAGCTTGAGGTCGCGGGCGACACCCGCGAGCGCGCGCATGTTCACCACCGCGGCGCGCAGCTTGGCCAGCCTGCCCTCGGACAGGTCCGGGTGATTGCGGAACAGCGACTCCGTGACGATGACGCCGAGCACGGAGTCCCCGAGGAACTCCAGCCGCTCGTTCGTCGGCAGCCCGCCGTTCTCGTACGCGTACGAGCGGTGGGTGAAGGCGTGCTCCAGTAGTTCGTCAGCCAGCGATACGCCGAGCCGCTGGTTCAGCTCGGCGTAGAGCCCCGTCTCGTTGACCGAATTCACTGGGTGAGGTGTCGCTTAGCTCTCGACGACCTGGCGGCGCTCGCCCTTGGCGCCGTACTGGCCGCAGGTGGGGCAAACGGTGTGCTGCAGGTGCTTCGCGCGGCAGGCGGGGTTCACGCAGGTGACCAGCGACGGGGCAGTGGTCTTCCACTGGGCCCGGCGGTTGCGGGTGTTGCTGCGCGACATCTTCCGCTTCGGAACGGCCACGGTTATGACTCCTCGGTTCGGCCGGGGGCTTGTGGACCCGGCCGGCTGGCTGACGTGTATTCGGTATCTAGTTGTCGTGCTGGTCGTTCTGGAGCAGTCCGCCGAGGGCTGCCCAGCGTGGGTCGGTACCGTCCTCGTGCTTGTGGCCGGGCTCGTCCGCCAGGCGTACCCCACACTCGGGGCACAGGCCCGGACAGTCGTCCGTACACAAGGGCTGGAACGGCAGCGCGAGCACCACCTGGTCCCTCAGCACCGGCTCGAGGTCGATCAGATCGCCCTCCATCCGGCTGGCCTCGTCGGGTTCGGCTTCGCTTTCCGGGTAGACGTACAGCTCCTGGACGTCAGCGAGGAACTCGTCCTCGATATCGACCAGGCACCGCGCGCACTCCCCGACCAGTCGGCCGCGGGCCGTCCCGGTGACGAGGACCCCTTCGACGACCGATTCCAGCCGTAGATCGAACTGGATCGGGTCGCCCTCGGGGACGCCGATCACGTCGATTCCGAGATCCGCCGGAGCCGGTGCCGTGAAGGTGACCTCGCGCTGGGACCCGGCGCGGCGTGTCAGCTCGTGCGTGTCGATCACGAGTGGGGACCGCGGGTCCAAGACGCTCAGGACATTCCTCTCAGGCGTGGGCAAGGCAAAATCTCGGTCTCGTCGAGACCGGTTGTCTAGATTACCAACTCCGCGGCCAGTCGCCCAATTCGGGGTACATCTACAACTTCGCCAGTAACCGGGAGTGAACAGCCGGCGTCACGAAGGAGCTCACGTCCCCGCCCAGGCGGGCGATCTCCTTGACCCAGCTGGAGGAGATGAAAGCGTTCTCCGCCCGGGTCGGCATGAACAGCGTGTCGACCCCGGTCATCGCGCGGTTGAGCTGGGCCATCTGCAGTTCGTAGTCGTAGTCGGCCGCCGACCGCAGGCCCTTCACGATCACGCCGGCGTCCTCGGCCCGGCAGTAGTCGACCAGCAGCCCCTCGAAGGTCCCGATCCGCACGTTGGCGAACGGCGCGGCGAGCTCGGTCAGCATCTCCACCCGCTCGTCGGGGCTGAACAGCCGGTTCTTGGACTGGTTCACGCCGGCCGCGACGATCACCTCGTCGAAAGCGGCGGCCGCCCGGGTGACAATGTCCAGATGCCCGATCGTCGGCGGGTCGAAGGTGCCGGGGAAGACCGCCCTACTCATGGCGGTGACCGTACCAAAGCCGGGCCTCGCCGTACTTGCGGTCCCGCAGCGCGGCGAAACCTTCCGGCCACTCCCACGGCTCCCGCTTGCCGCGCTCGACCACGACGACCGCGTCGTCGGCCAGCCACCCGTTCGCGGCCAGGCCGGTCAGCACGTCCTGCAACTCCTCCGTCTCCAGCTTGTACGGCGGGTCCGCGAACACCAGGTCGAAGACCGCGGGGCTCTCCCCCGCCGTCACCTTCTCCACCGGACGGGTCAGCACGGTCGCGCCGGGCAGGCCCACGGCCTTGATGTTGGCCGCGATCACCTCGGCCGCCCTCCGGTCCGACTCCACCAGGACCGCGCGCACCGCTCCCCGGGACAGCGCCTCGAGTCCGATCGCGCCCGATCCGGCGTACAGGTCGAGCACCGCGAGCCCGTGAAGGCTGCCGAACTCGGACTCCAGCGACGAGAACAGCGCCTCCCGGACCCGGTCTGCGGTCGGCCGCGTACCGCTCCCCGGAGGAACGGCGATCCGCCGCCCGCCGGCCGCTCCCCCGACGATCCGGCTCACGTCTTCTCCAGGTACTCGGTCGTCTCCGACTCCAGCGCGCTCCGCACGAACGACCGGAGCGCCGGGTACTCGGCCAGTTCGGCGTCGACCGAGACGATCGAGTTCGCCACGTGCCGGGCGGCGAGGATGATGTCCTCGTCCCGCAGCACGCTCAGCAGCTTCAGACTGCTCCGCCGACCCGACTGCGCAACTCCCAGCACGTCACCCTCACGCCGGGTCTCGAGGTCGATCCGCGACAGCTCGAACCCGTCCGTCGTCGATGCGACCGCCTCCAGACGCCCGTACGACTTCGAGCCCGCCCACAGATCCGTCACCAGCAGGCACAGCCCCGGCACCCTGCCCCGACCTACTCGGCCGCGCAGCTGGTGCAGCTGGGAGATGCCGAACCGGTCGGCGTCCATGATCACCATCGTCGACGCGTTCGGTACGTCGACGCCGACCTCGATCACCGTGGTCGCGATCAGTACGTCGACCTCACCGGCCGCGAACCGCGACATCACCGCGTCCTTCTCCTCGGCCGGCAGCCGGCCGTGCAGGATCTCCACCCGCAGGTCGTGCAGGATCTCGGCCAGCGCCTCGGCCACCTGCAGGACCGAGATCGGCGGCCGCGCCTGCTGCTTCTTCCCGCCGCCCTTGTCCTCCTCGCCGGCGACGAACTCACCTTCCTCGTCGGCCGCGTTCTTCACGTCGTCACCGATCCGCGGGCACACCACGTACGCCTGATGGCCCTTGCCGACCTCCTCGCGGACCCGGGCCCAGGCCCGCTGCAGCCAGTCCGGCTTCTCCTTCGCCGGGACCACGGACGACTGGATCGGCGAGCGTCCGGCCGGGAGCTCGGTCAGCGTCGAGACGGAGAGGTCGCCGAACACCGTCATCGCCACGGTCCGCGGGATGGGTGTCGCCGTCATCACCAGCACGTGCGGAGTGTTCTCGCCGGACTTCTGACTCAGCGCCGCCCGTTGCTCGACCCCGAACCGGTGCTGCTCGTCGACCACCACGAGCCCGAGATCGGCGAACTGCACCTTGTCCTCGAGCAGCGCGTGCGTCCCGACCACGATCCCCGCGGCGCCACTGGCCGCGTCGAGCATCGCCGCACGACGGGCCGCCGCGCCCAGGGAACCGGTGAGCAACCCCACCCGGGTGGCCCGCTCCGCGCCGCCGAGCATGCCCTCCTCGGCCAGATCGCCGAGCATCTTGGTCAGTGTCTTGTGGTGCTGGGTGGCGAGCACCTCGGTCGGAGCCAGCAGCACGGCCTGACCGCCGGAGTCGACCACGGACAACATCGCCCGTAGCGCGACCACGGTCTTGCCGGAGCCGACCTCGCCCTGGAGCAGCCGGTGCATCGGGTGCGGCCGGGCCAGGTCGGCGAAGATCTCCTCGCCGACCTCGGCCTGGCCGGCGGTGAGCTCGAACGGCAGCCGCTGGTCGAACTCGTCCAGCATCCCGCCCTCGGTCCGCGGCCGCGGGATCGCGTTCAGCGCGTCGGTGACGGCCCGGCGCTGGGCCAGGATCGTCTGCATCACCAGGGCTTCCTCGAACCGGAACCGGTGCTGCGCGTCGCGGATGTCCTTCTCGGCGTCCGGCAGATGCACCTTCTGCAGGGCCTCGCGCAGGCTGAGCAGCTTCTCCTTGCGCAGGATCAGCTCCGGGACCGGGTCGTCGAGATTCTCGTCCAGGCTGTCCAGGACGATCTTCACGCTTCGCTCGATCGTTGCGGTCGGCAACTTCGCGGTGGCCGGGTAGAGCGGCCGGAACGGCCGGGCCCGGCGTTCGATCTCGGCCTCGGACAAGTCCTCCTCGTCGAGGATCTCGGTGCCCGGGCTCTTCAGCTGCATGATGTCGCGGAACATCGTCACCTCGCCCCAGAACAGGGCGGCCGTCCCCGGCGTCAGCTTGGTCGCCAGCCAGGGCTGGTTGAAGAAGGCCAGCTCCAGGTCGCGCCGTCCGTCGGTGACCACGACCTTGGTCAGGGTCTTGCGCCGGGCCCACTTCTGTACGTCGGTGAGCGGGATCTCGGCCTTGGTGTCCAGCGACCGCACGGTGACCTTCTTGACCCGGCCGTTGACGGTCGCCTGGTCACCCACCTCGAGCTCGTCGAAGGGGGTCAGCTCACCCTTCTTCAGGTACCGGCGCGGGTAGTGCCGCAGCAGGTCGCCGACGGTCTCGATGGCGAGTACGTCCGCGAAGATCTTCGCCGTCCTGGCACCGAGGAAGTCGCGGACCTTCCTGTCCATATCCGTTGTCATTCCACCCCGATCAGCAGCGGGTACCTGTCCTGCCCTCCGTCGTACACCACGACGTCGACATCTTTGCGGTTCCGCCGCACGTGCCGCTCCAGCGCCGCCGCCAGAGCGGGGTCCGCGTCCCGGCCGGTGACGATGGTGAGCAGCTCGCCTCCGCCGCCGAGCAGCCGGTCGACCACGGCGAACGCCGCCTCCTCCAGATCCTCGGTGATCAGCGCGAAATCGCCGTCGACCACGCCCAGCGCGTCGCCGACCCGGCACATACCGGCCATCGTCCACGCGTCCTTCACCGCGATCGTGACGGCGCCGTGGCGGGTCTGCCCGGCCGCCGCCGAGAGGTGTACGACGTCGTCGTCGAAGCTGCGGTCGGGGTCGTGGACGGCGATCGCCGCCAGCCCCTGGACCTGGGCCCGGGTCGGGATCACGGCGACCCGGATCCCGTCCTGGCGGGCCGCGGTCGCGGCGGCCTCGGCGACCGCGAGCGAGTCGCTGTCGTTGGGCAGCAGCACGATCTCGGGCGCCTTCGACTTCTCCATCGCGCGCAGCAGTTCCCCGGTCGAGCACCGCCGTCCCGGACCGCCGATGATGACCTGCGCCCCGGCCTCGGTGAACAGGTCCGCGAGCCCGTCACCGGCGACGACCGCGATCACCGCGCGGCCCGGCGGCGGTTCGTGGTGGGCCTGGTCGGCGAAGTGGGTGACCCGGATCCGGTGCGGCCGACCGATGTCGATGCCGTGCTCGATCGCGGCGCCCACGTCGTCGGTGTGGACGTGGACGTTCCACAACCCGTCACCGCCGACCACGACGACCGAGTCGCCGAGACCGGCCAGGGTCTGCCGGAAGTCGGCGACCTTGTCGTCCGGTGCGTCCAGCAGGTACATCACCTCGTACGCCGGCCCGTCCTGGCTCTCGGCGTTCTCACCTTGAGGCTCGACCCGGGCCGGTACCTCGACCCGGACGATCCGCCCGGTGAGCACCGACTCCATCGCACCGAGGATCACCACGAGGCCAGCTCCCCCGGCATCCACGACGCCCGCACGCCGCAGTACGTCGAGCTGCTCGGTCGTCCTGGTGAGCGCCTGCCGGGCGGATGCGACGGCGGCCAGGCAGACGTCCGCCAGGCTCTTCCCGTCGTTCGCGGCCGTGATCGCTCCGGTCGCCGCAGCCCGGGCCACGGTCAGCATGGTCCCCTCGACCGGTTGCGCGACCGCACCGTAGGCGGCATCGGCGGCGTACTGCAGGGCATCCGCGAACGCGGCCGGCTCGCTCATCCGGGGGTCGGCCAGTACGGCGTTGTCATCGGCGGCCTGGTCACGCGGGAGGTTCTCGGCGAGGCGGAGGCCGCAGGCGCGGATCAGCTGGGAGGTGATGACGCCGGAGTTGCCTCGGGCGCCGAGCAACGCGCCGCGACCGAACGCCTGGATGGCTTCGGCGAAGGTCAGCTCTCCGGCGGGCAGCGCGTCGCAGGCGGCCTCCCAGGTCAGGTAGAGGTTCGTGCCCGTGTCGCCGTCCGGCACCGGGTACACGTTCAGCTCGTCGATCTCGGTCCGCGCCCGTCCCAACTCGACCAACGCCGTCCGAGCCCAGGCCCGCAACACCTCGACCGTCAGTTCCTCCACGCCCAAACCCTAGCGACACGGGCCCGCGCGTACAGAAGGACAGGAGGTGTCCCGCCATCGGGGCTCCCGGCGCCACCTCGTCAGGCGTGCGAGGGCATCTACGTAGGTGTCTACGTCCTGTCGTTCTGCACGCGGACAGACGGCTAGGGTTCGGGGGTGAGTGTGTTGTTCTCGGTGGCTGCCGACAGTTACGAGTGGGCGGTGCGGGAGATCCGGGCCGAGTTCGGCCGGGACGTGCGGGTCGAGCGGGTCAGCGGCGACCTCGGCCGCGTCGTCGACGGCGGCCCGCCGGTGAGCGAGCTCGCGGCTGCGTGCGATGCCGGGCGGATCGTCTTCGTCCGGCATCTGACCACCGAGATCGCCGGCTTCGACGAGCTGCCCCCGGACTACGAGCTGGCCGAGCTCGTGCTCAGCGCCCTGCCCGACTACCCGAAAGCGCTCGCGGTGCAGGCCTGGACCGACGGCGCAGGCACCGGCGGGTCGTACTACCACCGGCTCGAGCAGGCCCTCACCGAGCGCGGAGTGACCGTGACCCGCTCCGGCCAGGACGTGGTCGTGTCCTGCTTCGTCGGCCGGCGAAGCATCCTGCTCGGCCTCAACCGGCTCGTGGACAGCCTGTCGGACTGGCCGGGTGGGCGGATGCGGTTGGCTCGGGGTGAGGAGCGGGTGTCGCGGTCGGAGTTCAAGTTGGAGGAGGCGATCGCGACCTTCGGGCTGGAGCTTCCGCCGGGTGGGAAGGCGGTCGACCTGGGCGCGTCGCCGGGCGGGTGGACGCGGATCCTGCGGCAGCACGGGCAGGAGGTGTGGTCGGTGGACCCCGGCTCGCTGGATCAGCGGCTGCAGCGTGACCGCGGGATCCATCACGCGGCCACGACGGCCGGGCGGTTCTTCGCGGAGAACCGGGTGCGGTTCGACGTGGTGGTGAACGACATGCGGATGGATCAGGTGATGAGCGCCCGGATGATGGTCGACGCGGCGGCGCACCTGCGCCGCGGCGGACTCGCGATCGTCACGCTGAAGGGCGGCGGGAAGAACCCGCTCGACGGCGTCCGGCGCGGTATCGACGTCCTGCGCCGGCAGTACGACGTACTGCACGCCCGGCAACTGCACCACAACCGCAACGAGATCACCGTCGTGGCCCGCAAGGTCTGAGAAGACGCGAAAGAGGCGCCCGGGTGATCCCGGGCGCCTGTTTCAGGCCCTACAACGGAGAAAGCTGGGGTCAGCCGACGACGCGCTGGACCTTGCCGGCCTTGATGCAGGACGTGCAGACCTTCAGGCGGGTCGGGGTGCCCTTGATGAGCGCCCGGACCGGCTGGATGTTGGGGTTGAACCGCCGCGGCGTACGAGCCTTGACCCGACGGATCATCGCGCCCTTACCCAGGCGGGCAACGTTGTTGCCGAACGTCGGCTGCTTGCCGCAGACATCGCACTTCTTAGACATGATTCTCCGTGTTCAGGGTCGTGACACCGACAGACCATGTTACATGCGGCCTGACGCACGACCAATTCGGTCCACACTCGCCGATCAGGCAGTGAGGTAGGCCACTTCCTCGTCCGTGAGGGTGACCGACAGCCCCGGTGTCGAGGTCCGGGTCTCGCTGACGTGCCGCGGCCCGATCAGCGGGAACACCGGGTACGGCTGGTGCAGCAGCCAGGCCAGCGCGATCGCCGTCGGCTCGACTCCCTTGGCAGCCGCCAGCTCCCGCGCCCGGTCGAGCCTACGGAAGTTCTCGTCGGAGTAGAAACAGCGCACCAGTTCCTCGTCCGACCGATCCTCCGGCTTCGCCCGCCCGGTGAAGAACCCGCGCGCCTGGCTCGACCACGGGAACAGCGCGACCTGCCGCTCCCGCAGCCACGCCTGCGACTCGTCGTCGGAGACGTGCCGGCAGCCCTTCCACGGTACGTCGTACGCCCGCGCGAGGCTGAGGTGGTTGCTGAGCAGCGTGAACGGCTGCTTGCCGTTGGCCTCGGCGTACGCGTTGGCCTCGTCGAACCGCGGCAGCGACCAGTTGGAGCCGCCGTACGCCTTGATCCGGCCGGCCTTGAAGTGCTCGTCGAGGACGTCGACGAACTCCGAGACCGGAATCTCCTCGTTGTCGCGGTGCATCATGTAGAGGTCGACGTGGTCGGTCTGCAGCCGCTCGAGGCTCTCGTGCAGCTGCCGGGTGATCGACTCCGGATCGCAGTGCGGCGTGTGCGCACCCTTGCCAATGACAACGATCTCGTCGCGGTTGCCGCGGGACGTGATCCACTGACCGAGCAGCTTCTCGCCGCGGCCGCCGCCGTAGATGTAGGCGGTGTCGAACGTCGTCCCGCCACGCTCGACGAAGTCGTCGAAGACCACCGCGGCGTGGGTGAGCGTCTGCTGGTTGTCGACGCCCATCACGAGCCGGGAGACCGGCTTGTCGAGCCCGGGCACCTTGCCGTAGATCATCGGGGCGTCGGCGCGCTTGGCCAGCGGGCGGCCGGTGGCGGTCGGGATCTTGGCGTCGTCCCGCTCGCTCGCGTACTGCTGCCCGATCGCCGCCCGCCACGCGTCCTGGACGGTCAGGTTGCCGAGGGTGTCGGCCCAGCTCATCTCCGGTGCCTGCCGTTGCTCGATCGCCCGCGCGACCGCCTCGGCCTCGGCGGCGTAGATGAGCGCCGCGTCCGCGGAGATGTCCCGCGGCTCCTCCCCCACCTTGTGCAGGGTGACGTGGGTCGGCTTGCCGTCGCCACCGAACCACGGGTCCTCGACCACCAGGTAGCCCTTGCTGCCGAAGATGCGGACCTGGTTCTGGTCCCGGAGCCGCACGCCGGTGCTCACCTGCGCGGTCACACCGCCGTCGAAGAACAGCGTCGCCACGGTCCATTCGTCGGCGCCTGTTTCGCCGACCGTGCCGACCGCGGTCACCGCGGCCGGGTCGGCGAACGGCTGACCGGTCGCCGCGCCCGCGATCAGCCGGGCCATCGAGACCGGGTAGCCGCCGACGTCGAGAATGCCGCCACCGGCCAGCTCGTCGGCGAAGATCCGCGACTCCGGCCGGAACGACGACGCGAACGCGAACGTCGCCTGGATCTGGTGGACGGTGCCGAGCTCGCCGTCGCGGACCAGCTGGGCGATCAGCTTGGTCTGCGGCAGGCAGCGGTACATGTACGCCTCCATCAGGAAGACGTCGTTGCGTACCGCGGCCTCGATCATCGCCTCGGCCCAGGCCTTGTTGATGGCCAGCGGCTTCTCGCACAGCACGTGCTTGCCGGCCTCGGCGGCCTTGATCGCCCACTCGACGTGCATCGGGTGCGGCGTCGCGATGTACACCGCGTCCACGGTCTCGTCGGCGAGCAGGTCGTCGTACGACGCGTGCCGGTTGGCGATGTCCCACTTGTCGGCGAAGGCGTTGGCGGAGTCGATCGACCGGCTGCCGACCGCGACGACCGCGTTCGTCGGCGAGGTCGGCACCTGGCTGGCGAACCGGGACGCGATGTTCCCGGTGCCGAGGATGCCCCAGCGGAGCTTGGTGTCAGTCAAGAGGTGTCCCGTTTTCGTTGTCGGTGTGGATCAGAATTTCATGGCGCCGGCGGCCAGGTCGGAGATGAAGTGCCGGCCGCCGATCAGGAAGACCCCGATCAACGGTATGACGCTCATCAGGGCGCCGGCCATGACCATGGAGTAGTCGGTGCCGTAGATGCCGTTGAGCTGGTCCAGGGCGACCTGCAGGGTGAGCCGGTTCGGGTCGGTCATCACGATCAGCGGCCACAGGTAGTCGTTCCAGACGTTGATGAAGGTGAAGATGCCGAGGAACGCGAGGCCGGGCCGCAGGACCGGCAGGCCGACGGTCAGGTACTGCCGGAAGAAGCCGGCCCCGTCGACCTTGGCGGCCGAGATGAGTTCGTCCGGGATCGCACCGGCGGCGTACTGGCGCATCCAGAAGATGCCGAACGCGTTCGCCGCGCCCGGGATGATGAGTGCCTTCAGTGACCCGATCCAGCCGAACTCCGCGAGTGTGACGAACTGCGGCACCAGCGACAGCTGGGTCGGGATCATGAAGGTTGCCAGCAGCACCGCGAAGAGCAGGTTGCGGCCCGGGAACTCGTACTTCGCGAACGCGAACGCCGCCAGCGAGTCGAAGAACAGGATCAGGACGGTGACGCCGAGGGAGGCGATCAGGGTGAGCAGCATCGCTCCGAAGAAGTCGATGTTGTCGAGCACCTTGCCCATGTTCTCGAACAGGTGGGAGCCGATCAGCAGCTTCGGCGGGTAGCTGAAGATGTCCGGTGTGGTGTTCGAGGCCATCACCAGCATCCAGTAGAACGGGAAGATCGAGACCACGACGCCGAGCATCAAAACGATGTGCCCGATCGTGGTGCGGATGCGCTCAATGGACATCGGCGGCCTCCTTCGTGGTCTGCTGCGCTTCCTCCTGCTGTGCGTCCTGCCGGGCGGCCTTCTGGGCGGCGATGTTGCGTTCGGCCCGGCGGGCGGCGCGACGGGCGATCCGCTCGTTGTCCCGGCCGCCGATCAGTCGCCAGTTGATGATCGAGAACAGCACGATGAGGATGAACAGCGCCCAGCCGATCGCGGCGCCGTACCCGAACTGGTTGTTGATGAACGCGCTCTGGTACAGGTAGGACACGATCGTCATACCGGCGTTGCCGGGGCCGCCGATGTTGTTGGTGTCACCGAACAGAACCCGGGATTCGGTGAAGATCTGCAGTCCGCCGATGGTCGAGGTGACCGCGGTGAACAGGATCACCGGCCGCAGCATCGGCACTGTGATCCGCCAGAAAACCTGGCGCGAGCTGGCGCCGTCGACCTTGGCCGCCTCGTACACGTCGGCCGAGATCGCCTGCAGGCCGGCCAGGAAGATGATCGCGTTGTAGCCGACCCATCGCCAGGTGACGATGGTGGCGATCGCGATCTTGATCCCCCACGGCTGGGTCAGCCATTCGACCTTGCCCAGGCCGACCGACTGCAGGAACGCGTTCAGCAGGCCGAAGTTGTTGCTGAAGATCGATCCGAACACCAGGGTGACCGCGACCACCGAGGTGACGTTGGGGATGAAGTAGGCGATGCGGTAGAAGCTGCGGAACCGGGTGGCGTTGTGCAACGCGTTGGCGATCACGAGCGCGATCAGCAACATCGGCACGGTCGACAGCACCCAGATGATCAGTGTGTTGCCGATCGCCTGCCAGAACTTCGGATCGCCGAGCAGGTAGCTGTACTGCTGCAGGCCGACCCAGGTCATCGACCCGATGCCGTCCCAGTCGTGGAACGAGATCCAGATCGAGAACAGCACCGGGAAGGCGCCGAAGATGGCGAACAGGATGAAGAACGGCGCGACGGCGGCGTACTGCGGGAACGCCTGGCGGTACTTGCCCGGCGGCTTGGCGGTAGTGGTGTCGGTGTTGCGGACGGTCGCGGGAAGCGTTTTGGTGGCAGTCATCTCAGATCGCCCCCGCCCGGGTCAGTTCACGCTCGACTTGGTGCTGTGCGTCGTTCCAGGCCTGGTCCGGTGACTTGCCGGCGACTTCGACGTTCACGAGTTCGGCGCTGATCGGCGCACCGATGATCGAGTCGTACGGCGAGAAGTAGGCGCCGGGGTACTTCGTCGCCGACTCCGCGAACACCTCGACGATCTTCTGACCGCCGAAGAACGGATCCGGCGCGGCCAGCCGGGAGTCGGTGTAGCTGGCCGGCGTGGACGGGAACAGCACCGGGTCCAGGAACGCCTGCGCCTGGTTCTTCGCCGACTCCAGCCAGCTGATGAACGCGAACGCGGCCTCGGGGTTCTTGCAGTACTTCGTGATGCCCAGGAAGGACCCGCCGCGGTTGCCGGCGCCACCAGGAGCCGCCGTCACCCGCCAGAGTCCCTTGGTCTTAGGCGCCGCGTTCTTCGGGCCGAGCTGGGCCCACCAGACGGCGGCGTTGAAGGCGACCAGCTTGCCGTTCGTCACGACCGCGTCCGCGTCGGTCGAACCGTCCTGCGCGTTGGCGGACAGCCCTTCCTTGACCACGCGGATGGCGAGGTCGAACGCCTCCCGGACGTGGTCCTGGTCGCCGATGTACTGCCCGTCCACGGTCATGTACCGCTTCGGCTGCTGCGCCATCCGGTAGCTGAAGATGCTGTTGATGTTGTCGGTGATCGACGAGCCGGGGACGGCCTGCTTCACCTTCTTGCCGAGCGCGATGTAGGTGTCCCAGTCCGGCGCGAGCCCGGCGACCGCGGCGGGGTCGATGTCGATGCCGGCCTTGCTGAAGACGTCGGAGCGGTAGAACAGCGCCGTCGGACCGGTGTCCATCGGGTAGGCCATCATCTTGTTGTCCGGCGTGACGCCGAGCTTCCATTTCCAGGGCAGGAACTCGCTCTCGCGCTCCTTGGCGCCGAGTTCGAACAGGTCGTGGAACTGGTCGGCGTTCGGGAAGTACGTCGCCACGTCGTCGTTGATCGCGACAATGTCGGGGACCAGCGACTTGCCGGCCAGCGAGGTCAGCACCTTGGTCTTGTAGTTGCTGCCGATCCGGGTCATCGACAGCCGCAGCCCGTCGTGCCCGGGGATCGCCTTCTCCGCCTGGCCGATCAGGTCGTCGTTCACCGATCCGACCCAGGTCCACATGCTCAGCTCGTCCGATCCGCCGAGCGAACTTCGGGAGCCACATCCGCTCAGACCGGTGCTCGCGGCCGCGGCGCCGGCACCGAACGCGAGGAACTTCCTTCTGCTCAGACTCATACGCCTCACCTGGCGCTTTCTGTTGTTTTTCGCCGGAAGGTGTCCAGATATGTTTACGTAGCCACAAGGTAAGCGCATACCAGCTGAACCGGTCAAGGCCCCGAGCTGACAGGATGGATTCATGCCGACGACCTCTGTCACCGCCGTCCTGTTCGACGCCGACGGCGTGCTCCAGCGCCCCAGCCAGGACTGGTTCGCCCGCCTGAACTCCCTCGTCCCCGCCGACAGCGAGACCTTTCTGGCCGAGCTGATGGCCGCGGAGAAGCCCAGCCTGGTCGGCAAGGTCGACTTCCGGGACGCACTCGCCGAGGTCCTGCAGCGCTGGAACTCCACCGCGACGGTGGAGGAGGCGCTCGAGCCGTGGCACTGGTTCGAAGCGGAGCCGGCCGTGGTGTCGTTGATCCAGGAGCTGCGCGCCGCCGGGATCGGGTGCCACCTCGCGACCAACCAGCAGGCGTACCGGCGGTCGCTCATGCACGACGAGCGCGGGTACGGCGAGTGGTTCGACCAGAGCTTCTACTCGTGCGACCTGGGGCTGGCCAAGCCGGATCCGGCGTACTTCCGGGCGATCCTGGCCGCGATCGACGTACCGGCGTCGTCGGTACTGTTCATCGACGACAACGAAGCCAATGTGGCGGGGGCAGCGAGCGTCGGGCTGCATGCCGAGGTGTACGACCTGTCGACCGGGGTGGACACGTTGGTGGGGCTGCTGCGCCGTTACGGGTTGCCGATTCCGGGCTGACCTCTTGTGAGGCGGTGACGGCTTGTGGCATGGTCTCGGGGCAGATGACAACGTAGGACAGTCCACCAGCCGCTCCCTGGAGGCACCGCATGTCCGATCGACGACGTCTCACCCGCCGGCACGCCCTCGGCCTGACCGCGGGGTTGGGCCTGGCGTCCCTTGCTCCGTCAGTCGCTGTGCCTTCCTTCGCTGCTGCGTCCGCTGCTTCGGCGTACCCCAAGGGGCAGCGGCCGCGGCTCGTGAACGTGCTGACCGAGGACTCGCTGAGTCCCGCTGAGCGGACGCTCGCGACCACGCTGCAGGGGCTGCTGGCCCGCCGCGGCGGCGAGTCGCTGTACCTGAACATCCCGTCGCTGGGCTACCAGCTCTGGCTGGACGATCTCGTCTCCCGGTACGGCGTTCGCACGCGTCCCGGGGACCTGTGGACAACCGTCACCCGGTCCGGCATCGACGGATATGTTCTCTTCCGAACGGGCACCCCGTCGGTCAACGTCGCGACCACGCTCTCCGGACTGACCGGTGCGGTGGCCGTCGAGGAGAGCCTGGAGGCGCTCGCCATCCAGCACGGACTGCGCAAGGTGCTGGACGTGCGGGACAAGGACGACCGCTGGGTGCTGGACAACTACTGGCCACGGTTGCGGCACGACGTCGCGATCGAGCAGAAGGGAGACTGGCCGGAGCGACTGCGGGACTACGTGACGATGGCCGGGACGCTCGCCTTCTTCGACGGCAACTCGGACTTCCGGGCCGAGGTGGTCGACGCGCTCGACGACGACGCCACCGTGATCGGCTGGGGCGACGCGTCGAACGGCGAAGACGCCTTCATCGGCGTGAACTCGGCAGCCGGCGTCAAAGCGTTGCCCGCCGACCACGCCCGCAACCTGTCAGTGCTGTCGGGCATCCGGGAAGACCGCTTGAGGCAGAGCGGAGGGGGTGGGGGGAGGGCCCTCGAACCGGACCCGAATGCCCACTACGTGACCTTCCTGATCACCGATGGGGACAACATTCAGTGGATGCTCGGGGACTTCCCCACCGACCCGCGGTGGTTCGGGAGTCCTCGGCGCGGGGAGGTCGACCTGGGCTGGGGCATCTCGCCGTCGCTGATCGATCTCGCTCCCTCGGTGATGCGCTGGTACTACGACCAGTCGCGCAAGGACCGCTGGGTCGTGGGTCCGTCGGGCGGCGGCTACATGTACCCGAGCCGCTACCCCGCTGCCGCACTGGACAAGCACACCGCTTCCCTGGCCGAGGCGATGGGCCGCGCAGATCTGTCCGTCGCACAGATCATCGACTTCGACGCGTTCGAGAACACCAGCCTGTGGTCGTCGTACCTCAAGCGCCGTGAGATCGACGGCTTGATCTACCTCGAGTACTCCCGCTACGACGGCCTGAAGGGCAAGGTCGTCTGGTCCGAGGGCAAGCCGGTCATCTCCGCCCGCACGATGCTCTGGGACGGGCTCGACGGCGCCGACGAGGCCTCGGTGACAGCCGAACTCAACGCGGCCACGCGAAACCCGCACTCCACGGCCGGCTACTCGGTGGTCGTCTGGCACGCGTGGAGCAAGTCCGTCGACAACGTGCTGACTGTTGTCGACGGACTCGACCCGCACGTGAAGGTCGTTCCGCCGGACACCTTGGTGAAGATGGTCGGGCGGTACGCCCGCCCCTAGAGGGTTCGGTAGTAGACCGCGACCGGGAGCTTGACGCAGCCGAGGCTTTCGTAGAGGGCACGGGCGGGGGCGTGGAAGTCGTCTCCGCCGGTGCCGATCTCGACGACTTCCGCGCCCAGGCCTCGCATCCCGTCGAACGCGTGCTCACACAGGGCGGTGCCGAGGTTCTCCCTGCGGTGCTGAGCCGCGACGGCGAGGATGGTCACCTCGCCATGCCGCCGATCGGGCTCGACTGCCCACGCCACATAGCCGGCGAGTACGCCGCTCTCCTCGGCGATCGCGACGTACTTGTGCTGGTCCGGATCATGCAGCCCGGCGACCTGCTTGTGGTAGTCGTCGCGCCAGTTGCCGTGCTGGATGCCGAAGATCGTCTCCCCGACCAGCGGACGGAACGAGTCCTCGTAGAACGGGCCGAACGTCTCGATCGTGAACTCGATGAGCCCGGGCAGGTCAGAGTCAACGTACGAACGAATGAACATGAAGTGTGCCTCTCGCACTGAAGGGAATCGGGCGCGCGTGACCCGTCTCGCAGCTCGCGCTGCGACGGGTCGACCTTCAGCGGCGAGTACGTCCCGCGGCGAAACACTCCATGCCCGTCATGCTACGTGACCCGACCGCAGCCTTGTCGCCGCACGCTGGCGCCGAGAGCGTCTCGGCCCGCGGCTCAGGACGAAGAGGGTTGCGAGGAGCGGGAGGGTGACGAGGTACGCCGTACGGAGGTCGAGGACGCGAGCCAGTACGGCGAGCAGAGCCGGGGCGATCAGAATGGCGATGCCGGAGGCGAGGGCTCCGACGGCTGCGAGGCGGGCGGGGCTGAGACCGGGTGTCGCGACCAGGGCGGCGAGGGTGACCGGGTAGAGCGGCGCTATGCCGAAGCCGGCCACTCCCAGTCCGAGCGCCACTGCCGCGGGCGAGTCGAACAGACTGACGAGCAACGTGCCGGCGATCGCCAGGAGTCCACTGGGTACGACCGGAGACCATGCCCGCCATTGGATCGGGCCGATCGCCCGGCCGACCGCCATGCCGATGGGGAAGGCACTTCCCAGCAGGGCAGCTGTTGCTGTCGGCAACCCGGTGGAGACCAGGCGGGCCACCGCCCAGACCACGAAGCAGAACTCGACCGCGACGGCCAGCACGATCCGCAGCCAGCCGCGACCGACCTCCAGAACCACCGCCCTCCCCAGCCTGCGAGGCACGAGTCCCTTGAGACCGCGTCCGGACCACCGCTTGCCGAGACCGACCGCCGGCGCCGAGTCGATGAGTACAGGTACGGGCGTCTCCCTGACCGGAGGCGATGGTGAGGCCGTGCGCCAGGTGAGGACGGCCAGGAGGAGCAGGGGTGGGACAGCGGCCAGGATGGCGAGGCGGCCGGAGGGACCCAGTGAGTCGAGCGCACCAATGGCGAGTGGGGCGAGGATGCCGGTGCCGCTGGCGACCGCATTGACCCGGCTGAGACGGGCAGCCGCCGTGGGACCGTTCAGCATCAGTGGGGCGACCAGGACGAGCAGGGCGCCGCCCAGGCCGATGCACAGTCCGCCAGCGACCGCCACGGCGTACACCGGGGCCAGTGCGAGGAGCACTATGCCGGCGGAGCAGACAACTGACCCGAGCGCGAGGACGGTGGTGATCGGCCAGGTGCGGAGCAGGCGTGGACCGACCAGCGCGACGATCAGGAGGCCGATCGCGAAACCCGACGACAGCAGGGCCAACCGACTGGTTGGTTCGTCCAGATCGCGCGCCAGGATCGCGATGCAGGCTCCCAGTCCGGCCAGCACGAACCCCATCGACGAGAGCCCGATTCCGATCTGGACCTCATCACGGCGGATGCGCGCTCCGGGGATCTCGGCGCTCATTCGACTTGAGCGGTGAACAGCGCGACGAGGCGGTGCAAGTCGGCCAGCTCGATGTCGGCGGTCGTACCCTTCAGGCCGGCCGTGACCGCACCGGCCGCGCGGCCGGCAGCCAAACCGACCTCGGTGTCCTCGACCACCAGACACTGCTCAGCAGGCACGCCGACCAGCTCGGCGGCCCGCAGATACCCCTCCGGATCCGGCTTGCCGCGGCTGACGTCGTCGACGGTGACCAGGATCGACGGAGAGATCCCGGTAGCTCCGAGGCGGACCTTCGCCAGCCGGGTGGACGCACTCGTGAAGACGGCCCACGGCAGACCGAGCCGTTCCAGCACCTCGATCAACTCGTGGGCACCGGGTGCAGGCACGACGTCGGTCAGGTCCTCGCACTCCAGATCCAGCAGCCGGGCCGCGGCCGCGGACACCTCCGCCGGCGCGAGATCGGGTCGCAGCCGCGCGATCGTCGCCTCGGACGGACTGCCGTGAGCGATCGCCAGTGCGTCGGCCGGCCGTACGCCGTACTCCTGCGCCCAGAGCGTCCAGGTCCGGTCGACGGCTCCGTCGGAGTCGACCAGGGTGCCGTCCATGTCGAACAGCACCGCGCGGATGTCGGGAAGCCCCATCACCCCTCCAATTAAACTCGTCCCACGAGCATAAGGTAGAAGGATGCTATGACTCCAGTGCGCCGGGGACAGTGGCAGACGGCTTCCGACGTACTGGTGCGGATGAGCCGTCAGCCGGGGATCACGCGTGCCGCGGTGGCGCGGGAGCTGCGGCTGAGCACGAGTTCGGCGACCGAGGTGACCGCTCGGCTACGCGATGTACGGCTGCTGACCGAGGCTCCGGCGCCCAGCCAAGGGCGGGGACGGCCGACGACGGTACTGCGGGCGCACCCGCAAGGGCCCGTGGCGCTCGCGCTGGACCTGAGACAGGGCAGTTGGCGGAGTGCTGTGGTCACGCTCGACGGGTCGTTCCTGGAGCAGCAGTCCAGGCGGCATCGGAGCCGACGTTCCCAGGTCGTGCTCAGCAACCTGCAGGAGGAGGTAGAACGGGCACACGGGCAATACGGTGCTCGGTTGCGGGTCGTCAGCCTGGCGGCGCCGGGCACCATCCGGGACAACCGTTTGATGCAGGCGCCGACGCTGGACTGGGCCGAGCTCGACCTCGAGACCGTCACAGCTCGGACCGGCGTACCTCTGCTCGCCGGCAACGACGCGACCCTGAGCGGTGTGGCCGAAGCGCGCACGGGTGCTGCCGCGGGAGCCGGTACGGCGTTGCACCTCATCGTCGAGGTGGGTCTTGGCGGCACTCTGATCATCGACGGCGTACCAGCGCAGGGGGCGTCGGGCGCCGGCGGTGAGTACGGGCATGTCCCGTTCGGGGATCGCAGCCGGTCCTGCCCGTGTGGTGCACGCGGCTGCTGGGACCTGGACATTGATGGGCGCGCGTTGGCCAGGCATCTCAAGGAGACCGCACCGGACGATCCGTACGCCTACGCGGAGGCTGTGCTCCGTCGCACCGACCGTGCAGCGGCCCGGGCAGTCGCCAAGGTGGTCACGGCGTTGGGCACCGGCATCGCCGGTCTGGTCAACGCACACGACCCCGACGTGGTCACGCTGGGCGGTCTGGCCATCCCACTCCGCGCTGCCGCCGAGACGTCGTTCGAGCAGGCCTACCTAGCCGGTCTGATGACCTTCCACCGCAGCTCTCCCCCGCCGGTCCTGTCAGCCACGCACCAACCAGACGGCCCGCTCCGCGGTGCGGCAGCGCTGGCACTCGACCACCTCACCAGCGAGCCCTCCATAGCGACCTGGGCCGCTAGTCAGTAGTGGTCTCCTCCACTGCCGGAGGTGGTTCAGGCTTGGCCTTGGAGACGATCGGGGGCTCGACCTCCGCGAGGATGGTGATGAGGTCGAGCCGGTGGTGCTGGATCTCGTGGGCGGTGTGCCGGATGATCCAGCCCAGCGTGCGCGGCGCACGCACCGGGTAGTTGTAGAGGCCGAGCTTGCCGAGCTGTGGCGGGGTCAGCACCCGGGCGGCCGCACCGAACTCGCGGGCGAACCGCACCAGCGCGGCCGCCACCTCCATCGGGTCCTGGTCCTCGTACTTGAGCTGCTTCACCCGACCGGTCCGGTCCATCGGCGCGTACACCGGCCGGTCCTCGGCCAGGCACTGCGCGATCCGGTGCCGCTGCGTCTCGAGTACGTCGCGCACGTGGCAGGCGTACTCGATCGCCGACCACACGTCAGGCTCCGGTCGCAGCCGTACGACGTTCGGATCCGGACCGGCCGCGGCCTTGGTCAGAGCCATGCTGCAGTCCGCCGCCTGCCGGATGAGCAGGGTCACCGTGCCCTGCAGGTCACCCGTGTCGTAGTTGAAGCCGCACTGCTCGCAGTACCCGTCCACCGGGGGCTGCTGCTTCGTCAACTGCCACTCCCTCGAAATCTCCACGCGTGATCGACCGGACCGATTCCACCACCGAGTGCGAACCCGGCCACGATCGCCCCGGTCACGTACTCCTTCGCGGCACCGACCGCACTCGGTACGTCGTACCCACGCGCCAGGTACGACGCGATGGCGCTGGCCAAGGTGCATCCGGTCCCGTGGGTGTGCCGGTTGTCCGCCCGGACCGCGCTGTAGGACCGTCGTACCCCCGGACCGTGCAGCACGTCCACTGCCGCCGTACCGACGTCGTGGCCGCCCTTCACCAGGACCCACGTGGCTCCGCCGTCCATGAGCAGCTTCGCGGCGAGCTCACGGTCCTCGATGGTCTCCAGTTCGATTCCGGCGACCGGTCCGAGCTCGGTCAGGTTCGGCGTCAGGACGGTTGCCAGCGGCACGATCTCGGTCCGAATGGCGTCCATGGCGTCAGCGGCCAGCAGCGCATCACCGTGCTTGGACACCGACACCGGGTCAACCACCACCGGCACGGACGGCGGCAGCGTCCGTAGCAGGGACGCCACCACGCCGACCATCCGCGCAGAGGCCAGCATGCCGGTCTTCACCGCGTCCACACCGATGTCGTCCACGACACTGTGGAACTGGGCGCGGACCTGCTCCTCCGGCAGCTCCCACGCACCCTGCACGCCGAGGCTGTTCTGCGCCGTGATCGCGGTCAGCACGCTCATGCCGTGCACACCGTTGGCCAGCATGGACTTGAGGTCGGCCTGGATCCCCGCTCCGCCGCCGGAGTCCGAACCGGCGATCGTGAGCACCCTGGGCAATCGACTCATCTCAGCTCCTGAAGTGGGCGTGACCGGACTCCTCGGCGTACGCCGCGCCGTCCACGGTGACCGTTCCGGCCGGCCGTTCCTCGTTGCCCTCAGCAACCGAGCCGATGACGGTCCAGCCCTCGGGTACGTCCGCGGGCTCGAACGTGCCGACCAGTGCGTGGTCCTCACCACCGGTCAGCACGAACTTCAGCGCGTCGACACCTGTCGCGGCCGCCACCGCCTGCAGCGGCTCCGGCACGGCCAGCGCGTGCGAGTGTACGTCGATGACCACCTGACTCCGGGTCGCGATGTGGCCGAGATCCGAGAGCAGTCCGTCGCTCACGTCACACAGTGACGACGCACCGGCCAGCGCGGCCCGCGGACCCTCCACGTACGGCGGCTGCGGGCGGCGGTGCGCTTCCACGACGGACCGGGGCGAACGGAAGCCGCGGGTCAGGACCGTGTAGCCGGCCTCGGCCCAGCCCAGCCGGCCGATGTAGGCGACCTCGTCACCTGGGCGCGCGCCGGAGCGCAGCACCGGTGCGCGGCCGTCGAGCGACCCGAAGGCCGTCACCGAAACGACGATCTTGTCCGACTGCACGGTGTCGCCGCCGACGATGTGCACATCGACCAGTTCGCACTCGTCCGCCAGGCCCTGGTTGAGCTCCAGCGCCCAAGCGGTCGCCAGGTCGGCCGGTGCGCCGAAGCCCACGACCATGGAGGTCGGCCGGGCGCCCATCGCCGCCACATCGGCCAGGTTCTGCGCGGCGGCCTTGCGGCCCACGTCGTACGCCGACGACCAGTCCCGGCGGAAGTGGCGGCCCTCCACCAGCAGGTCCGTCGTGATCACCATCCGCCCGTCCGGCACCGCCACCACGGCCGCGTCGTCACCAGGCCCGACCAGGACGTCCTCACCTGTGGACAGCCCCTTGGTGACGGCCTCGATCAGGCCGAACTCACCCGTGCTCCCCAACGTCTCTGTCACGTCAGCAGACCTCCCATATCGCCAGTGGGAGTCTAGGCGGTACCGTGACCGGGCAACGAAGAGTACGCCCGGCCGCCGCCCAGTACCGCGGCCGGAGCCAGCTGAGGACGACTGAGTGGAGAACGACGTGGTGGTCCAGGCCTACATCCTGATCCAGACCGAGGTCGGCCGGGCGGCCGACGTCGCCGCACAGATCGCCGAGGTCCAGGGTGTCACCCTGGCCGAGGACGTCACCGGTCCGTACGACGTGATCGTCCGCGCGGAAGCCCGCAATGTCGACGAACTGGGCAAGCTGGTCGTTGCCCGGGTCCAGAACGTGCCTGGCATCACCCGCACCCTGACCTGTCCCGTCGTTCACATCTGAGCTGGTTGCCCGAGGTCCCGCCGTCCTTCAGCATGCCCAAAGTCCTGTTCGCCGCACTCGGTCTGGCCGGTCTGGTCGTTCTGACCGCGTGCAGTCCGGGGGCCGTACCCGTCGCCGTACCGTCTCCCGCGCCCGAGGTCGCTGCGGTCTGTGAGCCGCTGGTGGCGGCGCTGCCCGACCACGTACTGGACGCCGACCGCCGCAAGACCGAGCCGCCCAGCCCGCTGACCACCGCGTACGGCGATCCGCCGATCGAGGTCACCTGCGGAGTCGCACCGCCGGCGGGGATGGCCGAGGCGCAGTCGCAGTGCTTCGAGGTGAACGGCGTCGGCTGGTTCGCCAAGGAGGCCGGCAACGGGACCATCTTCACGACCATCGGCCGCAAGGTCTACGTCGAGGTCGCGGTCCCGGCGAAGTACAAGCCCGAGGCGAACGCGCTGACCGACGTCGCGGACGCTATCCACAGGTTCGACAAAGTCATCACTCCCTGTACCTGACGACGGCATACTCCCTGTCGAGAAGGAAATTCGTCCGCACTCGGTGTCCGGTTCGGTCCGGCGGGGGCGACGTATCGGCTGAGAGGCACCCGCGGTGGGTGCCCGGACGACGGGAGACTCCGATGAAGTACATGATCCTGACCTACGCGTCGCAGCAGGACTACGACGGGATGTCCGGCAAGGACACGGGCAAGCCCGCCTGGACGGCCGAGGACTTCGCCGCGATGGGCGCGTTCATGGAGAAGTTCAACGCGGATCTGGCCGAGTCCGGTGAGCTGGTCGAGACCCGCGCGCTGGCCGCGCCGGTGCTCACCCGGCGGCTCGGCTCGAAGGACGGAGCCTCGGTGGTGACGGACGGTCCGTACGCCGAGACCCAGGAGGTGCTCGCCGGGTACTGGATCGTCGAGTGCGAGTCCTTCGACCGGGCGACCGAGATCGCCTCCAGGCTCGGCGACACACCGGCGCCCGAGTTCGTCCGCGCGACCGCGTACGCCGACATCCGGCCCGTGGTCGAGGGCCGGGACGAGATGCTGGACTGATCGTCATGTCCGCAGCTCTCGAGGACCTGCTGCGTGAACTGGCGCCGCAGGTGCTCGGGGCGCTGGTCCGGCGGTACGGGCACTTCGACACCGCGGAGGACGCGGTGCAGGAGGCGCTGCTCGCGGCGGCGCAGCAGTGGCCGGAGGACGGCGTACCGGACAGTCCGCGCGGGTGGCTCATCACGGTGGCCTCCCGCCGGCTGACGGATCTGCTCCGCCGCGAGCAGGCTCGGCAGCGGCGCGAGGACCGGATGGCGCGGTGGGCGGCCGGCCCGAGCGAACCGATCGCGGACACCGACGACACGCTGATCCTGTTGTTCATGTGCTGCCACCCGTCGCTGTCGCCAGCGTCGCAGATCGCGTTGACGTTGCGGGCGGTCGGCGGTCTGACCACCGCGGAGATCGCCCGAGCGTTCCTGGTGCCGGAGGCAACGATGACGCGGCGGATCACCCGGGCGAAGGCGAGTGTGAGCGCCAGCGGTGCGCGGTTCGCCCTACCGGCGGATCGGGACGAGCGGCTCGGCGCGGTGCTGAAGGTCGTATACCTGATCTTCAACGAGGGCTACGCGAGTACGACGGGGCCGAGTCTGCAGCGGGTCGAGTTGTCGGCGGAGGGGATCCGGCTGGGACGGATGCTGCACCGGTTGCTGCCGGACGACAGCGAGGTGACGGGGTTGCTCGCGCTGATGCTGCTGACGGATGCGCGCCGGCCGGCGCGGACCGGGCCGCTGGGTGAGTTGGTCCCGATGGACGAGCAGGATCGGTCGCTGTGGATCTCTGAGTTGATCGAGGAAGGAGTGGGGCTGATCACCGCGGCGCTGCCGCGAGGCCCGGTGGGTCCGTATCAGCTGCAGGCAGCGATCGCCGCCGTACATGACGAGGCCGCGTCGGCGGAGGAGACCGACTGGCCGCAGATCCTTGCGCTGTACGAGGTCTTGCTCCAGCTGACCGACAACCCGATGGTCGCGCTCAACCACGTCGTCGCGGTCGCGATGGCGCGGGGACCGGACGAGGGTCTCAAGCAACTGAGCACCATCGAAGACGACGACCGCATCGCCAACGACCACCGCCTGGCAGCCGTCCGCGCGCACCTACTGGAAATGTCCGGCGACACCACCGCAGCCCGAGCCGCCTACGAGGAAGCAGCAACCAAAACCACCAGCGTCCCCCAACAGCGCTACCTCCACACCCGAGCCAACCGCCTATAGCTGCGGTGTGGGGGTGATCACCTGGTAGCGGATGTGGGTTGCTAACGGTGTGTCTACTACGCGGATGATCTGTAGCTCGATCTCGGTGGGGAGGATGTCGAACAGGCGGTGGCCTCGGCCGAGCAGGACCGGGACCTGGTGGATCTGGATCTCGTCCAGGACGCCGGCTTCCAGCGCGCTCTGACCTGTGGACCCACCGCGGACCTGGACGTCGCGGTCGCCGGCGGCCGCCTTGGCCTGCTTCATCGCGCTCACGATGCCGTCCGGCACGTACGTCACCAGCGGATATCCCCACCGCGCGGCGGGTCCGGGCGGCCGGTGACTCGGCACGAAGATCGGCCTTCCGTTGTGATCGCCACCCCAGTGATCCATCAGCTCGGCCGTACGACGCCCCGCGAGGACCGCCCCACAGCCGTTCCACTCGTCGAAGAACTCCGACTCGGGCCCAGCCGGCCGATTCACCTCGGCGTCCTCGGCGAACCAGTTGTGCAGCCGATGCCCGTCGGCTCCACCGAGGTAGTCGTCGAGATCCGCGATGTACCCGTCAACGGACACCGACATGTCGAGCACCGACTTGGACATGACCTGCTCCCCTCCTGGTCCGGCGTGGGGGCAACCCCACGTCCGCGACCGTAGGCCGACCGCCTTTCAGGCCACTTTCAGAGCCTGAAAGGCGGGGAAGGCCGTCAGCGGAGGCCGGTGGGGCGGGTCAGAGCCAGCGTGAGGAGGCGGTTGACCAGGGTTGGGTAGTCGATCCCGGATTCGGCCCACAAGCGGGGGAACATGCTCGTGGGGGTGAAGCCGGGCATCGTGTTGATCTCGTTGATGACAACCCGGCCGGTTGCATCGAGGAAGAAGTCGACACGGGCCAGGCCTTCGGCCTCGATCGCGTCGAACGCCGTCAGAGCCTTCGCCCGGATGTCCGCGGCGACGTCGGCCGGGAGGTCGGCCGGCACCGAGAGCGCGAGGTACTCCTCACCCTCCGGCAGGTACTTCGTCTCGAAGTCGTAGAAGTCGTGGCCGCCACCGGAGACCGCGACCTCGCCGCACACGCTGACCTCGGCGGGCGCACCGTCCAGGCCGCCCAGGACGCCGACCTCGATCTCGCGCGGGTCGTTCGCCGACGCCTCGACGATCACCTTCGGGTCGTGGGCCCGGGCCTCGACGACCGCGTCGTCGAGCTCGTCGCGGCTGTTCACCTTGCTGATGCCCAGGCTCGACCCGCCGCGGGCCGGCTTCACGAATACCGGGTAGCCGAGCGCGTCCACCGCCTTGCGGCAGGCCTCCGCGTCACGCATCCAGTCACGGTCGCGGATCACGACGTACGGCCCGACCTCGAGGCCGGCGGCCTGGAAGACGACCTTCATGTAGTGCTTGTCCATGCCGACCGCGCTGGACAGGACGCCGGAGCCGACGTACCGGATGTCGGACATCTCGAGGAGGCCCTGGATGGTGCCGTCCTCGCCCCACGGCCCGTGCAGGAGTGGGAACACCACGTCGACCTCGCCGAGCGTGCTCGGTACCGTCCCCGGTTCGCTCACCACGAGCTCGCGGTTCGCGCCGAACAGCACCGGCATCGCGGTGACGTCGACCTCCGGGAGCTTGCCGTCGGTGATCGACAGGCGCTCCGGATCACCGCTTTCCAGCACCCAGTGACCGCTGGTACTGATGCCGACCGGGACCACGTCGTAGACGTCGCGGTCGATCGCCTGCAGCACGTTGGCCGCGGTCACACAGGAGATGGCGTGCTCGCTCGACCGTCCGCCGAAGACCACGGCGACGCGGGGCTTGCGTTGTTCCCTCGAGTACTCACTCACCGGCTCGACTGTAGCGGCCCGGCGATCAGGTTCCGATCTGGGTTCGGTTAAGAGCTGTTCAGATTTCGGACGGTAGCGGCGTGTCCCAGGTGACCGGGAGCGCGGTCACGCCGTACACCAAGGTGTTGTCCTTGAACTCGAGTTCCTCGAACGGTACGGCGAGTCGCAGCGTCGGGATCCGCCGGTACAGACGGGTGAACACCTCCTGCAGTTCCACCCTGGCCAGCTGTTGTCCGAGGCACTGGTGTGGACCGAAACCGAACGCCACGTGACCGGCCGCGTTGCGGGTCAGATCGAGCCGATCGGGGTCTGGGAACGCGCGCTCGTCGCGGTTGGCCGACGACAGCGCCGCGATCAGGAACCCACCCGCCTCGATCGTCCGGGAGCCGGCCGGAAGGTCGTCCGTCACGTGCCGGAACACGCCGAACTGAACCACTGACAGATACCGCAGCAGCTCCTCGACAGCGGCGGGCGCCAGCGAGGGATCCTCCCGCAGAGCCTTGAGCTGCTCCGGGTTGCGCAACAACGCGAGGGTGCTGAGGGCGATCATGTTCGCCGTCGTCTCGTGGCCGGCGATCAGCAGCGTGATGCCGATCGACACCAGTTCAGGCACGGTCAGCGGCTGACCCTGTTCCTCGCCGCGGGTGATCAGCCGCGACAGCAGGTCGTCCTCCCGCTCGGCCTGCTTGGCGAGGACGAGACCGACGATGTACTGGTTCAGCTCGCCGCTGACGCGCATCATCTCGTCCGGATCCCGGTCGATCGCCACCAGGACCGCGCTGCGCTGCTGGAACTCGTCCCGGTCCGCGTACGGCACGCCCAGCAGTTCGCAGATCACCAGCGAGGGGATCGGCAGCGCGAACGCCTGCACCAGATCGATCGGCCCGCCGACCGCGAGCATCGCGTCCAGGTGGTCCTCGATCATCCGCACGATCCGCGGCCGCAGCGCCTCCATCCGCTTGACCGCGAACTCGGTCGCCAGCAGCCGGCGCAGCCGCCGGTGCGCCGTGCCGTCGTTGTGCAGGACCGAGCCAGAGTCCACCTCCCGCTCCAGGTCCGCGTCCACCCGGACGTGGTCCGACGGCGCGGACCGCGAACTCAGCCGGTCGTCCCGCAGCACCGTGCGTACGTCGTCGTACCGGCTGAAGACCCAGGCGTCGACGCCGGCCGGGGTGGAGACCTTCGACGGACCCTCGGTACGGCGCAGCGCGGCGTACTCGCTCGCGGGGTCGAACGGGCACCCGGACGGGCGGTTGACGGGGAACGTGTCGGTCATCGGCACCCTTTCCGCAGATTCTGGTAGTGACTACCATATGACCGAGACTGCCGACTGCGAAGCATTACTGGCGAGTCGGCCAACCGGTACTCTGCCCGCGGAGGTGGAGATGGGACTGCGCGAACTCAAGCGGGAGCGGACCCGCCGGCTGATCGCGGACAAGGCGTTCGAGCTGTTCACCGACCACGGCTTCGGCCGGACCACGGTGGAACAGATCGCCGCCGCCGCGGAGGTTGGTCCGAGCACCCTGTACCGGTACTTCCCGACCAAGGAGACTCTCGTCCTCGAGTTCGTCGAGGACTGCCTGATGGACGCCGTCGGCTGGTTCCGCGGGCAGCCGGTGATCATCGCCCTGCCCGACGGCCTGCAGTCGGTGATCGAGCGGGTGCTGGAGCGGCTGGAGAGCAACCCGGACCGGGTGCGCGCGGTGTTCGACCTGGCCGGTCAGACCGCGTCGGTGAGCGCCCACCTGAACGAGTTGATCTGGCGGTTCCGCAACGACCTCACCGACGAGCTGGTCCGCCGGCTCTCCGGCCCGGTCCGCCAACGTGCCGAGCCCGGCCCAGCCCGCCAACAGAGTTCGGACCCGCGGCAGGTCGAGTTCACCGCCGCGCTGTCGGCCGGGATCGCGATGAACATCATCGAGACGGTGGTACGGATCTGGGTGGAGAATCCGGACGACACCGAGGTCAAGGTGCTGGCGCGCCGCGCGATGAGCCTGCTCCGCGGCGGCGGCATCCCCCTCCCGGCGGCCGGTCCGCGACTGCCCGGCCCGCTCCCGTCCTCCCCCGCCCGGAGCGAAGCGGACGGTGGGCGGAACAATTCCCCGTATGGCCTCTGATCTCGATCCCTCCACCGTCGTCGTCCACGCCGGCCGCCCCGAGCGGGTACCGAACGCGCCGGTCGGCGACTCGCCGGTGTTCAGCTCGACGTACGTCGCGGGCGGTGACCGCGGCTACGGACGGTTCGGCAACGACGCGTGGACCGCACTCGAGGAGACCCTCGGCGCGCTCGAAGGCGGTCGTGGACTGACCTTCGCCTCCGGGATGGCAGCGGTCGCGGCGGTGTGCGATCTCGTTCCCGTCGGTGGCCGGATCGTCGCACCACAGCACGCGTACTCCGGTGTCCTCGCCCTCCTCGACCAGCACGCGGCATCCGGCCGCCTGCGCGTGGAGAAGGTGAACATCGCGGACACCGACGCCGTGATCCAAGCGGTCGCAGGCGCCGACATGCTGTGGATCGAGTCACCGACCAACCCGGCGATGGAGGTCGCGGACATCCCCGCGCTCTCAGCCGCTGGTCACGACGCCGGCGCCACCGTTGTCGTCGACAACACGTTTGCGACCCCGCTGCTGCAGCAGCCGCTCAAGCTCGGTGCTGATGTCGTGATGCACTCGGCAACCAAGTTCATCGCCGGTCACTCCGACGTCATCCTCGGCGCCGTCATCACCGCCGACGAGGACCTGTGGGCCGCGATCGAGCTCCGCCGCCGCGGCAGTGGCGCGATCCCCGGCCCGATGGAGGCCTGGCTGGGCCTCCGCGGACTGCGGACCCTCGCGCTGCGGCTCGAGCGTGCCCAGTCCAACGCCGCGTTCCTGGCCGAGCGTCTCCTTCAGCACCCGCGCGTGAGCCGCGTGCGGTACCCCGGCCTACCGGACGACCCCGGCCACGCCCGCGCCGCCGCGCAGATGTCCGGCTTCGGCGCGATCCTGTCCATCGAACTGGGCGGCGATGGTGAGTACGCTCAGCGCGTCTGTGAGAGCACCGAACTGTGGGTTCACGCGACCAGTCTCGGTGGCGTGGAGTCGATGCTCGAACGCCGTCGCCGGTGGGCGATGGAGGTCGAGACGATCCCGGTGGACCTGATCCGGCTGGCGGTCGGGATCGAGCATCCCGACGATCTCTGGGCCGACCTGGAGCACGCGCTCAAGACCGCGACTTGAGCACCGGCCCGCCGAGGAACGTCAGCACGCAGAGCACCAGCGGCAGGATGAACGCGACGTTCAGCGGCATCCAGTGCGCGAGCCCACCGATCAGCGCCGGGCCCGCGAGCAGACCGACGTACCCGAGTCCGACGACGCGTGCCATCAGGGCGCCGGCGGCACGGGGGTCGAGGTTGCCGGCGGCAGTGAAGAGTTGCGGTACGCCGCCGGCCAGGCCGAGGCCGAACAACGCCCAGCCGACGAGCGCGACGGGCACCCACGGTACGACGATCACGATGGTCAGACCGACCGCGGCCATCGCGGCACCCCACCTCACGATCGCCGCCGGGCCGACCACCGCGGCGACCCGGTCGGTGAGGAACCGGCCGACGGTCATCGCCACCGCGAAGGCGCCGTACGCGTAGGCCGCCGTACTGACCGACGTACCGAGGATGTCGCGGAAGTGCAGCGCGGCCCAGTCGTTGGCCACACCCTCCGCGAGCATGAGGCCGAACGCGAGCCCGCCGAGCGCCCAGACCAGCTTGCCGGGCGGTTTCGCCCGCTCCTCGGCCGGCTCGTCGGCCCCGTCAGTGGTCGCCTCGATCAGGAACCGGCTGGCGGCGAGAGCGATGACGATGCAGAGCGCGCCCGCCAGGCCGAGGGTGACCTCGGTCGGTACGCCGGCTCGCAGCGTGGCGGCACCGATCAGCGCCGCGATGGCGCCGCCGATCGACCACATCGCGTGGAAGGCTGCCATGATCGGGCGCGGGTAGCCGCGTTCCACCACGACCGCCTGGGCGTTCATCCCGACGTCGATCGAGCCGTTGCCGAAGCCGATGAGAATCAGCGTCAGGCCGAGCGTCCACCAGTTCGTCGCCAGGCCAGGACCGGCGAGAGCGATGCCGAGCAGTACGCCGGCCGCGGGCACCAGCCGTCGCTGGCCGAGGCGGTCCACCAGCGGGCCGGCCACCTGCATGCCGGTGAAGGCGGCGCCGCCGAGGACCAGCAGCAGAAGCCCGAGCGTGCTGTGCGAGATGCCGGTGGCGTGCTCGATGTTGGGGATGTGCACGACCCACATACCGACGGCGAACCCGTTCAGGCCGAAGTACAGCCAGGTGGCGACACGGGCGGCTCTTGGCGGTGCGGTCTGCGAACGCAGATCGGTGGCGGTCAAGAAACGTCCTCCAAAGCGGCAACCTCGACCAGTACGCCGCGTTGGGCCAGCAGCGTGCGCTGGTCCTCGGGCGCGGTCGGGTCGGTGATGATCAGGTCTGGGTCGTCGGCCGGACAGACGTAGGCCAAGGCGGCGCGATCCCACTTCGCGCCGTCGGCCAGCACCATCGAGCGAGCGGCGACGGCCATCGCCTCCTGCTTGACCTCGGCGTCGCCCAGGTCGAACGCAGTCAGTCCGGCGTCGAGGCTGAACGCGCAGGGGCTCAGCACGGCCAGGTCGAAGCGCAGCGCCCGCAGCGACGCGACCGTCAGCGGACCGACCAGAGCAAGCTCGCCTCGACGCGCCTCTCCCCCGGGCATCAGCAGCCGGATCCGTGGTGCGTCCGCCAACTCGTGCGCGACGTGGAGCGAGAGCGGCATGACGGTCACCGCGCGATCGTGCAGAAGCTTGGCCACCTCGAGCGCCGTCGTACCGCTGTCGAGGACGATCGTCTCGCCGTCGTGGATGTGCTCGACCGCGACGCGCGCGATCGCACGCTTGGCGGCGACGGCGGCCTGCGCCCGCAGCGAGTACGGCGGCTCGACACCCGAGGCCATGGCCGGGACGGCACCACCGTGGACGCGCTTGAGAACGCCCTGGGCGGCCAGGAAGTCGAGGTCGCGGCGGATCGTCATGTCCGACGACTCGGTCGCCTCGACCAGTTCCTGGACGGACACTCGGTCAACGCCCCGAAGTCGTTCTACGATCACTTGATGCCGTTCTGCGCTCCTCACGCGCAGAAATCTACCATCCGCCTGATCGTTCAAACAGATTGTCTGTTCGCTTGTGACTGACGACACCACACTGGTCAGGCGGTCGCGGTACGCCGTGGCCGCGGTCTTCTGCGTGCACGGCTCGGTGACGGGCTCGTTCGCGACCCGCGTGCCCTGGATCCAGGAACACTCCGGCCTGTCTGCCGGGCAGCTCGGCATCGCGCTCGCGTTCCCCGCGTTGGGCGCGGCACTGATGATGCCGCTCGCCGCCCGGGTCACCCACCGCTTCGGGACACGGAGCGCCCTGCGCGGACTGCTGGCGTTGTGGACGCTCTCGCTGATGCTGCCGTCGTTCGCTCCGAACCTGCTGATGCTCTGCGCCGCCCTCTTCGTGTACGGCGGAACGTCGGGCATGGCCGATGTGGCGATGAACGCCCTCGGGGTCGAGGTGGAGCATCGGCTGAACAAGTCGATCATGTCCGGCCTGCACGGGATGTGGAGTCTCGGCGCGCTGTTCGGGGCCGCGGTCGGCACCGTGGCGGCGCACACTGAGCTCAGCGCGCAGGTCCATCATGTGGCGGCGGCCATCGTCTTGACGGTGATCGGAGCCGTCGCATGTCAGTTCGTGCTGAACATTCATCCGGACGAGGACGAGGAGCCGCCGGCGCGGTTCGCGCTGCCGCCGCGGTCGGCGTTGCTGATCGGTGCGGTCGGGTTCTGCGCGGTGTTCGCTGAGGGCGCGAGCCTGGACTGGTCGGCGGTCTACCTGCGCGACGTCCTCGACAGCACGGCCGGGGTCGCCGCGGGTGCGACGACGGGCTTCGCGCTGACGATGGCGATCGCGCGGATCACCGGTGACGCGGTGGTCGACCGTTTCGGCGCGGTACGGACGGTTCGCTGGAGTGGCGTGATCGCGACGGCGGGCGGCGTACTGGTCGTGATCGCACCTCACGCGGCGGTCGCGATGCTGGGGTTCGGGCTGCTCGGGGTCGGGATCGCGGTCGTCGTACCGCTCGCGTTCGCCGCGGCCGGCCGGACTGGCACCAACGCGAGTCAGGCGATCGCTGGGGTCGCCACCATCACGTATGCGTCCGGGCTCGTCGCGCCGTCGATCATCGGCGGCATCGCCCAGGCCAGCAACCTGACCGTCTCCTTCATGGTCGTCACCGTCCTGACCGTCGCCCTGGCCGTCTTCGCCCCGGTCCTCCGCACCAAACCCCGCGTCCGCGCCTAGCTGAGCAACCGGTCGAGGACCTCCCCGGCTTCCTCGTAGCCGGCGTCGCTGATCCGCTGCAGCTCCAGCAGGTCCTTGGCGGCAGCCGCACGCCGCGTGAGGTGCTCCCCCGCCCGCTCGTTCCCCTCGTCGAGCAACCCGTTCAGAGCGTCCAGATCAGACCGCTCATCCGCCAGATCGGCGAGCCTGTCCATCGCCTTCTCGTTCCCCTCGTCGGCGAGCGCGCGCAGGGTGTCCCAGTCAGTCATGCATCGATCATGCGACCTTGCCCCTAGGGCAAGGTCAACAATGGCCCTGTGCTCACGATCGGACAGCTGGCCAAGTACGTCGGGGTGTCGACCAAGACCATCCGCGTCTACCACGCCAAGGGCCTGCTGCCCGAGCCCGAACGCGACGCCTCCGGTTACCGGCGGTACGGCGCGGAGGCGGTGGTCGACCTGATCCGGATCCGGACGCTGGCCGAGGCCGGTGTTCCGCTGGCACGGATCCGGACCCTCGGTTCGGGGCAGGAGTTCGCCGCGGCCCTGCAGCAGATCGACGACGATCTGACCGACCGGATTCGTGGCCTGGAAGCCACTCAGCAGCGCTTGCGCGAGCTTGCCTCAGGCGACGTACGACTGCTCCCGGCCGAGGTCGACGTCCATCTGCGGGGTCTGGCCGAGCTGGGCTTCAGTGAGCAGTGGGTGGCGATGGAGCGCGATCTGTGGATCATCGTGTTCGCCACCTACCCGGAGACCGGGGACGAGCTCTTCAGGGACCAGGCCGGCGCTCTGGCCGAGCCGGCGCTGCGAGAGCTGTACCTCGACTACGACCGCGCCCGCGACCTGCGACCCGACGACCCGGTCCTGGCCGAACTCGCCGACCGGATCGTGGCGGCCAGCATCGAGCGCTACGGCACGGACCTGCCCGGCCAGGCGATCGACCCCAACCTGCCCCAGCTCCTCCAGAACACGGTCAACGCCTCCTCCCCCGCCTGGCAGCGCCTGGACCACCTGATCCGCCGCCGCCTGGGTTGAGGCGCCCGGCCAGAGGCTTGGTACGGCCGATCAACCGGCCGTCACCAAGCTCCCGACCGAGGATCTGTCCGCGCGCGGCTACTTGTCGGTGGCGAAGGCGGCGTCGAAGGCGGCTTCGGGCTTGTCGAAGGCGAGGTTGCGGATGACGTTGACCGCTTCGGCGGCGCCGACCTTGCGCTCCATGCCGGCGTCCTCCCACTCGACCGAGATCGGGCCGTCGTAGCCGATGGAGTTCAGGACCCGGAAGCAGTCCTCCCACTGCACGTCGCCGTGACCGGTGGAGTAGAAGTCCCAGCCGCGGCGCGGGTCGCCCCACGGCAGGTGCGAACCGAGCCGGCCGTTGCGGCCGCCGCCGACCCGCATCCGGGTGTCCTTGCAGTCGACGTGGTAGATCCGGTCCTTGAAGTCCCACAGGAACGCGACCGGGTCGATGTCCTGCCACACCATGTGCGACGGATCCCAGTTCAGGCCGAACGCCTCACGGTGCCCGATCGCCTCGAGAGTCAGCGTGGTCGTCCAGTAGTCGTACGCGATCTCCGACGGGTGCACCTCGTGCGCGAACCGCACACCCTCCTCGTCGAACACGTCGAGGATCGGATTCCACCGGTCCGCGAAGTCCTTGTAGCCGGCCTCGATCCGCTCGGCCGGCACCGGCGGGAACATCGCGACGTACTGCCAGATCGACGACCCGGTGAAGCCGATCACCGTGTTCACACCGAGCTTGGCCGCCGCCCGCGCGGTGTTCTTCAGGTCCTCGGCGGCGCGCTGCCGGACGCCTTCGGGATCGCCGTCGCCCCAGATCCGCGACGGCACGATCGCCTGGTGCCGGAAGTCGATCGGGTTGTCGCAGACGGCCTGGCCGACCAGGTGGTTCGAGATCGCGAACACCTGCAGGTTGTACTTCGCCAGGATGTCCTTGCGGCCCTGGACGTACGAGTCGTCGTCGACGGCCTGCTGGACGTCGAAGTGGTCACCCGAGCAGGCGATCTCGACGCCGTCGTACCCGGCCTCGGAGGCGAACTGACAGACCTCCTCGAACGGCAGGTCGGCCCACTGACCGGTGAACAACGTGATCGGACGTGGCATCTGACTGACTCCTCAGCGATTAAGAGTTCTCGACGGTGGTCCAGGCACTGTCGTCCGCGGCCGACCGCAGTACGGCGTCGACCAGCCGGGCGGACCGCGCTCCGGCGGCGAAATCGGGCAGGCCGTCCGGGCGATCACCCAGTACGGCGGCATAGCTGTCGGCAACGAACGAGTCGAACGCGTCCTGGTACCCCTGCGCATGCCCGGCCGGCAGCCGGTTCACGCGCGCCGCGGGCGGGCTGAGCGTCTCCGGGTCCCGGGTCAGCAACTGCGAGGCGGCACGGCGGCCGACCCAGAGGCGATCCGGGTCCTCCTGGTCGAAGCCGAAGCTCGACTCGGTCCCCGAGACCTCCAGGTACAGGCGGTTCTTCCGGCCGGCGGCGACCTGGCTGACGACGATGGTGCCGACCACTCCGGCCTCGGTGCGGAACTGCGCGGTGGCCAGATCCTCCGTGCGCACCTGCACGCCGCCACGCTCGCCGCGGACGGTCCGTAGCTGCGCGCTGATGGCCGCGATCCGGTCGCCGGTGACGAACTCGGTCAGGTCACACCAGTGCGACCCGATGTCGGCGAACGTCCGCGACGGTCCGCCGGTCTGGTCGTCCACCCGCCAGTTCTGGTCGTCCGCACCGGCCAGCCAGTCCTGCAGGTACGACCCGTGCAGGCTGGTGATCACTCCGGCCTCGCCGGCAGCGATCCGGGTCCGCAGCTCGCGGACCATCGGGTGGTAGCGGTACACGAACGGCACGGCTCCGACGCGCTCGGCGTCGAGCGCGGCGGCCTGCAGGCCGGCCGCGTCCTGCGCCGAGGTCGCCAGCGGCTTCTCGCAGATCACGTGCTTACCGGCCTCGAGCGCCCGCAACGTCACCGGGAGGTGGGTGTCGTTCGGCGTACAGACGTGGACGACATCGATGTCGGCGGCAAGCAGTTCGTCCAGGGTCGCGAAGCCGCGCTCGGCGCCGGTCGCCTCGGCCGCGGCCTCCGCCCGAGCGGGGCTGGAACCGATCGCACCGACCACCTGGGCTCCGGCCACCAGGGCCGACCTGCCGTGAACGCGGCCCATGAAGCCGCCGCCGACGATCCCGACCCGGAGCTTGCGCGCACTGGTGGACACGTCGAAGGACGCTATGTGACACTTTTGAACCCTGTCAAGCAAAAGTCCATCGGTCCAACGACGGAAGTGCTGCGATGAGCGATCTGGGTACGGCGGGCACCGGTGCCGTGCTGCGGTTGCTCCTGGACGGGCAGCCCCGGACCCGCGCCGAACTCATCGATCTCAGCGGCCTGGCCCGGTCCACGGTGACCGGCCGGATCGAGGAGTTGCTCGCGGCCGGACTCGTCGTACCGTCCGGTGAGGCCGCCTCGACCGGTGGCCGGCCGCCGGCGCGCTTCCGGTTCAACCCGACCGCGCGGCTGATCCTGGCCGCGGACGTCGGCGCGACGCATCTGTCCGTCGCCCTGACCGACCTCACCGGCGAGATCCTCGATCGGTCGACCACGCCGCTCAACATCGCCGAAGGCCCCGAGGTGGTCCTGACCGCCATCGCGCGGACCGGCCGTTCGCTGCTGAAGGCCGCGCGGCGTTCGAGCAAGGACCTTGCCGGCACCGGAGTCGGACTGCCTGGACCGGTCGAGCACAGCACCGGCCGTCCGAACCATCCGCCGATCATGCCGGGCTGGGACTCCTACGACGTGGTCGGCCGGCTCGAACACGAGCTGAAGGCGCCGGTTCTGGTCGACAACGACGTGAACATCATGGCCCTCGGCGAACACGCGACCGAGTACGCCGACGTCGAGCACCTCCTGTTCGTCAAGGTCGCCACCGGCATCGGCGCCGGTGTGATCAGCGGCGGCCGCTTGCATCGTGGCGCACAGGGCGCGGCCGGCGACATCGGCCACATCCAGGCACCAGGTCGCTCCGAGCTGTGCCGCTGTGGCAACACCGGGTGCCTGGAGGCGGTCGCGTCGGCCGCGGCCATCGCCGCCCAGCTGGACGTCGGCGGCAGTCACGACATCGTCGGCCTCGTCCGCGCCGGCAACACCGCCGCAACCGCGGCAGTCCGCCAGGCGGGCCGTGAGATCGGCTCCGTCCTCGCCGCGGCCGTCAGTCTGCTCAACCCGTCGGTGATCGTCATCGGCGGCTCACTGTCCCGGGCCGGCGACAGCCTGCTGGCCGGCATCCGCGAAGCGATCTACGCCAGATCGTTGCCCCTGGCCACCACCGACCTGCACGTGGTCACCAGCCGGTCAGGTCAGGATGCCGCGCTGCGCGGCGCCGCAACCCTCGTCCTTCAGCACCAGCTGACGGCCCAGTGATCCACCAGCGCGAGGATCCGGTCGCGGAGCGGGCCGCCCCGTGCTCGCCCGAAGCCGTGGCGCCTGCCGTGGAAGGCCGCCTGCACGACCTGGAGATGTGCCCACCTCCGGACGCGCTCCAGCTCCAGCTCCGCGGCGTCGGTGAAGACGTCGAGCTCGTGCAGCAGCACCTTCATCAGGTCGTCGGACTCCATCAGCGCCAAAGCACGGGGCTTGAGGAAGGCCACGCCGTCGTACGCCGGATCACCGACGTACCCCTTCGGATCGACGGCCAGCCACGGTTCGCGGTCGGCGCGCAGGATGTTGCGGGGATGGAAATCGCCGTGGACGACGAGGTCCGGCTGATCCCGGCCCAGTTCGTCGATCACCGCGAGCGCGGAGTCGACCACCGCGACGGGCAGGACGCCCGCGAACTCCGCAGCGTCCTTGCGAAGCTCCTCGTCCCAGCTGTCGGCCTGGTCCACCAGTCGCGGTAGCGCGGCCGGTGCCGGGATCGACAACCGGCGATTGAGCCGGCCGGCCACCGTGGCGATCTCGTCGCCGTCACCGAGCTCGGTCAGCGTCGAGGGCTGTGCTCGCTCGAGCAGCATCGCGAAGCGGTCGTCGTCGCGCTCGTACAAGCGCACCGCACCGCGGCCGTCCCAGGCTGCGAAGGCCTCGGGCTCGTGCACGTTGCCGGGATGCGGGAAGGACACCTTGAGAGCAGCCGGTCCGCAGGCCCGCCGGACAGGCGCGATCACGCCGACCTGACCGTGTCCGAGCGAACCGTCGAGCGTGCAGTCCCACCGTGCCAGCAGATCCTCGATGATCGTCGGCAGCTCGGACAGCCAGGCCCGGCCTGCCTCGCCTTCGCGGTCGACCGTCGATTGTGCGAAAGCGGCAGGGATCATCCCCAGCGCTCCGACTTGGCCGACCGGGAGACGAGGCTGAACAGCATGTCCTTGGGCGTCATCTCGCCGGCGACGACCTTGGTGACATGTTCGGCGATCGGCATCTCGACGTCGTGGTGGTGAGCCAGGTCGGTGATCGACGAACAGGACTTCACACCCTCGGCGACCTGGCGGGTGGCGCCGGCGATCTCGGCCACGGTCATGCCCTTGCCGAGCTTCTCGCCGAAGGTCCGGTTCCGCGACAGCGGTGACGAGCAGGTCGCGACCAGGTCACCCAGGCCGGCCAGCCCGGAGAACGTGTGCTCCTGCGCGCCGAGCGCCGTACCCAGGCGGGCCGTCTCGACCAGACCGCGGGTGATCACCGAGGCCCTGGCGTTGTCGCCGAAGCCGAGGCCGACCGCCATCCCGACGGCCAGGGCGATCACGTTCTTGGTCGCGCCACCGAGCTCGCAGCCGATCACGTCGTTGTTCGTGTACGGGCGGAACGTCGGCGAATGGCACAGCTTCTGCAGCCGCGTCGCGGTTCCCTCGTCCGCGCACGCGACCACCGACGCGGCCGGTTGTCCTTCCGCGATCTCCCGCGCCAGGTTGGGCCCCGACACCACAGCGATCCGCTCCGGTCCGGCGCCGGTGACCTCCGCGATCACCTCGCTCATCCGCTTGGTCGTACCGACCTCGACGCCCTTCATCAGACTGACCAGGGGTACGGCGTTCGGCAGGACGTCGGCCCAGTCCTTCAGGTTCTCCCGCAGCGACTGACTCGGGACCGCCAGTACGACGGCCTCCGCACCGTCGGCGGCCGCGGCCGGATCGTGGGTCGCGGTGATCGCGTCCGGGAGTCGCACCCCGGGCAGGTAGTCGGGGTTCTCGTGCCGGCTGTTGATCACTTCGCACAGGGACTCACGCCGGCCCCAGACGGACACCTGGTTCCCCGCGTTCGCCAGCACCGTGGCGAACGCCGTACCCCAGGATCCGGCTCCGAACACCGCCACCTTCGTCATGCCGTCTCCTCACCATCGTCGGCCGCACGGGCCTTGCGCAGGTCGTAGAGCTCCTTCGGCGGGGTCTCGCCGCGCAGTTCGCCCAGCGTGGCAGCGACCTCGGCCATGATCACCTCGGTTGCCTCGTGCAACAGCGAGTTCGTGAGCGGCTTGCCCTGGAAGGCACTCAGATCGACTGGCCGGCCGGCCCGCACCTGCAAGGACTTGCGCGGCAGCAGCCGGATCCGCACGCCGCGGCCGGTGTAGGACTTGATGACCTCCTGGGCGCCCCAGTTGGCGACCGGGATCACCGGACAGCCGGTCATCAAGGCGATCCGGGCGGCACCGGTCTTGCCGGTCATCGGCCACATCTCGGGGTCGCGGGTGATCGTGCCCTCCGGGTAGACACCGACGCACTCGCCCCGCTCGACCGCGGCGACCGCGTCCCGGAACGCGTCCGCGGCCTGGGTGGAGTCCCGGTAGACCGGGATCTGCCCGGCACTGGTGATGATCCGGCCGAGCACCGGCAGCTTGAACAGCGACGCCTTGCCCAGGAACCGCGGGATCCGGCGGCACTCCCAGATGAAGTACCCGAGTACGACCGGGTCGAAATGCGAGATGTGGTTCGGCACGTAGACCACGCCGCCGGAGCGGGGCATGTTCTCCCGCCCGGTGAACGTGCACTTGGTGAACACCAGCATGAACGGCTTCACGATCGCGACGATCAGGCCGAACCAGAAGCCCCGGGGTGGCCGGGGATCTTTCCGCTGCCCGTCCACTGCTGCCTCCTGGTGCTCGTGCCTGCCATCGGTCATGGGAGAATCCTGCCTGATGGCAGACCTACAGGTCGCTCCCTGGACCCTGGTGATCCCGGTGAAGCGTACGGCGATCGCGAAGAGCCGGCTCGCTGCCGCCTACCCGCAGCACCGTCCGGAGCTCGCGCGCGCCTTCGCTGTCGACACTACTGCGGCGGCCCTCACCTCTCCCCTGGTCCATGCCGTCCTGGTCGTGACCGACGATCCGGTGGTGTCCGGAGACGTCACCGCCGTCGGCGCACGGGTGGTGCCGGACCTTCCGGCCGCAGGCCTCAACGACGCCTTGCTGCACGGCGCCACGGTCGCTGCCGCGGAGTTCCCGGGGCACGGGGTCGTTGCCCTCTCCGCGGATCTGCCCGCATTGCGGCCCGCCGAGCTGACCGCCGTACTGGCGGCTTGTGTGGCGCCGCGCTCGTTCGTCATCGACCTTCCCGGCACCGGTACGTCGCTCCTCGCAGCACAGCCCGGGGTCGCGCTGGATCCGCGGTTCGGTGTGGGTTCCGCACTAGCCCACCAAGCATCCGGGGCGGTGCCGATCGAGCTGACCGGCATCGAGTCGGTACGCCGCGACGTCGACACGGCAGCCGATCTGGCCCACGCCGTACAGCTGGGAGTCGGTGAAGCGACCGCGGACGTGATGTCACTCGTGCTCGGTGCCGCCACCGGGACCGAGGGTCTAGCCTGCTGAAATGCAAGCAACAGTGAGCCGCTACGACACCGAGACATTCTCCGGCGCGGTGCTGACCGACACCGGGATCGAACTGCCCTTCACCGTGCACGCGGTCGCGGACACCCCGGTCCGGCATCTGCGCGTCGGCCAGCGGGTCCGGATCGAAACCACCGGCTCCGGGGCGGATCTCAGCGTGACCAGGGTCGATTTCGGCACCGTGCTGTAAAGGTTGCCAAAGGCACCCGCACACGGCGAAGGCCGGTCGCCCCTGGAGTGGGGTGACCGGCCTTCGCTGTAGTGCGTACTGCGGTGCTGCAGTGCTGAAGGTCAGCGAGACGATGCGCGCTTCGCCGGAGCCTTCTTGGCGGGGGCCTTCTTGGCCGGCGCCTTCTTGGCGACAGTCGCCTTCTTCGCCGGAGCCTTCTTGGCCACGGTCTTGGCCGGGGCCTTCTTGGCCACGGTCTTCGCCGGCGCCTTCTTGGCAACCGTCTTGGTGGCCGTCGCCCTCTTGGCGGCGGTCTTGGTCGCCGCGGCCTTGGCCGGAGCGGCCTTCTTCGCCGGGGCGGCCGCCTTGGTGGCGGTCGCGGCCGGCTTCGGCACGACGAGCTTCGGCAGCTTCTTCGCACCGGAGACAACGGCCTTCAGCTCCGCACCCGCGCGGAACTTCGGAACCACGGTCTTCTTGGCACGCTTGGTCTCACCGGTCCGCGGGTTGCGCACGATGCGCGCGCCACGCTCGATGGCCTCGAAGGCACCGAAACCGGTGATGGCGACCTTGCCACCCTTCTTGGTCAGCTCGCGTTCGACGGTGTCGATCACCGATTCCAATGCGTGCTGGGCCTGGCGGCGGTTTCCGTCGAAGTGCACTGCGAGCGCTTCGACCAACTGGCTCTTGTTCACTGCTTCCCTCCGTGAACACTAGGCGTCGAGCACAGCGCTCGATCTCACGTGAACGTTATGGACTCAAGTGCCAGTTCACAAACACCAACGCGGCAATTCGGCCTTGTTTTGGGCGATTCGTGCCACAATTTGGCCCGATCCGGCCCATCAGGGCCTTCAGAATCCCTGCTGAGCAACGATCCGATGCCCAGCGTGACCGGGTGGAAGCCGGGTCACAACCAGCCGCGGCGCTTGAAGATCTGGTGCAGACCCCCGCAGACCAACGCCATCAGGCCGATCGCGAACGGGTATCCGAACTGCCAGTGCAGCTCGGGCATGCTGTCGAAGTTCATCCCGTAGACGGTGCCGATCAGCGTCGGTGCGAACAGGATCGCCGCCCAGGCGGAGATCCGCTTCACCTCTTCGTTCTGCTCGCTGCTGGCGATCGCGAGGCTCTTCATCTCCTCGTTCTGCTGCTGGGCCACCAGGGTCGCGTTCACGGTCAGGATGTCGCGCAGCAGTTCGCGGAAGCCGTCGACCTTCTCCACCACCTCGGTGACGTGGTCGGCCACATCGCGCAGCGAACGCTGCAGTTCCTCGTCGATGCCGTACTTCTCGAATCCGCCGCGCAACGCCTCGAGGATGGCGACCAGCGGCCGGGTCGCGCGCTGGAACTCGATCACCTCACGGGACAGTTCGTAGATGCGCCGCGACACCTTCGGGTCGCCGCGGAACACTTCGGTCTCGATCTCGTCGATGTCGTTCTCCAGACCGGCGACCACCGGCGCGTACCCGTCGACGACCTTGTCCATGATCGCGTAGAGCACGGCCTCGGTGCCCCGGTCCAGCAACTCGGGATCGCGTTCGACCCGGCGCCGTACCGCGGCCAGGTTGGGCGCCTCGGCATGCCGGACCGTCACCACGAAGTCCGGGCCGACGAACACGTGCACCTCGCCGAACTCGACCTCCTCGGTCGCGTCCCGGTAGCGGGCGGCCTTCAGTACGACGAACAACGTGTCGCCGTAGCGCTCCAGCTTCGGCCGCTGATGGGCCTGGATGGCGTCCTCGATGGCCAACTCGTGCAGGTCGAACTCCTGGGCCAGCGACGCGAGTTCGCGCCGGTCCGGCCGGTACAGGCCGATCCAGGCCAGGCTCTTGGGTGCCTTGTGCAGGACCCGATAGGTCTCGGCCAGCGAACCCGGCGACGCGACCCGGCGCCCGTCACAGTAGATCGCGCTGTCGACGACGCTGTGTCCCTTGGGCAACGGCTGCTCGCGCGGCTTCTCGGCCGGCTCGACGACAGGGGCAGCGGCATGCTTGCGGGCGGCAGTGCGCAGTGACGGGGTGCGGCCGAAGGCGCGCAGCGTGCGCAGGCGCAGGTCGGACATGAGTCCTCCAGGTGCGGTGAGGCAAGTGAGTGATGGGCACGCGTCTGCCCGACCCCCACGGCACTCAAGCCGCAACTACCAGAGGATTCCGCCTCTCAAGGTCGAGCGAGACCGGTATGTCTGGAGGGATCGCTGTTCATGAGCGCCTCACCTCCTCGGTCTCGCAAGCCTTGTTCTGACAACCACGCCAGGGTAACACCAGAGTTATCGCCGCCAGGCCTCCGGACGTTACGGCGGCGAGAACTCTGCGCTACGTCAGGCCTTCGCGTTCCGTCAGGCCTTGGCCGGCAACGTAGCCGGCTTGAACGCGGGCCGGGTCGCCTCGTACGCGGCGATGTCGGCCTCGTGGGACAAGGTGATGCCGACGTCGTCGAGACCGTTCAGCAACCGGTAGCGGGTGTAGTCGTCGATCTCGAACGGCGCCGAGACGTCACCGGCGGAGATCGTCTTGTGCTCCAGGTCGACGGTCACCTTGGTGCCCGGGTCGGCTTCGATCGTGGTCCACAGCCGCTCCACGACGTCCTGCTCGACAAGGGCCGCGAGCAGCCCGGCCTTGCCCGAGTTGCCGCGGAAGATGTCGCCGAACCGCGACGACACGACGACGCGGAACCCGTAGTCGAGCAGGGCCCAGACCGCGTGCTCGCGCGACGATCCGGTGCCGAAGTCCGGTCCGGCCACGAGCACCGAGACACCGCCGTACTCGGGCTGGTTCAGGACGAACGCGGGATCGTTGCGCCAGGCCGCGAACAGCCCGTCCTCGAAGCCGGTCCGGGTGACCCGCTTCAGGTAGACGGCCGGGATGATCTGGTCGGTGTCGACGTTGCTGCGGCGCAGCGGGGCCGCCGTACCGATGTGCTGGGTGAAGGCTTCCATGATTCTGCTGCTCCTCAGACGTTCTCGGGTACGGCGACGTCGACCGGCGGCAGGTCCGCCGGGGCCGCGAGGGTCCCGGTGACCGCGGTCGCCGCGGCGACCAGCGGGGACACCAGGTGCGTCCGGCCGCCCTTGCCCTGACGGCCTTCGAAGTTCCGGTTCGAGGTGGAGGCGCTGCGCTCCCCCGGGGCCAACTGGTCCGGGTTCATGCCCAGGCACATCGAGCATCCGGCCCCACGCCATTCGGCGCCGGCGTCCTTGAAGATCGCGTCCAGGCCCTCGGCCTCGGCCTGCAACCGGACCCGGCCCGATCCCGGGACCACGAGCATCCGGGTGCCCTCGGCAACCTTCCGGCCGGCCAGCACCCCGGCCGCGGCGCGCAGGTCCTCGATCCGGCCGTTGGTGCAGGAGCCCAGGAACACTGTGTCCACGTGGATCTCACGCATCGGCGTACCGGCGGTCAGGCCCATGTACTCCAGCGCCCGCTCGGCGGCGCGATTGTCGTTCTCGTTGCCGAAGTCGTCCGGCGACGGGACCGACTCCGACAGCGGGATGCCCTGACCAGGGTTGGTGCCCCACGTGACGAACGGCGTGATGTCCTCGGCGCGCAGTACGACCTCGCGGTCGAAGGTCGCGTCCGCATCGGTGGCCAGGCTCTTCCAGTACTCGACCGCGGCTTCCCAGTCGACGCCCTGCGGCGCGTGCGGCTTGTCCTGCAGATAGGCGAAGGTGGTCTCGTCCGGCGCGATCATGCCGGCCTTCGCGCCCCACTCGATCGACATGTTGCAGATCGTCATCCGGGCTTCCATGCTCAGCGCACGGATCGCCTCGCCGCGGTACTCGACGATGTAGCCCTGGCCACCGCCGGTGCCGACCTTCGCGATCAGCGCCAGCACCAGGTCCTTCGCCGAGACGCCGTCGGGCAGTACGCCGTCGACCGTCACGGCCATCGTCTTCGGCCGGGCCTGCATCAGTGTCTGGGTGGCCAGCACGTGCTCGACCTCGCTGGTGCCGATGCCGAAGGCAATCGCCCCGAACGCACCGTGCGTGCTCGTGTGGCTGTCACCGCAGACCACGGTCATGCCGGGCTGGGTCAGTCCGAGCTGCGGGCCGATCACGTGGACGACGCCCTGGTCCGGGTCGCCGAGGGTGTGGATCCGGATGCCGAACTCCTCGGCGTTCTTGCGCAGCGTCTCGACCTGGGTGCGCGACACCGGGTCGGCGATCGGCTTGTCCACGTCGTACGTCGGGACGTTGTGGTCCTCGGTGGCGATGGTCAGGTCCGGGCGCCGGACCTGACGGCCACCCAGCCGGAGGCCGTCGAACGCCTGCGGACTGGTCACCTCGTGCACCAGGTGGAGGTCGATGTAGAGGAGGTCGGGTTCCCCGTCGGCATGGCGCACGACGTGCGCATCCCACACCTTTTCCGACAACGTCCTACCCATCAGACTTCTCCTCCTTGGATACTTTTCCCAACCCCACCGGCCCCGGTCGAGGTGCCTGGTGAGGTGCTGTATCGCTCACAGTGCTCTCGATTGGGTCACGGAAGCGACTTGCGTTCCACGATTCGAGACGGCAATATCGTCTCATGGACAACTCTAGCGGAGTCGGCGTTCTCGACAAAGCAGCCCTCGTTCTGTCCGCCCTGGAGTCCGGGCCGGCGACCCTGGCCGGCCTGGTGGCGGCCACAGGGCTGGCCCGTCCGACGGCACACCGGCTGGCGGTGGCGCTGGAGCACCACCGGCTGGTCGGGCGCGACATGCAGGGCCGGTTCGTGCTCGGCCCGCGGCTCAGCGAGTTGGCCTCGGCCGCCGGCGAGGACCGGCTGCTCGCGACCGCCGGCCCGGTGCTGGCGCGGCTGCGGGACATCACGGGTGAGTCGGCGCAGTTGTTCCGCCGCCAGGGTGAGTACCGGGTGTGCGTCGCGGCCGCCGAGCGTCCGTCCGGCCTGCGGGACACCGTGCCGGTCGGCAGCCAGCTGACCATGGCGGCCGGCTCCGCGGCCCAGATCCTGCTCGCCTGGGAGGACCCGGAGCGGATGCACCGCGGTCTGCACAACGCCACCTTCAACGCGGCCGCCCTGGCCGGTGTACGGCGCCGCGGCTGGGCCCACTCGGTCGGCGAACGCGAGCAGGGTGTCGCGTCGGTGTCGGCTCCGGTGCGTTCCCCGTCCGGCAAGGTGATCGCGGCAGTGTCCGTCTCCGGCCCGATCGAGCGGTTGTCCCGCCAGCCCGGACGGATGCACGCCCCCGCCGTGATGGCTGCCGCCGAGCGTCTGTCCGAGGCTCTCCGCCGCGCCTCGGAGTAGTCAAGCGAACTGTTCAGCCGCCGTACGGCACCGTCAGGATCTCGAGGTTGTGCCCGTCGGGATCGTCCCAGTAGAGGCCACGTCCGCCGTCGTTGGTGTTGATCTCACCGTCGCGCCGGTGGAACGGATCGGCCCAGTAGGCCAGTCCGCGCTCGACGATCCGTCCATGGATCTGGTCGAACTCCTCCTCGCTGACGAGGAAGGCATAGTGCTGCCGATGCGGCTGCCCGTGGGCGTCGGCGAAGTCCAGCGACGTTCCGTTCCCGAGCTGCACCACAGCGAACGGCCCATAGCTGGTCGGATTGCCGAGTCCGAGGATCTCGGCCAGGAAGCGCGCGGACGCCTCCTTGTCGGAGCAGTTCACGATGGTGTGGTTGAACTCGACGGCCATGACCCCAGCGTAGGGGCTCGGAAGTTCCGCGGCTGCGAGTGATGACGTGGACCCGTTGTGCATTCGGGTGAGTCGGGGTGACCATGAAGCTTGGGTGGCCTGGGAGCTCAAGGAGGTCTGCAGATGGATCGGGACTGGCTCACACTCGGCTGGAAGATGCTGCTCGTCCGCGGGGCGATCGGCATCGTCTTCGGGATTCTCGCGATCGTCTGGCCGATCGAAACGGCCATCGCGCTCGCACTGCTGTGGGGCATCTGGGCCCTTGCGGACGGCATCGGTTCGATCGCACAGGCGTTCCAGCCGGAGTCGAGAGGCAACCGGCTCTGGCTCGTGGTGCTCGGCGTCATCGCACTGCTCGCGGCGTTCTTCGCGATCTTCCACCCGGGGATGGCGGCGAAGACACTGACGTGGATCCTCGGCATCTGGCTGATCGTCCGCGGACTCTTCGAACTGTTCGGTGCCTTCACCAACAACCACGTCATGCCGCGCTGGCTGCTCGTCGTGAGCGGTGCCCTGTCGATCCTGATCGGCGTCCTGTTCGTCGCCAACCCGGGTGCGTCCGCGGTCGGCATCGCCGTACTCCTCGGGGTGACCGCCCTGGTCTGGGGCGTCGTCCTGATCGCCGTCGGCCTCAGCGTCCGCCGCGACCTGAGCCATCCACCCCAGACCACCACGCCGTCCCCGGCGTGATCGGCTGACATTCGTCCAAGACCGACGGCCGGCAGCCGCATAGCGTCCCGTGCATGGTTCATCGCGACGTTGAGCTCGTGCACGGGATGCACGTGGTCCACGACGGCCCGCGGACAGCGTCGCCGTTGGTGCTCATTCATGGATCGGGCGCCTCGGGCGCATCCTGGGGTCCGGTGGTCGAGGCACTCGCCGGCCGTCATCACGTCATCCGGGTAGATCTTCCCGGCTGCGGCCGGTCTCCGACGGCTCCGACGTACGACGTGCCTCGTCAGGCGAGCCGCGTTGCCGAGCTGCTCGACGACCTTGGACTGCGGGACGTCCCTGTGGTCGGGCACTCCAGCGGCGGCTGGGTCGCCATCTCGCTCGCCGAACAACGCCACGACCTGGTGGGTTCGCTCGTGCTGATCAGCACGGCCACCAGCCTCGATGCGCTGCAGCCGCAACCGTTCATCCTGCGAGCCCTGCTGGCCCCGCCCTTCGGCGCGCTGCTGTGGCCCAGGCGGTCGGACGCGATGATCCGCAAGGGAATCGGGGCAACGATGGTTCGCCCGGTGGACATTCCGGACGATACGGTCGCCGACCTGAAGAACCTCACGTACCGCACCTTCCGCAAGATCCTGCGGTGCAACGGCGCCTACGTCGCCGAGCGCAGTACTCCGGACCGTCTCACCGGCCTCGACGTACCGGTACTCGTGATCTTCGGTGCCGCCGACCCCCGGTACTACCCGGCGACAGCGCGCCAGTACGACGCGGTGCCGAACACACGGCTCGAGATGCTGCCCGGTGTCGGGCACATGCCGATGCTCGAGGCGCCCGAGCTGACCAGCGAACTCCTGCTGGGCTTCACGGCCGCTGCCGCGGACACTCCCACTCCGTAGACTGATTACGTGTCGTCGACTGGCACATCACCTGGCTGGACATGGTCGGACGTGGACGTCGCCGTACCGCGCCCGTCAGCTCGGCTGCCGGGGATCAGCATGGCCGGGTTCGGCGTCCGAACATCCGCGTTCGTGGACATCGCCATGGTTGCCCACCCGTCGGTCACTCTGCTGTTCGACCTGAGCGAGGTAGGAGGCATCGTCTACGGGGCCGATGGGGGGCAGCACCAGCGCGGCAGCTTCGTCGCCGGGCTCCTCCCTGGCCGGCTGCGCGCCGGCGGCTGGAACGGCGAGTGTCTCCAGATCCGCTTGTCGCCGGTCGTCGCGGCCTCGGTGTTCGGCGCGTCGAGCGAACTCTCCGGGACGGTCGCATCCCTGGACGATGCCTGGGGCCGCGATGCCGGACAGCTCGAGGAGAAGCTGCGCGCCACGGGATCCTGGGACGAACGGTTCACGATCGCGGCGGACGTCCTCACCCAACGCCTGGACGGCCGGCGATCGATCGACCCGGAGGTCGCGTTCTCCTGGCAGCGGACGGTCGCCGGCCGCGGGCGGATCCGGGTCGACGGGCTGGCGGACGAGGTCGGCTGGAGCCGGCAGCGCCTGTGGTCCCGCTTCCGCTCCCAGATCGGCCTCACGCCCAAACGCGCCGCTCAACTCGTGCGCTTCGACCACGCCGCTCACCTTCTCGCGGCAGGCCACGCCCCCGCGAGCGCCGCCGCCCAGAGCGGGTACGTCGACCAGTCCCATCTCCACCGCGACGTCAAAGCCATCACTGGAATCACCCCGTCCGCCGTGGCCACCGCGCCATGGCTCGCAATCGACCACATCGCCTGGCCCGCGCATCCCAGATGATCCCCGCGTGTGGCCTTCAGTCCTCGATGGCGGTCAGCGTTTCGATGAGCCGATCGATGTGACTGGAGAGTGCTCGACCGGCCGGCACGAGCTGCGGCGTCGAGTGCACCAGCTGTGCGTGACCGAGGAAGGCGGCGTACGCCAGCAGGCCGCGGTCGCGGGCCCGGGCCTGGGAGAGCCCGAGTTCGGCGAACAGTGAGGTGAGGTAGGCGAGCCGGCGCTCGGTCACCCGCGCCAGCGTGGGCGCGACCAGCGGGTGCGTCGCGGTGGCCTGCAGTGCGAGCTCGACGGAACCGGCTCCCGCCCCGGGGTCGCCCACCACCGCGGTGAACACGAGGCGGAGGAGCTTGCGCAGCCGGGTCGCGACGTCGGGGGTCCGGTCGACGGCCGCGATCACCCGGTCGGTGTCGCGTTGCTCCCAGCGCTCGAGCGCGGCGGCGATGAGCGCGTTCCGATCGGTGAAGTGCCAGTAGAAGCTGCCCTTCGTGGTCCCGAGCGACTTGGCCAGCGGCTCGACCGCGACCGCTCCGAGACCGCCCCGGGCCAAGGCGTCGAGCGCTGCCGCCGTCCAGTCGTTCGCCGTCAATGACTCGCGCTTCCCAATGGCCATGTCCATACGCTACCGTATGGTCAATCCTCCATACGGGGGCGTATGGAGGGAGTGTCATGAACGCACAGACCATCGAGGCGCAGCCCGCCGCCCCACGCACCGCCGAGCAGCGCAAGGCCCGGGGCCTGATCGGCGTCATCCGGCGCTACCCGGTCCTCAGCTTCGTCATCGCGGCCTGCCTGTTCGGCTGGCTGCCGTACATCGCGGCCTTCGCCGGGCTGGGATCGAATCCCGGGAATCTGCCGCTCGGCCCAGTCGCGGCCGCGCTGGTCGTCACCGCCTGCCAGGGGCGCGAGGAGCTGCGCGCCTGGGGCCGGAGGCTGCGCCAGTGGAGAGCAGCCCCGAAGTGGTACTTGCTCGCCATCCTGGCACCGGTGGTGGTGCACACCGTCAACGTGCTGGTGAACCATCTACTCGGGGCGCCGTTGCCCACCTCGGAGCAGCTAGCGGCCTGGCCCGGCGTACTGGCGTCGACGGTGGTGCTGGTTGTGCTGATCGGCTTCGGCGAGGAAGCGGGCTGGATGGCGTTCGCGGCGCCGATCCTGCTGCGCCGGCACGGCTTCCTGGCCGCCTGGGTTCTCGCAGCGGCGATGCGGATCCTTTGGCACCTGCCACTGATGATCGCCGGCGACCTGCCGTGGGTGATCGGGATCGTGGGCAACGCGGCCTTCACGATGGTGATGCTTCAGGTCTTCACCGCCAGCGGCGGACGCTGGACTCTGGTGGCGGTCTGGCACGCGGTCCTCAACGCTGTCGGCTCAGGTTTCTTCTTCCAGATGGTGACCGGCGAGGACAACGCGAGGCTCGGCTACCTGCTCGCCGCCGCCTACACCGTCGTCGCCACCGCCGTGTACGTCGGCCGACGGCGGGCCGCGGTGCGGTGACCTGATCCGTCCGGAACCAGAAAAGCCTCCCACCAGTTGGTGGGAGGCTTTCTCTGGTAGCCCCGACGGGATTCGAACCCGCGCTACCGCCTTGAGAGGGCGGCGTGCTAGGCCGCTACACAACGGGGCCAGAGGTTTGTCGTCCGGTCCTCACGGGCCAGGCAACGAGGTTGAACCTTACCGATTTCCGTCGGTGCGGTCCAATCCGCTGGGGTACTAGGACTCGAACCTAGACTAACTGAACCAGAATCAGACGGGCTGCCAATTACCCCATACCCCAAAGGCATTTCACTGCCGTTGTGAGACCGTCTCCGCCCTCACAACCTGGCTCGAAGAGAGTACCCGAGCATGGGCTCGGACACCAAAACGGGGGTGCCGGTGGCGGGTTGTCACTCCCGTCACACCAGCCTCGTGCCCGGGTGCGGCGCCGGCGTCAGCGGCAGGTCGCACACCGTCGCCAGCTTCATCCTCCGGGCCAGCCACAGCGCGACCGCCCCGAACAGTGCGAACTTCACGACGTCCACCGTCACCAGCGACCAGGGCGCGTCCTTCGCGCCCAGGCTGGCACCCACGCTGTTGGTCAACGCCGCGAACACGAACGTCACCACGTTGTTCGCCGCGTGCGCCGCGATCGACGCCTCCAGCCCACCGGTCCGTACGACGAGGAAGCCCGCGACCAACCCGAACGCGAACCGATCCAGGAACAGCGCCGGGCTCTCCCACGGCCACACCCCGTGCGCCATGGTGAACAACACCGTCGTGACGAGGACCGCGATCACGGAACTCCGCACCAGCGCGCCGACAGCCTGCAGCAGGTAGCCGCGGAAGAAGTACTCCTCCCCCGCCGCTTGGAACGTCGACGTGAGCAGCGTGACCGCAATCACGCCGGCCGCATCAGGCGCGATCCCACTGCCGCCATCACCGCCGATGAGCTCGACGCCGCCGACCTGGATCACACCGAGCATGACCAACTCGGTCACAACCGCTGCCACCGCGAACCACGCCAGCGGCCGCCACCGCAGCCGGCCGACGACCGAGGACAACAGCCCCGGCGCCTGCCGGTTGAGCGCTCGCGCGACCAGCATGCTCAACGGGATCAGCACGATCAGCGACACATTCGTCGCCAGCAGCCCGAGCCACGAGACCGTGCCGTCGGGATCCTTCCGGATGCCCTGCTGGATCCCGAGCACGATCACGCTCGTGATCATCCAGCCGACCAAGATGGCCAAGGCGCCGAGAACGACGTACCCGCGCGGTGCCTCCGGGTTCACCAGCAGCCGCTGGTACGGCGGAGGCCCCGCATCGGACCTGTCCGTCGCCGGCGTCACGTCGTGCGGCATCTAGCCCGCCAGGAGGGACGCACGCGCCTGCTCGAGCCGGTGCAGGGACTTCTCCCGGCCGAGCAGCTCGATCGACTCGAACAGCGGCGGCGAGATCCGGCGTCCGGAGATCGCCACCCGGACCGGGCCGAACGCGTTCTTCGGCTTCAGCCCGAGCCCTTCGATCAGCGAGGTCCGTAGCGACGCCTCGATCGCCTCAGTGGTCCAGTCCACGTCGGCCAGCGCCTTCACCGCCGCCTCGAGGACCGCACCCGCGTCACCGGTCAGCACCTTCGCGGCGGCGTCCGGGTCGACGCTGAACGCCGCATCGTCGACGAACAGGAAGCCGAGCATGTCGACCGACTCCGACAGCGTGTTCATGCGCTCCTGCACCAGCGGTACGGCGGCCTGCAGGACCGCACGCTGGTCCGCCGACGGCTCGGCCGGCAGCACGCCCGCCTTGGCCAGGAACGGGACCATCCGGGACCCGAACTCCTCCGGCGCCAGCATCCGCATGTGCGCGGCGTTGATCGCCTCGCACTTCTTCGGGTCGAAGCGGGCCGCGTTCGAGTTCACCTTGCGGATGTCGAACGCCGCGATCATCTCCGCCGTCGTGAACACGTCGCGGTCGTCGGCGATCGACCAGCCGAGCAGGGCCAGGTAGTTCAGCAGGCCCTCGGGCAGGAAGCCGCGCTGCATGTACTCGCCGAGGCCGGAGCCCGGGTCGCGCTTGGACAGCTTCTTGTTGCCCTCACCCATCACGAACGGCAGGTGCCCGAACCGCGGCGTCCGGCCGCTGCCGACGCCGATCTCGGCCAGCGCCTCGTAGAGCGCGACCTGCCGCGGTGTGGACGGCAGCAGGTCCTCGCCGCGGAGCACGTGGGTGATCTCCATCAGCGCGTCGTCGACCGGGTTCACCAGCGGGTACAGCGGGTAGCCGTTCGCCCGGACCAGGACGTAGTCGCTCAGGTTCTCGGGCAGGAAGGTGATCTCGCCGCGGACCAGGTCGTCGAACACGATCGGCCGGTCCGGCATCCGCAGCCGGACCACGGGCCGGCGGCCCTCGTCGACGTACGCCTTGACCTGCTCCTCGGTGAGCGTGCGGCAGTGGCCGTCGTACCCGCTGTGCTGGCCGGCGGTGCGCGCGGCCTCACGACGCTGCTCGAGCTCCTCCTGCGAGCAGTAGCAGTGGTACGCCCGGCCGGCCGCCAGCAGCCTGGCGACGACGTCGGAGTAGATGTCCATCCGCTCGGTCTGCTGGTACGGACCGAAGTCGCCGCCCTTCTCCGGGCCCTCGTCCCAGTCGATGCCGAGCCAGCGCAGAGACTCCAGGGTGTAGCTGAGCCCGTCCGAGGTGTTGCGGGAGACGTCGGTGTCCTCGATCCGCAGGACCAGCTTGCCGCCGTAGTGGCGGGCGAAGGCCCAGGCGAACAGCGCCGTCCGGATGTTGCCGACGTGCAGGTAGCCCGTCGGGGAGGGCGCGAAGCGCAGCCGCACCTGGTGCGGTTCGAGGCCGCCAAGAACGTCGCCGTCGTCGTCGAAGGAAGCAGCGGCTGGCCGGTCAGTCACGCACGATCACCTTGTTCGTCAGAGTTCCGATTCCTTCGACGCTGATGGCGACCTCGTCGCCGGGCAGCATCGGGCCGACACCCGCGGGGGTGCCGGTGAGCACCACGTCGCCGGGCAGCAACGTGGTGAAGGAGGTGATGTAGGCCAGCACCTCCGGGATGCCGAAGATGAACTGCGACGTCCGCCCGTCCTGCTTCGGCTCGCCGTTCACCTGCGTGCTGACCCGCAGGTCGGACACGTCGAGCTCGGTGCTGATCCACGGGCCGAGCGGGCAGAACGTGTCGTAGCCCTTGGCCCGGGCCCACTGCCCGTCGCTCTTCTGCAGGTCGCGCGCGGTGACGTCGTTGGCGATCGTGTACCCGAAGATCACCTCGTTCACCCGTTCCTTGGGCAGGTCGCGGCAGATCCGGCCGATCACGATCGCCAGTTCGCCCTCGAAGTGCAGGTTGTTGGTCTGCTCGGGGTACACGATGCCGTCCCGCGGCCCGATCACCGAGGTGTTCGGCTTCAGGAAGATCAACGGCTCGGCCGGTACGTCGTTGCCGAGCTCCTCGGCGTGCGCCGCGTAGTTGCGGCCGACGCAGACCACCTTGCTGCGCGGGATCACCGGAGCGAGCAGCCGGACGTCGGCCAGTTGCAGCTTCTCCCCGGTGAACTGGACCGGCCGGTAGAGCGGGTCCGAGTCGAGCACGGACACGGTGCCGGTGAGCCCCTCGGGGTCGTCGGTCTCGACGACGCCGTACCTCGGCTCGTCGTCCACGGAGAATCTGGCGATACGCACGGCCCGAGCCTACCGTCGCTGGGGAATGAGACAGTTATCCGGTGACGATCGAGATCCGGCAGGCGCTTCCTTCCGAGTACGACGCTGTCGGCGAGCTGACCGTGGAGGCGTACTCGCACGACGGTTATGTCCGGGGCGACTACGCGAGGACGCTGCGGGCGGCGGCTGATCGGGCCGCCAAGGCGGAGCTGTGGGTCGCGGCGGACGAGAGCGGTCTGCTCGGCTCTGTCACCTACTGTCCGGCGGCCTCTGTGTACCGAGAGATCGGGCTGGACGACGAGGGAGAGTTCCGGATGCTCGGAGTGGTCGGCCGTGCGCGCGGACTGGGCGTTGGGACCGCGCTGACCGAGCGCTGCATCGAGCGCACCCGCGAGCTCGGCCTCGGCCGGATCGTGATGTGCAGTGCGACGTACATGACGACCGCGCACCGCATCTACCAGCGCCTCGGCTTCGTCCGCATCCCCGACCGCGACTGGTCCCCGATCGCCGGCGTCGATCTGTGGGCCTTCGCCCTGGACCTGTGACCGTCACCCTCAGCCCCGCCGAATGGACGTCGTACGAGACAGCCCATCGGAACCGCGTCGACGCCTTGGTCTCCGGCCATCTGGAGCGGCGACGTCGTAGGCAGGCGCATCCGGTCGAGGACTTCCTCTTCACCTACTACCCCACTCGCCCGAACCAGCTCCGCATCTGGCATCCAGGACCGGGCGTCCGGTTGCTCGGTGCCACGCAGTACGACGGACGCCGCGGCTACAGGTACGTCGACGGCGCGGCGAGTGTGGATCCGGCGGAGGTGGAGCGGCGGGCGGACAGCATTCGGTGGATCCGTCGCCTGCTGGGTGCGACGCTGGATCGCCAACCGCAGTTCGGATGTTTCGGGTTGCACGAGTGGGCGATGGTCTACCGGACGTCCGACGTACGGCATGAGTCGTGGCCGTTGCGGCTGGGATCCGAGCGGACGGATCAGGTGGTGGAGTCGCACAAGATCGCCTGCTCGCACTTCGACGCGTTCCGGTTCTTCACGGACTCCGCGCGGCCGCGGAACGTGCTGCAGCCGACCCGGGAGTCCCAGCCACAGCTGGAGCAGGGCGGCTGCCTGCACGCCAACATGGACCTCTACAAGTGGGCGTCGAAGCTGATGCCGTTCACTCCGAGTTCCTTGGTGCTGGACTGCTTCGAGCTCGCCCGCGACATCCGCACGCTCGACATGCGCGCCTCGCCGTACGACCTCTCGGCTCTCGGCTACTCCCCTGTGCCGATCGAAACCACAGCAGGCAAAGGCGAGTACGCCGCTGCCCAGCGCACCTTCGCCGAACGCGCCCGGCCGCTGCGTCAGCGACTCGTCGATCTCTGCGACGAGTTGCTCGGCTAGGCTCGGCCGCATGGGGAAGATCGTCGCCATCGCACTGGGTGCCCTGCTGCTTGCCATCGGCGCGGTCTGGACGCTCCAGGGACTCGGCTACCTCGAGGGCAGCTCGATGACCGGTAGCTCTTTCTGGGCGATCGTCGGCCCTATCGTCGCGGCCGCCGGCGTCTCGCTCATCTACGTTGCGTTCCGCGGTCCGCAGAAACGGTGACGACCGCCCACTGGTAGTGCATCGATCGGCCGTCGTCCCACGTCTCCCATTCGTCGACAGTGCCGTAGCGCTGCAAGGTCTCCCGCAGTCCGTCGTCCGTGCGGATGCTGAAGAAGCGCCCCGGACCGAAGCCACTCTCGTCCTGCCAGACCTGCTCGCCCCCGGTGGCACTACCCCACAGCCCGATCGCCAGCGGCGCGCCAGGACGCAGCACTCGCACGATCTCGCTCAGCGCCTGGTCGACATCTTCGTCCGCGACATGCAGGAGCGTGCTCATCGTCCAGCCGGCGTCGAAGGTCTCGTCCTCGAACGGCAACTCCAGGACTGAAGCAACTTCCGCTCGGAGGCCGAGCGAGCGGCACGTCTCGACGCTGGCGGGCGCGAGATCCACGCCCACATAGGCGAACCCGGCATCCGCGATCGCCTGCCCGTCACGCCCCGGCCCACACCCGATCTCGAGCACGGACCGCCGCCTCTCACTCTCCAGCCGCGCGAGGTACGCCGTACGCCGAGCGACCCTGGCATCAGGCAGCTCACGCCCGACCCGCGCCCCGACCTCGTTGGTGTAGTAGGCAATCAGGTCACTCTCGCGCTGCGCGCGTCCGTCGTTCGTCATCTTCCGATCCTAGAGATGAGCGACTGGCCCACGGTCTCCACCGCTGATTGGCCCAATCCACTGGGCATTTCAGGCCCTACCGTGACAGTCGTGAAGGTAATGATTGCCGGCGCGACCGGAGTGATCGGACGACAGTTGGTCCCGCGCCTGATCGAGGGTGGGCATCAGGTGATCGGGACGACCCGCTCCGATGCGGGGCTCGAACAACTGCGGGCGGCCGGGGCTCACGGCGTACAACTCGATGTGTACGACGCGGATGCGGTGAAGGCTGCGGTCGCGGCTGCTGCGCCCGACGTGATCATGCATCAACTGACCGACCTCAGCAGCGGCGCCCCGGGTGGCAACGGCCGGATCCGGCGCATCGGCACCCGCAACCTCGTCGACGCGGCCCGCCAGGCCGCCGTACCCAAGATGGTCGCGCAATCGATCGCCTGGGCCTACGAAGCCGGTGCTGGACCGGCCGTGGAGACCACCCCGCTGGACGAGTCGGCACCGGACCCGCGCGGTACGACGGTGTCCGCGATCCGCGCGCTGGAGGACGGGGCGGCCGAACTCCCGGAGTACGTCGTCCTGCGGTACGGACTGCTCTATGGCCCGGGCACGTGGCTGCGCCGCGGCGGGTTGGCGGACGACGTACTACGGAGCGAACGGCCGGCCGATCACCCCGGTGCCGCGTTCTTCGGCGGCCTCATCGAGGGCGATGGTGTCTTCTCGTTCCTCCATGTCGAGGACGCGGCACGGGCTGCCGTCGACGCCCTGAACTGGCCGAGCGGCGCCGTCAACGTGGTCGACGACGAACCGGCACCGACGCGCGAATGGCTCCCCGTCTTCGCAGCGTCCGTGGGAGCCCCGGCTCCGGCCCTGGCGTCGGGTCGCAGACCGTGGGAGCGCGGCGCCGACAACGCCCTGGCCCGCTCGCGCGGTTGGACGCCGCTTCACCCCAGTTGGCGCACCGGCTTCAGCGCGGAGTGACCGCCTTCAGGGCGAAGAGGAGGGGGATGCGTGGGGCGTCGTCGGGGAGGCGCCACCAGCCCTCGGCGGTCTGTTTCATCCTGGGCCAGCGGGGCCACTGCAGGACCTCTGATTCACGCAGGGTCGTGACGTGGAAGCCGGTGGACGCGAGGGTGGTGACCACCTCACCCAGGCCGTGCATCCATTCGTAGCTGGTCTGACGGCCGGGCACCGCGTCGCCGGTGTAGGTCACGGTCGAGTCGTGGGCGATCGGTCCGCGGCCTTCGAGGTAGTCGGCGCGGATGATCAGGTCGTCGGACTCGCCCGGCAGCGACACCGGCCGCATCGCGTTCAGCAGTGGGTGGAACTCCACGACGTACAAGGCGCCGCCGGGCTTGAGGAGGTCATGGACCACGCGCGCCCAGTGCTCGAGATCGGGCAGGTAGCACAGCGCACCCTTGCCCGTGTAGACGACGTCGAACGTGCGGCCTTGCACCGCCTCCACAGCGTCGTACACATTCGCGTGGACGTAGTCGACCTCGACCCCGGCGTCGGCAGCGATCTGCCGCGCCTCCTCGAGCGACTTGGCCGACAGGTCCAACCCGGTCGTCCGCGCCCCGCGCCGAGCGAAAGCGATGGTCTCCGTCCCCAGATGACACTGCAGATGCAGTACGTCGCGACCCTCGAGCGGACCGAGGTCCTCCCACTCGTAGTCGGCGAACCAGAACTCCGCCGGCTGACTGTAGAAACGGCTTGCCGCGTGCAGCGGCGCCCGCGCATCCCAGTCCGCCTCGTTGGCGGCCACCATCCGCAGTGTCTGCTCGTCCAGTTGCATAAGCGTCCTCAGGCGTCGGGGTCGTCTGGCAGTCGACCGTAGGACAGATCCTTGGCGCGGTCGAACGTATTGCCGGCCGGGTGATGCGGGTGCGGCAGCGCCGAGTCGGTGTCAAGGTCGAAGCCGACCGCCTCCTCCGACTCGATCACGTCGTCGGTCTTCGGATGGTGCTGGTGGTGCGGCAGGTGTTTGCCGAGAGAGTGCAGCAGACCGGAATGCTCGTCCTGCGGCTCGGTCTCCGTCATCGCCGGGGCCCCTTCGGTAGTCGCCCTGCGACGCCGGGCGGAGGACTGATTGTGACGCGTTCTGGTGGCGAGCGGGTGAACGGCGCCTGCTTGATCGCAGCATCCCCTTGTTCAAGGTTGTGAAATAAGCTTGAATAAGAGGTATGGCACGGGTGGAGTTGCATCGGTGGCCTGGGCATCCGGACGGGTTCACCCGGGCCGAGCGGTTGGGCGGGTCGTACGAGCTGTACTTCCCGGACCCGTTGGTCGGGCGCGAGTTCGACCTGAGCGACGACGTCCTCGCGGCCTTGGAGGACGCCGCCGGCGATCTGGCCCGCCTGGACGCGACGGCCGCCGTCCTGACCAACAGCGAAGCCCTGGCCCGCCTGCTGCTGAGGGCAGAGGCTGTCGGGTCGTCGCAGATCGAAGGGCTGGTGGTCGGCGCGCGCCGCCTGCTCAAGGCCGACGTACTGCGGGACCGGCAGCGCGACGTCACCGCCGAGGAGGTGCTCGGCGCGGTCGACGCGATGACCTGGGCGACCGAGTCCGTCCAGGCCGGCGACAAACTCGAGGTCGACCACCTGCTCGAGGCGCACCGGCGCTTGATGGCCCAGTCCCCCACACCCGAGTTCGGCGGCGAGGTCCGCTTCCTGCAGAACTGGATCGGCGGCCGCTCCCCCGCCGAGGCGTACTACGTCCCGCCGCCGGCGCACCTGGTGCCCGACCTGCTGGCGGATCTGATGACCTTCGTCCGGGAGTCCCGGCTGCCGGTGCTGGCGAAGACCGCGATCGCGCACGCGCAGTTCGAGACCATCCATCCATTTGCCGATGGCAACGGCCGGACCGGGCGGGCGCTGATTCACCTGATCCTGCGGGCCGATGGACTCATCACGCGAACCGTGCCGCCGGTGTCGCTGTCGCTCGCCACCCACGCGATGCAGTACGTCGAAACACTGACGGCGTTCCGGCATGTCGGTCGCTCGACCACTGCGAAGGCTCGGTCGGCGGCGAATCCGTGGCTGCGGATGTTCGCGATGGCCTGCAGCCACGCGACGGCGGAGGCCGCTCGCTTCGAGCAGACGGCGGCCGAACTGAAGTCCGCATGGCGCGAGCGAGCCGCGCCCGTCCGCGGCGGCTCGGCAGCCGACCTGCTCATCGAGGCACTGCCCGCCGCGCCGGTGCTCACGCTCGCGGCGGCGGCGCAGCTTGTCGACCGCTCCCAGCAGGCGACCAACCAGGGTCTGGCGAGGCTCGTCGAGGCCGGCATCCTGCGTGAGATCACCGACGGCCGACGCAACCGCGTCTACGAGGCGCCCGAACTGATCGACGCGTTCACCCTGCTCGAACGCCGCTTCGCCAGCCCGGCCGCGGACACCCGGATCGAGCCACCTAGCAGACCGGTCCCATCGAGGCCAGCACCAACACGCCACGCACATTGACTTTCGTCTCCCGAGCGAGCAAGAATTCGAACATATGTTCGATCGTACAGGGAGAGATGATGCCAGAGCCGTTCGACTGGGACATCCTGCACCGGCCATCGGCGATGGCCATGGTCCGGGGCCAGCTCGGCTTCAGCTGGATGGTGCTGTCCGGCCGGCTCGCGCAGTTGACCGACGACCAGTACTTCTGGCGACCTAGCAGCGAGGCGCTGACCGTCGTGCGCCGGCACTACACCGGACGGTTCCGATCACTCGGGTCCGGCGAGTGGGTCGCGCAGTGGCCCGACGAGCCGGACCATCGCGGGCCACGCACGATCGCCTGGCTGATCGCCCATCTCACCGAGACATTCTTCGAGCGCTGGGAGTGGACGTTCGGCACGAGCCAGCAGGGACGTGCGGACATCACCCTGCACGGGAACGCGCGGGATGCGGTGGCGTGGCTGACACATTGGGTCGAGGCCTGGCAGGACGCGATCGCCGCTCTCGACGAGGAGCAGGTGATGACGATCGGCCTGAGCCAGGCGACCGAACTGGACGCGGGCGAGCCGTTCGGTCACGTCGTACTGCGGCTGAATCGGGAGTTGATCCACCATGGCTCGGAGATCATGACGCTCCAGGATCTCTACGCGGTCGCTGCGTGAGTTGCGGGCGAGGACCACAAGATGTGCGACACGCGGCGTGGCGCTACCACAAGATCTAGGGGTCGCCACTTAGCATCACTACTGCTGGTGGTTCGGAGTGGCCGGTACTGCGAGATGTGGGCCACGCCGAGGCAACAGGGGAATCCGGTGCGAGTCCGGAGCTGCCCCGCAACGGTGAGCGGAAGCCTTCCGCGAGTCCTGATACCTGCCACCGGCGCGTGCACCGCCGGTGCACGCGGTCCGAGACCTCGCGGGTGGGTCGCAGGGCGTGGCGGCAGTGTTCCCGGCCGGTGCTGCCGGCCCCGTCGTGCGCCCCTCCGCGTGGCTCCGGTCCTCCGAACTCGTTTGGAGACAACACCTGTGACGATTGCTTCCTCATCCCGGGCGGCGACAGCCGACCAGTCGATCCAGCTGACCGTCGTACGCCGCGACGGCGGCCACACCGGTTTCGACCAGACCAAGATCTCGGTCGCCATGACCAAGGCGTTCCTCGCCGTCGAGGGCGCCGAGGCGGGCACCACCCACCGGGTCCGTGACCTGGTGACCGACCTGACCGGCCGGGTCGTCGAGGCCCTGACGAGCCGCGGTGACGCCCGCCGCAGCGTGCAGGTCGAGGACATCCAGGACCAGGTCGAGCTGGCGCTGATGCGCGCCGGCGAGCACCAGGTCGCCCGTGCGTACGTCCTCTACCGCGAGGAGCGCACCAAGGCCCGCACCCCGGCCGACCCGTCCGGCATCACCGACAAGCCCGCGCTCACCGTCCGCGCGGCCGACGGCAGCGCGGCGCCGCTCGACGTCGACCGCCTGCGCGTGATCGTCGCGGAGGCGGCCACGGGTCTCGACGCGGTCGACCCCGAGCTGATCCTCGACGAGACCCTCGGCTCCTGCTACGACGGCATCGCGCAGCACGAGGTCGAGCTCGCGCTGGTGATGGCCGCCAGGTCGTATGTCGAGACCGAGCCGCAGTACAGCTTCGCCGCATCCCGGCTGCTGCTCGACCAGATCCGTCGCGAGGCGCTCGGACGCGTCCACGGCGAGCCGCGGCAGGCCAGCCAGGCCGACATGACCGACGCGTACGCCCACTACTTCCCTCGCTACATCCAGCTCGGCATCGAAGCCGGGCAGCTCGACCCGGAGCTGGCGAGCTTCGACCTGGACCGGCTCGCCGCTGCGATCCGTCCCGAGCGCGACCTGGACTTCACCTTCCTCGCCCTGCAGACCCTCTACGACCGCTACCTGCTGCACATCGACAAGGTCCGGTTCGAGTTGCCGCAGGCATTCTTCCTGCGGGTCGCGATGGGGATGGCGCTGCGCGAGGACGACCGCGAGGCACGGGCGCTGCAGTTCTACGAGTTGCTCAGCTCGTTCCGGTTCATGTCGTCCACACCGACACTGTTCAACTCCGGCACCACCCGGCCGCAGCTGTCGTCCTGCTTCCTGACCACGGTCGAGGACGACCTGGCCGGCATCTTCCACGGCATCCGCAACAACGCGATGCTGGCCAAGTACTCCGGTGGCCTCGGCAACGACTGGACCCCGGTGCGCGGGATCGGCGCCAGGATCCGCGGGACCAACGGCGAATCGCAGGGCGTCGTACCGTTCCTGAAGATCGCCAACGACACCGCGGTAGCTGTGAATCAGGGTGGAAAGAGAAAGGGCGCGGTGTGTGCGTATCTCGAGACCTGGCACGTCGACATCGAGGAGTTCCTCGACCTGCGGAAGAACACCGGCGACGAGCGCCGGCGTACGCACGACATGAACACGGCGAACTGGGTGCCGGACCTGTTCCTGCAACGGGTCGAGGCCGGCGGCGACTGGACGCTGTTCTCTCCCAACGAGGTGCCCGACCTGCACGATCTGTACGGGCCTGAGTTCGCCGCGGCGTACGCGCAGTACGAGGCGGCGGCCGACCGGGGCGAGATCAAGGTCTTCAAGCGGGTCAAGGCGGTCGACCTGTGGCGGCGCATGCTGACCGTGCTGTTCGAGACCGGGCATCCGTGGATCACCTTCAAGGACGCCTGCAACCTCCGCTCGCCGCAGCAGCACGACGGCGTCGTCCACTCGTCGAACCTGTGCACCGAGATCACCCTGAACACGACCGTCGACGAGACCGCGGTCTGCAACCTCGGTTCGGTCAACCTGGTCGCGCACCTGACCGAGGACGGGCTGGACGCCGACCTGCTCCGCGAGACGGTGAAGACCGCGGTCCGGATGCTCGACAACGTCATCGACGTGAACTTCTACACCACCGCGGAGTCGGAGCGGGCCAACCAGCGGCATCGCCCGGTCGGCCTCGGTCTGATGGGCTTCGCCGACGCACTGTTCGCGCTGCGGATCCCCTACTCCTCCGACGCCGCCGTGGCCTTCGCCGACAGCTCGATGGAGCAGATCAGCTACCACGCGATCGAGGCGTCCAGTGATCTCGCCGCCGAGCGCGGCCGCTACTCGTCGTACGACGGATCGCTGTGGAGCCAGGGCATCCTGCCGATCGACTCGCTCGAGCTGCTCAGGACGGCGCGGGACGGCGACCTGATCGTTGACCAGAGCAAGCAACTCGACTGGGACGCGCTCCGGCAGAAGGTGCTGCGCGACGGCATGCGCAACTCGAACGTGATGGCGATCGCGCCGACCGCGACGATCTCCAACATCTGCGGGGTGAGCCAGTCGATCGAGCCGACGTACAGCAACCTGTTCGTGAAGTCGAACATGTCGGGTGAGTTCACCGTGGCGAACCCGTTCCTCGTGGCCGACCTGAAGGCGCGCGGGCTGTGGGATCAGGTGATGGTGTCCGACCTCAAGTACCACGACGGCATCCTGGCGGGGATCGAGCGGATCCCGGCCGACCTGCGCGAGCTGTATGCGACGGCCTTCGAGATCGACCCGATGTGGCTGGTCAAGGCGGCGTCGCGGCGGCAGAAGTGGATCGACCAGTCGCAGTCACTGAATCTCTACATGGCCGCGCCGTCGGGCCGGGCGCTGGACGAGCTCTACAGGTCGACTTGGCGGTATGGACTCAAGACGACCTATTACCTGCGTTCCCAGTCAGCCACCCATGTGGAGAAGTCCACGCTCCAAGGGACGGACGGCCGGCTGAACGCCGTACCCGTTGCGCTTCCCGAGCCCACCGGCGCCGTGTGCGCCATCGACGACCCGGACTGCGAGGCGTGCCAGTGACGACCGGATTGGGAGAGATCGCCGTCGGGGCGTCCCGGGTCGAGGTCGCCGACAAGGCGATGATCAACGCGCGGGCGGACGTGAACCAGTTGCTGCCGCTGAAGTACCGGTGGGCCTGGGAGAAGTACCTTGCCGCCTGCAACAACCACTGGATGCCGACCGAGGTGTCCATGCAGGCCGACATCTCGCTCTGGAAGTCGCGCGACGGCCTGACCGAGGACGAGCGGATGATGCTGAAGCGCAACCTCGGCTTCTTCGCTACGGCGGAGTCTCTGGTCGCGAACAACATCGTCCTGGCCGTCTACCGGCAGCTGACCAACCCCGAGTGCCGGCAGTACCTGCTGCGCCAGGCGTTCGAGGAGGCCGTGCACACGCACACCTTCCAGTACATCTGTACGTCGCTCGGCCTGGACGAGGGCGAGCTGTTCAACATGTACCGCGAGGTGCCGTCCATCTCGGACAAGGACGCGTGGGCGCTGAAGTACACCCAGCACCTGGAGGACCCGGACTTCCGGACCGGGACGCCGGAGAGCGACACCGCGTTCCTGCGCGACCTGATCGCGTTCTACGTGGTGTTCGAGGGGATGTGGTTCTACACAGGATTCGCGCAGATCCTGTCGCTGGGCCGGCGGAACAAGATGGTCGGCATCGCCGAGCAGTACCAGTACATCCTGCGCGACGAGTCGATCCACCTGAACTTCGGCATCGACTGCATCAACCAGATCAAGCAGGAGAACCCACACCTGTGGACGGCCCGGTTCCAGGCCGAGGTGCGGCAGATGCTCACCGAAGCGTGTGAGCTGGAGGTCGCCTACGGCCGCGCGACGATGCCGAACGGCATGCTCGGCCTGACCGCGGAGCTCTGCGAGCAGTACATGCACTTCATCACCGACCGCCGCGCCGAGCAGATCGGCCTCGCGCCCCTCTTCGGCGAGACCCGCAACCCCTTCGGCTGGATGTCAGAAGTCATGGACCTGAAGAAGGAAAAGAACTTCTTCGAAACCCGCGTCATCGAGTACCAGTCGTCAACCGGACTGAGCTGGGACTGAGTGCGACGCGAGCCGGGCAGCCCAGCGGCTGCCCGGCCCGCGTGTCCTGCCCGCGGTCTACGCAGGGAGCTTGGCCAGGATGTCGGCGGTGGTGCCGGTTTCGCCGAGGCGGGGGAAGATGTAGGTGGTGGCGTGGGTGTGGGAGTCGGGGCTGAGGTCCGTCATCGCGTCGGTGGCGAGGGTGACGTGGTAGCCGTGCTCGTGGGCGGCGCGGGCGGTCGACTCGACGCCGAAGCTGGTGGCTACGCCGGTGAGGACGATCTGGGTGACGCCGCGGCGGCGGAGATGGACGTCGAGGTCTGTGCCGTGGAACGCGCCCCAGTTCCGCTTGGTCACCACGGTGTCCTCGGGGTGACCGGCAAGCTGCGAGACGATCTGGTCGGCGTCGGCGGGCGGCGTACCGGTCGCGCGGGTCGCCTGCTCGGTCCGGCCTGGCATCCGGTCCGCACCGTCCGCGCGGAAGCTCGCCCGGACCAGGAACACCGGGAGGCCGCGCTTGCGGAAGGCGTCGGCGAGCTCCGCGGTCCGGGTGATGACGTCGGCGGTCGGGTACGGCGCACCGGGGATGGCGGTGATGCCGTTCTGCAGGTCGATGACGACGAGGGCGGTGTTCGGATCAAGAGTGGTGACGGGCACGACGGACCTCTCAGTTGGGTTGTGGGCGGCCGATCCGGGCGAGGGACCGGTCGAGGAGGGTCACCAGCACGAGCAGGCCGGCGATGACGAGCAGGAACAGCGCCAACTCGTGCAGACCGGTGGTGGTCGCGCCGTGCTGGAAGAAGTGGGCGTTGGCCGCGGCGGCGATCAGCGCACCGAGGTACATGAAGGTGCGCAGCAGACCGGCCGAGGAACCCATCCGGGCCCGATCCGCCTGGTGGTAGAGCGCATTCTGATTGGCCAGGCCGTTCAGGCCCTGCGGGATCCCCGCGATGACGCCGACCAGTGCCAGCAGCCAGATCGCGGTCTCACCCCCGACGAGCTGCGGTACGACGCAGGCCACGGCCAAGAGGATGCTCCCGGCAACGAGTTTGCCGCGGACCTGGGCACGCCGGCCGGTGATCACGGTGATCGCCATGGCCGACAGCGACAGCGGCAGCAACAGCAGGCCGGCCGACGAGGCACCCAGCCCGCGACCTTCCTCGAGCCACTGCGTGAAGCCGTAGAGGAACGAGTAGCTGATCGTGAACGCGAGCACCTGGCGCAGGTACGTCGCGATCAGCGGACGGTTGCCGCCGAGGACCCGCAGGTCGATGAACGGCTCCATCGAGCGAAGTTGCACGACGACGAACACCACGCCGAGCAGGGCACCGAGCGTCAGCAGGTACCAGTTCGATGCCTTCGGCGCCATCAGGAACATCATCAACGACACCAGGGTGCCGGCGAACAGCGCGATGCCCGCATAGTCGAGCCGGACCGTGACACGGGACCGCGGACTCCGCGGCAGCCAGAGGGATCCGAGGACCAGGCAGATGATCGACAGCGGCACGTTGATGGTGAAGATCATGTGCCAGCCACCGAGCCCGATCAGCAGTCCGCCGAGCGTCGGGCCGATCACCGAGATCACCTGGTTGGCGATCGACAGCGAGCTGAGGATGGCCGCCGGAGTCTCCATGCCGGTCCGGTCGGCTTCGCTCCGGATCAGCGACATCGAGGCCGGGTACGCCGCCGACGTACCGAAACCGAGGAGGACGCGGGACACGATCAGCACCCCGAGCGTCGGCGCCAGCGCACCGAGCAGACCGGCGACGCCGACGACCGCCGTACCGATCAGATAGAGCGGACGCGGGCCGTAGAGGTCGACCAGCCGGCCGATGACCGGCTGCCCGACTGCGGTCGCGAGGTACAGCCCGGTGATCAGCCAGGCGGTGTCGGAGGGCGGTACTCCGAAGGCGGCCCCGATCGGGATCAGCGCCACCGCGAGCATCGACGAGTTGATCGGGTTCAGGATCGACCCCACCACCATCGGCGCGATCAATCGCCGATCGAACCGCTGGGGGCGACTGGCGGCCGGATCCGGCTCGGGGGTCACCGGGAGGTCGCCGCCCGGGGTGCCGCGGTGGTGTCGAGGGCATGGTCGAGCAGAGCGAGTGCCTTGATGACGGTCTGCCGCTCGGCCTCGGTGCAGCCGTCCTGCAGCGCACGGGCCAGCCACTCCTGGCGGACCTTGCGATCACCCTGGAGCCGGTGCCGTCCGGCGGTGGTGAGCGACACGACCTGCCGGCGACCGTCCTCGGGGTCCGGGTGGCGCTCGATCAGGTCCGACTCCCGCAATCCGGCCAGGATCGCGGCCATCGACTGCGGGCGCATCCGCTCCACGGCCGCCAACTCACTGGCCGACGCCGGCCCGTCCTTGTCGAGCCGGCTCAGCACCGAGCTCTGCGACGGCGTCAGGTCGTCCTGCTCCGCCAGTTCCTTCAGCCTGCGCTTGAGCCGGCCGAACATGACGCGCACGTCACTGGCCGCCTGCACCGCCGACGGGGAGATCCGCTCACTCACCTAGCCAGCATAACTGGTCAGTCCAAACTGAGCAGTTGCGGCTGATGAATCAGGAGTAGGTGACCTCGAGGACGCCGATCACTTTGTTCAGGCGGGCGGCGACGCGGCCTGCGTCGAAGCCGTCGCCCTCGACGGTGATGTTCAGCGTGCCGTCGTCGAGGGAGAGCGCGAGTTCGCGTACGTCGTACGGGTTCAGCATGACGGCGATCCGGGCCAGCATGCCTTCGGTCTCGACGACGCGCGCGGTGAAGACGGTGACCGTTCGTTCGACGGCGAGCAGGGTCATCGCACGACCTCCTTGTGACGCAGCAGACCGAACGTGACACCGTCGACGAGCGCCTCCCAGGACGCCTCGACGATGTTGTGGCCGACCCCGACCGTCACCCAGGAGCCCTCGCCGTCCGCGGTCTCGATCAGGACTCTGATCACCGCGTCCGTCCCATGCCCCTGGTCGAGGATGCGGACCTTGTAGTCGACCAACTCGAACTTGTTCACTACCGGGTACGCGCGTTCGATCGCCGTACGCAGCGCATGGTCGAGGGCGTTGACCGGGCCGTTGCCCTCCCCCGTCACGATCTCCCGCTCGCCGCCCGCGACCAGCTTCACGGTCGACTCCGACACCGCCTCGCCATCGGCGCGCGACTCGGTGATCACCCGCCACGACTCGACGTCGAAGAAGGACGCCCGTTTCCCGGTGACCTCCTCGGTCAGCAGCAGCTCGAACGACGCGTCCGCCGCCTCGAACGTGTACCCGCGGGCCTCCATCTCCTTCACTCGCTCCGTCACGCGGCTGACCAGTTCGCGGTCGTTGCCGAGGTCGAACCCGAGCTCGCGGCCCTTCAGCTCGACGCTCGCCCGCCCGGCCATCTCGGACACGAGCATCCGCATGTCGTTGCCCACCCGGGCCGGATCCGTGTGCTGGTAGAGATCGGGATCCACCTTGATCGCACTGGCGTGCAGCCCCGCCTTGTGGGCGAAGGCGGACACACCGACGTACGGCTGCCGGGTCGACGGCGGCACGTTCGTCACTTCGGCGATCGCGTGGGCGATCCGGAACGACTCGGCCAGCTTGCCGGCCGGGAGGAGGTCCAGGCCCCGCTTCAGCTCGAGGTTGGCGACGATCGCGAGCAGGTCGGCGTTGCCGGTGCGTTCGCCGTACCCGTTGATGGTGCCCTGGACGTGCGTGACGCCGGCCTCGACGGCGGCGATCGTGTTCGCCACCGCGCAGCCGGCGTCGTTGTGACAGTGGATGCCGAGGCGCGCGCCGGTGGAGTCGAGGACGTCGCGGACGATGTCCTGCAACTCCCGCGGCAGCGTGCCGCCGTTCGTGTCGCACAGCGCCACCACGTCGGCGCCGGCCTCGACGGCTACGCGGACGACTTCCAGCGCGTAGGCCCGGTTGGCGCGGTAGCCGTCGAAGAAGTGCTCGGTGTCGAGGAAGACCCGCTGCCCGTTCTCGCGCAGATGGCGGACCGTGTCCGCGACCATCCGGAGGTTCTCGTCCAGCGTCGTACGCAGCGCCCGCTCGACGTGCGCATCGTGGCTCTTGGCAACGAGTGTGACGACGCCGGCGCCGGAGTCGCGCAGGGCCGCCACCTGCTGGTCGTCGGCCACCGCGGTCTCGGGTTTGCGGGTCGCACCGAAGGCCGCGAACGTCGCGTTCCGCAGGTGCAACTCGGTCCGGGCCTGCTCGAAGAACTCGGTGTCCTTGGGCACCGCGCCCGGCCAGCCGCCCTCGATGAATCCCACGCCCAGGTCGTCCAGGTGCCGCGCAATGGCGATCTTGTCGGCCACGGACAGCGCCAGCCCCTCCTGCTGCGCACCGTCGCGCAGAGTGGTGTCGTAGACGTGGAACTCGTCCGAGATGCTCATGATCGGCCTTCCGTGGGGGCTGGCGGGCAAACAAAAAACCTCCCGCAAGGTGCGAGAGGTCTGCGCGCTCAGGTACTGCTGGCTGAGCGCGCCTAGGTAATGATGACCCGGTAGTTCTTCATGACATTTCGCAGTCTGCCACACAATGTCCACACCGTGGCGGGCCCGTCTCGAATCACGAACATTCAGTACGCCGACCAGTACTACGGCGCATGCGGGAGTCCACCTCCCCACCAGAGCCCGCTCCCCACCGGAGTCCACCTCCCCACCAGACCCCACCTCCCCGCCGGAGCCCGCTCCACCACCCGCACACGAACGGATATCCCCTCCCCTTGCGGGTTCTCCGTTCTCACACCACCGGAGAACCCACTTCCCGGAGGGATATCCCCTCGTGTGCGGGTGGGAGCGGGAGCTAGGCGGGTGGGAGTGGGAACCGGGCTGGAGTGCGGGAGTGCGGGTGGGAGCTGGGCGGGTGGGAGTGGGAGCCGGGCGGGAGTGCGGGAGTGCGGTGGGGGTTGGGCGGGTGGGAGCCGGAGCTGGGGGCGGGTGGGGTTGGCGGGGGTTCAGGCGGTGAGGGAGGTGAGGGACCAGCCTGGGTCGTCCCAGGCGGTGTAGAAGTCCTCGCGGCTGAGTGGGCGCAGCCCCCACTCGTCGCGGTCCAGGGCCTGGTCGGTGAGCATGCCCTCGTCGTCCTCGACCCGCTGCCACCAGTACCTGCTGATGGTGCCGTCCTCGGCCGCGCCGATCTGGCGGACCACGACCCACTCCCGCTCGTGCCAGACCGCCTCGTACAGCCAGTCGGTGCCTTCCTCGTCGGCCACCGCGCCGTACGTGCGAGGCGCGGTACCGCGGTCGAGGTCGCGGATCAGCTCGACGGTCGACCGGATCGCGGCGACGGTCTCCGGCGACCAGTCACGCCGCCCGGCGAGCTCCGCGTAGTAGGCCTCGACATCGTCGGGGAAGCTGCTCATGCCGCCCGACCCTACCGAACCCCGGGCCCCGGCAGCTGAAAGGATCCTGTGAAAACAACCGCTTGAGGAAGGATCACGCAGTGAGTGAGGCCGAGCGCCGGGATGCTTTTGAGGACGATGTTCGTACGGCGCTGTTCCGGCCCGGCGGGGAGCTGAAGCGGCTGCAGTTCCGGCTGATGGGATTCGCCGTCGGGCTGGCGTTGCTGGTCACGCTCGCGCCGACCTGGCTGACCGCCCGCGGCTCGACCACCAGGATCTACAGCGGGATGAGCCTGCTCGGCCTGACGCCGGGCAGTGAGTCTCCGATGGGTGCCCTGGGCACCGTTCTGTTCCTGGTCTTCCTGCTGCTGGCGGTGGCGTTGCTGGTGACTCCGCCGGAGAGCGTGTTCGCGCTGGTGGCCGGCATGGCCGGGCTGGTGTCGACGTTCGTGATCGTGGTGAACCGGCCGGAGTCGGAGACCCGGGAGGTCGACTGGACCGGCGCACCGGCGGTCGCCCTCGGCCTGTGGGTGCTTGTCATCGTCGTGGCCGGCGTGGCGCGGAGTACGGCTCGGGGCTGACGTGACGGACGGCCCGGTGGAAGCTCCACCGGGCCGTCGTACGTGCAAACTGATCAGCAGATTCTGGTCATCCAGTTGTGGGTGTCGGGGGTGCGGCCGTACTGGACGTCGAGGAGGGCGCTGCGGACCGCGGCGGTGACCGGGCCACCGTTGCCGTCGGCCACCTGCACCTCGCCGTCCTTCCACTTCAGCGACGCGACCGGGGTGATCACCGCGGCCGTGCCGCAGGCGAACACCTCGCGGATCTTGCCCGACGCCGCACCGTCGCGCCACTCGTCGATCGAGATCTTCCGCTCGGTGACGGTGTGGCCGAGGTCGGTGACCAGCTTGAGGATCGAGTCCCGGGTGACGCCCTCGAGGATGGTGCCGGACAGCTCCGGCGTGACGACCGAGTTGTCGTCGAGGACGAAGTACAGGTTCATCCCGCCGAGCTCTTCGATCCACTTCTTCTCGACCGCGTCGAGGAAGGCGACCTGGTCGCAGCCCTGCTCGATGGCTTCGGCCTGCGCGATCAGCGACGAGGCGTAGTTGCCGCCGGTCTTGGCCGCGCCGGTGCCACCGGGGGCCGCTCGGGTGTACTCCTCGCTCAGCCAGATCCGCACCGGCTTGACCCCGTTGGCGAAGTACGAGCCTGCCGGCGACGTGATCACGCAGTACGTGACCTCCGCGGAGGGCCGGACGCCGAGGAACGGGTCCGATCCGAACATGAACGGCCGCAGGTAGAGCGACGTCTCGCCGCCACCGGGGACCCAGGCCTTGTCCAGCTCGACCAGCTTGCGCAGCGAGTCCAGGAAGGCGGCCTCGGGCAGCTCGGGCAGCGCGAGCCGGCGCGCCGACTTCGCGAACCGGGCCGCATTGGCTTCGGGGCGGAACATGTGGATCGAGTCGTCGGGATGCCGGTAGGCCTTCATCCCCTCGAAAATGGTCTGGGCGTAGTGGAACACCGCGGTGGCCGGAGACAGCTCCAGCGGTCCGAAGGCGGTGATCCTCGCGTCGTGCCAGCCGTTCTCCTTGGTCCAGGTGGCGATCGCCATGTGGTCGGAGAAGTACTGCCCGAATCCCGGGTTCGCCAGGATCGTGGCGCGCTGGTCGTCGCTGGCCGCATGGGTGGTTGGCTCAACGGTGAATCGCAGATCGGCGCTCATAGCCGCACCGTACCTCTTGGCCGACTGGTCATGCGAGCGTCAGCCGATCGCGCGCTTGGTGATGGCGTCGCCGATCTCCGCGGTGCTCCGGACGGCGCCGGTACGCTCCGCGATGTCGGCCGTGACCGCCGCCTCGATCGCCGCCGCGGCCTCGGTCAGACCGAGGTGGTCGCACAGCAGCGCCGCGGACAGGATCGCCGCGGTCGGGTCCGCCTTCTGCTGACCGGCGATGTCCGGCGCGGAGCCGTGCACCGGCTCGAACATGCTCGGCGCGGTCCGGTCCGGGTTGATGTTGCCGCTCGCGGCCAGCCCGATACCACCGCTGATCGCGGCCGCAAGGTCGGTGATGATGTCGCCGAACAGGTTGTCGGTGACGATCACGTCGAACCGGGCCGGGTCGGTGACCAGGAAGATGGTCGCCGCGTCCACGTGCAGGTAGTCGACCGCGATCTCCGGGAAGTCCGCGGCGACCTTGTCGAACGTCCGCTTCCACAGGTGGCCGGCGTGCACGAGCACGTTGTTCTTGTGGACCAGCGTGAGCTTCTTGCGCGGCCGCGCCTGCGCCCGGGCGAACGCGTCCCGGACCACGCGCTCCACGCCGTACGCCGTGTTGACGGAGACCTCGGTGGCGATCTCGGCCGGCGTACCGACTCGCAGGGCGCCACCGTTGCCGACGTACGGGCCCTCGGTGCCCTCGCGGACGACGACGAAGTCGACGTCGCCCGGGTCCGCCAGTGGGGAGCCGACCGACGGGTAGATCTTCGACGGGCGCAGGTTCACGTAGTGGTCGAGGGTGAACCGGAGCTTCAGCAGCAGGCCGCGCTCGAGCACCCCGGACGGGACCGACGGGTCGCCGACCGCACCGAGCAGGATCGCGTCGTGCTTGCGGATCTCCTCGAGCTCGGCGTCCGGGAGCGTCTCCCCGGTCGCGTGCCAGCGCCTCGCGCCGAGGTCGTACTCGGTCCGCTCGAACGTCACGCCCTGCTGCGCGGCTACCGCGTCCAGCACCTTCAGCGCCTCGGTGGTGACCTCCGGACCGATGCCGTCACCGGGGACCACGGCCAGCGTGAAGTTCTTCTTGTCGCTCACTTCTTGGGTTCTCCCCCATTGTCGCGGCGGTTCATAGCCTCTTGGACGGCCCTGGCCTCGGACGCGGTCACGCTCCCCGGGCGCGCCGGACGGCGACGGCGGGTCGCCTTCCGTTCGCGGGCGTCGATCGCGGGCCAGTTGGCCGGATACATGTCGTACATGCTGCTCCTCCCCAGACAGGATGCGGGCGGCAGGATGCCGACGAATTTACTCTGACGTCCGACTATTTCACCACTATGCGGGCACGATGTCCCGGAATGTGAGATGTCGGTGCAGGCGCTGGGCCAGAGCTGTGCAACTCTCAACCGGTGAGTGCTCCTCCAGAACTGCCGCCGCTGGTTTCAGCGGCCCTCAGCCTGTCCGGCCGGCGTGGATTCGTCAGCTCCACCCGGAACGAGACCGGCCGGCTGCTGGCGACGCTCGCCGCGTCGAGGACCGGTCTGCTCGGCGAGCTCGGGACCGGCTGTGGCGTGGGCTCCGCGTGGTTGCGCAGCGGCGCCGGAGAGAGCACCCGCATCGTCACCGCGGAGAGCGACCCGCAACTGGCGCAGGCGGTGGCGGAGCTGTTCGCCGCCGACGAGCGGATCGAGGTCGTGTCGGCCGACTGGACCGCCCTGATCGAGCGCGGCCCGTTCGCGCTGCTGTTCGTGGACGCCCGCGAGGCGAAGCTGTCGGCCCGCGACATCATCGCGGACGTCGTCGAGCCGGGCGGCTTCGTCGTCCTGGACGACTTCACGCCGTCGGCCGTCTGGCCGCCCATGTACGAGGGCCGGGTCGACACGCTCCGGCAGGAATGGCTGATGGACAAGCGGTTCACCACCGTCGAGGTGATGGTCGCGCCGGACGCCGCCGTACTGCTGGCCACCCGGCACTGAAACAAGCCCTGAAACAAGCACTGAAACACCCAGGAACGAAGGCGGGCCCGAGCCATAGGTGGCTCGGGCCCTTGTCGGCCGCCATGCGCCTGCGGGCGGCTGACCGCTTCCAGTAAATCAGTCGTTCGCCTGAATTACGCCTCCAGGTCCACAGTGCGAGCCGTATCGGCCTGCACCGCACCGGCGATGTCGTCCAGTACGCCGGTCGCGATCGCCGAGTCGACGGCCAGCGCGACCAGCGCCTTGCCGCCCTTGCGGTCCCGGCTGACCTGCATGCCGGCGATGTTCACTTCCGCCTCGCCGAGGATGCGGCCGATCTGGCCGACGACGCCCGGCCGGTCCTCGTAGGTGAGGAAGGCCAGGTGCGCGGACAGCTCGATCTCGACGTCGAACCCGTCGATCTCGACCAGCCGCTCCGACTGCCGGACGCCGACCAGCGTGCCGGACACCGACACCTGGATGCCGTCGGCAAGGGTCCCGCGCAGGGTGATCAGGTTGCGGTGCTCGGGGCTGTCGTGGTCGGTGACGAGCCGGACCTCGAGGCCCCGCTCGGCCGCCAGCAGCGGCGCGTTCACGTACGACACGTTGTCCTCGACCACGTCGGCGAAGACGCCCTTGAGCGCGGCCAGCTCCAGCACCTTCACGTCGTACTGCGTGATCTCGCCGCGGACCTCGACGTCGAGCTGCTGCGCGACGCCACCGGCCAGCGCGGTGAAGATCCGGCCCAGCTTCTCGGTCAGGCCGATACCCGGCCGGACGTCCTCGGCGATCACGCCGCCCTGGACGTTGACCGCGTCCGGCACCAGCTCGCCCGACAGCGCCAGCCGGACCGACTTGGCCACGGCGATGCCGGCCTTCTCCTGCGCCTCGTCGGTGGACGCGCCCAGGTGCGGGGTGGCGATCACGTTCTCGAACTCGAACAGCGGCGAGTCGGTGCACGGCTCGGACGCGAACACGTCCAGGCCGGCGCCGGCCACCCGGCCTTCCTTGAGCGCGTTGTAGAGCGCCTGCTCGTCGACGATGCCGCCGCGGGCCGCGTTCACGACGATGACCTCGGGCTTGACCTTGTGCAGCTCCTCGTCGCCGATCAGGCCGATCGTCTCCGGGGTCTTCGGCAGGTGCACCGAGATGAAGTCGCTGGCCGCGAGGAGCTCGTCCAGGGACGCCAGCCGCACGCCCATCTGAGCGGCCCGGCCGGCCTGCACGTACGGGTCGTAGGCGATCACGTTCATGCCGAAGGCGGCCAGCCGCTGCGCGACCAGGACACCGATCTTGCCGAGGCCGACGATGCCGACGGTCTTCTCGAACAGCTCGACGCCGGAGTACTTGCTGCGCTTCCACTCGCCGTTCTTCAGCGACTGGTCGGCGGCCGGGACCCGGCGCGCGGTGGCCAGCAGCAGCGCGACCGCGAGCTCGGCGGCGCTGACGATGTTGGAGGTCGGCGCGTTGACCACCATCACGCCGGCCTGGGTGGCGGCCTTCACGTCCACGTTGTCCAGGCCGACACCGGCCCGGGCGACGACCTTGAGGCGCTTGGCCGCGGCCAGCGCCTCGGCGTCCACCTTGGTGGCGCTGCGGATCAGGATGGCGTCGACGTCGGCGATGGCCGGGAGCAGCTGGGCGCGGTCGGCGCCGTTGGTGTGCCGGATCTCGAAGTCGGGGCCGAGGGCCTCGACGGTGGCCGGGCTCAGCTCTTCGGCGATCAGGACGACGGGCCGGGTTACGTCAGTCATGGGAGAAGTCTCCTGCAGAAGCGGTAGGGGCTCGAAAGTCAGAGCACCGCGCTGTGCCCGCTGATGCGATGGTACCTCGTCGCCGGTCAGGCCCGCCGGGCGACCCGAATGACGGTCAGTCGGTGTCGCAGCTCTGCGGGAGGTTCACCGAGCTGCCCTGGTCGACCTTGAGCCGCCCGCCCTCCCGGACCAGACGGTACCGGACGTCCAGCCGGTTGCAGGTCTGACCCTTCGCGCCGCTCGCGTTCGGCGAGAACAGCACGGTGAACATCATCCGGGCGTTCACGCCCTGGGCGTTGGTGGTCACCTCGATGATCCTGGCGCCGAAGAAGTACGTCGTCTGGTGGCTGTCGCGATCCCGTTTCTCCGACAGCGCGCCGAGCAGCCGCTGGGAGTAGTAGGCCGTCCGCAGCCCGCCGAAGTCGTGGTGGTTCATCAGCGTCAGGTAGGTGCCGAGCAGTTTCTGCGCCTCGATCGCCAGCTTCGTCTTCGAGACCAGCAGTTCCGGGACGATCGGGGTCTGCGGGCCGAGCGACCGCTCACAGGTGCCGCCCGGTTCGGGCGTGAGCGCCGGCGCGTTCGGTACGACGTACTCGCGGAGCCGGGCGACCGGGACGATGCCGGCGGTCGCGGCGGTGTCACCGACGACCAGGCCGACGACCTGGCCGGACTTGTCGACGACCGGCCCACCGAGCTTGGCCGTGTTCATGATCTCGGTCAGCGCCCGCGGGCGGTCCGTCGTACCGACCTTCTGGATCGCCTGCCTCCCCGCCGCGGTGTACCCGATGTGCGCGCGCTCGGCCTTCCGGTCCGGGTCCGTGGGCGCCAGGGGCACCGGGTCCTCGTCGAGTCGCCCGATCATGCGCAGTACGGCGACTCCGTCCGCGCTGGTGCCGAGCAGGTTGGCCCGGCGGATCCGGCCGTCCGGGGTCACGATCGCCATCGACAGCGACTGCCTCATCGCGGACGCTGCGGTGAGGACCAGTCCGTCACCGATCACGACCCCGCTCGCTTCGCCGTTCCCCGCGCACGTCGTCGCGAGGACCCGGACGACGCCGGGGCCGGCCAGGTCCAGGACCTTCGCGGTGTCGATCTTGAGGCTCTGTGCGCGGATCAGCCAGCCGGCCGAAGCGCCGGCGCCGAGGATCAGCAGGACGACGAGGAGCCCGGCCAGGAACCGGCCGAGCTTCCACCGCGGCCGTGGTCCACGGCGTGGGGTCCGCGGGATCGGGGCCTGCAGTTGGGTGAGGACGCCGGCGCCCACCGGCACACGCCGGGGCGGCCGCGGCAGCGCATGCCTGCCGTCCTCCACCGAGGTCCACCTCCCCCACCATCACCAGTCCAGACCACAATCGTCACCGATTGTGCCAAAGAACAGGCCCGGACCACCCACCTGGATGGTCCGGGCCTATCACAAGGTGGGTGTCAGCGGGCCGCGGTGCCCTCCACGTAGTCCTCGTCGTGGGACTTGACCCAGGCCATCAGGCCGCGCAGCTCCTTGCCGACCGCCTCGATCGGGTGCGACTCGCTCTGCTTGCGGAACTCGGCGAACTCCGGCGCGCCGGCGTCCTGGTCGGCGATGAAGCGGGCCGCGAAGGTGCCGTCGGTGATGTCGCCGAGGACCTCCTTCATCCGCTGCTTGACCGACGCGTCGATGATGCGGGGGCCGGACACGTAGTCGCCGTACTCGGCGGTGTCGGAGACCGACCAGCGCTGCTTGGCGATGCCGCCTTCGTAGATCAGGTCGACGATCAGCTTGAGCTCGTGCAGGCACTCGAAGTACGCGACCTCGGGCTGGTAGCCGGCCTCGGTCAGTACCTCGAAGCCGTTCTGGATCAGCGCGGACACACCACCGCAGAGGACGGCCTGCTCACCGAACAGGTCGGTCTCGGTCTCCTCGGTGAAGGTGGTCTTGATGCCGCCGGCCCGGAGGCCGCCGATGCCCTTGGCGTACGACAGCGCGAGGTCCCACGCCTTGCCGGTGGCGTCCTGCTCGACCGCTACCAGCACGGGTACGCCGCGACCCTCGGTGTACTCACGGCGGACCAGGTGGCCCGGGCCCTTCGGGGCGACCATGAACACGTCCACGCCGGCCGGCGGCTTGATGTAGCCGAACCGGATGTTGAAGCCGTGACCGAAGACGAGCGCGTCGCCGTCGACCAGGTTCGGCTCGATGGCCTCCTTGTAGAGCTTGCGCTGGGCCGGGTCCGGAGCCAGGACGACGATCACGTCGGCCTCCTCCACCGCCTCGGCCGGGCTGAGTACGCGCAGGCCCTGGGCCTCGGCCTTGGCCCGGCTCCTGGAGCCCTCGGGCAGGCCCACCCGGACGTCGACGCCGGAGTCGCGCAGGGACAGCGCGTGCGCGTGGCCCTGGGAGCCGTAGCCGAGAACGGCCACGTGGCGGCCCTGGATCACCGACAGGTCGGCGTTGTCGTCGTAGAACATTTCAGCAGCCACTTTGGCGCTCTTCTCCTCTGTAGATATTCGGTACGGCGCTTGTTGTCGGCTCAGCCCTGGCGGGCCGGGGCCACAGGTCGGCCCGGCGGCGGCGCCGGCACCGGGTGATGGGATCGCTCGGCGGGTTGCGCCTGCAGGTTCGGGGGGCCCGACGCGACGTGCGGCGGCGGCACCGGGACCGGCCGTAGCGTGCGGTCGGAGATGGAGCGACTGCCCCGGCCGATCGCCACCATGCCGGACTGCACCAGCTCACGGACGCCGAAGGGTTCCAGCACGCGGAGCATGGCCTCGAGCTTCTCGGGATTGCCGGTCGCCTCGATCGTGATCGCGTCCGGAGCCACGTCCACCACCTTCGCACGGAACAGCTGGACGGTCTCCAGCACCTGTCCCCTGGTCAGGGTGTCCGCCTTGACCTTCACCAGCAGCAGTTCACGCTGCACGGTCTGGCTGGGCTCGAGTTCGACGATCTTGATCACGTTCACGAGCTTGTTCAGCTGCTTGGTGATCTGCTCCAGAGGCTGCTCGTCCACGCTGACCGCGATGGTCATCCGGGACACCTCGGGGTGCTCGGTCGGACCGACCGCGAGGGAGTCGATGTTGAACCCGCGGCGCGAGATCAGCGCGGCCACCCGGGCCAGCACACCGTGCTTGTTCTCCACCAGGATCGACAGTGTGTGCTTGCTCATCGCTTACAGCTCCTCGCTGTCCCAGGCCGGCGCCATGTCGCGGGCGATCTGGATGTCGTCGTTGCTGGTGCCGGCCGCGACCATCGGCCAGACCATCGCGTCGCGGTGCACGACGAAGTCGACCACCACCGGCGCGTCGGTGACCGCCATCGCCTTCTCGATCGTGGCGTCGACCGAGTCGCGGTCGGAGCAGCGCAGCCCGACGCCGCCCATCGCCTCGGACAGTTTCGCGAAGTCCGGGATCCGGGCCGAGTGCAGGTCGGTGTTGGAGTAGCGCTTGTCGTAGAACAGGGTCTGCCACTGCCGGACCATGCCCAGTGACTGGTTGTTGATCACGGCAACCTTGATCGGGATGCCCTCCAGCGCGCAGGTGACCAGCTCCTGGTTGGTCATCTGGAAGCAGCCGTCACCGTCGATCGCCCACACGGTCTTGTCCGGCCGGGCGACCTTGGCTCCCATCGCGGCCGGAACGGCGTACCCCATCGTGCCGAGGCCGCCGGAGTTCAGCCAGTGGCGCGGCTTCTCGAACGGGAGGTAGTGCGCGGCCCACATCTGGTGCTGGCCGACGCCCGCGGTGTAGACGGCGTCCGGTCCGGCGATCTGGCCGATCCGCTCGATCACGTACTGCGGGGACAGGCTGCCGTCCTCGGGCTCGTCGTACGCGACCGGGTACTTGGCCCGCACGGCCTCGAGCTGGTGCCGCCAGGTGTCGTACGACGGGGTCCGGCCGGCGTTCGCGATCTCGGTCTGGAGCGCGGCGATGAGGTCGGTGATGACCTCCTTGCAGTCACCCACGATCGGCACATCGGCGGCCCGGTTCTTGCCGATCTCGGCCGGGTCGATGTCGGCGTGGATGACCTTCGCCTCCGGGGCGAACGAGTCGAGCTTGCCGGTCACCCGGTCGTCGAAGCGGGCACCCAGGCAGATGAGCAGATCGGAGCGCTGGAGCGCGCCGACCGCGGAGACCGAGCCGTGCATGCCCGGCATGCCGAAGTGCAGGTCGTGGGTGTCCGGCAGCGCGCCGCGGGCCATCAGCGTGGTCACCACCGGGATGCCGAGGAGCTCCGCGAGTTCCTTCAGCTCGGCGTGGGCCTGCGCCCGGATCACACCGCCGCCGACGTACAGGACCGGCTTCTCGGCCGCCGCGATCAGGCGGGCCGCCTCGCGCACCTGCTTGGGGTGCGGGCGCGTCACCGGCCGGTAGCCGGGCAGCGACAGTTCGGTCGGCCACTGGAAGTCGACGCGCGCCTGCATCGCGTCCTTGGTCACGTCGACCAGCACCGGACCGGGCCGGCCGGTCGAGGCGATGTGGAACGCCTCGGCCACCGTGGTGGCGATGTCGTTCGGGTCGTTGACCAGGAAGTTGTGCTTGGTGATCGGCATCGTGATGCCGCGGATGTCGGCCTCCTGGAAGGCGTCCGTCCCGATCGCGGCGCTGGCCACCTGGCCGGTGATCGCGACCATCGGGACCGAGTCCATGTACGCGTCCGCGATCGGCGTCACCAGGTTGGTCGCGCCAGGCCCGGAGGTCGCCATGCAGACGCCGGTCTTGCCGGACGCGGAGGCGTACCCCTGGGCGGCGTGCCCGGCGCCCTGCTCGTGACGTACCAGGATGTGGCGGATCTGGGTCGAGTCGAGCATCGGGTCGTACGCCGGGAGGATCGCGCCACCCGGGATGCCGAAGACGGTGTCCACTCCGGCATGTTCCAGTGCGCGGATCAGAGCCTGTGCCCCGGTCAGCTGCTCACTCATGAGTGCCTTCCCTCAGTCCTGTCACGATATGGCCTTGATGATCTGGCGTTGTCGCGACCGATCCATCCTCGCTTGTGGCTGTCGCTTCGCGACATCTGGGTCGCAGATAGTCGCATCGGCAACAAAAAACCCCTTCCGCCGGGTTGGCTGAAGGGGCGCGCTCGACTCAGTGGTCGCGTCAGTCGGCGCGCCGCACAAGTACGAGGAGAATCGATCGCATGTAGGCAACAGTCGCCGACGGAATGCGATCGGGTCAAGTTCGGCTCGGCGTTCTCTCATATCGTGAGATGACTGTCTTAGATGCAGACAGCCCCTTCGGACGCCGAGCGGACCAGGCGGGTGTACTTGCCGAGCACACCCTTGGTGATCGCCGGGGTCTTCGGGGTCCAGCCGACCTTGCGGCGTTCGAGTTCCTCCGGGCTGATGTGCAGGTCCAGCGTGCGGTTCTTGACGTCGAGGGTGATCCGGTCGCCGTCACGGACGAACGCGATCGGGCCGCCGTCGACCGCCTCCGGGGCGACATGGCCCACGCAGAGTCCCGTCGTACCGCCGGAGAAACGGCCGTCGGTGAGCAGCAGGACCTCCTTGCCCAGGCCGGCGCCCTTGATCGCGCCGGTGACCGCGAGCATCTCGCGCATCCCGGGGCCGCCCTTCGGGCCTTCGTAGCGGATCACCACGACGTCGCCGGGGTTGAGTCCGGCGACCGCGTCCATGGCCGGGCGCTCGCCGTCGAAGACTCGCGCCGTACCTTCGAAGACGTCGGAGTCGAAGCCGGCGCTCTTCACCACCGCGCCCTCCGGCGCGAGCGAGCCGTGCAGGATCGTGATGCCACCGGTGCCGTGGATCGGCTGGTCCAGCGCGCGGATGATCGTGCCGTCGACGTCCGGCGGGGCGATGTCGGCGAGGTTCTCGGCCATCGTCTTGCCGGTGACGGTGAGGCAGTCGCCGTGCAGCAGTCCGGCATCGAGGAGCGAACGCATGACCACCGGGATACCGCCGACGCGATCCACGTCCGTCATCACGTAGCGCCCGAACGGCTTGAGGTCGCCGAGATGCGGGACCCGGTCGCCGATCCGGTTGAAGTCCGCCAGGGTCAGGTCGACGTCGGCCTCCCGCGCGATCGCGAGCAGATGCAGTACGGCGTTCGTCGAGCCACCGAGCGCCATCACGACGGCGATCGCGTTCTCGAAGGCTTCCTTGGTGAGGATCTGGCGGGCCGTGATCCCCTTCTGCAGAAGGCCGACCGCGGCCTCGCCGGACTTGCGCGCGTAGCCGTCGCGACGTCGGTCGACCGCGGGCGGTGCGGCCGAGCCGGGGAGCGACATACCGAGCGCTTCGGCGGAGGCGGCCATGGTGTTGGCCGTGTACATGCCGCCGCAGGCACCTTCGCCTGGGCAGATGGCGCGCTCGACCGCATCCACCTCGTCCTGCGTGATCAGGCCACGCAGGCAGGCACCGACCGCCTCGAACGCGTCGATGATCGTGACGTCCTTGTCGCCGAGCCTGCCGGGCATGATCGAACCGGCGTACAGGAAGACCGAGGCCAGGTCGAGCCGGGCCGCGGCCATCAGCATGCCGGGCAGCGACTTGTCGCAGCCGGCCAGCAGCACCGAGCCGTCCAGCCGCTCGGCCTCCATCACGGTCTCGACCGAGTCGGCGATGATCTCGCGGCTGACGAGCGAGTAGTGCATGCCGACGTGGCCCATCGAGATGCCGTCGGACACGCTGATCGTGCCGAACTCCAGCGGATAGCCGCCGGCCGCGTGCACGCCTTCCTTGACCGCCTTCGCGAGCCGGTCCAGGGACAGGTTGCACGGGGTGATCTCGTTCCAGCTCGACGCGACTCCGACCTGTGGCTTGGCCCAGTCGTCGTCACCCATCCCGACCGCGCGAAGCATCCCGCGCGATGCGGTCGCCTCCAGCCCGTCGGTCACCGTCCGGCTCCGTGGCTTCACATCGACCATGCGGCTCACTCTATTCCTTGGTCAACGAACACCGCCGTTACGGCTCTGCACCGTTGGTTGGGTCAGGACATCTGGTGTGCCACCGCCGTCGCGAAGGCGGTGAGGGGGTCGGGGTCGTTGGTATAGCCCCAGGGCAGGCTCTCGATCCGGCCTGTCGTCAGTGCGGCGTGCTCCATCGCCGCGGCCTTCGCGCCGACCGCCTTCAACGCGAACGCCATCGCGCCGTGGGCGGAGATGTCCTCCGGCTGTTGATCGCGTCCGGGGGTCCACCACTTGTCCCTCGCGGCCAGCAGTTCCTCCCGCCGGTTCGAGATCTCGCGGGTCAGGCGGGCGCCGCGCTGCAGCCGGGAGAGCTCGCTGTCGCCGAGTACGTCGACCCACACCTCGTTGATCACCTGTGCGGCGACGGCGCAGAGCGCGCTACCCGGCTGTGCGTTCGCCACCACCTGATGACCGAAGTGCACGAGCTCGGCGAGCTCCAGGCCGGACCACTTCGGGGCGAGCACCTGCACCCGTCCGCTGTGCGCGGCATAGCTCTCGGGATGGCGCTCCACCGCGGACCGAAAGACCTCGTCCTTCACTTCCATCGACGACTGCAGTCCGACCGTGACCCACTGCAGCACCTCCCACGGGGCCGCATCGCCGGGCGCCGTATCGATCGCATGATTCAGTACTGCGCCCGCGGTCCCGAGGACGTCGTGGAACGACGCGAACTGCTGCTCGGAGACGTACTTCGCGAGACTCTCGCTCCGCACTTCCCAGGCCTCGAACACCAACGTCTGCCCAAGCCACAGGAGCAGATCCGGATCCCTGGGCAACGCCTCCAGCCGCAACTCCAACTGCCGACTGTGCCCGACCGCCGCCTGCCCCAGGCCCACCACCCGCACCGACCGCAGCCCGGTATTCATCGGCGTCGCCTTCAGCAACGCCATCCCCGTCGACAGATCCCCCGCACGCACAGCGGCATACGCCCGATCGAGCTCGGGATCGGCCCAGGCCTGATCGAGCCGAAGCCTGGAGACATCCACCGCCCTCCGAGAGAAGATCCCCATCCTCGGATCGTACGTGTGCGGGTTGCTCGAATAGACTGCCGAACGACCGCGACTGGCGAGGGTGGAGTACCACCGGGGAGCGGTCGGCCGGCAAGCAAGGCGTCGTCCGCCTGGGCGCCTCCGATGTGTTTCGATCTCGGAGGTCGCTGGATGCGTTATGGCATGAACCCCCACCAGTCCGCCACGATGACGCCGGTGTCGGGTCGGGCGCCGTTCACGGTCGTCAGCGGGAGTCCGTCGTACATCAACGTCCTGGATGCGCTCACCGGTTGGCAGCTCGTGCGAGAGGCGGCCGGGATGTTCGGGATGGTCGCTGCGGCGTCGTACAAGCACGTCTCCCCTGCCGGTGCTGCGCTGGCGGAGTCGGTGAGCGCCGCGTATGTGCGTGCCCGTGATGCCGATCCGAAGTCGTCGTACGGCGATTTCGTTGCCGTGTCGCATCCGGTCGATGCCGAGCTTGCGGGTGTGCTCAAGCGGGTCGTGAGCGACGGGATCATTGCGCCCGGGTACGACGAGGGCGTCGTCGGAGTGTTGGCTGGGAAGAAGCGCGGGACCTTTCTCGTTCTCGAAGCCGATGCGTCCTTCGAGCCGCCGGAACACGAGGTGCGCGAGGTGTACGGGCTGCGGCTGACGCAGCAGCGGGACGATCTGCCGTTGACTCGTGAGCTGCTGGATCCGGGCGTGCCGGATGCCGCGGCCCGCGATCTGTTGCTCGGGATGATCGTGGCGCGGTACACGCAGTCGAACACGGTCGCGATGGTGAAGGACGGTACGACGATCGGCATCGGCGCCGGCCAGCAGTCACGAGTCGACTGCGTCCGCCTGGCCGGCGAGAAAGCAGACGAGTGGTGGTCCCGCCGCTCGTCCGAGCAGCTGATCGGTGTCGCGATGGTCTCCGACGGCGCCATCCCCTTCGTCGACAACATCGACGAAGCCCACCGCCACGGCGTGGCCCACATCGCCGAACCCGGCGGCTCGATCCGCTCCGACGAGGTCGCCGAGGCGTGCGCCGCCCGCGGAATCACGCTGTCACGAACGGGCGTACGCCTCTTCCGCCATTGAGCAGGTCAGGAGACCGGTTCGACCTTGGGGGTTTCTTGGGGGGTTGGCGGGGGTGGGGCGGGCGGGCCGCCTTCCAGCTGGATGTCGGGGACGATGCGGTCGAGCCATCGGGGCAGCCACCAGGCGCGGTCGCCGAGGAGCGTCATGACGGACGGGACCAGGACCATCCGGACGATGCTGGCGTCGATGAGTACGGCGACCGCCATGCCGACCGCGAGCATCTTGACCGTCGGGTCGTCGTCGAGGACGAAGCTGAGGAAGACCACGATCATGATCGCGGCCGCGGTGGTGATGACCCGGGCCGTCGCGCCGATTCCGATCGCCACGGCGCGATGGCTGTCCTTGGTCGCGATCCACGCCTCGTGCACCCGGGACAGCAGGAAGACCTCGTAGTCCATCGACAACCCGAACACGATCGCGAACATCAGCATCGGCACGAACGACGGGATCGGCACCTTCTCGTCGATCCCGACCAACGAGGATCCCCAGCCCCACTGGAACACCGCGACGATCACGCCGTACGCCGCTCCGACCGACAGCAGGTTGAGGATCGCGGCCTTGATCCCGATCAGGAGCGATCGGAACGCGACCGTGAGCAGCAGGAACGCCAGCAGCACGACAGCCCCGATCAGCCACAGCATCCGCCCGGCGACCTTCTCGGTGAAGTCGACGTACCCGGCGGTCGTGCCCACGACGTACGTCGGCTCCTGCTGCCCGGCCAGGACGTCGTCCCGGATCCGGTTGACCAGGTCCTCGGTCTCCGCCGCGGACGGCGACGTGGTCGGGATGACGTTGATGATCGCCGTCGTACCGGTGCTGTTCAGGCTCGGCGGCTGTACGGCGGCCACGCCGGACGTCTTCTGCAACGTCGACGCGAGACCGTTCAGCAGGGTCTGCTTGTCGGTCGAGCTCTCGGACGGGAGTTGTACGACGACCGTCAGCGGACCGTTGGCGCCCGGGCCGAAGCCTTGGGCCACCAGGTCGTACGCCTTCCGGCTCGAGTCCTGCTCCGGATCCGTGCCGGCGTCGAGCTGGCCGAGGTTCATCGACAGCAGCGGGATCGCCAGGACGAGCAGCACCAGCGTGGCGACGATGCCGTACGGCCACGGCCGGTCGCTGACCTTGCGTCCCCAGCGGGCGAACGCGCTCTGCTCGTGTTTGAGGTCGCGCCGCTCGCGCTCCTCGGCCCGGTGTTCGGCCACGGCCGCCTCGTCCTCGAGGCCGGCCTCGAGCTCCCGTTCCTCCACCAGGTGCTGCCGGTCCTTGCGGTTGAGAACCATGAACTTGGCCAGACCGAGCATGGCCGGAATGAGCGTGAGGGCTGCCAGCACGGTGACCGCGACGACGATCGCCGACGACAGACCGAGCGCGCCGACGAACGGCACGCCGGACACGTACAGGCCGAGGATCGCGATGACGACCGTCCCACCGGCGACCAGGATGGCCGCACCGGAGGTCGACTCGGTCCGGCCGACGGACTCCTCGACGCCTTGCCCGTCGTCGAGTTGTTCGCGATGGCGCGACACCATGAAGAGCCCGTAGTCGATCGCGACGCCCAGTCCGAGCAGGGTCGCGACCGTCGGTGCCGACACCGGGAAGTCCTTCACGGCCGCGAGCAGGCCGAGGATCGCCAGGCCACCGCCGACGCTGAAGACCGCTGCCACCAACGGCAGCGCGGACGCGACGATGGAGCGGAACATCAGGAACAGCAACAGCAGCGCCAGCGCGAGACCGATGGCCTCCGAGAGCGCATCGTCGGCCTGCTTGCCGATCTGCCCGGCGCCTCCGCCGTACTCGACCTCGAGTCCTGCTGCGCGGGCCGGCTGGACGGCCGCGTCCAGCTTGTCGAGGTAGCTGCTGTCGAGCGACGCCGGCACCACCGAGAACGACACCGGAGCGTTGACGACGCTGCCGTCCTTCGAGATGTACGCCGTCGACGACGTCGCGAGCGGATCGACGGCCGAGACGACGTCAGGCAGCTTGCCGACCGCCGCCATCGACGTCTTGACCGCGTCGGACTGCTCGGAGACCGTCCCGGACTTCGCATGGAAGACGATCGATCCGGAGTAACCGCCGGCCGTGGAGAAGTCCTTGTTCAGGATCGTCAATCCAGCAGACGATTCACTGCCCGGGACCGTGTAGTTGTTGACATACGTACCGCCGAACGCCGCCCGCAGGACGAACAACCCAATCACGGCGACCAGCCAGCCGGCGATCACGAACCAGTGAAATCGTGCGGCCCCCCGGCCGAGCCGATCCAGAAACGCATGCATAGGGCGCCCCCTCCCCCAGGCGCCCCCAGGCCGCGGCCCCGCCGCGCGCCCCTTCGCCGACAGTAGGCCGGGCGCGACCGCGCGACAACCCCTTGGTCACTGTCCGCATCTCTACGCCACCGCGGGATCGCTCTTCGTCGTCACCCGACCAGGCGGAAGCGCTGGGACGAGACAGCACGCCGTACTTCGTCCGCCGTCCGCTGCACGTCGAGCCCGCTGGTGTCGATCGCGTGCGACTCCAGCTCACCCAGGTCGGCGAAGAGCTGGTGCAGCCCGGTGATCGCCTCGGCATCCTTCAGCGAGTCGCCGCCCCGGTCCCGGGCGCGGGCCAGCGTGGTCTCGAGATCCGGCCGGAGCACGACGTACGACAGCACCAGGCCGGCCCGCTCCGCGGCGGCGCGGAACGGTGGCACGTAGTGGAGGCCGACGACCCCGTCCACCACGACGTCGTACCCGCCTCGTGCGTACGTCGTGGCGGCCCCGACCATCACGTCGATGACCACGTCGTTCTGGTCCGCCGCCCCAGGCATGTACGGCGGCACGAAGCCGGTGCGGATGGCCGTGTAGAACTGATCGGTCAGGAGATGCACTGTCAGGCGTTCCGCATCCGTGGCAACCAACTCGGCCACTGTCGACTTGCCTGCACCAGGCGTTCCGGTCAGCACGATCAGCTCGCCGTTCATGCTGCGAGACACTAGCCAACCCGCCCCGGAAACCGCAGCCATTTAGCCGCCGGCGACGCTGGGGAGGATGAGGAGCTCGGCTTCGGCGGGCAGCTTGGTGTCCAGACCGTCCAGGTCGCGGATGTTGTCGTTGCCGAGATACACGTTCACGTGCCGACGGATCGCACCCTGCTCGTCGGTCAGGCGCCGGCGAAGCGCTGGGTGCTGAGCCTCGAGGGCGGCGAAGACCGAGGCAACAGTCGGCTCGCCGCCGGCCTCGATCTCGACCCGCTCGGCTCCGCCCGCGAACGGTCTGAGCACCGTCGGCAGCCTGACCGCGACCATCGTCAGCCCAGCACCGCGGCGCGCACGGTGAGCACGTCCGGCAGGTGACTCGCCACCCCGACCCACGTGTCACCGGCATCCGCGCTCGCGTACACGCACCCGTCGCGCGTGCCGACGTACACCCCAGCCGGGTCGGCCGAGTCGGTCGTCATCGCGTCGCGCAGGACCGGCACGAACGAGACGTCGGGCAGTCCGCTGGACAACGGCTCCCAGGTCGCTCCGGCGTCGCGGGACCGGTAGACGCGGCAATTGGCCTCGGTGGGGATCCGGTTCGCGTCCGCCACCAACGGGAAGACGTACACCGTGTCGGGCTCGTGCGGATGCACCACGATCGGGAACCCGAAGTCCGACGGCAGACCGTCAGCGATCGACTTCCAGATCGCGCCACCGTCGTCGGACCGGTAGACGCCGTGGTGGTTCTGCGCGAACATCCGGTCCGGTACGTCGGGATGGCCGGCCAGCTTGTGCACACACTGCCCGAACTCCGGATACGGGTCGGGGAAGAACTTCGCCTGGATTCCCTGGTTCGCCGGCGACCACGACGCACCGCCGTCGGTGGTCTGGTACACGCCACCGGTCGACATCGCGACACTCACCCGCCCGGGGTCGCTCGGGTGCGGGAGCACGGTGTGCACCGCCTGCCCGCCGAAGCCGGCACCCCACTCCTTGCGGTGCGGGTGGTCCCACAGGCCGCGGACCAACTCGAACGTCACTCCGCCGTCGGTCGACTTCCACAGCGCCGACGGCTGCGTCCCGGCGTACACGACTCCGGGCTGCGATTCGGGCGCCGGCTGGATCTGCCAGACCCGCTCGAGCGACGCGTCGGAGCCCTCCGGAAACCCGATCGAGCCCTGCGGAGGCTCGTCCCAGCTTGTCCCGAGGTCGTCGGAGTGGAACACCGCCGGGCCCCAGTGCTCGCTGGTCCCGCCGACGAACAGCCGGGGCCGGTCGCCGCGCGTGTCGATGCCGACCGCGTACACACTCTGCATCTCGAACTCCGGCACCGGACCGTCCAGGTTCCAGTCCTTGCGCGCGGCGTCGCTCCGGCCGATCCAGAGCCCCTTCTTGGTCCCGATCAGCAGTACGGCCTCGGACATCGTTGTCCTCCTTTAGCGTGGTGGGCCCGCCACCACATTGACGAGTGCTTCCCCGTTCGCGTAGCGCTCCAGCTGGGCCCGCACCAGGCGGGCGACGCGCGGCTCGAACGCCGTCGACGCGCCGCCACGGTGCGGGTTGATCAGAACGTTCGGAGCCGACCACAGCGGATGTCCGGTGGGCAACGGCTCGGGATGGGTCACGTCGAGCGCGGCGCTGATCCGCTCGGAGCTGAGCTCCGCCAGCAACGCGTCCGTGTCCACGACGACACCGCGTGCGACGTTCACCAGCAGCGCGCCGTCCTTCAGTTGGGCCAGGAACTTCGCGTCCACCATCCCCCGCGTCTCGGCGGTCGCCGGCGTCAGCACGACGACGACATCCGCGCGCGGGAGCAGCTCAGGCAGGTCGGTGATCGGGTGCACACCCTCCCGGGGCCGCCGAGCGACCCGGATGATCTCGCACTCGAACCCGGTCAGCCGCCGCTCCAGCGCCTCCCCGATCGACCCGTATCCGAGGATCATCACCGTCCGGTCCGCGAGCGAGTCGTCCAGCTCGGTGTACGACGACGGCCAGACCTCCCGCTCCTGGTTGCGGACGGCTCGCGGCAGGCGCCGGTACGACGCCAGGATCAGGCCGACCGCCAGCTCCGCGGTGGACGCGTCATGGACGCCGCGGGCATTGCACAAAATGACTCCGTCGGCCAGGTGCGGCACGACATGCTCGAACCCGGCCGTCTGGGTCTGCACGACCTTGAGATTCGGCATCTCCCGGACGACCTGGATCACCCGGTCACCGCCCATGTACCCCGGAACGTAGAACTCGACCTCCGCGAGCGACGCCGGCCGCTCGTCACCATCGAAGAAGTCCACGTCGAAACCCGCGGGCAGCCCGCCGAGGAAGGAGCCGGGGTCCTCCCAGGGCAGCCATGCCTTCACCACATCAGCCATGCCCACGAACCTACTCGGCCACTCCGACAGTGTGAACTCCCGTGCCAGGCACGAGGCGTCGTCGTACTCTGGATCGGTGCCTTCGATATCGGATCCGGTCCGGACTCTCGATCACGATCAGGCGGTAGGGCAGCTGCGGGCGTCGTACGAACGGATCCCCGCAGGCAGGCCCGTCCGGCTGGCGAAGCGCAGTTCCAACTTGTTCCGGCCGAGAGCCGAGATCGACCAGGCCGGCCTCGATGTGTCCGGACTGACCGGCGTGATCGATGTCGATGCGGTGGCGCGGACGGCCGACGTCCAGGGCATGTGCACGTACGAGGACCTGGTCGCGGCGACGTTGCCGCACGGCCTCACCCCGATGGTCGTCCCGCAACTGAAGACCATCACCCTCGGCGGCGCGGTCACCGGACTCGGCATCGAGTCGTCGTCGTTCCGCGCCGGGCTGCCGCACGAGTCGGTGCTCGAACTCGACATCCTCACCGGGGCCGGCCAGCTCGTCACAGCCCGGCCCGACGGTGAGCACGCGGAGCTGTTCCGCACCTTCCCGAACTCCTACGGCACCCTCGGCTACGCGACCCGGCTGCGGATCGAGCTCGACCGGATCTCGCCGTACGTCGCGCTGCGGCATGTGCGGGTCGACCTGGACCGGCTCGGCCCGGTGATCGAGGAGATCGTTGCCTCCGGCATGTACGAGGGCGAGCCGGTGCACTTCGTCGACGGGGTGGCGTTCACGCCGTCGGAGGCGTATCTGACGCTCGGTCGCAACAGCGACGCGGCGGTGCGGACCAGCGACTACACCGGCCAGCAGATCTACTACCGCTCGATCCAGCAACGACCGACCGATTTCCTCACCGCACACGACTATCTGTGGCGCTGGGACACCGACTGGTTCTGGTGCTCGGCCGCCTTCGGCGCGCAGAACCCCTGGGTACGGCGGGTGTGGCCGCGGCGCTGGCGGCGCAGCGACGTGTTCCACAAGATCGTCGGCTTCGAGAACCGGCATCACGTTGCCGCGCGGCTCAATCGCCGGCGCGGCCACGCCGACCGCGAACGCGTCGTCCAGGACGTCGAGATTCCGGCGTCGCGGCTGGCCGGGTTCCTGCGCTGGTTCGACGCCGAGGTGGGGATGCGGCCGGTGTGGCTGTGCCCGCTGCGGCTGCGCGGGTCCACCGACTGGCCGCTGTATCCGCTGAAGCCCGGCGAGACGTACGTGAACGTCGGCTTCTGGGGCACCGTGGCCATGGCCGACGGTGCCGCCGACGGTGACGTGAACCGGGCGATCGAGGACGCCGTCGCGCGTTTCGACGGCCACAAGTCGCTGTACTCCGACGCCTACTACGACCGCGACACGTTCGACCGCCTCTACAACGTTCCGGCCTTGAACGCGGTGAAGAAACGGTACGACCCCGACGCCCGGCTCACCGGGCTCTACGAGAAGGCGGTGACGCGCCGATGACGACGCTTGCGACCCAGGTTTCGATTGCCGATGCACTCACGACAGTGACCCCGGACGGTCTCCCGTTCCGGTTCACGGCGTACGACGGCAGCGCGACCGGCCCGGAGGATTCGCCGATCCACATGCACCTCGCGTCCGAGCGCGGCCTGTCCTACGTACTCACGGCGCCCGGCGACCTCGGCCTGGTCCGCGCCTACGTGATGGGCGATCTGGAGATCACCGGCGTGCACCCGGCCAATCCGTACGAGCTGATGCGGATGATGCTCAACCAGCTCCACTTCGAGCGCCCCACGACGGCGGAGGCGCTGCGCATTGTCCGCGGGCTCGGCTGGAGCCACCTGAAACCACCGCCGCCCCCGCCGCAGGAGCACCTGCCGAAGTGGCGCCGTACGTTCGAGGGACTGCGGCACTCGCGGACCCGGGACAAGTCCGCCATCCACCACCACTACGACGTGTCGAACGCTTTCTACGAGTGGATCCTCGGGCCGTCGATGACGTACACCTGCGCGGTGTACCCGTCGGCGGACGCGACCCTGGAGCAGGCGCAGTACGAGAAGTACGACCTGGTGGCGCGGAAGCTCGACCTGAAGGCGGGCCAGCGGCTGCTCGACGTCGGGTGCGGGTGGGGCGGCATGGTCCGGCACGCGGCCCGCGAGTACGGCGTACGCGCGCTGGGCGTCACGTTGTCGTCGGCGCAGGCCGAGTGGGCGTCGGAGGCGATCAAGGCCGAAGGGCTGGAGGATCTGGCCGAGGTACGGTTCCTCGACTACCGCGATGTGCCGGAGCGCGACTTCGACGCGATCAGCTCGATCGGCCTGACGGAGCACATCGGCGTACGCAACTATCCGTCGTACTTCGGTTTCCTGCTGGACCGGCTCAAGCCCGGCGGCCGGCTGCTGAACCACTGCATCACCCGGCCGGACAACCGGTTCCGCTCCACCGGCGCCTTCATCGACCGCTACATCTTCCCCGACGGCGAACTGATCGGCTCCGGCCGCATCATCGCCGAAGCCCAGGACGCCGGCTTCGAGGTCCGCCACTCGGAGAACCTCCGCGAGCACTACGCCCTCACCCTGGCCGCCTGGTCCGACAACCTCCAGACCCACTGGGACGAGGCCGTCGCCGAGGTAGGCCACCCCATCGCCAAGATCTGGGGCCTCTACCTAGCCGCCTGCCGAGTCGGCTTCGAACGCAACAACACCCAACTCCACCAGTTCCTGGCAGTAAAACTGGACAACCAATCCAACGCCCACTTCCCCCTCCGCCCCACCTGGCTCAGCTGACAAACGAGAGGCTCCAGCGATCCTTCCGCTGGAGCCTCTTCGTCAGAGCTGGGAGAGTCGGGACGCCTCGTTACGGCTACGAGCGCTGCCGGTCGACGTAGTCCAGGATGTCGCCCAGCGCGTCCTCGGCTGTCCCACCGAGGTCAGGATCGGACATCAGTTGCTGGAGGCGCTCCCGAACCGCGTCGTCGATCCGACCGTCGAGCCGTGCCACATGACCAAGACAGGTGACGGCGAGACGGCGGACCTGAGGATCGCGCCCGACCGCCGTGCACTCCAACAAGAAGCGCTGCAACCACGCACGATCCACCTCGTTGTACGTCAGATCCAGCAGCGCAGCGGTCGCGTCGGTCGTCGTCCCATTCTCAACGGCCCCGACGCGCCCCGCCCGCCAACGGAGTTCATCCTCCGTCACCTTCAATTGGTCACCAGCCCGCTCTTGATGGCCTTCGTCAGCACAGATCTCGCCCTGGCCATACTCGGCGCGGTCTGAAAATCGCCTGGTACGTGACCATGGTAAATCTCGTCGGTTCCTCCCTCGACCGTGCAGCCACAGGCGCGCATCTCCGTCCGGTCGAGAATCACGGTCTCACCGCTGCTCCGCCCAACCCGCCGGGGTGACGTCGATTTGATCTGCACCGAGTTGTCCAGTGCGGCCTGACCGTCCGAAGGCTCGGCGCTGTTCACGCCGCGGGACGAACTGCGAGCTGTCGGGCCGTGCTTTCCGCCGGCCTCGTAGATCTGCCGGCCGCAGTTGTGCACCAGGACCCGAGCCTCGGACTGGCCGGTGGTGCCTACGTAGTAGGTGTGAACGTCGTTGACTGTCAGGTTGTAGACCACAGCCTGGGTCGTCCGGGAACTCACCTGCGACACAGTGACCACGACACCCTTGTCCAGGCTCTCCAGAGCCATTCCCGCGCGAAGCTCAGACGCCTCGATCCACCGCTTCAGCGCGGGGACGTAGAAGGGGTGTCCGTCCGTGGCTGTCACGGCAGTGGTCTCGGAGTTGCCGTTCCTCGCGGCAACCTGGAGGGTGATCGTGACCAGCGTCTTCTGCCCACGTCCGATGATCGTCCGAACGACCGATCTGTCGGTGGTCGCCCCGGTCTGCGGATCGGTGACCCGCACTTTGTCGCCGACCCTCACCTTGTCGATGGTCATCTCGCTGCCGTCGGACAGCACCACCTTGGTTGACGACACGAACGAGTTCCACACACAGGACGCCGCATCCGTGAGTTCGTCTTCGGCTTTGCGGAGGCCCTTGATGCCGTCGATGGCTTCGCCGACCAGGTCTTTGATGCGGCCGATGAGTTTCCAGGCCTTCTTGGCATGGAGGAGGTATCTGCTGATGAGTTTGCCGGCGATGCCTCCGGCGAAGGAGGACAAGATGGTGACGCCGGTGGCGATGCAGCCGCCGATGTCGCCGTTGGTGAAGCAGTTGAGGGCGTCGGTGATGCCCAGTTCGTCGGCGACGATCTTGACCAGGTCCTTGATGACCTTCTTGATGCGCTTCTTGGTCTCCTTGACCTTCTGGGTGTGCTGGGAGATCTCGGACTCTTCCCAGGTGTTGATCTGCTTGCCGTCGTCGTCCTTGTAGGAGATGAGGCCGCCGCGGCCCTCCTTCTTGGACTTCTGGTACTCCTCGACGTTGTTCGAGCCGCCGTTGCGGTACTCGGGCCCGTCCTCGCCCCGGCCGCCCAGGAACATCAGGCCGTCGGGGTCGCTGAACGTCGCCGGGCTGTTGTTGGAGTAGGCGTAGGCGTTGAGGGTCTGCGGATCGGCGATGTCGACCAGCGGGTCGACACTGATGAAGCGGCCGAGCTTCGGGTCGTACTCGCGGGCGCCGAGATGTGTCAATCCGGTCGACGGATCGTCGACGCCGTTGACGAAGCCGCGGGAGTTCGGTTCCCAGGTCGGTGATGTCGTACCCCGGGTGTTGCCGAACGGGTCCATCAGGCGACGGGACACGGTCGTCGTCAGTCCGTCGACGGACACCGACGCGGTGCCGTGCGGGTCCGCCATCAGGTACTCGACCGACGAACTGTTGTTGCGCATGGCAATCGTCGCGCCGTTGAAGTCGTAGTACCGGGTCGAGCCGGCTGTGTCCGTGGTCTTGTCCCAGCGGACCTCGGCCGACGCGAGGTAGAGCGTGGCTCCCTTCGGATCGTGACGGATCAGGCGACTGCCGTCCGCGTCGTAGACGAAGCTGGTGTCGCCGTCCGGGCCGCTGACGGACGCCACGTGACCTTCCGCATCCCAGGTGAACGCGTCCGTGTCACCGCCGACCGTCCGCGTCGCCAAGTTGCCGGCGGCGTCATACCCGTACGTGTCGGCCGATGTTCCACCCGGGCCTGCGGCGGACACACCAGTGACCGCGTGCGGCCGAGCGGCCGTCGGCGCCGGGTACGCGTAGGTCGATGTGGTGTCCCCAGCCACCTTGTGGTCGACCAGGCCGGTCCGGTTGCCCGACGCGTCGTACGAATACGACTGCCAGTACGGCGCTGGGCCGCCCAACGTGGACGCGGACCGCGCATCCGTGCACTTGCTCGCCGGAGTCCATGCCTCGGTGGTCCGCTGCAGGTAGTCGGTCGCGAAGCACTGGAGATCGAGCGACGTGCCGTACTGGTGGGAGATCGACGTGACGTTCGACGCGTCGTCGTACCCGTAGACGAAGGTGTCGTCGGTCTGCAGGACCGCTTCGCGGTCGACCTTCATCTTGGCCAGCCGCCGCGTGCCCTGCTCGTACTCGAACGACTGGTAGACGCCCTTCCCGGTCTGCTGACCGGCGTGGTACTGCAGCGGGTCGCCGTACTCTCCGTAGACAGTTCCACTGACGTAGGCCTGCCAGCCGCCCATCTTCGACAGGTTCCCGGATGCGTCGTACGAGAGGTCGATCGTTTCGTCCGGCAGTCCCGGCGTGGTCGGCAGCTTGGCCTTCTTGACGGTGCCGTCCGGGTTGTATTGCGTGGTGCTCGCATAGGTGCCGGCCAGCTTGCCTTCGGACGCCGGGATGACGACCTGAGTGCCGACCGGGCGATCCATCGAGTCGTATCCGGTGATGGCGGACACATAGTTGTTGCCATTGATCGTGCGGGTGGACGACGTCAGCAGTCCCTTGCCGAGCGTGTCGTACACCCAGCTCGCCAGCACGGGGCCGGTCGCCGATCCGTTGCGTACGGCGGTCTTGCGGTCCAACTCGTCGTAGGAGAAGTAGAGCTCCTGCCCACGCGCGTCCTTGGTGGACACGACCCGGTCCGCCGCGTCGTACACCGAGGTCGTGGTGCCCTTGTCGGGGTCGTCGGCCCGGATCTGCCGACCGCGCAGGTCGTAGCCGTAGCTCCAGACACTGCCGGCCGCGTTGGTGACGGTCTCCAGCTGATCGTCCGGGGTGTAGGTGTACTTGGTCGAGTCGTAGTCACCACCGGCCGCACGGCCGTGGAACTGCCGGAGCTCCGTGACCTTGCCCCGGGCATCGAGCATCTTGATCGTGGTGGTCGCGCCCTCCGGCGGGATCACCGCGACCGCATTGCCGCCGTAGATCGTCTGGGTGCGCCACTTCTCCGCGTTCTGGACGACGAACTGCGACAGGATGGCGCGGTTCGCGCCGTCGTAGGTGGTGAGCGTCCGGGCCGGCAGATTCGGCTCGTCGGCGTCGAAGAGCGTGTTGGACGGTGCGGACGTGTTGTCGTAGTACGGCCCGTCCTGACTCGCCACGTTGCCGCGGGCGTCGTACCTGGTGTCGATCAGAACCCGGCCGAGACCAGTTGCCGCGGGCGTCTGCACCTGGCGCTGTCTCAGCAAACCGTCGAACAGCGTCCGGCTCGTCTTGTAGGTGCCGTCCGGCTTGAGCTCCTGGGTCGCGACGACGTTGGGCGCGGTCTTCGACACCAGGTAGCTGAAGATCATCGACGCGGTCGCGCCGCCGGCCTTGGAGCGGTTCGGCAGCCAGACCCCGGTCAGCCGCCCGAACGCGTCGTACGCGAGATCGGTACGGCGTCCGTTCGGGTCGACCTCGGCCAGAGTGGCTCCCCAGGCCGGGGAAACCGTGGTCGTGTTGACGAATCCCTTGGCGTCCGTGGTGGTCATCCCTGTCACCGGGCCGCCGGTGGCCGGAACGAAGGCGACCGTGCTGGTCTGCCGGTTCAGGCCGTCCCAGGTCCCGACGATCCGGCCGAGCGCGTCGTACGACGTCCGCGAGCGCTGCTCGTAGACCGGGCCGGAGGTCCAGCCGCTCATGGTCTCGACCTTGGTGACGAGGCCCCGGACCGGCGCGTCCGCCAGACCGGTCTTCCCGTCGTAGTAGCTGCGCTCGTCGGAGATCACCTGAGTGGGACGGTCCGGCGTCGCACCACAGGCAACGGAAACCGTCTCCTCGCGGCTCACCGGGCTCAGCAGCCACAGGTCGTTGTTGCGGTTGTAGGTGTAGCGGGTGCACCGGTCGTCCGCAGTCGTTGCCAGATCACCCAGGTCGTCGACCGAGGTGGGCAGACCGACCGAGTCGAAGGTCGTCACCGAGCCCGCCGTACGGTAACTGCCGCTGCTCAACCGCGTCCGGGTCACCGACGACTTGGTCCGCAGGATCATCGCGGTGTCGCCACCGGCCGTACCCGTCGCGGTCACCCACGGCGTGGAGATGGTCCCCTCGACCTCGGCGCCACCGGCACCGTCGTACGTGATCTCCTCGCGGACGAACCCGTTGTACCGGTTCGCGTCCTCGATCGTGCCGCCCTGGCTGTCGGTCACGATCGCCGTCTTCTTCGTCGTCCCCGCAGGGTCGAGGTAGTCGTCGTGCATCCCGCGGAAGAAGGTGTACTGCGTCTGAGTCTGGTTGCCGAGCGGTCCGGCCTTCACGTTGACCTTGGAATACCCGCGCCAGTCACCCCAACTGCGGTACTTCAGCAGCGTCAGTTCGTTGTCGTCGAAGTGCCAGGCCGGTGTTCCCAGATACTCGTACGTCGTCTGCTGGTCGGGGGCATCGGTGGTCTGGTCGTCGACCGCGACAGACGTGACGACGTACTTGCTGAACCACTGCAGGGTCGGCGCGGCGCCGCCGTCGATGGTCCAGTAGACCGGGAAGCACAACCGGGTGTTGGTCGCCACGTTGGCCGGTTTCGAGGTCGGCGTGCAGTCCGCGGCGCTGTAGTTGACGTTGGTCGTCTGACCCGATTCCGACGTGACCGACGAGACGCGGTACTTCACCATCGCCGGGGCGCCGTCGCCGATGGCGTCGACCCGGTTCGGCTTGTCGATACCGGTGAACGTGACGCTGGGGTTCGTCAACGCTGTGCCGACCCGGCCCTGGTGGGTGATCGAGCGCAGGAACAACGACGGCGCGACGTCCGTGGCCGGATAGTCCTGGGTCAGGGTCCAGGTGTCGACCGGGTTGTAGGTGTTGTTGCTGCCGAGGACCTCGGTGTTGATCGTGGTCAGCCGCTTGCGGGTGAAGAACGACGGCGAGGTCCGGTTCGGGCAGGTGGTCGACGACGTACAGAGCTGGTCGAACGGCGTGTCCGGCCAGCGCGAGGCGTTCGCCGCGGTCAGCTGGGCCGGGTCACAGGTCACCGTTCCACCGGGGAGGCACCGCTCGGAGACGCCGAACCAGACCCGGGTCGGCGCGGCCGTGGTCGTCTCGGTGCTGCCGGCAACCTTTCCGTAGTCGATGATCCACGGGTAGCTGGCGCGCTGGTAGATCGAGACGCCGGTGTTGTTGTTGCGGCCGTAGTAGTTGCTCTCCTGGATGTACCGGTAGCTCATCAGGTTGTTGCTGAGGTCAACCACCCGGTCGACGTTCCAGCGCCAGGCCTGAGTGCAGTACGACGCGGCGAACGTCGCCTGGTAGCACGGCTCACCGACCTGGTTGCCGAAGACCGGGACCGTGCTGACCGAGTCGGAACGGGCGTTGCCGGGCACGCTCGGGTTGAGACCGAAGGAGTACTTCGTTCCGTCCGTGGTCGTGACCTGCCAGTACTCGCCGTCCTTGGCGCCGTTCGTCGCGCCGTAGCGGCGCTGGATCAGCGAACCGTCGTCGTTCTTCAACCGGAACGTGTCGATCTTCGCGACCGGGTCGCTGCTGATCTTCAGCAGTTCACCGGAGTGGCTGCCCAGCGAGAGGACCGCGTTGTCGGACTTCCAGCACAGGTCGCCGGTCTTCACGGTCGTGTTGCTGTTGGTCATGTCATCGGCGCAGGACACGTACTTGCGCTCGATGAAGCCAGGCTCCAGAGAATGCCCCTGGCCAATCCACGAGGTCTGGTTGTTCGTCGACGCCACCTGCCCGTCGACCGACCCGGAGCTGTAGCTGATCGCGAGCTCGGGCTTGGGACCGGCCGTACCCGGCGGGACGCGGAGCGGATAGCTCCAGGTGAAGTCGCCGGTCTGAGCCCCGACGTTCCAGGTCGCCGAGGGCGAGAGCGTCGTCGCCGCGTAGGAGCCGGCCGGGCCGGATGCCCCAGCCGTCAGGGCCAGCGTGGTGAACTGACTCGTCGCCTGCTTGGCAGCAAGCTGGACCTCACCGGACACGACCTTGGTGTCGACGTTGTTGCGCGTCGCCGCCACCGGCCGTTCCTGCGTACAGGTGGTGGCGGCGGTGCAGGTCAGTTCGACCAGCCGAAGCCGCGACGACCAGTCGCCGCCGTAGGCGCTCGCGAACTTCGAATAGTCGAACTGGACCTTCACCTTCGCGGGCGCTGCCTGCGCGTCCGTCCGGCTGAGACGCATCGCGACACCGGTGACGCCGAGCCGGTTGCTGTCGGCCTGACCGAGCACCTCGAGCTTCGCAGACGGGGACGCTGTACTCCGGGCCGTCGCACTGACGGAGGCGGACACGGATGATGCGACCTTGCTCTGCACCGAGGCGCCGACCGTCGAGACCGACGCCTCCGGCCATACCGGAGCCGGGGGCACCTTCGAGGCCGCCACGGCCTGCTTCGACTGGGCCGCCGGCGCCGGGACGAAGTTCTTGCCCGGCGTCGGCTTCTCCTGCTGCACCGCCGGCGCGGGCCGGCTCGGCGTCTTGGCCTCTGCCTCGGGGACGTACGCCGCCACACCTGCCACCAGGCTGACGCCGAGCAAGGTAACCAGCGCGGCCATCCGCCGCCGCTTGGTGTGAAGTGATCGCATCAGAGGTCCTCAGTTGGTCGGGGCGGAGTCGTACAGGTCCGTGTAGACCGCGGCGTTGTCGATCGGACCGGGGTAGATGCGAACGTCGTCGACCTGGCCGTCGATCGGACGGGCCACACCCGCGACCGTGCCGGTACCGACTCGCAGCAGCCCGGGTGCGTCCGTCGTCGGAGGAATGTCCACGGTCGTCGCCACCGCGTCCTCGCCGACGAACAGGGTCAGCGTGTGTTCCCCGGAGTCGTAAATGCCGGTGAGGTAGACCCAGTCACCGGCCAGGTACGGTGTGGGTTGCGACAGAACCGACAACTCGCCGGATCCGTTCGGGTTCGGGATCGAGAAGGACCACACGGCCTTGGGATCGCCAGGATCGGACAAGTCCTGGCTCTGGACTCCCAGCATGAATCCACTGGTGCCGGCGCGGTCCTCGCTCAACGCGATCTGACGCCCGGGTGTGTTTCCCAGCTTCACCCTCACGCTGGCGCTGAAGCTCCGGCTGGTGTCGACGATGTCGCTCGCCGGCGAACCCAGCGTGGCGCCGCCGGTCAGCGCGACCGACCAGTCCTGATTCGTCGCCGACGGATCCCACCGGTCCCCGGACGCCCAGGTCGCCGTGGTCGCCAGGTTGAGTCGACGCCCGAACGTACTCGAGTCCGCTGTGGTGATTCCCGAGCCCTCGTCCATCCTCCAGATGCCGGCTGCGGCGCCCGTCTGGACCTTTGCGGCCGCCTCGCCGTACAAGGCGCTGCGGTTGTTCGAGCGGTCGTAGGCCCAGGCCCTGATCACCGTCGGGCCGGTCTTCGTGGCGGTGAAGGTGAAGGTGCCGGGATTGACCGGGATGTTCGCGCTCGTCGGCTCCTCGCTGTCGATGGTGTAGCGGAAGTAGTTCTGGTCGACGGCGGTCGCGACGATCTTGACGCTGACCGTCTCACCGAGGGAGTAGATCTTGTCCTCCCCCGACGTGATCGTGACGTCCGGAGCCACCGGTTTGGAGGTGTCGATGATGAACCAGCAGAACGGCGACCAGGCCGAGTAGTCGACACCGTCCCAGGCACGGACCCGCCAGCCGATCAGCCGGTTCGTCTCCAGCGGTGCGACGTCGGCTTGTGGCGTGAAGTCAATCGTGCTGCCACTGACCTTGGTGACGCTGGTCAGCCGCTGGGCCGCCGCCCCGCCGCCGTTGTACCAGAACTCGAAGCCTGCCGACGACGGCTGCAGGTCGCTGTCGAGAATCTTGACGTGCGGGACCGGGCTGGTCTGGTTGAGCCGGGCCGGGTTCTGGTAGTCGGTCGCGCAACCCGACGTGGGATCCGTCGTCCGCATGCCGGAGACCTGCGGGATCCAGTTGTAGCCGATCGTCAACTTGACCGCCTTGTGGAATCTCTTCCAGGCCAGCGAGTCGGCTTCGTTGGTCGCGCGCACCCCCAGGTGGACCCAGCCGCTCCGCGCGGCGGCCTGCTCGGCGACCGCGGTCAGCACGTTGAACTCGAGCCACTTCCCGTTCGGAGTGCATTCGTCGCGACCGACTGCATCGGTGGCCGAGGCCAGCTTCTTGAGCCAGACGTTGGAGCCCGAGCCGTTGCTCCAGTTGACCTCCGTGTTGATCGCGGCGACCTTCCAGACCTCCACCGCTTTCGGCGTACAACTGGCGGCCCACGTCTCGTAGGCACTGAAGATGGCCGAGGTGATGTGGGCGCCGGCGAGACCGGAGATCCCCATCTTGTAGATCAGGCGCTTGCGGCTCCACGGCTCGAACGACTGGTACCCGACGCCTTCCGGGCCTTCCCAGTTCCACGACGGGGTGGTCGGGTAGTGCTCGTTCATCATCGCGCGACCGGACTGCGCCGAGTTGAACGTCGGGTCGATGTGCAGCGGGTACCGCGTCGCGGCGTCGTTCAGCAGCGCGGGCGCCGGGCTGATCGTCAGCGCGTTCTTCGAGACCGTCGCCGGAAGCTGGACGACCTTGTCGCCTTCGAGCGGAGCCTCGGTCCGGTCGTCGTCCGTCGGTGCTGTCGCCGTACCGCGGGAGTCCCACATGATCGGCTGCGATCCGCTGAAGACCAGCTTGCCGAGGTGGTCCTTCGCCTCGATCACGCCGCCCCTGGACTTCGCCACGGTCAGGCCGGGCGCCTTCATCCCGAGGTCGAGGTTCTGCAGCTGCGGCAGCCGGGCCGCGGCCGGGGTCTTGACGATCAGGACCTCGCTGTAGGAGTCGGCGAAGGCGGTGATCTTGAGGTCGACGTCGGGGAACACGTTCGGGTAGGTGACGTTGTCGGCGTCGACGACCGGCTGGGGCAGCGTCCCGGGCCAGCTGAGCGCGAGCTCGTGGCCGTCGGACGTCATCACGATGAGCGGGTCGGTGCCGCCGCCGGAGAACGTCATGTCGAGCGCGGTCGCCTTCGGCCGCAGCCGGCCGTCAGCGCTCTTCGCGAGTGTCGTGTCGATGTCGGCCCACTGGTCGCCACGCTTCACGCGGACCGGGATGTTGGTCTGCTCGAGCGTGAACGTGCCGTCCGGGTTGGCGAACGTCTGCGTGGTCTCGGTGCGCTTCTCCGGCACCTCGACTCGTTTCCCGGTCGCCTTCGCCCGCTTGGCCGGAGAGTCGTCGGCGGCCGTGCTGGTCACCGCCGCCGGTTGAGCGTCGGCCGGCGCCACGATCACCGACCCGAACAGTCCCACTGCCAGCGCGCAGAAACCCGCCACCGCACGCCGCGCCAAAGTCTTCCGCCCCTGGGGCAGACCCCACCCGTACATCGCGCCCACCGCTCTCGACTCCCCCGAGCCATAGATGCGGTACGGATCCTAAGGAGCGCACACGGTGACCAACAGGTACAACCCATACAGTTCACCCATACAAACCGGAACGCCCCAGTACCCCATGTGTGGGGTGCATGGACTACGCCTGTGGTTGGCATTGGACGGGCGCCGGCCGGGCGGGAGACGGTGGTCGGGTGGCTGTCGAGTTCGGGGTTCTGGTGGACGTTCGGGGGGCGGGGGCGGGGTACTCGGGGGAACGGGTGGAGGAGGTGGTGGTTGCCGACCAGCTCGGGTTCGCGGGGGCTTGGTTGTCGGAGCACCATCTGACCGCGGACGGCATGTTGCCTTCGCCCTTGGTGATGGCCGGAGTGCTTGCGGGGCGGACGGCGCGGATCCGGATCGGGACGAACGTGCTGGTGTTGCCGCTGCATCATCCGTTGCGGGTGGCGGAGGACGCGGCCGTGCTTGACCTGGTGTCGGGTGGGCGGTTCGTGCTGGGGGTCGGCCAGGGGTACGCCGAGCGCGAGTTCGCCGCGTTCGGAGCCGACAGACGACGGCGCGGGGCACTGCTCGAGGAAGGCGTGGAGCGGATCCGACGCGCGTGGGCCGGCGACCTGTCGGTGACACCGCGGCCCGGCCACCGGATCCCGATCTACGCCGCTGGAGTGACGGCGGCGGGGCTGCGGCGGGCGGCGCGGGTGGGCGACGGAGTGATCATCTACTGCGCGACCCCGGCGGATCTGATCGCCCGGCGGAAGCTACTGGACGAGGTCGTCGACGAGCCGCCGCCGCTGATCTGCACCGGGATCATGCACGTGGACGAGGACGCGGATCGGGCCTGGGCCGACGCGGCGCCTGGGATCGCTTATCTGGAAGGGGAAATCGCGTCGTACGGCGGGACCGAGCCGCCGGCGTTGCGGCGGGAGGACTATCTGGTCGGTACGCCGGAGGACGTCGCCGACCGGCTGATCGAGTTGCACGCGGCGACGCGGTTCGTGCAGTTCGCGCACTGGTTGCGGCTTCCCACCATGTCGCACGAGGCGGCGCTGCGGTCTCTCGAATTGGTTTCGGCTCGGGTGATTCCCGCCGTACTGGCTGGTGTTGGACGCTAACTTGGGAGGCAGGACGACCTGAGGAGACGGCGTGGGCGGGACTAGGGTCAGGCAGCGTGGACGGGCTGCGGTGGTTTTGACCGCGCTGGCGTTGGCTGCGGGGTGCTCCGATGACGGTGCCGCGACGACGTCGAATCCCGGCACGTCCGCGCCCAGTACGACGCCCGCACCGAGCAGCACCGGTACGACGTCCAGCGCCGCGCCGAGCACGAGCCGGCAAGGGCCGGTCAAGCTGACTGTGGCGTCGACGGTGGCGACGGGAATCGACGTACCGTGGGGGCTCGCGTTCCTGCCGGACAAGAGTGCACTCGTCGCGGAGCGGGATTCGGCCAAGATCAAGCGGATCGCGGGCGGGCAGGCGAACGAGGTCGGCGAGGTGGACGACGTCGACGGGTCGTCCGAGGGCGGACTGCTCGGGCTGGCCGTGGATCCTGGGTATCCGGGCAGGCCGTACATCTACGCCTACTACTCCACCGACGACGACAACCGGATCGCCCGGATCACGTTCCAGAACAACAAACTGTCCGACCAGCAGGTGATCCTCGACGGGATCCCGGAGTCGGCGGTCCACAACGGCGGGCGACTGCGGTTCGGCCCGGACGGGTACCTGTACGCCGGGACCGGTGACGGGTCCGAGCGGCCGAACTCCCAGGACGACGAGTCACTGGGCGGGAAGGTCCTGCGCATCACCACCGACGGCAAGGCCGCGCCCGGCAATCCGGACGGCCGGCCCTGGTTCAGCAAGGGCCACCGCAACGTGCAGGGCCTCGCCTTCGACGGCAAGCAGTTGTACGCCGCCGAGTTCGGCCAGAACACGTGGGACGAACTCAACGCGATCACCGCCGGCACGAACTACGGATGGCCGGCCGCCGAGGGCGTGAGCGGACTCGACGGTATGGCGGACCCGATCGCGCAGTGGCGGACCAGCGACGCGTCGCCGAGCGGTATCGCGTTCGCGCAGGGGCACATCTTCATGGCGTCGCTCCGCGGCGAGCGGTTGTGGGCCATACCAGTTGCCGACGGCAAGCGAACCGGCGAGCCGCAGGCGTTCTTCACCAACCAGTTCGGCCGGCTGCGCACGGTCGAGACCGCGCCGGACGGCTCGCTCTGGCTGACCACTTCCAACACCGATGGCCGCGGCGGCACCCGCGACGGCGACGACAGAATTCTCCGCATCACCATCAGCCGTTGACCGACAACCGTTTCAAGTCTTTGCGCGTCTGGTACTAGTGGGGGAAGCCTTGAGAACAACCGGTTGAGGGAGGAGTTGGTGATGCGGCCCGATCAGGTGTCCGTTGTCCCTAGCAGTGTGGTCGCTTCGGTGAGCACCTTCGAGGATGCTCAGCAGACGGTCAGCTATCTGCGCAGTTACGGGATGGAAGCGGGCAGCCTGGAAGTGGTCGGATCCGACCTGAGACAGGCCCGCAGGAAACGGGTCGTCCCGGTCGCCAAGCTGACCGGCGTCGGCGCCTTGCAGGGCGCGCTCCTCGGCATCCTCGCCGCCGTCTTCATCACCCTCGTCGCCGAGACCACGTTGACCGGTCTTGCCGTCGTCGTCTGGGGCTTCGTGTACGGCGTACTCCTCGGCGCGCTGTGGGGACTGTTCCGCGGACTCGTGCGGAACAGGCCCGACGCGGAGACGACCGAGATCGTGCCGACGCGCTTCGAGGTGCGCTGCCCGCCCGACGAACTGTCCGTCGCGCGAACGCTGCTCGCGGACGCCACGGACGTCGACGACGACGGGCGGGTCGAACGCGAGGTCATCGCGAACGCGCCGCACAAGTCCGACAAGGACAAGAAGGCAGCCTGACACGGAGCCGGACCCCTGGGTGGCTCACCCAAGGGTCCGGCGCCAGGCTGCTCAGGCGGGCAAGCTAGCCCGCTTGCAGGCCAGCAAGCTTGCAAGCTTGCCCGCCAGGTTCAGATACCGAGCTTGGCGTTCAGCAACTCACGGACCTTGGCAGCATCCGCCTGACCGCGCATGTCCTTCATGACCGCGCCGATCAGCGCGCCGGCCGCGGCCGGCTTGCCGGAGTTGACCTTCTCGACCACGTCCGGGTTGGCCGCGATCGCCCGGTCGATCGCCTCGATCAGCGCCGAATCGTCGGAAACCAGCGCAAGGCCCCGGGCGGCGATGATCTCGTCGATGCTGCCTTCGCCCTTGAGCAGACCGTCGAAGACCTGACGCGCCAGCTTGTCGTTCAGCTCGCCCTTGTCGACCCGTGCCTGCACGTTGGAGACATCGGTCGGACTGATTCCCAGCTCGCCCAGATCCTTGCCGCTCTCGTTCGCGGCCCGGGCGAGCTCACCCAGCCACCACTTCTTGGCGGCCGCGGGACTCACCCCGAGGCCGACCGTCGTGACGATCAGCTCGAGCGCGTTGCCGTTGACGACGTCGCGCATCTCGAGGTCGGTGAAGCCCCACTCCTCCTGCAACCGGACCCGTCGCAGTGAAGGTGCCTCCGGCAACGAAGCGCGGATCTCCTCGACCCATTCGCGCGACGGTGCCACCGGGACGAGGTCGGGCTCCGGGAAGTACCGGTAGTCCTCGGCGTCGGACTTCTCCCGGCCGGAGGTGGTGATGCCGGTGTCCTCGTGCCAGTGCCGCGTCTCCTGCACGACCTTGCCGCCGGCCGACAGCACCGCCGCCTGCCGGGTGATCTCGTACGTCACCGCGCGCTCGACCGAGCGGAACGAGTTCACGTTCTTCGTCTCGGTCCGGGTGCCGAGAACTGTGGAGCCCGAAGGCTTCAGCGAGACGTTCGCGTCGCAGCGCAGCGAGCCCTGGTCCATCCGGACGTCGGAGACGCCGAGCGCGAGCAGCAGGTCGCGCAGCATGCTCACGTACGCGCGCGCCACCGCGGCGGCCTTGTCCCCCGGTACCTCGATCGTCTTGGTGACGATCTCGATCAGCGGGATGCCGGCCCGGTTGTAGTCGACCAGCGAGTGCGAGGCGCCGTGGATCCGGCCGGTCGCGCCGCCGACGTGGGTGGACTTGCCGGTGTCCTCCTCCATGTGGGCGCGCTCGATCTCGATCCGGTACGTCTCCCCGTCGACGACCACTTCGGTCCACCCGTTGTACGCGATCGGCTCGTCGTACTGGGAGGTCTGGAAGTTCTTGGGCATATCCGGGTAGAAGTAGTTCTTCCGGGCGAACCGGCACCACTCGGCGATCTCGCAGTTCAGCGCCAAGCCGATCTTGATCGCGGACTCGACGCCGCGGCGGTTCACCACCGGCAGCGCGCCCGGCAGGCCGAGGCAGACCGGACAGGTCTGCGTGTTCGGCGGCGCGCCGAACTCGGTCGGGCAACCGCAGAACATCTTCGACTTCGTGTTCAGCTCGACGTGGACCTCGAGGCCCATCACCGGGTCGTACTGCGCCAGCGCGTCGTCGATCTCGAGGACGTCAGCGGTCATCGGGTCACCTCCAGCTCCGGAGCCTTGGTCATCAGTACGCCGCCCCACTGCTCGGCCAGCGCGGACTCCAGCGCGGCGCCGACGGTGTAGCACAGGTCGTCGCGCAGCACCGGCGCCATCACGTGGAAGCCGACCGGCATGTTGTCCTCGTCGGCCAGACCACACGGGAACGACGCGGCCGCGTTGCCGGCCAGGTTGGACGGGATCGTGCAGAGGTCGTTCTTGTACATCGCGATCGGGTCGTCGATCCGGTCACCGATCGCGAACGCCGTCGTCGGCGTCGCCGGCGAGACGAGCACGTCGACCTGCTCGTAGGCGTTGACGAAGTCGCGGGCGATCAGCGTCCGCACCTTCTGCGCCTGGCCGTAGTAGGCGTCGTAGTACCCGCTCGACAGCGCGTGAGTGCCGAGCATGATCCGGCGCTTCACCTCGGCGCCGAAGCCGGCCTCACGGGTCAGGTTCATCACCTTCTCCGCGCTGTTCGTGCCGTCGTCGCCGACCCGCAGCCCGTACCGCATCGCGTCGAACTTGGCCAGGTTGGACGAGGCCTCGCTCGGCAGGATCAGGTAGTAGGCCGGCAGCGCGTACTGGAAGTGCGGACAGGACACCTCGACCACCTCGGCGCCGAGCTTGGTGAGCAGCTCGACCGCCTCGTGGAAGCGCGCCTCGACACCCGGCTGGTACCCCTCGCCGCCGAGCTCCTTGACCACGCCGACGCGCAGGCCGGCGACATCACCGTTGCGGGCCGCCGCGACGACGGCCGGGACCGGCTGGTTGATCGAGGTCGAGTCCATCGGGTCGTAGCCGGCGATCGCCTCGTGCAGCAACGCCGCGTCGAGCGTCGTCCGCGCACATGGACCAGGCGTGTCGAGCGACGACGCCAGCGCGATCAGTCCGTACCGCGAGGTCCCGCCGTACGTCGGCTTGACCCCGACGGTCCCCGTGAACGCGCCGGGCTGCCGGATCGAGCCACCGGTGTCGGTGCCGATCGCGAGCGGTGCCTCGTACGCCGCCAGCGCGGCCGAGGAACCACCGCCGGAACCACCCGGGATCCGGCCGAGGTCCCACGGGTTGTGGGTCGTGCCGTACGCCGAGTTCTCCGTCGAGGAGCCCATCGCGAACTCGTCCATGTTGGTCTTGCCGAGGATGACGATGCCGGCCGCCTTCAGCCGCTTCACCATCGTCGAGTCGTACGGCGGCTTCCAGCCCTCGAGGATCTTCGAGCCGGCCGTGGTCGGAACGCCCTCCTGGGTGAGCACGTCCTTCAGCGCCAGCGGGACACCGGCCAGCGGAGCGAGCTCCTCGCCCGCCGCGCGGCGAGCGTCCACGGCGGCGGCCTGCGCCAGTGCGCCCTCTGTGTCGACGTGCAGGAACGCGTGCACGTCGCCGTCGACGGCTGCGATCCGGTCCAGGTGCGCCTGGGTGATCTCCACCGAGCTGGCCTGGCCGGACGTCATCAGCTCCGCGAGCTCAGCCGCGGTCTTGCGGATCAGATCTGTCATGTCAGTCCTCCTCCAGGATCCGCGGCACCCGGAATCGCTGCTCCTCGGCGGCCGGCGCACCGGACAGCGCCTGCTCGGGTGTGAGGCACGGCACGTTCTCGTCCGCGCGCATCACGTTGGTGAGCGGGAGGGCATGCGAGGTCGGCGGGATGTCGTCCGCGGCCACCTGGCTGACCTGCCCGACCAAGGTGATGATCTGGTCGAGCTGCGGGGCGAGGTGGTCGAGCTCGTCGTCGGTGAGCTCGATCCGCGCCAGTCGCGCCAGGTGCGCGACCTCTTCGCGGGTAATCGATGGCATGAACTGATCCAATGGTTTCTTGAGGATTGACCGGGGTGAAATCGGCCCGGACCCGGCCATCCTAGTGGGCTCGTGTATCGGTCGCGTTTCCTTGTCCCCCAGGGCTGTGGACAGCGCTGCGGGCTCGATGGCCGAGAGGGCCGGGCGTGTCTTCGGGTTCCGCTCTGTAACATGGGCCGCGACAGGGCGTTACGCGCAAGGTGATCGGCTGGGAGATGATCGTTCGGTGTTCCTGCTGCGCTTGATCATCCCCGACCGGCCCGGTTCGCTCGGCACCGTGGCCACCGCCCTCGGTGAGGTGAACGCCGACATCCACGCGATCGAGATCGTCGAGCACCGCCGTGAGAACGGCACCGCCGTCGACGACATCGTCGTCGACGTGCCGCCCGGCGTACTGCCGGACCGACTGGTCTCCGCGTGCAACAGCGTCGCGGACGTCGAGGTCATCTGGTTCTCCCGGTACGGCGCCGGCGGCGGACTGCACATGGACCTCGAGGCCGTGGAGCAGATGACGTCTGCCCCCGCGGACGCGATCGACATCCTGGTCGAGCAGTCCCCGGCCGTGCTGCACGCCGACTGGGCCGCGTTGCTCGACGGCACGGGCAGTGAGGTGAAGGTCGCCCTCGAGACCAGCGCCACTCCGGAGTTCGGTGACGTGGCGGCGACCTGGCTGCCGCTGAAGAAGGCCAGCACGATGGAATCCCCGATGGAGCACAAGGGTCTGGCGGAGTCGGTCCTGGTGGCCGCACCGCTGGAGTCCGACCGCCGGATGCTGGTCATCGGCCGGCGCGGCGGGCCGGAGTTCCTGGCCTCCGAGGTGGCCCGGCTCAGCTACCTGGCGTCGCTGGCAGTCACCATCCGCGCGACCGCCTGAGCAGTCCCGACCGCTCGCCTACGTGAACTTGAAGTAGGCGAGCGTCCACAGTCCTGCGATCACCAGCAAGACGACGACCCCGACCAGGGCCACGATCAGGATCGCCTGGCTGTTGCTGCCGGTGCGCTCCGGGAGGTCGAACTGGGTGGGCCCCCAGGGCCCACCACCGTCGACCCGCGGGGATGCCTCCGGCGGCGGTTTGACCACCGTCCGGGGATCCCGCTTCTCGCGGGGGAACTTCATCCGGCCTCCGTTGTGCGCTTGCTCAGACGTAGAAGGTCTCGTAGCTGACCGAGATCCGCTGCGAGGCGTAGTCGTCCTCGCTGTTGCCGGTGATCTCGACCCGCCATCCGGCCACATAAGCAGCGTACGACTTGCCGTCACTGTGCTTGTCGACGTACTCCTTCACCGCGGCCACGTCCTCGCCCTTCAGCGCGCCGAACGCGTCGTTCACCGCGGCCGGGAACGCCGTCTTCACGTCCGCCGGGTCGCCGGACGCGCTCACCTCGAGCGACCGGATGCCCTCGCCCTTGCCGGCGTAGGAGTAGACCCGCTGCGAACCGTACTTGCCGACCTGCTTGCTGCAGGAGCTCGTGCAGACGTACTTCTTCGTCTTCAGCGCGGCGACCAGCTGCGGCTCGGTCGTGTCGAACGCCTTCCGCGGCAGGTCGAGCGAGTCGGCGCCGGACTTGCCGCCGGACAGCTGCAGGTCGTCGCCGTCGTTGCGCAGCTCGAACTCGCCCCAGGTGCTGCCGACCTTCTGCGACTTCTGGCCGGTCTTGACCGCGTCCTGGATCTTCTTGACCTCGCCGCCGCCGAACGTGTCGTTGCCGATCGCCTGCAGCTCGGCGTCGAAGGTGACGCCGGCGTTGTTGACGTTGTCCTCGTTCTGCGACCGCAGCAGGACGCCGAGGATGGTGCCGTCCTTCTGGAACTGGAAGACCGCCTCGGCCTCGGTCGCGCCGTCGTACTTGAAGCAGCCGCGGTGCGCACCCTGCTCGGTGTTGAACAGGTCGCTGCACCGGAACCCGATGCCCTGCAGCTTCTCGGTCGCGGTCTTCGCCTGACCGGTCGACTCGCCGAGCGAACCGTCGTCCTCGCCGTTGCTCTGGTTGCCGGTCGGCTGCGACTGCCCGTTGGTCGGACCGGCCTCGGGCGTGTCGTCACCGCCGAGGGCGCGGACACCGAGGAAGACCAGCAGACCGATCAGCACGATGCCGACGACACCGCCACCGATCACCAGCGGCATCTTCTCCTTGCTGATGCCACCGGGACCCTTGCCGGAACCGCCCTGCTGCCACTGCTGCTGGCCGGACTGACCGCCTTGCTGCTGGTGCCAACCGCCCTGCTGCTGGCCCTGCTGACTCCACGGCTGCTGCTGGTAGGAGCCGCCGCCCTGCTGCTGCGGGGAGCGCTGGCCCCAACCGCCCTGGCCGGGCTGGCCCTGACCGGGCTGGCCTGGCTGGCCCGGCTGCTGGCCCCAGCCGCCGCCACCCTGCTGCGGGGGGCGGCCTTGCTGCGGAGGCTGCCCGTGCGGGGGCTGACCCTGCTGCGGTGGCCGGCCTTGCTGCGGGGGCCCTTGCGGGGGCTGACCCTGTTGCGGCGGTTGCTGCGGGCGCTGACCCCAACCGCCACCACCCTGGCCCGGAGGCTGTTGTCCCCAGCCGCCTTGACCTCCCTGTCCCCCTTGCTGCCCGCCTGGCTGGCCCCCCGGCTGCCCAGGACCCCACGGTCCCTGTGGCGGCGTCGTCATATTCGCTCCTTCTGAACCCACGTGTAGACGTGCAAAGTTAACAGTCCGACGGCTCAGTCCGGCCGCCGGATCCGTGGAATCCGGTGCGCTACGCGTCTCCGGGTTCGGGGGTGGTCGCAACCTCGGCGGCAGCGTCCGCGCCGTCGTCCAGCAGGACCCGGAAACCGGGGGCATCGAGGACCGGTACGCCGAGTTGGACGGCCTTGTCGTACTTCGAACCCGGCGAGTCACCGACCACCACGAACGACGTCTTCTTCGAGACCGAACTGGCCACCTTGCCACCCCGGGACACGATCGCCTCGGTCGCCTCGTCACGGCTGAACCCCTCGACCGTCCCGGTGACCACGATCGACAGACCGGTCAGCGTCTGCTCGACGGTCGGCCCGGTCCGCTCCTGCCGCAGCTCGACGCCGGCCGCCTTCCACTTGTCCACGATCGCCTGGTGCCAGTCCACCGCGAACCACTCGATCACCGCGTGCGCGATGGTCGGGCCGACGCCCTCGATCTCGGACAGTTCTTCCTCGCTCGCCGCCCGCACCGCGTCGATGTCGTCGTACACGGCGGCCAGGGCCTGGGCCGCGGTCGGGCCGACGTGGCGGATCGACAGCGCGACCAGGCCGCGGGACAGCGGCTGGGTCTTGGCCTGCTCCAGATTCGCGATCAGGCGCTGGGCGTTCGCCGACAGCGCCCCGGCCTTGGTGGTGAAGAACGAACTCCGGGCCAGGTCCTGTTCGGTCAGCGCGAACAGGTCCCCCTCGTCCGTGATCAGGCCGCCGCTGATCAGCGCGTCCGCGCCCTTGAACCCGAGCACCTCGATGTCGAAGGCGGACCGGCCGGCCAGGTGGAACAGCCGTTCCCTTAGCTGCGCCGGGCAGGACTTGTTGTTCGGGCAGCGAATGTCGACGTCGCCTTCCTTCATCGGGCGCAGCGTCGTACCGCAGGAAGGGCACTCGGTCGGCATGACGAACTCGTGGGCGTCGTCGGGCCGCAGGTCGATCACCGGGCCGAGGATCTCCGGGATCACGTCACCGGCCTTGCGCAGTACGACGGTGTCACCGATCCACACGCCCTTGCGCTTGACCTCCTGCGCGTTGTGCAGGGTCGCGAACTCGACCGTCGAGCCGGCCACCCGGACCGGCTCCATCTTCCCGTACGGCGTGACGCGGCCGGTCCGGCCGACGTTCACCTCGATGTCGAGGAGTTTGGTGGTGACCTCCTCGGGCGGGTACTTGTACGCGATCGCCCAGCGCGGCGCGCTCGACGTGGAGCCGAGCGCACGCTGCAGGTCGACCTCGTCCACCTTCACCACGACGCCGTCGATCTCGTGGTCGACCGAATGCCGGTTCTCGCCGTAGTACGCGATGAACTCGTTCACCTGGTCGAGCGTCTCGACCTTGCGGGCCCGGTCGCTGACCGGCAGACCCCAGGCCTTGAGTTGGTCGTACGCCGACGACAGCCGCGCGACGTGGTAGCCGTCGACGCGGCCGAGGCCGTGGACGACGAAGCGCAGCGGCCGGCTCGCGGAGACCCGCGGGTCCTTCTGCCGCAGCGAACCGGCGGCGCTGTTGCGCGGGTTCGAGAACGGGTCCTTGCCGGCCTCGACGAGCTGGGCGTTCAGCTCCTCGAAGTCCTCGACCCGGAAGTAGACCTCGCCGCGAACCTCCAGGAAGGCCGGGTGGTCCTTGCCCTCCAACTCGTTCGGGATGCTCTTGATCGTGTGGACGTTCGGCGTCACGTCCTCACCGGTGCGGCCGTCGCCGCGGGTGGCGCCGGTGACCAGGCGGCCGTTCTCGTAGACCAGGTCGAGGGCGAGCCCGTCCACCTTCAGCTCGCAGATGAAGCCGCTGTCGTGGATCTGCCGGACCGTTACCTCCCGCTCCAGCCGCTTCGCCCACGCCTCCATCTGCTCGGCGGAGAACGCGTTGCCGAGGCTCTCCATCCTGGTCGGATGCTGCACCGGGGTGAACAGGGTGGAGATCGGGATGCCGACCTTCTGCGTCGGTGAGTCCGGCGTCCGGAGCTCGGGGAACTTCTCCTCGATCGCCTGCAGCTCATGCATCAGCGCGTCGAAGTCCGCGTCCGAGATGGTCGAGCTGGCCAGGTAGTACCGCGCCCGGTGCTCCTCGATCTCCTTGCTCAAATCGGCGTGCCGCTCCCGCACCTCAGCCGGCGCCGCAGGAATCTCCGTGCTCATGTGCAAAACCTACAGCCCACCACCGACGTTCCCGGGAAAGAAGAACGGCCGCCTTCGGCGGCGGGGCGTGGGGCGGGACCTGCCGACGTTTCAGCTGTTCTCCGCGGCTTCGGCGACGGCATCCGCGGTACGCCGCAGGAGTTCGAGGCGGGACCGCGCATCGGCCGGAGACGGGGAGGCAGCCAGTCCACACGCGGGAGTGATCACGGCCTGCTTGAGGATCTCGGGGTCGAGGCCCAGTTGGCGCCAGCGCCGGACCAGTGGGTCGGCGGCCTGCTCCTCGTTCGGCAGAGCGCCGGTCGTCGGGATCAGGCCCGCGTAGAGAGTGCTGCCCGCCTCGCCCGCGATGGCGATCTGATCCCAGGCGGCGTTGTTGAGCAGGGAGATGTCCACGGCGACTCCGGCGGCGCCGGCCTTGGTGAAGACCTCGATCGGCGGTCGTGCCGCGCAGCAGTGGATCACTGTCGGTGCCTGCGTGGTCACGAGACTGAGCAACTCGACCGCACCCGGACCGTCCACAGACCGGTGTTTGCTCCAGCCACTGGCGGTCGGGACGGCTCCAGCCAGCACAGCAGGCAGCCCCGGCTCGTCGATCTGTACGACGACGTCCGCACCCGGCACGCGGCGTCGTACCTCGGCCACGTGGTCGCTCAGACCCAGCGCCAGCGTCTGAGCGAGGTCCCGCCGGGCACCGTGGTCCGCCAGCACCTTGTCACCGCGCGGCAACTCCACAGTGGACGCCAGGGTCCACGGTCCGGTGAGCTGCAGCTTCAGTGGCCCGGTGTAACCGTCCGCCAACTCTTCGAGCACATCCAGATCCTCAGCCAGCAGCGACCGTGCCCGCCGCTGGTCCAGGCTCGCCCGCGGATCGCCACCCCCGGTGAGCCGCCAGCCCGACGGCTGCAGGTCCGCGGCAAGCTCGTTCAGTACGGCGACCGCCCGGCTGAGCATGTCGCCGTATGGACGCGCCGGCAGCTCGGCGAGGAACGGGATGTCGACAGCCTCGAGCAGCACCTTCGTCCACTCACGGATGTCGTCACCTGGGAGCGAACCCAGGCCGGTTGTCGTCATGCGTGCTGCGCCGCCACGCGCGAGACCGTGTCGATCGTGGCCGAGCCGATCACTCGCGTCCCGTCGTACAGCACGACTGCCTGACCGGGCGCCACGGCTGACGTCGGCTCGTCGAACGAGACCTGCACCTGGTCACCCTCGAGGCGGGCGGTGACGGCCACCTCCTCGCCGTGCGCGCGCAGCTGAGCCGTGACGTGCAGCTCCGAGGCCGGCACGGGTCCGCACCACCGCGGCTTCGAGGCGGTCAGGTGCGAGACCGCCAGCTCCTCGCGCGAGCCGACCGTGACCGTGCGGTCCACCGGGCTGATGTCCAGCACGAACCGCGGCTTGCCGTCGGCGGCCGGCGTACCGATCCGCAGGCCCTTGCGCTGGCCTACGGTGAAGCCGTGCGTGCCCTTGTGCTCGCCGAGCTTGTTGCCCTGCGCATCGACGATGTCACCCGGCGCCTGGCCCAGATGCTGGTCGAGGAAGCCGGGAGTGTTGCCGTCGGCAATGAAGCAGATGTCGTGGCTGTCCGGCTTGGCCGCCACCGACAGGCCGAGACGCTCGGCCTCGGCCCGCACCTCGGTCTTGACCGTGTCACCGAGCGGGAAGAACGCGTGCGCGAGCTGCTGCTGGGTGAGCACGCCGAGCACGTACGACTGGTCCTTGGCCGGGTCCACCGCCCGGTGCAACTCGCGAGCGCCGTCCGGGGTGTCCACGATCCGCGCGTAGTGCCCGGTCGCGACCGCGTCGAAGTCGAGCGCCAGCGCCCGCTCGAGTACGGCGCTGAACTTCACCTTCTCGTTGCAGCGCAGGCACGGATTCGGCGTCCGGCCGGCGGCGTACTCGCTGACGAAGTCCTCGACCACGTCGGCATGGAACCGCTCGGCCAGGTCCCAGATGTAGAACGGGATGCCGATCACGTCCGCGGCCCGGCGGGCGTCGCGGGAGTCCTCGATGGTGCAGCAGCCGCGCGCGCCGCTGCGGTACGACTGCGGGTTGCGGCTCAGCGCCAGGTGCACTCCGACCACGTCGTGCCCGGCCTCGGCCATCCGCGCCGCCGCGACGGCGGAGTCGACCCCGCCGCTCATGGCTGCGAGTACCCGCATCAGGTGTTCCTTCCCACGTTCTGCAGTCCGGCGGACTTCGCCCGCTCCACCACCGGTCCGATGTTGTCCAGTACGGCGTCGATGTCGGCGCGGGTGCTGGTGTGGCCGAGGGTGAACCGCAGCGATCCGCGCGCCCGCTGGTCGTCGTACCCCATGGCCAGCAGGACATGGCTCGGCTCGGCGACCCCGGCGTTGCACGCGGAGCCGGTGGAGACCTCGATCCCGCGTGCGTCCAGCAGCAGCAGGAGTGAGTCGCCCTCGCAGCCGCTGAAGGACAAGTGTGCGTTACCGGGCAAACGGTTCGCCGGGTCCCCCGACAACTTGGCGCCCTCGACCGTGGTCACCACGCCGCTGATCAGCGCGTCCCGCAGCTCGGTCAGCCGCCGCGCCTCGTCCGGCTGGTGCTTGACCGAATGCTCGACCGCGACCGCGAAACCGGCCGTCGCGGGAGCGTCCAGGGTGCCGGAGCGTACGTCACGCTCCTGGCCGCCGCCGTGCAGGACCGGCGTCAGCTTCGTCTCCTTGTGCACGACCAGCGCACCGATCCCGTACGGACCACCGAGCTTGTGAGCCGACACGGTCATCGCGTCGACGCCCAGCTCGGCGAAGTCGACCGGCACCTGCCCGACCGCCTGGACCGCGTCGGTGTGCACGGGGACGCCGTACTCCTTCGCGAGCTCCGCGATCTCACGCACCGGCTGCAGCGTGCCGACCTCGTTGTTCGCCATCATCAACGTGACGAAGGACACGGACTCCGGGTCCTGCTCGATCGCCCGCCGTACGTCGTCCGGCCGCACCCGGCCGAGCTCGTCGACCGGCAGCCACTCGATCTCGGCCTGCTCGTGCTCGGCCAGCCAGACGGCCGGATCGAGGACGGCGTGATGCTCGATCCCGCTCAGCAGGATCCGGCGCCGGCGCGGATCCTCGGCCAGCCGCGCCCACCACAGCCCCTTCAGGGCCAGGTTGTCCGACTCGGTCCCGCCGGAGGTGAACACGACCTCGCTCGGCTGGGCCCCGAGGGCCGCGGCGATCGTCTCGCGCGACTCCTCGACGGTCCGCCGGGCGCAGCGGCCGGAGCCGTGCAGGGACGACGCGTTGCCGGTGCGCGCGAGGTGGAAGGTCATCGCCTCGATCGCTGCCGGCAACATCGGGGTCGTCGCCGCGTGGTCCAGGTACACCGGGCGGCGGTCGGAAGCAGTCATATCGGTTTCAAGGGTATGTCCGCCGCCGTTGTTCCCGCTCATCCGGGCCGATTCACAGCTCCAGCGTGACCTTCTGCTCGAACCGGGCCCCGATCCGCTCGAACGCGGCCGCCGCCTCGGCGACGGCCTCCGGGTCGCCGGTCCGGCGGGCCCTGATCCGGAGTACGACGGCGTCCGACCACAGGTTCTCGGCAGCCGAGGCCCGCTCGACATAGCGCTCGGCGTCGGCCAGTCCCGCGACCACCGCCAGCTCGGCGCCGGCGGCGTGGGCGTACGGGACCCACCAGGGCTCGGGGAAGTCCGCGAAGGCTCCCCGGACCACCGCCCCGGCGGCCCTGGTGTCGTTGCGGTGGAGTGCCAGGCGCGCGGCGACGAACGCCGCTGCGGCCTGCAGATTCGGATCCGCGGCCGGAGTGCGGACGCGGGCCATCTGCAGTGCCCGGGCGTGCCAGACCTGTTCCCGTTCAGTGCCGAGCAGACCGTGCGCGAGCGCAGCCATGCATGCGGCCGACGACATCCAGGCGTGCGGAGGGCGGCCGGCGGCTTGCCAACTGCTCCACATCTCGTCCGCGCTGCGGATCGCTTCGTCGAACAGACCGCCCAGCGTGAACGCACGAACCTGGCGCGGGCCGGTGATGAACGGATGCCTGTGCATGGGGTCATCGGTCAGCCGCGCCAGCCGGACCGCCTCGACCACATCCCCGACCACGACCGCGGTCGCGGAGGCGACGTGGAACGCGTCCACAATCTCCGCGCATGCCCGGGGGTCGTGCTCCGGGAGGGTCGCGGCCATTTCGAGCCGCTCGACCGCCGCCTGGCGCGCGTCACGGAGGCGGCCGGCAGCGCAGAGGGCTGTGCTGTACGCGTCGAGCGCGTTCATCACGGCCAGTGGGTCCTTCGACTGCCGGGCCGCCGCAACGGCGGTCTCGGCAGGCTCGAGCTCGAGGCGCGCCACCCAGGCCCGCGCGATGTGGACCTGAACCGTGTCCGCATCGGCCGCGATCAGGCTCGCACCACGGTCAGCGGGGAGCGGAGGCTCGACCTCGTAGCGGTTCATCATCATGACGACGTACGCGAGGGCTTCCTGCTGAAGCTCATGGTTGCCTTCGGCGGCTGCGCGGTCCGCCGCGCGGAGCATCAGGTGATACGCCTGCGTGCCGTCGGCAACAGTCAGCGTCGCATCGGCCGCGTCCCGGAGGTCGTCGTACAGCTCCGCGGAATCGGTGGCGTGGGCGGCGGCCGTCAGGTAGTGGTCGTGCGCCTCGACGAACCGCTTGCGGGCGAAGGTCAGGTGAGCCAGCCGCCGGGCCAACCGCCGTACGTCGGCCTCCGGGCGGCTGACCGCTGCCCGGAGATCAGCGGTGACCTGATCGAACTCGGCCTGCCACTCCTCCCCCGCTTCGAGGCGCGCCTCCAGGTCCGCCGCAACGGCACCGGCCCAAGCCAGGTGCAGTACGGCGACCTCGTCGTACTCACCGGATCGGCCGAGCTCCTCCAGCGCGTAGACGCGGACCGTCTCCAGCATGCGCCACCTGCTCGTGCCGGCGTGCTGGCTGCGATACAGGAGGCTCTTGTCGGTCAGACGACCCAGCAGGTCGCTCAGCTCGCCGCGGGAGCTTCCGGGCGCTACCCCGCTGACGGTGGCGAGGTCGAACCCGCCGACGAACACTCCGAGCCGCCGGAACAGTGCACGCTCGTCGTCGTCGAGCAGGTCGTAGCTCCAGCCGATGACCTGAGCCAGAGAGTGGTGCCGCTCGTTCGCCCCGCGTCCGCCGGCCAGAAGCCGCAGACGGTCGTCCAGCGCGGCCAGCAGCCCGTCCGGCCCCAGCGAGCCCGCACGGGCTGCGGCCAACTCGATCGCCAGCGGTACGCCGTCGACTCCTGCACACACTTGCGCCGCGATGTCGGCCTGCTCAGTCCCCGAGAACTCCGGTGCGACCAAGGCGGCCCGGTCCCGGAACAGCTGCTCGGCCTCGGACCCCTCCAGCGGTCCCAGCCGCAGCGGCCGCTCCCCCGCCACCCCGATCCGCTCCCGACTGGTCGCCAGTACGGCGGTCTCCGGTGCCTCGGTCAGGATGCGCGCAACCAGGTCGCCTACGTCCGCCACCACGTGTTCGCAGTTGTCGAGCACGAGCAGAGTTCTCCCCTGCGTGAGGCGTCCCACCACCGCGTCGGTGAGCGTCTGCGGCGGTTGCTCTCGCACCTGGAGCGCCTCCGCCACAGCTGCGACGACGAACCCGGGCCGCACCGGGACCAGGTCGACGACCGCTCCGCCGTACGGATAGTTCTCGCCGACCTCGGCGGCGACGCGCAGGGCCAACCGGGTCTTGCCGACGCCGCCGGGACCCAGGAGGCTCACCAGTCGGTTGCTGTCGAGGGCAGCCACGAGTTCGGCGCGGTCCTGCTCGCGGCCGACGAAGCTGGTGCCCGGACCGGTCGGTGCGGTGAATCCGTGGGTCCGTGCCGGGTCCACGCCTTCCAGCTCGGCGAGTCTGGCCAGTTCACGGCGGTCCGAGACGCCGTACTTGCGCAGCAGTGACGAGACATGGCTCTCGACCGTGCGGACGCTGATGTGCAGGTGCCGCGCGATCTGGGCGTTCGAGCGGTCGCCGGCCAGCGCGGACAGGACCTCGGCCTCCCGCGCGGACACGTCTCTCGGACCAGCCACGGCCCCATCATGCCCTGGCTATGGTGCGCTCGGTGGCGGTTCCGTGGCCGCTACTGAGGACAGTGCGTGGTGTCCGATGCGACGGTGAACCCATGACTCAGGACATCCTCGACCGGCGCGCGGCGGCGGTCATCGAAGCGAACAAGTACATGACGCTGGGGACGGTCGACCCCGACGGCCGGCCGTGGGTGACCCCGGTCTACTTCACCCCGGACGGTCACGCCACGTTCTACTGGGCCTCGTCGACCGCGGCCGCGCACTCGGTGAACATCGCGGCCAACCCGGACGTGAGCATCGCGATCTTCGACTCCAGCGTCCCGATCGGCGGCGCCTCGGCCGTCTACTTCCGTGCCCGGGCCGAACGCGTTCCCGACGACGAACTCGAACGCACCGCGGCCTTCTACGCCTCCCGCTACCCGGAGCTGCGCGCGTTCTCCGTCGACGAACTCCGCGAGCCTGAGGAGCTCCGCCTCTACCGAGCCCACGCGACCGACCACTGGATCCTGGTCCGCGGCGGCGATCCGGACTACGGCACCGGCATCGACTCCCGCCGCCCGGTGTGGTCGTGAGGTGACCCAGGTCACGCCATCCTTCCGGTGAGCGAAGCTCCGCCTGCGCTCCCGGCTGTCGGAGGTGCAGGGCGGACTGCAGAACAAGGTCGATCGGCTCTCCACCGCGTTCGACGCGGTACTGATCGGCATCGGCGTCTTCCGCTACTGGAAACTCCGGGTCGGCAACGCCGCGGACCGGGCCGCCGCCGTGGACAAGGCCGCGCGACTGCGTGAACGCTGCGCCACGGTCACCGATCAACTGGCGACCTACACGAACGCGGCCGCGGACCGGCAGGCAGCGATCACGCAGGACGTCGCGGAACTCCGCCGCCGCCTCATCGCCTGAGCGGCTCAGCCCTGACGGTCTCGATCCAGGCGTGCCCGGGATGCAGATGCTCGATCATGTCGGCGAGCCAGGTACGACGCTCGTCGGTCAGCAACGGGAGCGTCGCGGCCAGATCCTGCTCGTCCTTCGGGCGTGACTGCTTCGCCTTGTAGGCGAGCGCGATCTCGGGGTTCAGGCAGCGGATGCCGTCGGGCGTGACCCAGCTGATGTCGTGGAGGTCGTAGTCGAGCTCCGGGTCGCGGCGGAACACCCACCGGCCGTCGCGGTCCGGATTCACCACCAGGTCGAACTCCCACGCCGACAGAGCGTGCTTCCGCAACCAGATCTGGTCGGCGTCTGCTGGCTGGTCCGGCCGCTGGTCGGTGAGCGGCCGGAGCTGTCCACCCGCGTTCGACCACAGGTCGTACTTGCCCTTCAGGTGCAGCCGCAGCTTCTCGATGTCCCGCCGCCAGAGCGACACGTCGACGTCTTCGTGTTCCCGCCGTACGCCGGTGAAGGCCTCGATCGCCCATCCGCCGGCGATCCACCACTCCCCGTCGTACCCGTCGAGCACCTCTCGCGCCTCCGCGGGAGTCGACTGCTTCCACGGCCCGTACAGCCGCTGGAACGCGAGTTCCTCCGCGTCCAGTCCGTCCGGATACCACGTGCGCTCCACGGTCAACGGTCCCTCCAACGGCTCTGATGGGTCCAGCCGATGATCTCGGCGGCACGGCGGCAGTCGTACGGCGACGTGGTGCCGGGGAGGTCTCCGCGGATCGCGGTGGTCGGTGAGTAGCGGGCGAGCAGTTCGGCGGTCGGCTGCTCCATGCCAGTGTCCTCCGCGGCGATCAGCAGGGTCTCGAACCGTTGAGCGGTTGGCCGGGGTCGCAGGGAGAGCACGCAGGCCCGGGCTGCCTCGACCAGGTCGACGTACCCCCAGAGGTTGCGCCGGTTGTCCTCGGGCGGTGCTTCGGCGATGTAGCGGCGTACATCGGTGGGCGTGAGGATCCAGTGGAAGCGCAGAGCGGTGACCTGCATGCCGCGGCGCGCGTACATCTGGCCGGTGCGTTCCAGCAGGTCTTTGGTCAACGCGTACGGGTCGACGTACCGCAGCTCGGTCTCCTCGTCGATCGGGACCTCGGCGACGGTGAGCTCTTCCGGAGACCAGGCCGTGCCGTAGATCGATCCGCTCGATGCGAGGACGGCGGTGCGGATGCCCTGGGTCCAGGCCTCCTCGAGGGCGTTGAACGTGGTGAGGGCGTTGATCTCCACCAAGCGCAGTGGCGTGATGTTCTCCGGGCTGGGGATCGCGGCGCAGTGCACGATCGCGTCCGCCCCACGCAGCGAACGGGCGACCGCTTCACGATCGCTCAGGTCGACAGGCGCCGGCCCGGTCAGATCAGCCTCGACCACCTCGTGCCCGTCGGCCACCAGCTGCCGGCAGACCTCACTCCCCAGCTTCCCCCTCGCCCCACTCACCCAAATCCGCACCCGGCGCATCGTAGCCACCCCACCGGTCACCGCCACCGCTCAGGGCAGGTGGCGGATGTGGTGCGGTCCGGCTCGGGAGGGGACCGAGCCGGACCGCGGGGTGGCTGGGGGCAGAGGGGTCGACCCCCAGCCAGGCGTGTCACGCCTTGCGCTTGGTGACCTCTTCGGTCGCGGCGGGCAGGACCTTGTGCAGGTCGCCGACGACGCCGAAGTCGACCAGCTCGAAGATCGGCGCCTCCTCGTCCTTGTTGACCGCGACGATCGTCTTCGAGGTCTGCATCCCGGCCCGGTGCTGGATCGCGCCCGAGATCCCGGCCGCGACGTACAGCTGCGGCGACACGGTCTTGCCGGTCTGGCCGACCTGGTAGGCGTGCGGGTACCACCCCGAGTCGACGGCCGCGCGGGACGCGCCGACGGCCGCGCCGAGGGAGTCGGCGAACGCCTCGATCGGACCGAAGTCGCCACCGGTACCGCGACCGCCGGACACGATGATCGCCGCCTCGGTCAGCTCCGGACGACCGGTCGCCTCCCGCGGCTTCGACTCGGTAATCCGCGCGGTCTTCGCGGCGTCGGAGATCGTCACGTCGAACTCCTCCACCTCCGGCGAGGTCTCCGCGGCTTCCGGGGTCGCCGCGTTCGGCTTGACCGTGATGATCGGCGTGCCGTGCGTGACCTTGGCCTGCACCGTGTAGTTGCCGGCGAACACCGACTGCGTGGTGACCGGGCCACCATCACCGGCGGTGACGTCGACCGCGTCGGTGATCAGGCCCGAGTCCAGCTTGACCGCCAGCCGGGCAGCGACCTCCTTGCCCTCCGTGCTCGACGAGATCAGGATCGCGGCCGGCTCGACCTTCGCCGCGACCTGCTGCAACGCCTCGGCCTTCGGCGCCACCAGGTACTGCGTGAGCTCGGCGTTCGTCAGCGCGATCACCTTCGTCGCGCCGTACTGACCCAGCGCGGGCAGGGCGTCCTGCACGCCGTCGCCGATGAAGACCGCGACCGGCTCGCCCAGGCGCCGCGCGATGGTGAGGAGCTCCGCGGTGGTCTTGCGGACCTTGCCCGCGGTGTGGTCAACGAGAACCAGAACGTTCGACATGAACTGATCGCCCCTCAGAGGAACTTGTTGGTGGACAGGAACTCGACGAGCTCGGCAGCACCGCTGCCGTTGTCGTCGGTGACGATCGTGCCGGCGGTGCGCGGCGGACGGGCGGTCACCTCGACCACCTCGGTCCACGCACTCGCGCCACCCACCTGGTCCGGCGCGATCTCCAGGTCGGCCAGCGACCAGGTCTCCACCGGCTTCTTCTTCGCCGCCATGATGCCCTTGAACGACGGGTACCGCGGCTCGTTCGCCTGGTCCGACACCGACAGCACCAGCGGCAGCGTGCCCTCGATCGTGTCGCTGGCGGTGTCGCCGTCGCGGCGGATCCGCACGGTCTGCCCGTCGACGGTGACCTCGGAGCCCAGCGTCACGGCCGGCAGGCCGAGCCGCTCCGACACCATCGCCGGGACGACACCCATGGCACCGTCGGTCGAACTCATCCCGAACACGACCAGGTCGGCCTCGAGCCTGGCCAGCGCCTTCGACAGGATCAGCGACGTCGCGACCGCGTCCGAGCCGTGGATCGCGTCATCGAGCACGTGGACACCCGCGTCGGCGCCCATCTGCAGACCCTTCTTGACCGCGTCGGCTGCCTGGTCGGGGCCGACCGTGAGGATGGTCACCTCGGCGTCACCGGCTTCCTTCACGGTCAGCGCGGTCTCGACGGCGTACTCGTCCAGCTCGGACAACAGCCCGTCGACACCGGCCCGGTCCACCGTGCTGTCCTCCGGGCGGAACCGGCGGTCCGCCGTGGCATCCGGCACGAACTTCGCGCAGACGACGATCTTCATAGCGTGTGGGACCCCTTCTGGTTAACGGTCTCTCCCAAGCCTGCCACGGATGTTACTCGCGAGAAACATGAGTCCCGTGCGAGTCCCATCACAGTCCGGCGCACCCGTAGTCTGAGCCGGGTGACCGAGACGTTACCGCTGACCGGCGAGAGAACTGCGCCCGGGATCTGGCACGAGAACTACTGGTTCGCGCGCCACGACGCCGCCTATCGCTGGATCACGGCCAATCTGGACCTCGGGACCGGCCCTGTCCTCGACGCCGGCTGCGGCGAGGGGTACGGCGCGGAGTTGCTCCGCCTGGCCGGCGCGGCCTCCGTGACCGGTCTCGACTATGAACATACGACGTTGCGCCACGTCCGCCGGGTTTATCCACAGGTCAATGTGGTGCGCGGCAATCTCGTCCAGACCGGGTTCGCCGACGGCAGCTTCGATCTCGTCACGTCGCTGCAGACGATCGAGCACCTGTGGGAGCAGCCGCGGTTCGTCACCGAGTGCGCGCGCATCCTCGCCCCGACCGGCACCCTCGTGCTGAGTACGCCGAACCGCCTGACCTTCCCGAGCGGCAACTGGTACCACACCCGCGAGCTGACCCCCGCCGAGTTCACCGGGCTCCTCGAGAGCGACTTCGAGATCACGCACGCACTGGGACTCCACCACGGCGAACGCCTCGGCGCCTGGGAGACGCGGTACGGCTCCTGCGTGGACGCCCAGCTGGCCACGGCGTACGACGACTGGGACGCCGACCTCACCGCACTCGTGAAGAGCACGCGCCACGAGGACTTCGAGATTCGCCCAGGAGACCTGGACGAATCTCTCGACCTCATCCTCGTGGCGCGACCACGGAACTAGGGCCGGACGAACCGCTCGACGATCTTGCCGACGATCAGGTAGACCAGCGCCGCGATCCCCCAGTTCACCAGCAGCGTGTTCTTCGCCGTCTCCAGCCGGAACAGATCCTTGAACGGACCGACCAGGTCCTGACCGCGCTCGAGCACCCAGCGCACGATCTCGTTGCTCTGGTTGGTCTGGTCGAGCGCGGTGAACAGTGCGCCGAGCGCAAGCACCGCCGCCGCCAGCACCGCGACCAGCCAGATCAGCGACGCCAGCAGGTTGCGCAGCCGCTTGACCCCGGAGCCGACCGTGCCGAGCGCCTGCTTGCCCTTGCCGGACGAGCCGACCGCGGTCCGGCCTGTCGGTGGTTTGTTGCCCGAGGCACCAGCACTGGTGACCGGCACCTTGCTCACCGGCGTCGTCACCGAGGTGCCGGCCGGATCCTTGCCCGCGGCATCCTTACCGGTCCCCGTTGCGGCGTCCTCCGAGCCGGCCGCACCAGTACCGGCCGCCGCGGCCGGAGCCTCGGCAGCTGCCCTCTCCCGGGCCCGCTGCTCCGCGACGATCTCCGCCGCGGTCTTCGGCCGGGCCGGCTTCGTCGCCGTCGCGGTCGTGGCACGGGCGCTGTCGCCCTGGGCCGAATCCGTGTCCTTCGAGGCTGTCACCGCCTTGTCGGCTTCGGCGGCCGCCGCCTTCTCGTCGTGCGTACCCACGTCGTCCATCTCCTCAGCCGGGGTCGGTTCCTCATCCGTCGCCGTTTCCGGTGCTGTGGCCGGCGGTCTCCTCCGCCGGCTGACCGGGACCGGGCGCGGCGACAGCCTGCGCCGGGCGCCCGCGAGCGGGGCCGGTGGGGCTGTCCTGCCGTCCACTGTCTGCACTTCTGGGTCCAGCCTTCGGTTCACGCCCACTTCCGTTCCCACCGCCGGCGGCGAGCCAGCGCTCGTTTCAAGCACTGATTCCAACGTAGCGCCCCCGGGTTCCGTCACGATCGGAACCGGGTCGACCGCGCGCGTCCGCGCCTGCGTGATCGAGTCGTCGGCCGCGGCCTGGTCGAGCAGCGACCGGTCGGTCGCGGACTCGGCCCCGGTCTGGTCAGCCACGCTGCGTCTCCTCTCCGACGATCGACCGATCGGGTGGGACATCCAACCGTTCGTGCGGGACATAGTGCCGGACTGGTGAGTAACTTGAGAACCCCTCAGCGCCGGCCTCGTCCTCACCAGGTGCTCTTACCCCGTCACCGGCGGTTTCTCCCGGAACGTTTTCGGGCTGCGGCGGTGCCCCGGTGTGGAGGCGGGCCGTCGTACGGGCGTTCGCCTCGGCCAGACCGGCCAGGTAGGCGCGGCGGGCGGCGTCGGCGGCATAGCGGGTGGTGCGGTCGGCCACCACCACAGCCGGGACCCCGACCGCGACGGCGTACGACGGAATGTTGCCACGGGCAACGCTGTTCGCGCCGATCACCACGCCGCGGCCGATGTCGGTTCCGCGGGTGACGGTCACCTTGGTGGCCAGCCAGCAGTCCGGACCGATCCGGACCGGCGACTTCACCAGGCCCTGGTCCTTGATCGGCAGGTCCAGGTCCTCGGTCTTGTGGTCGAAGTCGCAGATATAGGTCCAGTCCGCGATCAAGGTGGACGCGCCGATCTCGATGTCCAGGTAGCAGTTGACCGTGACGTCGCGGGCGAACACCACCTTGTCGCCGATCCGCAGCGTGCCCTCGTGCGCGCGCAGCCGGGTCTCGTCACCCAGGTGCACCCACTTGCCGAGGATGATCCGGCCGTGCCCGGGCCGCGCCACGATCTCCAGATGCTTGCCCAGGAAGACGAATCCCTCGGTGATCACCTGCCGGTGGCGCAGCTTGAACCACGCGAACCGCCAATAGCGCTTCAGGTAGTACGGCGTCCAGGCCCGGTGGCGCACCACCCAGCTCAGATTCGCCGCGGTCAGCAACCGCATCCGGACACCTTACTGCGCTTGATTCCTTCGCCGCCCCGTCGCCCCGGCCGGGGCGACGCCCGTGATGGAGACGTTGTAGTACAGCTCGTCAGGGACGACAGCCGACAGAACCTTGTCCACCTTGGACAACTGCAGCCACGACTTGTACGCGAACATCCGCCAGCCGAAGCCCAGCTTCTGCTCCGGTACGGCGGCCTCGAACGTCCGGATCGGCCATCCGACCCACGCCGCCAGCAGCTCTTCCGTCACCGTCTTCACGTCCGTCGCACCGGCACGCGAAGCCATCCGGGCCAGCGTGTCGGGGTCGAACGTGTGCAGGTCGACGACGGCCTCCAGCGCGGCTGCCCGCGACGACTCGTCCAACTCGGCCTGCGGTCGCCGCCACTCGCTGAGCGCGGGCAGCTTGGTCACGTTGGTGGTCGCCCACCAGGTGAACCGGGACAGTCGGCGGGCGACGTAATCGCCGTACCGGGTGGGTTCGCCGCAGATGACGAACCGGCCGCCCGGCTTGAGCACACGCAGCATCTCGCGGAACGCGAGCTCGACGTCGGGGATGTGGTGGATGACCGCGTGCCCGATGACGAGGTCGAAGGTGTCGTCGTCGTACGGCAGCTTCTCGGCATCGGCGACCCGGCCCTCGACCGCGAAGCCGAGGGTCTTCGCGTTCTTCTCGGCCGCCTCGACCATGCCTGGCGAGAGGTCGGTGACATGCGCCTCGGCGAGAACCCCGGCCAGCTTGAGGTTCAGGGTGAAGAATCCGGTGCCCGCGCCGATCTCCAGCGACTTGCCGTAGGGCCAGCCGTCCGAACCGGCGATCGCGTCGAAGCGGTCCCGGACGTAGGTGACGCAGCGTTCGTCGTACGAGATCGACCACTTCTCGTCGTACGTCGACGCCTCCCAGTCGTGGTACAGCACCTGGGCGAGCTTGTTGTCGTTCCACGCCGCCTCGATCTCTTCGGCGGTCGCGGCCGGCTTCGCGGTTGCAGACATCAGATTCCCTTGAACTCGGCCTTGCCCGGGCCGTTCTCGACGAAGGACTTCATCCCGATCGCCCGGTCCTCGGTGGCGAACAGGGCGGCGAACTGCTGCCGCTCGATCTCCAGCCCGGTGGACAGATCCACGCCGAGCCCGGAGTCGATCGCCTCCTTGGCGGCCCGCAGCGCCAGCGCGGCGCCGCCCGCGAACTGCCCGGCCCACGCCACCGCGGCGTCGTACACGTCGGCCGCGGGGACGACCTTGTCGACCAGACCGATGGCCAGCGACTCGGCAGCGTCGACAAAGCGACCGGTGTAGATCAGGTCCTTGGCCTTGGACGCGCCGATCAGCCGGGACAGCCGCTGCGTGCCGCCGGCACCGGGGATGATCCCGAGCAGGATCTCCGGCTGGCCGAGCTTGGCGTCCTCCGCGGCGATCCGGTAGTCGGCGCACAGGGCCAGCTCACAGCCACCACCGAGTGCGTACCCGGTGATGGCTGCGACGGTCGGCTTCGGAATCGCCGCGACCGCGGACAGCGACGACTGCAACGGGCCGGAGCGCTTGACCATGTCGGCGTACGACATGTCGGCCATCTCCTTGATGTCCGCGCCGGCCGCGAACACCCGCTCGCCACCGTAGATCACGACTGCGCGCACGTCGTCGTTCGCGGTCGCCTCCAGCGCGGCGGCCCGGATCTCCTCCTGGACCTGGACGTTCAGCGCGTTCATCTTCGGCCGATCCAGCCGGATCGTGCCGATCCCCTCACTGACGGTGAGATTGACGAACTCGCCCATCGCGGTGCTCCTTACGGTCCCGGGTCCTACCCGTCGGTCACATCCCCGGCACCGTACCGGACCGCCCACGGAGGGCGCACGCCGCGGTCAGAGGGCGTCGGTGGAGGTGACACCGAGCCGGGCCAGGAGCGGGCGCAGGTTGTTGACGTCGAGGCTGAGCTCGCCGGCCTGGAAGCGGGCCCGGTTCGCGGCCTCCCGCTCCTCGCGGACCCGCGCGGCCTCGACCGCCGCGGCGACCTCGGTGCGCGGAATCACCATGACACCGTCGTCGTCGGCAACCACCAGGTCGCCCGGGTTCACGGTCGCGCTGCCGCAGACGACCGGCACGTTGACCCAGCCCGGCGTCGCCTTGACCGTCCCGGCAGCGCTCACCGCCCGCGACCACACCGGGAACGACATGTCCTGCAGGTCCCGCTTGTCACGGATGCCGGCGTCGAGTACGACGCCGGCGATCCCCTGCGCCCGGCACTGTGTCGCGAGCAACTCACCGAACATCCCGTGGGTGGACGGGCTCAGTGTCGCGACCACCAGTACGTCTCCGGGCTCACACACCTCCACTGCCGCGTGCAGCATGAGGTTGTCGCCCGCGTGATTGAGCGAGGTCACCGCCGGACCGCACACCCGGGTGCCTGGCACGACTGGGTGGATGTCGAGCATCAGTCCGCGCCGCTTGTTCGCCTCGTGCAGTGTGGCCACGCCGTACTGCGCTGCCGCCTTCACCAACTCCGGGTCCGGCCGGTTGATCCGGCGTACGACGGTGGGGCTACTGGACATGGGCTGCTCCTAAATGCGCCGCGGCGCGCGGGAAGAGGCGCAGCGCGTTGCCGGACAGGATCTTGGTGAGGTCGGACTGCTCGAGGCCGAGTCCGTCCAGATCGCCGAGGATGTCGTCGAAGAAGCGGCCGGTGACCGCGTCGCGCGTCTTCGCCGTACCGAACATCTCCGAGCCGAACAGCACGTTGTCCGGTCCGATCTTGCGGACCAGCATCGCCAGCGAGTCGGCGTCGTACACGGCGGTGTCGAAGTACAGGTTGCGGACCACGTCCTCGAACGGCGGCAGCGATTCCGCGACGTGCAGTGCACGACTGCGGTTGAAGTGGAAGGGGATGCCGCCACCACCGTGCGGAACGATCAGCCGCAGCGTCGGGAAGTCGGTGAAGACCGCGGACGAGCACAGCTCGACCACAGCGGCGTAGTGCTGGGCGATGTAGTGCGAACCGTTGAGGTGCAGCGCCGGATTGCGGGTCGAGCTGGCGTGGATCATGCCGGGCACGTCCAGCTCCACCATGGCTTCCCAGAGTGGGTACCACCAACGGTCCCCGAGCGACGGCGTGAACGGCTGCAGCCCGCCGGACACGTCCGGGTTGATCAGACAGCCGACGAAGCCGAGCTCTTCGACCGTACGGCGCAGTTCCGCCAGCACACCGTCCAGCCCGGCACCCGGGCTCTGCGGCAGCTGGGCGACCGGGACGAACTGCCCCGGGTACAGCCCGGCCACCCGAGCGATCAGGTCGTTGTTGATCTCGGTCCAGTGCCGGCTGATCGTCTCGTCGCCGACGTCGTGGCCCATCGCCGACGCGCGGGGCGAGAAGAACAGCGCATCGATGCCCCGGGCATCCATCTGCTCGAGGTGGCCGGCGAGCGACGCGCGCAACTGGTCGTCGGTGACCGACAGCGAGCCGCGGACCGGCTTGTTCTGCAGGGCCATCTGCCGGCCGCGGTAGGCGTTCAGCGCGGCCGGAGCGGTCGTGTAGTGGCCGTGGATGTCGATGATCACCGCTCGTCCGCCTTCCACGGCGCGATCCGCGCCTCGGCCTGGCGCAGGCCCGCGGTCAGCGCGACGCCGAGCACCATCAGTACGAGCACCGGGACCAGCATCGACGCGGTGTCGAACTGGTTGCCGTACTTGACCACCAGCGCACCCAGACCGGTGATCGCGGTGAAGAACTCGGCCACGACCATGCCGATGATCGCGCGACCGACTCCGAGCCGCAGACCGGTCATCGTGTACGGCAGCGACGCGGGCAGGATCACCTTGGTGAACACCTGCCACTCGCTGGCCGCGAACCCGGTGCCGACGTCGATCAGCGCCGGCGGCACGTTGCGCACACCGCTGGCCGTGTTGATCAGCACCGGGAAGATCGCGAGCAGCACCACCACGAACAGCTTCGCGCTGAACCCGAGCCCGAACCACAGGATGACGAGCGGTACGACGGCCACCAGGGGCGTCGCGTAGAGCGCGTTGACCAGCCAGTCGGTGGCCACCTCGACCGTGCGGTAGCGGCCGATGACCAGACCCGCGAGCACACCGAGGACACCGGCGATCGCGAAGCCCAGGGCCAGCGTGGTGAGGCTGCTGACCAGCGCGGTCGGCAGCTCACCGCTCTTGGTCAGGCGTACGGCGGCCCGCGCGACCGCAGTCGGGTACGACATGAACAGCGGGTCGATCCGCCGGCCGACCAGCTCCCAGACGCCCAGCACCGCCAGGATGGAGACGAGCCGGATCACCCGGTACTTCCGCCGGGCCCGGGCCTGCTGGTCCACCGCCGGTTCGGCATCGACGTCGGCGATCACGGCCGCCCGTGGTTGTACTTCAGTCCTGGACACGGTCGCTCCCTGCGTCGGTCGAGCGGATCAGCTGCCAGACCTGGCTGCGCAACTGCTGGAACTCCGGCAGGCCGCGGAGCTCGGTCAGCTCCGCCCGCGGCCGCTCGAAGGGGATGTCGATGACCTGCTTCACCCGGCCCGGGTTCGCGGCCAGGATCACCACCCGGTCGCTCAGGAACAGCGCCTCGTCCAGGTCGTGGGTGACGAACAGGACGGTCTTGCGGGTCTCCGCGTGGATGCGCAGCAGTTCCCGCTGCAGCACCTCACGCGTCTGCGCGTCGAGCGCACTGAACGGCTCGTCCATCAGCAGCACGGCCGGGTCGATCGCCAGTGCGCGGGCCAGGCCGATGCGTTGCTGCATGCCACCGGACATCTGGTGCGGGTAGTGATCGGCGAAGCCGCCCAGTCCGACGAGGTCGAGCAGTTCGCCCGCCCGGGCGGATCGCTGCGACCGGCCCAGCCCCTGCAGCTCCAGGCCGAACTCGACGTTGCGGCGGGCGGTCCGCCACGGCAGCAGGTTGGCCTGCTGGAACACCAGCCCGCGGTCCCGCCCCGGCCCGGTCACGATGTTGCCGTCGACAACGACCTGGCCGGCGTCGGAGTTCAGCAGACCCTGGACGATCCGCAGCACGGTGGTCTTGCCGCACCCGCTCTCGCCGATCAGGCTGACGAACTCCCCCTCGGCGACTCCGAAGGACAGTCCGCGCAGCACGGTGTGGGCCTTGCGGTTGGTCTGGAAGGTCTTGCTCAGTCCTTCGACGCGCAGCTTCTCCGGTGCGTCGATCATGATGCGGCCCCTTTCAGGGAGAACAGGTCGTCCACGGCGAGCCGGTGCGGGACCAGCCCCTGCTCGTGGGCGTAGCGGGTGATCAGGTCGAGCGCGGGCCGGTTGGCCTCCAGGCCGACCGGGGTCATGTCGATCGAGCCGTCCGCCGGGTGGCCGGCGTACTGCTTGGCCTCGACGAACAGCTGGGTGAGTTCCTCGCGCCGGTCGGCGTGCTCCGCGCGGATCACCACCATGTGGTTGATCGGGACGGCGCGGGTGCGCTCGTACCAGGTGCGCGCGGCCGTCTTCGCGTCCGGGATCAGCGGGCGCAGGCGTGGGTCGTCGGGCAGGTCGTTGCCCATGATCACGGCGTCCAGGTCGCCCGTGTGCAGCAGATCGATCAGCTTCGAGCCGTCCGGCGCACGCTCGACCTGGGGCGGATCGGCGTACTCGGCGAGGTGGCCGTCCTCGATGCTGACCCACTGGATCTCGTCGAGCGGTACGCCGTACTCGTCGCCGAGGATGCCGCGCAGCCACACCCCGGTGGTCTGCGCGTAGGTCCGGACGCCGATCCGCTTGCCGGCCAGGCCGGTCACGTCGAGCGGGTCGTCGGCCCGGCAGACGATGTGGTCGTGCTGGAACCGGGACCGCAGGACGACGGGCAGCAGCAGCAACGGCTTGTCCTCGGCCCGCGCCTGCAGATACGTCACGATCGCCATCTCGCAGACGTCGTACGCCTGCTCGCGGACCATCGCCGCGAAGGCCTTGTGGACGGGATCGACCTCGACGAAGTCGAACACCGCCTGTTCCTTCAGCCTGCGGACGTGCGGATAGTCCGCGAGGACCGCCCTCACGAGCCGGCCTTGACCGGGTACAGGCGGTCCGCCGTACCCGAGAAGATCTGCTCACGTGCCGCAGCCGGCACGACGCCGAGGATGTCGCGGCTGCGCCTGTACAGCGTGCGCAGGTCGTCCTCGGCCGCGGGGTAGTTCGATCCCCACATCAGCCGCTCGGCTCCGAAGTCGAGCAGCAGCCGGCCGAGGAACGACTCCGGGTCGGCCGGCGCCTTGGTCGCCGAGACCAGCGTCCGCTCGGTCAGCTTGAGGTACACACCGTCGTACCGCGCCAGGTCGAACAGCTCACGGGCTTCGTCGTACGGCGCCCCGCCGGTGAGGTCAGGGCGTGCCGCGTGATCCAGCAGCACCTTGACCCCCGGGAAGCGGTCCAGCAGGTCACGCAGTGCGGGGATGCCCTCCGGGCGCATCTGCAGGCACAGCGGAAAGTTGTTCTCCTCGGCCCACGCCCAGGCAGGGTGCAGGCGCGGGTCGGACAGCCAGGACGCCTGGCCGGGCATCGTGCTGCCGGTCATGAACAGCCGGGCGCCCTGCAGTCCGCGGGACACCCAGTGCGCCAACTGCTCCGGCGCGTCCGGGGCCAGCATGTCGACGGAGAAGACGCCGGCGAAGCGGTCCGGGTACTGCTCGACGGAGTCCGCCACGTAGCTGTTGTCGTGCCCGTACGCCGTGGACGCCTGCACCACGACGGCGCGGTCGATACCGGCCTCGTCCATCGCGGCGATCAGTTCCTTCGCGCCGACCGGCCGCTGCTGCGACCAGCCGGACTCCACGCCGCCGAGAGGGTTGCGCGGGTACCGGTCCCGGTCCACCGCGATCACATGACAATGCGCGTCAATGGTCATCAAGAGTCCTTCAGTTGGATGTGGTCACGAGATCGGGGAAGAACCGGTCCTGGGAGACGTCCGCCGGGACCAGGCCCTGGCGGCGGGAGTACTCGACGAGGGCGCCGATCGAGACCTCGTTGGCGTGCAGGCCGTACGGCAGCGGGTTGCCCACGATCTCCGCCAGGCGTTGGTAGCGAAGATCCTCGGGCGTGCTCGCGGCCGGTGTGCCGAGCCGGTGCAGGTAGCTCGATCGGCTGTCCTGGAAGGCCTGCAGGAGCGCTCCCGCCAGCCAGGGATGGTCGTCCAGCAACTGCTCGCGGACCACCACGACGCCGTGGATCGGGTAGACACCGGTCCGCCGGTACCAGTCGGCCGCCAGGCTCTCCGCCTCACCGAGCAGCTCGTGGTAGCCGGACGCCAGCGTCACCTTCGGATCACCGATCCCGGCACCACGGGTGAAGGCCGCGTCCAGCTCGCCCTGCCGGAACAGGTCGATCAGCTTCGGTCCGGGACGCCGTACGTTCGATGGCAGGGCCAACGACTCCACATGCTCGTCGTCGTCGACGGTCCACTCGATCGCGGCCGGGTCCACGCCGTACTCGTCCTGCAGCACACCACGGGTCCAGACCGCGCTCGTCACGGAGTACGCACGCACACCCACACGCCGGCCGTGCAGGTCGGTGGGACGCTCGATCCCTGCGCCGTCGCGGACCACCAGGCCCTCGTGGTGGAAGCGCCGGCTGAGGAAGACCGGCAGGGCGACGTACGGCGCACCGAGGGCCCGCGCGATCAGGTACGTCGTCGGGGCCAGCTCGCAGACGTCGAACTCGACCGACCGCACCATCCGCCGGTACGCCGTGATCATCGAGGTGAACTCGACCGGTTCGAGCGTGCAGCCGTCCACCAGGATGCGGCCGTCCAGCAGGTCCTCGGTGTGTCCGTAGCGGCCGAGCGCCACCCGGAGCGCGAGTCCGCTCACAGCATCTTCACCGCGTCCGAGGCGATCGACATGTCGGCGACCTGGTCGAACGGCAGCACCTTGGACTGCACACCCTGGGCCACGTTGAGTTCCTGCATGTACTTGATCCGTTCCTCGTCCAGGACCAGGTCGACGGCGTACGCGCCGGGCTGCTGGGCGAACGTCCACAGCGAGCCGGCTTCCTTCGGGTCGCTGTTCGGCACGGCCTTCTGGTACGCCTTCAGGTAGGCGTCCTTGGAGTCCGGCGAGGAGATGTAGCGGAACAGCTTCGCGTACGCCGCCAGGCTGCGGACCAGGACGTCGCGGCGCTTGGAGATCGCGGTGTCCGAGGTGTACGCGCCCTGGTAGGTGTACTCCGGGAGTTCCTTCCACAGCTCGGCGATCGCGTGGACGCCGAACTTGTCCTGCTCGTCGTACACGTCCACCAGGGACGGGCCGGCATCCACCTTGCCGGCCGCGATCGCCTTGAACACGTCGGCGCTGGAGCCGATGTTGACGAACTTGACCTGCTCGGGCTTGATCCCCTTCTTGGCCAGGAACGCGACCATGATCTGGTGCAGCAGGGCGCCGACCGGGCCGGTGCCGATCGTCTTCCCGACCAGGTCCTCGGCCGACTTGATCGCGTCGGACTTCGCGTAGACCGCGTGCGCCAGCAGCAGGCCCGAGCCGGAGACGATCTTGAGCTTGGCGCCCTTCTCGATCGCCGGCAGCACCTGGCCGAAGCCGGACAGCAGGGTGAGGTCGTTGCTGCCGTTGAGCAGGCTGGCGATCAGCTTCGACCCGTCGGACACGTTCTGGGTCTTGGCGGTCAGTTCGACCGTGGAGAAGTAGTTCTGCGCCTGGAGCAGTTCCTGCAGCACCAGGGTGCTGTTCGAGCCGGTGTTGACGATCGTGACGGACTTGGCGTCGCCGGCGCCGGCGGCATTCGGGCCGCAGCCGGTCAGGCCGGCCACGGACGCGAGCGCGCCGAGTTTCAGCACGGTACGGCGCGACGGTCGGGCGAAGTGGTCGGGGAGTCCCTTGGACATGGTCGTTCTCCGGTGGGTCGGGAAGAGCCAGTGGTGCCCGGGGCGAGGGCTGATGGTTCGGGATCCTAGAAATGTGTCGACAAAAATGTCAACATTTTCGTCTACACTTTCTGGTGACGATGCGGGACCGGTCAGCCGTCACACTGGGCTGACCGACGAGACGGGAGGACGACCATCAGCGGGAAGAAGACCCTGGAGCGCGGGGGGATGGCCGGGCAGGAGTACGTCCGGGACGCGGTCCGCGACGACATCGCGTCGGGCCGGCTGGCGCCCGGTCAGCGACTGGTCGAGGCGGATCTGGCGGAGCAGTACGGCGTGGTCCGCAGCGGGGTCCGCGCGGCGCTGCTGGACCTGTCGGCGGAGGGACTGGTCGAGCGGATTCCGCAGCGCGGTTCGCGGGTGCGGATGCTGTCGGTGGAGGAGGCCATCGAGGTGACCGAGGCCCGGATGGTGCTGGAGTCGCTGTGCGCGGCGAAGGCGGCGGCCCGGATCAGCGACCAGGGCATCGTGGACCTGACCGCCCTCGGCGAGCGGATGGCGCAAGCGGTCGCCGACGGCGACGACCTGCAGTACGCCGAACTGGACGACGCTCTGCACCGGCTGATCCGGGAACTGAGCGGCCAGCGGACGGCGACCACGATCATCGAGCGGCTGCGAGTGCTGAACATCCGGCATCACTTCCGGATGACGCGACTCCCCCGCCGCCCGCAGACGTCACTCGAGGCGCACCTGCGGATCATCCGGGCCATCGCCGCCCGCGACGCCGACGCGGCGAGTGCGGCGATGACGGAGCACCTCGGCGACGTCATCGAGCACCTGACCGTCGCGGCGCAACGAGTCTGACGGGTGCCGGTCGCCCCCACAGGTGGAGGCGACCGGCGGGAGGTCAGACGTCGACCGGCTGCCCGGATACTGCGGACCGGCGGGCCGCGTCGACGATGCGTAGGGTGCGTAGGCCGACCGCACCGTCCGGCTGGGGTACGGCGGTCGGCGTCTGGCCGGGCACTGCCGGACCGGACTCACGGACCGCTCGGAGGAACGTGGCGAGCATCGAGGCGTCGAAGTTCTCGCCGATCCCCAGGTACACCTCGCCATCGGGGTCGGTACCGCTGATACGCGGCAGGAACGGCTCGATGTCCACCGACCCGTTGGTACCGGTCACCTGCAGCGTGACGCCGCCCCAGGTCGGACCGTTGTCCGGGACGCTCCACGAGCAGTCGATGGTCGCCAGCAGCCCGTTGTCGTAGTTGATCGTCACCAGGCCACCGGTCTCGACCTCGACCCCCTTGTCCTGGTGCAGGACGCGGTTGGCCGCGGCGTACACGCGCTGCGGCGACGCACCGCCGGTCAGGCCGTCGATCAGGTCGGCGCAGTGCACGGTGTGGTCGACGAGTGCGCCACCGCCGGCGAGCTTGGGGTCGGTGAACCACTGGCGGCCACCGATCGGGATCTTGCCGTTGTTGGTGCCGAGAACCGCGAACACATCGCCGAGCAGTCCGGCCTCGACCGAGGCCCGGAGTCGCAGGTACTGCGGCGAGAACCGGACCGGGTAGGCGACCATCAGGATCGCACCGGCCGACGCGCAGGCAGCCAGCATGGCCTCGCCGTCCTCGACCTCGGTGGCCAGCGGCTTCTCACAGAGCACATGTGCACCGACGGCCGCGGCCCTCTCGACCAGACCGCGGTGCAGTGCGTTCTCACTCGTCACGACGACCGCGTCCGGGCCCCACGCGAACAGTTCGTCGTAACTCTCGACGTACGGGACGCCGAGCTGTGCGGCGAGCTCGGCACCACGCGGGCCCGGGTCCGGCGCACTCGCACCGTCGGGGTCCGCGGACAGCACCTCGACATCGGGCATCTGGTTGAGCAGGTACGCGTACGACATCGCGTGCCCGTGCGCGAACGACGCGATCGCCACCTTGAGGGTCATGCCGCCGCTCCCGTCGGGTCGAAGGTCACCATGTCGATCACACGGCCGGTCTCCATCGAGGCGCGCGCCGCCTCGGCGAGATAGACCGCGGCCGCGCCGTCCGGCGCCAGAACCCGCGGCTCCGGCCCACCGCGCAGTGCGACAGCGAACTCGCGCAGCTGAGTGAGGTAGGGGCTCTCGCCCAGGGTGTTGGCCGGGATGAGCAGGTCAGCGGCCGCGCCACCGTTCTGCAACTCCTCGGCGTAGCCGGTGTCCGCGGCGGACGTGTACTTCAGTACGCCGGTCGAGCCCGCGATGTGGTAGCCGGACTGGAACGCGGACCCGGCCGCGGCCCAGGTCGCGCGGCAGTGGCTGATCGCACCGGAGGCGTGGGTGAGCGTCACGTGCGCGGCCACCGTCAGCGGGCTGATCCCGTCCACGGTCGGCGGGTTCTGGACGGCGTACACCTTGGTGACGTCTCCACACATCCAGCGAGCCTGGTCGAGGTCATGCACCATCAGGTCCATGATCACGCCGCCGGAGTGGGCCACGTCGCCGTACCAGCCGCCGGCCGGGGACGACGCCTGGCGGAAGAACCGCGCCACCGCGACGTCGCCGATGCGCCCGGCCTGGATGGCGGAGTGCGCGGCGACGTACGCCGGGAAGAACCGGACCACGTGCGCCGGGTAGATCCGGACGCCGGCGGCCGCGGCGGCCGCGATCACCTCGTGCGAGTCGGCGGCGGTCAGGGTCAGCGGCTTCTCGCAGATCACGTTCCGGCCGGCCTTGATCGCCGCCAGCGTGACCTCCTTGTGGGTCGCCGACGGCGTGACCACGTCGACGAACTCCGCCTCGGCCAGGCAGCCGTCCAGCGACGCCGCGACCTCGAGGCCGTACTGTTCGGCCATCGTCTCGGCGCCCTCGAGCGAGTGCACTATGACGCGCGCGCCGAGCGCCTTCCACGCGGCGACATGCAAGTGGGCGATGTTGCCCGCGCCGATCAGACCAACGGTCAGACCGGCCAACTCTTCCGACATGTGATCCCCTACTCCGCCCAGTTGGGAGCCCGGTAAATTAGTAACGGTCCTTGCGTATCATTGCGCACAGGCGTCCGCAACTACCGTCTCATGAACACAACCACCTTCGTTATCGATAACCAAGGCTGGAATGTGCAGAATGTGCCGGTGACCGAAGCGACCGCCGCCCCGAGTGCTCTCGGCCCGACCGCCGATACCGGGCCGCGGCTCGGAGCAGTGGTCCAGACCGATGGGACGACCTTCACTCTGTGGGCCCCGGCCGCCGAGCGGGTCGAGCTGGCCCTGATCGCCGCCGACGGCAGCCAGCGCAACCTGGACCTCGCCCACGCCGGTGAGTTCTGGACCGGGTTCGTTCCGGGCGTGGGCCACGGGCAACGGTACGGCTACCGCGTGCACGGTCCGTTCGACCCGTCGCACGGTCTGCGGTTCAACCCGTCCAAGCTGCTGCTCGACCCGTACGCCCGGGCCATCGACGGCTCGCTGGACTTCTCCAGCCCTGTGATCTACGACTCGTCCGACGGCGACTCGGCCGGGCATGTCCCGGTCGGTGTCGTGGTGGCCGAGTCGGAGCCACCACCGCCGATCAGCCGGCCGGTGCACTGGGGCGAGACCGTCATCTACGAGTTGCACACCAAGGGCTTCACCAAGCTGCATCCCGACGTACCCGAGCATCAACGCGGGACGTACGCCGGGCTGACGCATCCGTCGGTGATCGACTATCTGACCGAGCTGGGCGTGACGTCGGTGGAGTTGTTGCCGATCCACCACTTCCTCACCGAGCCCTCGATCGCTGCCCGCGGCCTGCCGAACTACTGGGGTTACAACACCCTCGGGTACTTCGCCCCGCACGCGCCGTACTCGTCGTCGGGTTCGGACGGTCAGCAGGTGGCCGAGTTCAAGGCGATGGTCGCCGCGTTCCACGCCGCCGGCATCGAAGTCATCCTCGACGTGGTCTACAACCACACCGCCGAGGGCGGGTTCGACGGGCCGACACTGAGCTTCCGCGGCATCGACAACCGCGCGTACTACCGGCTGTCGCACGGCGGCACGATGTACGACGTGACCGGCACCGGCAACTCGGTCGACACCTCGCACCCGCAGGTCCGCCGGTTGCTGATGGACTCGCTGCGCTACTGGGTCGAGGAGATGGGCGTCGACGGGTTCCGGTTCGACCTGGCCGTGACGCTGATCCGCAACGAGCGGCACGAGGTCGACACGGTCGATCACCCGTTCCTCGCCGAGGTCGCGGCCGATCCGGTTCTCGGCCGGGTCAAGCTGATCGCCGAACCGTGGGACGTCGGCCCGTTCGGCTACCAGGTCGGCAACTTCGGGCCGCCGTGGTCGGAGTGGAACGGCAAGTTCCGCGACAGTGTCCGCGACGTCTGGCGGAACACCTCCGACGGCGTCAAGGACCTCGCCTACCGGCTGTCGGGGTCCAGCGATCTGTACGGCGACGACGGGCGCTACCCGTACGCGTCGATCAACTTCCTCACCGCGCACGACGGGTTCACCCTGCGCGACCTGGTCAGCTACGACCACAAGCACAACGAGGCGAACCACGAGGACAACCGCGACGGCACCGACGACAACCGGTCCTGGAACTGCGGCGTCGAAGGCGAGACCGACGACCGGCGCGTGATCGCGCTGCGCAAACGCCAGATGGCGAACCTGATGTCCACACTGATCCTGTCCACCGGCGTACCGATGATCACCGCCGGCGACGAGTGCGGACGGACGCAGCACGGCAACAACAACGCCTACTGCCAGGACAACGAACTGTCCTGGTTCGACTGGTCGCTGCCGGGCGCGTGGTCCGATCACCTGGCGTTGACGAAGAAGCTGATCGCGTTGCGGGCCGCGCATCCTGTTCTGCGTCAGTGGCACTACTTCTCCGGGGAGCCGGTCGTCGAGGGCGGGCGCAAGGATCTGTCCTGGATCGCACCGCACGGCGGCGAGATGACCGACGCCGACTGGTACGACGGCAACCTCCGGACCATCGGCATGTTCCTGGCCGGCGACGCCCTCCGCGCAACCGATGCCCAAGGCAACGCCCTCACCGACAACTCCTTCCTGCTGGCCCTCAACGCCACCCCCGAAACCCGCCAGGTCGTCGTCCCCGACCCGTCCTGGGCCCCCGCCTACGAGGTAGTCCTCGACACCAGCAACAGCATGGTCACCGAAGTAGAAGCCGGCGCCACCGTCCCCCTGGCCCCCCGCTGCCTGGTCCTCCTCCGCGCGCTCTAACAAGTCTTCCGATACGGCCGATCCCCGAAGTTCTCCCGCCACTCCTGCTCAGTCAGATCCCGCCCAGCCATCCGGCAAGCCGTCTCAATCGCATGCTCCAGCCGGGTGTCCCAGTGATAGACCCCGTCGTCGTACGACGCGATGGCGACGGTGTATCCGTCGGGCAGGAAGTCGGCGGTGACCAGTTGCTGGTTCGGCGTCGCGATCGACCCGAGCAGCGCCGCGGTCTTCCCGTCGAAGAGGCTCACTACGCCGTCCCAGCCGGCCGTGACCAACAGCGAACTGTCCGGCGAGAACGCGATCCCGTTGACCCAGCCCTGGTTGGCGACTTGCGGCGCTGCGACGGCCCGACCGGTCCGGGGATCCACGATCTGCACTTGTCCCTTCTCGGTACCGACGGCCACTCGCGTCCCGTCCGGGGCGAAGGTGACGATGCTGGGGTACCTCATCGGTACGGTGCCGCGCCGGACCACCTCGCCTGCCGCCAGATCGACCACCGCCCAACTCGAGGAGGGCACGTCCAGCCGGTCAGAGACGTTACGGCCTCCGATCACCACGAAGGCGGACCGGTTGTCCGGGCTCGTCGTCAACCAGGCGATGGGACCGCCGACCTGAACGGGTCCGCCGACCTGGCGCAGCGTGGATGCGTCGAGGAGCGTGGCCCGCCCGGACGCGTCACCGACGACCAATCGGCTGCCGTCGAGTCCGCTGTAGTCGAGGTCCGAAATCTTGGCGGCCGCGACCTTCCTGTCGGCCAGTTGCCGACCGGTTCGGGCATCCAGGACGAACACCTCGCCCTTGTCATTGCCGAGCGCGAACTTGTCTCCGCTCGGGTGCCAGGTGCCGCAACTGTTCGTCGTGTCGCCCAGCCGGCTCGCGTCGAAGCGGACGACTTTCCCGCTTGAGGTGGCGACAAAACCTCCGGCCGGCGTGCCCGGATCCAGATAGGCGGCGTCGTAGTCGAGCAGACGGAAGTAGCGTTCGCCGCCGGGAGCGATGAAACGGCAACCCCACTGGAAGTTGGGTGGTTTGCGCAGCCGGGCGGCATAGCGCCGGCTCCCGACCAGATCCCAGCTGCGCAGGGCGCCATCGCCGCCCGACGTGTAGAGAGTGTGGTCATCGGGGCTGAACGCAGCCGTCAGCGTGTCGTTCTCGGACACCGGGATCTCCTCCCTCACAGCTCCGGTCGCGGCGTCCCACACCACCACACGCTGGTCGGACCCAGTGGACACGACCGACTTGCCGTCGTGGGAGAACCGCGCCGCGGCGAGCTGGCTGGTGTGCTTCTCCAGGCGATGCACTGTGGTCCCGCTCGACGCGTCGACCAGCAGCGCATCGTCGAAGTCCGCGCCGGCAGTGTCCTTTGCCTCGGCGGCGAGCGCGAGCAGCGTCCCGTCGGGGCTCAGGTCCGCCTCGACGAAGGCGAGGTCGGCCCGCTCCCACAGTCGTTTGCCGCTGGCAACGTCATAGGCGGCCACCGGCTTGGTCAGGTAGAACCGATCGCCCCCGGGAGCGAGTACGACCCCTTGGACGGCGACCGCCGGCAACCGCACGACTTTGCGCAGGGATGCCGGGCCGCCGGGGGCGAGGTTCCACAAGAACACGGCACCGCTGCTGAAGTCACGCGTCGGGCCGTTGCCGTAGTACTGGATCATCGCGACCAGTGAGTGTCCGTCGCGGCTGTACCGGACATGGGTGGCTCGGGCGGGTGCCTTGGTGAACCCGGGCAGGTGGCGACCCGTCGGCCGCAGCGTCACGGGATCGAGCAGCGCGACCGGTTCGGACGTCGGCGGCGGCATCCCGACCGCGAGCTCCCGGCCCCCGGGGCTTAGGGCCAGCGGGCCCAGCGAGTCGAGATGGACCGCGCCGAACGACCTGTTCGCGGGTCGATGCGCCGCCATCAGCCTTCCGGTGCTCAGCCCGTAGCGGAGCACTGTGCCGTTCGCGTCGTACACGAAGGCGTCCTTGCCGTCGCTGCTCACCTCCAAGCCGTACGAGTCCAGCCGCTCCGTCCCGAAGGATCCGACCAGCTGCGGATGCTTGGCCAATGCAGCCAGCAGATTCGCGCGAGACTCCGACGACGGGTGCATCCGGGCAGCGGCCGCCGCGAGCAGCAAGGAGGTGTCGACGTCGCTCTGGACGACGGCTTTGGCTCCGGCTCGGCCGGCGTCGGCGGCGACGGCTGCTTGGTCTGCGGCGACGGCTTGGCGGTCGGCCCGCTGGGCTTGGCCGACCGCCAGGAAGCCGGCGATGAGGGCGCCGACCAGGAGGAAGGCGGCTGTGCCGAGGGCGGTGCGGAGGCGGCGGTTTACGCGGGTTTGGTGGCGGGCGCTTTCCTCGGCGGCGCGGAGTTCGGCTACGGAGAGGCGTTCGCTGGCGGCTAGGAACTCGCGTTCGTTGTCGTTGAGGACCGGGGCGGCTGTCTGCTGCCATTGGAGTGCCTTGGCCAGGCGGACGCCTCGGTAGAGCTCGCTTTCGGGACGCCCTAGCGAGTCCCAGGAGTCGGCTACCTGGGTGAGGTGGTGGAGGATCTGCTGGCCTTCCAGGTCGTCCTCGAGCCAGCCGCGGAGGCGGGGCCAGGCTCTGGCGAGGGCCTCATGGGCCAGTTCGACGACGCCGTCGTCGCTGGTGACGAGGCGGGAGCTGATCAGCAGGTCTATGAGTGCTTCCGACTCCGGGCCGGTGATGACCGTTCGCCTCGGCAGTCTGCTGCGGACCGGTTGACCGTCCGGGCCAGGAGTGACGAGGCGCAACAGCAAAGCACGTAGATGCGGCCGCTGATCCGGAGTGACTTGCGCATAGACCTGCTCGGCGGACTGAGCGACTGCCCCTTGAATACCGCCGGACGCGCGGTAGCCGGCGACGGTCAGCGTGCGGCCCTCGCGACGTTGCCAGGTCTCGGCCAGGACGTGGGACATCAGCGGCAGGGCGCCCGGCTGACCCGCGACTTCACCGACCAGCAGGTCGACCAGTCCTGGTTCGACGACCAGGGAAGCCAGCCGCGCGGGCTCGGTGATCGCTGCCCGCAGCTCGGCTTCGGTCATGCCGGTGAGCAGGTGCAGGCCGTCCTCCATGGCCCGGGCGAAGCCCGGATGGGAGGCGATGTCCGCGAGCCGGTCGGCACGGAACGACAAGATGAGGGGCGCCTGGGCGGCGTGATCCGTCAACCGGGCCAGGAACGCCTTGCGTTCGGGCACGTCCCGGCACACCGAGAAGACCTCCTCGCACTGATCGACGACCATCGTGGGCAACGGTCCGGTGCCGGGCAGCGCGTCGGTCAGCGCCTTCATCGGATGGAGTCCGGGCGTGATGGTGACGACGCGGGCGCCGTCCTGTCGCAGGGTCGCAGCGACACCGGCCCGGACCAGCGAGGACTTGCCGCAGCCCGACGGCCCGACCACAGCGAGGATCGAGTGGTCGGACAGTTTCCTCAGACCCGCGGCGACCTCGGCGTCGCGGCCGAAGAACAGTTCGGCGTCGTCGACGTCGTACGGTTTCAGGCCTTGGTACGGGCAGACCGCGCTCGGTTCCGGCAACGCGCTGGCTCCGAGCAAGGCCGGATCCTGACGGAGGATCGCCTGCTCCAGCGCATCGATCTCCGGACTGGGATCGAGCCCGAGCTCGCGATCAAGCACGACCCGCAATCTCCGCAGAGTCTCCAGCGCCTCCCCTTGGCGACCGGCCTGGTACTGCGCCGTGGCCAGTAGCGCCCAGCGCCGCTCGCGCAGGGGCGCTTCGGCGGTCAGAGCCTCGGCCTTGCCCAGCACTCCCGCGTGACCACCGGATCGCAGGGCCGACTCGACGTACAACTCCTGCGCGAGTTGCCGCAGTTCGGTCAGCCGGGCGAGCTCGATCCGCGCCGGGTCCCAGTCCGCGACCTCGTCGAACGGTCGCCCGCGCCACAGCGTCAGTACGTCGGCCAGCACCACCGACGCCCGTTCCGCCTCACCGGCCTCAAGCAGTACGCCGGCCCGTCCGACGGCTCGCTCGAAGCGCTGACTGTCGATCTGATCGTGCGGAATCGTCAGCCGATACCCGTCCGGCGAGGTCTCGATCGCGTGGCTGCCGAGCAGCTTCCGCAGCCGGACGACGCAGCCTTGGACCACCTTGCCCGCTGAGGCCGGCGGCCGTTCTCCCCACAGCACGTCAGCGAGCACCCCAGCGCTGACAACCTCCCCCGGATGCACCGCGAGTGCGACCAGGACGACGCGGTCACGTCGTGCGAGGTTCTTCCACTCCCCCTCGATGGTTAGTGGGCCGAGTACGGCTATACCCACGTTTCGACTGTCGACCCCCTACCGACTGGCGTCAAGTTCATTGATACCGAGCTGATACCGGTGTCCGCCGGGTCGATACCACCAGCGGCGAGAACGGTTCCAAGACCTCGAGGCGCAACCGGACGACCGATCAACGGGAGTCCCGCCGGAAGAGGAGAGGAAGCCATGAACCACGCCGTACGCACCACGAAGCAGTCCATGACCACCCGGCTCTGCCGGCTGGCCGCGGGTGCCGCAGTCAGCGTCGCCCTGATGACAGTCGCCGCCCCTGCCATGGCCCAGGAGTACCCCGAACCGATCGGCGGAGCCATCGAACGACCTTCGGTCCCACCTCCGGAACCGGCGTCCGTTCGGGCGGCCGGCGAGGTGGACCGGAGCTCCGTCGCTCTCGGCGCCTTGTGCGGCATCGCACTCGGCGGCGTCGGGGCGGGAATCGTGCTGGACATCCAGCGACGACGCGATCGTTCCGCCGAGGATCGAGCCTGAGCCGCAGCATCGAACCGTCCCCCGGAGAGCCCCGTCTGGACAGCTCTCCGGGGGACGCTGCGCACTCCGCGAATTCGTTAACCTTCCTGCAGTACATTCGGCGGTCACCTTGTGTTCATGTGTGGGGGGACCGATGTTTTTGGTGGGGCGTGGGGTCCGTGAGCGTACGACGCCGATCGGTGCGTTGCACCGGGCGGTGATGCGTTGGGGTGAGGCGGAGCGGACGAACTCACGTCTGGCGTTCCGGCGTTGGGTCGACGGCGTGGCATACGTCGACGTCCAGGCGAAGACGTACGCCGACTTCTGGACCCGGCAGAACGAGAAGGCCCTCACGGCTGACGGGCCGCTGTGGGTGGTGCTCGGCGACTCGACCGCGCAAGGGCTCGGCGCATCGTCGCCACTGCATGGGTACGTCGGCCAGGTACTCAACGCGCTCCGCAGGACCGGCAACCCGTGGCGGGTGCTCAACCTGTCCCGCTCCGGCGCGCAGACCCGGCATGTGCTCGCGGACCAACTGCCACTCGTGGAAGGGCTGCAGCCCGCACTGGTGACGTGCGGGATCGGCAACAACGACATCCTCGGTACGCCGCCGAAGCGGTTCCGCGACCACCTCCGTCAGGTGATCGAACGGCTGCCGTCCTCGTCCGTGGTGATGGACCTGACCGTCCCCGACGGGCTCTGGCGTATCGGCGGCGTGGCGAGCCCGTACGTCGCCGGCATCAACCAGCTCATCAGTACGACGGCGACGGCCCGCGGCCTCACGGTCGCCGAGGTGTCCCGGCATGCACGACCACCGTGGCGCGGGATGCTCGCGCCGGACAGCTTCCACCCGAACAACCTCGGCTACCGCCGGCACGCCGATGCGCTCCTCGCCGCCCTGCCGGCCGGCGTACTCAGGCCCTGAGCATCCGTTCCAACCGGTTCTGGGAGTGAGGGTTTACCTTGCCCCTGGGGCAGGGGGTTTGATGATCGCGTGTTGACGATCAGCGAGTTCGGGCGGCGTACGGGGCTCTCGCACAAGGCGCTACGCCTGTACGACGTGTCCGGGCTGCTCCCGCCCGCGCAGGTGGACCCGGCCAACGGGTACCGGCTGTACGACGAGGAGCAGCTCGAGCGGGCCCGGCGGATCAGCGTGCTGCGGCAACTGGACATGCCGCTGACGACGATCGCCGAGGTCCTCGCGGGCTCCGACGAAGAGGGGTTGATCCGGCTGGACCGTTGGTGGGCCGCCCAGGAGGCGACCACCGCCGCCCGTCGGGCGACTCTGCAGTACCTGCGGGACCGGCTCTCGCGGTCGGGATCGACGGGGCTGTCCCCTCGGCCGGTGCTGACGCGCGACGTACCGGAGACGAAGATCGCATCGATCCGGTCCGACACCGATCAGCAGAATCTGATCGGGATCATCGTGACCGCGACCGATGAGATCCGCACGTACCTGCAGGCCGCCGGCGCGACCCTGCCCGGCGAATCGTGGGTGATCTACCACGGCCCGGTGACGCCGGAGGCCGAGGCGACCGTCGAGGTGTGCGTGCCGTTCCAGGGGCTGGTGGATCCGTCCGGACCGATCGCGATCCGGGTCGAGCCGGCCCACCACGAGGCGTACTGCACGATCACGATGGACGAGTGCGCGTACCCGCGAATCATGCTCGCCTACGACCTGGTCGACGACTTCGTCCGTACGGCGGCCAGCACGATCACCGGTCCGCCGCGTGAGGTCTACCGGGCGAACTGCCACCTGATGCCGCGCGACCAGCCGGCCGTCGACATCGCCCAGCCCATTATCGAAAGGAAACTCTGATGGACTTAACGGTACAGACCGAGTACAGCGACCCCGGTGCGTACGCCGGGTTGTACGACGCGTTGCCGGACGACATCCCCGGTGTCGGGGCGGTGGTTCGCAACCTGCTGATCCACTACCGCGGCGGCGGGATCGAGTTCACCGGCGACCGCCTCGCCGAGATCGACCATCGATGGGTCTCGTCGATGCTGGCCACCGACCAGCGGCGCAACGGTACGCCGCTCGCCGTACCGAGGGAGCCGGTCGACCGGATCGTCGGATGCTGCCGGGACTACACACTGATGTTCGTCTCGATGCTTCGCCACAAGGGCATTCCGGTCCGCAGCCGGATCGGTTTCGCGGCGTACTTCGCCAGCGGGTTCAATCACGATCACGTCGTCGCGGAGTACTGGAACGGCGACCGGTGGGTGATGATCGACGCCCAGCTCGACCCGGCCGGCGACCATCCGTTCGACTCGCTCGACATGCCGGCCGGCCCGTTCCTGTCCGCGGCCGAGGTCTGGCTGGACGTCCGCGCCGGCACGCGCGACCCGGACCTGTTCGGCATCGACCCGGGCTCGCCGATCGGCGGGAGCTGGTTCATCCGCAACTACGTCTACCTGCAACTCGCCCACCTGCACGGCGACGAACTCCTGCTCTGGGACAACTGGGGCGAGATGTCCGCGTCCCTCGACGGCGCCGACCTCGCCCTGACCGACCGCGTCGCCGGCCTGATGGTTGCCTCCGACAATGGAGACGACACGGCGACCAAGGAGCTCGCGGACCTCTACCCGTCGCTGAAGCCGGCCGGTCGCTCCTACGTCACCTCGCCCGCGGGCGGAGGCAAGTTCGTCTGGGTGGACCTGGTACGCCCGTAGGAGTACCTCCGGTGGTGTAGGTGGAGTGTCTCCGTCCAGACGACGCGCGGGGTGGGTGTCGTCGCTCAGGATCGTAGGTACGTGATCTGAGTGGACGGAGAGGGAAATGAGTGGCGCGGCACTGGACGTGGCGGCGGTGAAGCCGTGGCGGTTGGGGGCCAGGACCCGGAAGGCCGTTCTGGTGCTGCACCTGGCGTCTGTGGGTTCGTGGCTGGGGATCGACGTGGCGATGGCGGTGCTGACGTTCACCGCCATCGGTACGGACGATCAGAGCACCAAGGCCTTGTGCTTCCGGGTGCTCGAGCTGGTCACGATCTGGCCGATGACGGTCTCCGGGCTGATCTGTCTGCTCACCGGTGTCCTGCTCGGCCTGGGCAGCAAGTACGGCCTGACGAAGTACTGGTGGGTGGTCGTGAAGCTGGTCATCAACCTGCTGCTGAGCACGCTGGTCCTGATCGCCCTCCGGCCCGGTGTCGCCGAACTCGCCGACCGCGGCGAGGCCAACGACCTGGCGGTTCCGTTGAACGACATGATCTTCCCGCCGATCGTCTCGCCGACGCTGCTGATGGTCGCGGTGATCCTGTCGGTCTTCAAACCGTGGGGCCTGCTCCGCAAGCAGAAGCCGGCTACTCGAGCTTGAGGGACATGTCGTAGTTGGGCAGGTTCTCGCCCCGGATCCAGTTGTCCGGGTTGGCCCGCTCGACCACGAACCCGAACCGCTTGAACGCCGGCATCGCCGTACGACTCGCGTGCGTGTGGAGCTGAGCCAGCCCCAACTCGCGAGCCTTGGCCACCACCGCACCGACCAGCGCTCGCGCGACCCCACTGCCGCCGGCCTCCGAGTGCACGAACAGCATGTCCAGCAGGCCGTCGTCCGTCACGTCGCTGAATCCGACGACCCGACCCTCGATCGTCGCCACAAAGGTATGAGCCGCCGACCGACGCTCGTTCCACTCCACGAGATCAACCGCCTCGGGAGCCCACGCGGCAACCTGTGCCGGCAAGTAGTCCTGCGACGCCGTATCCCGGATCGCCCGGAAGTACGCCTCCCAGGTCCCCTCGGCATCCTCAGGCCCGTACCGCCGCACGACAACAGTCACCGGAGCACGATAAAACACCCGACCCCGCCGGCTGACGCGGGCGGGGTCGGGTTCAGGAGGAAGGGCTCAGAACTCTGAGCCTGCCGGGAGGTCGGGGGCGGATGGGTCGTCGGGGTCCGTCGGTCCCGCGGCCAGGCCGAGTTCGGCCGGGCTGGCGAGGCCGTCGTGGCTCGGGACTACCCGGACGGTGTAGCCGAAGGGGCCGGTTCGGTCGAGCTTCAGTTCGCCTTCGTAGCGGTGCCGGTTGCCCTCGTAGGTCTCCGCCATCGCCAGCGTCGCGCGGACTGGGTCGGTGATCTCGTCGTTCGTATCGACCCGCCCGTGCAGCACCTCGACGCAGATGTCGGCAGGCTCGAGATCCCCGAGCGCCGCGAAGGCGCGGATCCCGACCGTGGTCCCGAGCTGCGGTACGTCGCCCAGGCCCTGCAGCTCCACGTGGTCGACCCGGATCTGCGGCCACGCCGTCCGGACCTTCTTCTTCCACGCGGCCAGCTCGCGCGCACCGTCGTACGTCGCATTCAACGACCGCGACGACTTGGCGGCCGGGACGTACAGCTGCTCGACGTAGTCGCGGACCATCCGGGTGGCGAGCACCTTCGGGCCGAGCTCCTTGATGGTGTGGCGGAGCATCTCGATCCAGCGCCCCGGCACCTCGCCGTCGTAGAAGCGCGGCGCGACCTGCTTCTCGATCAGGTCGTACAGCGCGTGCGCCTCGAGGTCGTCACGCCGGTCGGTGTCCTCGATCCCCTCCGCGGACGGGATCGCCCAGCCGAACTCGTCGTCGTACCACTCGTCCCACCAACCGTCGCGGATGGAGAGGTTCAACGCACCGTTCAGAGCAGCCTTCATGCCCGACGTGCCGCACGCCTCGTACGGACGCAGCGGGTTGTTCAGCCACACGTCGCACCCCGGGTACATCGGCTGCGCGAGCGCGATGTCGTAGTCCGGGACGAACACGATCCGGTGCCGCACCTCCGGGTCGTCGGCGAAGCGGACCATCTCCTGGATGAGCTTCTTGCCGCCCTCGTCGTGCGGGTGCGCCTTGCCGGCGATGACGATCTGGACCGGGCGCTGCGGGTGCAGCAGCAGCGCCTTCAGCCGAGCCGGGTCGCGCAGCATCAGCGTGAGTCGCTTGTACGACGGGACGCGGCGGGCGAAGCCCATGGTCAGGACGTCCGGGTCGAGGATGGAGTCGACCCAACCGAGCTCGGCGTCGCTGGCGCCGCGGTTGATCCAGGACTGCCGGACCCGGGCCCGGGTGTCGTCGATGAACCGCTGCCGCAGAGTCCGCTTGGTCTCCCAGATCTGCGCGTCGGAGGTCTTGTCGAGGCCGTCGAACAGGCCGTCGCTCTCGGCCGTGTCGGTCGCCGCGTACGTGAGCCCGTGGATCTCCCGGGCCACCCAGGTCGGCGCGTGGACGCCGTTGGTGATCGAGGTGATCGGTACGTCGACCGGGTCGAAGCTCGGCCACAGCCCGGCGAACATGCCGCGGCTGACCACTCCGTGCAGCTTGGACACACCGTTGGCCCGCTGCGCGAGCCGCAGGCCCATGATCGCCATGTTGAAGACGCCCGGGTCGCCGCCCTCGAAGTCCTCGGCGCCGAGCTCGAGGATCCGGTCGATCGGCACGCCCTCGCCGAACGCGTCGGGCGAGAAGTGCTGCTGGATCAGCTCGACCGGGAACCGGTCGATACCGGCCGGGACCGGCGTGTGGGTGGTGAACACGGTGCCGCCGCGGGCGACCTCGAGCGCGGTGTCGAAGTCCAGCGACTGGTCGGTGGCGAGCTCACGGATCCGCTCGATGCCGAGGAAGCCGGCGTGGCCCTCGTTGGTGTGGAACACCTCGGGCGCCGCGTGCCCGGTGATCCGGCAGAAGGTACGGACCGCGCGGACACCGCCGACGCCGAGGAGCAGTTCCTGGAGCAGCCGGTGCTCGGTGGACCCGCCGTACAGCCGGTCGGTCACCTCGCGCTCGGCGGGGTCGTTCTCCTCCATGTCGGAGTCGAGCATCAGCAGCGGCACCCGGCCGACCTGGGCGACCCAGATCTGCGCGCGCAGCTGCCGGTTGCCGGGCAGCGTCAGGGTCACTGTGGCGGGCGCGTCGCCGTCGCGGAGCAGGCTGATCGGCAGCCCGTCCGGATCCACCAGGGGGTAGCGCTCCTGCTGCCAGCCCTCGGCGTTCAGCGACTGCGCGAAGTAGCCGTGCCGGTACAGCAGGCCGACACCGATCAGCGGTACGCCGAGGTCGCTGGCCGCCTTCAGGTGGTCACCGGCCAGGATGCCCAGACCACCCGAGTACTGCGGGAGGACGTAGGTGATGCCGAACTCCGGGGAGAAGTACGCCACCGAGCTGACCGGGGAGCCGGCGTCGGTCTGGAACCACCGGTCGCCCGACACGTAGGCGTTCAGGTCGGCTACGGCCAGTTCGAGCCGGCGCAGGAAGACATCGTCGTGAGCCAGCTCGTCGAGCCGGGCCGCCGGGACCTCGCCGAGGAGCTTGACCGGGTCACCGCCGGTGCTCCGCCACAGCTGCGGGTCGACCGCTTCGAAGACGTCCTGCGTCTCCGGGTGCCAGGACCAGCGGAGGTTGTTCACCAGGGTGCCCAGACCGGTCAGCGGCTCGGGCAGGACAGGGCGGACGGAGAATCGTCGTATCGCTCGCACCGGGACACCGTACCGGCCTCGAGGTCGCAAGACACCTTCGGTATGCATCGATCTTGCAACGCGGGCAAGATTTTGCAGACACTTTTCCGGGGTCTGTCACTCATGTTCCATCGCTTGGACCGAAATGTGACCACTGCATGTCATGGTCTACGACGGGGAACCGATAACGTCAGACCTGAACTACCCCATCGGCCGGCTCCGCAATCGGAAAGCGAAGGTTCGTCTACGCCATGACTGGGCGCATCCCGATCACCGACGTCACCCCGACCGTCGACGCCGGAGCGTATCCGGCCAAGGCCTCGGTGGGCGAGACGTTCACCATCGCGGCCACGGTGTTCCGTGAGGGCCACGACGCGGTGAACGCGAACGTCGTACTGACCTCGCCGACCGGGCAGACCAGACGCATGCTGATGACACCGGTCGGGCAGGGCAGCGACCGGTGGACGGTCGACGTGACGCTGCAGGAGCAGGGCGCGTGGACGTTCGCGGTCGAGGGCTGGAGCGACCCGTACGGCACCTGGCGGCACAACGCGGAGATCAAGATCCCGGCCGGTCTCGACGTGGACCTGATGTTCGCCGAGGGTGCGGCGTTCTTCGACCGCGCCGCCGCCGGCGTACCGCCCGCCGTTCGTGCCGATCGGGCCACGCTGAGCGATGCCGCGCACGCGCTGGCCAACGGCGCGCTGCCGCCGGAGGCCCGGCTGGCCGCGGGCATCTCGCCGCAGGTCCGGTCCGCGCTCGGACGCTACCCGGTGCGTGAGTTGATCACGTCGTCCGAGACCTACCCGGTGTGGGTCGACCGGACCCTGGCGCTGTACGGCAGCTGGTACGAGTTCTTCCCGCGGTCCGAGGGAGCGACGTACGACGAGGAGTCCGGGCAGTGGAAGTCCGGGACCTTCCGGACCGCGGCCAAGCGGCTGGACGCGGTGGCCGGGATGGGCTTCGACATCCTGTACGTGCCGCCGATCCACCCGATCGGTCACGCGTTCCGCAAGGGCCCGAACAACACCCTCGACCCGAAGCCCGGTGACCCCGGATCGCCGTGGGCGATCGGCTCCGACGAGGGCGGGCACGACGCGATCCACCCCGAGCTCGGCACCTTCGAGGACTTCGAGTACTTCGTCGGCCGGGCCCGCGAACTGGGCCTCGAGGTCGCGATCGACCTGGCCCTGCAGGCGTCGCCGGACCACCCGTGGGTCAAGGAGCACCCGAAGTGGTTCTCGATCCGCGCCGACGGCTCGATCGCGTACGCCGAGAACCCGCCGAAGAAGTACCAGGACATCTACCCGATCAACTTCGACAACGACCCCGAGGGCATCTACGCCGAGGTACTGCGGATCGTCCGGTTGTGGATCTCGTACGGCGTGACCGTGTTCCGGGTCGACAACCCGCACACGAAGCCGGTCAACTTCTGGGAGTACCTGCTCGGCGAGATCCGCAAGACCGACCCGGACGTGGTGTTCCTGTCCGAGGCGTTCACCCGGCGGCCGATGATGCGCGAGCTGGCCAAGGTCGGGTTCCACCAGTCGTACACCTACTTCACCTGGCGCAACGAGAAGTGGGAGCTGGAGGAGTACCTGCAGGAGCTGACCAAGGAGACCGGGCACTTCCTGCGGCCGAACTTCTTCGTCAACACGCCGGACATCCTGACCGCCTACCTGCAGTACGGCGGGCCGAGCGCGTTCAAGATCCGCGCCGCGATCGCGTCCACCGCGTCGCCGGCCTGGGGCGTGTACGCCGGGTTCGAGCTGTTCGAGCACGTGGCACTCCGGCCGGGCTCCGAGGAGTACCTCGACACCGAGAAGTTCCAGTTGCGTCCGCGGGACTGGGAGGCCGCGGCCGCCGAGGGGCGCACGCTGGCGCCGTACCTGACACTGCTGAACAACATCCGCCGCCGGCACCCGGCCCTGCAGCAGCTGCGCAACCTGTCGCTGCACTCGGTCGAGGACGAGGCGATCATGTGCTACTCCAAGCGCACGACCGCCCCCGACGGCCACAGCGACACCGTCATCGTCGTGGTGAACACCGACCCGCACTCGGTGCGCGAAACGATGGTCCACCTGGACATGGCCTCGCTCGGCATGCGCCCCGAGGACACCTTCACCGTGTACGACGAGATCACCGGCGCCACCTGGCGCTGGGGCCAGCAGAACTACGTCAAGCTCGACCCGAACGGCGAACCAGCCCACATCCTCGCCGTCCGCCGCGGCCAGGCGTGATCAGAGCGGGACGGTCTCCGGGTACTTGAGGCCCGCGCCGGTGTTCAGGGCAACGACCTGGTCGCCGGCGCGGATCCAGCCGGACTCGCGCAGCTGCCGGACGGCGGCGAAGTTGGCCGCGCCTTCCGGGCAGATGAACGATCCTTCCAGCTGAGCGACCTTGTGCTGCTCGGCCAGCAGATCTTCGTCGTCGACGGCAACGGCACACCCGTCGGTCTCCGCGATCGCCTGCAGGACGAGGAAATCGCCGAGTGCCTTGGGCACCGTGATGCCAAAGGCAACGGTCTGCGCGTCCGGCCAGGGCTCGCTCTCCGGCAGACCCTTCTCCCAGGCCCGGACGATCGGCGCACAGCCACTCGACTGTACGGCGACCAGGCGCGGCAGCGGACCGTCGATCCAGCCGAGCTCGCGGAGTTCGACCAGCGCCTTCCAGATCCCGATGATGCCGACGCCGCCACCGGTCGGGTACAGGATGACGTCGGGCAGCTGCCAACCGAGCTGCTCGGCGATCTCGAGGCCCATCGTCTTCTTGCCCTCGATCCGGTACGGCTCCTTCAGCGTCGACACGTCCAGGTAGCCGTCCCGCTTGGCCAGCTCCGCGCGGATGAACGCGCCGGCGTCACCGATCAGCCCGTCGATCAGGTGCAGCTCGGCACCGACCACCTTCACCTCGCGGCGGCAGATCTCGGGTGCCGCGATCGGCATCGCGATCAACGCTTCCATACCCGCACGAGCGGCGTACGCCGCCCAGGCCGAGCCCGCGTTCCCGTTGGTCGGCATCGCGATCTTGCGGACACCGACCTCGTACGCCCGGGACACGCCGACCGCGGCACCGCGTGCCTTGAAGGTGCCGGTCGGGATCAGCCCCTCGTCCTTCATCAGCAGCCGCTCGACGCCGAGCTCACGCCCGTACCGCGGCAACGGCAGCAGCGGGGTCATCCCCTCCCCCAGCGTCACCACGTTCTCCGGCGACCGCACCGGCAGCAGCTCGTGATACCGCCACAGATCCGGCGGCCGGGTCGCCAACTCGTCCTTGGTCAGCGTGATCGCCTGTACGTCGTACCGGGCCAGCAAAGGCGACCCGCACGAACACAGTCCGATCACTTGGTCCGGCGAGTAGGTGAGGCCGCACTTGGGACAGTCGAGATGGCTCAAAGCGGAGAAGGGCACGAACGCTGACGGTACTCCTGTGCCGATCAGGCGACATCGAGGGGGAGCTCGACGTGCAGCGACGTTCCCTCGCCGATCGGACTCGTGATCGAGATCCGCCCGCCGAGCGCCTCGACCCGGTCGGTGAGTCCGATCAGGCCCGAGCCTCGGGCCGGATCGGCTCCGCCGACGCCGTCGTCGCGAATGCTCAGCTCGAGGACGTCGTCGTGCAGCCTGACCTGGATCTCGGCCAGCGTGGCCCCGGCGTACTTCGCCGTGTTCGTGAGCGCCTCCGACACGACGTAGTACGCCGCCACCTCGACCCGTTCCGCGAGCCGTTCGCCGACGTTCACGTCCAGCTTGACCGGAACGGCCGAACGCCGTCCGAGCGCCCGCAGCGCGGGGTCGAGACCACCCTCCGACAGGATCGCCGGATGGATGCCCCGGGAGAGTTCGCGCAGGTCGTTGAACACCCCGTCCAGTCCGCTGCTGATCTGACCGAGCCCGGCCCGCAGGTCGGGTGGTGCGGCCATCTCGACTCCACGCAGTTCGAGGCCCAGCGAGACAAGCCGCTGCTGGACTCCGTCGTGCAGATCACGCTCGAACCGGCGGCGAGCCAGGTCGGTGGTCTCGACGATCCGGGTGCGGGACGCCTCGAGGTCGGCGTGCGCCTTGAGGTTCGAGATCGCCGTCGCCAGGAGTTCGGTGAACTCGCCGATCTGGGACTCGGTGTCCGGAGGGAACGGCGCATCGCCCGTCGTCGACGCGGCGACGACGCCCCACAGGCGGCCCTGGACGACGACCGGACAACCGACCGACGACCGGATCCCCAGTCCCTGCGCCTCCTGTGCGATCGGGCCCGAGGCGCCGGCGAAGCTGTCCACCCGCATCGGGCGGCCGGTCTCTCGCACCAGTGCCGCGATGCTCGGTCCCTGCAGCACGAAGCGGGTGCCGCTGGACAGTTGATGATCGGTGTTCCGGCTCCACACGCCGACCCCGGTCACCGTTCCGTCCGTCTCGTAGCGCTCCAGCCTGGCCAGGTCGGCGCCACAGAGCACCCCGACCTCACGGATGACCGTCTCGACGACCTCGGCCGAACGCCCACCACGAGCGACCAGCGTCGCGACCCGCCGCAGTGCGGCCTGTTCGTCCAGGAGACGTTCGACCTGCCGTCGTGCCTCCAGGTTGGCGATCGCCGTGGCCGCGAGCTCGGTGAAGTCGGTCAGGCGCGATTCCGTGGCGGCCGGGAGCGGCTCGGCCGTGGACCAGACGACCATCACTCCCCACAGGTCGCCGCCGACGACGATCGGTGCTCCGGCCACGGACTTGATGCCCATCCCGCGGGTGAGCGGCAGCCGGTCCTCGAGGTCTTCGTAGTCGTCGATGCGGGCGACACGGCCGGTACGGCGTACGTCGCCGGCCACGCTCCTGCCCTCGAGCCTGACGCGATCATAGGGGCCGGGATCGTAGCCGGGCTTGCTCCAGTCGGTCACATGCGCGAGGTCGTCGCCCTCGTAGCGGACGATGCGGGTCGCGTCCACGTCGAGCAGCGTCCCGGCCTCCTCGGCCACGGCTGCGAGCAACTCCTGTGCGGGCACCCCCTGCGCGACGCCTGTCGCCACCCGTCGCAACGCCGCCTGCTCGTCGGCGAGCTCGGCCCGGGCCACCTCGGCCGTCTGGGCCTGACGAGTCGCATGCGCCGCCAGCTCGCCGATCAGCACCGACACCCCCAGATAGACCAGCAGATCCACCAGGTTCGACCAGACCGGGAACCCGAGCGGATGGGTCGGGGTCAGGTGGTACCAGTCGTAGGCGAGCATGCCGGCCATCGCGATCGGGACGGCGTACGCGATGCCGATCACCTTGGCCACCAGGACGACGGCGGCGACCAGTGGAACGCCCAGGATCACGATCAGCGCATCCGAGGTGATCCACGCGGCGAGTGCTGCCACCACGACGAACGTCCCGGCACCGGCGAGGAAGGCCAGGACGATCTCCGCGACTCGAGGGACCCGTCGCGGATGCGGCAGGGAACTCACCAGACGAGGCTAGCGACGACGGGCGCCCGGCGAACAGAGAGCAGACCCGGAAACTCCCGGGTGTGTCAGCCGGCCCGCAACCCCATGATCGCCGGGCGCTGGTGATCAGTGAGCCGGAAGCCGGTGCCGCGGACGGCGTCGATGGTGACCGTGGTACCCAGTTCGTCGAGCTTGCGGCGCAGCCGCTTCACCACCGAGTGCACGTCGGCGGTTCCCCTCAGGTCCCGGTTGCGCCAGACCGCCTGGTGCAGGGCGTCGTACGTCCAGACGCGCAGCGGTGCCGTCATCAGCCGGGTCAGCAGGTCGTTCTCGAGCTCGGTGAGCTGGACCTCCCGGCCGCGCCACCGGGCGACCGAGCGGGCCCGGTCGATCGTCAGTACGTCGGCCTCGGGATCCTCGGCCGTCTTCGCGACGACCGCCTGGACCGCTTCGGGCTCGGGTGGTTCGGGGTGCTCGGGCGGGGCCGGCGGGGACTGCTGGGCGGGCACCAGCAGTTTGCGCAGTTCCTCGAGGCTGGACACGAGGAGCAGCGGAGCGACGTCGTCGACGAGCTCGGCGAGCCGGACCCGATCCTCCGGGGAGGCCGCGACCGCGATCAGCAGCGGAAACGATTCCCGGTCGGTCGTGGTCAGGTCGACGTCCTCGGGGGCGGGGACACGGGCGGTGACCATCTGATCACGATGTCAACCTCTGCCTCGGATCGTCAACGGACTGCCAATCTTTGACCAGGTTGCCTCGATTCGGGGCAACGGCTAGTCACATGTTGCTCACCATGTGTGCTTGTTCCCCCTCCGATCTGACACATAGGGTCCTCGTCAGGCTCGCGGCGTCACATGCCGCGACCTGGGGGGCACGGAGCGTTCGCGCACGGGACTCGAATCCGCCCACGCGAGGACCCTTGCACCTCTGCACCAAATGACTCGGGGGAGTCGACTCGGGGTCGTTTCAAGTGAGGGGCTGCAGAGATGTCAGACATGAGACGAAGGGGGCTCGCCAGAACGCTGGTGGGCGCCCTGGCGACGGTGGCCGTCGTCGCGACCGGGCTGGCAGGTGCCGGCCAGGCGCAGGCGTCACCGCCCACCAAGCCCGAGGCCACTCCGGCGAGCAAGATCAAGCCGGAGCTGATGGCCCAACTCGACGGCAAGGACGCCAAGGCGGCGTCCGACTACTGGGTCCGGTTCGCCGCCAAGGCCGACCTGACCGCCGCCAGCAGGATCACCAACTGGAACGAGCGCGGCACCGCCGTCGCCGCGGCGCTGCGCAAGACCGCCGCGGAGAGCCAGGCGAAGATCCGCGCCGAGCTGGACGCGCAGCACGTCAAGTACCAGGCCTTCTGGGGCACGAACGCGATCCGGATCAACAGCGGATCGCTCACGCTGGCCCAGAACCTGGCCACCCACGCCGAGGTCGAGGGCCTGTACGCCCCGATGAAGATCGAGGTGCCCAAGATCTCCCAGGGCACGACCGAGCACGAGATCAACGCGGTCGAGTGGGGCATCGCCAACATCAACGCCGACGACGTCTGGTCGCAGTTCGGCGACAAGGGCGAAGGCATCACCATCGCCAGCATCGACACCGGGGTCCAGTACGACCACCCGGCGCTGGTCAAGCAGTACCGCGGCAACAATGGCGACGGCACGTTCGACCACAACTACAACTGGTTCGACGCGGCCGGCACCTGCGGCAACGCACCGTGCGACGGCAACGGCCACGGTACCCACACGATGGGCACCATGGCCGGTGACGACGGCGCCGGCAACCAGATCGGCGTCGCGCCGGGGGTCAAGTGGATCGCCGCGAACGGCTGCTGCCCGACCGACGCGGCCCTGATCTCCTCGGGTCAGTGGATGCTCGAGCCGACCGACCTGGCCGGGAACAACCCCGACGCCAGCAAGCGGCCGAACATCATCAACAACTCCTGGGGTTCGCAGCTGCCGTCGAACGACCCGTTCATGGAGGACATCACCAACAACTGGAAGGACTCCGGCATCTTCGGGGCCTTCGCCAACGGCAACAGTGGTGAGCTCGGCTGCAACAGCAGCGGGTCGCCGGGCAGCCTGACCAGCAACTACTCGGCGGGCGCCTACGACATCAACAACAACATCGCGTCGTTCTCCGGCCGTGGTGTCGGTCAGAACGGCACGATCAAGCCGAACATCTCGGCCCCCGGCGTCAACGTCCGGTCCAGCCTCCCCGGCAACACCTACGGCGCCTTCAACGGTACGTCGATGGCCACCCCGCACCTCGCGGGCACCGTCGCACTGCTGTGGGCCGCGTCGCCGGCTCTCAAGGGTGACGTGGACGCCACCCGGGCGCTGCTGAACCAGACCGCGATCGACACGCCGAACAGCCAGTGCGGCGGAACCGACGCCAACAACAACGTGTTCGGCCAGGGCCGTCTGGACGCACTCGCCCTGCTGAACGCGGCGCCGATCGGCGACACCGGCACCCTGTCCGGAACCGTCACCGCCGCCACCGGTGGTGCTCCGCTCGCCGGCGCGTCCGTGACGGTGAAGCAGGCCGGCCAGCCGGACCGCGTGCTGACCACGACCAGCACCGGCGCGTTCTCGTCCGTCCTTCCGGCCGGGAGCTACGACCTGACCGCGGCATCGTTCGGGTACCAGACCCAGACCGCCACGGTCGCCATCACCACCGGGAACACCACCACCCAGAACTTCGCCCTGGCGAGCTCGCCGCAGGTGAACGTCGGCGGCAGCATCACCGACGGCTCCGGCCACGGCTGGCCGCTGTACGCGAAGGTCAGCGTCGAGGGTCCGGGTGGCGTGTTCGACTACACCACCCCGAGCAACGGCCGCTTCAGCCTGAAGGTTCCGGCCGGCGCGTCGTACTCGCTCAAGGTGGAGTCGCAGTTCCCGGGCTACCAGACGGTCAGCGAGCCGATCACGGTCGGCTCCGGCAACCTGACCAAGAACATCGCTGTCCCGGTCCGTTCCGACGCCTGCACCACGGCGCCGGGCTACCGGTACGGCTCCGACGGCACCTACCAGACGTTCGACTCCGGCAGCACGCCGAGCGGCTGGTCCGTCGTCGACAACAAGGGCAACGGACAGGTCTGGCAGTTCAACGACCCGGGTGCCCGGGGCAACCTGGCCGGCGGTACCGGCGGTACCGCGATCATCGACAGCGACAAGTACGGTCCGGGCGGTTCGCAGGACACCTCGCTGGTCAGCCCGGTCGTGGACCTGACCGCGGTCACCGCTCCGGTGATCCGGTTCAACCAGGACCTCAACTGGCTCGGCGGCGAGAAGGCCGACGTGGACCTGTCGATCGACGGCGGTGCCACCTGGGCCAACGTGCTGGCGCAGGCAACGGACGTCCGTGGGCTCAAGGAGATCGCGATCCCGCAGGCGGCCGGCAAGTCCGCTGTGCAGGTCCGGTTCCACTACTACGACGCGCAGTACGAGTGGTGGTGGCAGCTCGACAACGTGCTGATCGGCAGCCAGGTCACCTGTGAGCCTGCAGGTGGCGGCATCGTCGTCGGCAACGTCAAGGACGCCAACACGAACGGTTTCGTGAACGGTGCGGTCGTCACCCGTGACGGCAACCCGGCCGAGACCGCGACCACCGTGGCGACGCCCGAGGACACCGGTCTGAACGACGGCTTCTACTGGCTGTACTCCTCGGAGTCCGGCGACCAGGGCTTCACCGCCAAGGCCGGCAACTACGTCACCGCGCAGCAGACGGTCGGCGTCGAAGCCGACTGGGTCACCACGGCCGACTACTCGCTGTCCGCGGGCCGGCTGAACGTCACTCCGGGCAGCATCACGGGCAACCTGAAGCTGCCGTCGGGCAAGGTGACCAAGTCGTTCACCGTCACCAACACCGGCGGTGCCGGCGTCGACGTCAAGTTCGGCGAGCGGGACAACGGCTTCGTACTGCAGAACGCGAACGGCTCCACCACCAGCAAGACGCAGGTGCTGACCGGCGCCGGCGCCCCGCTGCAGCGGCTGCAGGTGCCGACCTCGTTCGGCAACGTGATGTCGGGCAAGACGGCCGTCAAGACCGCGGCCGCGAACCCGTTGGCCGCACCGTGGGCCGACATCGCCGACTACCCGGCGACCGTGATGGACAACCGGGTGGTCAACCTGGACGGCAAGATCTACTCGATTGCCGGTGGCAACGGTAGCGTCTCGTCCGCGAACAGCTACGTGTACGACCCGGCGACGCTGGCGTGGACCGCCATCGCTCCGCTGCCGGCTGCTCGCAACGCCATCACCGTCGGCGTCGTGGGTGGCAAGATCATTGCCAGCTCGGGCTGGGCCGCCGCCGGTCCGGATCCGGCGACCTGGGCGTACGACCCGGCCGCCAACGCCTGGAGCGCGCTCGCCGCGAACCCGGCTCCCCGCGCCGCGGCAGGTCAGGCGGTCCTCGACGGCAAGCTGTACGCCGTCGGCGGCTGCACGACCTCGGCCTGTCTCCCGATGAGCAACACGGTGGTCCGCTACGACGCGGCCGCCAACAGCTGGGAGACGCTGGCGAACTACCCGAAGTCGGTCGCGTTCGCATCCTGCGGCGCCATCGACGGCAAGCTGTACTGCGCCGGCGGTAACGACGGCGTGAACTCGCTGAAGTCGGCCTACGTCTTCGACCCGGGTGCGAACTCGTGGACCGCGATCCCGGACGCTCCGGCCGACCACTGGGCGGCGTCGTACGCCGTCGCCAGCGGCAAGCTGCTGGTCGTCGGCGGTGTCCAGGCCGGTGCCGTCACCAACGCCGGGTTCGCCTATGACCCGGCGGCCGACAGCTGGTCCGCCCTGCCGAACTCCAACCTGCCGCGGTACCGCGGTGGCGCGGCGTGCGGCTTCTACAAGATCGGTGGCTCGTCCGGTGGCTTCACCGCCACGGTGGACAGCGAGGCCCTGCCGGGTCTCGAGGGCTGCTCGGAGTCGTCGGCGGACGTGAGCTGGATGTCCATCGACAAGACCGAGGCGACGCTGGCTCCCGGCCAGTCGACCACCGTCAAGGTCACGCTCAACGCGAACGTCGACCAACCCGGCACGTACAGCGGGCAGGTCACGATCGGCGAGAACACCCCCTACTCCGTTCCCGCGGTGGACGTGACGATGAACGTCACCCCGCCGAACACCTGGAGCAAGCTGCAGGGCACCGTCACGGGCGTCAGCTCGTCCGGGGCCAGCGCGCCGCTCCCGGGGGCGATCGTGCAGGTGGACTCGTGGGCGCAGTCCTACACCTTCATCACCGACAAGGACGGCAACTACGCCTACTGGCTGGACCGTCGCAACAACCCGCTCACCCTGATCGCCGCGAAGGACGGCTACAAGCCCCAGACCCGGACCACCCGGCTCGTCGCCGGTGAACCGGTCACCGAGGACTTCGCTCTGAAGTCCATCAAGTAACAGTCACGTAGTCGGAGCCGGCCCCACTCGGATCTTCCGGGTGGGGCCGGTCCCGTTTCACAACCGCGGGAAGATCTCCCCGAAGAACTCGCGGTCGCCCGCGAAGACCGGCTGCAACTCGAGGAACTGTGCGGGAGTGACCCAGCGGGTCTCGCTCACCTCTCGCGGATCCGCCGTCACCTCGCCGGGTGATGCCGCCGCGGTCCACCAGTGCAGCAGGTAGTCGCCTCCGGCTGTGGTCGACTCCCAGACCTTGGCGAGTGGGGTGACTGCCAGGCCGACCTCCTCCTGGACCTCGCGGACGAGGGCTTGCTGCTGGCTCTCGCCGGGTTCGAGGGTTCCGCTGAGAGGTGCCCAGTATCCGGGCATGCGCGCCCCCGGGCCACGGCGGATGACCAGTACTCGGTCGGCTTGTCGCAGTACGGCGACTATCGCTTCGTGCTGAGGCATTCGGCGCCATTCGTCAGAGCGGTGTGGACGATGAGTGTGGTGGAAAGAGCGGCCGGGTCGTGGGTGCGGATGTAGTCCGCGCCCTGGGTGGTGGCGTGGAGTTCGGCAGCGAGGGTGGCTGGGCCGATGTCGGACAGGGCCGTGTTCGTCAGCGTGCGCAGGAAGGACTTGCGGGACGGGGAGACGAGGACGGGGAGGTCGTAGCGGCTCTTGAGGCGGCTGAGGTTGGCCAGGACGGTGAGCGACGGTTCCGGCGTACTGCCCAGGAAGTAGCCGAGGCCGGGGTCCAGGATCAGGCGGTCGCGGGTGATGCCGGCCGACTCGAGGGCGGTGACGCGGGCGTCGAAGAATCGCTCGATGGCCGGCCAGATCGTCTGTGGCTCGGTACGGACCTTGGTGGCCGGACCGAGGCGCTGGACCGAGTGCATCACCACCAGCCGGCACGTCAGCGCGGCCAGTTCGTCGTACCGACGTGGGTCCGGGAAGCCTTGGATGTCGTTCAGGTACGTCGCTCCATGGCCGGCGGCGTACCGCTGCGTCGCCGGATGGTAGGAGTCGACGGCCAGCGGTAGGTCCCCCAGCGCATCCAGCACGGGAGCCAGCCGGGCGATCTCCTGCTCGGGCGTCACCTTGGCGGCATCCGGGTGGCTGGACGCCGGGCCGAGTTCGATGATGTCGGCGCCGCCTGCGTGCAACCGGCGCGCATGAGCGATCGCGTTGTCCGCCGCCAGGTAGCGACCGCCGTCGGAGAAGGAGTCTTCGGTGATGTTGACGATGCCGACCAGGCGCGGCTGATCGTCGGACCCGAGCTGGAGCATGGTGAGGCTGAACGCTACCTCAGGTCAGCTCGTGGGGAGCAGGTGGAAGCCGACGCCGCGGACCGCGTGGATGGTGACGGTGGCGCCGAGGTTGGCGAGCTTCTGGCGGAGCCGCTTCACCACGGAGTGGATGTGTGAGCCGTGGCCGAGGTGCTCGTTGCCCCAGACGGCGTGGTGCAGGCGCTGGTACGTCCAGACCCGGCCGGGCTCCTCTACCAGGCAGTGCAGGAAGTCGTGCTCGAGCCGGGTCAGCGGAACCTCGCGGTCCTTCCAGCGCGCCACCCGCCGGTCGACGTCCAGGTACAGCTCCTCCTCCAGCACCGGCTCGGGTTCAGCGGTCGGCACTGCCGTGATCTGGGCAGGCTGCTCCCCCGTGGGCAGCACGGTCGGGGTCAGTACGACCGGTCCGGCCGACGACGTCACCCCGGTCAGCGCGAGGAACGTACGGGCCTGCTCGGCACTGGATACCAGCAACAACGCGTCCGCCCCACCCAGCAACCGTGCGAGCTGCACCCGCTCGGCCGTGGACGTGGCCACCCCGATGATCAACGAAGAATCCGACGGCCTCTCCATGCGCGCCCCTCCCCTTCAACGCCGGCCCGCCCTAAGTACGGTTTACGGCGGGAAGTAAGTCAAGGGATTCCCTGCGCGCGGGCCTGGCACAAATGCGAATTGTCCAAGACAGGACAAGACCACTGCCCCGAACAACCGCCGGCCGGAGGGAACTGTCCGCACCCTACCGAGCACTCCAGGTTAAGAAAAGAAGACATTCGAATAAAAATGAGCCCGTGATCATCGCGACGCTCCCGTCGCTGCTGTGCAGTCGGGGCGCCAAGCGGAGTAATGTCCACGCGCACGGTCACTCTTGACCGCACCTGACGGAGGAACAGTGCCCGGATTCGTTCGGCGGCCGGTCGTCGTCTGGCTGCTGGCAGCGCTCGCCGTACCCGTGCTGCTGACCGCTGTGCTCATTCCGTCGATCGCGGACACCGAGGACGACCAGTCCGCACCGGCGGCAGAGGCCTCCAGCAGTACGCCGTCCCCCACCGAGGCACGCACCGAGTCGGCGATGCCGCCGTTCGAGGTGGGCCGGACGAACAACTCGATCCGGGTCCGCACCGTGGTCAAGGACCAGGCGGTCAAGGACGCGATCGCCACCGACGTCGACCAGGTGCTCGGCCCGGACCGCGAGTTCGACAACCGGATCACGATCGACGCCGCGACCGGCCTGGCTGACGCCGCCGTACTCTCCTCGCTCCTGCACGCACTCGCGATCGGGACCGGCGACGCCTCGGTCCGGTACGACGGGACCACGGTGACGCTGACGGGCGAGGTGCCGGAGCAGGCGACCAAGGCCACCGTGGCCCGCGCCGCGGCGAAGGCGGTCCCGGGCGCGGTGATCGCGGACCAGATGCAGGTCCCGGCGCAGAAGCCGGAAGTCAGTGAGCCGTGCCGGACCTTCCAGAGCCGGCTGTCGGAGTTCACCCGGCAGCACACGATCATCTTCCTGTCCGGGACGTCGATCGTGAACAACGCCTCGAAGCCCTCGGTCGTCCGGGCCGCGACGCTGCTGAAGTCGTGTCCGACGGTGCGCGTCGAGCTGGCCGGTCACACCGACAACCTCGGCTCCGCCGCGTCCAGCCTGCCGCTGTCCGAACAGCGGGCCGCCGCCGTGAAGCGCGAACTCGTCCGGCTGGGCGTCGCCGCCGACCGGATGCTCGCCAACGGCTACGGCGAATCCTTCCCGGTCGCCAGCAACGGCACCGCCGCCGGCCGGATCGCGAACCGCCGCGTAGAGATCCGCGTGCTCTAGCGACCAGCCCAGCCGCTGGTGCTCTACGCGCGCTGTATCCGCTACCGTCGTCGGGATCCGTGGTCCGTAGATTCTCTAGGGGACTCCATGAGTTGGCTGATCGCACAGGTCTGGATCTTGCTGCTGGTCTCGTTCGTGCTCGGCAGCGCGGCGGCCTGGCTGGTGTACCACCTCCGACCGTCGAAAGGCGCGCAGTGATGAGCTCGCTGCTGCGGAACAACTGGCTGTGGTCACTGCTGGCGTTCGTACTCGGCGCGGCGATCACCTGGGTCCTGCTCGACCGGCGCGTACCCGCCGGTCTCCCTGAGCCGGCGCCCGTCGAGGAAGAACCGGTCGAGGAGAAGGAAGCGGTCCTGGTCGGGGCCGGTGTCGCCGAGGCCGAGCAGCCGACCGCGCCCGAGCCGGTGTTCTCCCGGCTGATGGCACCAGGCCGGCCCGAAGAGCTGACGCTCTTCGACACAGAGCCCGACACCAACGCGACCGAGCCGCAGGTGCACGACGACGTACCGCCGGGACGGTACGGTGTGGGCTCGGCCGATGCGGTACCGCACCAGGGTCCGCCGGACGGGTTCACCATCAAGGGCAACGCCCAGTCGATGCTGTTCCACACCCCTGACTCGCCGTACTACGGCCGGACCAAACCCGAGGTCTGGTTCCGCAGCGAGGCCGACGCCGAACGCGCCGGTTTCACCAAGTACGCCCGCCGCCCGCGCAAGTCGGCGAACCCGGGGGAACACTGACGGATAGGGCGTCGAGGCCCCTATTTGCTTGTACTGGCAAAGGACCGTCAGACTGACCTGCAACGCCTGGCCGGAACCGTCCATCCGACGGCGTCACCACACCACCGGTCTCCTCCGGATCCATCGCGCTGCCCCTGTCCGGTCCGTCCGCCGGAGTACGAACCCCGCAACGGGGGTACGGGAAACAGTGCATGTCCGGGCGAGCCCACCCATACACCGCCACCTGCCGTGGCGGCAGGCCGCTGTACCGCTAGGTTTGGAGACACCCGATGGAGGTGAGCGTGACCGACATGCTGCCGGAGCAGCACCACGGACTGACGAAGAGTGACCCGCTGTGGTTCAAGCGGGCCGTCTTCTACGAGGTCCTCGTGCGGTCGTTCAAGGACTCGAACGCCGACGGCATCGGCGATCTGCAAGGCCTGACCGAGAAACTCGACTACCTCGAGTGGCTCGGCGTGGATTGCCTCTGGTTACCCCCGTTCTACCCGTCGCCGCTGCGCGACGGCGGCTACGACATCTCCGACTACACCGGAGTGATGCCGGAAGTCGGCACGATCGCCGACTTCGCCGCGTTCATGGAGGCCGCGCACGCGCGCGGGATCCGGATCATCGTCGACTTCGTGATGAACCACACCTCCGACCAGCACCCCTGGTTCCAGGCGTCCCGATCGGACCCGGACGGACCGTACGGCGACTTCTACGTCTGGTCCGACACCGACGACAAGTACGCCGACGCGCGCATCATCTTCGTCGACACCGAGACCTCGAACTGGACCTGGGACCCGGTCCGCGGCCAGTACTTCTGGCACCGGTTCTACTCCAACCAGCCGGACCTGAACTTCGAGAACCCGGCCGTCGGCGACGCGATGATCGAGGCGCTGAAGTTCTGGCTCGACCTCGGCGTGGACGGTTTCCGGCTGGACGCGGTGCCGTACCTGTTCGAGACCGAGGGCACCAACTGCGAGAACCTGCCGCGCACCCACGAGTTCCTCAAGCGGGTCCGCAAGGAGGTGGACGCGAACTACACCGACCGCGTCCTGCTCTGCGAGGCGAACCAGTGGCCGGCTGACGTGGTCGAGTACTTCGGCGACCGCAAGTCCGGCGGCGACGAGTGCCAGATGGCGTTCCACTTCCCGGTGATGCCGCGCATCTTCATGAGCGTACGGCGCGAATCGCGGTTCCCGATCTCGGAGATCCTCGCGCAGACCCCGGAGATCCCGGACACCTGCCAGTGGGGCATCTTCCTGCGCAACCACGACGAGCTGACGCTCGAGATGGTCAGCGACGAGGACCGCGACTACATGTGGGGCGAGTACGCCCACGACCCCCGGATGAAGGCCAACATCGGCATCCGCCGCCGGCTGGCGCCGCTGCTGGACAACGACGTGAACAAGATGGAGTTGTTCACGGCGCTGCTGCTCAGCCTGCCCGGCTCCCCGATCCTGTACTACGGCGACGAGATCGGCATGGGCGACAACATCTGGCTGGGCGACCGCGACGGCGTCCGGACCCCGATGCAGTGGTCGCCGGACCGCAACGCCTCGTTCTCCACCGCCACGCCGGGCAAGCTCAGCCTCCCGGTGATCATGGACCCGGTCTACGGCTTCCAGGCGGTCAACGTCGAGGCCGAGATGGAGAACGCCTCGTCGCTGCTGCACTGGACCCGGCGGATGATCCAGACCCGCAAGCAGCACCCGTGTTTCGGTATGGGTACCTTCACCGACCTGGGGGGTTCGAACCCGAGCGTGCTGTCGTACGTGCGCCAGTTCGGTGACGACGTGGTGCTGTGCGTGAACAACCTGTCGCGCTTCCCGCAGCCGATCGAGCTGGACCTGCGGCAGTGGCAAGGGGTGGAGCCGATCGAACTGCTCGGCGGAGTGCACTTCCCGACCATCGGGGAGCTGCCTTACCTCCTGACGCTCGGCTCCCACGGTTTCTACTGGTTCCGGCTTCCGGTCGCGAAGCCGGCTGACCATGAGGAGAGCAATTCGTGACTTCCCATCTGGACCAGGTCCAGTCCTTCTGCGCGAGCCAGAGGTGGTTCGGTGAGAAGGGACACGACGTCCATGTCGACGCGATGGCCACCTCGGTGTGGCTGTCCGCGGACGGCGTCTGGCCCGCGGTCCGGATCGGGTTCGTCTACTGCGCCGGTCCGCCCGGGTCGGAAACCCCGATCCGGGTGTACCAGCTGCCGCTCAGCTACCACCGGGCACCGGCCGACAACCTCGGCCACGCCCTGGTCGGTGAGTGGGAGGAGCCGGACCTGGACGGCGCCCGGGTCTGGGTGTACGACGCGTTGCACGACAAGGAAGCCACGCCGTACTGGCTGGAGGGGCTGACCCACGGACGCCAGCTGAACGGGGTGGAGTTCCACCCGGTCCACTCGCCCGACCGGAGCACCGTCGTACCGGAGGGCGCGCAGTCGCTGGTGCTCACGGTGGAGCAGAGCAACACGTCGCTGGTGTTCTCGGACGTGGCACTGCTGAAGGTGTTCCGCCGGCTCGAGCCCGGGAGCAACCCCGGCGTCGAGATCGAGTCGGCGCTCACCGAGGCCGGGTCCGAGCTGGTTCCGGAGGTGCTCGGATCGGCGCGCGGCTCGTGGCCGCGGGCCGGCGGCGGCACCGACAGCGGTGAACTGGCGATGATGACGGCGTTCCAGAAGAACGCCACCGACGGCTGGTCGTTCGCGACCTCTTCGGTGCGGGATCTGTACGCCGAGGCCGACCTGCACGCCGAGGAGGTCGGCGGCGACTTCGCGGCTGAGTCGCACCGACTCGGCGCGAGCACCGCGCAGGTCCACTCCGAGCTGGCCAAGGCACTCGGCACGGACATCTGGGAGCCGTCCAAGCTGGTCGAGCACTCCGCGGCGATGCGCCGCCGCCTCGACCTGGCCGCCACGGCCATCCCCGAACTCCTGCCGTACGCCGACGGCCTGGCCCGCGCGTTCGACGCGCTGGCGGCGCTCGACCAGCCGGTGACGGTGCAGCGGATCCATGGCGACTTCCATCTCGGTCAGGTGCTGCGGACCATCGACGGCTGGAAGCTGATCGACTTCGAGGGTGAGCCGGCCAAGTCGCTGATCGAGCGGCGGGCGCTGGACACTCCGGTGAAGGACATCGCCGGAATGCTGCGGTCGTTCGACTACGCGGCCCGGTCGCTGCTGGCCGACCACGAGGGCGACCAGCAGATCGCCTACCGCGCGGCCGAGTGGGCGAGCCGGAACCAGCGGGCGTTCTGCGACGGATACGCCGAGGTCGCGGGCACCGATCCGCGCGAGCAGGACGTGTTGCTGAGCGCGTTCCTGGCCGACAAGGTGATCTACGAGGTGCTCTACGAGGCCCGGAACCGGCCGACCTGGCTGCAGATCCCGCTCTCCGCAGCGGCTCACCTGGCCGAAAAGTAAGACCCACACAGGCTTCGCCTGGGTGCGGTGAATGCAGACTCGATCGGGCAGGATGGGGTTCATGGGAGCGAGCGAGCACGACGCCATGGAGGTGCCGAACGTACCGGCGGAGAAGCCTGTGGTGACAGCGGTTCCGGTGGACCGGACGGTGCTGGAGCGGCTGGTCGGCGGGACGTACCACGACCCGCATCAGGTTCTCGGCCCGCATCTCGGCGAGCACGGTGTCACGGTCCGCGTGCTGCGCCCGTTCGCCCAGACGGTGACCGTGCTGTACGACGGCCAGCGGCTCGACCTGCGGCACGAGTTCGAGGGTGTCTGGGTCGGCGTACTGGTGGACATCGACAAGGTGCCCGACTATCGCCTCGAGATCACCTACACCGACGGTCCGGCGATCGAGCTGGACGACCCGTACCGCTACCTCCCGTCGCTCGGTGAGGTCGACCTGCACCTGATCGGCGAGGGCCGGCACGAGCAGCTGTGGACTGTCCTCGGCGCCCACGTGCGCCGGTACGACGGCCCCACCGGCGCGGTCACCGGGACGTCGTTCGCGGTCTGGGCCCCGGGCGCGCAGGGCATCCGGCTGACCGCGGACTTCAACTTCTGGGACGGCCGCGCGCACCCGCTGCGCTCGCTGGGATCGTCCGGCGTCTGGGAGCTGTTCGTCCCCGGCGTCGGCCCGGGCACGCGGTACAAGTTCGACATCTGCGGCCGCGACGGAGTCTGGCGGCAGAAGGCCGACCCGATGGCCAACCTGGCCGAGACTCCCCCGGCGAACGCGTCCGTCGTCCACGAGTCGTCGTACGAGTGGAACGACGCGGCCTGGCTGGAGCGGCGCGCGGCGGCGCAGCCCTACGCCGAGCCGATGAGCGTGTACGAGGTGCACCTCGGCTCCTGGCGGAAGGGGAAGTCGTACCGCGAGCTGGCCGACGAGCTTGTTGCCTATGTCAACGAGATGGGCTTCACCCACGTCGAGTTGATGCCGGTGATGGAGCACCCGTTCGGCGGCTCGTGGGGCTACCAGGTGACGTCGTACTTCGCGCCGACCTCGCGCTTCGGTGACCCGGACGACTTCCGGCACCTCGTCGACGCGCTGCACCAGGCCGGCATCGGCGTGATCGTCGACTGGGTGCCGGCACACTTCCCGAAGGACGCCTGGGCGCTGGCCCGGTTCGACGGGACGCCGCTGTACGAGCACCCGGATCCGCGCCGCGGCGAGCAGCCGGACTGGGGCACGCTGGTGTTCGACTTCGGCCGCCCGCAGGTGCGCAACTTCCTGGTCGCGAACGCGATCTACTGGGCCGAGGAGTACCACATCGACGGGCTGCGGGTGGATGCCGTCGCCTCGATGCTCTACCTGGACTACTCGCGCGCCGAGGGCCAGTGGGTGCCGAACCAGTACGGCGGCCGGGAGAACCTGGAGGCCGTCTCGTTCCTGCAGGAGATGAACGCCACCCTCTACAAGCGGGTCCCCGGCGTCATCACCGTCGCCGAGGAGTCGACCTCGTGGCCGGGCGTCACCCGGGCCACGCATCTGGGCGGGCTCGGGTTCGGCTTCAAGTGGAACATGGGCTGGATGAACGACTCGCTCCGCTACCTGGAGCACGAGCCGATCCACCGGCAGTACCACCACCACGAGCTGACGTTCTCGATGATGTACGCGTACTCGGAGAACTTCGTGCTGCCGCTGTCCCACGACGAGGTTGTGCACGGCAAGGGTTCGCTGCTGCGCAAGATGCCGGGCGACCGGTGGCAGCAGCTGGCGACACTCCGCGCGTACCTGGCGATGATGTGGGCGCACCCGGGCAAGCAGCTGCTGTTCATGGGCTCGGAGTTCGGCCAGGAGTCGGAGTGGTCCGAGAAGGGCGAGCTCGACTGGTGGCTGCTGGACCACTCGGACCACCGAGGTCTGCAGCAGCTGGTGCGCGACCTGAACGGCGTCTACCGCGACACCGCCGCCCTGTGGCGGACCGACCACGCGCCGGAGAAGTTCAGCTGGATCGACGCCAACGACGCGAGCAACAACATCTTCTCCTTCATCCGGTACGGCGACGACGGCGAACCGACGATCGCCTGCGTGGCGAACTTCTCCGCCGTACCGCATCACGGTTACCGGCTCGGCCTCCCGTACGGCGGCGAGTGGGAGGAGGCGGTCAACACCGACGCCGACACGTACGGCGGTTCGGGCGTCGGCAACTTCGGCTCGGTCCAGGCTGACGGACCGGAATGGCACGGGATGTCGACCAGCGCCGAGCTCTCCGTCCCACCCCTGGCGACGCTGTACCTGCGGTATACCGGGTAGCGTTCACGGGGTGACCGCCGAACCTCCGCTGACCGATGGTGAGCTGACGCTGCGACTGTCGCGGCAGGATGACCAGGTGGTGACCTTCGACGTCTCGCTGGCCGGCCCTCTGGGCACTGTCGACGTACGGCGGACTGCTCCCGGCGCGGGTCTGGTCTCGTGGGCTCTGGAGGGTGGACCCGAGGTCGCGCAGCGTGCTGTCCGGCTGGTGACCGAGTACGCCTTCGGTGAGCTCGGCCTGGAGCGGTTGCAGGTCGAGGTGGACCCGGAGCTGCGTGCGTCTGCCCGGGTGGCGATCCGGTCCGGTTACCGGCGCGAGGGCGTACTGCGTGGCGGCGCATTGGTTGACGGTGAGCGCCGGGATGTGGCCGTGTACGGGATGCGCAGCGACGACCCGCGCCCGGACACCTTGCTCGGCTGGACCTCCTTGATGGACTCGACGCTGCCGAAGAAGCGCGTCATCGCGCACGTGGTGGTGCGGGATACGTCCGGCCGGGTGCTGCTGTGCCAGGTCAGCTACAAGAAGGATCTCGAGCTGCCGGGTGGCGTGGTCGAGCCGGACGAGGACCCGGCGACCGGTGCGTCCCGTGAGATGGAAGAGGAACTCGGGGTCGCCCTGCCACTGCTCGGCGTACTCGCGATCGACTGGCTGCCGCGGTGGGAGGGCTGGGGCGACGCGATCGAGATCCTGTACGACGGCGGCGTCCACGACCCGTCGCTGCTCGACTCGCTGAGCCCGGACGGCTTCGAGATCCTCGGCCTGTCCTGGCACGCCCCGGACGCGCTGGACGGCCTGGTGTCGCCGCTGAACGCACGCCGGTTGCCGCAGGTCCTGAAAGAACCGTCCATGCTGCACCACCTGCGCGACGGTGCGCCGATCAGACCGGCAGGCGATTGAGGTCGGCCACACACCAGTCGTAGTGGCCGTCCTGCGCGTTCGCGTCGTAGATGGTCGCCGTGGTGATCGCGTACGCCGCGCGGTACAGGTGCATGCGCTCGCGGTCGTGGCCTAGCTTCTCGAAGCGATCGAGCAGCAGGGTGTCGAGGCGTCGAGCCTCCGGTCCGTACATGTCGAAGAACCCCGCTGCGAGCGCGGCGTCGAAGGTGTTGTCGCCGGCTGTGGAGTAGAAGCCCCAGTCCAGTACTGCCGCGGTCCTTGAGCCGTCCATCAGCAGGTTGGGCGGGCAGATGTCGCCGTGGACCACACTCAGGTTGTCCAACTCGATCTGCTCGAGCGCTGCGGTGAGTCTCGCCAGCAGACTGGTGAAGTCGGCGACGTCGCGTTCGAAGTGATACGCCGACTCCGCGGCGCGGCGTCGTACGAGGGCTGCGAGCGCCTCGCCCCAGGACAGTCCGTCACGCCAGAACGGCTGGTTGAGCACCAGCAATTGCTGACTCGCGGGACCGGCCGTCGTCGTGCCGAGCGCCTCGACGACGGCGACGAACGCATCGAGGGCGTCGTCCTCGGGGAGGTTCGCCTCGTGCATCGGCGTACCGGTCAGCTTGTCCTCGACGGTGACGGCCAACCCGTTGCCGTCCGCATGGATCTCGCGGATCCGCGGCGTACGGAACGGGAGTGTTGGCAATTCGTCCAGGAACGCCTGCATCGGACGTACGTCGTCCGGCCGCCGATCGAACCAGATCTTGCGCACCCGGCCGTCACCGAGGTCGTAGACGGCGCCCTCCATGCCCTGACCGATCAGCTCCACCAGCGGAAGTCTGCCTGGATCGGGGCGGCCGGTCCAAGGGATTACTTCACGAAGCGGATGGTCAGTGGGTAGCGGTACTCGTTGCCGCCCGCGGCCGCGACGGTCGCGAGGATGATCACGATCAGCGCCGCCACTGCGCCGATCAGGATCAACGGAACGATGATCAGTACGCCGAGGCCGAACGTGATCAGGATCAGGATTACCGCGACGGCGGTGTAGATGAGCAGCGAGAGCTGGAAGTTCAGCGACTCCAGCGCGTGCTGCCGGACGTAGTCCGACCGGTACCGGTAGATCAGCCAGATCACCAACGGGCACAGGAATCCCATCGCGAACCAGGCCGCGACCAGAACCCCGATGTGGGCCACCATCGCCCACGTCCGCTCCTCCGAGGCCGACAACGGCGGCCCGACGTTCGGCGCACTCATACTCCAGTCAAGCACGCCCGGCACGCTCCGTCACCGATTCCTTTTCGCGCCGCTCTGGTCTGTATCTGTGCAGCGACAGTCGAGAGAGGACACCAGTTATGGCGAGCAAGCAGTCGGAAGCGGTCAAGGCGCACTGGGTGGCGGCCCGGGCCGGGAGTCCGGAGCCGGTCGACCAGGAGGCCGCTGACCACGGGTGGGCCGTGCTGACCACCGAGCCGCGCGGAGTCGACTACCTGTCGGTCGAGGAGCTTCCCGCGGTGTGGATCGTGCCTCATGGCGCCGCACCGGATCGGGTGTTGTTGTGTCTGCACGGTGGTGGGTACATCGGCGGGTCGATGTACTCGCACCGGAAGATGTTCGGTCACCTCGCGAAGGCGGCCGGTGTGCGGGCGCTGGTCGTGGACTACCGCTTGGCGCCGGCGCACACGCATCCGGCACCGGTCGACGACACGACGGCGGCGTACCAGTGGCTGCTCGATCAGGGATTCGCTGCTCAGCGGATCGCGATCACCGGGGACTCGGTCGGCGGCGGGCTCGCGATCACGACGCAGTTGCGCGCCCGGGAGCGCGGCCTGCCACTGCCTGCCGCGGCCATGCCGTTCTCACCGGCGGTCGACCTGGAGGCGACCGGGACGTCGTACGACACCAATCGGGACCGGGACGCCTTCTTCCATCGGGACCTCGTGCGCGGGCTCGCCGGGATGTTCCTCGGGCCGGACGGTGATCCGCGAGACCCGCTGGTGAACCCGCTGTACGGCGACCTGACCGGACTCGGGCCGATCTACATCCAGGTCGGCGGGGACGAAGTACTGCTGGACGACGCGCACATGCTCGCCGCGGCAGCCGAGAAGGCCGGGGTCGAGGTGCGGCTCGACGTCTTCCCGGACATGCAGCACACCTTCCAGATGGCCGCCGGCCGCGCACCCGAGGCGGACGACGCGATCGAGCGCATGGCGGCCTGGGTCCGCCCGCACCTGGGGCTGACAGACTGATGCACGATGTCGACGTCCAAGGAGCCGCGATGACGGGCGAGTCCGAATTTGCTCGTCGTACCGAACCGTTTCGGAAGGAACTGCTGGCGCACTGCTACCGCCTGATGGCGTCGGTGGACGAGGCCGAGGATCTCGTTCAGGAGACCTACCTGCGCGCGTGGCGATCCTTCTCGACGTTCGAGGGCCGCTCGTCTCTGCGGGTGTGGCTGTATCGGATCGCCACCAACGCGTGTCTGACCGCGCTCGAGCAGCGTGGCCGGCGCGCGCTGCCCTCCGGTCTGGTCGCTCCCAGTCAGGACCTGTCCGGTACTGCGCCTTCGCTGCCCGACGGGGTCACCTGGGTGGAGCCGATCCCGGACGCGTTGGTGATCTCCTCCGATCCGGCCACGATCGTCACGACCCGCGAAAGCCTGCGGTTGGCGCTGATCGCCGCGCTGCAACACCTTCCGCCGAAGCAGCGCGCCGTACTGATCCTCCGCGAAGTGCTCGGGTTCCCGGCTGCCGAGGTGGCGACGATGCTCGACACCTCAGTGGCCGCGGTCAAGAGCACCTTGCAACGGGCGCGCGCCCGCCTGGACGAGACCGCACCAGCGCGTGGCGAGGTGATCGAACCGAGCGATCCGCAGGCACAGGCGCTGCTCGCCGAGTACATCGCCGGCTTCGAGAACGCCGACACGGCCGCCCTCGAACGCGCCCTGCGCACCGACGCCGCGATCGAAATGGTCGGGAGCCCGGCCTGGTTCAACGGCCGGGTCATGTGCCTGCGCGTCCTCGCCGCGTCGGTCGGCAAGGCAGGCGACTGGCACATGCTGCCCACGCTGGCCAACGGCCAGCCGGCCGCCGTCGCCTATCTCCGCTCGGCCGACGGCGGCCCACACGAGGCCCTCGGTGTCGCTCTGCTGACCCCGACTGCCTCCGGGCTGACCCACATCCACGTCTTCAGCGACCCTGAGCTCGCACGCCGGTTCGGCTTCCCGCTCACGTATCCGGAGAGTTGATCAGCGTGGACTCGGCCCAGCGGCTGGTGCTGATCAGCGCGAGGGCCAGAATGCCGACACCCAGCCCGAGGACCGGCCACCACAGGATGTGTTCGGCGCGCGTGAACGCTTCGGGGTCGGGGGCAGTCGTCGATCCGACGATCGTGCCGGCGATGGCCACCCCCAGCGTGGTGCCGGTCTGGCGGGCCGCCGAGGCCACGGAGGCTGCCAGGCCGGCCATCGAGGTGGGCATGCCGGAGACAGCCGTGTTCGTGATCGGCGGGTTGACCATGCCGAGGAAGAGGCCGAACAACAAGTAGATCGCGAGTACGACGGGCAGCGGCGTGTCCACACCGATCGCCTGCGACGCCGCCGCTCCCAGGGCCAGCGCACTGCCGGCGATCACCAACGGCAGGCGCGGTCCCCGGGTCCCGACGATCCGGCCCGTGTACGGCGAGAGCACCAGGATCAATCCGCCGACGGGCAGCAGGGACAGGCCTGCGGTGACGGCCGAGAATCCGCGGATGTTCTGCAGGTACAGGGTTGTGACGAACAGGAAGGCGCCGAATCCGCAGAGCGCGAACAAGGCCATCAGGATCGCCGAACTGAACGGCACGCTCCGGAACAGCCTCAGCTCCAGCAGCGGCTGCTGCCTGCGGCGCTCGTAGGTCAGGAGCCCGATCGCCGCCAGTACCGCCATCACGAGCAGTCCGAGGATCAGCGGCGACGTCCAGCCGACCTTCTCCGACTCGATGATCGCGTACACGAGTCCGCCGAGCATCAGGACCACCAGCACCTGTCCGATCGGGTCGAAGCGCCGTACCCTCGCCGCGCGAGACTCCGGAACGAACAGACCGGTGCAGATCACCGCGGCAACCACGATCGGCACATTCACCCAGAAGATCGACTGCCAGCCGAGACCGTCGACCAGTACTCCGCCCAGGATCGGGCCCAGGGCCAACGACAGACCGGACATCGAACCGAACACGCCGATCGCCCTGGCCCGCTCGGCCCGGTCCGGGAACGTGGTCGCGACGATCGCCATCGCCACCGGGTTGAGCATCGTCCCACCGACAGCCTGCACCGCCCGGGCACCAATTAACCAACCGACGCTCGGCGCCAGGCTGCACAGCAGCGAACCGATCCCGAACACCACCAGCCCGAGCTGGAACACGCGCTTACGCCCGACCCGATCAGCCGTCGAACCGGCCAGCAACAGGAAGCTCGCCAGCACCAGCGTGTACGCGTCGACCGTCCACTGCAGGTCCGCCACCGAGGCGCCGAGGTCGGTCCGGATCGACGGCAGGGCGACGTTGACGATGGAAATGTCCATCACCACGACGATGATGCTCGCGCAACACACCGCCAGCACCGCCAGCCGCCGCCCGCGGCTCAGCTCGGTCGAGACGTCGTTCGCAACCGTTGAGACACTCATACCGACGACGCTAGGATTTAGAGCGTGCTCGAAGTCAACAACCAATCACCCGAACCGAAAACCCGCCCGACCAAGGCAGACGAGCCAACCGCTGAGGCGGGCGAACCGACTCCTGACGCGGGCAAACCGACTGCCGACGCGAGCAAGCCGACTACTGACGCGGACAAGGCGACTACTGACGCGGGCCGGCCGACTGCCGAGGCGGGCGGGCCGACTACTGACGCGGGCCGGCCGACTGCTGAGGCGGGCATCAGCATTGCTGAGGCTGCCCGTCGTACCGGCGTGAGCGTCCACACCCTGCGCTACTACGAACGCGCCGGCCTGGTCGTCACCACCGTCGACCGCACTGCCGGCGGCCGCCGCCGCTACCACCAGCTGGACCTGGACTGGATCAAGATCTGCACCCGCCTCCGCGCCACCGGCATGCCGATCCGAACCATCCGCCAGTACGCCGAACTGGTCACCGCCGGCCGCGGCAACGAGAAGGAACGCCTGGCCCTCCTGGAGTCCCACCGCGCCGAGGTCCTCGCCAAACTGGCCGACCTCCAGGACAACCTGGAACTCATCGACCACAAGATCGACGTCTACCGCGGCCGCCTCGAAGCCGGCACCGCCGACCACCTCTGGGCCCCCAAGCCCAACAACTGACCCCAACAGCCGCCCATCTCACCGAACCCAGCAACACAGCTAGCCGGACTCACCCGCACAGGCCACCGGAATCAGCCGCACAGCTGACCGGGCTGAGTCGCACATGCGACCAGGCCCAGCCGCACAACTGACCGCAACAACCGCCCAGCGCACCGAACCCAGCAGCACAGCGCTGACCGGACTCAGTTGCGCAGGCGACCAAGCTCAGCCGCACAGCTGACCGGACTTCGTGGCACAGGCGATCGGGCTCAGGCGCATAGGGCGGCGCGGCGGTGTGCGAGGAAGCGGCGTTCGGTCTCGTTGGCGGTGAGGGTGATGGCTGAGTCGTAGGCGTCGGCCGCCTCGTCGACTCGACCCAGGCGCGCGAGCACATCAGCTCGAGCGGCCGGCAGGTAGGCGTACGCCTTCAGGGCCGGTTCGTTGCTCAAGGCGTCCATTTCGGCGAGGACTGCTTCAAGATCCGCCCCAGGCACCAGGCTGTGCGCGGCAGCCCGGTTGAGCGCCACGATCGGAGTCGGCCAGCTGACCATCATCGCGTCGTACATCCGGACCACCTGAGTCCAGTTCGTCTTCTCCCACGACGGCGCGGTCACATGCAGCCCTGCAACCGCCGCCTGCAACACGAACCGTCCCTGACCACGATCCAGCGCAGCCGTCGCCCGCGACACTCCCTCCGCCAACATCCGCACATCCCACCGCGACCGGTCCTGGTCGGCCAGCAGTACCAACTCCCCGTCCTCGCTCAACCGCGCATCGCCCCGCGCCTCGGTCATCAGCAGGAGACCGAGCAACGCCTGCGGCTCCGTCTCCGTCGGCATCAACCGCACGAGCAGTCGCGCCAGCTCCACCGCCCGCCCGGTGAGATCCGCACGCGTCAGGTCAGGCCCAGCGGCCACATGCCCGGCCGTATAGACGAGGTGCACCACCGTCAGCACCGCATCCAGACGCCTGGACAGTTCGTGGTCCGCCGGGATTCGGTACGGGATCCCGGCCGCCGCGATCTTCTTCTTCGCCCGGGTGATCCGCGCGGCCGCCGTCGCCTCGCTGATCAGCAGACCCGCCGCCACCTCCCGCGTCGTCAGTCCGCAGATCAGCCGCAACGTCAGTGCCACCTGCGAGTCCCGCGCCAAGGCCGGGTGGCAGCAGGTGAACACCAGCCGCAGCGGATCCGTCGGATGCTCGGCATCCCCCGGAGCGACCGGGTCCTCCACGAGCAGCGGGAGCTTCCGCCGCAGCGTGGTCTCCCGCCGCAGCCGGTCGAGCGCGAGCCGCCGAGCGACCGTGGTCAGCCAGCCACCCGGGTTCGACGGGATGCCGTCCGGCCACGTGCGCAGCGCCTGCACGAACGCATCCTGCGTGCAGTCCTCGGCCAGATCCAGATCCCGCGTCAGCCGCACGACCGAAGCCAGCACCGTGGACCAACTCTCCCGGTGCACCCGGTCCACGACCCGAGCGACCTCCACCGCCACGACCTCACTCACCCCATCTCACTCCCGCCACGCACGCGAGCAGACAGTCCTGCGGGCGGGCGACCACCCCGAGCGCGCAGACACGGCGGGCAGGCGGGTACGGCGGGTGGAGGAGTCCGCGTACCCGACTGCATGCCATGTCTCAGCCCCGGTCTCAGGCCATGTCTCAGGCCGGGCCTGAGCCTGCCGAGGTGTCCATGACCGGGCGGACCTCGACGTTGCCCGACGGACAGAGCTTGGCCAACTCGAGCGCCTGGTCGAGGTCGCGTGCCTCGATCACGTAGAAGCCCCCCAGGCCCTCCTTGGTCTCGATGAACGGGCCGTCGGTGACCAACGGCTCGGCACCCTCGCGGTTCTTGACCGTGCTCGCGGTGCTGGAGCGCTCGAGCGCCTCGCCACCGAGAATCCGGGCGCCGGCCTTCTCGACCGCCTCGGCGAACGCGCCGTGCAGCTTCATCGCCTGCTGCCAATCCTCCGCGGTGACGTTGTCGTACCACTCTTCGCTGTCGAACAGCAGGAACATGTACTGCGCCATCTCCGGCTCCCTTGTCTCGGGCTTGTACTGGACATCTTGCTGACGAACGGCCCCGGGCGGAATCGACAGCGCCGATCACGAATTCCTCGGTCATGATTCGACTCACCTCACTGTGACGTGCCGGATACGGACAGCACCATCCTGGCGACCTCGCCTACCGTTGACCATGCACCGAACATGCACTCAGTAGGAACTGACCCGGCATTCTGGAGGAACTTGATGGAGCACCTCGACGTCCTGATCGTCGGCGCGGGACTGTCCGGCATCGGTGCGGCCTATCGTCTCCAGACACAGAGCCCGGACCGCTCGTACGCCGTCCTCGAGGCGCGCGACAGCATGGGCGGCACCTGGGATCTGTTCCGCTACCCGGGGATCCGCTCCGACTCCGACATGTTCACGCTCGGGTTCCCGTTCCACCCGTGGAAGGCGGCGAAGGCGATCGCGGACGGCCCGGCGATCATGGAGTACCTCCGCGAGACCGCGAGCACCTATGGCATCGACCGCCGGATCCGCTACGGGCAGCGGGTCCTCAAGGCGTCCTGGTCGTCCGAGGACGCGCAGTGGACCGTGGAGACGACCAAAGCGACGTACACCTGCTCGTTCCTGTATGTGTGCAGCGGTTACTACGACTACGACTCGGGCTATGTGGTCGACTTCCCGGGGCAGAGCGAGTTCCAGGGGCGAATCGTGCATCCGCAGCAGTGGCCGGACGACCTGGACTACAGCGGTCAGCGAGTGGTGGTCATCGGCAGTGGCGCGACCGCGGTGACACTGGTGCCGGCCATGGCGGGTACGGCGGAACACGTGACGATGCTGCAGCGGTCTCCGAGCTATGTCGCGTCCCGACCGGCCCACGACGCGTTCTCCGACCGTCTACGCGCCGTACTGCCCGAGAAGCTCGCACACCGGTTGATCCGGGGTAAGAACGTTGCCCTGAGCACAGCGCTCTACAGCGCGTTCCGGAAGTGGCCGGCGCATGCCACCTGGCTCCTGAACAGCGCAGCTGCCAAGCAACTGCCGGAGTCCATCCCAGCGGACCCGCACTTCACGCCCCGCTACAAGCCCTGGGACCAGCGGCTGTGTCTGGTGCCGGACGCGGACCTGTTCAAGGCTCTGCGCAATGGTTCGGCCTCGGTGGTGACTGACGAGATCGAGACCTTCACACCGACCGGTCTGCGCCTGCAGTCCGGACGGGAACTGCAGGCCGACCTGGTGATCGCCGCAACCGGCCTCCGGATGGTTGTCCTCGGCAAGATCGAGCTCACGGTGGACGGACGGTCGGTGGCGCCGCACGACACTTTTGTCTACAAGGGCATGATGCTGAGCGGCGTACCGAACCTGGCCTGGTGCATCGGCTACACGAACAACTCATGGACGCTGCGCTCAGACCTGACGTCGCAGTACGTGTGCCGGCTGCTCAACCACCTCACCGAGACCGGCACCAGCATCTGCGTCCCCGAGATCGACCCGGCAGAGTACGACGCTCCACCGCGTCCCGTGGTCGATCTGTCCTCCGGGTATATCAGGCGAGCCGCGGCGATCCTGCCGCGCCAGGGCTCGAACGGCCCATGGCGCCTCCGGCAGAACTACCCGCGCGACCTCCTGGCCCTCCGCTTCAAGCCGGTGGAGGACGGCACCATGCGGTTCAAGGGCCGGGCTACGGGATCGGTGCGGGCGGCTGAGGACCGACGTACGTCGCGATCGGGCGGATGATCTTCGGATCGGTGGCCTGCTCGAGGATGTTGGCGGACCAGCCGATCACGCGACTCACCGCGAAGGTGGGCGTGAACATGGCACGCGGGATGCCGCAGAGCTCCATCACCACACCGGCGTAGAACTCCACGTTGGCGTACAGGTTGCGACCCGGCTTGAGCTCGGCCAGTACGTCGACGATGCGCTGCTCCACCGTGGTCGCGAAGTCCACCAGGTCTCCCCCGATCCCCCGCGCGATGTCACGCAGCATCAGCGAACGCGGGTCCTCGGTCCGGTAGACCGCGTGGCCGAAGCCCATGATGCGGTCGCCGGCCGACACCTTCTCCCGCACCCACGAGTCGATGCGGTCCGGCGTACCGATCTCGTCGAGACTGGCCAGTGCCCGGTCCGGTGCACCACCGTGCAGCGGCCCGGAGAAGGCCCCGATCGCTCCAGCGATGGCGGAGACCACGTCCGCACCCGTCGACGCGATCACCCGCGCGGTGAATGTCGAGGCGTTGAACCCGTGATCCAGAGTGGACACCAGGTAGTGCTCGATCGCCGTTGCATCGACCGCGCTGGGCTCGTTGCCGGTCACGAGGTACAGCCAGTTGGCCGCAGCGGTGAGATCGGCGCGTGGCTCCAATGGCTCGAGTCCCTCGCGCAGCCGGTACAGCGCCGCCAGGATTGTCGGCGTCACCGCGCACACCAGCATCGCGTCCGCCTTCTGTCGCACCGGATCCGCGTCCCACAACGGCGGAAGACGGCGTACGGCGGCCAGGAGTGACAAGGCCGTGCGCAGCCCTGCCAGCGGGTTGAACACCGGACCCGCGGTCGCGATCGCGGGCAGCACGGCGCGAACCTCGTCGGGGAGCACGCGCAGCGGCGCCACTTCGGCGATGAAGCGCTCCCGTTCGTCGGTGGTCGGGAGATGCCCCTCGAACATCAGGAACCAGACGTCTTCGAGCGTCTTCGACTTGGCGAGATCGATCGCCGAGTACTGCCGATAGTGGTAGAAACCTTCCTCACCGCGGACGTCGCCGAGGGTCGTCTCGGTGACCACGACATTGCGAAGGCCCGGCGGAACATTGATCGTTGTTGACATACCTTCAGAGTTGACAGGCGATCAATGATTGTCAATATTGATCCAGTCAATGTAACCGCCCACGGGAGCGGGATCGACGCTCGGAGGAGCGGGGAATGACCCAGCAGAGTGACGAGAATTACCTGACCACGGCCGAGGTCGCGCGCCGGCTGAAGGTGAAGCCGGAGACGATCTACGCCTACGTGAGCCGTGGTCTGCTGACCAGCGTCCGGGCGCGGGGCCGCCGCGGGAGCTTGTTCGCGATCGCCGATGTCGAGCGCTTGGCCAGTCGGTCGGTCGAGCACTCGGGGGTGGTCGAGCAGATCGAGTCCGCGTTGACGCTGCTGGAGGACGACGAGCTCTACTACCGCGGTCATTCCGTGCGCGACCTCGCGATCAACTCGTCGGTCGAGTCGGTCGCGCATCTGCTGTGGACCGGCGAGTTGGGCGCACAGCAGCCCTTCCCTGCGCCGCGCGACTCCGTGCAGCTCGCGCGCGCTGCGATGAACGTGCTGCCGGGTTCGGCACGCTTGACGGACAAGCTGCGCGTCGCCGTCGCTGCATTGGGTGCTGCGGACCCGTTGCGATTCGATCTGGCGCCGCGGTCGGTGACCAGCGTGGCCGAGAAGCTGATCGGCACGCTGATCGCCGCCCTGCCTGGTCCGTCCGTGACGGCGCGAGCGACGCTGGGCGCGCGGCTCTGGCCGAAGCTGTCGCCGCACCCGCCGCGCCCCGAGGTGCTGGAGGCCGCGATGATCCTGATGGCGGATCACGGCCTGGCTGTGTCGACGGTCGCGGCGCGAGTGGCGGCCAGCGCCCGGGCGAATCTGTACGCCGTGGTGTCTGCGGGGCTCGGGGCGCTGGACGGGCAGTATCACGGCGCTGCGCCAACGCTGGCGTACGAGTTCTTGGCGCGGGCTCAGCAGGATCCGCTCGCGGCTCTCTCGGACAGGCTGCGATCCGGTGAACCGGTGCCGGGCTTCGGGCACCGGATCTACCAGGAACGCGATCCGCGCGCCGAGGTACTGGGCGAACTGCTCGGCGACCACCCGATCACGGAGACGGTGAGCGTGCTCGCGGCACGTCTACCGTCGTTCCCGAACAGCGATCTCGCCGTGGCGGCGATGATGCACGCCTTCGACTTCCACCCCGACGCCGGCGACGCCCTCTTCGCCCTCTCCCGCATCATCGGCTGGACCGCCCACGCCCTGGAGGAGTACGCCGCCCCACCCCTGCGCTACCGAGCCCAAGGCATCTACACCGGCCTCCCGACCTAACCCGCAACACACGCCACCGAGGCCTGCCCGGCGGAGACCGCGAGGCCTGCCCGGCGGAGATCACGAGGTCTGCGGAGATCACGAGGCTGCGGGGATCGCGAGGCTGGCCCCTGCGGGATCGGGAGGGCCCGCCCGGCCGGAATCGGGAGGGCTCGCCGGCGGCAATCGCGCGGCTTACCCGGCCCGCAGATCGTGCGGCTTGCTCGGCGAGGTCGGGGGGGGCTTACCCGGCGCAGATCGTGCGGCTTGCTCGGCGAGGTCGGGGGGCTTACCCGGCGCAGATCGCGCGGCTTGCTCGGCGAGGTCGGGGGGGGGCTTACCCGGCGCAGATCGTGCGGCTTGCTCGGCGAGGTCGGGGGGCTTACCCGGCGCAGATCGCGCGGCTTGCTCGGCGAGGTCGGGGGGGCTTACCCGGCGCAGATCGTGCGGCTTGCTCGGCGAGGTCGGGGGGCTTACCCGGCGCAGATCGCGCGGCTTGCTCGGCGAGGTCGGG
>NZ_JBICST010000011.1:182981-334539 GCF_043197265.1 Kribbella sp. NPDC049227 | reverse complement strand
TCGTGTACCCCCGAAGGGGCCTTACCGCTCGACTTGCATGTGTTAAGCACGCCGCCAGCGTTCGTCCTGAGCCAGGATCAAACTCTCCGTTGAAAAATATAGACAAACCAACCAAAAAGGCTGGTGAGTCAACACATCGAGTGATCCTTTGAATCAGAAACAAATCAAACTGACTTTGAATCCAGAAATATTTCAAAGGAATCCGCCACAGACAACAAACAACCACCCACCAAAAACAACCCACAAGGAGTCATCCCTAGCAGCAGATCATCCGAAGCCCATGAACGGGGTTAATGCATCTTTCGGCATTGACTTTCGGCACGCTGTTGAGTTCTCAAAAATCGGGCGCACACCGCGTCCGGGCTTCTCAGCCAGGACCCCGGGGCAACCTGCGCTACCTTACCGGATCAGAACCACCGGGTCAAGACCCAATTTTTCTGACCTTCCACCCGCATCCAAGCTACCGCCCCGGGTCAGACGACACGGTTCGGCTCAGCTAGCCTTGGGGGGTTCGGAGCGACCGGCCGCTTTCGCGTCCCGCGCCTCGCTCCAACAAGAAGAACATTACGTGGCTCGCAGGTAGCCGGTCAAATCGGATTCCGGTGGGCTGAATCACACGGCTGTAATTTGCCCTCGGCAACCCAGATGTGGGAGTGGAGCCGGCCACCTCAGCCCTGCGCCGGCGACGCCAGAACCCCTGCAAACGAACGCTTCCCGCGCCGCAGCACCAGCACGCCACCCGGCAGCAGGTCATCCGTCCCCGGCACGTACTCGGCGTCCTTCACCTTCTCGTTGTTCAGGTAGCCGCCACCTTCGGCCACTGTCCGTCGGGCCGCGGACTTGCTCGCGACCAGGCCTGACTTCACCAGCAGGTCGACGTACGTCGGCATCGGTTCGCCGGCGCCGAGTTCGACGTGGGGCGCTTCGCGGAGTGCGGCGACCAGTGTGGAGCCGTCCAGAGACGCGAGCTCCCCCTGACCGAAGAGCGCCTTGGACGCCTCCTGCACCCGTCTGGTCTCGTCCTCCCCATGCACGAGCGTGGTGACGTCCTCTGCGAGGAGCCGTTGGGCCTCGCGGGCCTGTGGGCGTTCGGCTGTCGCCTGCTCGAGCGCTGCGATCTCCTCCGCCGTACGGAACGTGTAGAAGCGCACCAGCTGCATCACATCGCGATCGTCGGCGTTGAACCAGAACTGGTAGAACGCGTACGGCGAGGTGAGCTCCCGGTCCAGCCACACGCTGCCGGACTCCGTCTTCCCGAACTTCGTCCCGTCGGCCTTCGTCACCAGTGGCGTGGCCAGTGCGTGCGCCTTGCCCGACTCAGTACGGCGGATCAGCTCCACACCGGCAGTCAGGTTCCCCCACTGGTCGCTCCCCCCGGTCTGCAGCGTGCAGCCGTAGCGCCGGAAGAGCTCCAGGTAGTCCAGCGACTGCAGCAGCACGTAGCTGAACTCGGTGTAGCTGATCCCCTGCTCCAGCCGGGCCTTCACCACCTCACGGCCGAGCATCCGGTTCACCGGGAAGTGCTTGCCGATGTCGCGGAGGAAGTCGAGCGTGTTGAGGTCCTTGGTCCAGTCGTAGTTGTTGACGATCCGGGCCGGGTTCGGCAGCGCGGTGTCGAAGTCGACGAACTTCTCCACCTGGGCGCGGACCTTCTCGACCCACTGGTGGACGACGTCCTTCGGGTTCAGCACCCGCTCGGAGCTCTCCTTCGGGTCCCCGATCAGGCCGGTGGCGCCACCGACGAGGCCGATCGGGTTGTGGCCGGCGAGCTGGAGGCGGCGCAGCGTCAGGAGCTGCAGCAGGTTACCCATGTGCAGGCTGGGTGCCGTCGGGTCGAAGCCGACATAGGAGGTGATCGGTCCGCTCGCCATGGCCGCCCGGAGGGCGTCGGGATCGGTGGAGTGCGCGATCAGGCCGCGAGTCTCCAGGTCGTCCAGCACCTGGGTACGGCGTTCGGTCCCGCTGTCGGTCACTTGTCTCTCCTCGAGTACGACGGTCAGCTACAAGTGTCCTGTACGACGGGGTGCCGGGGTCAGGTGGGTTCCGGGCGGGTGAGGACGCTGCGGAGTTGCGGACGGAGCGCATGCCCGTCGGGGCCATGGACTGTGGCGGCTGTCGGGCGCTGTGGGTCGTGGGCACCCGGGTCAGGGTTGGGGACGGGCAGACCGTGCGACAGCACCTGCTCAGCAGGCGTGAGCTGACGGATGCCGATCGCACGAACGTGATCCGGGTGCGTCTGCGCGAAGTCGCCGTACAGCTGAGGGTCGTGCTGGCCGTCGTCGCCGACAAGGACCCAGCGGACGTTCGGGAACTCCTTGGCCAGCCGGCGCAGGGCGGTCCGCTTGTGCTCCTGCCCGCTGCGGAACCATCCGGTGTTGGTCGGCCCCCAGTCCGTCAGCAGCAACGGGCCCACCGGGTACCCGTGCCGGGCCAGGAAGCGGGTCAGCGTCGGAGCCGTGTTCCACGCGCCGGTGGACAGGTAGAAGATCGGCGCACCCGGGTGGTCCGCGAGCAGCTCGTCGTACATCTGGGCCATGCCCGGTACGACGCGCCGGGCCTGCTCGTCCCGGACGAACGTGTTCCAGGCCGCGATCATCGGACGCGGCAGCATCGTCAGCATCACCGTGTCGTCGATGTCGCTGACCAGTCCGAAGGTCGCGTCCGGGTCGGGCACGAACACCCGCGCCCGCGCCTGCCGGTCGCCGTGCACGCCGAGGTCGATCTCGTGCCACCCCGGCGGCAGCACCACCGGCACGGTCAGGTCGACGAATCCGCCCCGGTCCGTGACGGCGTCGAACGTCTGCCCGCCCACGGTGACGGTCACCGCCACCTTGGTCGCCGGCGCGGTGACGAAGACACGCCAGCCACGCATCACCTGGTCCTCGTCGTACCGCGGCTGGTTGCGCGGATCGCGACCGAGGACGACCCGGGCCATCACCCGGACGAAATCCGACGTGCCGTAGCCGACGTGCGGAATGATCCGCTCCCGCCAGCCGCGCCGCCGCAGCACCGCTTGCACCCCGATGTTGAACCAGTCCTCGAGACGGGACGCGTAGTGCGGACGGGCCATACTCCGAACCTACCCGGACCAAGGTCCCCTACGCCTGCTCCCCCGGCGGCGCGGGACGACCTTTACCAAACTGCTCGCAAGCCACTGGAGAACTGTCGGAGCCGCCTCCTAAGGTCTTCGCATGACACAGACCTCAGCCGCTGTCGGGATGTGCTTCCCGCGGACATTTCCCGCCGCCCTGGTGACCGACGTGGCCCGCCGCCTGGACACCGGCGGCGCGGACGAACTGTGGATCATCGAGGACTGCTTCTACACGGCCGGACCGTCTCTCGTCTCGGCCGCGCTGACGTCGACCGAGCGCCTCACGGTCGGCCTCGGCATCGTGCCGGCGGTGGCGCGTACGGCGGCTGTCACCGCGATGGAGTTCGCCACGCTGGAGGCGCTCGGCCCAGGCCGATTCCTGCCGGGCATCGGCCATGGCGTGCAGGAGTGGATGGCGCAGATGGGCGTCCGCCCGAAGTCGCCGCTCACCACGCTCGACGAGGTGACGACCACGGTCACCAGGCTCCTCGCCGGTGAGAACGTGAGCTTCCAAGGCAAGGCGGTGTACCTCGACGACGTGAAGCTGGACGCGCCTCCGGCCGTGCCGCCGCCGATCCTGCTCGGCGTGATGGGACCGAAGTCGATGGCGCTCGCGGGCCGCGTCGGTGGCGGCATCGTCCTCGCCGAGCCGGCCACTCCGCCATACGTGCGGCAGTCGGTCGAGTACGCCGGCTCGCCGGAGGGCTTCGTGGTCGCGGTCTTCAGCGCCATGTGCATCCGCAGCGACCGCAAGGTCGCCTACGAGTGGACGGCGCCGTGGCTGGGGTGGCGGATCAACGACAACCACCCCGGGGTGACCGCGCTGCCATTCTTCGCGGACATGAAGAAGCTGTACGACGAGTCAGGCGCCGAAGGTCTCGTGGGGATGCCGACCGACTGGTGGACCGAGATCGGCGCGATCGGGACGCTGGACGACGCGGCCACGCACATCCAGGCGCTGGAAGCGGCTGGGGTGCACCACATCGGTCTGTTCCCGGACCCCGAGGTCGAGCACGGACTCCCCCAACTCGACCACGTGCTGGAGCTGGCGAAACGCTAAGCCCGACGCTTCGGCACGTGCGGCCGGTACGGCGAGACCGTCGGGTCATCGGGGATCCAGAACCGCCAGTTGCGGTCGGCGGCTTCCCGGAGACCGACCCGAGGACCGGTGGACGGCTCGCCGTCGAAACCGGGTCCGGGCAGCAGCTGCACGCTCGACCCCTTGCCCAGCAGGTCGACGCCGTTGTGGTCCCGGCCGATGCCGAGGGCAACGCACAGCCGCGCCGGCCCACGCGCCAGGTCGCGGTCCGGGTTCACCTTCGCACGCTTGACGACCGGCCCCGGCCGAACGCCGGATTGATTGAACTTCACCTGTTGGGTCTCCAGCGGACCGCGACGTACGCGGGCCAGCTCGATGCCCTCGACGATCTCGCCGGCCCGGAGCAGGACGGCTGACGGCTGACCTTCCGGGCCGACGCTGACATTCATGCAGAAGTGCATGCCGTAGGTGAAGTAGACGTACAGGAAGCCCGGCGGCCCGAACATCACCGCGTTGCGCGGGGTCTGACCCCGGTACGCGTGCGAGCCGGGGTCGTTCGGCCCGTCGTACGCCTCGACCTCGGTGAGGCGGACCGCCACAGTGCCCTCGTCGGAGGTACTGCGCAGGACCATGCCGAGGAGCTTCGGAGCCACTTCGAGGACGGGATCCGCGAGCAGCGAGCGGCGTACGGGCATGCGCAGCACCCTAAGCGAACGGGCCGACAGAAACTGCCGTCACCCGAGGCGAGTGCTGTGAGCCGTGACCCGGGCTCGAAGCTCCGCGAGTTGTTCGACGACGCGTTCCTGCGCCGTGCCACCGCGGGTGTTCCGGGAGGCCAGCGAGCCCTCGACTGTCAGCACCGAGCGGACCTCCGGCGTGAGGTACGGCGAGATCGCGGCAAGGTCCTCGTCGGTCAGGTCCCACAGCTCGATCCCGCGCTTCTCGCACTCCTGCACGCACGCGCCGGCCAGCTCGTGAGCGACCCGGAACGGGATCTTCTGCCGGACCAGCCACTCCGCGATGTCGGTCGCGAGCGAGAAGCCCTGTGGCGCCAGCTCCTCCAGCCGCTCGGCGTTGAAGCGCAGCGTCCGGATCATCCCGGTGAACGCCGGCAGCAGCACCTCCAGCGTGTCGATGGAGTCGAAGACCGGCTCCTTGTCCTCCTGCAGATCACGGTTGTAGGCGAGCGGCTGCGCCTTCAGGGTGGCGAGCAGACCGCTCAGGTTGCCGATCAGCCGGCCCGCCTTGCCCCGCGCGAGTTCGGCGATGTCCGGGTTCTTCTTCTGCGGCATGATGCTCGACCCGGTCGAGAACGCGTCGTCCAGCTCGACGAAGCCGAACTCCTTCGTCGCCCAGATGATCACTTCCTCGGCCTGCCGGGACAGGTCGACGCCGATCTGCGCGGTGACGAATGCGAACTCGGCCACGAAGTCACGTGAGGCGGTCCCGTCGATCGAGTTCGCCGACGAGTCGGTGAAGCCGAGCTCGACGGCGACGAACTGCGGGTCGAGGCCCAGCGAGCTCCCCGCCAGCGCACCCGATCCGTACGGCGAGTCGGCCGCGACGCGAGCGTCCCAGTCGGCGATCCGGTCGAGGTCACGGATGAGCGGCCAGGCGTGCGCGAGAAGGTGATGCGAGAGCAGGACTGGCTGCGCGTGCTGCAGGTGGGTCCGGCCCGGCATGGCGACGCCGAGGTGCTTCTCCGCCTGCTCGGCGAGCGTGTTCACCTGCTCCAGCACCAGCCGGCTGATGACGCGGCCGTGCTCGCGCAGGTAGCTCTTGAACAGCGTGGCGACCTGGTCGTTCCGCGACCGGCCGGCGCGCAGCCGCCCGCCCAACTCGGCCCCCAGCCGATCGAGCAGCCCGCGCTCGAGCGCCGTGTGCACGTCCTCGTCGTCCTCAGCCGGCAGGAACTTCCCGGCCAGCACGTCGTCGAGCAGCCCGTCCAGACCGGCCAGCATCGCCGACAGATCCTCGTCGGTCAGCAATCCGGCCCGGTGCAGCACCTTGGCGTGCGCTTTCGACCCGGCGATGTCGTACGGCGCGAGCCGCCAGTCGAACTGCGTCGACTTGCTCAGCGCTGCCAGCGCATCCGCCGGCCCTCCCGCGAACCGTGCACCCCACAGGGCCACACCTTCTCCGGTACTCAACTCACAGTTCCTTACTTGGGTTCGCGGGCTGCCAGGGACAGGAAGCGGGTGGCGAGGGCGGGGCCGCCGGTGGGGTTGCGGGACACGACCATCACCGTGTCGTCGCCGGCGATGGTGCCGAGTACGTCGTCGAGGCCGACGTGGTCGATGGCCGACGCGAAGTACTGCGCCGCGCCCGGCGGGGTGCGGAGGATGACCAGGTTCGCGCTGCCCTCGGCCGACACCAGGACTTCGGACGCGACTCTGGCCAGGCGCGATTCGAAAGCGGCAGCCTCACCGGCTCGCGGCGTACGGTCGCCGCCTTCGCCTGGTACGGCGTACACGAGTTGGCCGGACGAGTCGCGGACCTTGACCGCACCGATCTCGACCAGGTCGCGGGACAGCGTGGCCTGGCCGACGACCAGTCCGGACGCGGCGAGCAGGTCGGCCAGCTCGGTCTGCGATCGCACCGGCTGCCGGCCGAGCAGGTCGACGATGCGCTGCTGGCGCGCCGTCTTCGTGGTCGGTACGACGACGCTCATCCACGTCCTCGCTTCGCTCCGGGCGCGGATGGGACACGAGGCGCGCTGTGCTTGATGATGAACTCGCTTCGCTCGTTCATGCGCCGAAACTCCTCGCCAGCAGCCACGACAGCAGCGCCTTCTGGGCGTGCAGCCGGTTCTCGGCCTCGTCCCAGACGGCCGACTGTGGTCCGTCGATCACGGCCGCCTCGATCTCCTTGCCCCGGTACGCCGGCAAGCAGTGCAGGACGATCGCATCGGCCGCAGCCTTCGACATGAGCTGCTCGGTCACGGCGTACGGGACGAACGGCGCCTCCCGCGCGCCCGCCTCCGCCTCCTGCCCCATCGAGACCCAGGTGTCGGTGGCGACCACATCGGCACCATCGACGGCTGCGAAAGGATCCGCAGTCCAGGCGACCGAGCCACCAGTCTCGGCGGCGATCTCCGCGGCGCGAGCCAGGATGGCCGGGTCCGGCTGGTACTCCGCCGGTGAACCCACCACCACGTGCATCCCGGCCGTCGCGCCACCCAGCAGGTACGAGTGCGACATGTTGTTCGCGCCGTCACCGAGGTACACGAGCTTCAGCCCGGCCGTCGTGCCCTTGTGCTGCCGCACGGTGAGCAGGTCGGCGAGGATCTGGCACGGGTGGAACTCGTCGGTGAGCGCGTTGATCACCGGCACCCGGGACGCGGACGCCATCTCCTCGATCCGGCTCTGCCCGGACGTCCGCCAGACGATCGCCGCGACCTGCCGGTCCAGCACCTTCGCGGTGTCGGCGATCGGCTCGCCGCGCCCCATCTGCGAGGTCTGCGCGTCGATGATCAGCGGTACGCCGCCCAGTTCGGGGATCCCGACCGCGAACGAGATCCGGGTCCGGGTCGAGGTCTTGTCGAAGATCACCGCGACCGTCTTCGGCCCGGCCAGCGGCTGGTGCCCGTAGCGGTCCTGGGACAGCTGCTGTCCGAGCGTCAGGACCTCGTCCTGCTCGACCGGGCTCAGGTCGTCGTCGCGGAGAAAATGCCGGACAGTCATGCCGCCTCCACGTGATCGAGCAGCCCGGGCAGGGCCGCAACGAAACTGTCGGCATCAGCCTTGCTCAGGATGTACGGCGGCGCCAGCCGCAACGCGTTCGGAGTCGGGTTGTTGATCACGAACCCGGCCTCCAGCGCCCGCGCGGCCACCTGGTCCGACACGGGCTGGGTCAGCTCGATCGCCAGCAGCATCCCGCGGCCGCGGACGTCGGCGATCAACGGGTGGTCGAGCGCGATGATGGACGAGGCAAGGTGGTTGCCGACAGCATTCACCTGCGCCAGCAGCCCGTCCCGCTCGATCACGGTCAGCACCGCCAGGCCGGCGATCGCGGCGACCGGGTTGCCGCCGAACGTCGTCCCGTGGTTGCCCGGCTGCAGCAGCTCCGCCGCGGCGCCCAGCCCGATGCAGGCACCGATCGGGATCCCCGCGCCGAGGCCCTTGGCCACCGTCACGAGGTCCGGCGTGATCCCCTCGGTCTCGTACGCGAACCAGGTCCCGGTCCGGCCGATCCCGGTCTGGATCTCGTCGATCCACAGCAGCGCGCCGTGTTCGGAGGTGATCCGCCGCGCGGCCTTCAGGTACCCCGGCGGCGGTACGACGACGCCGTTCTCGCCCTGGATCGGCTCCAGGATGACAGCCGCCGTCTCGTCGTCGACCGCTGCCGCCAACGCGTCGGCATCGCCGTACGGGACGAACTCCACGTCTCCGGGCAGCGGCGCGAACGCCTCGCGGTACGCCGGTTTCCACGTCACCGCGAGCGCGCCCATCGACCGTCCGTGGAACGCGCCGACGGTGGAGACGATCTTGGTCCGGCCGGTCCGCCGGGTGATCTTGAACGCCGCCTCGTTCGCCTCGGTGCCCGAGTTGGTGAAGAACACCTTGCCCGGAGCATCGAACAGACCGAGCAACTTCTCGGCCAGCGCGATCTGCGGCGCGGAGGCGAAGAAGTTCGAGACATGGCCGAGGGTCGCGAGCTGCGACGTCACCGCGGACACCACGAACGGGTGCGCGTGGCCGAGACAGTTCACCGCGAGCCCCCCGAGCAGGTCGAGGTACTTGTTGCCGTCGGCGTCCCACAGGTAGGCGCCCTCGCCCCGCACCAGCACGCGCTTCGGCGCGCCGAACGTGTTCATCAGCGCGCCCGTGTAGCGCTCGGTGAGCGCTGCCTGGGTGCCGTCGACAGTGAGCAGTTCGGTCATGACGGAATCACCTGGGTCCCACTTCCGGCGTCGGTGAAGATTTCCAGTAGCAGCGAGTGCGGCACCCGGCCGTCGATCACGGTCGCCCGGGAGACGCCCGACTCGACCGCGCGCAGGCAGGCCTCCATCTTGGGCACCATCCCGGAGGCCAGCTTGGGCAGCAGCTCGGCCAGTTCGGTCGTGTCGATCTGGGTGATGATCTCGTCGCTGTCCGGCCAGTTCCGGTACAACCCGGCCACGTCGGTCAGCACGACGAGCTTCTCGGCGCCGAGCGCGGCGGCCAGCGCGGCCGCCGCGGTGTCGGCGTTGACGTTGTGCGCCTGGCCGTCCTCGTCGGGCGCGATCGTCGACACCACCGGGATCCGGCCGGCGTCGATCAGGTCGACCACCGCCTCCGGCCGCACGTGCACCACGTCGCCGACCAGTCCGATGTCGACCGACTCGCCGTCAACCAGCGCGGAACGACGTTCCGCGGTGAACAAGCCGGCGTCCTCACCGGACATGCCGACCGCGAACGGGCCGTGCGCGTTGAGCAGCCCGACCAGCTCCCGGCCGACCTTGCCGACCAGGACCATGCCGACGACGTCCATCGCCTCGGGCGTGGTGACCCGCAGCCCGCCGCGGAACTCGCTGTCGATGCCGAGCCGGCCGAGCATGTCGCTGATCTGCGGCCCGCCGCCGTGGACGACGACGACCCGGACCCCGGCGTACCGGAGGAAGACGATGTCCTCCGCGAAAGCCCGCTTCAACTTGTCGTCGACCATCGCGTTGCCGCCGTACTTGACGACCACCGTCTTGCCGTGGAACTGCTTCAGCCAGGGCAGCGCCTCGGTCAGGACCGCAGCCTTCTCCACCGCATCCGCGTGACTGGTGCTCATGAGGAGTACGCCGAGTTCTCTTCGACGTACGCGTGGGACAGGTCGGTGGTGAGCACGGTGGCTGAGGCTGGGCCGGCGTGCAGGTCGATCACGACGTCGATCTCCAAGCCGCTCAGGTCCGCCTCGGACCGGTCGACACCCTTGCCGCCGGCAACGCAGATCGGCGCGCCGTTCAGCGTGATGTCAAGCAGCGACGGGTCGAACGCGGTCGGCGCGTTGCCGACCGCCATCGCGATCCGGCCCCAGTTCGGGTCGGAGGCGAAGAAGGCGGTCTTGCAGAGATTGTCCTCGGCAACGACCTTGGCGGCGGCCAGCGCCTCGGCCTCGGTGGCGGCGTTCCGCACGGTGATGCTGACGTGCTTGGTGACGCCCTCCGCGTCGGCCTGCAACTGCTTCACCAGGTCGGCGGCGAGCGTTGTCAGCGCGGCCTCGAAGGCCTCCGGCGTGACGGTGACTCCGGACGCCCCCGAGCTCAGCAGCAACACCGTGTCGTTGGTCGACGTTCCCCCGTCGACGTCGAGCCGGTTGAAGGTCTTGCCAACCGCGTTGCGCAGCGCGTGGTCGAGGTGCGGCTGATCGAGTACGGCGTCGGTCGTGATCACGCTGAGCATGGTCGCCATGTTCGGCGCGCACATGCCGGCGCCCTTCGCGAACCCGCCGATGCTCCAGCCGTCCGAGTGCTTCAGCACAGCCTGCTTCGGCACGTTGTCGGTCGTCATGACCGCAGTCGCCGCCGCCAGGCTGTGCTCCGGCGCATCACCAAGGGCGGCCACAGCCAAATCGATGCCTGGGATGAGCGACGACATCGGCAGCCGTTCGCCGATCAGGCCGGTCGAGCAGACCCCGATCTCGGCCGCCCCGACCCCGAGCACCTCGGCCAGTTTCTCCGCCGTCTTGTGGGTGTCCTGGAAGCCCTCCGGTCCGGTGCAGGCGTTGGCGCCGCCGGAGTTCAGCACGACGGCCTTCAACTTACCGGCGGTAAGCACCTGCTGGGACCAGAGCACCGGCGCCGCCTTCACCTTGTTGGTGGTGAAGACACCGGCGGCGACGTCGTGTGGCCCGTCGTTGACCACGACGGTGAGGTCCGGCGTGCCGGCCGGTTTGATCCCCGCGATCACCCCGGCCGCACGGAAGCCGGCCGGCGCGGTGACCCCGGCGCTCCGATCGACTTGGGTGGACGGGGTGACAGCAAGCGTCACGGTGCAACTCCGATGAGGGGAAGGGCCAGGGTCTCGTCGAGTCCGGTGGCCAGGTTCATGCACTGCACGGCGCCGCCGGCAGTGCCCTTGGTGAGGTTGTCCATCGCGGCCACGATCACGGCGCGACCGGTGCGCTGGTCGAGCGTGACCTGCAGCTGCACTGTGTTGGCACCGAGGGTGGCCTGCGTCTGCGGCCATTGCCCCTCGGGGAGCAGGTGCACGAACGGCTCGTTGCGGTAGGCATCCCCGTAGGCCTGCCGCAGCGTCGCGAGATCGGTGCCGTCGGCAACCGGCGCGCTGCAGGTGGCGAGGATGCCCCGCGACATCGGCACGAGCACCGGGGTGAACGAGACGCTCACCGGCTGCTCGGCGTACGGCATGAGGTTCTGCTCGATCTCCGGGGTGTGCCGATGGGTGCCGCCGACGCCGTACGCGGAGGCGGAGCCCATCACCTCGGCGCCGAGCAGGTGCGGCTTCGGCGCCTTGCCCGCGCCGGAGGTCCCACTGACCGCGACCACCACCAGCTGACCGGGATCGACAAGGCCCTGCTGTACGGCGGGGAGCAGCGCGAGGGTGGAGACGGTGGGGTAACACCCCGGTACGGCGACCCGGTTCGACCCGCGGAGCTTGTCCCGTTGCCCCGGGAGCTCCGGCAGTCCGTACGGCCACGAGCCGGCGTGCTCGCCGCCGTAGAACTCGACCCACACCTCGGCCTCGGTCAGCCGGAAGTCCGCGCCGCAGTCGATCACGGTGACGTCCTCGCCGAGTTGCTCGGCGATTTCGGCTGACTGTCCGTGCGGCAGGGCCAGGAACACCACGTCGTGACCGGCCAGCGTCTCCGCCGTGGTCTCGACCAGGGTGCGCCCGGCCAGAGGCACGAGCTGGGGGTGGTGCGCGCCGAGCGGCGTACCGGCGTTTCCGCCGGCAGTGAGTGCGCCGATCTCCACCTCGGGGTGCCCGCTCAGCAACCGGAGCAGCTCACCCCCTGCATACCCACTGGCACCGGCGACCGCCACCTTCACGCTCATGTGAATGAGTATGCCATGGCTTGGAAAAATATCCAACCGAGTCCGGTGCGCCGCCCTGTCCATCCTGGCCTGTGACACACGTCATGTCACGGCCGGGTGGGTCCCGCGTGTCCGCAAGGGTGACGACGACCTGAGGGAGGACGGGATGGCCCGGATCGAGCTGGAGCACCGCAAGACGTGGTTCGTGCGGATGGTCGAGTGGAGCAGCCGGAGGATGTACCGCAAGGTGCCGGACCCGGCGAAGGTGGCGCTGCACAACCGGCGGGTGCTGGTGTCGACGATGCTGCTGGAGGGGTCGGCCGCCCGATGGAACAAGCTGGATCCGACACTCAAGGCGCTCGCGGTGATGATGCCGTCGGCGCAGATCGGCTGCAGCTGGTGCATGGACTTCGGCTACTGGGAGTTCCACCACCAGGGTGTCGACCCGGCGAAGCTGCGCGATGTGCCAGGGTGGCGGGACAGCGACGTCTACACGGATCTGGAGCGCGCGGTGATGGAGTACGCCGAGGCGATGACGGTGACCCCGCCAACGGTCACCGACGAGCAGGTCGAGCGCCTGCGCCAAGACCTGACCGACGAGCAGCTGGTCGAGCTCACGGCGCTGGTCTCACTGGAGAACTTCCGGTCCCGCAGCAACGCCGCGCTCGGCCTCACCAGCCAGGGCTTCAAGGAGTTCTGCGAGCTGAGGCCGGCCACGTGACCGATGATCAGCCGGGTCGCGCCGGCGAAGAACTCGCTCGTGAGTTCGACGAGCATCGGGCGGTCCTGGTGGGAGCGGCGTACCGGGTCGTGGGCAGTGTCACCGACGCGGAGGACGTGGTCCAGGAGGCCTGGCTGCGGTGGGCCGCGATCGACCACGGCGACATCCGCGACCCGCGGGCGTACCTGATCCGCATCACCACGCGGCTCGCGCTGAACCGGCTGCGGGAGCAGAAGGCCCGGCGGGAGCAGTACGTCGGGCCTTGGCTGCCCGAGCCGATGTCGCCGGAGCTCGCGGCACCCGACGCGGACCCGGCGGCGGTCGTGGAGCTCGCGGACTCGGTCAGCATGGCGATGCTGGTCGTCCTCGAGACACTCTCGCCGCTCGAGCGTGCGACGTTCGTACTGCGCGAGGTCTTCGATCTCCCGTACGACGAGATCGCGGACACGCTCGGCCGGTCGGAGACCGCGGTCCGGCAACTCGCCCACCGGGCCCGGGAACACGTGCAGGCGCGCCGGCCGCGGCATCATGTCGACAAGGCACGGCACAGCGAGCTGACGGTGCGGTTCATGGCGGCCGCCGGGACCGGCGATTTCGAGCAGGTCGTGTCGCTGCTGGCGCCGGATGCGCTGCTGATCAGCGACGGCGGCGGCAAGAAGAAGGCGGCGCTCCGGCCGATCCGCGGCGCGGCGAAGATCGTCCGCTGGCTGTTCGCGGTGATCGCGGAGAACCCCGACTTCGAGATCCGGATGGGGACGCTGAACGGCGAGACCGCGGCCATCGCGTACGACGGCGACGTACCGGACACCGTGGCCTTCTTCGACATGACCGACGGCCTGATCACCGAGCTGTACCTGGTCCGCAACCCCGACAAGCTCACCGCGGTCCCACCCCGCCACACCCTCGATGCGCAGTCGTAGAGTATCTGCAACTGAGTCGCATCTGGAGGTGGAGTGAAGTACGTGGAGGTCGAGCCGGACGAGGCTCTGGACCCGGCGCTGCGGGCGGATCTGCTGGACACGTGGATCACGGCCACGGATGCCGGTGGCGCGGTCGGCTTCACTGCGCCCGCGCCGGTCGAACAGGTGGCGGAGACGCTGGACGAGGCGCTCGGCCGGGTCGCGGCCGGCCTGGACGTGCTCGGCGTACTGCACAACGGGGAGCGGTACGTCGGGATGGGGCTGCTGGTGACGCGGGGCAGCGCCCTGCAACCGCACTGGCGCACGGTGCTGCGCGTGATGGTCCATCCCCAGCACCAGGGCAACGGTGCCGGCCGCCTGCTGATGGAAGGGCTGCGCGGCTCGGCCGTCGATCTCGGTCTGGAGCAACTCCAGCTGACGATCCGCGACGGCCTGGGCCTGGAGAAGTTCTACGAGCCGCTCGGCTACCGCGTCGTCGGCCGTCATCCGCGCGCGATCCTGGTCGCCCCCGGCGAGTACCGCGACGAGATCATGCTCGTCCAAGACCTCTGACCCAGGTGTCCAGCCGCCGAGTCGTGGCGATCGGTCGCGAATCGGCCGATGAATGAACCACAATCCACGACTCGGCCTGCCCAGAGGGCTAGCGGCGGGAGCGGACCAGGGCGACGAGGGTGGCGCCTAGGGCGGTGAGGAGGGTGCCTAGGGTGACGAGGATGGCTGGTGGGCCGCCGGTGGCGGGGAGTTGGGTGTTGTTGAGGGGTTGCGGGTCGGCCGTGGGTGGGGCTCCCAGGGTGACCTTGACCGGGGCGGTGACTGCGGCACCGGTTGCATCGGTGCGCTGGTACGACACCTTCGCGGTTCCGGTGAAGCCGGCTGCCGGGGTGAGGCTGATGGTGCCGTCCGGAGCGACGGTCCAGGTGCCGGAGGCGTCGGTGACGCGCTTCGTGCAGGTGGTCGAGCCGGTGCGCAGGCAGACCGTCCCCGGATTGATCGCGCCGTCGTCGTTGAGCAGTGGGTTGACCGCGACCGGGTTGCCCGGCGTACCGGTGGCCGTGTCCGCCGTTGCCTTCGCGAGGATCGGCGCTGCCACAGTGACGTCGACAAGCGCCGTGTTCGACGTGCCGTTCGCGTCGGTGACCCGGTAGGCGACGGATCGCGTCGTACCGATGAAGCCCTTGGCCGGGGTGAACGTGATCGTGCCGTCCGCGGCCACCACGAAACCACCCTCGTCCGGAACGGTCACCGCCTTCTTGTCCTGACCGTCCGCCGGATCACGCAGTACGACGGAGTCCGGCGCGAGCGGCGCGGACGCGTCGCCGGGCTTGTCGTTGCCGAGCACCTGGATGACGACGGCCTGGTCGAACCCGGTTCGAGCGCTGTCGTCGACGGTGACCGGACGCACCGGCACCACCGTCACCGTGATCGTCGCGCGCGCCGGGTTCCGGTTGCTGTCCTTCACCTCGTACGCCGCCGACCGCGCCGTACCCGTGAACGTCGCCACCGGACTGAACGTCACCTTGCCCTTGGCAACCGACCACTCCCCTTGCCCGACGACTGTCACATCGTCGACCAATGCGCCAGCCGGACCGACCAAGAGCAAGGTCGCCGGATCCAAGGTCGCATCCGGTCCCGGCTTGTCGTTCGCCAGCGGGTCGACCGTCACCGCCACATGTTGCTTGGTTCGCGCCGCATCCGGCGTCGCCACCGGCCGAGCCTGGACCGTGATCGTCAGGGCGGCCGCACTGATGGTGCCGTTGCTGTCGGCCACCTGATACCCGACCGGCGTCGTCGTACCGGCGAAGCCATCCACCGGCGCGAACCGGATCCCACCCGAGGGCTGGACAGTGAACAGACCTTGCCCCGGCACCTCCAGCGAGGTCACGGCATCGCCGGTCGCCGGATCGAGCAATCGCACCTCGCCGACCGCGAGCGGTGCCGAAGCGTCGCCCGGCTTGTCGTTCTCCAGCACCGCGATGGTCACGGCAGTCTCGAAGGGAGTCGATGCCTTGTCGTCCGCCGCGACGGGCACCACCGGCATCACCGTCGCGGCGACGGTCGCGGTCGCCGAGTTCCGGCTCGTGTCAGCCACCCGGTAGACGATCGAGACGACACCGCGGTACGCCGGGGCCGGATCAACGGTGAGCTTCCCGGTCACCGCATCCACCACGAAGGCGGCCTGCCCGGCGATCATTGCCGTCCGCCCCCAGCGCCCCGTGCTCACGTCGTACACCTGGACGGAGGTCTTCTCCAGCTGAGCAGCCGTACCCGGCCTGTCGTTGCTCAGCGGATCGACCGTCAACCTCACGTTCTGCTTCGTGGCCGCTGTGTCCGCGACCGCCTCCGGCCCCTTGCCGACCGTGAGGAACAGCAGCCCCTCGGCGGTCGACCCGTTGTCGTCGGTGATCCGGTACGTCGCCGGAGTCGTCACCCCCTGGTAGTCCTTGACCGGAGTGAACGTGATCGAGCCATCATCCGCAGCGGTGTAGGTGCCCTCGCCAGGCTGGGTGATGGTCTTGCGATACCCACCGGCCGGATCCTTCAGCACCAGGCTCGTCCGAACCAGCGGCGCCGACGGGTCGCCCGCCTTGTCGTTGGCCAGCACGTCGACCGTGATCGGGTGGTTGTACGGCGTGATGCCCGAATCGTCCACGGTGACAGGCCAGATCGGGGTGACTGTCATCGTCAGCGTCGACGCGGAGAAGTTCCCGTTCGAGTCAGCGACCCGGTAGTTGATCGCCAGCGCCTTGCCACGGAAGGCCGGCAGCGGGTCGAACACCACAGCGCCACTCTGCTGCACGGTGTACGTGCCCTGATTGGCGACCGTGACCTTCTTCAGGTACCCCGCCGTCCGAGCAGCCGGGTCCAGCAGTCCGACCGACGCCGGATCGAGCTCGGCGTCAGTGCCCGGGCTGTCGTTGGACAGCACATTCACGGTCACGGTGACGTCCTGCAGCGTGGATGCAGTGTCGGCGACGGCGACCGGTGGCAGACCGACGGTGATCCACAGCTTCGCCGTCGTCGGCGTTCCGTTGCTATCGGCCACTTGATAGGTCAGCGGCGTGCCCGGTCCGCGGAACGTCGCGCCCGGATCGAAGGTCACCACTCCCCCGGCCGCCGTGTAGACACCCTCGTTCGGGATCGCGACCTTCGGCTTCAACGAGCCATCCGACGGATCGCTGAGCAGCAGAGTCCCCGGAACCAGCGGCGCGGTCGCGTCACCCGGCTTGTCGTTCGCCAGCACCTTGACCGTGACGGTCTTGTCGTACGGCGTTGTCGCCACATCGTCGGCCGCGATCGGAGTGATGGGAGTGATCGTCACCGTGATGGTCGACTTGGTGGCCTGATCGAATCTGTCCGTGACGCGATAGGTCAGGGTGGTCGCCGTACCGGTGAAGCCCGGCAGCGGATCCACGGTGACGGTGCCGTCGGGATTCACCTGGTAGCTGGCCTGACCGGGGATCTTCACCAGCTTCTTGAGCGAGCCGTCGGCCGGATCGAGGAGAGCCAGACTGAGCGGGTCGAGGCCGGTGCCCTGTCCGGCGGTGTCGTTCGCGAGCGGGTCGACGTTCAGCCGGATGTTCTGTTTGCCGGTGGCGGTGTCGGGCTTCGCGGTCGGTGCGGCCGGCTTCGCGATCGTGACGGTCAGCGTCGCGGTGGCCAGCGTTCCGTTCACGTCCGAGACGCGGTAGGTAATCGGCGCCGCGACCCCGGTGTACGTCGGCAGCGGGTCGACCTCGATCTTCCCGTCCGGCTCGACCGTGAACGTCGCCTCGCCGGCGACGACCACCGTGGTCTTCGGCTGATGGGTCTTCGGGTCGAGCAGCCGCACGCTGCTCGGGACCAACGGGACCGCCGGGCTGCCTGCGGTGTCATTCGCCAGCACTGCGACAGAGGCAGTAGTGTCGTACGCCGTACTCGCGGTGTCGTCGGAGGCATCGGGCTGGACCTTGGTCACCCGGACCGCGAGGGCTGCCGTTCCGAGCGCGCCGTTGCCATCAGCGACCTGGTACGTCACCGGCGTCGCCGCGCCGCTGAACGTCCGGACCGGCTCGAACAGGATCCGGCCGTCCGGTTTCGCGGTGTACTTGCCCTGGCCCGGGACGACGACCGACGTCCTCGGCTCGGAACGCGTCGGCGCGATCAACCTCACGCTGCCCGGCACCAACGCCGACCCGGTCGGGCCAGGCTTGTCGTTGTCCAGGACGGGGACGAGCACCGACGCGCCCTGCAGGATCGTGACCGCGTCCGGGTTCGCGACCGGCGGACCGGGGGCGTCGACCGAGACCGTCAGCGACGCCCGCGCCGCGGTCCCGTTCTTGTCCAGCACCTGGTACGTCAACGCCGTACCAACCCCGTGGAAGCCGCGCACCGGACGGAACGTGACCTTGCCATCGGCCACCAAGTACGTCGCCTGCCGCGCGATGGTCACCTGATCGACGAGCTTGTGGCTGACCGGGTCGACGAGTCGCAGGCTGGCGGGATCGAGCGGTGCATCCGGAGAGCCGGGCAGATCGTTGTCCAGCACGGGTACGACGGCATCCGTGTCGAACGGCGTGGACACTGAGTCGCCGTTGGCGGTGGGCGTCACCGGGGCGACGGTGACAACGAGCGTGGACTCGGCGGTCTGCTTGGTGGTGTCGGTGACGCGGTAGCCGATCGACGTACCGACACCGGTGAACTGCGGCTTCGGCACGAAGTCCACGGCGCCGCTGGGCTTGACGGCGTACTCGCCCTCGCCGGGGATGACCACCGTCTTCTTGAATGTCGCGTCGGCCGGGTCACGGAGTACGACGGAGCCGGCGACCAGGGAGACGCCAGGGGCGGCGTGGTCGTTGGCGAGCGGCTTCAGCGCGATGCTGACGTTCTGCGGCGTGGTCGCGGTGTCAGGCGTGGCGACCGGACCGGCGGGCAGCGCGACGCTGACGGTCAGCGTCGCGGTCGCCGTACTGCCGTTGCTGTCGGCAACCCGGTAGGTGACCGGCTTGGCTTTGCCGACGAAGCCCGGGACCGGGTCGACGTCGATCTTGCCGTCGGACCTGGCGACGTACTTGGCCTGGCCGACGACGTTGACCATCTCGACGCACTTGGTGCCGTCGACGAGGCAGAGCGAGCCCGGCTTGAGCGGCGCGTCCGGGTCGCCGGGCTTGTCGTTGCCGAGCACATCGATGATCCGTCCGGTGTTGAACTCGGTCGTCGCGGTGTCGTCGAGCAGGATCGGCGGAGGCGGTGGCGCGATGGTGATCGGGTGGTCCTCGACCTCACCGGCGTCCGCAGCACCGGTCGGTTTCTCCACCTGTGAGTCGTTGTAGCCGATGCGCACCCGCGCGTACGACGCTCCCGCCGTCGGGCGGGCGAGTTTGGTCCAGTTGAGGGTGGCCGCACTCTGACCGGAGGCGAACGTCGTACACGCGCGCTCGGCGGGTTGGAAGGAGCCGTTGCGGTCGACGTCGATCCACGCGCAGACCCGGCCCGCCTTGGACGCGCCGCTGAGGGCGACGCTCGCGGAGTAGGCGGTCGCGTTCGTGCGGAGCGGCTTGAACGTGACGCCGTCGTCAGCCTGATCCGGCGCCTGAAGACCGGTGGTGCCGTTGGCAACGGTCGCGTTGTCCTCGGTCGCGTCCTTGCCGAGGTGTACGTCGCTGAGCACCGACCAGGCAGCGCCGTACGACGCTGCGGCGTCGCCGAAGTCCTCGCCGGTGGACGCGAGCACGGAGAACGCGTCGCCGGAGGTCGGGGTGTTGAACGCCGGGAGCTTCGGGTGCTTGGTGAAGATCGCGGTCACGTCGAAGCTGAGCTTGGTGGCGACGCCGTTGATCCGGACGGAACCGCAGGCGGCGCTTGCGGTGGCGTCGGGGCCGCCGGCGCCGGTCTTGGTGTTGCTGCAGTTCGGGCCGGCGTCATGGTTCGCGGCGGTGATCGTGTCGCTGGTGACGGCGAGATTGTTGCCCTGGCCGACCTTCGTCAGGCTGAGGCCGGCGGTGGTGAGCTTGAGCACCGAGTGCAGCTCGGACTGCGCGGTGGGTTTGTCGCTCACGGTCTGCGTGACCGCGCCGCCGATCCCGGCCAGATGGAGCACCGGGTTGCGGACCGGCTCTGAGAACGCGATCGTCACCGTGCCGCGGTCGCCACAACCTCCGGTGGACGCGCAGGTCCCGGTCTTCACCACGAGATCCTCAGCCGGCGTCGTGCGCGCTATCGGCGGCGCGTACGTGGTCGGCCCGGTCCCCCGCACTCCCGCCGTCGTCGCATCCACCAACTCCGTCGGCCCCGTCACGGTGATCGTCTGCTTCAGTCCCGACCCAGGCATCACCGCAGTCGCCGAGTCCCCCTGCACGAAAGGCGCCGAAGGCACTTCATAGGCGGTTGCGTCCACGCACGGCAGGGCCAGCAGGCCCAACACCAACAGAATGGATGCGCCCGGTCGCGTCGCCCGCATGTGCAGCCCTCCCGAGCAATCACGTTTCCGCATGCTTCGGCCGCGGGGCGGGCGGGCCAGCGTAGAAGTAACGGCCTACGCTGGCCCAATGTTACGGGCTAATCACTCTCCGAGGTCGTAGATCCGGACCTTGCCGATGCTGTGTCGCAACGTGGCCAGCCGGTCGAGCTCGGTGGACACGGTCCCGTCGCGGGCGTCGGCGTACAGCCAGCGGACGTCGTACTCGTCGCGGAGCCGGCGGAGGCGGTCCGGCGTCGGCGTGGCGAGGGCCTCGGTGGTGAGCGTGACTCGCTCGGGCCAGGGCGACGGCTGCTCGATGTACCGGTGGCCGCCGGCACCCTGCTCGGCCATCGCCTGGTTCGTGTACGCCCAGCCCTCCATCAACGTCCGGCGACCAGCGATACCACTGACGAGATAGCCGCGGGCATCACAGCCGGGCGTCTGCGGTCCGGCCGGTCGACACCAGGTGTTCGTGGCAACGACATCGGTCGGCGCGGAGTGCTTCTCGAGCCACAACGCCGCCAACGTCTCGTCCCGATACACCCACCAGTGAGGCGCCCGGTTCGTCTGCGACTTCTCGGTGTCCCCATGCGTCGCGCTCTGCAGGAACGAACTGATCGGCGAGATCGCCAGCAGCATCAGTACGACGAGCAACCCGCCACCCGCCTGCCGGAAGAACAGTCGCCACACCAGCAGCAGCACGACCGTCAACGCCAGTACGACGAGCAGCACGCGCGTGCTCAGCCACAGTTGACGGCCCGGCGAAGCGGCCGGCACACCTCTCGCCCACACCAGCAGACCAGCACAGACCACCGACACGATGAACGCCGTGACCGCCACCGGGATCGGCCGTTCGGCCGCACGCACACTGACGGCGGCGAACCATCCCGCTGCCGCCAGACTGAACGGCGCGGCGGTGTAGATGAAGTAGGACTCGCTCACCGACGGATGGTCGATCAGGAGGTACCCCGCCCAGCCGGCGATCATCGCACCGAGCAGGAACCACGCGACCGGATCCCGCCGGCCCGCGACGCCGAAACCGGCCCACGCCATCGCCTGGAGCGTGAGCAGTACGGCGAGTACCAGCGTCAGCGTCCCGATCACCGCACCATGCGCCAGCCCCGGCAGGATCAGACCGCCCTCCCCCGGTGGCGTCGTATCACCGGTCGCGGCCGTGTAGACGGGCAGCGACTTGAGGACCGCAAGGAACTGCAGGCTCGAACCATTGGTGCTCCCGGCAACCGTCAGCAACGTTCCAACGCCGACCGCCACGAGCACGACACCGGCGACGATGATCCGCCGCGGCACCCGCCGGGTCGTCACGAGCAGGAACACCGCGGCCAGCCCGACGCCCGCGACAAGCAGCGGCAGCACCGTCGGCTTCGACCCACCGCCGACGATCGCGACCGCGATCGCGACCACCCACAACCAGCCCCCGGCGTTCCTGAACAACAGCTCGATCAGCAACACCGCCGCGGTCACACAGGCGACCAGCCCGAACGTCTGCGAGGGACTCAGGAAGCTGACCGGCGGCGCCAGATTCACACTCGTGTCGAAGAACAAGTACAACTGCGGCGCGGCCAGGGCGATGGCCGCGAGCAGGCCGGTCCACCAGGTGCGACTCACGGTCCGCGCCAGCGTCGCGCACACCAGCAGTACGACGACCAGCCACGGCAGCAGCCACAACCGGAACAGCACGATCATCGGCGTCAACCGGGTGATGTCCACGGCCCCGGCCATGTCGGCGTCCGCGAACCAGTGGTACTCCAGCCGCTCCCCCACCACCTGCGGCAACTCCGGCGGCACCGACCGCGTCAACTCGTTCACCAGTGACAGGTGGTAGAGCAGGTCCGGGTAGTACGCCGACCCGTCCGGCGGCATCGGGTGGTACGCCAGCACGCCGACGGTGGTCGCGCCGACCATGACCGTCGCCGACACGGCCAGTGCCCAGGTCCACGCGACGGGCAGTGGCTTCGGGTCGGCGATACGCCAGCACTCGCGCAGGCGCCGTACCGAGACGAAGGCGATCAGCACCAGCAAGGGCCAGATGATGAGCCAGCGCTGCCAGCCGAGTGCGGTGAACAGAGCCCAGCCGATCAGCTGCCAGGTCGCACCGACGACGGAGCCGAGGCCGAGGTCCTCCGCCCAGTTGCCCGTACTACGCCAGGCCGCGCGCAGGAGGAGAGTGCCCGGGAGTGCGATCGCCAGCGCGAAGTAGACGGCGTACTTGACGATGGGGCCGGGTCCGACGTCGACCGAGAGCAGCCCGATGACCGCGACCAGGAACGGCAGCAGCCAGGGGAGGGACCGCTTCATCGGTGGTGTACCGATTCCTGATGTCCTTGGTAGCTGATCCCGAGTCCGTTCAGCAGCGGGTGCATCCGCTCGAAGGGGATCGGCAGCACCTCTTCCTCGTCGTACATCGGTACGACGACGGAGAGCTCAGGGTCCGGCATGGTCTGCAGACCTTCCAGTTCGAACGGCCGAAGGGATGACCTTACTCAAGACGCGCTCAGGTCGGCGGCGAGATGGCGACCCCGCCGGTCCGCCGCGGATCGCCGACCGCGACCAGCCCGTCGGCCGGATCCCAGAACGCGGCCGCGACACCGCCGAAGTACATCGAGTGCGGCGGCATCGGCCGGGTCGGCAGCGAGGTCGTGCCGGACACCGGGAGGTCGTCCTCGTAGTCGACCACCACGTCCTGCCGGACCCGCACGTGCAGCCGCGGGTGCTCGACGGCGTCGGCCAGCGGCAGGCCGCCGTGCGTGTAAAGCGCGTACACCTGGGCCAGCGCGGTCGGGATCCGGTCCGATCCGGGTGAGCTGATCGCGAGCACCGCGCCGTCGCTGTCGCGGCGGGCCACGCTCGGCGCCATGTTGGAGGTCAGCCGTGTCCCGGGCGCCAGGCTGTGCGGTCCGCCGTGCAGCAACTCCTGCTCACCGAGCGCGTTGTTCAGCCAGATGCCGGTGCCTGGTGTCAGTACGCCGGATCCGTAGCCGGACGAGACCGTGATCGCGCAGGCATCGCCTTCGTCGTCGACCACCGAGACAGTCGCCGTACTGGGTGAGCTCAGTGCACGCAGGTCACCAGCCGCGGCGAGATCCAGCAGCTTCTTGCTCTCCAGCTGCCGCAGGTCCTCCCCGTCGAGCTCCGCGAGCCGTTGCCCGAGTACGGCGTGCTGCACCTCGACGAGCCGCTCGAGCTCGGACTGGTTCCAGCTGCCGTCCGCGGGTACGCCGTCGAGCAACGCGAGCATCGCGGCGACGGCCACTCCCCCGACGGCCGGTGGCGGGTTGGTCGCCAGCCGCCACCCGTTCTGCCGGACCATCAGCGCTGGGCGTACGACGGCCTCGTACGCCGCCAGGTCCTCGGCAGTCAGGATGCCGTCGTTCTCGGCCATGTCGTGGATGAGCAGCTGGGCGAGCTGACCGGTGTACATGGTCTCGGCGCCGTCGCGGGCGATGAGTTCGAGCGCTTCGGCCAACTCGGGGATCACCAACGTGGTGCCGGCCTTGATCACCGAACCGTCTTCCTCGTGCACGACCCGATGGCTCGGGTGGTGCCAGCCGAAGATGATCTCGTGGGTGAAGCCGAGGTAGTAGCCCGACGTCCGGCTCAGCGGGAACCCGTTGCGGGCGACGTCGATCGCGGGCTGGACGACCTCGCGCCAGGGCGCCTTCCCCGATCGGCGATGGGCCAGGTCGAGTGCCTTCATCCCGCCGGGAGTCGCGACCGACCCGTGGCCGACGGTCGTCGTCGTTCCGCCGCCGTAATCGGTGGTGACGTCCCAGACGCCCTGGCCGAACCGCTCCGCGGGCAGACCGCGGCCGGGCATCTCCACCCAGCCGTCGATGGTGACGGCATCGCCGCCGGCGACCTGCAGGGTGACGAAGCCGCCCGAGGCCGGCGAGACCACGCCGATCTCGTTCACCATCGTCACCAGGGTGGCCGCGATCGCGGCATCCACCGCGTTGCCACCCTCGGCCGCGACCCGGACCCCCGCGTCGGCCGCCGCCAGGTTGGGCGCGGCGACCGCCACCCGCGGGTGCCCCGGCCCGGCCATACGACTAGCCGACCCGCTGGACGGCGCCGAAGCGATCGACGGCGACCTGGACCGCGGCCTGCCGCGCGTCGGCCACCTCGTTCTCCTTCAGCGTCCGGTCCGCCGCCCGGAAGCGCAGCGCGAACGCGAGCGACTTCTTGCCCTCGCCGATCTGCTCGCCGGTGTACAGGTCGAACAGCCGGACCGACTCCAGCAACTCGCCGGCGCCCTCGACCAGCGCCGCCTCGACCTCCGCCGCGGCCACGTCGGCTGGGACGATCAGCGCCACATCCTCCTTGGCCACCGGGTACGACGAGAACGGGTGTGCCGCGATCGACGCCGGGCCGGCCGTGATCAGGGCCTCCAGGTCGAGCTCTACCGCACTCGACCGCGCGGGCAGCCCGAACGCCTGACACACCTTCGGATGCAGCTCACCGGCATGACCGACGACCTTGCCGTCGACGGAGAACTCCGCACACCGGCCCGGATGCCACGGTGCCTGCTCGCCGTTGCGCACCTTCGGCTCGACGCCGACGGCCGATGCGATGGTCCGGGCGAGCTGCACGGCGTCGGCCCAGCCGACCGGCTGACCCTTGCCCCACCAGCCCGTCGGCGTCCGCGCACCGGTCAGCACCACCCCGACGTGCAGCGGCTGGTCCGGGAGCGCGTCGTTCAGGGTCTGGATCTCGGCGTCGCTCGGGCGCTGCTCGACCGGCAGCAGCGGCGCCGGCTTCGACTCGCCCTTCGGCAGGAACACCAGACCGGTCTGGAAGATGGCCAGATCGGTGGCGCCACGGCCGACGTTGCGCTCGGCGGTCCGCAGCAGCGTCGCCAGCAGCATGGTCTGCATCGACGGCTCTTCGTCGGAGATCGGGTTGACCAGCTTGACCGTCGTACGACGCGGGTCGTCGGCGGGCAGGCCCATCGCGTCGAAGTCCGCTTCACCGGTGAACGGGTAGGACACGACCTCGGTCAGGCCGGCGCCGACCAGCGCGGTGGCGACCCGGCGGCGACGGCGCTGCGCCACGGTCAGACCCTGACCACCCGGCGCGGACGGCAGGATCGACGGGACGTTGTCGTAGCCGAACAGGCGGATGACTTCCTCGGCGAAGTCGTTCGGATCCTGCAGATCCGGCCGCCACGACGGCGGCGTCACACTCAACAGGTCGTCCCCGGCGAGCTCTCGCCCGTCGACCGTGGTCACGCCGGCCTCGGCCAGCGCCGAGGCGTGAGCGCCGGCCGCCAGCGGGGTCGCCACGGCGTCTGCGGCGGCCGGTGCCACCGTGCAGCCGACCGACTCCAGGTGGCGGACCGTCTCCCCGAGCGTGATCGGGGCACCAGCGACGCGGGCAGCATGGTCGGCCCGGATCGTCGCCGGCTCCGGCAGTGCGTGGGTGTCGACGACGGTTTCGTCGGCCTCGATCGTGCCGCCGGCCAGGTCGGCGAGCAGGTCGGCGACGCGCTGAGCGGCGTACCGCGGCAGCAGCGGGTCGACCTCGCGCTCGAACCGCCGGGACGCCTCGGACGACAGCTTGTGCCGCCGCGACGCGCGCGCGATCACGATCGGGTGGAAGTGCGCGGCCTCGATCACCACATCGGTGGTCGCGTCCGAGATCTCGGTGGATGCACCACCCATCACCCCGGCGACGCCGATCGGGCCGGAGTCGTCGGTGATCAGCAGGTCCTCGGCGTCCAGCTCGCGGGTCTGGTCGTCCAGCGTCATCAGCTTCTCGCCGGCGGTCGCCCGGCGTACGACGATCTCGCCGCTCAGCCGGGCCTTGTCGTAGCCGTGGATCGGCTGACCGAGCTCGAGCATCACGTAGTTGGTGATGTCGACGCCGATCGAGATCGGCCGCATCCCGGACGCGAGCAGCCGCTTCTGCATCCAGCGCGGCGACAGCGCCTTCGGGTCGATACCGGTCACCGTGCGGGTGACGAACACGCTGCACGCCTCGGGGTCGTCCACCCGCACCGGGTAACCGCCCTGGCCCGAGCCGGTCAGCGTCAGACCGGCCGGATCCTTGAGCTCCACGCCGTACGCCGTGGCCGCCTCGCGGGCGACGCCACGGATCGACAGGCAGTAGCCCCGGTCCGGCGTGACCGCGATGTCGAGTACGTCGTCGCGCAGGGCCAGCAACTCGATCGCGTCGTCACCCGGCACGGCCTCACCCGGCTCCAGGACGACGATGCCGTGCGAGCCGTCGTCACCGAGACCGAGCTCCGAGCTGGAGCAGATCATGCCGCTGGAGACATGGCCGTACGTCTTCCGCGCGGAAATCGCGAACCCGCCCGGCAGCACCGCACCCGGCAGGACGACGACGACCAGGTCGCCGACCTCGAAGTTGTTCGCACCGCAGACGACCCACTGCGGCTCGTCCTTGCCGATGTCCAGCGAGCACCAGCGGATCGTCTTGCCGTTCTTCTGCGGCTCGTCCTCGTACGTCAGCACCTTGCCGACCACCAGTGGCCCGGTCAGGTCCGACTCCTCGACGGTCTCGACCTCGAGGCCGGCCCGGATCAGCTTCTCCCCGACATCGCGGCCGGTGACCTCGGCCGGGAGGTCGACGTACTCACGAAGCCATGACAGTGGGACCCGCATCAGATCTCCATCCCGAACTGGCGGCTGAACCGCACGTCGCCCTCGACCATGTCCCGCATGTCCTCGACCCCGTTGCGGAACATCAGCGTCCGCTCCAGGCCCATCCCGAACGCGAAACCGGAGTACCGGTCGGTGTCGATGCCGCAGGCCTGCAGGACGCGCGGGTTCACCACGCCGCAGCCACCCCACTCGATCCAGCCCTCGCTGCCACAGGTGCGGCACGGGCGGTCCGGGTTGCCGACGGACGCGCCGCGGCAGACGAAGCACTTCAGGTCCACCTCGGCCGACGGCTCGGTGAACGGGAAGAAGTTCGGCCGCAGCCGGGCCTCCAGGCCCTCGCCGAACATCGAGACGACGAAGTGGTCGAGCGTGCCCTTCAGATGCGCGAGAGTGATGCCCTCGTCCACCACCAGGCCTTCGACCTGGTGGAAGACCGGCGTGTGCGTCGCGTCCAGCTCGTCGGTGCGGAACACCCGGCCCGGGACGACCACGTAGATCGGTGGCTTGCGGGTCAGCATCGAGCGCGCCTGCACCGGCGAGGTGTGGGTCCGCAGCACGGTCCCGGAGCCGGCCGGCTCGACGAAGAAGGTGTCCTGCATCTGCCGGGCCGGGTGGTCCGGCTGGAAGTTCAGTGCGTCGAAGTTCAGCCACTCGGCCTCGACCTCGGGGCCTTCGGCGACGTCCCAGCCGAGCGCGGTGAACACGTCGGCGACCTGCTCCGAGATCAGCGACAACGGGTGCCGCGCGCCGAGCTCCGGGGTGTGCCAGGGCAGCGTCGCGTCGACCCGCTCGGTGGCGAGCATCCGCTCCTCGTGCTCGGCCTCCAGTACGGCGAGCCGGCCGGCGAAGGCCTCGTTGATCGCCTTCCGGGCCGCACCGATCCGCTGCCCGGCCTCCTTGCGGGCCTGCGGCGGCAGCGCGCCGATCTCCCGGTTGGCGAGCGCGATCGGCGACTTCTCTCCGAGATGCGTGCCCTTCGCGTCCTGCAGCGCGGCCAGATCGGCCGCCTCGGTAAAGGCCTGCAGCGCCTCGTCGCGGGTCCGCTCCACCTCTTCGGCGTGCAACGGCGTCACTTCGACCGGGTCGTAATCAGTGTTGGGACCGGACATGGCTCGCTCTCGATTCGGAACTTCTGCGGATTGCAGTCTAGGAACCTTGACCCGCCAAGCGTGAATCGGCTGTCCATCCAGCGGCGACCCGCCCCGGCGCTGGAGTGCCGGGGCGGGGTACCGGGATCAGGAAGGTGTGTCCGCGGTCGCTGCCGGCACCGGCTCCTCCGGCGCGTTGTCGCTCCGGCGCCTGGGCAGGACGAGCAACGCGACCACGGCACCGGCCAGGGCGCCGATCCAGCCGACCGTCATCGAGATCGACATCGCCTTGGTGAAGGCGGTGCGTGCGCCGTCCAGGAAGTCCGGGCCGAGGGCGATGGTGTCCGCGATCGACTTGCGGGCCGGTTCCGGGACCGAGTCCGGCAGGGACGAAGAGTAGGCGGCCGCCAGGACACTGCCCAGTACGGCGACCGACAGAGCGGCACCGGTCTGCTGGACAGTGTCATTCATGGCCGAACCGACGCCGCGGTGGTCCGGCGGGACCGCCGACATCAGCAGCGTGTACGCCGCGGGTCCGGCCAGACCGCCGCCGACCCCCATGACCAGCAGCCCGACGATCAGCAGGCCGTAACCGGTCGAGTCGGACACCTGGGTGAGGATGCCGAAGCTTCCGGCGATGACCGCCAGACCGATCACGATCAGCGTCCGGTCCGCCAGTTTCTTGCCGAGTGTCGCCCCGAGACCGTTGAACACCGTGGCCGCGACGGCGTACGGGATCAGCGCGAGGCCGGCCTTCAGCGGGGTGTAGCCGAGGACGAACTGCAGGTACTGCGTCAGCGCGAGCAGCAGTCCGCCGGCGGTGAACGAGAGCAGCACGATCGAGAAGCTCGTGCCACTGAAGTTGCGGTCCCGGAAGAGCGCGAGCGGCACCATCGGGTGCTCACTTCGCTTCTCCCACAGGGCGAACCCGGCCAGACCGATCACACCGACCGCCAGCCCACCGAGCACCTTCGCCGAGCCGATCCCGTCGGCCGGGATCGAGATGATCGCCCAGACGATGGCGGCCATGCCGATGATCGACAGCACCGCACCGGCCGGGTCGACCTCCCGGGCCGGTCCACGCGACTCGGGGATCAGAGCGAGGGTGCCGATGATCGCCAGGATTGCGATCGGCACGTTCAGCAGGAAGATCGAGCCCCACCAGTAGTGGTTCAGCAGCACTCCGCCGACCGTCGGACCGGCGATCACACCGACCATCGCGACCATCGACCAGCCGGCCATCGCCTTGCGCTGCTCCTCCGGCGGGAACACCGTGAACAGCAGCGACAGCGTGCTCGGCATCAACAGCGACCCGCCGACACCCATCAGCCCGCGGCAGGCGATCAGCTGCCACGGCGTCTCGGCCAGCGTGGCCAGGACCGAAGCCACGCCGAACAGTGCGAGGCCGAGCAGCAGCATCTTCCGCCGGCCGAACCGGTCGGACAGGCTGCCCGCAGTCAGCAGCAGGCCGGCGAACGCCAGGATGTAGGCGTCGATCACCCATTGGATGTCCGCCGGTGTCGCGTCGAGATCCCGCATCAGCGAGGGGATCGCCAGGTTGAGCACGGTGTTGTCGACGACGAGCACCAGCAGGCACAAGCACAGGATCATCAGGATCCACCAGCGTCGCGGATGACCGGTCGCGGTGGACTCGAACGGTGTACTAGTCACTCGCACACTGTACGACAAGCTCGTACAGTGTGCGAGTCCTGAGTAGCATGGCGGCATGAAGGAACCGATCTGGACCCGGGAACGCAAGGCACCGCCGCGCGAGACTCTCAGCCGGGAGCAGATCGTGAAGACCGCGATGGCGATCCTGGACTCCGAAGGCGTGACCGGGCTGAGCATGCGCAAGCTGGCGGCCAGGCTCGATGCCGGCGCGACCAGCCTCTACTGGCACGTGCCGACCAAGGACGACCTGGTCGACCTGCTCATCGACGAGGTGTGGGGCGAGATCGACGTCCCCGAGCCGGAGCTGGCCGGGTGGCGGAGCGGGGCGATGCTGTTCGGGCACAGCCTGCGGTCCGCGGTGCTGCGGCATCCGTGGCTGCCCGAGGTGATGTACACCCGGCCGAGCCTCGGCCCGAACGCGATGTCGCTCGGGTCCCGCGGCCTGGTGCTGTTCGAGGCGGGCGGCTTCGCCGACCGCGACATCGACCTGGCGATGAGCAGCGTGATGTCGTACGTCCTCGGCACGGTCAGCGCCGAGGTCGCCACCCGCGAGATGGTCCGCAAGTCCGGCAGGTCCGAGGAGACCTGGGTCAGCGAGATGATGGAGCAGGCTCAGGCCGTGGCCAGTGAGTACCCGGAGATGCAGAAGTCGGTCCGCCGCCGGACCTCGCTCGGTCTCGACTCCAGCCTCACCGAGAACTTCGTGTTCGGCCTCGACGCTCTCCTCGACGGCCTCGCGACCCGCGTTACGAAGTAGCGGTACGCCGCTGGGCGCGGGCCGACGCGTAGAGGCAGACGGCCGCGGCGGTGGCGAGGTTGAGCGACTCGGCCCGGCCGTAGATCGGGACCTTCACCGAACGGTCGACGATCGCGTCGAACCCGTCGGGCAGTCCGTGCGCCTCGTTGCCGAACAGCCAGACGGTGGGCTTGGCGAGGGTGCCGTCGTCGATACAGGTGTCCAGGTCGCTGGCGCCGTACCCGTCGGCTGCCAGCACCTGCAGGCCGTGATCACGCCAGGCTTTGACGGCTTCGTGGATGTCGACGTCGGTCGTGATCGGCACGTGGAAGATGCTGCCGACGCTGGCCCGGACCGCCTTCGGGTTGTGCGGGTCGACGGACTCCGACGACAGTACGACGGCATCCGCCCCGGCTGCGTCCGCCGTCCGGATCAGGGTGCCGACGTTGCCGGGGTCCCGGACCTGCACGCCGGCCGCGACCAGCTTCGTGGTGGGTCCCAGCTCCAACTGGACGTTGACGAGCGAGCAGACGGCGACCACGCCCTGCGAGGTGACCGTCTCGCTGAGGGCTTCGATGGCGGCCCGGTTGACCTCGAACCACGCGACGCCCGCGGCGCCGGCCAGGTCGCGCAGATCGCGATGCCGGGTCGCGACGTCCGGTTCGGCGTACACCTCGAGGACGAGTTCGCGATGTTCGAGCGCCTCGCGGACCGCTTGCGGGCCCTCCACCAGGAACCGGCCGGACTTGCGCCGGAACGCACGTGTGGCGAGCCGCCGGGCCTGCTTGATCCGCACGGACTGTGCGGTCAGCAGACCAGGGCTCGCCACTCGAGTGCTACTTGAGAAGGGTGGTGGATCAGGCCGCGGCGTCGCTCTTCGGCGCGTTCACGTCGGCCGGCAGGGCGGCCTTGGCCACCTGCACCAGCGCGGAGAACGCGGCCGGGTCGTTGACGGCCAGGTCGGCGAGGATCTTGCGGTCCACCTCGACCTCGGCCAGCCGCAGGCCCTGGATGAACCGGTTGTAGGTCAGGTCCTCGGCCCGGACCGCAGCGTTGATCCGCTGGATCCACAGCTTGCGGAAGTCGCCCTTGCGCGCCTTGCGGTCACGGTAGGCGTAGACGAGCGAGTGGGTGACCTGCTCCTTGGCCTTGCGGTACAGCCGCGAGCGCTGGCCGCGGTAACCGCTGGCCTGCTCGAGTACGACCCGGCGCTTCTTGTGGGCGTTGACTGCCCGCTTCACGCGTGCCATGAGGTGTTACTCCTTGTATTTCTGCGCCGGAGACGGACTGGGCCCACTCGGCGGGGATGTTCGGGGGGAAGGGCGGTGCTCAGATGCCGAGAAGCTTCTTGGCCTTCTTCGCGTACGACGGCGCGACCTCGACGGTGCCGCTCAGACGGCGCTTGCGCTTGGACGACTTCGCCTCGGCGAGGTGGCGGATACCGGTCTGCTCGCGGCGGACCTTGCCCGAGCCCGTGATCCGGACGCGCTTCTTCATCCCCGAGTGGGTCTTCATCTTCGGCATGGCTATGTACTCCTGTTGTTCTTTCGTTGACTCGAACTCGGTGCCGTGCTCCGGCTGTCCTCACGGCCGGCCGGAGCAATCACGTCACTCCGGGTCGAGGTTGTCTGCCGGACCCTTCGGCTTCTTCGTGGAGCCGGCGGCTCGCTCGGCCTCGTGCGCCTGAACCTGCTCGGCGCGCTCGGCGCGCTCCGCCTGGTGCTCAGCCTCACGCTCGGCCTGCTTCTTCGCCTTCTCGGCCTCCACGTCCACGCGCGCCTCGGACTTCTTCTTGTGCGGTCCGAGCACCATGATCATGTTCCGGCCGTCCTGCCGCGGCGAGGACTCGACGAAGCCGAGCTCGCTCACGTCCTCGGCCAGCCGCTGCAGCAGCCGGAAGCCGAGCTCCGGGCGGGACTGCTCACGTCCGCGGAACATGATGGTGATCTTGACCTTGTCACCGGCACGCAGGAACCGGACGACGTGACCCTTCTTGGTCTCGTAGTCGTGCGGGTCGATCTTCGGCCGAAGCTTCATCTCTTTGATGACCGTGTTGGTCTGGTTCCGGCGGGACTCGCGCGCCTTCTGCGCGGTCTCGTACTTGTACTTGCCGAAATCCATCAGCTTGCAGACCGGAGGCCTTGCGGTCGCAGCGACCTCGACCAGGTCGAGGTCGGCCTCCTGTGCCAGCCGAAGTGCGTCCTCGATCCGGACGATGCCTACCTGCTCACCGTTCGGTCCGACCAGTCGCACCTCGGGAACGCGGATGCGCTCGTTGACGCGCAGTTCAATGGTGATGGGTCCTCCTGGGTTGTGCTCGTTTCGGTGCCACCTCGTGATCGCGGTGAGAGCCCGGGAACGACAAAGGCCCTCGTGCGATTCACACGAAGGCCCAATTCCCAGATCGACGACGCCCCAACCCCTCCGGGTGGTACGCCGTACGATCGCTTCGATTCTCCGGATGTCCTCCAGAATCTCTCAGCGTGACCGGGACCCGCCGACTGTGCATCGACTGGGTGGGAGGTGGCCCTCCGCTTAGACTTGAACCTCTGGATCGCCTCGAGTATTCCGCTCAGGGGTCACCATCAGACCAGGTCGGTCGCCGTGTAAGAGTAGCAGCATGACCGACTCAGGTGCCACTTCGCAGTCCGGCCCCACGCCCGACCCACTGTCGACGGTGTCGCGCGACATCGCCGACGTACCCAGCGTGGAGATCATCTCGACCGCTGCCCTCCACCTGATGAGCGCCGCCGCCGTCAACCTCGGCCTCGCCGAAGACCTCCCCGACCACAAGGACCTCGACGAGGCCCGCTCCCTCATCGACGCACTGGCCGGCCTCCTCGACGCCTCGGCCCCCAGCCTCGGCCACCACCACGCCGCTCCCCTCCGCGACGGCCTCCGCTCCCTGCAACTCGCCTTCAAGGAATCCTCGACCGTCCCCGACGAGCCAGGCCAGGGCCCCGGCGAGAAATACACCGGCCAAGTCCACCCAACAGCTGCCGGCAGGTAACCCGTTACGAGTCCTCGGGGGCGAGGATGAGCGTCAGGCGTTCTGTTCGTCGCGCCAGGCGATCCAGCGGCGGATGGTGTCGAGGTCGTAGTCGGGGCCGCTGGTGGAGACCGTGAACAGGCTGACGCCGAGCTCACGCAGCGGCGGACCGACCTGCCACGGATCGCCGCCGACATGGACGGAGCGCTCGATCGTCGCCGGGTCGCGGCCGATCTCGGCGCAGTACCTGTCGAGCAGACCGAGCTTTCGCACCAGGTCCTCGCCCTCGGCGAAGGTGTTCCAGATGTCGGCGTGCCGGGCGACGACGCGGAGCATCTTCTGCTCGCCACCACCGGCGATCAGGATCGGCATCGGGCCGACCGGCGGCGGGTTCAGCGCGGCGAGGCGCTTCTCGATCCGCGGCAGGGCATCGGCGAGTTCGGCCACCCGGCGCCCGGGGGACGGGAACTCGTACCCGTACTCGAGGAACTCGCGTTCCTTGAAGCCGGCACCGATCCCGAACACGACCCGCCCACCGCTGATGTGGTCGACGGTCCTGGCCATGTCCGCCAGCAGGTCAGGGTTGCGGTAGGTGTTGCAGCTGACCAGAACCCCGAGGTCGATCCGGGACGTCTGCTCGGCCCACGCGGCGAGAATCGTCCAGCCTTCGAAGTGCTTGCCCTCGGCCACCTTGCCCAGCGGGAAGAAGTGGTCCCAGGTGAACAGGATGTCCGCGCCCAGGTCCTCGACCTCGGCGGCGGCCCGGCGGATCGCGGCGTACTCGGCGCGCTGCGGTGCCACCTGGGCACCGATGCGGACTGGTCTCATGGAGGTACTCCCTCAGCTGCGGTACGTCTCCTACCCGATCATGCTGACTGACAGGAAGGTCAGCCCTTGACGGCGCCTTCTTCGACGCCCTTGAAGAAGAAGCGTTGGAGGGTCGCGAAGACGATCACGATCGGGATGAAGGCGATCATGGTGCCCGCGGCGATGAGGCGAGGGTTGTTGCTGAACGTGCCGGACAGGTACTGCAGTCCGACGGTCAGGGTGTACTTGTCCGGGTCGGTGAGCACGATCAGCGGCCAGAGGAAGTCGTCCCACGCGCCGATGAACGCGAAGATCGCCACCACGCTGATGGTTCCGCGCACCGACGGCAGCCCGATGTAGACGAACCGCTGCCACGCATTCGCGCCGTCCACGATCGCCGCGTGATCGACCTCGATCGGCAGCGACCGGAACGCGTTGTACATCAGCAGCACGTTCAGGGCGCCGATCATGCCGGGCAGCGCGACGCCGAACAGCGTGTTCGCCAGTCCGAACTCCCGCACCGTCACGTACTGCGAGATGATCGTGACCTCACCCGGCAGGACGAGCGTGGCCAGGAACAGCCCGAGCACCAACTTGCGGCCGCGGAACTGCAACCGGGACAACGCGAAGCCGGCCAGCGACGCACCGAGGACATTGCCGCCGACCACGAGTACGGCGACGACCAGCGAGTTCCGGGCGTAGTCCCAGACCGGGATCGTGTCGGTCACGGCCTTGTAGTGGTCGAACGTCGGCTGGGCCGGCAGCAGCTTCGGGATCCGGGTGTAGATGTCCTCCCCGGATCCCTTCAGCGACGTGGACAGCTGCCACAGGAACGGCCCGATCGTGATCAGCAGCACGAACACGAGCAGCAGGTACCGGACCACCTTCTCCCGTGGCGAGACGGTGTTGAACCCGAAGGATCCGCGACGGCGACCGGCCGGAGGACCCGAAGACTCCTTGACCACAGGCCGCACCGGATCAGTCACTGTGGTCATGCTTCCGCTCCTCGACGGTTCAGGCGGGCCAGCACCAGCATCGGTACGACGGTGACGAAGAACAGCACGATCGACAGCGCCGACGCGTACCCGAGGTTGCCCTCGAAGCCCTGGCTGTACTGCTGGATCAGCATCACGACCGAGTTGTCCCGGCCACCGGGACCGCCCTTGCCACCACTGAGGATGAACAACTCCGAGAACACCCGCAGCGCCGACACCGAGATGAGGATCGAGATCAGGATCATCGTCCCGCGCACCCCCGGCACGGTCACGTAGAAGAACCGGCGGACCGGTCCCGCTCCGTCGACCGCGGCCGCCTCGTGCAGTTCACGCCCGACGTTCCCGAGGGCGGCCAGGTAGATGATCATGTAGTACCCGAGCCCCTTCCAGATCGTCAGACTGATTGCGCTGAGCAACAACAACCACTGGTCGGACAGGAACGGCAACGGACCGGAGATGACCCCGAGCTTCTCGGCCAGTCCGTTGACCAGACCGCGATCGTCGAGGATCCACTGCCAGATCAGCGCCACCACCACGGCCGAGGCCACCACCGGCGTGTAGAAAGCGGTCCGGAAGAACGTGATCCCGGGCAGCTTCTTCTCCACCAGTACGGCGAGCAGCAGCGGGAAGACGGTCAGGAACGGCAGGCACACCACCATGTAGATGACGCTGTTCAGCAACGCCCAGCGCAGCTGCTCGTCGTGCAGCAGGGTCTCGAAGTTCTTCAGCCCGACGAAGGTGCCGCCGCCGATCGGCCTGGCGTTCGTGAACGACAGGATGACGGTGTTGATCGACGGCCACAGGTTGAACACCAGCAACCACGTGAGTGCTGGGATCACCAGCACCCACGGGGTGAACCAACGGTTGTACCGCATTACTGGGTGAGAAGCTGGTTGGCCTTCGCCACCGCCGCGTCGAGGGCCGCCTGCGACGACATCTTGCCGGCGATCGCGAGCGAGATCTGCTGACCGATGAAGTCGTTGGTCGCGCCGCTGATCACCGGCGGCTGCAGCACCTTCGCCTTGGCCAGCGACTCGAACGCGAGCACCTTGGCGTCGCTCTCCGGCGTACCGTCACTCTTCGAGAAGTACGGGTCGGACGCGGACGCCTTGGTCGACGGGAAGATGTTCACGATCTTGGCGAACGCGGCCTGGTTCTCGGCGTTGGTGACGAAGCGGGCCAGCGCGATCGCGGCCGCCTGGTTGTTGGTCTTGGCCGACACCGACAGGCCCTGCACGTACAGCGGCGGGGTGTCCAGCGCGGGCGACGGGACGACCTTGCCCTTCAGCGACGGGTTGTCCTTCTGGAAGTCCTGGATCGCGTTGCCGCCGCCGGTGGTCCAGGCGACCTTGCCCTGGGTGAAGAGCTTGGAGTTGCCCAGGTACTCCTGGGTCAGGATGTCGCGGGGCAGGTAGCCGGCCTTGTAGGCGTCGCGGTACTTGTCCAGCAGCGCGGCGGCCTCCGGGGTGTTGAAGACGAACTTCGTGCCGTCGTCGGACAGGATCTTCACGCCGGCGTTGGTGAAGTCACCGATGCCGGGCAGCCGGCTCATCAGGTACTCCTTGCCGCCGGTCTTGTCGTGCATCACCTTGGCGGCCGCGAGCAGTTCGTCGAAGGTCTTCGGCGGGTTCTTCACATCGAGCCCGGCCGCGGCGAACTTGGTCGCGTTCCAGTAGTCGATGTCGGTGTTCAGGTACCACGGATAGCCGAACGTGCCGTCCATGCCCTGGTACTGGTACGCCTGGACGCCGCCCTCGACGTACTCGTCCTTGATCTTCGGGTCGGCGGCCGCGACGTCGAGCAGCATGTTCTGCTTGGCCAGCGAGAGCGCGAAGTCCGGCGGGAGATTGGTGACGTCGGGCAGCTGACCGGCCGACGCCTGGCTCAGCACCTTCTTGTCGTAGCCGTCGCCCGGCTGGTCCAGCCAGGTCACCTTGGTGCCCGGGTACTTCGCCTCGAACGCCTTGATCACACCTTCGACGTACGAGGTGAACTTCGGCTTCAGGGCCCAGGTCTGGAAACTCACTTCGCCGGTCACCTGGGCATTGGCGTCGACGGTCGGCTTGGCGCCGCTACTACTGGAGTCGTCGGACGAGCCGAGGCCACAACCGGCCAGAGTGAGAGCCGCGGCGGCAAGAGCTGCCACCGGAGCCAGACGACCTCTACGCATGGATTCTCCTGGGTTTGATAAACCGGTATAGCTCCTGCACTATCCACATCGTAGAATCCGCTGTCAAGGGTGGAGGAGGTGCCAGATGGCCAGACCGACGATCGCCGACATCGCGATCCGCGCGGGTGTGTCCAAGGGGGCGGTGTCGTTCGCGCTGAACGGGCGGCCGGGGGTCAGTGACGCGACCCGGGAGCGGATCCTGAAGATCGCCGAACAGATGAGCTGGCGGCCGCACAGTGCGGCGCGGGCGCTCGGCGCGTCCCGGGTCGACTCGGTCGGGATGGTGATCGCCCGGCCGGCCCGCACGCTCGGCGTGGAGCCGTTCTTCGCGCACCTGCTGTCCGGCGTGCAGTCCGGCCTGTCCGCGGAGTCGATCTCGCTGCAGTTGCTGATCGTCGAGGACACGGCGACCGAGGTCGAGGTGTACCGCCGGTGGGCCTCGGAGCACCGGGTCGACGGCGTGATCCTGGTCGACCTGAAGGTCAAGGACCCGCGGATCGACGAGCTGAAGGCGCTCGAACTGCCGGCCGTGGTGATCGGCGGACGCGGCGGCAAGGGCGCGCTCGCCTCGGTCTGGGCCGACGACCGTGACGCGATGCTGTCGATCGTGGAGTACCTGGCCGCCCTCGGCCATCGCCGGATCGCCCACGTCGCCGGTACGCCGCTGTTCCAGCACACCGTGCGCCGGATCAAGGCCGTCCGGGACGCGGCGCCGCGACTCGGCCTGGTCGACGCGCCGTCGCTGACCACGGACTTCAGTGACGCCGAAGGCGCGGCGACGACCCGCAAGCTGCTGTCCCAGGCGAACCGGCCGACCGCGATCGTCTACGACAGCGACGTGATGGCGGTGGCCGGCCTCGGGGTGGCGATGGAGATGGGCGTCTCGGTGCCCGGCGACCTGTCCATCGTGGCCTTCGACGACTCGATCCTGACCCAGTTGATGCACCCGGCACTGACCGCGCTGTCGCGCGACACCTTCGAGTTCGGGCGGCAGGCGGCCGAGGTACTGCTCGAGGTCATCGCCGATCCCACCCGGATCGTCAACCGCCGCACCGCCGACCCGGTCCTCACCGTCCGCGAGTCCACCGCTCCCCCGGCGTAAACTTGGCGCTACGCCCTAAACCGATTTAGCATCCTCTGTATGCTCTCGGATCCCGTCACGCCCCGGTTCGGTGCGAACCACGTTCCGTCGGCCGGGTGGTTCTACAGCTGGCTCGACTACGACGGCGACGCGGTACGGCGGGACTTCGCGGATCTGGCCGGGATCGGGCTGGACCATGTCCGGGTGTTCCCGGTCTGGCCATGGATCCAGCCGAACCGGGCGATCATCCGTGAGCAGGCGATCGAGGATCTCCTGGACACGATCGACGCCGCCGCCGAGCACGGGCTGACCGTGGCGGTCGACCTGATCCAGGGCCACCTGTCCAGCTTCGACTTCCTGCCGTCCTGGGTCCTGACCTGGCACAAGACCAGCCTGTTCGAGGATCCCGTGGTTCGCGACGGCCTGACGACGTACGTCGACACCGTCGGCCGCGCGGTCGCGACCCGGCCGAACGTCTTCGCGATCACGCTCGGGAACGAGGTCAACAATCTCTGGCCGGACAGCGCGACCACCCCGGAGACGTCGACCGGCTGGGCGCAGGACCTGCTGACCACGCTGAAGAAGGCGGCACCCGACGTACTCGCACTGCACTCGGTCTTCGACGACGCCTGGTACAAGGCCGACCACCCGTTCCACCCCGTTGATGTCGTGGAACTGGGTGACCTGAGCACTGTCCACTCGTGGGTTTTCAACGGGGTCTCACGAGTGGACGGTCCCCTCGGGCCGGCCACACTCAGCCACGCGGACTACCTGGTCGAGTTGGCCGCGGCGACCTCGCTCGACCCACGACGACCCGTGTGGCTGCAGGAGATCGGCGTACCCGGGCCGGACATCCCGGTGGACCTTCAGGCCGAGTTCACCCGGCGGACGGTCGACCTGGTCATCCAGAACCCGGCACTGTGGGGCGTCACCTGGTGGTCATCCCACGACATCGACCGCAGGCTGCTCGACTTCCCTGACCGCGAGTACGACCTGGGTCTGTTCACCGTCGACCACCAGCGGAAGCCGGCCGCACAGGCCCTCGCGGACGTGATCGCCGAGGCACGAGCGAAAGGCGTACAGGCGCAACCGGCGACCAGCACCCTCACGGCACCGGCCAACCTGCGCACGGAGCCGCACCGTCGTCCGGAAGTTGCCCCCGGCAGCGAATTCCACCGGCGGTGGGTCGCCGCGCGCGCCAACGGTCCCGTCCGGATCGTCCTGCCTTAGGACCTGCGGTTGATCAGGACCTCGATGCCGTCCAGGATCCGGGTCAGCCCGAACTCCAGGTCGTCGTCGAGGCCGTCCTCGTACTCCTGATTGGTGTAGAGCGCGGTCAGCATCGGGTAGCCACCCTCCATCAGCCGCGGCACCAGGAACCGGCCGACCTGCTCGGCCTGGACGGGCGTGTCCACGGCGGCCCCGAGCTGCCGGGCCAGAACGCCGTAGTTGCGGGCATATCCGTCCAGGAGCATCAGGCAGCCGAGCATGTCGTGCTGACTGAGTCCAGTGCCGTCGAGGGCTTGGAGCATCGCCTCCATCCAGCGCATGACGTTCGGCGTCACGGGCGCGCCGCGAATCGGGATGTCGAGCAGCCAGGGGCGTTCGGCGTACAGCTCGACCTGCGCGGTGACCCACGCGGTCGCGGCCTCCCGCCAGCCGGGCGGCAGCTCGGGCGGCGGACCGACAGCCTTGTCCTGGACCAGCACGATCAGCTCGTCCTTCGACCGCACGTAGCGGTACATCGCGTTCGTACTCACGCCGAGCCGGGCCGCGATCCGCTGGAGCGACACCGCCTCGAACCCGTGACTGTCGCCGAACTCGATCCCGGTCGCCACGATCTGCTCGACCGACAACGCCGGCTTCGGCCCGCGCCGCTGCACCGGCTGCACGCCCCAGGACAGGGCGAGCCCCGGCGGCAACTCCCCGCGGCCCTCGGTCATGCCCTCCATCTTCGCGCATCACGGCCCCTGCCCAGAGGGGTGCTAGCACCACCCCTGAAACGGGTCCTGAGCACCGGGCGGACGAAACTGTTCAACCCATACGCTGTTTCTCGTCCGGACAAGCCGTCGGGACAAACCCCGTCAGGGCAAACCCTCGAGAGGAATCCTCCGATGAACACCATGCTCGAACCGCTGCTGCTGCCGAACCAGGTCGACCTGAGCGAGAACGACCGCCGTACCGCCGTCGCCAAGCTCGACCGGGCCGTCCGGAAGGGCACCTTGACCCCGCCGCAGGCCGGCGACCGGCAGGACCTGTTGCTCGAGGCCCGCACCCGCGGTGACCTCCACCAGGTCTTCGACGGCATGGCCGACGCGCTCCCGCCCCGCGGTCTCAGCGTCGCGCTGCGAGCGGTCAGCGCCGTCTGGCTGCTTACCTGCGTCGTACAGTTCGTGATCTGGGTCGTCCTGGCCGCCTTCGGTCACTTCGACTGGCCGTGGTGGCTGTGGTCGGACATCGGCCTCGGCCTGGTCGTCGCCATCGTGTGGTGGACCAACGAGTCCTACTACCGCAAGACCGATGTGCTGGTCACCCGATGAGCGCCCCGGTCCAGCTCACCGACGTCCGCAAGGTGTACGGCACCGGTCCCGGCGCGGTCACCGCGCTGGGCGGTGTCACCTACGGCTTCGAGGCCGGCACCTTCACCGCGGTGATGGGCCCGTCCGGCTCCGGCAAGAGCACGCTGCTGCACTGCGCCGCCGGCCTCGACGCTCCGACGTCCGGCGACGTCCAGCTGACCGGACGATCCTTGCGCGGGCTGGACGAGACCGCTCTGACCGAGCTGCGGCGCGAGCACGTGGCCTTCGTCTTCCAGTCCTTCAACCTGATGCCGGCCCTCACCGTCCGGCAGAACGTCGTACTGCCGCTCATGCTGGCCGGGAAATCGCCGGACGAGGCATGGGTGTCCGAGGTGATCCGGCGGGTCGGGCTCGGTGACCGCACCCGGCACCGGCCGAGCGAGCTGTCCGGTGGTCAGCAGCAACGGGTCGCGATCGCCCGGGCACTGGCGGGACGCGCCGCGATCACGTTCGCGGACGAGCCGACCGGCGCGCTGGACACGGTCACCGCACTCGACGTTCTCGCACTCCTTCGCGACCAGGCCGGCGCACTCGGGCAGACCGTCGTGATGGTCACCCACGACCCGGTCGCAGCGTCGTACGCCGACCGCGTCGTCTTCCTGGTCGACGGTCGGATCGTCTCGGAGACCGTCCACCCCACCGCAGAGGCCGTCGCCGCGGAGCTCGCCCAGCTCAGCGCCGGCCGCTACTCACCGTCGGAGACCTGAATCATGATCCGCCTCGCCATCACCACCCTGCGGTACCGGACTGCTGCCTTCCTCGCCATCCTCGTCGCAGTCCTGCTCGGCGGCGCCCTGCTGAGCGCGGCCGGCGGCCTGCTCGAGACCGGCCTCCGGCTCAACGCACCACCCCAGCGCCTCGCCGCCGCGCCCGTCGTCGTCACCGGCGACCCGGCGTACCACCCGCCCAACGGTTCCGGCTCGGCCGCGTTCCCCGAGCGCCACCGCGTCGACGCCGACCTGGCGGACAAGCTCGCCGGTACGCCGGGAGTCGCGCAGGCGATCGCGGATCGCTCGTTCCCGGCCGTCATCACTGCCGGCACGGATGCACTCGCCGGACATGGTTGGTCGTCCGCGCCTCTGACGCCGTACCAACTGACCGTGGGTCAGGCGCCGCAGACGGGCCAGGTTGTGCTCGATCAGCGCCTGGCCGGCGCGTCCAAGCCCGGCGACCGGATCAGCGTGACCGTCAACGGCCGGCCCCAGACCTTCACCCTGGCCGGAATCGCGGCCGCTCAACGTCAGGTCGACGTACCGTCGGTGTTCTTCGCCGATGCGGATGCGGCCCAACTGGCTCCTGGAGTCGACGCGATCGGTGTGTTCCCGGCTGCCGGGACCTCGGCGCGTGACCTGGCCAAGCGACTCGGCCTACCCGACGGCGTCCGGGCGTACGCAGGGGACGACCGCGGTGTCGCGGAGTACAGCGGGATCGCGACCAGTCTTCCGCTCATCATCATGTCCGGCGTCTTCGGTGGGATGGTGGCCGTGGTGATGGCACTCGTGATCTCGGCCACGATCGGGCTGTCGGTCCGGCAACGCCGGCGCGAACTCGCGCTGCTGCGGGCCAGCGGCGCGACGCCGCGGCAGGTCGGCAAGATGGTGATCGCCGAGACGATGGTGGTCGGCGTGATCGGCCTGGTCCTCGGACTGCTGTGCGGCCGGTTCGCCTGTGACTGGATCTTCGGGATGCTGGCCGATGGCGGGATCGTGCCGTCGCAACTGCAGTTCGACCAGGGTCCGCTGCCGTTCGCGGGTGCGGCTCTGCTGACCTTCGCCGTCCTGCGGATCACGGTCGGCTTCGCCGCCGGACGCGCGGCTCGGATCCGGCCGATCCAGGCGCTGGCGGAGGCCGCCGTACCGGAGGTCGCACTGGGACGCGTCCGGTTGATCATCGGCGCGGTGTTCGCGGGGGCGACGGTGTCGATCGCGATGTCCACGCTCTTCATGAGTCCCACCAACGCTGCGGCGATCGGCGGGCCGGCGGGTCTGACCGGGTCCATCGCGGTCGCGATCCTTGCACCGCTGGTGATCCAGCGGGCACTCGTGCCACGGCTGACCGCGCTGATCGAGAAGCGCGGGACCAGCGGAGTTCTCGCGGTGATCAACCTGCGGGTCCGGGCCGTCCAGTTCGCCGCGATCCTGATCCCGATCACGATCGCCACGACCATTGCTCTCGGCAACATCTACGCGCAGACCACGCAGCAGAAGGCGGCCGTCGAGGCGTACAGCGACAACCTCGCCGCGGATGTCGTCGTGACCAGCACGTCCGGCGGGATCCCCGCCTCGCTGACCGACAGTGCGGGGTCTCTGCCCGGTGTCACCGCGGTGTCCGAACTGGTCCGCAGCAAGGGCTGGATCGAGGAGCCGTACGACACCTCGCACACCAGTGATGCGTGGCCGCTGCTCGGCCTGAGCGGACCGGTCTACAAGGGAGAGGTCACGAAGGGTTCGCTCGATGACCTGACCGGCGACACCGTGGCGCTTCCGCCCGGTACGGCGAAGAAGCTGAAGGTCGACGTGGGATCGGAGATCGGGGTACGCCTGGGCGACGACGCTCTGGTCAAGCTCAAGGTCGTCGCCCTCGCGAAGGGCCCGTCCGGCTACGAGTCGATCCTGCTGCCCGCCGCACTGCTGGCGTCGCACACCACGACCGGACTCCCCAGCCAACTGCTCCTCAAGACTCACGACAAGGAGGCCACGATGAAGTCGATGGTCCTGTCGGAGTGGCCGGGATCGAGCGTCGGCGGCCGGGAACTGCTGGCCTCCGGGTACGACGCCGGCCTCGGGGTCGACGCCTGGATCGCGTACCTGCTGGCTGGCATCGCCGTCTGCTACACGGCGATCGCGTCGATCAACACGATCGCGGTCGCGGTCCTGGACCGGCGGCGGGAGTTCGGGCTGCAACGGCTGACCGGCTCGACGCGACGGCAGGTGAGCCGGATGCTGACCCTCGAGGGTCTCGTGATCGCAGCACTCGGTCTCGTCCTCGGGCTCATCGCAGCGGCGTTCACCGTGCTCCCGATCGCGGTCGCGACGCGCGGCTGGCCGATCCCGTCCGGCCCGGCCTGGATCCTGCTCGCCTGGGTGGCCGTGGTCCTGTTGCTGGTGCTGCCGACCACCGCGATCACCGGCCGGATCGCGCTCCGGTCGAAGCCGATGGACGCGCTCAGTTCACCCGTCGGCTGACTCGATCCATGCGAAGCCGCCGTCTTCCAGGCGTACCACCTGGAGGCCGGCGGCCAAGCGCCGTACGTCGTCGGTCTCGATCACTCCGGTCGCGGGACCGGCGATGTCGAGGACGATCGCGGCGGCCCCTTCCTGGATCGCCGCGGTCGCGACCAGTTGGGCCTGCGCGGGCATCGGCCGGGCGTCCGGGCTCCAGCGGGTCAGGCTCTCGGTGCCGGTGAAGGCGAGCAGTGCGTTGCGACCGTCCTGTCCCTGCAGCAGCGCGACCGCCATGTCCGAGGTCTTGTCGTGTGCCAGCCCGTTCTCGTCGTACTCGACCTCGCCGAGCATCGCCACCACGGGCACCAGCAGCCGTGCCCTGGTCAGCGCCGCCAGGGTCGCCCCGTGGTCACGCTCCGCGAGCGCGCGCGCCAGTGCGGGGTCGGCCGAGCCGTCGTCGTTGTCGAACCCGGTGAAGGCAAGTCGGCGTTGTGGAGGCTGCACCCCGTCATTGTCCCCGGAGCGGTGTTTCAGGGTGGTGTCAGGGCTCTTCCCCTCTTGGTTCCGCGCCGGACTGTGCGAGCCTGGGTATGTGCCTGACTTCAACGATCTGACGCTGCTGCCGTTCTGTGTGGGCCTGACCCTGCTCGGCCTGATCGGCTCGTGGACCGCCTGGCGGCGCCGCGGGGCGGCGGCCGGGACGCGTGGAGTGGCCTGGTCCCTGTTGCCGGTGTCGCTCTACCTGACCGGCCTGCTGGAGCTCGTCTGGGACGTGGTCCGGTCGGCAGTCAGCTGGGTCACGCACCTGATCTTCTCCCCCACGGTGTGGTCCGGGGTCGCGCTGTTCGGCGTCTCGGTCGTGCTGTACGTCGTCTCCGGGGTGGCCAAGGGCCGGCGTGGCGACACAGTCAAGGCACCCAAAGCCGAGAAGAAGCCCGCCTCGCCCGCGGGTGAGCTGACCGCCACGGGTCCCGCACCCGCGTCGGCCGCTCCCGCCAAAGCTGCCAAGCCGGCCAAGGGGTCGAAGGCGAAGCAGCAGGAATCGTCGGAGTTCGACGAGATCGAGGACATCTTGAAACGCCATGGAATCAACTGACATCGCCGCTGACCACGGCACTCTCGCCCCCCTGACCATCGACGCTCTGCTGGACAACGTCCAGGCCGCACCACCCCGGCTCGGCCGGACCCGGCTGATCGGCGTCGACGGACCGGCCGGCTCCGGCAAGACCAGCCTCGCCGCGAAGATCCAGGCCCGGGCCGAGGCCCGTGGACTGCGCACCGGCATCATCCACATGGACGACCTGTACGACGGCTGGACCGGAGCCGTCCGCGGATTCGGTCTGCTCCGCGACCACGTACTGCAGCGGATCGCCGACGGCCGCGAGGGCCGGTACCGCCGCTACGACTGGCACCTCGGTGCGTACGCCGAACTCCACGTCGTCCCGGTCACGGTCGAACTGCTCGTGGTCGAGGGCGTCACCTCGTGCGACCGCGACGCCGACCGCTGGCAGTCGCTGCGGTTGTGGGTCGAGACCTCGAACGAGGTCCGGCTGGACCGTGGCATCGCCCGCGACGGCGAGGCCCTGCGCGATCACTGGCTGGAATGGATGCGCTGGGAGCGCGACCACTTCGCCGAGCAGGAGACCCGTTCCCGCGCGCACGTCATCGTCGACGGCGACCCGGCGCTCCCGCACGACCCGGCGCTGGAGATCATCCCGAAGTCGGTGGCACTCCCGCCGCACGACTCGGCGGCCTCCTGACCACGATCAGCCGGGCTCGGGGATGGTGGGTCCACTCCCCCACGGGTGCGTGATCGAGGTACTGCACCCGTAGCTCCGCCATGTAGTCGTCGCCACGCGCCAGCGCGAGCGCCCGCATCGGCCCGGCCCGGTGAACCGCATCGAAGTACGTCGCCGCGTCCGGGTGGGTCATCGGGTGGGAGACCATCTCGTCCCGCTCGATCTCCGCGCCGGCGAGGGCCGGGACGAGTTCGTCCTCCCAGGGACGTCCGGCGTCGTCTCCGACGACCGAGTCGAGGAGGGCGAACGGACCGGTTTCCTCCGCGACATCAGGCCAGTAGACGACGCACAGGCGGCCGCCCGGACGAAGGGCGTCGTACCACGAGGCGATAGCGGATCGCGGATCCGGCAGTTGCTGCAGGCCGAAGACCGAAACGACGGCTGCACAGAAGCCCAACCAGCGTGGATCGAGAGCCGCGGCGTCGCTCTGGACGAGCTCGACGTCGGCGTCCGGCAGCCGGGCCGCGCGTTCGCGGGCCAGCCGCACCATCCCGGCCGACAGGTCGATGCCGACGATCCTCCGCCCGGGAAAGCGTGGGGCGAGCAGGTCGAGCTCGGGGAACGTGCCGCAGCACGGCACCAGGATCGGGCCGTCGGGTACGTCGCCGACGGCGTCGACCGCCGTCCGCACCCACGGCGCGAAGCGCGGGACGAAGTACACCTCGTAGCCGGCGGCTGCCTCGTCCCAGCCCCGGGCGATCCTCGCGAGTCGGTCGGTCACGGCCCCTCCAGACCGTCCCAGGACCAGCGCGGAATGCTCATGCCTTCGGCCACCTCGTCGGTGGAGTGGTGATACATCGTGTTCCACGTCGCCCACGCGAAGTAGTCGTGCAGCACCCCGCGCAGGCGGTCGTCCCCGGCGAGACCTGCATCGCGCAGCGCCTCGTCGAAGCAGTCGACCGCCCGGCGGTTCATCTCGTCGTGCTCGCCGTTCCCGCTGTGGATCCGGACCACCGACGTCTCGTCCCCGTAGATCCCGGAGTACGCCGCCGGCCCGCCGAGTGCCTCGCTCCAGTACGCCGCCAGCCGCTCGGTGTGATCCGGGCGGAACCCGTGGCTGAACGCGTGGCTCACGACCTCGTCCGCCATCACTCGCTCATGCCACGCGTGCGCCAGCCGGAGAATTCCCTCTGTCCCACCCGCAGCCTCGAAGACCGTCGTCATGCCGACGAGTCTTGCACTGCCCGCCGACAGTCGTCGAGACGATCACGGATGTGAGCCCGTTCGGGTTCCGACCCGGCCAGCTCGAGCGCTTGCTTGTACGCAATCATTGCCTCCGGCAACCGGTTGAGCCGGTGCAGCAGGTCGGCGCGGGCCAGCGCGTAGGGGTGGTAGTGCTGCAGGCGTGGCGCGTCGGACAGATCGTCGAGGAGCTCCAGACCTGCCTCGGCACCGTCGCGCATCGCGACCGCGGCGGCGCGGTTGAGCGCGACCACCGGAGACGGGTCGATCGCGATCAGGACGTCGTACAGGGCGACGATCTGGGGCCAGTCGGTGCCGGCGAAGTCACGCGCCTCGTCGTGCAGGGCGGCGATCGCGGCCTGGACGGCGTACGGTCCAGCCGGGCCGCCGGTGAGCGCGGCGACCACCAACTCGCGGCCCTCGGCGATCATCTCGCGATCCCACCGGCTGCGGTCCTGGTCTTCGAGCAGGACGAGTTCGCCGGCGGGGTCGCTGCGCGCGTCACGGCGGGCGTGGACCAGCAGCATGAGGGCGAGCAGGCCGGTGACCTCGCGCTCGGCCGGAAGCAGACGGTGCAGGATCCGGGCCAGCCGGATGGCCTCCTCGGCCAGGTCGAGCCGTTGCAGGAACGGGCCGGAGCTGGCGGCGTACCCCTCGGTGAAGACCGAGTAGATCACCTGCAGCACCCCGGGCAGCCGCTCCGGCAGTTCGTCCGGGCCGGGCACCCGGAACGGGATGCGGGCCTCGCGGATCTTCGTCTTCGCCCGGACGATCCGCTTCGCCATCGTCGCGGTCGGCACGAGGAACGCCCGCGCGACCTCCGGCGTACTCAGTCCGGCGAGGCAGCGCAGCGTCAACGCACCGCGGTCCTCGGCGGCCAGGGCCGGATGCGCACAGGTGAAGAACAGCTCGAGCCGCTCATCCGGTAGCCCGCCATCGGCCGAAGGGACCGGGTCGGCGCGGTCCGCGTCGACCTGCAGTACGGCGAGCTTGGCGGCGTACACCTGGTCGCGCCGCAACCGGTCGACCGCCTTGCGCCGCGCGGTGGTCATCAGCCAGCCGCCCGGATTCGGCGGGACCCCGTCGACCGGCCACCGCACCAGCGCCGCTTCGATCGCCTCGGAGGTGACCTCCTCGGCCAGGTCGAGGTCGCCGAAGCGCCGGGCGAGCGCGGCCAGCAACCGGCCGCGCTCCTCGCGGAACACCTCCTCGACCTGGTCCATCCTCAGAACTCCGCGACCGGCCGCACCACGACAGATCCGCCACCCCTCGACCCCGGACACTTGGCGGCCCAGTCCAGCGCCACGTCCAGATCCGGTACGTCGATCACGTAGAACCCGCCGAGCACCTCCCGGGTCTCGGCGTACGGCCCGTCGGTCACGGTGCGCTGGCCGTCGTTGGCGACCTGGACCCGGGTCGCGGTGACCAGATCGGCCAGCGACTCGGCGGCGACCACGACTCCGGCGTCCTGGATCTCCTTGTCGAACCGCATCCAGTCCTCAGGCTCGCAGCCGACCACTCCGCCGCTCACGTCGAGCTCACCGGCGTTGATCAAGAGCAGATACTTCACAGTGGAACCTCCTGTCAGCGTGTGTACAGCATCTCTACGAACGGGCGCGCGACCTATGGACAGGACGCCCCGAGAATTTGTCAGGATGGGTCCATGAGCACACAGGTACGTCCGTCCGGTGAGCAGTGGACGCTTCGATCCGGCGGGTACGCCGCCACCGTGGTGAGCGTGGGCGGCGGTCTCCGCGGGCTCACGTACGACGGCCGCCAGGTGGTGCTCGGGTACGGCGAGGACGAGCCGGCGCACGCCGGGATCGGCCAGCACCTGTTCCCGTGGCCGAACCGGATCACGGACGGGAAGTACACCTTCCAGGGCGCCGACGAGCAGCTCTCCCTGACCGAGCCGGCCCGGCGGAACGCGATCCACGGGCTCACCCGCTGGGCCAACTGGGAACGCGTCGACGACGGCACCGACGCCGCGGTCGTCGAGGCCGGTCACCGGCTGCACGGCCAGCCTGGGTACCCGCACCAGCTCGATCTCCGCCTCGCCTACCGCCTGGCCGATGGACTCACCGTGACCGCCACCGCGACCAACATCGGCGCGAGCGATGCGCCGTACGGGTATGGGACGCATCCGTATCTGAGCGTCGGCCGGGCGATCGACGAGTGCGTGCTCGAGTTCAGTGCCAGCGAATGGCTCGAGGTGTCGCCGGAGCAGATGACACCGATCGGGCTGTCGCCGGTGCAGGGATCGCCCTACGACTTCCACACCGGGCGGGCGATCGGCGCGCTCGACATCGACAACGCCTTCACCGGGCTCGGCGGCGGCTCGTGGTCGGTGACGCTGACCGATCCGGACACCGGCAACAAGTCCGTCCTGACCAGCGACACCCCGTGGCTGCAGCTCTACACCGGCGACGCGATCGGGCGTACGGCGCTCGCCGTCGAACCGATGACCTGCCCGCCGAACGCCTTCATCACCGGGCACGACCTGGTGGTGCTCAAGCCCGGCGAGTCGCACACGACTACGTTCCGGGTATCGGTCTAGGCCCGGCGCCGTGCTCGCGGGCCACGGCCGCCAACTCTTTAGCGGCCCGGCTCGCTCGGGGCCCCTCGGCCGCCTGCACCGCGAGGATGCCGATCCGGTTGCTGTCGGCATCGAACAGTTGGAGCCACGCGTCGCCCGGCCGGAACCGCAGCGCCGTCACCTCGGACCAGCGCAGCGTGTAGGACTTGAACACGTTGCGGATGTGCAGCCGGTCCGGGTACGCCGTCACCCGCAGCGTCGTCATCCGGTACAGGATCCACAGCACCGCACCGAAGAACGCCAGCAACGTCAGCCGCTGGAACCAGCTGAACGACTCCCGGGCGTCACCCGGCAGCCGGAACCAGATCACGCCGAACACCGCGATCAGCGACAACCCCATCACGCCGGACATCAGCGCCACGATCCGCGGATGGAACGTGAACAGCCGATCGGCGGCGGTCATGTCAGATCCGGCAGGCGTGAATGTCCGTGGTGAGGATGGCACGCGCGCCCACCTCCCACAGCTGGTCCATCAGCCGCTGGGCGTCGGCCCGCTGGACCATCACGCGGACGGCGACCCAGCCCTGCCGGTGCAGCGGCGAGACCGTCGGCGACTCCAGCCCCGGTGCGACCGCGGTGGCCGCGTCGACCGCCTCGGCCGGGATGTCGTAGTCCATCATCACGTAGTTGCGGGCGATCAGGACGCCCTGCAGGCGGCGTACCAGCTGCTGTATGCCGTTCGGCGGAGTCTCCACGCCGTGCCGCTTGATCAGCACCGCCTCGGACTTGAGGATCGGCTCGCCGAAGACCTCGAGTCCGGCCTGGCGGAGCGTCGTACCCGTCTCGACGACGTCCGCGATCACGTCCGCGACGCCCAGCTGGACGGCCGACTCGACCGCCCCGTCGAGGCGGACCACGGACGCGTCGACGCCGTTCTCGGCCAGGTGGTCCTGCAGCACCCCGGCGTACGACGTGGCGATCCGCTTGCCGGCCAGGTCCTTCACCGAGTCGGCCGCACCGGGCGGACCGGCGAACCGGAAGGTGGAGCTGCCGAAGCCGAGCTCCATGATCACCTCGGCGTCGGCGTGCGAGTCGAGCACCAGGTCACGGCCGGAGATGCCGACGTCCAGCGTGCCCTCGCCGACGTACACGGCGATGTCGCGGGGACGCAGGTAGTAGAACTCGACCTCGTTGGCCGCGTCGGTGAGGGAGAGGTCCTTGGTGGTCCGGCGCTGTTTGTAGCCGGCCTCGGTGAGGATCTCGGTGGCGGCTTCGCTCAGCGAGCCCTTGTTGGGTACTGCGACGCGCAGCATGGGACTGCCCTTTCTGAAGTGAACCGGTGACTGTCGGAGGGGTTCCTACAGATGTCGGTACACGTCGTCGAGGTCCAGGCCGAGCGCGTGCATCATCACCTGGGCGTGGTAGATCAGCTGGGACAGCTCCTCCGCGGCCCGCTCCTTGCCCTCGTGCTCGGCGGCCATCCAGGACTCGGCGGCCTCCTCGACCAGCTTCTTGCCGATCGAGTGCACGCCGGCATCGAGCGCCGCCACGGTCCCGGATCCCTCCGGCCGCGTCGCCGCCTTCTCACCCAGCTCGGCAAACAGCTCCTCGAAACTCTTCATCGCCCGCCCAGCCTAGAGGGCCGGTCCGAGCGCCTGCCGCGCAGGTCCGCTAGCCGGACTCCGCGAGCGCGGCGGACCGGCGGCGCGGCGGCGAGTGCGCGTCGACGTACCAGTCGTGCCCTTCGGACAACAGGCGCCTGACCAGCGCGTGGTCGAGGGTGTCCTCCGGGCCGCGCAGATGGAAGGGCGGCGGATAGAACGAGTCGCCCAGCAGGATGACGCCGGAGTCGACGGCCACCAGGGAGTCCGGGGCGTGGTTGCCGCCGACATGACGCAGTACGACGCCAGTCGGCAGGGTGAGGGTGTCGTCGAAGGTCCGGCCGGGGACGACGATGCGGAAGTCGGTCCAGTCGGGTACGGCGAGGGCGCGGGCCCGGAAGCTGGGGCCGAGCTTCGGGTTGGCCCTGACCTGGTCGTGGAGGTAGCGATGGCTCCACGGGCGTTCGGCTTCGGCGGTCAGGATCGGCACCGCGGACGAGTGGGCGACCACGGTGACGTCCGGCCAGACGCATGCGCCCCACGTGTGGTCCCAGTGGTGGTGCGTGTAGACCAACCACCGTGGCGCGGGCAGACCGGCGGCTGCGATCGCCGCCTGGATCTCGCGGGCATGCTCCGGGCTGTTGCCGGCGTCGATCAGGACGCTGCCCCGGTCGTCGGCGATCACCGCGACCGACGGGCGGATCGCGTCCGGGTCGGGATCGTGCGAGTACAGCCAGACCCGGCCGATCAGGTGTTCGAGCACCTGGCCGACGATAGCGGCATGCAAACTCCCCGGAGACTCCGCGACCTCGGCGTGGTCGTCGGCACACTGCCGACCGGCCCGCTCAATGCGATCACCGACGTACCCGGCGTCCGCGTCGGCCAGACCACGATCGCCACCGACGACCTGAACACCGGCGTCACCGCGATCGTGCCGGACGGGTACGTCGACGGGCTGCCCGCGGCTGTGGCGGTGGGCAACGGGTACGGCAAGCTCGTCGGGAGCACCCAGGTGGATGAGCTCGGCCGGATCGAGACGCCGATCCTGCTCACCGGAACGCTGAGTGTGTTCCGGGTCGCCGACGCGCTCGTCACCTGGCTGATCGAGCGCGACCCGAAGGCGACCAGCCTCAACCCGGTCGTCGGCGAGACCAACGACGCCTTCCTCTCCGACATCCGCCGCCGCCCGATCACCCCCGAACACGTCCACGCCGCCCTGGACTCGGCCTCCACCGACCTCCCCGCCGAAGGTTGCGTGGGAGCCGGCACCGGCACCACGGCCCTCGGGTTCAAAGCCGGCATCGGTACGTCGTCCCGCACCGTGGAGCAGGGTTCGGTAGGGGCGATCGTCCAGTCGAACTTCTCCGGACTGCTGACGGTGCTGGGCCGACCGGTTCCGGCTGTGCCGGTGGATGCCGACGGCAACTCGTGCATGATCGTCGTCGCCACCGACCTCCCGCTGGACGCCCGCCAACTGGGCCGGCTGGCCCGCCGCGCGGTCTTCGCCCTCGCCCGCGTCGGTTCCGACTACGCCCCCGGCAGCGGCGACTACGCCATCGCCTTCACCACCAACCCCACCGCCGGCTACCAGGACAAGGAACTCCGCGCCCCGTTCCAAGCCGTCACCGAGTCAGTCGAGGAAGCCCTCCTCAACTCCCTCACCATGGCCCGCACCACCAAAGGCCACCGAGGAAACACCGCCCAAGCCGTCCCCCATCACCTGATCCAGGCTTCCTCTCACGACCGGTAGAGAACCGGCTCGTCGTGCTTGGCAGCTGAACGCAGAGGTGCGATCCGGGTCAGGGCGGCGGTGAGCAGTGAGCCGAACGCCAGGAGTGCGGCAACGGTGCGGACCAGGTGGGCCAGCTGCCAGCGGTCACGCACGCTCGCCCAGTCCGGCGGCGGGCTCTGGACCGACCAGTTGGCCTGGTCGCCATTGATCGGCAGGTTGATCGCCAGCGTCGTCGCGAACACCACTATCAGCAACGCGACCGCCGCCAGCACGACCCGCCGATCGTTGCCCCGGGCCCGGATCACCAGCACCACCGTGGTCACGATCGCCGGAATCAGCGTGACCGACGCGAGCGTGTCCAGCGAGTCCAGCTCCACCAGCCGCACCTGTGTGTAGACCGCGGCGCTGTAGGCGCGCAACGAGTTCTCCAGCACGAGTACGGCGACCAGGAAGCCAGCGAAGAGGCCGCTGAACAGCAGACTCGCGCCACGCAGAAGCTTGTCCATCTCAGTAAGCCACGCCGACGGGCTGGTTGATCGTTGCCGGGTCGTCGAGGACGGCCAGCATCAGGTGGGCAACGTCGGCCCGGGAGATGAAGTAGCCACGGGAGACGCTGGCTCCGACCGCGGTGCGGTAGGTGCCGGTCAGAGGTTTGTTGTTCAGCTTCGGTGGGCGGACGATCGTCCAGTCCGTCCCGCTGCTCATGATGTCGGCCTCCATCACCCGGAGATCGGCGTACACGTCGGCCGCGAAGGCGTTGATCATCGGGTGGACGACGCGCCGGTTCAGGAAGCTCTCGTCCGGCGGCATCGGCCCGAGTGGCGCGGCGCTCACCGCGACGAAACGGCGTACCCGGGCGGCTGCCATCGCGGCGAGCATCGACCGCGTGCTGCTCGACGCGACCGCTCCGGACTTGCGACCACGAGGGCCGACTCCGGAGACGACCGCCTCGCTCCCGTCCACCGCGTCCCGCAACGGACCGGCCTCGTCCAGGCCCGGCATGCGGACCACCTCCAACGACGAGTGTTCCAACTCGAACGGCGACGACTGCCGAACCACCGCCGTCACCTTGTGCCCCGCGTCGAGCGCCTGACGTACGACGTGACCGCCGATTCCGCCCGTCGCCCCGAACACTGTGATCCTCATCCGACTCCTCCTGCGCTACCGTGATGTTCTCTGCAACTCATATAGTACGGAAATCATAATATATGGAACAGACATCATCGGGTGACGCGCGCCACGATCCGCGCCGCCGTCGCCGCGCCGGGAACGAGATCAAGGCCGCGCTGCGCGACCTCCGGATCCAGCTCGCCCTGCTCAACCACCAGGTCGGCGGCAAGCTGGCGCTGAAGGACGTCGACCTCGACTGCCTCGACGTACTGGCTCGCAGCGGCCCGCTGACGCCGAGCGCACTGGCACGCCAGGCGGGTCTGCACCCGGCGACGCTGACCGGGATCCTGGACCGGCTCGAACGCGGCGGCTGGATCAGTCGCGACCGGGCCCGCGGCGACCGCCGCAGCATCAGCATCCGGGTCCTGCCCGATCGGGGCGTCGAGGTCTTCCGGCTCTACCAGCCGATGATCAGCGCGATGGACGACCTGCTCGACGGCTACACCGAGGAGGAGCTCGACGTGATCGCCGGTTTCCTGCGCCGCAGTACGGAGGCCGGCCGGACCTCCACCGAGAAGCTGGCCGGTCAGGACTCGTAGACGTCGAGCAAGGTACGGGCGAGGGCCGCCAGCTCGGCCCGCAGCTCCGGCGGTTCCAGCACCTCAACCGCGTTCCCGAACCGGCAGAACGCGGCGGCGGCGTTGGGGATCGACTCGATCGGCACAGTGGCGGTCACGCTGCCGTCCTCGGCCGGCTCGGCGGCCGCAACCGCCTTCACCAGCAGGGGAAACGACACGTCGTGCATCTTCGCGGCGAGCCGGGCCGAGACCCGTACGACCGCCTGCCCGGTGAACCGGACCTGGTCGAACTGGTCCAGGTGCTCCTGCCAGAATCCCGCCAGGTCGAACCCCTCCGACCGTTCGAACTCCTCCTCGGTCGGCGTCAGCTCGAGGATGCTCGACACCCGGTACGTCCGCATCCCGCTGGCCGTCGCGGACACGACGTACCAGCTGCCGTTCTTCAGCACGAGGCCGTACGGCTCGAGCACGCGCTCGACCTCGCGCGGCGCCTCCCACCGCCGGTAGAGCACCCTGATCCGCTGGTCGTGCAACACGGCATCGGCCACCTGCGCGAGGTACGGCGAGGTCTCGGCGTCCTGGTACCACGCGGGCAGATCCAAGTGGAAGCGGTTCTTCAGCCGCCCGGCCCGGTCCCGCTGGTCGGGCGCCAGCGCGGCCAGCAGCTTCAGTTCGGCGGCGCTCGTCTGCTCGGTCAGCCCGAGGGCCGCGGCCGCGCCGGGCATGCCGACCAGGAAGAGCGCGGCGGCCTCCTGCTCGTTCAGTCCGGTCAGCCGGGTCCGGTACCCCTCGACCAGGCGATAACCACCCGCCCGCCCCTGATCGGCGTACACGGGCACGCCGGCCGCCGCGAGCGCGTCGACATCGCGGTAGATGGTCCGGAGCGAGACCTCCAGCTCGGCGGCGAGCTCACGCGCGGTCAGCTGCCTGCGGGTCTGCAGCAACAACAGGATCGACAGCAGCCGGCTCGAACGCATGCTCTGAGGTTAGCCTTTTAGACTGCCATGGTTTGTCAGGTTTCACGGCCACGCTGGCTGCATGACGACTTGGACCAAGGCGACCGGCGACTTCGACTTCCTGAACGGGTACTTCGACGTCCGGCACCGCACCCTGAAACAGGCCTTCGCCGGTTGCGACGAGTGGCAGGAGTACGACGGGACGACCACGGCGCACACGTACTTCGACGGCGCCATCAGCATCGACGAGATGCGCTTCCCGACCAAGGGGTCGTACGGGCTCTCGGTCCGGCTGTTCGACCCGGTCGCGAAGGAGTGGAGCATCTGGTGGGTCGACAGCCGGACGATGCGGCTGTATCCGCCCGTGCGCGGCGGCTGGTCGGAGGACGGGTCGAGCTGCCGGCTGGTCGGTGACGACGAGCTGGATGGCAAGCCGATCCTGTGCAGCTACGAGTGGTCGGACATCACCGAGACCACCGCGCACTGGGAGCAGGCCTACTCCAACGACGGCGGCGAGACCTGGGAAACCAACTGGACCATGGACTTCACCCGCCGCGACACTCCCCCGCCGCCGCTCGACGTACCCAAGCTGACCGACGACTTCGACTTCCTGGTCGGCCGGTGGGACATGCACAACCGGCGCCGCAAGCCGGCGCTCGGGGAGCCGGCCGAGTGGTACGAGCTGCAGTCGGAGATGGAAGTCACGACGTACTTCGACGGTGCCGTGAGCTTCGACGAGGGGTGGTTCCCGACCGAGGGCTTCCGCGGCGCGACACTGCGGATCTACAACCCGACGGCGAAGACCTGGGCGATCCACTGGATCAACAGCCTCCGGGGCCAACTGGAGACACCGGTCATCGGAGCGTTCGGCCCCGACGGCACCGGCATCTTCGAAGGCCCGGACGTGTGGGAGGGCCGGCCCATCGACGTCCGCTTCACCTGGACCCCCGGGGTCGACAAGGCCGCCTGGGAACAGGCCTTCTCAACCGACGGCGGCCAAACCTGGACCCCCAACTGGAAGATGAAGCACACCAGAACCCAGTAGGCAGCGTGCACGTCGACAGGTAGTGCACCTGCGTGACGGCGTACACAGCACGCGTCTTACGCTCAGGTGTACTACCAGCCGCCGGAAACCTCCTGTCCTCCTGCTCTACAGTTCGCGGATTGCCAGGAGGGTGGAGAGGGCTGCTTGGGTGGCTTCGTAGCCCTTGTCTTCCCGGCTGTCGGGGAGGCCGGCCCGGTCCAGGGCCTGTGGGTCGTTGTCGCAGGTCAGTACGCCGAAGCCGACCGGGATGCCCGTGGTCACGCCGACCTGCATCAAGCCCTCGGTCGCGGCCTGGCAGACGTACTCGAAGTGCGGGGTGTCACCGCGGATCACCACCCCCAGAGCGATCACGGCGTCGTACCCGTTCTTCGCCGCATGCAGAGACGCGACCGGCAGCTCGAACGACCCCGGTACCCGGATCACGGTGTAGTCGGTCACGCCGGCATCGTCGAGCGCGCGGATCGCGCCGGCGACCAGGGCGTCGGTGACCTTCGGGTGCCATTGGGCTGCGACGATCGCCACCCGGGCGCCCTCCACCCGGGGGATCTCGATCGAGGGTGCTCCACTGCCCGACATCAGCCGGCTCCGTTCTCTTCGGTCAGCAGTCCGCCGGGCAGGTGGTGGCCCATCCGGTCGCGTTTGGTGCGCAGGTACCGCAGGTTGTGCTCGGTCGGGTCGATGGAGATGCCGCGGCGCTCGACCACGTCGAGGCCGTAGCCCTGCACACCCGCCAGCTTGTCCGGGTTGTTGGTCAGCAACCGGACCTCCTTGACGCCGAGATCCGCCAGGATCTGCGCACCGGTGCCGTAGTCGCGGGCATCCGCGGGCAGCCCGAGATCCAGGTTCGCGTCGACCGTGTCGCGGCCCGCGTCCTGCAACTCGTACGCCTGCAGCTTGTGCAGCAGCCCGATCCCACGCCCCTCATGCCCGCGCAGGTACACCACAACGCCACCCTCAGCCGCGACCTGCCGCATCGCCTCGTCCAGCTGCGGACCGCAGTCACACCGCAGCGAGCCGAACACATCGCCCGTCAGGCACTCCGAATGAAGCCGCACCAGAGTCGGCCCGTCGCCGATCTCACCGCGCACCAACGCCAGCTGCTCAGACCCGTCCACCGTGTTGCGGTAGCCACGGGCAACAAAATCGCCGTACCTGGTCGGCAGCGTGGTGGTCGCCACCCGCTGGATCTGGGTCTCGTTCAGCCGCCGGTACCGGATCAGGTCGTCGATCGACACCAGCACGAGCCCGTGCTCGTCGGCGAACGTGCGCAGCTGTGGGCCGCGCTTCATCGTGCCGTCGTCGTTCACCAGCTCCGAGATCACCGCCGCCGGGGTCAGCCCGGCCAGCCGGGCCAGGTCGATCGACGCCTCGGTGTGCCCCGGCCGGACCAGTACGCCGCCTTCGCGGCCACGCAGCGGGAACACGTGTCCCGGCTGGACCAGGTCGTACGGCTCGGACGCGGAGTCGGTCAGCACCCGGATCGTCCGGGCCCGGTCCGCGGCCGAGATCCCGGTGCTGATGCCGTCGCGGGCATCGACCGAGATTGTGTACGCCGTCCGCATCCGCTCACGGTTGTGCGGGGTCATCAGTGGGATGCCGAGCCGGTCGAGCTCCTCGCCCTCCATCGGCACGCAGACCACGCCGGAGCTGTACCGGATCAGGAACGCCAGCAGCTCCGGCGTCGCCTTCGACGCGGCGAAGATCAGATCGCCTTCGTTCTCACGATCCTCGTCGTCGACGACGATCACCGGACGACCGGCGCGGATCTCCTCGATCGCGTGCTCGATCGTGTCGAGCTTCAGTACGGTGCCCATGTCAACCCACCACCACTGGTTCTGGAGTCACAGCGCGCTCCTTGCTCTGGATCTTCCACCAGGACGCGAATCCGACGATGCAGAACAGCCCGTAGACGACGTACATCGTGGCCGACGGGTAGAACTTCGACTGCACCAGCAGCGGTACGCCGACCACGTCGACGGCGATCCAGATCAGCCAGAACTCGACGAACCCACGCGCCATCCCGTACGTCGCCAGGATCGAACCGGTCAGGATCCACGCGTCCCACTGCGGTCCCCACGAGCCCAGCTCGCGCAGTACGACGTACGCGATCGCGTAGAGGACGACGCCGATGCCGAGCAGTTCGATCCGCTCCCGGGCGGTGGCCCAGCGCGGCTGGACTCCCGTCGCGGCGCCCTGGTGGCGGGTCTGGTACCAGCGGTACCAGCCGTAGAGGCTGACCAGGGCGAAGAACACCTGGCGGCCGGCCTGGCCCCACAGGTCCTTGTCCTGCGGCGTGTCGAACACGCCGCCGACGAAGACCGTGAACAGCAGAACGTTGCCGACGATGCCGACCGGCCAGGCAGAGACCATCCGGCGCATACCGAACAGGGCGCTGGCCAGGCCGAAGCCGTTGCCGACGATCTCCCGGATCAGAACCGGGGAGCCGGCGATCGTCACCTGCTCGTGCAGCAGCCAGTCGAGCGGGTTCACTTGGTGCCTCCAGCAAGTAGTCGTTCCACGTACTTCGCGATCACGTCGACTTCGAGGTTGACCGTGTCGCCGACCTTGTTCCGGCCCAGCACGGTCAGCTCGAGCGTGGTCGGGATCAGGCTGATGCCGAACGTGCCGGTCGCGTCGTCCACATCGGTGACGGTCAGCGAGACGCCGTCGACCGCGATCGAGCCCTTCTCGGCGACGTACCTGAGGATCTCCGGCGCGGCCGCGACCCGGACTTCCTCCCAGTGCTCGGCCGGCGTACGGCTCGCGATCGTGCCGACCCCGTCGACGTGGCCCTGGACGATGTGGCCGCCGAGCCGGTCGTGCGCGGACACGGCCCGCTCCAGATTGACCTGTGAACCCTTGGCGGCCTGGCCGAGGCTCGTGCGCTGCAGGGTCTCGCGCATCACGTCGGCGGTGAAGGTGCCGTCGGCGGTCGCGACCACGGTCAGGCAACAGCCGTTGACCGCGATCGAGTCGCCGTGGCCGGCGTCCTCGGTCACCTTGGGGCCGCGGATGGTGAGCCGGGCGGCGTCACCTTCGAGCAGGTCGAGCGCCTCGACGGTGCCGAGTTCCTCGACGATTCCGGTGAACATTCAGTGCGTCCTTTGCGGTTCGAGCGGCGTCAGGATCAGCCGGACGTCGTCGCCGAGGCGAGTGACGTCCGCTAGGTTGAACCGCCGCAGGTGGTGGATCGATTCCGCGCCGAGGTCGCCGATCGCGGCGTACCCCGAGCCGAGCACGGCCGGGGCGACGTACGCGACGAGCTGGTCGACGAGTTGCGCGCGCAGGAAGGCGGCGGCCAGAGTCGGCCCGCCCTCGAGCCAGAGGTGCCGGATCTGCCGGTCGTCGAGCTGCCGGAGTACCTCGGCCGGATCATGGGTCGGCAGCAGCAGGGTCTCGGCGCGGTCGTTGCGAACCCGCGCGGTCGTGGGGATCTCGCGGTCGCCGACGACGACGCGCAGCGGCTGCCGCCCGGCCGGTACGTCGTTCTCGTCGCGAACGGTCAGCTCCGGGTCGTCGTCCAGCACGGTCTGGGTGCCGACGGCGATCGCGTCGCACTCGGCCCGCTTGCGGTGTACGTCGGCCCGGGCCAGCGGACCGGTGATCCACCGGCTGGTCCCGTCCGGCGCGGCCGACCGCCCGTCCAGGGTGGTGGCGAACTTCCAGGTGACGAACGGCCGCCCGGTCCGGACGCTGTGCAGCCAGACCTGGTTGACCGCCTCAGCCTCGGCCTGCAGTACGCCTTGCTGGACGGTGATGTTCTTGCTCCGGAGCTTGTCGGCGCCTCCGGACGCCTGCCGGTTCGGGTCCGCGACGGCGTACACGACGCGCGTGATCCCGGCCGCGATCAGGGCGTCCGCGCAGGGCCCGGTCCGGCCGGTGTGATTGCAGGGCTCCAGCGTCACGTACGCCGTACCGCCGCGGGCCGCCGGTCCGGCCATCCGGAGGGCCTCGACCTCGGCGTGCGGGCCACCGGCAACGGCATGGAAGCCCTCACCGACCGGATGACCGTCGGGGCCGGTGATGACACAGCCGACCACCGGGTTGGGATGCGTGGTGCCGATGCCGCGCTCGGCCAGCTCGATCGCACGCCGCATCCAGGCGACATCGATCGGCGAAGCGTTGTTCACTCACGGTCCCTCGTCGTCACGGACGCACTCCGGGGCCATGACAACCGGCGCGGCAACCCCCGCCGTCCAGCCGGTCCTCAAGGATCGAGGCCACGCGTTCACGCAGGCTCGTCACCCACATGCCACGCCGTCCGAACGCCGGAGCTCTCCCGCCGATCGCGTGCGCCTCCCATCCGGACTTTCACCGTCGGTCCCGGAATTCCACCAGGTCAACCGACCGCCAAACCGCAGCGGCCGGGTCGCGGACTGTCACCGCCGGCTCGGAATTACACCGACCCCGGAGCACGCGAGTGGGTTCACTCGTACTTCAAGTATGCCCTCCCCACCAACCCACACCACGACCCAGGTCACATCCCGGTCAGTCCCACCCACCGACCGGTCCTTCCCATCCACCGATCCTGGGTGGATTCGGGGCGTTCGGGTCCGGCGGGGCGGTCCCGCGGACCCTGTACCTTCTTGCCGGTGGAGGCGTTTGCTGGGCGGTATCGGCTGATCGACCTGATCGGGACCGGCGGGATGGGGTCGGTCTGGCGGGCCTGGGATCTCCGGCGGTCGGCGTACGTCGCGGCCAAAGTCCTCGGGCAGCACGACGCGGCCACCCTCCTGCGCTTCGTCCGGGAACAGTCCGTGCGGATCCAGCATCCCCACGTGGTCGCGCCGCACGGGTGGGCGGCTGACGACGACAAGGTCGTGTTCGCAATGGATCTGGTCCGCGGCGGCTCTGTCGCCACCCTCCTCGGCGACCACGGTCCGCTTCCAGCGTCGTACGTCGCCGTACTGCTCGACCAGCTCCTGCACGGCCTGTCCGCAGTCCACGCAGCAGGCGTCGTCCATCGCGACCTGAAGCCGGCGAACCTCCTGCTCGACGTGACCGGAACCGGCCGCCCCCACCTGCGCCTGTCCGACTTCGGCGTCGCCGGCCTGATCGGCGAACCACGCATGACCCGCACCAGCACAATCCTCGGCACCCCCGGCTACCTGGCCCCCGAACAACTAGCCGGCGCCGACCCCGACCCCCGCCAGGACCTCTACACCATCGGAGCCGTAGCCCTGGAACTCCTCACCGGCCAGCGCCCCACCCCCAGCCCCCTCTCACCCACCACCACACCCCCCGCCAACGCCGCACCACGCGCACCCGCCGAGCCACCAGGGGCCGCCGCACCACTCGCCGAGCCACTAGGGCCGGCCGCACCACCCGCACCCGCCGAGCCACTGGGGCCCGCCGCGCCACTCGACGTGTTCATCCGGCGCTGCATGGCAACCGATCCGTCCGAACGCCCCGAGTCCGCCGACGCCGCCGCCCGCCTCCTCGCCGAGTCCGGCCTCCTCCCACCCGCCGGAGAGACTCCCTGGGCCAACCACCCCGAATCCCCCGAGGTCTTCGACCAACTCCCACCCCTCCCATCCACTTGGACCCCCATCGGCCCGGCCCCGCAGTCCCCACCACCGCGCTCCGTCCCCCACCCGACCCAGACACCGCGGCCAGTTCGTCGAGCCCAGCCAACTCCTTCACCTGAGCCGCATCCTCGACCCCAGCCAGCTCCTTCACCTGAGCCGGCTCCTCCACCCCAGCCAACCCGCGCGTCCCAGCCCCCACAGGCAACTCAACCGGCACGCGTGGCGATCGCCGCCACAGCACCCACCGCCCAACCACCCGCCGCCTCAGCCGCCGCATCAGCCACCGCATCAGCCGCCGCGGCTCAGCCATCCGCTGCACCACACCCCGACACCCAGCCGCCCCACGCAACTCAACCGACCAGGGCAGTTCAACCGACCAGGACAACTCAACCGACCAGGGCAACCGCCGACCCGCTGCCTACCACGGAGAAGTCGAAGGCATCACGCAAGAGGAGAGCACTGGCGTGGGTAGCAGCAGGCTGCTTCGCAAGCGCCGCAGCCCTCCTAGGCAGCGCCGCCTGGCTCCTCCTGCACTAGCCGAAAGACCCCGGGCCCCAGTGCAGGAGCAGGCTTCTGGCTGACCGCCCGTTCCGCGTCCGCGTCTCACCCATGTGCCGGTCGCACGGCGCCCACCTCGCCGGCCACTGCCCACCATGGTTCGACCGCTGACCCGGACAGAAGCCGAGGGTGCTTCGGAGGCGCAGAGCACCGGTGACCAGCAGTGCCGCGGCCCAGCGGACTCGTCAGGCGGCGAATTCGTTGGGCCGCTGGACCACTTGAGGCCTTTCGATTCTGTTGGGCTGGTTGCTGTAGCCCGGGCCATCAGTCGTGGCCCGGGCTCTGCGGGTTGGTGGTTAGTGGGGTGGGTGTTGGCCGCCTTGGCTGGGGTGCTGCGGCGGGGCTTGGTTCGGGTACTGCGGGGGCTGGTTGGGGTGTTGGGGCCAGGGTTGGGGGGCTGGGTGGGCGGTGGCGGGCTTCTTGCGGAGGCGTAGGACGGTGAAGGTGCCGATGATCAGGAGGAGGAGACCGCCGCCGCCGAGGCCTGCGATCAGGGCGGTCTGGGTGCCGTCGTCGGAGTCGTCGCGGGCCTGGATCGGACCGCCTGCCTCGTTCTTGTCGCCGGAGTCTGCCGGTTGGGAGGGCGTGTTGGTCGGGGACGGCGTTACGGACTCGCCTGAGACCGGGGTCGCGCCGTCTACATACTCCGGTTTGCCACTGCCCGCCGTACCGACTACTCCAACGGTCAGGGTGAGGGGGATGGTGAAGGCCTTGTCGTTGTCTTTGCGGCTCAGCGATACGGCGATGTAGTACTCACCGGGCGTCGAAGTGCCGGTGTCCTGGTTGTTGGCTCCGTTGCGGTTGAGGTAGCGGATCTCTTTGGTTGTGACGGCCTTGACCAGGCCTCGCTTGGTGAGGACACCGCGGGTGTAGGAGCCGCCCGGCACGTTCTTGGCGAAGACTGCGTAGACGTCCTCGCCGATCGGCGAGATGAGCGCGGAGTCGAGGTAGCGGATCCCGTCGAGCGCCTCGGCCTGGGCTCCGGCCATCTCGGGCACCGTGATCTGCGCCTGAATCCGCTGACCCCAGTCGGCCTTCACCTTGTAGAGCTGCAGCTCCCCCGGCATCAGCGTCGTCTTGTAGCTACCCGGCTCGAGCAGCGATGCATCCGGGAAGCTCGAACCGGGAACGATCTCGCGCGGGGTCGACCCAGGCATCGGAGCCCAGACCGGGTCGGTAGCCGGCGCCGGCAGGCTGGTGGTCGAGTCCACCGGCGGCTCCTCGTCGATCCGCAGCTCGTACGGCACGCCCTTGAGCTCCCGGAAGTCCTTGCCCGGATTCACGGTGAGAACCATCTGATCGGACCCGGAGCACTCCTCGTTCTGCTTCTCGTACTTCGACCAGCTGGCGGCCGTCCCCGTCGCGAGCCCCTGATCGCCGTCGAACCCTCTGGGGTAGCTCCATCCGCACTGCTCACCGCTCGGCGTGTTGAGCCGCACCTCGGTCTGGATGACGAAGCTGCCGCCGGACGGTCTCCGGAAGCTGACTCCCGCACGCAGGGTCGAGCCAGTGATGGTCCGCTTGATCAGATAGTGCTTCGCCGTGTCGTCCACCCCGAAGGTGTCCGAGTAGTGGCCCGGGGCAAGGACCGGGGCGCCCTCCTGCTGGGGCGCGCCATGGACCGGCGTGCCTGAGATGCGGAACGGGCGGAAGGCGCGGTTGGACAGGCGATCCAGGCCGGTCTCGAGATCGATGGTCGAGTCGGCGTCGTAGTAGTCGCCGCGGCCCTCACGAGCGACGCACTGCAGCTGGGTGCGGGCTTTGCCTCCGACACGGAACCCGACCACGTCGATCTTCAGATCGATACCCTGCTTGGCGATCGAGCGCGCCACCTCGCATGGCTCCGGAGCACAGGTCGCCTCACCGTCGGACACCAGCACGATCGTGCGCTGGCCGGCCGGACCGAGATCCTTCGCGGCTTGCTGCAGGGCGTAGGCGATCGGCGTCTCGCCGTACGGCTTGTACTTGGCGATCGCGGCCTGCAGCTGCGGCCGGTTGCCGGTCCCGATCGGGACGGTCAGCTGGGTGTCGGTGCAGGCGCCTGGCTGGGTGCGCTTGAACACCGTCGCGCCGTAGACCCGCAGGCCGACCTGCGCGTCGTCGGGGAGCTTGCTCACCACCTGGGTCAGCGCGGTGCGAGCCGCGACGATCTTCGTCTTGCCGTCGCCGGCCGGCTCCTTCATCGACCCGGACGAGTCGAGCACCATCACGAGCTTGCCGGTATCACCCGGCTCGGGATCGGCCGAGGCCGTCCCGGTGGTCAGTCCGGCCAGGACCGCGGTCAAGGTGATGGCGAGGAGCGCCCACACCGCGGGGCGGCGGTGTCCCTGCAGAGCCGTCATCGTTTCCTCCAGTGAGATTCGCTGCCGCAAACCTTCGCAGTTTGCAATCGCAAATGTCAAGACGACCCGATCTGCGCCTGGATATCCACAACTGCAAACAGATCCGCTGGCAATTTGCCTTCGCAACTGCGAAGATGTTTGCAGCGGTCACGGACGACGGCCGGGCAAGGGGATCACACTGATGGACCAGACAGCGCACAACCTCCAGCAGCAGATCGAGCTGTACGGCGAGACGCTCGGTGAAACCGTCCGCCGAGTCGCCCCGCCACTCGGCCTGACCCAGAGCGCGCTCGCGCAGGTGATCGGCCTGTCGGCGCCGATGTTGTCACAGCTGATGAGCGCGCAGCGGGTGAAGATCGGCAATCCTGCGGTGATGTCGCGCCTTCGCGCCGTGTCCGAGCTCGCCGATCTGGCGATCGCCAGTGAGCTCGGTCCCGACGATATTCCCCACGCACTGGACCAGATCCGCGCCTCGACGGGCGCCTACACCGACGCCACCACCACACAACTGCGGCGATCACCCGGCGCCCCAGCGGGGCAGGCCACGAGCTCGACGCCACCCTTCGCGACACCCCCTGGGCTGGCCGCGGACGCGCCGACGGGACAGTCCTGGCCATCAGGAGTCGCACCCATCACCGCGCCCACGAATGCGCCACCGACCGCGCGGGCCGTTGTGCGGGAGATCCAGGATCTGTTCCGTGCGGTCGCGTCCGCCGAGGAGATCCAACGAGCCGCCGATGCGGCCGCGGCTGAGTCACCGGCGATCGCCGAGTTGCTGCGCGCCTACGGGACCGGCCGGACCGCCGATGCGGTCGCGCACTATGAGAAACACCACGGTTGACCAGTCGGCATCGACGCCCGCGCAAGCGAATCAGGCGTTGATATAGCACAAGCCGAGTAGACATCTCGGCCTGTCTCACTGGGTGTCGGTGTGGAATGCCGGGCACCCGGGCGATGTTCTGTTGCCGCGGCAGGGTGGTTTGCCCTGCATTCGTTGACGTTTGTGAGGAGACAGTCGTGCGCGCCACCAGCGCCCTTCACCGGATCGCCGCAGTAGTAGCCACCGCCGTCACGCTGGCGGCCACGATGGTTGCCTGCGGCAGCAATAACGACCCGGCCGCGAGCGGACCGGACCTCGGGCTGATCAAGTCCGGGACGTTGCGGATCGGGACGCTGACCGACGCGCCGCCGAACGTGTACGTGAAGGACGGCAAGTTCACTGGGTTCGACAACGACCTGATCACCGCGGTCGCGGCGAAGCTCAACCTGAAGCCGGAGTTCGTCGGCACCGACTTCTCCGCCCTGCTGTCGCAGGTGAACGGCGGCCAGTTCGACCTCGGCAGCTCGTCCATCACGGTGACCGAGGCGCGCAAGAAGACAGTTGCCTTCAGCAATGGGTACGACTTTGGGTATCTCGGCCTGAACACCACCAAGACCTCCGGCATCACGACGTTCGACCAGCTCGAGGGCAAGCGGGTCGTCGTGGTCCAAGGCACCGTCCAGGACGACTACGCCACCGGGAAGGGCCTGGACCCGGTCCGCGTGCCGAACTACAACGCCGCGCTCGGCCAGCTCAAGGCCGGCACGGCGGACGCGTGGGTGTCGCCCGCCGAGATCGGCGAGAAGATGGCCAAGGAGCAGGGCGGCGGCACGGTCATCCTGGCGGCCAAGGAACTCAGTGACGCTCCGATGGCGTTCGCCGTGGCCAAGAGCAACGACAAGCTACGGGACGCGGTGAACAGGGGGCTCGACGAGGTGATCGCCGACGGTACCTGGACCAAGCTCGTCGAGCAGTACTACCCGGGTCGCGCCGTACCTGCGACCTTCAAGCCAGGTAGCGGCAGCGCCACGCCCGCGGCGAGCACGACCGCCGCAGCCGGCTGATGGACGTCTGGTCCACGCTCGGCGACACCTTCCTCGACTGGGAGTCGATGAAGGCAGTCCTGCCCGAGATGCTCACCGTAGGCCTGGTCAACACGCTCATCCTGGCGGCCGCCTCGGTCGTGCTGGGGACCGTGCTCGGCATGGTCGTTGCGGTCCTGGCCCTGTCCCGGAAGCGTTGGCTGCGCTGGCCGGCGAAGATCTACACCGACATCTTCCGCGGCCTGCCGGCGATCCTGACCATCTTGTTGATCGGCCAGGGCCTGTCCCCGATCACCCGGCACTGGTGGGGCCCGAACCCGTACCCGCTCGGCATCCTCGCGCTGTCCCTCATCGCCGCCGCGTACATCGGCGAGATCTTCCGCTCCGGCATCCAGAGCGTGGAGAAGGGTCAGCTCGAAGCAGCGCGGGCACTCGGTTTCAGCTACCCGGACGGGATGCGGCTGGTCGTCATCCCGCAAGGAGTACGCCGCGTCCTGCCCGCACTGGTCAATCAGTTCATCGCACTGGTGAAAGAGTCGAGCCTGGTCTACTTCCTCGGTCTGCTCGCCAGCCAGCGGGAGCTGTTCCGAATCGGGCAGGACGCGGCCGCGACCAACGGCAACCTGTCGCCGTTGCTGCTGGCCGGCATCTTCTACCTGATCATCACGGTCCCGCTGACCCACCTGGTGAACTACTTCGACAAGCGCCTGCGAGAGGGGCGTCCAGCCGAGCCGGAGGACGTCGTACTGGAGGAGCTGGCCCATGCAAACCGTTGAGATCACCACAGCCGCCAGCCTCGAGGTGTCCGGCGTCGAGCTCGCCTTCGGCACCAACAAGGTCCTGCGCGGCGTAGATCTGCGGGTGCCGGCCGGGCGTACGGCGTGCGTGATCGGGCCCTCGGGCTCCGGGAAGTCGACGTTGCTCCGAGCGATTAACCGGCTACTCGAACCCGACGCGGGCGACATCCGGCTGGCCGGCGAGTCGGTGCTCAGCGGCAATCCGGACCAGTTGCGGCGCCGGATCGGGATGGTGTTCCAGCACTTCAACCTGTTCCCGCACAAGTCGGTGCTGGACAACATCACCCTCCCGCTGCGCAAGATCAAGAAGTTCGACCCCGACCAGGCACGGGCCGCGGCGCTCGGACAACTCGAGCTCGTCGGACTGAGCCACAAGGCCGCGGCGCGACCGGGCAACCTGTCCGGCGGTCAGCAGCAGCGGGTCGCCATTGCCCGCGCGCTGGCGATGGAGCCCGAGGTGATGCTGTTCGACGAGGCCACCTCGGCCCTCGATCCGGAGCTTGTCAAGGGCGTGCTCGCCTTGATGGCCGACCTTGCCCGGACCGGGATGACGATGGTCGTCGTCACCCACGAGATGGGCTTCGCCCGGGAGGTGGCCGACCAGGTCGCGTTCATGGACCACGGGGTCGTGGTGGAGTCCGGCGTACCCGAGCAGGTCTTCACCGCGGCGGAGTCACCGCGGCTGCGGCAGTTCCTCTCGCAGGTGCTCTAGCGACAGGAAGCAACGCCGGCGCGTCCGCTATGCGTAGTTTGTTGACGCGGCAGCGGCGTGGATCCCTGCGCCGAGCGTGATCCCACCGATCGTGGACGGGTGAGGTAGTGAGGCCCGCCCGCCCACGTCCGGGAGGACGCATGGATGTTCGCTTGACGCGCACCGGCCATCGGCTCATCGGTCTGGCGATGATGATGGTGGTCAGTGCGGTGATCGGCACCGTCGTCGTCGCAGCCGCCCGCAACCCGAGCCAGCAACCACAGAGCGCACCGCCTCCGGCACCGTCCGCAGCGCCGGCGAAGGCGGCACTCCCCACCAAGTACGTCGTACTGACGTTCGACGACGGACCAGATGCGGCGTACACCCCGAAGATCCTCGACATCCTGGCGAAGTACGAGGCGAAGGCGACCTTCTTCGAGGTCGGCAAGAACGTCACGAAGCATCCGGAACTGTCCAAACGCATCCACGACGCCGGGCACAGCGTGCAGAACCACACCTGGACCCACGCCGACCTGCGCCACCTGTCCGCCACCGCCTTCCGGCAGCAGGTCACGTCGACCGACCAGGCCATCCGGGCCGCGATCGGCAGTACGCCGGCCTGCCTGCGACCGCCGTACGGCGGGATGGACCCCACCGTGCGGCAGCGGGCCAAGGCGCTCGGCAAGGACCTCGTGGTCTGGACCGTCGACTCGCGGGACTGGACCAGGCCCGGTACGACGGCGATCGTCCAGCGCGTGCTGAAGAACGTCCACAGCGGATCGGTGATCCTGATGCACGACGGCGGCGGAAACCGCACTCAGACCGTGGCCGCGCTCCCCACCATCCTGAAATCGCTCAAAGCCAAGGGCTACGGCTTCCGCACACTGACCTGCTAGTCGAGCCGAATCAGACCAGTCGTAGCGGCGGCGGGCTCTGCTGCGCCGTCCCGTTGAGCGCGTGCAGCATCGTGCGGTCGGTCACAGCTTGCTGCAAGTCGTTGTTGTCCTTCACATGCATGTAGAACGCGGCCTTGCCCGAGTGCGTCTGCACCGACTGGCCAAGGAGCTTTCCAACCTTTCGAGCCGCCGAGCGCAGCGCCTTGACGCTTTCCGGATCCGAAACCGGCGGCAGTTCGGTCGCTGCGGTCGTAGCCAGCCGGATCGCCAGCAGCAGAACCGCCCGCTCGTCGGTCGGATCCGCCAGGATCTGCTCAATGACCTCATCGCTCCAGCGCAGACGGTAGCTGCCGATCGCCTGGTCAAGCACATCCACTACAGGTCCCCCACTCATCGTTAGTCCGTGTACAAAGACAGCCCCCGGCTATCGAACATCCTGGAGCCCTTGGTGCCGGAAGCAAAGACTTCAGCCCGTTGGTTTTTCAGTCGAGCGCGGCGACCAGGGGGACTACGTCGGCGATGGAGTCGGCGATGCGGGTCGGGCGGTAGGGGAAGCGCTCGACTTCGTGTTCGCCGGTGGAGCCGGACAGGACCAGGACGGTGCGGAGGCCGGCTTCGAGGCCGCTGATGATGTCGGTGTCCATCCGGTCACCGATCATCACGGTGGTCTCGGAGTGCGCCTCGATCCGGTTCAGCGCACTACGCATCATCAGCGGATTGGGCTTGCCGACGAAGTACGGCGCGATGCCGGTGGCGCGGGTGATCAGCGCGGCCACCGACCCGGTCGCGGGCAGCGGTCCCTCGGTGGACGGGCCGGTCGGATCCGGGTTGGTCGCGATGAACCGGGCACCGTCGGAGATCAGCCGGATCGCCTTGGTGATCGCTTCGAAGGAGTACGTGCGCGTCTCACCCAGTACGACGTAGTCCGGCGCGCGCTCGGTCAGCACGTACCCGACCTCGTGCAGCGCCGTGGTCAGCCCCGCCTCGCCGATCACGTACGCCGTACCGCCCGGGCGCTGGTCGTCGAGGAACTGGGCGGTGGCCAGCGCGCTGGTCCAGATCGCGGTCTCGGGGACGTCGATGCCTCCGGCAAGCAGGCGGGCGCGCAGGTCGCGGGGGGTGAAGATCGAGTTGTTGGTCAGCACCAGGAACTTCTTCCCGGACGCCTGCAACGACGCGATGAACTCGCCGGCTCCAGGGATGGCGCGCTCCTCGTGCACCAGCACGCCGTCCATGTCCGTCAGCCAGCTCTCCACCGGCTTGTGCTCGGTCATGGGGCAATCGTAGGTGTGACGATCCGTTCACCGCCGGAAGTTGTCGGTGGGGGGAGCAAGAATGCCATTCATGGAGTTGTCCGGGTACCGCGAGCTGTGGCGCACGCGCGGCGTGATCACGCTGCTGGCATCGTCGCTGCTGGCACGGTTGCCCATGCTCGCCACGTTGGTTCCGGTCGCGTTCCTCGCGAAGGACGCGGGCGGCTCGTTCCGCTGGGCCGGAATCGTGGCAGGTGCGTACTCGGTCGGCATGGCGATCGCCGGTCCACTCTGGTCCCGGACGGCCGATCGCCGCGGGGCACGTGGGGTGTTGCTCGCGACCGGCATGGCCTGGAGCGTGGTGCTCGCCCTGCTCGCCGCCCTGCCGTCCGGGCTGTATCGGCTGATGCCGCTGCTGACCCTGCTCGCCGGTGCGCTCGTGCCACCGGTCATGCAGACGCTGCGTGCCAGTTGGCCGCGCGTCGTCGAGGGGCCGGCGCTGCGGACGGCCTACTCGGTGGACGCGACCGCGCAGGAGCTGCTGTTCATGGTGGGTCCGATGCTCGGGGCAACGGCTGTGAGCATCGCCAGCCCGCGGCTCGGGGTGCTGCTCGCGGCCTTGATGTCGGCGATCTTCATCTGGTGGTACGCGCTGCGACAACCCGCGCCGCTCGCCCGCGACGATCAGAGCGCGCCGCCGTTGACCGCACGCCAACTGCTGTGGCACCGATACCGGTTGCCGCTGATCCTCGCGTTCGGTCTGTGGGTGATGGCTTTCAACGGCATCTCCCTCGGTATCGTCGCGTTCGCGGACGAGCACGGCGAGCGGTTGATCGCGGGCGTCATGGAGGCCGTCTGGGCTTTCGGCAGCCTCGTGGGTGGCGCTGTCGCGGGTGCCTTGCCAGGCCAGCGTACGTCGTACTTGTGGCGCCGGGCTGCCCTGGTCGTGGCGGGGATGCTGCTGTGCGTGTTCGCGACCTGGTCACCGCTGTCGCTCGGGGTGGCACTGACGTTGTCCGGGCTGACGCTCGCGCCGGCGATCGGAGCCCTGTACGAGCGTCTGGGCGCACTGACACCGGACACCGTGCGGACCGAGGTGTTCGGCTGGATGGGCAGCGCGGCCATGGGCGGCGCTGCGATCGGGGCGGCGCTGTCGGGCGCGGTCGTCGAGAGCTTCGGGGTTCGCTACGTCTGGCTGCTCGCCGCCGTCTTCGCCGCGGTCTCCTTCTTGCTGTTGCTACGCATTCCGCCGCAGCACCAGTCCGAGCCGGCTCTACCGGCCGGTGGCCTGCTCGGCGAGACCGCGTAGCTGCTCGACCATCGCGTTCGGGTCGTCGGCGGCGTAGACAGCGGATCCGGCGACGAAGACGTCGGCTCCGGCCTCGGCGCAACGCTCGATCGTGTCGGCCGAGACGCCGCCGTCGATCTCGATCCACAGGTCGAGACCGTGCTTGTCGAGCAACTGGCGGGTCCGGCGGATCTTCGGGACGCACACGTCGAGGAACTTCTGCCCGCCGAAGCCCGGCTCGACCGTCATGATCAGGATCATGTCGAGCTCGGACAGCAGGTCCTCGTACGGCTCGATCGGTGTGGCCGGCCGGAGCGCCATCGCGGCCCGCGCACCCTTGGCGCGGATCTCACGGGCGGTCCGGATCGGTGCGCGACACGCCTCGACGTGGAAGGTGACGCTGGCAGCCCCCGCCTCGACGTACCCGGGGGCCCAGCGGTCCGGGTCCTCGATCATGAGGTGGCAGTCGAGCGGCGTACTGGTCGCTTTGGCCAGGGACTCGACCACCGGCATACCGAGTGTCAGGTTCGGCACGAAGTGGTTGTCCATCACGTCGACGTGCAGCCAGTCGGCGTTCGACACGGCCGTCGCCTCGTCGGCCAGCCGGGCGAAGTCGGCGGACAGGATGCTCGGCGCGATCTGAATCCCCATGGCGTCAATCTACCGACGTGCCTCGACCCATTCGACGACCCGGTCCACCGACTCGACCGCGTCGACGCCGGCGGGGAGCGGTGGCCGACGGATGACGATGACCGGAATGCCGAGCAGTTGGGCCGCGGTCAGCTTCGCCGCGGTCTGCGGCCCGCCGCTGTCCTTGGTGACCAGGACGTCGATGCGGTGGTCGCGCAGCAACGTCAGCTCTCCGTCCACGTCGTACGGGCCGCGGGCGAGGATCAGAGTGCACCAGGTCGGCCGCGGCTCGGGCGGGTCGACGCAGCGGGCGAGCATCCAGACACCGCTGTGCTCGAAGGTGTCCAGTCCCTGACGCCCGATGGTGAGGAACGCCCGAGCACCCAGCGTCGGCAGGAGCTCGGCCGCGGCGGACGTGGTGTCGGCCCAGTGCCAACGATCGCCAGGCGTCCACCCGGGACGGCGAAGGACGAGGAGCGGTACGCCGACCTCCCGGGCAGCGCTGACGGCGTGCTCGGTCATCGTGGCGGCGAAAGGGTGGGTCGCGTCGACCACGGCATCGACCGGATTGTCGTGGAGCCACCTCGCCAGACCCGTCGCCCCGCCGAAGCCGCCCTGGCGGACAACACCAACAGGCAACCGGGCATCCGCGGTCCGGCCGGCCAACGAAGAGACCACGTCGACCCCAGCGGACACCAGGGTCTGCGCGAGTTCACGCGCCTCGCCGGTTCCGCCGAGCAGCAGGACCTTCATCGGGCTCGCGTTACCGAATACAGATGGCTGTCGCGGAACGCCGTCGCCGCCAGCACCTTCCCGACGATGATCACCGCTGTACGACGGATGTCCGCGGCGCGCACCTGGTCCGCGATGTCGGCGAGCGTCCCGCGCAGGACGACCTCGTCGTCGCGGGACGCTCGGGCCACGACGGCGACCGGGCAGTCGGCGCCGTAGCTGGGTTCGAGTTCGTCGACCACGCGATCGATCTGCTGGACGGCGAGGTGCAGCACGAGTGTGGATCGGCTCGCACCGAGGGTGGCCAGATCCTCTCCGGCCGGCATCGCGGAAGCCCGGCCGCTGATGCGCGTCAGGATGACGGTCTGCCCGACCTCCGGCACGGTCAACTCGCGACTGAGGGTGGCCGCGGCTGCCGCGTAGGCAGGAACTCCGGGCGTCACGTCGTACGGGATGTCGAGGGCGTCGAGGCGGCGCATCTGCTCGGCCATCGCGCTGAAGACGGACGGGTCGCCGGAGTGCAGCCGGGCCACGTCGAGTCCGTCGGTGTGGGCGGTGCTGAGCTCGGCGATGATCTCGTCGAGGTTGAGCGAGGCGGTGTCGACCTTGCGAGCGCCGGGCGGGCAGTGGTCCAGGAGCTCGACCGGGACGAGCGCGCCGGCGTACAGGCAGACCGGCGACGAGGCGATCAGGTCACGGCCGCGGACCGTGATCAGGTCGGCGGCGCCCGGACCGGCACCGATGAAATGCACGGTCACTTGGTCACGCTCCGGACGGTCACTTGGTCACGCTCCAGATCGTCACGGGCATGGCGGGGCGCCAGCCGGTCATGGTTCCGATCGCGGAGGCGCGTTGTACGTCGAGCCGGACCAGGTCGCCACCGAGCTCGCCGTACCACTGCGCGATCAGGCCCTCGGTCTCCAGCGTCACGCCGTTCAGCACGAGACGGCCGCCAGGCCGGAGCGCATTCCAGCAGGCGTCGATCAGGCCCGGTGCCGTCGCTCCCCCGCCGATGAAGATCGCGTCCGGCGTCTCCAACCCGTCCAGGGCCGCGGGCGCGGCGCCGACCACTGTGGTGACAAGCGCGCCGAGGTTCGCAACGTTGCGATCCAGGCGCTTGGCCCGCTCGGGATCGCGTTCGATCGCGATCGCCCGGCAGGCCGGATGGTGGCGCGACCACTCGATCGCGATGCTTCCCGCACCGCCGCCCACGTCCCACAGCAACTGACCTGGCACCGGTGCGAGCCGCGACAACGTCACCGCCCGCACCTCGCGCTTCGTCAACTGTCCGTCACTCTCGTACGCCTCATCCGGTAGCCCGGGCACAGTCGGCAGCAGCGCCGCCTCAGGCGCGGCCTGGCACAGCACACCGATCACGTTGAGCGCGTCAACGTCGTACAACCACTCCGAGGCGGTCGCAGTCCGCACCCGCTCAGCCGGTCCGCCGAGCTGCTCGAGCACAGTCAGCTCGCTCGCGCCGTAGCCACGTTCGACAAGCAGTGCGGCGACCTCAGCCGGCGTGTGAGCACCCCAGCTCAGCACCAGCAGCCGACGCCCCGGCTGGACGTGCGGGTGCACGCGTTCAGTCGGGTGCCCGACCAGACTGACCACCTGTACCTGGTCCTGCGGCCACCCGAGCCGTGCACACGCCAGCGACACACTCGACGGATGCGGAATCACTCGTACGGCGTCCGCCCCGAGCAGCCGCGTCAGCGTCGTACCAATGCCGTGGAACGTCGGGTCACCGCTGGCCAGCACACAGACCGGCCGGCCCGAGTACTGCGACAGCAGCCCAGGCAACACCTCGGACAACGGCGACGGCCACTTGACCCGTTCTGCCTCGACCGACGGCACGAGAGCCAGTTGCCGCGCGCTCCCCATCAGTACCTCGGCCGCCAGCACGGCCGACTGAGCCGCGGGGGACAGCCCGTCCCACCCGTCGGCGCCGACACCTACGACGGTGACCTCAGCCGGCATTGCCCAGCACCTTCGTCACGGTGATCTCGATGACCACGCGGCGTGGATTCACCCGCGGCTCGCGGTACCGCTTCGCATAGCGGCGTACGGCGTCCTCGACCCGGTCCGGGTCGTCACGGACAACCGCCCGGCCCTCGAGCGTCGACCAGTGGCGTCCATCCACCTGGGTCACCGCGACGGCGGCTCCGTCAGGGCCTGCCTTCCGGATGGTCCGGGCCTTGTGCGACGTACCGGAGCAGATCACCCTGGCGATCCCCGTCTCCGGGTCCAGCGTCGCGCCCACCGGTGTCGCATGCACCGTGCCGTCCGCACGGACGGTACTCAGCACGCACAGGTGCCGCTCCGTCCAGAACCCGATCAGTCTCTCAGTCCAACGCACCCCGCGATCGTAGACAGCAGGCGCCGCGAGGTCAGTGATCAGGGGCTCACCGTCAACGCCTTCGGGATGCACAGAGCCTCCCCGGACGTCGACGCGACCATCAGATCCCACGACCCGGGCGCGCCTTCGTCAGATCGACGGCCACCGTCGCCGCGGTGTGGATGTCCGGAGCGGGGAGAACGGTTGCAGCTGGCTGCAGATCCGACGCCGCCGGTTGACAGACCGGCCCGCCCGGTGAGGCACCGGGCGGGCCGGCGGCGCTGGACCCCTCAGACCAGCGCAGCCCTTGGGGACGGTCAGCCCACGTCCCGGCGGCGGAAGGTCGCGAACCCGGCCCCCGTGAGCGCTGCTGCGATCGCGGTCAGCCAGATGACCGGAGCGACGGAGAAGTCGCCGCCCGGCAGCCGCGGCGTGTGCCCGTAGGGGCTGAGGTTCATCACCGACTGGGGCAGGTCGAAGATGCTGCCGAACTGCCCGATCAGCAGGAAGATACCGAACAGGACCCACGCACCGGTGACGAGCTTCGGAGCGAACCCGAACAGTACGACGACCAGTCCGGTGACCAGCCAGATCGCAGGCAACTGCACGGCGGCCGCAGCGAGCATGCGCGGCACCTGACGGCCCATGTTGCCCAGGGAAGCACCACTGGAGATGCCGGACCCGAGTCCTGCGACCAGGATCAGCACAGCGGTGCCGAACAGCGCCATCAGCACATGGCTCCCGACCCACTGGGCGCGGCTGACACCAGTCGCGAGCAACGGCTCGGCCCGGAGCGCGGTCTCCTCCGACCGGAGCCGGAGCGCCGCCTGGATGCCGAAGGCCGAGGCGAGTAGACCGACCATCCCCATCTCGGTCGCCAGGAACGCGTCGGTGATGCCGTTGACGCCGCCGAGCTTCTCGACCATCTCCCGGGCACTGTCGCTGGTCACGAACCCGTCCACGTTGCTGGCGATGTTGCCCACCAGCAGCCCGAGCAGCAGGAACGCGAAACCCCAGCCGTACAAGGAGCCCCGGTGCAGTCGCCAGGCCAGGGCCAGCGGTGACCGCAGCGACGGCGCAGCGGTGGCCGGCCCCGGACGCGGCCGCACCAGGCCCGCGCCGACGTCGCGGCGCCGGATCAGCGCCATCGCACCGGCAACCAGCGCAGCCATGAAAGCCAACGGCAGCAGAACGACGAGGAAGCGGTCGCCCGCGTACGCACGGATCTGCTGCGACCAGCCGATCGGAGACAGCCACGACACCCACTCGGACTTGCCGTCCGTGGACGAGTCGCCGATCGCCCGCAGCACGTACGAGACACCCAGGACGATCCCGGTGAACCCGTTGGCGGTCCGGGCCCCCTCGGTCAGCTGCGCCGTCAGCGCACCCACACCGGCGAAGGACAGACCGGCCGACGCCCACAGCAGACCGAAGGCCAACGAACCAGAGGCCGGCAGGCCGACGCCGATCAATGCCAGCGCGGACAGCAGCCCGATCAGTACGACGGTCGCCGACGACACGATCAGTGCGGCGGCCAGAGCGGCGTACCGGCCGACGACTCCGGCACTGAGCAGCTCGAGCCGGCCGGCCTCCTCCTCGGTGCGCGTGTGCCGGACCACCAGCATCGCAGCGAGCAGCGCCACCAGGACGGCGCCGAACGCGGTCAGCTTGAACAGCGAGAGCTCCCCGAGCGAGGTCTCGTCGAAGATCCGGCCGTACAGCGAGACCAGGGCGGGCGAGGCGTTCGACGTCCGCGCCGCCTCGATCCGGGACTGGACGTCCGGGTAGAGGTCGATGGACGCCTGCGCGGACCCGGCCGCCGTGATCACGAACACCACGATCCACACCGGGATCAGGATCCGGTCCCGGCGCAGCGCGAGCCGCACCAGGGTGCCGGTACCGACGAAGTCGTTCATCGCAAGGCCGCCTCGGGCTCGGCCGCGACGTCGTCCTCGTAGTGGCGCAGGAACAGCTCCTCCAGCGTCGGCGGCTGCGCGACCAGGCTCTTGATCCCGCTCGCGGACAGCTGCCGCATCACCGCGTCGAGCTGTGCGGTGTCCACCTCGCAGCGGACCCGGTTGCCCTCGACATCGAGGTCGTGAACGCCGGGCAGCTGGGCCAGACCGTTCACCGCCCCGGCCAGTTCGGCCTGGATCGACGTACGGGTCAGGTGCCGCAGCTCGGACAGCGTGCCGGTCTCGACCACCTTGCCGCGGCGGATGATGCTGATCCGGTCACACAGGGCCTCGACCTCGGAGAGGATGTGGCTCGACAGCAGCACGGTGCGGTCGTGCTGGCGCTCCTCCTCGATGCACTGCCGGAACACCTCCTCCATCAGCGGGTCCAGGCCGGACGTCGGCTCGTCCAGGATCAGCAGCTCGACGTCGGACGCGAGCGCCGCGACCAGGGCGACCTTCTGCCGGTTGCCCTTGGAGTAGGTGCGGCCCTTCTTGGTCGGGTCGAGGTCGAACCGGCGCAGCAGGTCGTCCCGCTTCTTGGAGTCCAGCCCGCCGCGGAGCCGGCCGAGCAGGTCGATCACCTCGCCGCCGGTCAGGTTCGGCCACAGGTTGACGTCGCCGGGGACGTAGGCCAGCCGCCGGTGCAGCTTCGCCGCGTCGTGCCACGGGTCGCCCCCGAGCAGCGAGACGTCACCCTCGTCCCCGCGCAGCAGACCGAGCAGCACCCGGATGGTCGTGGACTTCCCCGCGCCGTTCGGTCCGAGGAATCCGTGCACCTCACCGGTCGCGACGTCCAGGTCGAGACCGTCGAGGGCGTGCGTACTGCCGTACGACTTGTGCAGTCCTGAGACCACGATGGCTGATGTCATGATTCATAACGTACACTTCATTCAGAAGATTGTGAATCTTACTAACGCGTCTCTCACGCGTCAGGTTTTTGGGTCACGTAGAGGGGATGATGGGGCGGTGAGTGCACAACGAGACGACGAAGCCGTCAGGCGGTACGCCGAACAGTTCGGCAACCTGCTGGCCGACACTGGCTGGCCGCGGATGGCAGCCCGGGTCTTCGCCGCCATCCTGTCCAGCGAGGAGGGCCGCATGACGGCGGCCGAGCTGTCCGACCAGCTGCAGGCCAGTCCGGCCGCGGTGTCCGGCGCGGTCAACTACCTGCTCCAGCTCCGCCTGGCCAACCGCGAGCGCGAGCCCGGCAGCAGACGCGACGTGTACGTGGTCCAGGACGACTTCTGGTACCAGAGCATGATGAGCCAGGACCAGGCGCTGGCCCGCTGGTCCGACTCGCTCCACCACGTCCTCGACGCCGCCGGCGAAGGCACCGCGGCCCACCGCCGCGTGCGCGCCTCGCTGGCCTTCATCGATTTCATCGAGGAAGAAGTCAAAGGCCTCAGCGAACGCTGGTTCAAACGCAAAGCCGAGATCGACGCCGACCTGGACGCCCAGTACGGCCCCCGCGACATCTGAACGCACCGAAGGGCCTGGCGGACGGTTGTCCGCCAGGCCCTTCGAAGGCCGAGCTACCGGAGGGTGGTGGTGGCTACCGTGTCGAGGGCTCGTTGGAGGAGGGGGTTGGCGGTGTGGCGGGACTTCGAGTTGGGCAGGTGGACGGCGTTGCCGTCGACCGGGCCGTTGACCGGGTAGACCGAGAGTTCGGCCGGTAGCGGGCTGGTGCCGCAGACCTGGTCCTTGCCGGGCAGTTCGCCGCTGAAGACGAATCTGTCACCGATCGCCTCCGCGCAGGCTGACGCGGAACCGACGTACTGGCCGTGCTGACCCTCGTCGTCGATGGCGACGAAGCGCGTCACCTTCGAGGTGTCCTTGTGTGTACGCAGCGCACCTTCGTACGCCGTCGCCGGGTCGACCTCACCCTGGATCATCAGGATCCGTGGCGAACCGGTCAGGTCGAGCTTGCGGTCCTGCGGCTTGTACGGCCAGAAGGCACAGAACGGCACGCCGTTCATGTAGCCGAAGAAGGTGTACTTCTTCGCCATCCGGTCGGCCTCGCGCAGGTAGAAGTTCGGGTCCTTGTTCCACGCGGTGTCGTTGCAGCGGACCGTCGTACCGATCGGGCCGAGGTTGACGGTGGCGTCGACGGAGGACTTGGCCGCGGCCGCTCGGGCGTCGACCAGGATCGACCGGGTCGAGTCGACCGGCACGACCGAGTCGGTGCCCGCCGCGGCCGGCGTCACGCCGTACCGGGCCCGGATCGCGGCGAGGCTGTCGAACGCCTGCAGCTCCGGGGAGAGCCGTGCCCACGCCTTGTCCACGTGCCGCAACTCGATCTCACCCGACGCCGACGGGTCCTTGACGTACTCGTCGTGCACCAGGATGTCGACCGTCGCCCGGATGAACCGGACGTTGCCGTAGATGGTGCTGTAGATCGTCCCGTCGAGGTTGTCGCCGCGGACGTTGCTGGTGCCGGCCTTGACCAGCCTCACCAGATCGGCGCGGACCTGGTTGTACTTCGCCGTGACCTGCTTCGGCGTGGACCCGAGTCCCTGGATCTGGTCGGCGTGCCGGGCGATCCACGGGAAGAACTGGGTGTCGCGCCGGCGCTGGCCGGAGAACGGGTCGAAGTTCACGTTGTCCCACTGCGTGTGGGTCCAGTCCATGTTCGAGTCGATCACGAACCGGCCGACCCGTGACGGGTAGGTGTCGGCGTACCAGCCGCCGAGCCAGGTGCCGTAGCTGTAGCCGATGAGGTTCAGCTGGCGTGCGTTGAACAGCGCCCGCAGGAACTCCATGTCGTACACGGTCTGCTGGCTGCTGACGAACTGACCGAACTCCGTCGACGAGCACGCCTCGGCGTACAGCTTCGCCTCGGCCACCTCGGTCTTGTGGGTCTGCCGCGTGCGCTCCTTGTAGTCGGGCGTCGTCGGCAGCGCGTTCAGCTTGTCGGTCGTGGTCAGGCACTGCAGCGGCGTGCTCTGGCCGAAGCCGCGCGGGTCGAAGCCGAGCAGGTCGAAGTCGGTGAACAGCTGGGTCTTGTCGATGGCCAGCGAGGCCGACAGCGTCAGCCCGGCGCCACCCGGTCCCCCGGGGTTGGTGGTCATCAGGCCCTTCGACGTACCGGTGGCCTGGCTGTAGGCGATGGCGACCTGGATGTCGGGGTGCGCGTCCGGGTGGGCCCAGTCCATCGGGACGGTCACCTTGGCGCAGTTGGTGGTGGGTGCCTGCGGGTACAACGCCTTCACCGCGGCATCGAACGAGCACACCGACCACTGGATCTGCTGGTCGAGGTACTTCTGCGGAATGGATGGGACCGGCGGATCCACCGGACCCCTGGCCGGGCGGGCTGCCGAGGCCGAGCTGATGGCCAGCTGGGGCACGACCAGTGCCACAGCGAGGGCCAGAGCGATCTTGTGGAATCTGATCACGCTGCAACTCCTGTTGTCCGGGCGGGTTCAGGAGACAGCAACGTATGCCGGACCGGGCGGTTCTGAATACCCGTCAACGCAAGGTCAAGGGCATTCCCTAGCACTGAACACTAGAGCTCGTACACAGTGAAGATCGTGCAGTACATCGGTGGCGACTCCAGTCCGGGGTAGTACAGGCGCCCTGCGTCGTCGGTGATCTTGAAGTACGCCGTTGACGCGCCGACCTGGGACGGGGCCTGCAACCGCATCGTCACCGTCACAGTCTCGCCCGGTACGGCGTCCGGCAGCCGCTCGCGCTGCGGCGATCGCAGCCAGCCCGGCGCCCCGGCGGCACCCTGTCTGGTCAGCCAGCGATCGCGCCACGACCGCTCGCCGCTGTTGCGGATCTCCCAAGCCTTCTCGAACTCCTGGTCCCGGCACACTCGCGTCCCGTCCGGCACCGTCTCACCCACCAGCTCGGCCCGGTCCTCCGGATGGTGGTCGACCGGCACCGATCCGCCCAGCAGCACCGGCTGGACGTGCCTCCGGATGTCCCGCTGGGACATGTCGCGGCCGGCCCGAACCGCGGCGTCCAGCTCCACCAGCTGGTTCACCAGGGCCTGGCCGGCACCGAACGAGGCGTCGTACCACTCGATCAGCTCGCGGCTGGGTTTGGTGTGGCCGCGCTCGACCCGGGACAGGTGGCCCTTGTCCCAGCCGGACAGTACGGCGGCCCGCGACAGCGGAACGCCGGCGGCCTCCCGGAGCTCGCGCATCCGGCAGCCGATCACAAAGCGAGCCTGGGCTGGCCTCACACCGCACTCCCCGGTCGATCGTTGCCCACTGCGACAACACCGTAACCCTCTGATTCTCTGTAAATCAGTGTCAGTTCGCCACTCTCCGAGCGAAAAGGACCACCGCCCATGCGTACCGCCCTTCCGCGCATCACCGCTCGCATCACCGCCCGCCTCGCCGCCACTGCCCTGCTCGGCGGCGCGGCCGTCTTCAGCGTCGGCGTCCTGCCGGCCAGCGCCGCCACCGGCACCGTCGTCACCGACAGCGGCCTCGGCGTGACCATCCGGTCCGGCAACGCCGTCAGCTTCGGCGCGGTCGGCACCCAGCCGAACGGCCCGGTCGAGATCGACTGCCAGCTCTACGGCGAGCCGGTGACCGGCAAGTTCGGCCGCAGCCTGGTCTGGGACCACGTACCCGGCAAGGGCTACATCTCCGACGCGTACGTGAACACCGGCAGCTCCGGCCTGGTCGCACCGCTGTGCACCAGCAACCCCCGCGCGGACAAGGCGATCGCCTGGTACGCCGCCCGCAACGGCTCGACCGCCTACCAGGGGTACTGCGAGAAGGCCGCCGAGAACTCCTTCGGCAAGGACCTGATCTGGGGCTCGGCCAAGATCGACTGGAACGACGCCGTGGCCCGCGGCGTCGCGCATCGCGGTGACCTGAACCCGCCGAAGGGCGCACTGGTCTTCTGGGACCTCGCGGCGCCGTACGGCCACGTCGGCGTGGCACGTGGTGACGGCTACTTCTGGGCCACCAGCGTCAACGGCAAGATCGGCCTGGCGAAACTGCCGTACTTCTCCAGCTACCTCGGCTGGGCCTGGCCGAACTTCTGACCCTTCTCACCCGAGCACCCGGACGCGCGCCCGCCCCTCACGCGTCCGGGTGCTCCTCCATGCGCCGGACCCAGTCCGAGACCAGCGCTTGGTACAGCCCGTTCCGCCGGACCGGCAGGTCGTGATCCTCCTGGTCGAGTACGGCGTACGTCGCGCGCGGGTAGTCCTCGATGACGGACCACGCATCGGCGTACCCGGTCATCGTGTCCTGCCGGCCGGTGACGATCAGAGTGGGCCGCTCGAACCGGGCCGCCGGGTCCTCGCGCAGCGCGTACCTGCTGACGTCGCTCTGGATGTGACCCAGGAACTCCAGGTCGGCCTGCTGCTCGGCGGGGTCGTAGTACCGGTCCTGCTTGTCCTGCCACGCGGCGACGAAGGCCTCCGAGCGGAGCAGGAACTGATCGGTCGGCAGCGTGCGCTTCGTCCGGTCGACCACGATGCCGGGGACGCGCAGCAGCAACCCGAGGATGCGGGCCGGATCCCGCTTGACGAGGCCGCGGGCGTGCAGACCGCCGGCCGACGTACCGGCCAGGGCGAACCTCTCGCCGCCGACCAGGTCCTCGATCGTGGCCGCGATGGCGTCGAGCATGCCGTCCTGGTCGGTGATCGACGGGACCGACGGCGTCTTGCCGGTGCCGGGCGGGTCGACGTAGATCCGTCGCCATCCCGGGTGCTCCTCGAACACCGGCTCGTGTACGTCGCGGCCCTCGCCGTTGGCGCCACCCCAGCCGGGCAGGAACACGATCGGGCGGCCCTCGCCGAAAGACTCGTAGTACATGCAGCGACCCTAGTCGGGCAGCCGAAGGTCAGCGAGGCTTTCTGTTGCCGGCAGAATCCGGCGGGCGTTCGCCTGAGCCGCGCTGGATCAGCGCACAGGGCAGCACGATCCGCTGGGGTGGCCGCCGGTCCGCGCCCGAGGCGCGGTCGAGCAGCAGGCGGGCCGCGCTCCGGCCGAGTTCGGCGATGTCGGAGGCAACGACTGTCACCGGGGTCGGCAGCATGTCCGCCAGCCGGAAGTCGTCGAAGCCGACCACCGCCGGCTCCCGGCCGAGTTCGCGCAGGGCCCGCAGTACGCCCTCGGTGAGGAAGTTGGTCGAGGCAAAGATCGCGGTCGGCGGATCGGCGCGGAGCATCACCTCGCGGGTCGCCTTCTCGGCGGCCTCGGCGTTGCCCTCGGGCAACTGGATGACGAGTGACTCGTCGACGTCGGCATCGACCTCGCGGTGCGCCCGCCGGTACCCCCGCAGCCGCCGCCCGGTGGTGTAGTACGACGGCGCGAGCAGGATCGCGATCCGCCGATGCCCCTGCGCCAGCAGGTGTGCGGCGGCGAGCCGGCCGCCGCCCTCGTTGTCGACCATCACGATGTCGGCGTCGAGGCCGGTGGCCGGCCGGTCGACGAACACCACCGGTACGCCGGCGCCGGCCAGGAACGAGTGGTCGCCCTGGTCCGGCACGATCATCAGCCCGGCGACCTGACGGCTGACCAGCTCCTGGATCGCCCGCTTCTCCCCCTCCGGATCCTCGTCGACGCTGCCCAGTACGACGGCGAAGCCGGACTGCCCGGCGACCTCCAGCGAAGCCTTCGCGATACTCGCGAAGAACGGGTTGGTCAGGTCGCCCAGCACCAGCGCGAGACTCGACGACTTCTTCCCCGGCCGGAGCGCCCGGGCGACCTCGTTGCGCTGGAAGCCGAGCTCGTCGATCGCCTTCCGGACCCGCTGCGCGGTCTCGTCCCGCACCCCGTGCCCGCCGTTGACCACCCGCGACACAGTGCCCAGGCCGACCCCCGCCCGGCGGGCGACGTCGATCATCGTCGGCCGGCTGGCCTCGGGCGGTGGAAACGTTTCGGGCACGGTGTTGACTTCCTGTTCACGACACGGCATCGTCACCCAACAGTAAGTCCTTGGAAACGTTACCGTCCAGGAGGCCGAATGAGTCCTTCCGCGAGCTCAGTGAGGCGAGAGTGAGCAGGGCTTCTCGCGGCGGCATGAGTCGCAACGCCGGGTCCGACGTCAAGGCGGCGTACCTGTTCATCGCGCCGGCGATCATCGGGTTCACCGTCTTCGTGGTGTACCCACTGGTCCGCTCGTTCTACCTGGCCCTGACCAGGTACAACGGCCTGACCGACCCGATCTTCGTTGGCCTGGGCAACTTCCGACGGCTGTTCACGGTCGACCCGGCGTTCTGGCCGTCGCTGCGTGCGACCGGGTACCTGGTCGTTCTCTATGTGCCGTTGTCGTTGGTCCTCGGGCTGGCGCTGGCGATCTTCTGCAACCAGCGGTTCGCCGGTGTGCGCGTCGTCCGGACGCTCGCCTATCTGCCAGTCGTACTCCCGGCGATCGCGACCATCACGTTGTGGAAGTTCATCCTCGATCCGCAGGTCGGACTGCTGAACACGGTCCTGGAGCGGCTGGGCCTGCCGACCAGTCTGTGGTTGCAGAGCCCGAGCATGTCGATGCCCGCGGTCGTGCTGGTGATGCTGTGGGGTGTCGGCGGCACGATGATCATCTTCCTGGCCGCGTTGCAGGCCGTGCCGAACGAGTTGTACGAGGCGGCCCGGGTGGACGGCGCCGGATCGTGGTCGGTGTTCTTCCGGATCACCATGCCGATGATCAGCCCGATCATGTTGCTGCAGGTGATCCTGCAGACCACGGCCGCGCTGCAGACGTTCAACCAGCCGAAGATCCTCACCAACGGCGGACCCGGCTTCAGCACCAACGTGCTGATGCTGTCGATCTACAAGAACGGCTTCCCCAACCTCGGCCAGATCCCGCAGCTCGGCTACGCGTCGGCGCAGGTGTGGGTGCTGTTCGTGCTCATCATCGCCGTGATCGCCCTGACCGCGAAGTTCTCCTCGCTCTGGACCTACAGTGACAACACTCCCGACTGAAGCCGCCGAGGGCACGGTCCTGACCGCCCGGACCACGCACTCCTCCCCCAAGAGGCCCCGCCTGATCGGTACGACGTCCTGGTACGTCGTCGCGCTGTTCATCAGCGCGGTCATGGTCGTCCCGCTGCTGTGGATGATCACCATCGGCCTGAAGAGCCGGACCGCGGTGTTCGACCTCCCGCCGAAGCTGCTGCCGCACGAGTTCACCTGGAGCAACTTCGTCAACGGGCCGGAGGCGATCCACTTCCCGCGACTCCTGCTGAACTCGACCGTCATCACCGCACTCAGCGTCCTCGGTGGCGTGATGACCGCGATGATGGCCGGCTACGCGCTGGCCCGGCTGCGCTTCCCCGGCCGCAAGGTGTGGTTCTACCTGTTCGTCGGGAGCATGCTGCTGCCCGGTGTGGTCGGGCTGATCCCGCTGTTCCAGCTGTACAAGAGCATCGGCTGGTACGACACCTGGCTGCCGCTGATCGTGCCGGCCTTCCTCGGCGGGAACCCGTTGTTCATCTTCCTGGCCCGGCAGTACTTCCTGGCCATCCCGTACTCCATCGACGAGGCGGCCAAGATCGACGGCGCCGGGCACTTCCGGATCTTCACGAGTGTGATGCTCCCGCTGACCCGGCCGGCCTGGATCACGATGGCGATCCTGGCCTTCCAGGCGTCCTGGAACGACTTCCTCAACCCGTTGGTCTACCTGTACTCGTCGAACAAGTGGCCGCTGTCGGTCGGGATGGCCTCGTTCATCTCGCCGTTCGCCGGGAAGACGCCGGACTGGAGCTACTACATGGCCACCAACCTGCTCTACATGCTGCCGCCACTGATCGTCTTCTTCGCCGCGCAGCGCTACTTCATCCAGGGCCTCGGCTCGCTCGGCAGCACGACCCAGAAATAGAGGGGATCCTCCTGTGAAACGCACCTTCCTGGTAACCACCCTGGCCTGTGCCGGGTTGCTGACGGCAACGGCCTGCAGCGGATCGGACTCCGGCGGCGGGTCGAGCGACGGACCGGTCACCGTGACCGTGATGACGTGGGAATCGGCCCAGACCAACGCCGCGATCAAGAAGGCACTGGCCGACTTCAAGGACGACAACATCACCGTCCAGCTGCTCGACACCCCGGCCGGCAACTTCGGCGACAAGCTCGCCTCGCTGACCCAGGCGAAGAAGCTGCCGGACCTGTTCTGGTGCGGCAACGACACCGAGCAGCAGTACACCTCGCAAGGACTGCTGGTCGACTGGACGGACAAGATCAAGAACGGCGACGGCGACTTCACGGCGGACAAGTTCGTGCCGTCCGCGATGGAGAACTGGAAGACCGCCGACGGCCAGATGGGCGGCCTGCCGTCACTGATGAACACCTACGGCGTCTGGTACAACGCCGACGCCTTCACCGCCGCCGGCGTACCGGTGCCGAAGGCCGGCTGGACCTGGGACGAGATGTACGCCGCGGCCGCGAAGCTGGCCGGAAAGAACGGGGCGAAGTACGGGCTCGTGGCCGACCAGCTCACCTCCCTGGACGGTCCGTTCACGATGAGCATGTACTCCGTCTCGGCCGGTGGCGCACCGTTCACCGACAACGTGAACCACCCGACCAAGGCCGAAGCGGACGCCAAGTTCACCGAGGGTGTGCAGAAGCTCGTCGACGCGATCAAGAGTGGCTCGGTCTCCCCACCGGGGTACGACGCCGCGAACGTGCAGTCGCTGTTCTCCGCGGGCAAGGTGCCGATGATGTTCGGCGGGCAGTGGCTGGCGGCCGGGTTCCAGACCGACAAGCCGAAGGTGAAGTACGGGTTCGCACCGTTCCCGCAGGTCGACACCCCGGCGACCCTGTACGACTCGGTCGGCATCTGCACGCCGCAGTACACGAAGAACCAGGACGCGACGTTCAAGGTGCTGCAGTACATCAACACCAAGGTGTGGGACGCCGTACTCCCGGCTTCTCCGGTCGCGCCCCCGGCGTACACCCCGGCGCAGACCAGCTACTTCGACGCGTTGACCAAGGCACAGCAGTCGACCGTGGTCGACACGGTCAAGGCCGACCTGGCCGCTGAGAAGACGGTCGGCGTCCGGTTCACCACGCAGTGGGCGCAGCAGGTCGGCGACCTGACCACGGCGAACTACCAGCCGATCCTCAGCGGCAAGAAGCCGGTGTCCGAGCTGCCGGCCTACATCGACAAGATCAACGGGCTGATCAAGTCGGCCGGCTGACGTCAGACGGCCTGCCAGAGCGACAGGGCGAAGCGGGCTTCGGAGTCGGTCCACCACGCGGCCGACGCGAAGCCCGCTGTGTCCAGCTCGGCCTCGACACCGTGGCGATGGAACTTCGCGGAGATCTCGGTGTGGAGCACCTCACCCTCGGCGAAGTCGACCTCGAGGTGGACCTCCGGGATCAGTACACGCGTCGCGCGGTCGGCCCGCAGACGCATCTCGATCCACTCGTTCTCGGCGTCCCAGATCGCCACATGACTGAACGCCTCCACATCGAAGTCCGCGCCCAGCTGCCGGTTGATCACTCGCAGAACGTTCCGGTTGAACTCCGCGGTGACGCCCGCGCTGTCGTCGTACGCCGCGACCAGCGTGGCCGGATCCTTCACCAGGTCGGTGCCGAGCAGCAGCCACTCCCCTGGCTCGAGCACCTCGCGGATCGACGCGTAGAACGTCGCACGCTCGCTCGGCAGCAGGTTGCCGATGGTGCCGCCGAGGAACGCGACCATCCGTGGCGGGTCGCCCGGCAGCTTGTCGAGATGCGCGGTGAAGTCACCGACAACGCCATGCACCTCGAGCGCCGGGTAATCCACGTTGATCGCGTCCGCCGCGTCCCGCAGCGCGGACTCCGACACGTCCAGCGGTACGAACGTCGTCAGCGTGCCGCGGTCGCGCAGTCCGTCCAGCAGCAGCCGGGTCTTCTCCGACGATCCGGAGCCGAGCTCGACCAGGGTGTGCGCCTTGGTGATGGCCGCGATCTCGCCGGACCGGGCCTGCAGGATCTCGCGCTCGGCGCGGGTCGGGTAGTACTCCGGCAACCGGGTGATCTGCTCGAACAGGTCGCTGCCGCGGGCGTCGTAGAACCACTTCGGGGGCAGCCACTTCGGGTCGGCGGTCAGCCCGGCCCGGACGTCCTCGCGCAGCGCGCGGGAGGCGTAGTCGGGAGTCAGGTGTACGTCGATCTGAGTCACTCTGGTCCTTCCATCGGCGTGATACTCAGCGTCGTGGCGGTGGCCACGAGCAACGAGCGGTCCGGTACTTCGTCCCAGTCGCCGGTCCCGAACCGCTCGGAGGCGACCGTGGTGGAGTCTGCGGTGTGCTGCACCCAGAGCGAATGCGTCCAGGAGGTGGCGACGATCTGCTCACCATCGGTCAGCAGCACGTTCAGCCGCGACCCGGGCGCCGCCGCCTCCACGTCCTGTACGACGGAAGAGACGGCATCGGCCGCCGGGACATCCTTCATGCGGTTGGCGATGAGTGCCCACAGCAGCTGGGAGTCGACCGGCGCCTCCAGCCGGAGCAGATCGGCGACCGGCAGCGTCTCGGCCAGTTTGAGGGTCGACTCCGGCCACCCCGGGATCCGGCCGTTGTGGCTGAACAGCCAGTCCCCGGTCTGGAACGGCGCGACCACGGCTTCGCCGTACGGCATGCCCACTGTCCCGTCGCGGACGGCGGCCAGCACGGCGCCGGACCGGACCGAGCCTGCCAGGCCAGGCAGGTTCTCGTCGGTCCAGATCGGCACATTCCGCCGGTAGCGCACCGGGCGGCCGTCGACGTACCACCCGAGGCCGAAGCCGTCGGCGTTCACCGTGCCGCCTCCGCGCATGTCGTGCGGGGACCAGCTCTGCTCGTACAGGGAGTGGGTGGGGTCGAGGACCAGGGAGGCCGGCGTGACCGGCGGGCCGACGTAGGCCAGGTGGCGGCACATCAGCCGTGCAGCTCCTCGGGCCGGGGGTCGCGGGCACACCGGAAGCCGGCGAAGATCTGCCGCCGGATCGGGTAGTCCCAGTTCCGGAAGGTGCCTCGGGCAACGACCTCGTCGGTGCCGAACGAGCCGCCGCGGAGCACCTTGTAGTCCGGCCCGAAGAAGACCAGCGAGTACTCGTCGTACGGCCAGGCTCGGAAGCCCGGGTACGGCCGGAAGTCGCTGGACGTCCACTCCCAGACGTCGCCGATCAGCTGCTCGACACCCAGCGGCGACGCGCCCGCCGGATACGCACCGACCGGCGCCGGCGCGAGGTGGCGCTGACCGAGGTTGGCGTGCTGCGGACCGGGGCTCTCGTCGCCCCACGGGAAGCGCCTGGTCCGCCCGGTCGCCGGGTCGAACCGCGCCGCGAACTCCCACTCCTCCTCGGTCGGCAGCCGCTTCCCGGCCCACTTCGCGTACGCCTCGGCCTCGTAGAAGCAGACATGCATCACCGGCTCGTCCAGCGGCAGCAACTCGCGGTTGCCGAACCGAGTCCGCCACCACACGCCGTCGACCTGCTCCCAGAACCGCGGTGCGACCAGCGACGCCTTCCGCACGTGGGCCCAGCCGGCTTCGGACCACCACTGCGGATCCTGGTAGCCGCCGCCGATCACGAACCGCAGGTAGTCCTCGTTCGTCACCGGCGCGGTGTCGATCACGTACGGCGCGACCTGGACGGCGTGCGCCGGTCGCTCGTTGTCGAGCGCCCACGGCTCGACCGACGTACCCATCTCGAAGACTCCGCCGGGCATCAGCACCTCAGGTGCGGCGAGCCGGCGTCCGGTCGGTGGCGCCGGTGCATCGAGCACCGGGACCCCGATGCGGAGCTGGTGTGTCGCCAGCATCGTCTCGTCGTGCTGCTGCTCGTGCTGCGCGATCATCCCGAAGGCGAACGCGTTGTCGACCAGCTCACGCCCGCCGTCGAACTTCACGTGGTCGAGTACGTCCATCACCTTGTCCCGCACCTCGGTCACGTAGGAGCGGGTCTCGGCCGGGCCGAGCAGCGGCAGTGCCGGCCGGTCCGCGCGCGGGTGCATGAACGCGTCGTACAGCTCGTCGATGTCCTGCCGCAGCGGCTCGCGGCCGCCGACGTCACGGACCAGCCAGAGCTCCTCCTGATTGCCGACGTGGGCGTAGTCCCAGACCAGCGGCGACATCAGTCTGGAGTGCTGCTTGACCAGATCGTCGGTGTCGACGGCGTCGGTGAGGTGGACCGTCCGCGCCCGGGACCGCTCGAGCTGCTCGGCGACGAACGCGCGCAAGCCCTCGGGAGACAGTTCGGACAGTTGGTGATTCATGAAGCTCGCCTTCCGTGGGTTTCGTCGACGATGCGATGGAGCCGGGTCGCGACTTCATCGATGAGTTCGGTGTCCGCACCGGTCCGGTCCAGCACCCTGGCTCCCAGCTCGACCACGTCCTCCGCGGCCTGCCGGACCAGCTTGTCCTCCAGCCCTTCCCGGGCCGCCTCGAACCAGCGCCCCGCCGCGGGCTCGGCAGCAGCCAGCACGTCGCCGAGCACGGCCGGGTCGGACATCAGAGCGGTGAGCAGCAGGGTCGGGGCGATCCACCCGTCCCCCGGCTGCGCGTCGAGATAGCGCACCTCCAGATACCCACGCGCCCGGACCGGCGGGAACAGCGTGGACAAGTGATACGCCAAGTCGTCGTACGTCGGTTGGTCGCCGGGCAACTCGCCATCCGCCCAGGCGCCGAAGGTCAGTCCGCGGGGCGCGTCCCAGCGGTCGCCGCGTCGGAAGCACAGCACCGGCGCCTCCATCGCCATCCGCGCCCACGCGGCGGCCGGGTCGCCGTCGAGCGCTGGCGGCTCGGTGAACGGGGCATAGGTGCCGAAGGTGGCCTCGGTCCGCGCCGACGCCCAGCCGGTGTCACTGCCGGCACGGTGGCGGGAGTTGGCGAACAGCGCGACCAGCGCCGGACCGAGATCGTGCAGGGCGCGCCAGCGCAGAGCGGTCTGATCCGCTTCGCCGGCGTCGAGGCAGATCTGCAGGCCCGCGGTACTGCACATCATCCGGGGGCCGTGCGGCCCGAGTCGTTGGAAGGCGCGTTCCATCGCCGCGTAGCGCGGGACGGTGAGGATGCGGCGAGGGGTGCGGTGGGCGTCCAGGCCGTAGTCGCCCGGAACGAGGTCCGCGGTGCGAAGGAGCGCTGTCAGTTCGGCCGCGTCGGCGGCGGTGTCGTCGATCAGCCCGGCGACCGAGGCCGCGGCGGGACAGGAGATCTCGACCTGGCCACCGGGCTCCACAGTGACCAGAGCGCCCCGGCCGAGCGGCAGTTGCGGGCTGCCGGGGACCAGGGTCGCGGGCGCGTGCGCGCCCAGGGCGGTGCGTAATCGGTCGGCGTCGAGGGGCCGGCGCGGATCTTCGGCATGATGCACGGTCCATTCGAGTTCGACGCCGTGCAACCGCGGCGGACCGTGCTTGAAACAGACCATCGCGACGAACCCCTCCGCTTCGGCCCGGGAGCCGATCGGAGTCGTCGCCGGAGTACCGCCGGGCGAGGTCACGTCAGCGAACCTAACGCCGGACCTGCGGCCGGACAACCGACGGAGGGTTACCCGTCGGTGACGCCTGCAGCGCATCTGGAGTCATGCTCGCGATGCTGCCCGGCGCCACCGACAGTTTCCGGGCCCGATCAGTCCGGAGCGTGCGGGTTCGCTCTCAGCGAAATCGGCACGAGGGTCAGCTCGGGCCTGGGTAACCGGCGCCGTACGCCTCGATCTCGTCGACGAACATGCCGGTGTTGCGGTCGTTGGTCCGCTTCTTGTCGAACGTGACCCGTACCCAGCGGGCGGCGGCCGGCGTGAACGACAGGTCGTACCAGACGTTCGAGGCACCGTTCACGGCCGTCGCCTCACCCCGGTCGGTGAAGTGCACCCCGTCGAGGCTGGTGGCCACGGTGATCTTGTCCGGGCGGTAGTCCGGGTACTCCTCGTAGGCGTGCACCCGCACGGTCCCGGCCGCCTGCGGACGGCCGAGGTCGATGGTCACGACCGGCTGCACACTGTCGCCGACGTTCAGCAGCTCGTAGCCGAAGCTCTTGCCGTCGCCCCAGTCGTCGCCGATCACACCGTCGGTCGCCTCGGTCTTGGCCGCATCCGGGAAGCGACTGGACGGATCGGTCCGCTCGTACGGCTTCCCCGCCGCGAGGTTCTGCTGCTGCAGCTGGTTGCCCGCGACCTGGAGGTCCAGCAGCTGGTACGGCGCCGTACCGCCGCTGGAGCCGGTCGCCTCGATCCGGATGTACTTCGCCTTGGCGTTCAGCCCGATGAAGTCGTCGCCACCGTCACCGGCCCCCAGGCCGGCCTCGGCCCACGTGGTCCCGTTCGCCGAGACCAGCACGCGGTACTTGTTCGCGTAGGTGCTCCCCCAGCGCAGCCGCACGCCGTCCACCTGCGCCTGGCGGCCGAGGTCCACCTGCACCCAGTTGGTGCCGCTGCCACTGGCCGGCTGCCACGCGGTGGAGCCGTTGCCGTCCACCGCCTTCGCAGCGTTGCCGCTGGACGCGGTAGCCGGCTTTCGACGCGCCAGGTCGTCGGCTACGACCGGCTTCCCGGCCGCAGCGTCCAGAGCGATCGCCCGGATCCGTTGCATGTAGGACACGTCCGGCGAGTACTTGTCACTCCGCTGCACCACACTGGTCGCCAGGTCGTGCGCCAGCCCCGGGTTGGTCTTGCCGAGCTTGTTGAGGACCTCCCAGTCCTCCATGCCGTCCCGCAGCGACTCGTACCGTGGGGACGCCTCGATCGTGTTGTGCGCCGTGTCCGGGCGAACGATGTACCCGTCACCCTTCACATCTTGGTCGTCCATCGCGTACTGCCAGTTGCCGTAGGCCCAGTGCAGGTAGCCGGTCGCTCCACGGCCGTAGGCGAGCCACATGGTCTGCCGCTGGCTCCACTCAGGCTGGTCGATGAACCTGTTCAGGTGGTTACCGACCGGGATGTTGCAGTTGTAGAACCACAACGGCTTGCCCTTGACCTTCTCCGCGTCGTACGGCGCCGGGTTCGCGGTGTAGGTGTGCAGGTTGGGGATCACGATGTCCTCAGCCTTGGCCACGCTCGGCGCCAACTGGTTGACGATCGCGTCGCCGATCTGGACGTCCGGCCAGTACTGACGCAGCTTCTGCTCCACACCGAACCAGCCGGGGTCACCACCAGCGCCCGGCTCGTCGCCGACATGCATCCAGAACATGTCCTTCCAGCCCTTGTCGACCAGGTGCTGGCGCAGCGCCGGGTAGAACTGCTTGTACCAGTTCTCTGCCTCCGGCGTGTCCCACCAGACGTAGTCCGGGACCTGCCTGCCGGTCTCCTTCGGCGTCACCTCGACCAGGTACCGCGGCCACTGGCTGTTGTGCTCGCCGTTCTGCGGCCCGGCACCGGTGAAGCCCTCGAGCCGGTTCACCACACCCTTGTCCAGGAACCGCTGCACGACCTCGTCGAAGCGGCTGAAGTTGAAGCTGTAGTTGCCAGCGGCATCGACCTTGCTGCCGCCGTCGGTGAGCAGGTTGAGCAGCGGCAACTGCAGGTTGTTCTGCCGGTACCGCTTCATCGTGTCGGCCCAGTTGTCGATCAACTGCCACCACTGCGGCGAGTAGCGATCGTGCCCGTAGAAGAGCTTGACCGTGTCGCCCTTGCCGGGGTCGTACGACGTCAGCCCGAGGAAGTTGGTCCACATCACGTTGGTGAACTCGCTCTGGTTCGCCGGCGGGATCACCACGTTGCGCGCGTTCACCGTGATCGGCACCTGCAGATCGCCGTTCGTGGTCCGCACCGTGGCCCGGCCCCGGTAGACGCCGCCGTCCGCCGTCGCGGGCACGTGTACACGGATCCACAGCGACTGCGTCTGGCCCGCCGGTACGGCGATGCTCGTCTCGTTCAGCAGCCGGTCCGGGAAGTCGCCCGGGGCCTGCCGTGTCGTCGGCACGACGAACTGGTTGCCGCCGAACACCGAGTTGTGGTTGAGGTACTCGTACCCGACCGGGTTGTAGCTGAGCTCGCTCGCCGCGATCGCGTCCGACGGCCCGGTCAGCGCCGTGAAGTCGATCTTGTTCACCGTGAACGCCGCCGGCCCGCGCATCACGATCTGCGCTGCCTCGTAGTCGTTCTTGGCCGTGTCGAGCCGGATGTCGTCGCGGGCCTCCGGCGATCGCCCACTGTCCTTGAAGACGGAGTTGTACGCCGTCTCGGTCCAGACGCCGGGCTTCACGCCGGCCGCCTCTCGTGCCTGTGCGACCGGCACGAACGCTGCCGAAGTCACCAGGAGTCCGCCTGCCACCACCGCATGTGTCCACCGCATGCCGAACAGCCAACGCGCGGAACCGTGCGGCGGCAATCCTTCGGATGAAGGCGGCCTAGACCAATCAGCGGAAACGCGGGCAGGTGGTGCAGGCGTTCACGTTCGGCAGTACGTAGACGTAGCAGCACGACGTCCGCAGCTTCTGCTCCAGCGAGACGGCGAACGCCGCGGCGGCCTGAGCGGCGTAGGGCGCCTCGTCCGGCAAACGGATCGCGGCCCGCACCTCGTCGTCGACCGCACCGAAGCGCTGCAGCGACCCGAGCTTCACAGCGGGCACATAGGAGTCCAGAAACGCTGTCGTGTGGGCCTTCAGCTGTGCGGCGGCCGTGGCCATCGGCACGACCTCCTGCGACAGCAGCGCGACCTCGACCGGGTAGTGCGCGGTCGGGTGCCGCCGGAACGCCAGTGCGGACGGCGACACCTCAGGTGAGACACCGGTTGCGGCTGCCGTCACTCCGGCCACCAGTGAGGGGACCTGGACGTACCACATCAGCGTGAACATCGCGGCGACCTGCACCGGCGGATCGATGGCGTACTCCCGCCCGTAGTCCGCCTGCACAGCGGTCCGCCACGCGTACGTCGGATCGCCACCACTCTGCTGCTCCGAGACCACGTCAGCGCACGACACCCACTCCGGTCCGGGCACGGAGTCCGCCGTACGCACGGACATCCATGGCACCGAGTCGGCGAGGACGTCCGCGAGATCGCTGACGGAGTGGCTCACCCGACCAGCCTACGGTCCGGGACGACGACCGGTGCTCCGCCGACGTCGACCACGGTGGCCCGCAGACCGAAGACGTCGTCCAGCAGTTCCTCGGTCAGTACGTCGACCGGCCGCCCCTCGGCCGCGATCCGGCCCTCGCCCATCACCACGAGGTGATCGGCGTACTGCGCGGCCAGGGTGAGGTCATGGAGGACTACCACCACGGTCCGGCCGGAGGTATGCGCGGCGGCGTGGACGACGTTCATCACGTCGACCGCGTGGGCCAGGTCCAGGTACGTCGTGGGTTCGTCGAGCAGCAGGTGTGGCGTGCCCTGGGCCAGGACCATCGCGATCCAGACCCGTTGCCGTTGGCCACCAGACAGCTGGTCGACCGGGCGCTCCCGCAGTTCGGTCAGCTCGACGGCCGCCAGGGCCTCGTCGATCGCGGCGTCGTCCTCAGCGGTCAGCCGCCCGAACAGTCCGCGGTGCGGATGCCGCCCCCGCGACACCAGTTCGGCAGCTGTGATCCCCTCCGGCGTCACCGGCCCTTGCGGCAGCACACCGAGCTTCCGGGCCAGCTCACGCGCCGGCAACTTGTGGATGTCCTTGCCGTCCAGCAGCACCTGGCCGCTCTGCGGAGTGAGCAGGCGGCTCATCCCACGCAGCAGCGTGGACTTGCCCGATCCGTTCGGCCCGACCACAGCGGTCAGCTGTCCGGCCGGCACCTCCAGCGTCAACCCGGACACCACCGGCGCATCCGCGCCGTACGCGAGGGTGAGGTTCTCGACGTGCACTGATCAGCGTCCCTTCTGCTGACGGCCGATGAGGTGGAGGAGGTACGGCGCTCCGCACGCAGCGGTGATGACGCCGACCGGGAGTTCGTACGGCCCGACCCGCAACCACTGCAGGCCGTTGCGCGCGACCAGATCGGCCAGTACGACGAACAGCGCACCGAGCATCGCGGTGGTGAGCAACGGCGGTCGCTCCATCCGGGTCAGCCGCTGCGCGATCTGCGGCGCCACCAATGCGGCGAACGCGATCGGTCCCGCTCCCGCCGTCGCCATCGCGGCCAGCACCGTGGCCACGATCAGCAACGCCAGCCGCATCCGCGCGACCCGCACGCCGAGCGACGACGCGACATCGTCCCCGAGCACCAGCGCGGACAGGTCCCGGTTGAACATCATTGCCACCGGCAACAAGAGCACCACCGCGAACAGCACCGGAATCGCGTCGCTCCAGGCCCGCGCGTTCAGCGAACCGGCCAACCACGCGGCGGCCCGGCCCGCGTCGTTGACGTCACCGATCACCAGCAACCACGCGACCAGCGAATTGGCCGCGGCCGCGATCCCGACCCCGATCAGCACCACGCGCCCGGCGTCGACCACGCCACGCTGGATCGACAACGCGCCGACGATCATCGTCGCGATCAGCCCACCCAGTACGGCGGCCAGCGGGATGCCGACCTTGGCCGCGGCGCCCGAGATGTTCCCACCGCCGCTGCCTGCCAGCACGATCACCGCGACCGCACCCGCGGACGCGCCGGAGTTGACGCCGACGATGTCGGGACTGGCCAGCGGGTTGCGCGACAAGGTCTGCAGCAGCGCCCCCGAGACGGCGAACGCGATGCCGACCAGCAGGCCGGTGGCCACACGTGGAAGCCGCAACTCGAGCACCACGAGACGCGTGCCGCGACGGCCGCCACCGAGCAGTACCTCGATCACGTCGGCGAGCGGGAGTTTCGTCGTACCGACGCTCAAGGAGACGAGCGCGATCATGATGGCGAGGACCGCGAACGCGACGCTGAGCATGACCGTCCGCGACTTCACAGCGCCACCGCCCGGCGCCGTACGACGATCACGAACAGGGGCGCGCCGACGATGCCGAGGACGACGCCGGCCTGGACCTCACCGGCACCGCCGACGAGCCTGCCGACCAGGTCGGCGAGGACCAGCGCGGTCCCGCCGATGACAGCCGCGCCCGGGATCAGCCAGGTGTTGCGCGCACCGAAGATCCGGCGAGCGACGTGACCCGCAAGCAGTCCGAGGAAGCCGATCGGCCCGCAGGCCGCGACGCCCGCTGCGGTGAGCAGGCCGATCGCAACCAGCCCGACCAATCGGGCCCGGCGGATCGACAACCCCAGACCGGCGGCAACATCGTCGCCGAGCGCCAACAGGTCGAGGTCGCGAGCGTTGACCAGGGCGAGGATCAGACCGACCGCCGCGAACGGCAGCACCTGCCCGGCGACATCCAGGCCGCGGCCCGCGACCGAGCCGACTGCCCAGAAGCGGTAGCTGTCGAGGGTGTCGGCGTCGAGCAACACGATCGCCGACGTCAACGCACCGAGCATCGCGGCCACCGCCGCGCCGGTCAGCGCCAACCCGACCGGCGACGCTCCGTTCCCCCGCGAGGCCAGGCGCTGTACGCCGAACGTCGCCACCAACGCGCCCACCAGCGCGACCCACACGGTCGACGAGACCGACTCGACCAAGCCGAGCTGCAACCCGAGAACGACGGCGAACGCGGCGCCCGAGCTCACGCCGAAGATCCCCGGCTCGGCCAGCGCGTTGCGGGTGTGGCCCTGCATGAGCGCCCCCGCGACACCCAGACAGACACCGATCAGGACAGCCACCACCGTGCGCGGGAAGCGCAGGCTGCGGACGATCACATCCGGGTCGGACCCGTTGTTCGCGGTCAATGCATGCCACAGCGCGCCAGGCCCGAGCCACCGCGATCCGAACGCGAGGCTGGCCGCGAAGGCCAGCAACAGAACGACGACGAGCACGAGCAGCGCGGCAGTACGACGTACGGCGGGACGGCCGGCGCGGACCGGTGGCGGCACGACCGGGCGTGCGGACGGGACGGCGGAGGACATATGGTTAGGGTTGCCTTAGTTCAACGTTGTGGTGAGTCACCTTAACCTGCGAGCCGTCCTGACCAGGAGACACCTGTGCGCCTGCCCCGAACCACCGCCCTGCTCGCCGTCGCCGCCCTGGCTCTGACCGCCTGCGGCTCGGCCGCGGACTCCGAGGACTCCCCGGATGCGGCCGCGGCGTCGTCCGCCGGGTTCCCGCGCACCGTCGAGCACGCGATGGGCAAGACCGAGATCCCGGCCAAGCCGAAGCGGGTGGTGGCACTGGACGCGAGCTTCGTCGACGCGACGCTGATCCTGGACACACCGGTGGTCGGATACACCGACTACCGCAGCATCAACGGGAAGCTGCCGGACTACCTCGGCGACGACCGCAACACCCTGGGCGGCGAGGCGGAGGCGGTCGGCACGCTGGCCGAGCCGAACCTGGAGAAGATCGCCGCGCTCGACCCGGACCTGATCATCACCGCGAAGGTCAGGCACGAGAAGCTCTACGACCAGTTGTCCGCGATCGCACCGACGGTCATGTCCGAGACCACCGGGCCGACCTGGAAGGAGAACATCCGGCTGGAGGCGAAGGCGCTCGGCGCGGAGGACCTGGCCGAGAAGGAGATCTCGTCGTACGAGAAGGCCGCCAGGACGGTCGGCGACGCGATCAACGCGAAGGCGAAGAACCCGACGATCTCGGTGGTCCGGTTCGTCGACGGACCGACCCGGCTGTACCAGAACGCCAGCTTCTCCGGCATCGTGCTCAAGGACGCCGGACTGAAGCGGCCCGCGCCGCAGGACGTGAACGACTTCGCGCTGGAGATCAGCCCGGAGCGGATCAAGGACGCCGACGGCGACGCGATCTTCGTCACCGTGTACGCCGACGAGAAGGGTCTGAGCGCCAAGACCGCCGGGCAGTTCAAGGCCAACCCCCTGTGGGCGCCGCTGGCGCCGAAGGTGCACGAGGTGCCCGACCTCACCTGGATGACCGCGGTCGGACTGCAGGGCGCGTGGTCGATCCTCACGGACCTGGCCAGGACCTTCGACGTGCCCGCTCCGGTCAAGGCCGACTGAGCGCTCGATAGGGTCCGCGGTATGACGGCTCTGACTCGATGGCATGTCGGTCCGTGGACCACGCGGGGTACTCGTCCCGGCTCGCCGTTCGAGCCGGGGCTGAAGCGGACGCCCGACGAGTTGAACTTCGACATCGTCGGGCTGTCGCGGATCCTCGGTCGGCGGCAGACGCTGCCGGAGGAGATGCTGGTCCGCCGCTGCCAGGCTGCGTTGCGCCCGACCGATCCGCGCCCGTGCGGCGTCCAGACCCTGACCGATCCGGACCTGGCCAGCGACCTCGCCGAAACCGCCGAACGCGCCTTCACCTGGATCGCCGACCGCGCCCCCGCCGGCTACGAGTTCGCCCTCACCGACGCCGTAGAACTCCGTCCGTTGCTGGACCTGGACGCCCCCGTCGTCGCGATCGAGGCCGTCATCCACCTCGCCGACACCGACCTCCCCGCCGCCCGCCTGGCCGCCTCCCACGTACGCCGCTCCACCTCCGGCGACTGGTACGCCGGCGACGCGGTCTGCAACTGGTCGGGTCCCCACGACACAGCAGACGCTGCGATCACCGCCGTACAAGCTGCCCGCGAAGACCTGGTCGCCCAACTACGGTCGGCCGGCCGCGAAGACCTCGCCACCACCGCATCCCGCTGGCCAGCAGTCCCCGTCGAACCCGCCTAGCACCACCACCTCCCAGTCCCACCAGGTGCCCCTCGGCCGCTGCCGTTTGATGGGTTGGCCCACCAGATGATGGGTTCGCCCACCGCACGCGGATAGCCAACCCACCTGCTCGTGGGCTGACCCAGCCCACGACCCACCCCCAGACACGGCGGGCTGCACCGACCAGCGCCAGCCGGTGGGTGGACCCATCAAACGGCGGGTTGGCCCACCGCACGCGGATAGCCAACCCACCTTCTCGTGGGCTGACCCAGCCCAGGGGCGAGAAGTTAGGCGGAGTGGGTGAGGGGTGGCGGGGTGGGGGTGGCGTGGGGTACGAGGTGTTGGCGGAGGAAGGTCAGTTCGGCTTCGACTGCGGCCTCGTGGCCTTCGGTGAGGGGGGCGTAGTGGTTGCCGGGGAGGCGTACCAGCTCGGCCTTGGCGGACTTGGTAGCGGCGGCGATTGCTGGGGCGGCTAGGGCGGAGCGGTCGTCGTCGCAGACCACGTAAAGGAGTGGGCAGCGGATGTCGGCGGCGTACTTCGCTGGGCGGTAGAACGCGGCGCGGGGAATTGAGCGCGCGGCCAGGGTTTGCTGCCAGTCCGGGTACTTGTTGCCGGGATTGAGGACTGCATCGCCCAGCTGGGCGTCAGGGGTGTTGAGCAGCGCGACTGTCCCGCGCGGGCCGGACAGCGCCACCAGCTTCGGGGGTCGCCCGACAAGAGCACCGACTGTGTCCAGCGCGGTGCGGCCGGCCAGGCGGAGTGCACCGAGCGGGCTCTGGTAGCGAGACGCCTTGCGAGTCACGACCGGACCATCGACGTTCGGGGACTGCGCGATCGCGGCGGCAATCCGATCGTCTTCCGCGGCGAGCTGTACGACGTACCCGGCGCACAACGAGAACGACCAGAGCGCGACCCGCTCGACCCCGGGAAGGGTCGCGGCGAAACCGATCGCCGCCCGCCAGTCCGCCAGCTGCCCGGCGATCGGCGCGACCTGACGCGGCTCACCACCGCTCTCACCGAAGTTGCGATAGTCGAACGCCAGCACACTGAACCCAGCCGCCGCGAACCTCTCGGCGAACCGGTCCGTACCCGGCTCCTTGGTGACGCCGAATCCTCCGGTCATCACCACGCAGCCGCCGTTCGACCCCGGATAGTGCCAGCCCGCGCACTCCACACCCGCACTGCTGAACCACACCTTCTCGCGCATACCCAGAAGTGAACCACGCGGTTCGCAAACTGTCCATGGCTCCTCTCAGAACCGCCGGCACGCACGGATCAGGCCGACTCTTCGCGCTCGAGCGCCCGGACCAGCGCGGCGAACCCGGCCTCGATCCCGGCCCCGTCACCACTGGTCCGCCACTCGATCAGGAACCCGCGCAGCGTCGCCAGGATCAACTCCGCGACCTCGCCCTTGCGCTGCTCGGACCACGCCGCCGGACAGATCGACAGCAACGCCGGGAGGTACTGCTTCGACGCTTCCCGGGCCAGATCGGCGTACCGCGCCGGGTCGTACATCGCCAGGCCGATCGCCTGGTCCAGCACCCACGACTCCGGGCCGACCAGGATCGGCCACATCGCCCGGACCCGGTCGGCCAGCGGCCGATCGGCGCCCTCGGTCGCGGCCGCGAGACTGCGGCTGATCCGGCGCTCGCGCAACTGCAGGACCGACTCCGTCAGCAGCTCCTCGGGGCCGGCGAAGTGATACAGCAGCACCTTGTGCGTCGTACCGGCCGCCCGTGCGGCCCGGCGGAGGGAGAAGTCCACCAGCCCGTTCTGGCCAAGGTCGTCGGCCACGCGATCGAGCAGTTCCCGCCGCCGCGCCTCCCCGCGCGGCGACTTCGCCGATCGCCGGTAGCCCGCCCGTTCCTCGGTCACCCGCTCAGTGTCACTGAAGTGAAGCTGGCAACGAAGTACCCGACGCCGTAGGGGGCGGCGTCGTACGTCAGGTTGCCGGTCAGAGCGGTCTGCCCGAGTGCGCCCGCGAGGACCTGCCATGGAGCGCGGCCTGCCGCCTGGAGAACGGTCGCCAGGTCCGGGTCGAGGGCAGCGAGGACGTCCAGATCCACGCTCCGCAACGCCTTTGCGACCGTCGCGTCGAAGATCTCGGCACGAGGATGGAGGTGGACGGGAGCATGGTCGCTGCGCCGGGCCGAGCCGTCGCCCATCACCAGCAACCCGATCCGGTCGTTGCCCTCGGCAATCTCCCGCCCGAGCGCCAGGCACACCTCTGGCGAGTCGTCGGCCACCGAGATCGACGTACGCCGTACGCCCGCCGCCTTGCTCTGGCCGACCAGCCAGGCCCCGACCAGCAAGGACAACGGCAACGCCGCCTCACCGTCTCCGACTCGCACCTGCGGAGCGCCGTACGCCGCGAAGCTGCCGCCCGCGGAAGCGTCGTACCGGCGCCCGGTGACCGGGCCGGACCCGACGATCACCAGGGCGTCGGCCTCTGCGAGTACGTCGATGGCCGCCAGGCAGGCCGCGCGCAGCGGATCGAGCTCGGGCGCGGCGCCGAAGGCCAGCTCGGGCACGATCACCGGCGGATGCGGGCAGACCGCAGCGGCGACGACTGGCACTAGCCGAGTCCCCGGCCGTGGCGCAGGAACAGGAACCCGTCATCGGTGGCGAGGACCTGCAGCAACGGCAGCGACCGCGCCTCGGTGGCCGCCAGTCCGTCGGTGATCCGGCGTGCTCCGGGTCCCGCGAGCAGCGGCGACACGGTCAGGCACAGCTCGTCGACCAGATCGGCACCGGTGAGTGCGCCGAGGAGATGCGGACCGCCCTCACACAGGATCTGCGGCAGTCCGCGCTCGACCAGCCCGGCCACTGCCTGGTTCAGGTCGACGGTCTCGTCACCGCAGATCATCACGTCCGCCACCTCGGCGAGGGCCTCACGCTGGTGGTCCGGCGAGGACGCACAGGTGATGACGATCGGCCGTACGGGCGCCTCGGTGAAGACCGTGCTGTCGGCGGCCAGTTCGAGTCGCGCGGAGACCACGGCGAGGGTCGGGTTCTCGGGCCAGCCCTGCTCGTTCCGCCATCCACGCCGCTTCGCGCCGAGCCGGAGACCGCCGTACCCCTCGGCGCGGAGGGTCCCCGCGCCGACCAGGACGACGTCGGCGAGCATCCGCAGCCGGCCGAGCATGCTCTGGTCGTCCTTGCTGGACAGGCCGCCGGACAGACCCTCCAGCGTCACGGCACCGTCGAGGCTGGTGACGAAGTTCGCCCGCAGCCTGGGGACGGACCGATCGGGCACCGTGTAGGCGGCGATCAGTTCGTCCTCGGTCAGCTCGGCCCCGGCAGCACAGTTCCGGATCACACCAGGCTCCTTCGGGTGTACGCGGGCGTCGCCGTCTTCCGCAGTACGGCGATCAGGTCGAGGGCCTGCCGGGTCCCCGCGATGTCGTGGACCCGGAACACCCGGGCGCCGAGCCAGGCCGCGATGCTGACGGCCGCCAGCGTCGCGGGTCCGCGCCGGCCGGACGGCAGGTCGAGAGTCTCGCCGAGGAAGTCCTTGTTCGACATCGCCACCAGGACCGGCCAGCCGGTCGCGGCCAACTCGTCGATCCGGCGGGTCACCTCGAGCGAGTGCAGCGTGTTCTTGCCGAAGTCGTGGGTCGGATCGATCACGATCCCGTCCGGCCGGACCCCGGCGGCGATGGCTCGCTCGGCCAGTGCGGTGGTCGTCCGGATCACGTCCGCCACCACGTCGTCGTACGCCATCCGGTGCGGGTCGGTGCGGGGTTTCAGCCCACCGACGTGGCTGCAGATCAGCCCGGCGCCGGACTCGGCGGCCGCCGCCGCGATGTCAGGATCGTGGCCGGACCAGGTGTCGTTGATGAGGTTCGCGCCGGCCGCTCCGACCCGGCGCGCGACGCCGCTGCGGAAGGTGTCCACGCTGATCAGGAGCTCCGGGTGGCGATCGCGCACGGTGGCGACGAAGTCCACGGTCCGGCGCAGTTCCTCGGTCTCGTCGACCGCTTCGCCGTACCCGGCCTTGACACCGCCGATGTCGACCAGGTCCGCCCCGTCGGCGACGGCCTGGTCGATCGCCGAGAGCGCGGCCTCCTCCGCGAAGGTGGCGCCGCCGTCGAAGAACGAGTCCGGGGTGCGGTTCACGATCGCCATCACCGCGAACTCCCCCGGCCCGAACGACCGGCCGCCGAGCCGCAGCACACCACTGGGTTCCTGAGCCACGCGCCGACTCTATCGGCCGGTCCCAGGGCCGCCGCCGGGCGGCCTGAGCGCCGGCTGCCGGTATCGCTCGCGCCACATATCCTATAGGATTCCCCGCGACAGACCGCCCACAGCTGCAGAACGGGTCCTCCATGCCACGGTTCACCGAGTTAGAGACGTACGACGTCCGCTTCCCCACGTCGCTGGACCTGGACGGCTCCGACGCGATGAACACCGACCCGGACTACTCGGCGGCGTACCTGATCCTGCGCACCGACGCCGGCGACGGGCTCGAAGGGCACGGGTTCGCCTTCACCATCGGCCGTGGCAACGACGTCCAGACCGCGGCGATCGAGGCGCTGCGCTACCACGTGATCGGGCTCGACCTGGACGCGACGCTGTCCGACCTCGGTGGATTCTGGAAGTCGCTCGTCCACGACTCGCAACTGCGCTGGCTCGGCCCGGAGAAGGGCGTCATGCACATGGCCATCGGCGCCGTCGTGAACGCGGTCTGGGACCTGGCCGCCAAGCGGGCCGGCGTACCGCTGTGGAAGCTGCTGTCGGACCTGACTCCGGAGCAGATCGTCGACCTGGTCGACTTCCGCTACCTCACCGACGCGCTGACCCGGGACGAGGCGCTGGAGATCCTGCGTGCCGCCGAGCCCGGTCGCGCGGACCGCGAGGCGACTTTGCGCGAGCGCGGGTTTCCGGCGTACACCACCACTCCGGGCTGGCTCGGGTACGACGACGCCAAGCTGGTCCGGCTGTGCCACGAGGCGGTCGCCGAGGGCTTCACCCAGATCAAGCTCAAGGTCGGCGCGGACCTGGACGACGACATCCGCCGGATGCGGCTGGCCCGCGAGGCCGTCGGCCCGGACGTCCGGATCGCGATCGACGCGAACCAGCGCTGGGACGTCGCCGACGCGATCCGGTGGGTCGAGGCGCTGGCGCCGTACGACGTCTGGTGGGTGGAGGAACCGACCAGCCCGGATGACATCCTCGGACACGCGGCCATCGCGCGCGCGATCGCTCCGATCCGGGTCGCGACGGGTGAGCACGTGCAGAACCGGGTCGTGTTCAAGCAGTTGCTGCAGGCCGAGGCGCTGTCGATCCTGCAGCTCGACTCGGCCCGGGTCGCCGGGGTGAACGAGAACATCGCGATCCTGCTGCTGGCGGCGAAGTTCGGCGTACCGGTGTGCCCGCACGCGGGCGGGGTCGGACTGTGTGAGCTCGTCCAACACCTGTCGATGTTCGACTACGTCGCGGTCAGCGGGTCGATGGACAACCGGGTGATCGAGTACGTCGACCACCTGCACGAGCACTTCCTGGACCCGGTGGTGATCCGGGACGGGCACTACGTGGCGCCGGTGCGGCCCGGGTTCGGTGCCGAGATGGATGCCGAGACGCTCTGCGACTTCCGGTACCCGAGTGGCAAGATCTGGACCGACCTCACAAAGGAGAACAAGTGACGGACTTCGCCGGCCTCCGTGCAGTTGTCACCGGTGGCGCGTCGGGCATCGGTCTCGCGGCCGCCCAACTGCTGGCCACCCGGGGCGCCCAGGTGGTCGTCTTCGACCTCAAGCCCGACGTCGCGGAACCGCTGACCGGGATCGCCGCGGATGTGACCGACGACAACTCGGTCCGCGACGCCGTTGCCGCGGCGGCGCTGCAGCTCGGCGGGATCGACATCGTGGTGAACAACGCCGGCATCGGCGCGCAGGGCACGGTCGCGGCCAACGACGACGACGAGTGGCATCGCGTCCTCGACGTCAACGTGGTCGGGATCGCCCGGGTGACCCGGGCCGCGCTGCCGTACCTGCGCAAGTCCGAGTCCGCCGCGATCGTCAACACCTGCTCGATCGCCGCCACCGCGGGCCTGCCGAACCGGGCCCTGTACTCCGCGAGCAAGGGCGCCGTACTGGCTCTGACGATGGCGATGGCGGCGGACCACGTCCGCGAGGGGATCCGGGTGAACTGCGTGAACCCGGGCACCGCGGACACCCCCTGGGTCGGCCGGCTGCTCGACGTCGCGGACGACCCGGCGGCAGAGCGGGCGGCGCTGGAAGCGCGGCAGCCGATGGGCCGGTTGGTATCGGCCGACGAGGTCGCGCACGCGATCGCCTACCTGGCCAGTCCGTTGTCGGGTTCGACCACGGGTACGGCGGTCGCCGTCGACGGCGGAATGCAGAACCTGCGGCTCCCGGCGGTGAAGTCATGAGGCTCTTCCCGGACGACCAGCGGATCGGGCTCGGCGGTGCGCCGCTGGGCAACCTGCTGGGCGAGGTCCACGAGGCCGACGCGGTCGCGACGGTGAACGCCGCCTGGGACGAGGGGTGGCGGTACTTCGACACCGCCCCGCACTATGGTCTCGGGCTGGCCGAGGAACGGCTCGGGGTCGGCCTGCGGGGCAAGCCGCGGGACGAGTTCGTGCTGTCGAGCAAGGTCGGCCGGATCATCTACGAGGCCGAGGACGCGGCGACCGACGACGAAGGGTTCGAGGTCAGCTCGAAGCGGCGGCGGCGCTGGGACTTCTCCCGCGACGGCGTGCTGCGGAGCATCGAGGACTCGTTGCGCCGGATCGGCACCGACCGGCTGGACGTCGTGTTCGTGCACGACCCGGACGACCACTACGAGGAGGCCGTCGCGACCGCCTTCCCGACGCTGATCGAGCTCCGCGACCAGGGCGTGATCGGCGCGATCGGCTCCGGCATGAACCAGACCGCGATGCTGACCCGGTTCGTCCAGGAGATCGACATCGACGTGATCATGCTGGCCGGCCGCTACTCCCTGATCGACCCCGACGGCCTGGACGACGTACTGCCGGCCTGCCTCGAGCACGACGTCCAGGTAGTTGCCGTGGGCATCTTCAACTCCGGTCTGCTGTCCCAGCCCCGGCCGGCGCCCGGTGCCACCTTCAACTACGCGCCGGCCGCCGCATCCCTGGTGGACAAGGCGAATCGCCTGGCTGACGTCTGCGAGGCGCACAACACCAGCCTGCCTACCGCGGCTCTCGCCTTCCCCCTCTTCCACTCAGCAGTAGCCGGCATCGCCGTTGGCTGCCGCACGCCGGAGGAGGTCCGCACCAACGCGACACTGGCCCGGACCGAGGTCCCCAAGGCACTCTGGTCCGACCTGAAGTCCGAAGGCCTCCTCCGCGAAGACGCACCCACGCCGTAGCGTCAGACCGGCGTCTCGCCTACGGATTTCCACACGACCTGCAAGCTGTCCCGCCGGCCGATCTGCTCGATGCGTTCTCCGACGTGTGCGCTCACCTCATCCAGCCGCGCCGGGTCGGCTTCCACCCGAAGCACCAGCCCGTCCGGCTCGGCCCGGATCCGCCAGGTCGCTTCTCCCAGGTCGATGACCAACTCCCCCGGCTCGCTGGACACCACCGTCATCCCACCCGGTTGATGGGCGAAGTGACTGCTCAACTGCTCGACATATCGTTCCGCGCGCGTCGTACCAACGTGCGCCTCGACCACTGCCATCACTGACACTCTCCTGTCGTTAGTTCGCCGCCAACCGCTCTGGTGAGAGGTTGAGGCGGCGGAGTAGTTGGGCGTTGAGGGCCACGACGATGGTCGAGACGGACATCAGGATGGCGCCTACGGCGGGCGAGACGAGGATGCCTGCGAACGCCAGTACGCCGGCAGCCAACGGGACCGTGATGACGTTGTAGCCCGTGGCCCAGACGAGGTTCTGCCACATCTTGCGGTAGCTGGCCTTCGAGAGAGTGATCACGGACAGCACGGCTCTGGGGTCGTCGGCGGCCAGGACCACGCCGGCGGATTCGATCGCGACGTCGGTGCCGGCGCCGATGGCGATGCCGACCTCGGCGCGGGCCAGGGCCGGTGCGTCGTTCACTCCGTCGCCGACCATCGCGACCTTGAGTCCACGAGCCTGTAGTTCGGCGACCTTGGCGTCCTTGTCCTGCGGGAGGACCTCGGCGAAGACCTCGTCGATCCCGAGTTCCCTGGCGACCGCATCAGCCACCTGGTGCGCGTCACCGGTGATCATCGCGACCTTCACACCGCGCCGGTGCAGCGCATCGACGGCCTGGCGAGACTCCTCGCGAACCTCGTCCTCCAACGCGATCGCTCCGAGCACCCGCCCGTCGCGAACCACATGCAGCACCGCGGCCCCGCGCCCCTTCCACGCCGCGACCTCCGCCTCCAGCTCAGCCGGCTCAGGTACGCCATACTCCCGCAGGAACGCCGGACCGCCGACGGCGACCTCGGTGCCGTCGACAACGGCCTGCACGCCTCGTCCGGTCAGCGACCGGAACTCCGAGGCAGTCAACCGGCCCGCCCTCCCCGCGCCGACAGCGGTCCGGACCTCGTGCGCCCGGACGATCGCCTTCGCCAACGGATGCTCGCTGTCCGCCTCGACCGCGGCAGCCAGTTCCAGCAACTCCTCGTCGGACACGGATCCGGCCGTTGCCACCCCGGTCACGGCCGGCTCGCCCTTGGTCAGCGTGCCGGTCTTGTCGAACAGGACCACATCGATCGTCCGCATCCGTTCCAGCGCCAACCGGTCCTTCACCAGTACGCCGGCCTTCGCGGCGCGCTCGGTGGAGATCGCGATCACCAGCGGAATCGCCAGCCCCAGCGCGTGCGGGCAGGCGATCACCAGCACCGTCACGGTCCGCGTCACTGCCTCGTCGAGCTCGCCGAGCAACGTCCACACCACGAACGTGATCAGCCCGGCGATCGACGCGAAGTAGAACAGGAACGCCGCGGCCCGATCCGCCAGCGCCTGCGCACGGGACGACGAGGCTTGCGCCTCAGCCACCAGCCGTTGGATGCCGGCCAGTGCCGTGTCATCCCCGACGGCGGTGATCTCGATCCGCAGAGCGTTGTCGGTGGCAACGGTTCCTGCGACCACCGAGTCGCCGACCGCACGGGCGACAGGCCGCGATTCGCCGGTGATCATCGACTCGTCGACCTCGGCCTGGCCGTCGACCACCGTGCCGTCAGCGGGCACGCGCCCGCCCGACCGCACCAGTACGACGTCACCCTCGCGCAGGTCGTGCAGCATCACCTCGACCACACCGTCGTCGGTCACCTTCTCGGCCGAGTCGGGCAGCAAGGCGGCCAGTGCGTCGAGCGCACCGGACGCGGCGCCGAGCGCCCGCATCTCCAGCCAGTGACCGAGCAGCATGATCACGATCAGCAGCGCGAGCTCCCACCAGAAGTCCAGGTCGAACCCGCCGATGTCCAAGGTGGTCACCCACGACGCGACGAACGCGACCGTGATCGCCATCGAGATCAGCAGCATCATCCCGGGCCGGCGGGACTTCAGCTCGCCCCATCCACCGGTCAGGAACGGCCGGCCCCCGTACACGAAGATCACTGTGCCGAGGACCGGCGCGATCAGCCCGGAGCCGGGGAATTCCGGCCGGGTGTAGCCGAGCAGGTCGGCGAACATCTCGCTGAAGAACACCACCGGCACGGCCAGCGCCAGGCTGATCCAGAACCGGTCCTTGAACTGCGCCGCATGATCCCCATGCCCAGCATGACCTGAATGCCCGGCGTGATCCGCAGGCTCGGCGTGCGCGCCGTGCTGGTGCTCCTCCATACCCCGACGGTACCCCCTAGGGGTATGGGATCACTAGAGGGGGTCGATGTCGGTCAGGGTCTCCGGGGTGAGCTCGAGCCAGCGGGTGATGCCAATCTCGCGCAGGAACGGCACGTCGTGGCTCGCGACGATGACCGCACCGCTGTACGACGAGAGCGCGTCCTTGAGCTGGGCGACGCTGGCCAGATCGAGGTTGTTGGTCGGCTCGTCGAGCATCAGCAACTGCGGCGGAGGCTCGGCCAGCAACAGTGCGGCCAGCGTCGCCCGGAAGCGTTCACCACCGGACAAGGTGCTGACCAACTGATCGGCGGCCCGGCCACGGAAGAGGAAGCGCGCCAGCCGCGACCGGCGTTCCTGGTTCTCCGTGCTCGGCGCCAGCAGCGCCAGGTTGTCCACGATCGACAGGTCGTCGCGGAGCAGGTCGAGCCGCTGCGGCAGGTACCGGAACGGGACGACCGGCAACGAATCACTCGTGATCGACTGCAGCAGCGTCGTCTTGCCCGCACCGTTCGGCCCGGTCAGCGCGATCCGCTCCGGCCCGCGGATCTCCAGATCCACGGTCGCGCCGGTGCGGAGCTTGTGCTCCTCCAGCCGGAGCACGACCCGCCCCGCCGGTACGGCGGTCTTCGGCAGGTCGACGCGGATCGCCTCGTCCTCGTGGACCTTCGCCTCCGCCTCGGCCACCGCGTCCTGCGCCGACTCGAGCCGCTCGGACTGCATCCCGAGATGCTTGCCCGCCGACACCTGGGCCGACCGCTTGAGCCCGCCCGCGATGATCTTCGGGATCCCGCCCTGCTCGAACGCCCGCTGGCCCCGCGCCCGGCGCTGGTCCATCTTCATCCGCGCCTCGACCAGATCGCGCTTCTGCTTGCGGGCGTCGGCCTCGGCCGCCCGGAGCATCCGCTCCGCGGCCTCCTGCTCGACCGCCACCGCCTCCTCGTACGCCGTCAGGTTGCCGCCGTACCAGGTGATGTCGCCCTTGCGCAGGTCACCGATCTGGTCGACCCGGTCGAGCAGTTCGCGGTCGTGGCTGACGATCAGCAACGCACCGCGGAACTGGTCGACGGCGTCGTACAGGTGCCGGCGAGCCCGCAGGTCGAGGTTGTTGGTCGGCTCGTCGAGCAGCAGTACGTCGGGACGCCGCAGCAACTCGGCGGCCAGGCCGAGCAGGATCGTCTCGCCGCCGGACAGCTCGCCGACACTGCGGTCGAGGTCGATCGCGCCCAGGCCGAGCTTGCCCAGCAACGCCTCGGCGCGTTCGTCGACGTCCCACTCGTCGCCGACGATCGCGAAGTTCTCCTCCGAGGCGTCACCGGACTCGATCGCGGTGACGGCGCGGCGGATCGCGTCGATGCCGAGCGCCTGGTCGACCCGCAGACCGGTGTCGAGGGTCAGGTCCTGAGGCAGGTACCCGAGCTCGCCGGCCACCCGGATCGTGCCACGCTGCGGCGTCAGCCGGCCCGCGATCAGGCGCAGCAGCGTCGACTTGCCGGCGCCGTTGCGGCCGACCAGGCCGGACCGCACGGGTCCGGCGACGAAGTTGAGCCCGTCGAACAGGACGTCGCCGTCCGGCCAGGCGAAGAAGAGGTCCGTACAGGTCAGGGAATTACTCATATGCGTGTACTCCGAACGAGGTCTTGGACGAGACCGCGCACCAGAACGGGCGGCGATCACCGGCTGCAGAAAAGACCTCGGAGTTACAACGCGACCCCTGACGTCGGGAATGGGACGTCCACCAGGGTAGCGGGCCGTGCTTCATCGCTTCAACCATTTTCCCGGCGCTTGCGCCAGGCAACGATCACCAGGTCGACCAGGGCGACGACCGCCAGGACCACGCAGGCGATCACCCAGCCGGCCGGTACGTCGTACGCCGCGAACAGGATCGCGGACGTGACGAACAGCGCCACGCCGAAGCAGGACAGGACCAGCCGCAGCGTCAGCGCACTCCGGGGCGGCGGCGGCTCGAAGGCCATACCACTGGACTACCTCAGGGCGCCTTGCGGAGCCAGGTCTCGACGCCGGCGATATGGGCGGTCATCCAGGCGCGGGCCGCCTCGGCGTCACCGGCCTCGATCGCGTCCAGGATCGCGGCGTGCTCGGACAGCGTCCGCTCGACCGCGCCGGCCTGGGTGACACCGCGCCAGATCCGGGCCCGCTGGGTCGCGCCGGAGATGCCGTCGAGCAGCGAGCAGACGACCATGTTCCCGGTCGCCTCGGCGATGCAGCGATGGAACCTGAGGTCGTTGGCGACCAGTTCCTCCACCTCCGCGTCGGGCGTGAGGTCGCTGCACAGCAGCCGCAGCTCGGTCACCTGCTCCCTGCTGATCCGGACCGCGGCCAGCGCGGCGACCCCTGGCTCGAGCAGCCGCCGTACCTCGAAGAACTGCAGCACCGAGTCGTCCCGGTGCAGGTCGACCATGAAGTTCAGCGCGTCCAGCAGATGCGACGAGTCCAGGCTCGTGACGTAGGTGCCGTCACCGTGCCGGACGTCGAGGACGTTGACGAGTGTCAACGCCTTCACCGCTTCGCGCAGCGAGTTCCGCGACAGACCCAGCCGCGCCGCGAGGTCCGCCTCCTTCGGCAGCCGATCCCCCGGACCCAGTTCCCCCGAGGTGATCATCCCTTTGATCTTGACGATCGCCTCATCCGTCAACGCCATCTGGTCAGTATGCCGCCCGCACCACTCAACGACGTACCGCGACAGCGTCCACTTCGAAGCTCATCTCCGGCAGGGCGAGTGAGGCGACGCCGAGCAGGGTCTGGACCGGCGGCCGCTCCGGCCAGTACTTCGCGATCACGCGACCGAGCGCGGCGAGTCTGTCCATCGAGTGGTCGACGATGTACGTCCGCAACTGGAAGACGTTGCCGTAGTCGAGCCCGGCGGACCGCAACGCGATGCCGAGGTTGGCGAAGGCAAGCTCCAACTGCTCCTCGAACCCGGTGACCGGTACGTGCCCGTCCGGGCCGGAGGCGTACTGCCCGGCGACGAAGACGAGCTCACCGACCTCGGCGACGTGGCTGTAGCCGAACCCGGCCGGATCGTGCAGCCCGGCGGGATTGCCGATCATCGCGCACCTCTCTTCCTAATCTGGATGTCTGATATCCAGAACATAGCATCCGGCCATGAGCACGACACCTGGATATTCGGGTAAGCCGCTGGTAGCCAAGCTCGGGATCAAGGCAGAGCACGCCGTACTGCTGGACAACGCTCCGGATGGGTTTGTGCTCGAGGGTGTGGCGGCCACCCGGCGGTTGGGGCGCGGGCCGTACGACGTTGTGCTCGCGTTCTGCCCGGACCGGGCCCGGCTGGCCAAACGGCTGCCGGTGTTGCTGGCGAGGACGACGACCGCGGGGATGATCTGGATCGCGTGGCCGAAGCGGTCGTCCGGCGTACCGACCGACCTGGACGAGAACGGGATCCGCGAACTGGCGGTGCCGCTCGGCGTCGTGGACGTGAAGGTCTGCGCGGTCGACGCCACCTGGTCCGGTCTCAAGCTGGTCCGGCGGCTCAGCAACCGCTGAAGACCAGTCGCGTGGAAGTGGACTGATCCGGAGCGTGACGTTGGCCACATTCCTGCACAGTCCTGATCATCACCCGGGGCGAGTGCGCAACTGCATACAGTGGCCAGTTAGGCTGGAACCGGACACCGTGGGTCACCGTCAGAGTCGCCGGAAACCCTCCACTGCAAGGCGTCCCGGACATGGTTTGCCCGGACCGTTGAGCATCGGCCGATCACCGTCGGCCCGATGAGCTGAAACACCTGTCAGCACAGTGTTTCAGGCCTCGAACGATCCAGCCGCCGAAGCCCGACCACCCGACACACTGGTCCGGTGGTCCCAGGCTGTGGAAGAGGGTCGCGTGCTATTAGCCTTGCCCTGGGGAACCACCCATAACATCAGCATTAACCACCGCGGTACCGGACCCGATCGGAAGAGGCGAACTGCCAAGTGGCCACCGAGCCATCAGACACAAATCCCCTAGCAGCCTTCGGTGCGAACGAATGGCTGGTCGACGAGCTGTACGAGAAGTACCTGCAGGACCCGAATTCGGTGGATCCGGCGTGGCTCGCCTATTTCAAGAGTGACAGCTTCAAGGCATCCCAGCCTGGTGACGCGAAGCCGGTGACGAGCACCCCGGCCGACGCTCCCCGGCCCGACGCCGTATCGGACAACAAGACTCCCGAGGCACCGAGCCGCGGCACTGTGCCGTCCGCGCCGGCCTCGAGCGCACCTGCCGCTGTCGCAGCCGCCACGCAGGCCGCCGTACCGCAGAGCCAGCCAGCAGCGAAGCAAGCGCCGGCCACGACAGCCGCCGCCCCGACCGGAGGCACGGTGAACCAGCCGCCCAGCGCCCAGCCCAAGGCCACTCCCGCCACCACCGCGGACACCGAGCGCCAGATCATGCGCGGCGCGCCCGCGCGGACGGCGCAGAACATGGAGACCAGCCTCCAGGTCCCGACCGCGACCAGCGTCCGCCAGGTCCCGGTCAAGCTGCTGATCGACAACCGCATCGTCATCAACAACCACCTCAAGCGCGCCCGCGGCGGCAAGGTCTCCTTCACCCACCTGATCGGCTGGGCGCTGGTGAAGGCGCTGAAGACGCTGCCGGAGATGAACGCGTCGTACGACGAGACCGACGGCAAGCCGACCCACGTCCAGCCGCAGCACATCAACCTCGGCCTGGCCATCGACATGCAGAAGCCGGACGGCACCCGGCAGCTGCTGGTGCCGTCGATCAAGGCCGCCGAGACGATGACGTTCGCCGAGTTCTGGATGGCCTACGAGGACGTCGTACGGCGGGCCCGGGACAACAAGCTCGCGCTGCCCGACTTCCAGGGCACCACGATCAGCCTGACCAACCCCGGCACCATCGGCACCCAGCACTCGGTGCCGCGGCTGATGGCCGGCCAGGGCTGCATCGTCGGCGTCGGCGCGATGGAGTACCCGCCGGAGTACCAGGGCGCGGCCGACGAGACGATGGCCAAGCTCGCGGTCAGCAAGGTGATGACGCTGACCTCGACGTACGACCACCGGATCATCCAGGGCGCCCAGTCGGGTGAGTTCCTGCGCCGGTTGCACCAGTTGCTGCTCGGCCAGGAGGGCTTCTTCGACGAGATCTTCCAGTCGCTGAGGATCCCGTACGAGCCGATCCGCTGGGCCGCCGACCTCCCGCACAGCCACGAGGAGGACGTCTCCAAGCAGGCGCGCATCCTCGAGATGATCCACGCCTACCGGGTGCGCGGCCACATCATGGCCGACACCGACCCGCTGGAGTACAAGCAGCGCAGCCACCCGGACCTGGACGTGGCCACCCACGGCCTGACCCTGTGGGACCTGGACCGCGAGTTCGCCACCGGCTCGTTCGGGGCGGCCAGCGAGCGCAAGTTCATGAAGCTGCGCGAGATCCTCGGCATCCTGCGCGACTCGTACTGCCGGACCACCGGTATCGAGTACATGCACATCCAGGACCCCGAGCAGCGCAAGTGGATCCAGGAGCGGGTCGAGCGGCCGCACACCAAGGTGCCGCGCGAGGAGCAGTTGCGGATCCTGGCCAAGCTGAACGAGGCCGAGGCGTTCGAGACCTTCCTGCAGACCAAGTACGTCGGCCAGAAGCGGTTCTCGCTGGAAGGCGGCGAGACCACCATCCCGCTGCTCGACGAGCTCTGCGAGGAGGCGGCCGGGGCCGGCCTGGACGAGGTCGTCATCGGGATGGCGCACCGCGGCCGGCTGAACGTGCTGGCCAACATCGTCGGCAAGTCGTACGGCCAGATCTTCCGCGAGTTCGACGGCAACATCGACCCGCGGACCGTGCAGGGCTCCGGTGACGTCAAGTACCACCTGGGAGCAGAGGGCGAGTTCGTCTCCGAGTTCGGCGACAAGATCAAGGTGTCGGTGGCGGCGAACCCGTCCCACCTGGAGACGGTCGACCCGGTGCTCGAGGGCATCGTCCGGGCCAAGCAGGACATCCTGGACCGCGGCGTCGCGTTCCCGGTGCTGCCGGTGCTGGTCCACGGCGACGCGGCCTTCGCCGGCCAGGGCGTGGTGGCGGAGACGCTGAACCTGTCCCAGCTGCGCGGCTACCGCACCGGCGGAACGATCCACGTGATCGTGAACAACCAGGTCGGCTTCACCACCTCGCCGGCCTCGTCCCGCTCGTCGATGTACTCCACCGACGTGGCCCGGATGGTGCAGGCGCCGATCTTCCACGTCAACGGCGACGACCCCGAGGCCTGTGTCCGGGTCGCGGACCTGGCCTTCGAGTACCGCCAGGCGTTCAACAAGGACGTCGTCATCGACCTGGTCTGCTACCGCCGCCGCGGTCACAACGAGGGCGACGACCCGAGCTTCACCCAGCCGCTGATGTACGACCTGATCGAGCAGAAGCGGTCGGTCCGCAAGCTCTACACCGAGGCCCTGATCGGCCGTGGCGACATCACGGTCGAAGAGGCCGAGCAGGCGATGCGCGACTTCCAGCAGCGGCTGGAGCGGGTGTTCGCCGAGGTTCGCGAGGCCAAGAGCCAGCCGGACACCCCGGCGCCGTACGTGACGGTGCCGGTCTACCCGGACAAGCCGGAGGGCCCGGACGCGACCGCGACCACGCCCGAGGTGCTGAAGAAGATCGCCGACGCGCACACCACGCTGCCGGAGGGCTTCACCGTGCACCCGAAGGTGCTGCCCCAGCTGCAGCGCCGGGCGACCGCGATCACGCAGGGCCCGATCGACTGGGCCAGCGCGGAGATCACCGCGTTCGGTTCGCTGCTGCTGGCCGGGCGCCCGGTGCGCCTCGCCGGTCAGGACAGCCGCCGGGGCACGTTCGTGCAGCGGTTCGCCGCGATCATCGACCGGGTCAACGGCCAGGACTACGTCCCGCTGCAGAACCTGGACGAGAACCAGGCGAACTTCCACGTCTACGACTCGCTGCTGAGCGAGTACGCCGCCCTCGGCTTCGAGTACGGGTACTCGGTGGCCCGGCCGGACGCGCTGACCCTGTGGGAGGCGCAGTTCGGCGACTTCGTGAACGGCGCCCAGTCGATCATCGACGAGTACATCTCCGCCGGTGAGGCGAAGTGGGGCCAGAAGTCGGGTGTCGTGCTGCTGCTGCCGCACGGGTACGAGGGCCAGGGCCCGGACCACTCGTCGGCCCGGGTCGAGCGCTTCCTCCAGCTGTGCGCGGAGAACGCGATGACGGTCGCTCAGCCGTCGACGCCGGCGTCGTACTTCCACCTGCTCCGCCGGCACACGCTCGGCGAGGAGCACAACCCGATGATCGTCTTCACGCCGAAGCAGTTGCTGCGGCGCAAGGAGGCGGTGTCGCAGCCGGAGGAGCTCACCCACGGCACCTTCCGGCCGATCATCGGCGACGCCGAGGCGGAGGCCACCGCGGGTACGGTCGACCGGATCGTGCTGGCGTCCGGGCGGATCGTCTACGACCTGCTGGCCGAGCGGAAGAAGGCGGAGCCGGACAAGATCAGCACCGCGGTCATCCGGGTCGAGCAGCTCTACCCGCTGCCGAGCGACGAGATCGTCGCGGAGCTGGCGAAGTACCCGAACGCGACCGAGATCCGCTGGGTCCAGGACGAGCCCGCGAACCAGGGCCCGTGGCCGTTCATGGCGCTGAACCTGACCGAGCACCTGGGTGGCAAGCCGTTCTACCGGGTGTCCCGGCCGGCCATGTCGGCGACCTCCGTGGGCTCGATGGGTGCGCACCAGGCCGAGCAGTCCACGCTGCTGAAGCAGGCCTTCAGCTGACGTGTACTTCACCGACCGAGGGATCGAGGAACTCGAGGGCCGGCGTGGCGAGGAAGACGTCACGCTGGCCTGGGTGGCCGAGCGGCTGCGCGAGTTCGTCGACCTGAACCCCGAGTTCGAGACCCCGATCGAGCGGTTCGCCACCTGGCTGGCCCGCCTCGACGACGAGGACGACTGAGCTTCCTCCTCATCTAGAGTGAGCGTGTGCCCTTCGCCGAGCAGCCCGTACGCCGGGTGGCCGCGGCGGAGGGCGTTCGTCCGTCCGGGCCTTGGCCGCACACGATTCCCGCCGTACGGCAACTGCTGACCGACGGTCTCGACCTGGATCCCGGCGTCACCTTCCTCGTCGGCGAGAACGGCACCGGCAAGTCCACGCTGGTCGAGGCGATCGCGGTCGCGTACGGCCTGTCCCCCGAAGGCGGCTCCACGGGAGCCCGGCTGACCACGCGGGCGACCGAGTCACCGCTGGCGGACGAACTCCTGCTGACCCGGGGCATCGGCGGCAAGCGGGCCGGCTACTTCCTGCGCGCCGAGACCATGCACGGGTTCTACACCTACCTGGAGAACAACCCGCGCCCCTCCGGCCCGGCGGACCTGGCCTTCCACGAGATGAGCCACGGCGAGAGCTTTCTGAGCCTGATCAACGACCGCTTCATCCGGCGCGGGTTCTACTGCCTGGACGAGCCGGAGTCGGCACTCTCGTTCTCCAGCAGCCTGGTCGTGGTCGGCGTACTCAACCGGCTGGCGGAGTCGGGCTCGCAGGTGCTCTGTGCGACCCACTCCCCCGTGATCGCCGCTGTGCCAGGGGCAACGATCCTGGAGACCGGCGACTGGGGCCTCCGGAAGACGGCCTGGGAAGACCTCGAGCTCGTGCAGAACTGGCGTGCCTACCTGCGTCACCCCGAGCAGTACCTGCGGCGCATCCTCTAGTCCGCGTGTGGCGGCCGGGTTCGCAGCGGTGGATCGGGAGCCAGCGTGCCGTCCGGAGCGATGTGCTCGAAGATCTGGTCGACCAGATTCAGGACGTGCGGGTCGTCGACGGTGTAGATGTGCCGGCGGCCTTCGCGGCGGGCGGTGATGATGCCGGCCAGCCGGAGCTTGCCGAGGTGCTGGCTGGCGGTGGCGATACTCACGCCCACCCGCTCGGCCAGCGTGCCGACGTCGTACTCGCCCTGAGCCGCCAGTGAGACCAGATGCAGCCGCACCGGGGCGGACAGCATCGCGAAGGTGCCCGCGGCGGAGTCCAGCTGGGCCTTCGTGGGTTCGGGAAACGGTGTCGTCATCGCGCAGTCATTGTGACCGCTGAAGGGGCTGTGCGGCAGCCCGCCGAGCCGGGGTGAGGACGGTCTCACACTTTCGCAATTGCGAAAGTATCAAAACGGTGGCAGGCTGGAACCATGTTCCGAGCCCTCCGCCCTGTGCTCATGCTGCTCGTGGTGGCGATCCCCGCGGTCGCCCTCCGGCTCACCGGCACACACCCTTCGGCCCTGCCGTCGATCTTCGTCTTCGGCCTCGCTGTGGTCGCCGCGTCCTTCGTCCTCGCCTGGGCGGCCGAGGCCGCGGAGGTGGACATCTCGGGCGGTCTGGCGATCGCCCTGCTGGCGGTCATCGCGGTGCTCCCGGAGTACGCCGTGGACCTGTACTTCGCCCACACGGCGGGCAGCAACCCCGACTACGTGCAGTTCGCCGCCGCCAACATGACCGGCTCGAACCGGTTGCTCCTCGGCCTCGGCTGGTCCAGCGTCGTCCTGCTCAGCCTGTACGTCGCCTCGCGGCGCAGCGGGCGGTCGGTCAAGGCACTGGTGCTCGAGTCCGGGTACCGCCGCGAGCTCGGCTTCCTGGCCATCGCCGGTGTGGTCGCCTTCGTCATCCCGGTGACCGGCGAGATCCACCTGGTGCTGGGCATCCTGTTGCTCGCGTTCTTCGCCTACTACCTGTACCGCGCCGCGATCTCGGAGCACGACGACGAGCCGGACCTGATCGGGCCGGCGGCAACGATCGGCGGGCTGCCGACGGTGCAGCGGCGGATCGCGGTGATCGGGATGTTCCTGGTCTCGGCCGGGGTGATCCTGGCCGCCGCGGAGCCGTTCGCGGACTCGCTGGTCGAGGGTGGCCACGCGCTCGGGATCGATCAGTTCCTGCTGGTCCAGTGGCTGGCTCCGCTGGCCTCGGAGGCGCCGGAGTTCATCGTCGCGCTGCTCTTCGCCTGGCGCGGCAAGGGCGCGGCCGCGCTGGGCCTGCTGATCTCGGCCAAGGTGAACCAGTGGACGCTGCTGATCGGCAGCCTCCCGATCGCCTACGGCATCGGCGGCGGACCGATCGCGCTGCACCTGGACGGACGGCAGATCGAGGAGTTCCTGCTCACCGCGACGCAGACGCTGCTCGGGATCGCCGTATTGCTGAGCCTCCGCTTCCCCCGCCGGGCGGCCTGGACGCTGCTGGGTCTGTTCGCGATCCAGTTCGCCGTACCGGGTCAGACCGGGCGGTATGTGATCAGCGGGATCTACCTGGTGCTCGCGATCGTGGCGGCCGTGCGCAACCGGCAGTACGTCATGGCAACGTTGACCTCGCCGTTCCGGAAGACGGACAAGCCCGCCGACGCGGAGCGCGCCGACGAGCTCGTCGAGGTCTGAGCCGACCTGTCTCGTGGGTCAGCCCACGAGACGGGGACGGCAGGCGGCTGGCGGGTTGGCGTGGGTCAGCCCACGAGACCGCGGGTTGGCCCACCGCGTGCGACTCGCCAACCCACACTCTGATGGGTCGACCCACCAGACGGGGAGAGGACCGCGGGCGAGCGGCGGGTCAGCCCACCAGACGGGGTGAGCGGGCCAGCGGGTGGGCGGGGGTCAGCTGGCCTGCTGCTCCTCGGTCTCGACCAGGGCGCCGCGGCGGCGTTCCTGCGGGCCGGGCTTGCCGCGGCGGCGGCCGGAGAGGAACTTCTCGCCGGCCGCCGTACCGGTGAACTTGGTCCGGCGGGCCCATTCACGGCATTCGTCGATCACCGGGCACGAGTTCAGGCACACGGCCTGGGCCCGGCGCTGCTCCCAGTGCGTGGCGGACTCGTCGTACGCCGGTGCCTGGCCGACGCACGCGGCCCGGGTCATCCAGCGGTCGGCGGGGTCGGCGATCACCGTCAAGGTCGGCCTCATGGGCCCTCCTGGTCCTCCATCGATCGGGCGGATCGACCCGCGGGGGTTTCCCGCGGTAGGACCAGAGTGCGCCTGCCTCATTGCCCCGCTGCGACGCGCATGTTTCAGCCGTGCAACGTCAGTGCCGGACCATCCGGATCTCCCAGAGGCCGAAGAACGGATCGTGCTTGCGGCTGCCGTCCTCGACGAAGTCGTTGCGCCGGTAGAACCTCCGGGCCTGCTGGTTGTCCTCGAACACCCACAGGCTGGCCGGATCCTTGCCGATGGCAAGCTCCAGCAGCCGGGCACCGAGCCCGGTCCCCCACCACTTCTGGCGGGTGTAGATGGCCTGCAGCTCGAGCGGAGTCGGGGCGTCGTCGTCCCGGTTGGGCCCGCCCGACGCGAAACCGACCACGCGGTCCTCGACCCCTGCCGCGGGGTCCGGGTTCAGCGCGATCCAGCGCTGCCATCCGTTCCTGGCGGCGGTCGTCCACCGCTCGATCCGGCGGTCGATGTCGCTGGTCCGTTCGAGCAACTGGTCGGCCGGGACCAGGTCGGCGTACGCCTCCCGCCAGCAGAGCAGGTGGCACCAGGCCGCCGCCTCGGAGTCGGCGACGGTGGCGCGGCGGATGAGAGGTTGCACCTAGACAGTGAAGACGATCTTGCCGAAGACGTCACCTTCATTGAGCTTGGTGAAGCCCTTGCGGGCGTCGGCCAGCGGCAGGATCGAGTCGATGTGCGGCGAGATGCCGGCGTTCGCCATGAACTGGAGCAGCTCGGCCAGCTCTGTCCGGGTGCCCATGGTCGAGCCCTGGACCCTGAGCTGCAGGAAGAAGATCCGGTTCAGCTCGGCCGACTTCGGCGCCTGGCCGCTGGTCGCGCCGGAGATGACCATCGTCCCGCCCTGCTTGAGCGACTTCAGCGAGTGCGACCAGGTCGCCTGCCCGACCGTCTCCATCACCGCGTCCACCCGCTCCGGCAGCCGCGCACCGGACTCGAACGCCCCGTGCGCGCCGATCTCGAGCGCCTTCGCCCGCTTCCCCTCGTCCCGGCTGGTCGCCCAGACCCGGATCCCCGCCGCCCGCGCCAGCGTGATCAGCGCGGTCGCGACACCACCGCCGGCACCCTGCACCAGCACGGTGTCACCCGGCTTCAGACCCGACTGGGTGAACAGCATCCGGTACGCCGTCAGCCACGCGGTCGGCAGGCACGCCGCCTGCTCGAAGCTCAGCCCGGCCGGCTTCGGTACGACGTTGCGAGCCGGTACGGCGACCTTCTCCGCGAGCGTTCCCTGGTAGCGCTCGCTGAGCAGCGACCGCTTCGGGTCGAGCGTCTCGTCGCCCTTCCAGGCCGGGTCGGAGATCACCGCGTGCACGACGACCTCGTTGCCGTCCGGGTCGACCCCGGCCGCGTCACAGCCGAGGATCATCGGGAGGTTCTGCTCGGCCAGTCCGACGCCCTTGAGCGACCACAGATCGTGGTGGTTGAGCGCGGTCGCCCGGACGTCGATCGTCACCCAGCCCTCGGGCACCGTCGGGTCAGGGCACTCCCCCACCTCCAGAGCGGCGATCGGGTCGTCGGCGTCGAACTTGGCGGCGTAGGCAGCAAGCATGCCTACCACCCTAGGGGGTGGTCTACTCGGAGTCAGTTACCGAATTCACCATCGGGGTGGAGAGCACGCCGTCGAGCAGGCGACGGGATTCCTCGAGCGCGGTGATCGAGGCCGTGATCCGGTCGCGCTCCTGGTGCAACTGGTCGATGAGCACCTCGCACCTCGGCTCCAGCTTCGCTGTGACACACGGCAACACCTGCGAGATCGTCGCCGTCGACAAGCCGGCCGCCAGCAAGGTCCGGATCCGCGCCACCACGTCGACGTCGCTCTCGGCGTACTCGCGATATCCGCTCGCCAGCCGCTGCGGCCTCAGCAGCCCTTGGTCCTCGTAGTACCGGAGCAACCGCTCGCTGACCCCGGTCCGCGCCACCATCTCGCCCATCCGCACCCCGTCGCCACCTCCACGACTCGACTCTGACATGCGTGTCGGAGTTTAGCCTGCCTCCGGATCGGCAATAAGGGCCATGACCGTAATCCCCTGAGGAGAGCCGATGCTACGCGCACTGATGGCCGCGGGTATGACCGCCGTCCTGCTGACCGGACAGACCACGGCCGCCCCGGCCGCGCCGACCGCACAGGTCACCGGCGCCTACCTGCAGATCACTGCCGACGGCGTCGCCACCGACCCAGGTTTGGAGGGCGCGTCGCACGCCCACGCCGCACTCGCCGCGATGTACGACGTCACCGGCGATCCGCGGCAGCGCCAGACCGCCGACGAACTGCTCGATTACATCCTGGGGCGAAAGCCGGGCCAGATGAGCACGGACCTCGCCCTGCAGTTCCTGCGAAGCCCTTACCTCCAGAGCGATCCGCGGTTGCGCGCCAACCTGGAGACCTTCGTGACCGCGCTCCTCGACCTGTACGCCACGCAGCCCGACAAGGTACTGCGTACCGGCGACATCCGCACACTGACGGGACGCGCTGAGCTGCTGGTCGACTACGCCGAGTACCTCGAGCACGGGCACGGCGACCCGTCCCGGATCCGGTCCGCCGACGCCGCGGCCCGAGCGATGCTGGACCGAGTCGCCGCGCTGCAGTACACCCACGCAGAGGCCGTCTCGTCGTTCCACAACGACCGGTACGTCGGTGCCTTCCCGCACTTCGTCGCCGGTGACGACGGCAACATGGGCACCTGGGATGTCGAGCACTGGGCGCCGTCGATGCTGTCACTGGACCAGTACGCCGCGGTCCGCGCACTCGCCACCGGCTACGGCCGGTTCCACACTGCCACCTACAACGACGCCGCCGCGTCCGGGACCCGTCACCTGCTCGGCACGACCCAGATCGATCCGGACCTGATCTACGCCGGCGCTCCCGCGGGCTTCCCGCTGGACGGCGCGACGTACGTGATCGGCGAGGAGACCGGCGAGCAGCCGTACCTGATCACCTACGGCTGGTCCCCGAACGCGATCGCCCAGCTGGGTACGGCGTTGAAGGCGGTCCGGGACAACCGGGTCAAGGTGCCGGACTCCGCCGCCTGGCTGGCGTCGTACTGGCGTGGCACTCCTCCGCGCAGCGTGCTCGCACCGGGACAGTTCTGGCACGGGCTGGACGCGAAGATCGAGTACACCCACCGGTTCATCGAGGCCACCCAGCTCGCGGTTCCCGCCGACTTCCCCTGGCTCGGCCTGGATCGCACCACGTTCCCCGGCACGGGTGACGACGACATCCGCCGAGGCGGCTGGTACGACGGCTCCGGCCGCGGCACCATGTCCGCGGTCTACTCCCGACTGGCAATGACCGGCTACATCCAGTCCGGCGGCCACGACATCCCCATGCTCACCCAAGCCGCCCACTGGTGGAACCACATGGTCGTCCGCAGTTGATGGCGGGTTGTGTCACCGCCGGCCGGAAACTATCCCGTCAGCGGCGACACAACCCGACAGCGACCGGTCAGGCGCGGGCGACTCCGTCGGTTTCGGCGGCTGCTGCTACTGCGGCGGCGACGGCTGGGGCGACGCGGGGGTCGAAGGGCGACGGGATGATGTAGTCGGGGCGCAGGTCGTCGGTTGCGATGAGGTTCGCCAGCGCCTCGGCGGCGGCGAGCTTCATGCCCTCGGTGATGCGGGACGCGTTCGCGTCGAAGGCGCCGCGGAAGATTCCGGGGAACGCGAGCACGTTGTTGATCTGGTTCGGGAAGTCCGAGCGGCCGGTCGCGACCACGGCGGCGTGCCGGTGCGCGATGTCCGGGTGCACCTCGGGGTTCGGGTTCGCCAGCGCGAAGATCATCGACCCCGGTGCCATCCGGGCGATCGCTTCCTCGGGCACGGTTCCGCCGGAGACGCCGAGGAACACGTCGGCACCGTCGAGCGCGTCCACCAGGCGGCCGGAAAGCCCACCGGTGTTGGTGTCGCGGGCCAGCGACAGCTTCACCGGGTTCAGGTCGGCGCGATCCTCGTGCAGCACACCCTTGCTGTCGACGACGGCCAGGTCGCCGACCCCTGCCTGCAGAAGGATGCGCGCACACGCGACCCCGGCCGCACCCGCACCGGAGATGACCACGCGGATGTCACTGATCGACTTGTCCGTGACCCGGAGCGCGTTCCGCAGCGCGGCCAGTACGACGACCGCCGTACCGTGCTGGTCGTCGTGGAAGACCGGGATGTCCAGGCGCTCCTTCAGCCGGCGCTCGATCTCGAAGCACCGCGGCGCGGAGATGTCCTCCAGGTTGATGCCGCCGAACGTCGGAGCCAGCCGGACCACCGTCTCGACGAACTCGTCCACGTCGGTGCAGTCGAGCGCGATCGGCACCGAGTCGACGCCGCCGAACTCCTTGAACAGCAGGGCTTTGCCCTCCATCACCGGCAGCGAGGCGGCCGGCCCGATGTCGCCGAGCCCGAGGACGGCGGTCCCGTCGGTGACGACCGCGACCACGTTGGACTTCCAGGTGTAGCGCCGTACCAGCGCGGGATTCTCGGCGATCGCGGTGCAGACGCGGGCGACGCCCGGCGTGTAGGCCTTGGACAGGTCCGCGGCGTCGCGGACGTGCACGGACGAGGTGACCTCGATCTTGCCACCGCGATGCAGTTCGAAGACGGCATCACCGGCGTACGGGTCGGGAACCTCTGGTGAGAATGGCTGGGCGACCATCAGAGCCCTTTCGCAAAAACTTGGGTGGAAGTGTTCGACAACAGGGGATCGCCCGTGCGCACGAGTAAACCACACGCCCTACTGGTCTGCTGTGAGGGGTCCCACATCCGGTGACGATCCAGTCGCGATCCGACACGAACGCCGGGCGCCGGACTGCCTGTTGTGTCAGGATGCGGTTTCCCCCCACCACGTCGAGGAGAATTCGCGATGAACATCGTCTCCACCCTCCGCAGGAGCCGCCTGACAGCCGCCGCCACCACGGTCGCCGTCCTCGCGCTCGCGCTCGCCGCCTGTGGCAGCGACGACTCGGGCGCCGGTGGATCCGAGGACAAGGCGAAGGCGGCCGGCATCACGCTGGTCAAGCCGGGCAAGTTCACTGTCTGCACACACCTGCCGTACAAGCCCTTCCAGTACAAGGACGGCAACAAGGTGGTCGGCTTCGACGTCGACCTGCTCGACCTGGTCGCGCAGGACCTCGGCCTGGAGCAGGAGGTGGTGAACATCGAGTGGGCGCAGGTCACCTCGGGCGCCGCGTTCCAGGCGAAGAAGTGCGACATGGGCATGGGCGCGATGACGATCACGCCGGAGCGGCAGGCCGCGATCAGCATCACCGACCCGTACATGGACGCCACTCAGGTGCTGATGGCCAAGAAGGACTCCGGCATCAAGGGCCTGGAGGACCTGCGCGGCAAGATCCTCGGCTCCCAGGCCGACACCACCGGTCACAAGTACGCCGACGAGAACAAGGACAAGTACGGCTACAAGGTGATCCCGTTCCCCGACTCGGCGCTGCAGGAGAACAACGTGAAGTCCGGCCGGGTCGCCGCCGCCATCAACGACAACGGCCTGCTGTACGACTTCATCAAGGACAACCCGGACATGGCCGTGGTGGCCGAGTTCGACACCGGTGAGCACTACGGCTTCGCCGCCCTCAAGGACGGCAGCGGGCCGAAGCTGGTGGAGAAGTTCAACGGCCTGCTCGCCACGGCGAAGTCGGACGGCAAGTACAACGAGATCTACAAGAAGTGGTTCGGGGTCGAGCCGAAGAAGTGAGCCGACAAGACATGAGTTCCGCCACCGAAACCGTTCAGCGGAAGGGGTTGAGCCCGCGGCAACGGGCTCGCCGCTCCCGCGGGATCCAGTACGCCGTCCTGGTCGTTCTCCTTCTGGTCGCCGCGTTCAGCGCGGACTGGGGCCAGATCATCAGCGTCTTCTTCAAGCCGCAGTTCATCAAGGAGGCCTTCCAGAACGGGCTTCTCACCGCGCTGGTCAAGACGCTGGAGTACACCGCCGGCGCGTTCGTGATCGGTCTGGTCGGCGGCACCGTGCTGGCACTGATGAGGCTGAGCCAGGTCGGGCCGTACCGGTGGATCGCGACGGCGTACATCGAGTTCTTCCGGGGCCTGCCGGCGATCGTGGTGTTCATCGCGTTCAGCCTGCTGCCGCTGGCGTTCGAGGGCATGACGATTCCCTGGGACCCGTACGGCGTGGTCTGGCTGGCGCTCGGGATCGTCGCGTCGGCGTACATGGCCGAGGTGATCCGGGCCGGCATCCAGGCGGTGCCGAAGGGACAGGTCGAGGCGGCCCGCTCGCTCGGTATGCCGGCCGGGCTGGCGACCCGCAAGATCGTGCTCCCGCAGGCGTTCCGGATCGTGCTGCCGCCGTTGACCAACGACCTCATCCTGCTGGTCAAGGACTCGTCGCTGGTGTTCATGATCGGTGTCGCCGCGGACGGGTACGAGCTGACCGGCTTCGGCCGCGACCTGGCCAACACCGAGGCCAACCTGACGCCGCTGGTCACGGCCGGCTTCTGCTACCTGCTGATCACGCTGCCACTGGGCCTGCTGGTCCGCCGGCTCGAGGCCAGGACGGAGAGGACGCGCTGATGGCACCGGTGGTCGAGATCAGGGACCTGCACAAGTCGTTCGGCAGCAACCATGTCCTGCGCGGCATCGACTTCACCGTCGAGCAGGGCGAGGTCGTGTGCGTGATCGGCCCGTCCGGTTCGGGCAAGTCGACGCTGCTGCGCTGTGTGAACCTGCTGGAGAAACCCCAGCAGGGACAGGTGTTCGTGCGTGGTGAGGACATCACCGACCCGGACTGTCACCTGGACGCCGCGCGGCAGCAGATCGGCATGGTGTTCCAGCAGTTCAACCTGTTCCCGCACCTGTCCGCGCTGGCCAACTGCACGATCGCCCAGCGGACGGTGCTGAAACGCAGCCCGGTCGAGGCGGACCGGGTCGCCCGGGCCAACCTGGAGCGGGTGGGCCTGAGCGACAAGATCGACGCTTTCCCGGCGCAACTGTCCGGTGGCCAGCAGCAGCGGGTGGCGATCGCCCGGGCACTGTCGATGGATCCGGCGCTGATGCTGTTCGACGAGCCGACGTCGGCGCTCGACCCCGAACTCGTCGGCGACGTACTGACCGTGATGCGCAAGCTCGCGCTCGAGGGGATGACCATGCTCGTGGTCACCCACGAGATGGCGTTCGCCCGCGAGGTCGCGGACCGGGTCGCGTTCATGGACGGCGGCGTCATCGTCGAGCAGGGTCCGCCGGCCGACGTCATCGGCGACCCGAGGGAGGAGCGCACGCGAACGTTCCTGCGCCGGGTTCTCGACCCGACCCACGTCGAGCCGACCTGACCGAATTGTCACGCTGCGTGCCCGGGAGGTCGACGGGCCGCAGCGCGGCAGCGGGCCAGGACTACGAATAGGTCTCCATTGGGCCCCCATCGGTGCGCCCCGGCTATCGGCCTGTGTCAAGATGCGGACACATGGCGCCGGGCCCGTCCGGCACCCAGCTTTGGAGGACTAGATGTCTGTCCTGCGTAGGACGCTCGTGTTGTCCGGCGTCCTGGTTCTCGCGGCCGCCGGATGTGGTTCTGACTCGCTCGACAACAACAACGGTGCCGGCAGCGCGCCGAGCAGCGCCCCGTCGAGCGCGCCGTCCAGTGGTGGACCCGACCTGAGCGGTTCACTGCCGGCCAAGATCAAGTCCGCCGGCAAGATCGTGGTCGGCGTGGACGCCAGCTACCCGCCGAACGAGTCCCTGCAGGGCGGCAAGACCGTGGTCGGGATGGACGTCGACCTGTTCAACGCGGTGGCGCAGAAGTTCGGCGTCACGGTCGAGTGGCAGCCGGCCAGCTTCGACACCATCATCACCGGTGTCCAGGGCGGCAAGTACGACGTCGGCGTCTCGTCGTTCACGATCAACGACAAGCGCAAGCAGCAGGTCAACATGGTCAGCTACTTCAACGCCGGCACCCTGTGGGCGACCGCGAAGGGCAACCCGAAGGGCGTCAACGCCGACGACGCCTGCGGCAAGACCATCGCGGTCCAGAAGGGTACGACGCAGGAGCAGGACGACCTGCCGAAGCGGCAGGCCAAGTGCAAGGCCGAGGGCAAGCCGGCGATCAAGACGCTGCCCCGCGACAAGCAGGACCAGTCGACCGCGGACCTGGTCTCCGGCAAGGCCGACGCGATGCTGGCCGACTCCCCCGTCGTGCTGTACGCGATCCAGCAGACCAACGGACAGCTCGAGCAACTCGGTGACATCTACGACGCGGCGCCGTACGGCTATGTCGTTCCGAAGGCGCAGACCGAGTTCGCCGGCGCAATCGTCCAGGCCCTGAAGGCGCTCGAGTCCGAGGGCACCTACAAGAGCACGCTGACCAAGTGGAACAACGACTCGGGCGCGATCTCCGACTTCGCCGTCAACCCGTGAGTCGACATGGTTACTGACACCGAAACGCGGCAGGCGGAGCCGGCCTCCGATCGGCCGGGGCGGATCGACGCCGTCCCGGTCCGGCATCCCGGGCGCTGGGTCGCGATCGCCGTGATCGCCGTCCTGGCCGCGATGCTGGTGCACCTGCTGCTGACCAACAAGGCGTTCGAGTGGCGCTTCGTCTTCGAGGCGATGAACCAGTCACAGGTCATCAACGGCTTCGTCAAGGGCACGCTGCTGGTCACCGCGCTGTCGATGATCGTCGGCGTGGGCGGCGGCGTCCTGCTGGCCGTGATGCGGCTGTCCGACAACCCGATCCTGGCCGGCGTGGCCTGGGTCTTCACCTGGTTCTTCCGCAGCATCCCGCGGTACATCCTGCTATTCACGATGGGCACGCTGGGCATCTTGTTCCAGGAGGGAGTCGCGTTCGGGGTGCCGTTCGACTGGAAGATCATCGAGTGGCTCGGGTTCTCGGGTGACTGGCGGCTGTTCACGCTGGACGCGAACCAGATCTTCACCGGCCTGGTCGCCGGTGTGATCGGCCTCGGGCTGTCCGAGGCGGCGTACATGGCCGAGATCGCCCGGGCCGGCATCCTCAGCGTAGACAAGGGCCAGGCCGAGGCCGCCGAGGCGCTGGGGATGAGCAGTGGCAAGGTGATGCGCCGGGTGGTGCTGCCGCAGGCGATGCGGGTGATCGTGCCGCCGACCGGCAACGAGACGATCGCGATGCTCAAGGACACCTCGCTGCTGGTCGCGGTCCCGGTGATCGGCGAGCTGTTCTACCAGCTGCAGTCGATCGGGAGCACGTACTACAAGACGTTCCCGATCGCCGTCGCGGCCGCGCTGTACTACCTGGCCGTGACGAGCGTCCTGATGGTCGGTCAGTACTTCCTCGAGCGGCACTTCGGGCGAGGCTTCGGGAACAGGGCGCCCCGGGCGGCCCGCCCGGCCGGCGCGGGAGGTGCGTGATGACGGCCGCGGCCGCCGCTGAGACGGCGGAGCCCGTGACCGAGCGCCTGGTGCACGCAGTCAACGTGACGAAGTCGTTCCATCACAACGAGGTGCTCAAGGGCATCGACCTGGACGTGGATCGCGGTCAGGTGGTCTGCCTGCTCGGCCCGTCCGGTTCCGGTAAGACGACGTTCCTGCGCTGCATCAACCAGCTGGAGACGATCGACGGCGGCCGGATCTGGGTCGACGGCGAGCTGATGGGGTACGACGACCGCGGCGGGCGGCTGTATCGCCTCAAGAACAAGCAGATCGCGGCCCAGCGCCGCGAGATCGGCATGGTCTTCCAGCGGTTCAACCTGTTCCCGCACATGACCGCGATCGAGAACGTGATGGAAGCGCCGATCCAGGTCAAGCGCGAGGGCAGGAAGGAGTCCCGGGTCCGGGCCCAGGCGCTGCTCGACCGGGTCGGCCTCGGCGACCGCAGTACGGCGTACCCGGCACAACTGTCCGGCGGTCAGCAGCAGCGGGTGGCAATCGCGCGAGCGCTGGCGATGCAGCCCAAACTGATGCTGTTCGACGAGCCGACATCGGCGCTCGACCCGGAGCTGGTCGGCGAGGTGCTCGCGGTGATGCGCGAGCTGGCGGACGAAGGGATGACGATGATCGTGGTCACCCACGAGATGTCGTTCGCCCGCGACGTGGCCGACACCGTCGTCTTCATGGACGCCGGCGTGGTGGTCGAGTCCGGGCGGCCGCGCGAGGTGCTCGGGAACCCGCAACACCAGCGCACCAAGACCTTCCTGACCCGGCTGCACTCCGAACACGACCACCCGTGATTCCTGTGCGGAGGGCCGGCTCGTGCACCGGGCCGGCCCTTTCGCCGTGCATCAACCGCTTCGAGCGTGGAAGATGTACGGCATGGTGAGCCGAGCGGCCGCCGGACACGAGGGAGGCAGTGTGAGCAGCACAGGACGATCCGCCGAGGTCCGACTGAGTATCCCGGCGGACAGTGCCTACATCGCCGTCCCGCGGTCGGTGGTCGGCAACCTGGCGGCTCGCAACGACTTCACCGTGGACGCGATCGACGACCTGCGGATCGCGGTCGACGAGGCGTGCGCCCTGCTGCTGCCGCAGGCCTCCGACGGCGTGCTGGACTGCGTCTTCGAGATCAACCCACCGCAGCTCACCGTCCGGACCAGTGCCGTCGTACCGAACGGCTGGCGGCCGGACACGTCGTCGTTCGGCTGGACCGTGCTGACAGCGCTGGTCGAGTCCGCGGCGGCCGAGACCATCGACGGCCGGCTCACCATCACCGTGACGGCAACCGCCACCGCCGCGGAGAAGGCGTGACCGACGACCGCTCACTGGGCGAGCCCCAGGAACCTACAGACCTGCGCACCCGGACGGCCGAGCTGTTCCGAGCTATGGCCGCGGGCGATCCCGACCGCGCCCTGGCCCGGGACGGCCTGGTCGCGCTGCACATGCCGCTGGTGGAACATCTGGCCCGCCGCTTCCGCAACCGCGGCGAGCCGTACGACGATCTGGTCCAGGTGGCCACGATCGGCCTGATCAAAGCAATCGACCGCTTCGACTCCGACCGGGGCGTGGAGTTCTCGACGTACGCGACGCCGACGATCCTGGGCGAGATCAAGCGGTACTTCCGGGACAAGGGCTGGGCGATCCGGGTGCCGCGGCGGCTGCAGGAGCTGCGGCTGTCGCTGACCGCCGCGACCGCCGAGCTGACCCAGGAGCTGGGCCGCGCGCCGACGGTGGCCGAGCTGTCCGAGCGGCTCGGGTTGTCGCCGGACCTGGTGATCGAGGGGCTGGAGTCCGCGAACGCGTACAACACCTTGTCCCTGGACGCTCCCGATCAGAACGAGGCCGACGCCACCACGGTCCTGGACGGGCTCGGCGGCGAGGACGAGGCGCTCGAGAGCGTGGAGTACCGGGAGTCGCTGAAACCGCTGCTGGCCCAGCTGGACACCCGGGAGAAGCGGATCCTGACGCTGCGGTTCTTCCGCGGGATGACGCAGTCCCAGATCGCCGAGGAGATCGGCATCTCCCAGATGCACGTCTCCCGCCTGCTGGCCCGCACCTTGACCGAACTCCGGGCAGGCCTGCTGAAGGAGTAGGGCCTACAGGACCGGACGGTCCTTGGTCGGGTCGTCCGCCAGCGCCAAGGTCGAGGCCTTCTGGAACAGTCCGATCAGTACGCCGACAGCCGCCAGCGCCAGCGCCACCGAAACAGCCTTCGTCGACCCGCCCCAGAAGCTGTACGCGACCAGCAGCTGGATCAGCTGGGCGAACACGGCCGGCCCTCGGCTCCAGGTCGAGGCCCGCCACAATCCACGGGCCACCAGGCCGAGGCCGGCGCCGTACGCGATGAAGAAGACCGCGGTGGTCAGTCCGAGCACCAGCCGGGATCCATGGATCGTAAATGCTTCGGCAATTCCCAGAACGATGAGCACAAGCCCTTCCGCAGCGACCACAGCCGCGGCTAGCTTGAGCGGTCTCGGTACGGCGGCAGCTGGGGAGTCGGTCGGCACTTCGCCAGCTTAATGCCCCATGCCGAGGTGTACTTCGGGCCCAAGGGACGAACACCTGCTCTTTCCGCGAGCCCGATCGGGTCGCGGAACCCCCAGCCCCACAAGGGCTTCGAGGTTGTGCGTAACCAATGAGCGGTTGGATCGGTTACTTGCAGTGAACGGGTGATTGCGGATGATCTTCTCCGTCCGGCTACCGGACGGGGAGAACCAGCGCGCACCGGTTCGTAGTGTTAAGGAAGTGTTGTGATCTGATCGACAACTCCAGAACCCTTGTTTCACTCAGCTGAGATTGGGAACATGGTCTCGTTCGTGAAAACGTTCACAACACGCACCTCGCACCACGAACCCCCCGTGCGAGAAGCATCACGAGTACAGCACTGCTGATCGGGCACAGACCTACCCGACAGCGTACGACCACTACTGAGAGAGATGGGATCCGCCATGGATTGGCGCCACCGGGCCGTTTGCCTCGATGAGGACCCGGAACTGTTCTTCCCCATCGGCAACACCGGGCCCGCGATCATGCAGATCGAGGAGGCCAAGCAGGTGTGCCGTCGTTGCGACGTGCGTGAACAGTGCCTCGCCTGGGCGCTGGAAGCCGGCCAGGATCACGGTGTCTGGGGCGGTCTGAGTGAGGACGAGCGCCGCGCTCTCAAGCGCCGCAACGCCCGCGCCCGCATCCGCACCGCCTGAAGCCCCCAGAACGCCAGGCCCCGCGGGATCCGCGGGGCCTTTCGATTTCCCCCGCTACTCCTTGACCGGGATGTCCAGGGTGACCTGGGTTCCGGGCTTGCCGTCGTGGCGCGGGCCGAACTCGAGGGTTCCGTTCAGCTCGCCGATGACGAGGGTGCGGACGATCGACAGCCCGAGGTTCCCGGACAGCTCCGAGTCGAAGTTGGCCGGCAAGCCTTGTCCGTCGTCCACCACGGTCACGTGCAGCCTGCCGACGGATCGCTCGGCGCCCAGCTCGACCGTCCCGCTGGCCTCGCCGCCGTCGCGCGTACCGAACGCGTGCTCGACCGAGTTCTGCATCAGTTCCGTCAGCACCATCGCCAGCGGGGTTGCGATCTCGGAGTCCAGCACCCCGAAGTTCCCCGATCGGCGCGTCTCCACGGTCGTCTCGACGGTCGACACATCGGCCACCATGGCGGCGACACGGTCGGCCACGTCGTCGAAGTCCACGTGCTCGTCGAACGACTCCGAGAGCGTCTCGTGCACGATGGCGATCGAGCCGACCCGGCGGACCGCCTCGGCCAGCGCGGCCTGGCCTTCCGGCACGCTGATCCGCCGGCCCTGCATCCGGAGTAACGCGGCGACGGTCTGCAAGTTGTTCTTGACGCGATGATGAATCTCCCGGATGGTCGCCTCCTTGGTGACCAGCTCCCGCTCCCGGCTGCGCAGCTCCGTCACGTCGCGGAGCAGGATCAGCGCGCCCACGTGCTGCCCGTCGGCCCGCAGCGGGATCGCCCGGAGGAACAGCGTGGCGTCGGAGTTCTCGATCTCGATCTCCTTGGCCGCCCGCCCGGTCAGCACCGACGCGAGCACGTCGTCGACCTTGTGCCCGCTGTGCAGCAGTTCGCCGGTGACCTCCTTGAGCCGGCTCCCGACCAGATCCGTCACGAGTCCCATCCGGCGGTAGGCCGACAACGCGTTGGGGCTGGCGAACGTCACCATTCCGTGCCGATCGACCCGGATGCAGCCGTCCCCGACCCGCGGCGTGGTGGACAGCAGCCGCTCCCCGCCGTACGGGAAGATGCCGTCGTTGATCATCCGGGCCAGGTCGGTGGCGCTCTGCAGGTAGGCGATCTCGAGCCGCGACGGGGTGCGGACGCCGAGCAGGTTGGTGTTCCGGGCGATCACCGCGATCACCTTCGTCCCCCGGCGGACCGGGATCGTCTCGACCCGGACCGGGACGTCGTCGCGCCACTCCGGGTCGCCCTCGCGGCAGATCCGGCCGCCGTCGTACGCCTGGTCGAGCAGGTGCCGGCGGCCGCGCGGGATGAAGCTGCCGACGATGTCGTCCATGTACGCCGTCGGCCCGGTGGTGGGCCGCATCTGCGCCCCGGCCCAGAACCCGAGACCCTCGGTGTCGGGCAGCCAGAGCACCAGGTCGGCGAACGAGAGATCGGCCAGCATCTGCCAGTCCGAGACGAGCAGTTGCAGGCGGTCCAGGTCGGCCTGGTCCAGGGTCGTGTGGTTCCGCGCCACATCGCTCAGAGACGGCACGCCCCGATGCTACCGATGGCCTATACCAGCTCCTCGGGTGGTCCGCTCGACAAGTGGGTGGAGATGGGTGTTGATTGATCAGGCACCACAGATGAAAGGATGCTTCGGTGGAGTCGACGTACTGGCAGGACGTGATGGCCGCGGATTACGCGGTACCGGGCGACCGTGCGCTGACCGACCTCACCGAGGAGCTCGTCCGCGGCCTCGCCAGTACCAACCCGCAGGTCCGTGACGCCCTCGCGTATCCGACGCTCGCGACCTGGCTGGAGCGCGGGGTGTACGACGACCTGCTGCCGGGCTTCGGTGACGGCCTCTGCGCCGGACTCGCCTACGGCCTCGGGGAGGACGGCACCGACACCGTCTTCCGCCGCTCGTTCACCGCGCTGACGCTGGCGGAGGTGATCCACCGCGACAACGCCGAGTTCCTGGTGCACGACGAGGTGGTGATGCGCTGGGGCGACCGGCTCGCCACCTGGCTGCTACGGGAGCGCGACCTGCGCGGATACGTCTCGGACTGCGGCTGGGCGCATGCCGTTGCCCACGGCGCCGATGCGATCGGTGCGCTGGCGCGGTCCCGGCACTGCGACGCCGGTGTACTGCGCGCGCTGCTCGACGTACTGGCGGACCGGATCGTCAAGGACACGCAGTACCGCTGGGTGCACGAGGAGCACGACCGGGTCGCGCACGCGGTGATGACGATCCTGCACCGGAACATGCTGACCAGCGACGAGCTCGAGCGCTGGCTGAAGCCGGTCGCGGAGACGGCGGCCCAGCAGCCGCTGATGCACGAGACCCTGCCGGAGTGGCCGACTCCCTCGGTCTTCAACGCCCGCGGCGTCCTGCACGTGCTGCTGAGCCAGCTCGCGATCGGTGTGAAGGGCTTCCCGATTCCGGGCGACGACGAGTTGTTCGGCCGCCCGATCGAGGCTCGCGCGGACATGCTGCTGATGCTGACCGAGGCGGTCCAGTCCTCCCAGCCCTACATCTACCGCCCGGCGGCCAACCCGCGGTCCTAGTCCGGCTCGGGTACGGCGACCGTCGCGACCACTGCGCGATGGTCGGTCCCCGCGATCTCGTACGTCGCGAAGCGGCCGGGCTGGATCGACCGGGTCACGACCACGTGGTCGATCTGCGTCCGGACCACGGCTGGCTGGTCCGACGGCCAGGTGCCCTGCAGGCCGCTGCCCACCGACGGCCCGACGCTGCGGCAGTTGGTGCCCAGAGCGTGCCGGAAGTCCGCGTGGTCGAGGGTCGCGTTGAAGTCGCCGGCCACGACGGTCGGCGGATCCTGTGTGCACCAGTGCCGCAGTACGAGCAGGTCCTGTTTCCAGGTCGGCATCGAGTCCGGCAGCGGCGGGAAGCCGTGGTACGCGATCAGCCGGACGTCGCCCAGGTTCCCGCCGGTCACGATCACGTGGCCGAACGCCGTACCGAGTTCCGTGGCGAACCGCACCGCGCCGAGGTTCGCGGAGACCAGAACGCTGGTGGCGCTCTCCACCGCCTTCGACGGCTGCTGCGTGAACCCCTTGTACTGCAGGTCATGCAGCTGCGCGCGGATCTCCTCGCGCACGTCGACCTGTGCCTCGGGCAACGACACCAGGTCGGGCCGGCGCTGCCGGATCAGCTCGGCCACCTCCCCCGCGTTGGCGCCCCCGCCGAGCACGTTCGCGACCATGATGGTGAGCTCCCGCGTGCCCGCCGCCGGCGGATGCGCATCGGACAGCTGGCGCGGCACCGTCAGCGCCCCGCCGGTCAACGCCAGGGCCACCACGAGTACGGCGGCTATGCGCCATCCCCGCCGTACCAGCATCAGCAGACCGAGCAGCAGGACCACGACGAGGCCCTGGGGACGGAACGCGACCAGCTGTGCGAACGGCGTGACCTCATCGAGCCCGAACAGTTCCGGATACAGCGGAACGGCGACCGCCACGAGAAAGAGCACGGACAGCACGACCCGCCGTACCAACCATGCCTTTTCGTTATCCATGGACCACGCTGAAACTCTAGTCGGTGGTACAGACGAGCGGTAGCGTGCTCCGTTGCGCCTGCCGTGTGTCCCGAGGAGGTTTGCTGTGTCCAGATTGTCCGCGGTCAGACCCGCGTACTGGATCTCCGGCGTTCTGCTGGCGGTCGCGGTCGTCGTACCGCTCCTGGTCTCCACCTACGCCAAGGATGAGCCCCGGTTGTGGGGCTTCCCGTTCTTCTACTGGTACCAGCTGATGTGGGTGTTCATCTCGGCGATCCTGGTCAGCATCTGCTACCAGCTGGTGAGCCGGGAGGAACGCCGGCGGCGGGCCGCCCAAGGGCTCAAGAACCCGGACCAGCACGGTGCGGACGAGGAGGCGGACCGGTGAACAACGTCGACTGGGTGCAGTTGATCATCGTCATCGTGATCTTCGGCGCCGTCACTGTGATGGGCTTCATGGCAGCCCGCTGGCGCAGTGCCGGTCACATGGACAACCTCGACGAATGGGGACTGGGCGGCCGTGGCTTCGGCACGTTCATCACCTGGTTCCTGCTCGGTGGCGACCTCTACACCGCGTACACCTTCGTCGCCGTCCCGGCCGCGATGTTCGCAACCGGTGCGATCAGCGGCTTCTTCGCGGTGCCGTACACGATCGTGGTCTACCCGATCATCTTCATCTTCATGTCCCGGCTGTGGTCGGTGTCGCATCGCAACGGCTACGTGACCCCGGCCGACTTCGTCGGCGGCCGGTACGGCAGTAAGGCGCTGTCGCTGGCGGTGGCGGTCACCGGCATCCTGGCGACCATGCCGTACATCGCCTTGCAGCTGGTCGGTATGCAGGCCGTGTTCGAGACGATGGGCCTGGGCGGCGACAACACGCTGGCCAAGGACCTGCCGCTGCTGATCGCGTTCGCGGTGCTGGCGGCGTACACCTACTCGTCCGGTCTGCGGGCGCCGGCGATGATCGCGTTCGTCAAGGACGGTCTGATCTACCTGGTGATCGGCGTCGCGATCATCTACCTGCCGCACGAGCTCGGCGGCTGGCACTCGATCTTCGGTGCCGCCGAGGACAAGCTGACCGCGACCAGCCCGGCGACGGGCAAGCCGGTGGGCACGTTCATCCCGGGTGAGTCCGGGTTCTCGGCGTACTGGACGCTCGCGCTGGGTTCGGCGATGGCGCTGTTCATGTACCCGCACTCGGTGACCGCGGTGCTGTCGACGAAGAACCGCAACATCGTCCGGCGGAACGCGGCGATCCTGCCGGCGTACTCGCTGCTGCTCGGTCTGCTCGCCCTGCTCGGCTTCATGGCGATCAAGGCGAACGTCGACGTGAAGGGCCTGGACGGCCTGGCCAACCCGCAGCTGGCGATCCCGCGGCTGTTCGACCAGGAGTTCCCGTCCTGGTTCGCCGGCATCGCGTTCGCGGCGATCGCGGTCGGGGCACTGGTGCCGGCGGCGATCATGTCGATCGCGGCGGCGAACCTGTTCACCCGCAACATCTACCGCGACTTCATCAAACCCGCCGCCACTCCGGCCCAGGAGGCCAAGGTCTCCAAGCTGGCGTCGCTGCTGGTGAAGCTGGGTGCGCTGGTGTTCGTGCTCGGGATGGACAAGACGATCGCGCTGAACCTGCAGCTCCTCGGCGGTATCTGGATCCTGCAGACGTTCCCGGCGATCGTCGTCGGCCTGTTCACCAAGTGGTTCCACAAGTGGGCACTGCTCACCGGCTGGGCGGTCGCGATGGTGTTCGGCACCCTCGAGGCCTACAACGTGGTGAATCCGGCGACCAAGAAGCACTTCGGTGGTTCGCTGGCCAACATCCCGTTCACCGACACACAGGCCTACATCGCGCTGACCGCGTTCGTGCTCAACCTGGTCATCGTGGTCGTCCTGACGCTCGTCCTGCGGGCACTCAAGGTGCCGGAGGGCAACGACACCACGCACCCGACGGACTACGTCGCGGACCGCGGCGACCCGGGCGTGAAGGACCTGCCCGAGCTCCTGGACGAGGGCGGAGCGTCGGCGGCCAAGTCCTAGCGCGGACGCCTCGACGGCGGTCTCATCGGCTCCGGCCGATGGGGCCGCCGTCACCATATGCCGCCATGTCGACACGCTGCGAGGTCAGCTTGCCCGGATTCGGGCCGCCGGGACGGCAGAATCGCGAGGGTGTTGCTGGTCCTCCTCGTCATGGTGCTCGGTGCTCTCGCGGCGCTCGCGACCGGCGGACGCTTCGGACGATTGGCGGACAACTCCCTGGCCGGCGTGCATTGGCTGGCCGCGGCCGCGATCGGCCAGCTCCTCGGTTCGCTCTTCGGAGGTACGGCGTACCCGGTAGGGCTGATCGGGTCCGCGGTCTGCATCGCCGTGTTCCTGCGGCTCAACCTGAAGCATCCCGGCGTCGGCTTGCTGGCGTTGGGTTTCTTCGCGAACGCGATGGTCGTCGCCCTGAACGGCGCGATGCCGGTGTCGCCGACCGCCTTGGCCCGCGCGGGGATCGGCACCTCCGTGGTGACCGATGCGCGCCACGAGCTGTCCGATGCGGCGACCAGGTTGCCTTGGCTGGGCGACGTCGTACCCGTGGCCCTTCCGGGCCTGGGACAAGCTGTCAGCGCCGGAGACGTGCTGATCGCGGCCGGTGCCGGCTTGCTCCTGTACGCCGGAATGGGCGGCTCCGGCCGGATTCCCGCGGACGCCGCACCGGTGTGGGACGACCTCGAGCCGTCTCCCGTCCATCCGGCCCTGCAGGTGCTGCGGACGAACCTAGAAGCGGAAGCCCCGGCCGATCACGCGCCTGAGTGACTCGACCACGACCGGGTCGTACTCCGCCCCGATCCCGAGCCCGATCGACTCCATCGCCTTGGCCGGCGACTGTCCGTTGCCTTCGCCCACCAATTGTTCGTAGGCCAGGGCAACATTCACGATGCCGCTCTCCAACGGGATGTCGGCATTGCTCGCGCGACCGTGCCGGTACGGGTCGTTCGAGTGCCGGACGATCTCGGCGACGTGGTCCAGTACCCCGGACCGCTCGATCACCGAGGCTCCGATCTCCGCCGCGCGCTGGCGCTCCTCCCGCGTCCGCAGCAGGCTCGCGCCGCCCGGGCTGGGATCTGCCAGCGCCAACTGCCCGACGCCCGACAACAGAGCGGCGTACTCCAGAGCCTCCATCCGCGCCGGGGTCAGACCCAGGTCGTTGCCGATAGCCACTGCCAGGGTCGCGGTCCGCGCGTTCTGCCCCGGACTGCTGAAGCCGGCGATCTCAGTACTGCGGGCCATCGACCGCACCGTGGTCCGGTACGTCCGCTGCGCCGACGCGAACCGCCGGAACGCGAACTGGGTCAGCAGCAACGGCACCACGACCAGCGGCACCGCCCACAGACCGATCAACGACGTACCCGCGGCGAGCAGCATGCCGCTGATCCCCATCGCCAGACCGATCCGTCCCATCACCGCGAGCTCGTCGCGAAGCGCCGCGGGGAACGGACGGTTGTACCGCTCGGTGTCCTGGCCGGCTCCGACCAGAGCATCGGTGAGACCGGCCGACAGCACGGCCAGCAGCATGGCACCGGTCAGCGGTACGGCGTGGGTCCACGACCCGTTCCAGTACAGGCTCTCCGGCGTGACGAGCTCGAAGGTGACTGCGGCGAACGCGACCGAGAGGACACGACGGCTGGAGATGACCAGATCCCAGGGCAGGCCGGCGATCGCCCGCGGGAAGATCCCGGCCAGCGTCGCAAGGCCTGTGACGGCGACGATCTGGGCAACCTCCGGAGGAACGCCGACGGCCGGTCCGCGCAGCATCACGTAGGCCAGCGAGGCGCTGGTGGCGATCGGTGCCCGGTTCCGGCTGGGGTCCACGCGGAACTGCACCATCTCGCCGACCGCGATCAGCAGACCGAAGACGATGACGAACGGCCAGCCGGTCACGCCCTGCCTGGCCGTGATGATCAACGCGACCAGGCCCACCGCGCCACCTGCGACGGACAGCACCACGCCGCTGCCCAGGCGCCGCGCTTCGAAGGTGTCGAACTCCTTGGCCTGGGTCATGCCGGTCCAGCCGCCGAGCCCGACGCACCGCCCCCGGTGCCCAGACTCAGATCGTCGTGGTCGATGCTGACCTGCACGCTCTGGTCCGGCGCCGGCTGGTCCGCGGCCGCGGCGCTCCAGCCCTGGGTCCGGATCACCTGGACGAACGCGTCGACCAACTCGGGGTCGAAGTGGGTGGTCTTGTCCTGGACGAGGATCGCCAGAGTCTCGTCGACGCTGCGGGCGGGCCGGTAGGACCTGGTCGAGGTGAGGCAGTCGAACGCGTCGACGATGCCGATGATCCGTGCGAAGAACGGGATGTGCGTGCCGCTGAGTCCGGCCGGATAACCGGTCCCGTCGTACTTCTCGTGATGGTGCAGGACGGCCGACTTGACCTCTTCGAGGAAGGGGATGTTGCCGATCAGCTCGACCCCGCGGGCCGGGTGCAGCCGGATCGCGTCCATCTCCGCGTCGTCCAGCTTGCCCGGTTTGCGGATGATGCTGGTCGGTACGCCGACCTTGCCGACGTCGTGCAGCAGTCCGGCGTGCTCCAGCGCGTTCTGGCGGTCCTCGGGCAGCCCCAGCTGGCGCCCGAGCATGCCGACCCCGGCGCTGACCCGCTCGGAGTGTCCGCGGGTGTACAGGTCCTTGGTCTCGATGACCTGGATGAACGCTCGCATCGTCGCCGCCTGGGCAGCACGTTCGGCCTGGTACTGCGACAACGCCCAGCGGACAACGAGTAATGGCCCGACCACCAGCAGGCACGAGGCGATGCCGAGACCACCGATCCAGGTCACCGCCAGCAGGACGCCGAGAGCGCTGTACCCGAGCATCGGCAGGAAGGTCGGCCCGATCACCGACTTGAGGAAGTCGACCACCCGCACCTGCCCCTCGAGCCAGAGGATCAGGCTCAGCAGCAGTGCGTTGGCCAACTGATGGCCGATCGTGCCGGCCATCGCCGCGACGACGGTCCTCGGGATGTCGTCCAGGACGTCGGATCCGACAGGGCCACCTAGCAGGGCGTAGGCGGCACCACCGCCGGCGGCCGCGAGAACGCGGTACGACGGGTTGAAGATGCGCTTGACCAAGGGAGACGGTTGCCGGAGCTGTGCCACGTACCCGAACACAGACACGGCGACCGCTGTCCACGGTCCCGCGATCACGAAGACGGCTACCAACGCCACGGAATCGAGGGCAGCCGGATGGTTGGGCAGGACCTTGAACCGCAGGGCCCCGCCAAGGAGCATGAGTAGGGCAAGTGCCAGAGTGGTGAGACTGAAGGTGATCTGAGTAAGAGCCACGACGAGCACCGCCAGAGCGGACACGGCAACCACGGCCACCGCTGCTCGTAGCAGTGAAGCTCTCACTGGGGCGCCACCTCTAGCCTTCCACTACGACATAGTTCACCAGTCCCAGCTGTCGGTCGCCATGATAGTCACCTCCGACCAGCGGCGTAGTCTTGAATCCCGGGCTGCTGCGGGCTTCAGGGGGGCTAGACAGCGCATCGCTGACTCTTCCTTTAATTCTTGCTCAAACGACGTGCGCCGAAACACTGTAAGGCAGTGCATGACTCGCCGCACGATGGGACGGTCCGCAGCGTGGTATGAGAGACTGTGACTCTTTGCAGTTGTTTCAAGGAGGCTTAGGAATGGGCAAGACCGGCCGCAAGCGCCGTGCACGCAAGAAGAAGGGCGCGAACCACGGCAAGCGCCCCAACGCCTGAACTCAGGCGGCTACAGACAGCGAGGACCCCGGCCAAAACCGGGGTCTTTGCAATTTGGTCACAGCTCGGATCAGACCAGCTTTAACCGAGGTCTGTATTCGGAGCGTCCCCGGTCGCACACTGAATGCTACCGTCAAACGACTGTTGGGTTATGCGATCACTTCGGGCCCGCAGATCCTCCTAGAGTTGGCTCCGGATGTTCGGCACCGACGGTGCCGGGTGGGCTGCGTCGAGTGAGGGACGGGTGACGGACGAGTGAGGAGGTGGGTGGGCTGACCGCCGCGAGCCTGAGCGATCTGCTCCGCGGATTCCGGACCAGGGCCGGGCTGACCCAGGCCGCTCTCGCCACCAAGGCCGGGTTGAGTGAGCAGGCGATCAGCGTGCTCGAGCGCGGCACCCGGCAGCGACCCCGGATCGGAACCGTCCAGGCACTGACCGTGGCTCTGGACCTGACCGCCGGCGAAGCCGAGGAGTTCCTGGCCGTTGCCCGCGGCAAGAGCCGCACGGTGCGGGGGCCGAGGGCGGCGCCGGTATCGTCGGCACCGGCTGTGACCGACGCGTTACCGGTGCCATGGCAACTACCTCCGGCCGTGCCGGACTTCACCGGTCGTGCTGCTCAGATCGAAGCAGTCCAGGCCGCTTTGCGGGATCCCGCCAGGATCCGCACCGGCGCGGTCGGGCTGGTCGCGGTGACCGGCATGGGCGGCATCGGCAAGACCGCCCTCGCTGTCCAGGCGGCGCACAAGTTGACCAGCAGCTATCCCGACGGCCATCTCTACCTCAACCTCCGCGGATACGGCCCGGGCCGGCCGATGACGACCGAGGACGCGCTTCGCCAGTTGCTGCGGTCCCTCGGTCTCGACCTTCAGCTGATTCCTGACGACGTGGAGGAAGCGGCCGCGCTCTTGCGCTCGCAGTTGGCGGGCCGCCGGGTGCTCGTGCTGCTCGACAACGCGACCGACGTACGTCATGTCACGCCGTTGCTGCCGGCGAGCTCCGGATCGGCGGCGATCATCACCAGCCGCGGATCGATGGCCGCATTGCCCGGGGCGCGCCAGATCCGGCTCGACGCGTTGTCGGAGACCGAGTCGGTCGAACTGCTGTCCGGGGTCATCGGCCAGGCCCGGGTCGCGGCCGAACCGGACGCGGTCGAACGGCTCGCGTCGTTCAGCGGCCGGTTGCCACTGGCCGTCCGGCTGATCGGCGGCCGTCTGGCCGCGCGGCCGAGCTGGCCGATCCAGCATCTCGTCGATCTGCTCCGGGATGCGGAGCGCCGGCTCGACAACCTCGGCTCCGACGAGACCGGCGTACGCGCGAGCATCGCCAGTTCGGTGGAGTTCCTCAGCACCAGCGACCGGGCGCTCGACCGCGAGGCCGCGCAGGCCCTTCCCCTGCTCAGCGTTCCGGACGGGTCGGATCTGCTCACCATCGTCGCCGCTCACCTGCTCGGCGTCCCGCTCCGCCGGGCCGACGCGATCCTGGAACGCCTCGTCGACCTCAACCTGCTCGAGTCCGTGGCCCCTGACCGCTACCGCCTTCACGACCTCATCCGGGCCTATGCCCGCGAACTGGCCGACGAATCCCTCACCTCGGCCGACCGCGACGCCGGTCTGGACCGCGTTCTTCGCTTCTACATCGCGGCGGCGTGGGCCTGCCAGCGGCTGACACATCCGAAGAGTCCCAGGTTGTCGCTGGCCACTGTCCGGGCCGAGCCACTTCCGGCGTTCACGGACATGGGCTCGGCGCTTCGGTGGTTCGACGACGAGCAGCGCAACCTGATGGACAGAGTCGCTCAGGCGGCCGGTACGTCGATCGCCGGGACGGCCGTGTTCCCCGAGCTCGCGGTCGCGATGTTCGGCTACCTCGAGCCGCGCCGGCGCTGGGTGGAGATGCGCGAGCTCGGCCGGGGCGTGGTCGAGCTCGCCGAGCAGCTGAAGCTGCCGCTGACGGCCGCCTGGCTGCAGCACGACAGCGCGATCCCCGAGGTCGAGAACGGCGCCCTGGAAGCCGCCGTTCCGCATCTGTTCACAGCGCTGGAGATGTTCCGGCAGGAGGCCGACATTCCCGGGCAGGCGCGGTGCTGCTCATCGCTGACGTATGTGCTCGGCCATCTGGGTCGCATCGACGAGGCGCTGGAGTTCGGCAATCAGTCGCTGCGGCTCAGCCAGGAGATCGGCGACGTCACACTGGAAGGCGTCGCGTACACCGCGGTCGGCGGACTCTACGACCGCCTCGGCGACTACGAACGGGCCGACCAGGCGTTCGCGCAGGGCGTCGCCCTGGCGCAGAAGTACGGCGACGAGCGCTCGGTGTTCAAGCGCTTCGTCAACGCGGGGTTCTCCCATGTGCTGGTCGGCCGGTACGGCGACGCGGTCGACGCCGTGCAGCGCGCCGTCCTGCTGGCCGAACAAGCCCACGACGACGTGGGTCTCAACGAGAGCCATCACACGCTCGCCCTGGCCTTCGCCGGTCAAGGGCGGTTCGACACGGGTGAGTACCACGCCCACGAAGCGCTGCGGTTCTCCCGGCGGACCAAGAACCGGCTGCGGGAGGGCCGCATTCTTCTCGAACTGGCCAAAATCAATGCCGCGACCGGTGACCGTTCCGCCGCGACGGCAAATGCCACCGCCGCCGCCGGCATACTCGCGGGGCTTTCGCCTATTCACGAAACGCAGGCCGAGGAGCTGCTGGCTCACTTGGCGCGCGACCAGCCCTACACCTACGCACTCACAAATCACTCGATCTGATCGCCGGCCCCGCCCAATCGGGACGAACGGCGATTCAGTCGGTGGTGGTGATGGTGGTTTCGACCTGGATTTGGGTCAGCCGGAGAAGGATTTTCTGGCGAAGGGCATCCGGGGCGTGGTCGGAGCCGCAGGAACGGTGCACGAGTTTCTTCACGCAGCGTTCCAGGTCGTATTCGTCCAGGCAGGGGGCGCACTCTTCCAGGTGCTGCCGGATCTCGTCGGTGCTGGCGTCCTCGAGCTCGTTGTCGATGAACACGTACACCCGCTGCAGGATCTCGCTGCAGTCGACGTCGTGGTGCTCGCCGCAGCTCACGACTCCTCCTTCTCCGCGGTCGCGTCGGCGCTGTCGTCCGACGTGGGGATCAGGCCACGATCCCGGGCGTAGTCGCCCAGCAGCTCACGCAACTGGCGCCGGCCACGGTGCAGCCGGGACATCACGGTGCCCACCGGCGTACCCATGATGTCGGCGATCTCCTTGTAGGCAAAGCCCTCGACATCGGCCAGGTACACGGCCAGGCGGAAGTCCTCCGGGATGGACTGCAGCGCTTCCTTGACGTCCGAGTCGGGCAGATGCTCCAGAGCGACGGCCTCGGCCGACTTCAGTCCTCCGGGGGTGTGGGACTCGGCGGCGGTGAGCTGCCAGTCCTCGATCTCCTCGGTCGGCGACTGCGTGGGCTGACGCTGCCGCTTGCGGTATCCGTTGATGAACGTGTTCGTCAGGATCCGGTACAGCCACGCCTTCAGGTTGGTGCCCGGCGTGAACTGGTGGAACGAGCTGTAGGCCTTCGCGAAGGTGTCCTGCACCAGGTCCTCGGCGTCGGACGGATTGCGGGTCATCCGCATCGCCGCGGCGTACATCTGATCCAGGAAGGGCAGCGCTTCGCGCTCGAACCGCGCGGTGCGCTGCTCGGGTGTCTCGGTGGTGGTGGGAGTCGGCATCGTGATCGAGAATACCGGGGTCTGCCCAGCGTTCCGCGCCGGAGCCACACTCGTCGCCATCATGTACGTCACAACACCCCCCGCCGCAGCGTCATTCCCGCCTGAGCGGGGCGCAGCGGAGCGTTCAACCGCTGACCATCATCCGGACACTTCGCGGCTGACCCATTCGAACACAGCTTCGACCAGCAGGTCGAACGCCTCCTGCTGAGTCAGCTCGGCCCGCTTCGGCACCTTGAACGAGTGCTCCGCGTCCGGTACGACGGCCATCTCGGTCAGCGGCGGAAACTCCTCCGGCGACCCGAACGGGTCCCGCTCCCCCTGCACGACCAGCGTCGGCAGCCCGGCTCCCTGCAACTCGTCGACGCGCGAGCTGCCCGGCTTGCCCGGCGGATGCAACGGAAACGCCAGTGCCAGTACGCCGGACGCCCCCAGACTGCTCGCGGTCCGGCAGGCCACGCGGGCCCCGGCGCTGCGTCCGCCGATCACCAGCGGGGTGCGGACCCGGAGCTGGCCGATGATCGCGATCCACGCCTCGTCCAGGATCTTCGGCGCCGGCGCGAGCTTCTTCCCGGCCCGGCGCCAGGGCTGCTCTATCAGGAACACGTTGATGTCCTGCTTCGGCAGCCGGGCGGCCAGTGCGGCCAGGTCGCCGGACTCGATCCCCGCCCCCGCGCCGTGACCGAGGGCGAGCGTCGCCACCGGCCGCCGGGCCCGATGCGCCACGATCCGGGCCTCACCGTGCGGCGTCCCCACAATCCGTTCGTCGGTCACGCGCCCATCCTGTCATCAGAAGGCGACGGAACGGCGCTGCTCGGGCGGTGGGTCAGAAGAACAGCTGCCCCGGGGAGGGGAAGGGAAGGTGGTGGGTGGGTCAGAAGACAGGTGCTCCGGGGAGGGGAAGGGAAGGTGGTGGGTGGGTCAGAAGAGAGTGGTCTCCTCGGGCGCCGGCGGCTTGTCGATCGGGTCGGCGCCGTCGGGCGGCAGCGGGTCGATCAGGTGCGGTCCGTTGTTCTTCACCGAGCTGACCGCCTTGGACACGGCGTACGCCTCCAGCCGCCCGGGCGCGGCCGGGACCAGGAGGTCGAGCAGGTCGTCAGGATCCGACGACAGCGGGTCGAGCCAGGCGTCGTACCGCTCGCGCTCGACCAGGAGCGGCATCCGGTCGTGGATGCGGCCGAGGTCGTCGGTGGCCGAGGTGGTCAGGACCGTGCAGGTCCACAGCCAGGCCTCGTCCTTGTCCGCGTCCTGGACCGACTTGTCCCGCCAGATCTCGTACAGCCCGGCCATCGCCAGCACGCCGCCGTCGGCCGGGTGGATGAAGTACGGCTGCTTGACCGGCTTGCCGTTCACCTTCTCCTCGGCCGTGTACCACTCGTAGTACCCGTCCGCCGGCAGGATGCAGCGCCGGGTGGCGAACGCCTTCTTGAAGGCCGGCTTCTCCGCCACCGTCTCCATCCGGGCGTTGATCAGCCGGTTGCCGATCGAGGTGTCCTTGGCCCAGGACGGCACCAGTCCCCACTTGACCGTGGTCAGCTTGCGGACCGTGTCCTCGGGCTGCTCGCGGTTCTTCCGCTCGACCACCGCGATCACCTGGTCGGTCGGCGCGACGTTGTAGTTGTCGCCGAGCTCCTGCACGGACTCGCGCACGTTCCCGGCCTCGATCTCGAACTCGACGACGAGGTCCGACGGGTCCCGGCTGGAGGCGTATCTTCCGCACATGGCACCAGCCTAGACAGGGCCACCGACAACGACCACGGGACGAGCGACGACGGATCGCTCACCCCGTGATGAGCGATCCGCCGCCGGTCCGATGCGTCCGGGCACCCCCCTGTTGGCGTCCGGACGCAGGTCCCTAAGGTCTGGCCAGTTCGTCGAGCACCCGGCCGGACATCTCGTCGCTGCCCGGCAGTCCTTCGATCCAGATCCGGGCCAGCTGGGGTACGTCGGTGTCCAGCCGCCACTGGGTGATCAGGGCTCGTACCGTCTCGACCTGCTCCGGCAGGTTCGGCTCGCGGCCGACGAGCGCCGCCGCACGGTGTGAGCCGACGCGGCCCAGTACGTCACCGCCGCAGAAGACGATCCGCAGGCACTCCGCCACGTCGACCAGCCGGAGTTCGCGGTCGAACGGCGTGGTGCCCGGGGGATTGAGCGGCTCGACAACCACCAGTGCGTGGGTCTGCGGTACGGAAGTTCCACGGAGTTCCGCCTCTCGGTAGAGCTCGCCGAGCCGGGACCGCAGGTGCGCCAGGCTGGACAGCCCGGTCAGCGGGTCCTCGCAGGACAGCGAGTGGAGGTAGACGAGTGAGGCCTCGGCCCAGCTGGAACTGAGTGCGCGTACCGCGGCGAAAGCCGGCTCGCCCCCGGCGATCGAGCGGTACAGCGCACTCAGCCCATCAAGTGCCTCGAGCAACGAGACTCCGTCGGCCGCCAGTTGGCGGCCGACCTCGTCGCTCGCAGGCACGACATCGGCCCCGTCCCGGAGCGCCTCGGCGATCGCGAGGTAGGCGCTGCGGTCGGTGCTGCTTTCGGGACAGCTCATCGCGTCGGGGCCAGCTGTGCCGTGCGGATCCCTCCGCCCGCACGGTTGATCGATGGGAGACGACGCTTCCGGCCGGTTCCGTGCGGGCGACCCCGCCAGGTTCAGGGACTTGGCCGGACGCAGGTCGAACCGTCTGCGGAGATCCGCGAACAGCGACATGGCCCTCCTCGAAACAGCCCCGTCAGTCTCCCGACCGGTCGGCCGGAAGCGTCGTTCCGGAGGTGAGACAGCGGCGGGCGAAGTTCATGACGCGGATTCGGAGAACTTTTTTCGCGTAACTTCCGCGTGGCCGTCCTCGTCAGGAAAGGTGCGCCGGGGAGATGCGCACAGCCCGTCCCACGTGGGAGCCTTGTCCTCGGCAACTATGTGACGGACGGTGACGCCGTCGTACGGACAGTCGTGACCACAGACCACGGGGGAGACCGATGGAGACGCCGGAAGGACCGAGCGACGCCGAACTGATCGCGCGCGTCCGCAACGGCGACCTCGAGGCGTACGGCGAGTTGTTCGGCCGGCATCACCACGCGGCCGAGCGGATGGCCCGCCAACTGGTCCCGGCCAACGATGCCGACGACCTGGCCAGCGACGCGTTCGCCAAGGTGCTCGACGCGCTCCGCTCCGGCGGCGGCCCGGACATCTCGTTCCGCGCCTACCTGCTGACGACGGTACGGCGGGTGCACGTCGACCGGATCCGGTCCGGGCGCAAGGTGCAGGCCACCGACGACATCGCGGCGTACGAGCGGGAGCCGGAGACCTTCGACGACCCGACCGTGACCGGCTTCGAGAGCGGCGCGGCGGCCAAGGCGTTCGCGAGTCTTCCCGAGCGGTGGCAGGCCGTGCTCTGGCACACCGAGGTCGAGGGTGAGAAGCCGGCCGCGATCGCTCCCCTGCTCGGCCTGACCGCGAACGGCGTGTCCGCGCTCGCCTATCGGGCCCGCGAGGGTCTGCGCCAGGCCTACCTGCAGCAACACCTGGCCGACGTCGCCGGGGATCGCTGCCGCTGGACCACCGAGCGTCTGGGTGCGTACGTCCGCGGCGGCCTGACCAAGCGGGAGAACCGCAACGTCCGCGAGCACCTGGACGACTGCGCGAAGTGCACCGCGGTCTACCTCGAACTGGTCGAGGTCAACAGCGCGCTGCCGGCGCTGCTCGCCCCGGCCCTGCTGGGCACCGCGGGTCTCGGCTACCTGGCCGCCGCGTCCGGCGCCAAGGTCGGCTTCGTCGGTTTCCTGGCCACGGGCTGGAAGAAGGCCACCGAGAACAGCACGCGTACGGCGGTCGGCGCCGGAGCGGTCGTGGTCGTCGCGGTCGCGGCCGTGCTCGCGGCGATGGCGCTCACCGGCAACGACACTCCCCCGGCGGCGATCAGCAATCCGCCGAGCCAGCAACCCACCCAGCCACCGGGGACAGCTCCGACGGTGCCACCGGCCACGCCGCCGACGGTCAAGCCGCCGACCGCGAAGCCGACGACAGCTCCGACCACCGCACCCCCGACGACCGCGCCGACGTCACCGGAGCCGACGCCCGGCGTCACTCCGACTCCGACAGGGACCACACCGACTCCACCGTTGCCGACGACACCGATCCTGGACGAGGGCCTGCTGACCATCAGTGCGCCGCGCGGCGGCAGCAGCCCCACGACCCGGGCCGGCGGGGCGCAGGGCCAGGCTTCCGAGCAGTGGATCATCACGATCACGGCCCCGGCGCAGAACGCCGACCCGATCGTGGTCGGCCTGAAATACGGCTCCGCACTCCACTGGCCGCTCAGCGGGGACCCTCGCGGCTGGACGTGTGACCAGGCCGCCGGCACGTGTACGGCGGACAACTCCTCCGCGCCCCAGCCACTGCCGGTCTCGTTCGCGACGCCGACCGGCGGCTCGGCGGCCGACCGGACCTTCACTGTCTCGGCCAAGACCGGCCGCCTGTACGACGACGACTCGGCCACGCTGACCGCACCGCCGCGGACCGACGAGAACCTGCTGAAGATCGTCGCCGGCAAGGCGGATCCGGATGTCCACCACCGCATCCTGACTGTTGCCCCAGGCACGGACCGGACCAGCGTGACGCTGAAGCTGAGCTACGGCTCGTCGCTGGAGTGGCCGATCACCGGCAACCCTGCGGGCTGGAAGTGCTCGGCCTCGACGAAGACCTGTACGTCGCTCACCCCCGCCAAGCCGGCTCCGCTGCCCGCGGACTTCGACGTACCCGAGGACAGCTCGGCGACGGCGCGGACGTTCACGGTGGCGGCCACGGCCGGGCTGGTGAGCGACACGGACTCCGAGGTACTGGCGGGGATCCAGCCGGACGAGTCGCTGCTGCAGATCGTCACGCCGACACCGAGCACCGACCCGAACCCGTTCCTCTACAACCGGTTCCTGCAGCTCAACGGGGCCACGAACCAGCGGGTGACGCTGGACATCACCTGGGGCCGCAGCCTGCAGTTCGTGCCAGCGCTCAACGTCGGGTGGACCTGCTCGCGGTCGTCCGACATCAACACCATGACCTGCTGGACCGACAACTACCGCAAGTCGTTCAACTCGCAGTGGGCCGCATGGCTGCCCGGCACCGGCTCGAGCAACACGATCACCGTGCACGCCCAGGTCGGTGGGCGCGAGGACACCGACTCCGTCAAGATCCCGCCCTCCACCACCCGCCGCTGACCCGTCCCTCCCCACCTCCTACCCCATCCACCCTCCCATCCCACCCCCACCCCTCCGCCGACCCCACCCCACCTCACCTCCCCTTCTCTTCTGGTGGGCTGACCCCTCAGAACGTGGGTTGGCCAACCGCGTGCGACTGGCCAACCCACACGCGGATGGGTCAGCCCACCAGACGGGGCCGGGCCGAAGGCCGGACCGGGCGGGACGGGGCGGGGCGGGGCGGTCGCCTCCTAGCTCGCGTTCCC
>NZ_JBICST010000011.1:0-182883 GCF_043197265.1 Kribbella sp. NPDC049227 | reverse complement strand
CCATGGGTTGACCCGTCAGAACGTGGGTTGGCCAACCGCGTGCGACTGGCCAACCCACACGCGGATGGGTCAGCCCACCAGACGGGGCCGGGCGGAAGGCCGGACCGGGCGGGACGGGGCGGGGCGGGGCGGTCGCCTCCTAGCTCGCGTTCCCATGGGTTGACCCGTCAGAACGTGGGTTGGCCAACCGCGTGCGACTGGCCAACCCACACGCGGATGGGTCAGCCCACCAGACGGGGCCGGGCGGGACGGGGTGCGGCGAGGGCGGGCGGGGGCGGGTGGGGACGGGGGCGGGTGGGAAGTCGGTTGGTGGTCGGCGCTGGCGGTCGCTACTCTGGTCGGGTTCGCGCTGACGGAACCGAGTAGCGCCGTACACCACGTCCGAGAGAGTCGCCGGTAGCTGTGAAGGCGATGCGTGGAGCGGTGGCGAAGACACTCCCGAGCGGATGCACGGCAAGAGGCCGGACCCGGGCACGCGCCCGATCCGGCGAAGGTGTGGTGGCACCGCGAGATTCCCCTTCGCCCACACCTCCGGGGTACGAGAAACGACCTGGAGGTGAAAACAGCGATGCGCATTCTCAGCCATGAGATCCCCTCAGCAGTAGGCCAGTCCGTCACGGTGGCCGGCTGGGTACACCGAAGACGACGGCTCGCCGCCGTCAGTTTCCTGATCCTGCGCGACCGGTCCGGTCTTTCGCAGATCGTGGTGAAGGCGCCGGAGACGCAAGCACAGCTGGACGAACTCGGTGAGGAGACCGTCGTCCAGGTGACCGGTACGGTCGCCGCCAACCCGCAGGCACCCGGCGGTGCGGAGATCGTCGACCCGGTGATCGAGGCGCTGACCGAGCCGGCCGCGACGCCGCCGATCGAGCTCTGGCGACCCACGGTCGGCGCGGGGCTGCCCGTCGTACTCGACAACGCGCCGGTCGCGCTGCGGCACCCGGTGGTGCGGGCCGGCTGGGAGATCGCGGCCGCGGCGTTGCACGGGTTCCGCCAGACCATGGACGGTCTGGAGTTCACCGAGATCCAGACGCCGAAGATCGTCGGTACGGCGACCGAGTCCGGAGCCAACGTGTTCGCGCTGGACTACTTCGGTGGCCCGGCGTACCTGGCGCAGTCGCCGCAGTTCTACAAGCAGACGATGGTCGGGGTGTTCGAGCGGGTCTTCGAGGTCGGACCGGTGTTCCGGGCCGAGCCGCACGACACGGTCCGGCACTTGGCCGAGTACGTGTCGCTGGACGCGGAGTTCGGGTTCATCGAGGGCCATCGCGACGTGCTCGCCGTACTGCGCTCGGCCGTTGCCGGGATGCTGGCGGCGGTCGGCGAGCGGGCGGCGCCGGCGCTGGAACGGCTCGGAGTCGCCGTGCCGGAGATCCCGGTCGAGGTGCCGGTGCTGCACTTCAGCGAGGCGCTGAAGATCGCCGGCGCTGACCCGGACGAGCCGGACCTGGCACCGAAGGACGAGCGGGCGATCGGCGAGTGGGCGTTGCGCGAGCACGGCAGCGAGTTCGTCGCGGTCGAGGGCTACCCGATGGTGAAGCGGCCGTTCTACACCCATCCGCAGCCGTCGGACCCGCGCTGGTCCAACTCGTTCGACCTGCTCTTCAGGGGTGTCGAGCTGGTCACCGGTGGCCAGCGTCTGCATCGCTACACCGACTACGCCGCGGCCCTCGAGGCGCGTGGTGAGTCGCCGGACGACCCGGCGTACAGCTCGTACCTGCAGGCGTTCAAGCACGGGATGCCACCGCACGGCGGCTTCGCGATCGGTCTCGAGCGCTTCGTCGCCCGGCTGACCGGAGCGGAGAACGTCCGCGAGGTCACGCTGTTCCCGCGCGACCTGCACCGGCTGACGCCGTAGTGGACACCACCGCGTCAGTTGTCGGCGAGCTGAACGTTGCCCTAGGCACCAGTTACCAGCTCGTCCGGCAACTGGCCGGTGGTCTCCAGTCCAGCGCGTACGAGCTCACCGACGGCGACGCCACGGTCGTGCTGAAGTGGACGGCCGACCCGGACTGGACGCCGCGGGTCCGGCGGGCCGCCGAACTGGTAGGCCGGGCACGCACGGCCGGCTACCCGACCCCGGCCTGGCTGGCTGTGGGCGAGACCGCGGCTGGATCGCCGTACCAGCTGCAGGAGTTCGTCACCGGCGAGCCAGTCCGCGACGCATCGGTGCTGGACGAGCGGCTCGCCCGGCAACTGATAGCGATCTGCGAACTGCAGCGCGATCTCGTCCCCGAGGACGGTGTGAGCTGGTCGGGGTGGTCGAGCGGCGTCGTCTTCGAGGACTGGGACGGTGTGTGGGGCCGGGTGCATGCGTACGGCGGTGAGGACGCCGAACTGCTCGACCGCTACGCCGAGTTGTGCCGGCCGCACCGTGGCGAGGTCCTGCCCGACAAGGACCTCGTGCACGGGGATCTCAACGTCGGCAACTTGATTGTCGACAATGGGCGGATCGCGGGGATCGTCGACATCGAGGCGGCGGGCGGTGGGTCGCGGGCGTATGACCTGGTCTCGCTGGCGACGTCGGCGGCACGCGATGGTGCGCCGGACGGCGTCGACGAACTGTTCCTGGAAGCGGCGCTGCGGGCCGGTGGGCGGGCGGCGGTCGCGGTGTGCGCGGCGGCGGCGTACGCGACGATCGCCGAGTTCGTCCACGAACGCACGAAGTTCTCGCAGGATCTGGTCCGGGAGGGCGCCCAGCGGGTGTTCGAACTGCTGGATGCATGATGTGCGCATGCTGAGCGAGGTGGAGCGACGGGTGCTGGCCGCGGTCGACGACGCGCGGGTGATCGAGGATCTGCGTGATCTGGTGCGCATCCCGAGTGTCGACGGCACTCCGGCCGAAGGCGACGTCCAGGCCTGGTGTGCGGACCGGTTGGCGGCGCTTGGTCTGATTGTCGACAAGTGGCCGATCGACCTGCCGACAATGACCGCCGATCCGGAGTTTCCCGGCATGGAGGTCGCACGGGACGAGGCATGGGGTTGTGTGGGGGTGCTCGGCGGAGACGGGATGCCGGGACTGATTCTCAACGGGCATGTGGATGTGGTGCCCCCGGGTGAGCTCGGGTTGTGGCCGGACGGCGACCCGTTCTCGGCCCGGGTCGAGGACGGGGTGATGTGGGGTCGCGGTACCTGTGACATGAAGGGCGGCGTGGCCGCGATCCTCGGCGCGGTCGCGGCCGTCGTTGCCTCGGGCATCGAGCTGCGCAAGCCGCTCGCGGTGCACACGGTGATCGGTGAGGAGGACGGCGGCGCGGGCGCGTTCGCGACCCTGAAGCGCGGCCACACCGGCGAGGCGTGCCTGATCGCCGAACCGACCGCGAGCTGTGTCATCCCGGCCAACGCCGGGTCGCTCACCTTCCGGCTGGAGGTCCCCGGGCTCGCGACGCACGGCTCGACCCGGACCCGCGGGGTGAGTGCGGTCGAGAAGTTCGTGGTGATCCAGTCGGCGCTGCAGGCGCTGGAGGCCGAGCGAAACCGCGATCCGCATCCGTTGCTGGCGCATCTCGAACTGGCGAACCCGCTGTCGGTCGGCCGGATCGAGGCGGGCGACTGGGCCAGCACCGTCCCGGATCTCCTCGTCGCCGAGGGCCGGTACGGCGTACGCCTCGGCGAATCGGTGGCCGCGGCGCGGGCTGCCTTCGAGGCCGCGATCGCCGAAGCGTGCGCGAAGGACGACTGGCTGCGTGAGCATCCTGTCGCGGTGAGCTGGCCGGGAGGTGAGTTCGCCTCGGGGTTGCTGACCGAGGGAGATCCGCTACTGGCGGACACGGTGCAGGCAGCCACTGATGCGGGTGGCGTGACTCCTGAGGTGAAGGGGGCGCCGTACGGCTCGGATCTCCGGCTGTATGCGGCGGCGGGGATCCCGGCACTCCAGTACGGTCCCGGCGACGTGCGGTACGCCCATGCCACCGACGAGCACGTGCGTCTGTCCGAGGTCCTCCACGCGGCCCGCGCCTACGCCCTGCTGGCCGTCCGCCGCTGCGGCTGAGTGGTACAAATCCACCATGGTGCCGTTGCGTGGGCGTTCGGCGGAGCTCGGACGGCTTCTGGACGCGCTCCGCGCAGCCGCTGACGGGCAGTCCTCGCTGGCCGTCGTCACCGGCGAGCCCGGGATCGGCAAGTCGGCGTTGCTGGCCGCCACAGTCGAGCAGGCCGAGCGGCATGGCTTCCTGGTCGCCGCCGCGTCCGCACAACAGACCGACAACATCAGCCCACTGTCCTCGCTCGCACCCGTACTCCGCGCCGGCAAGGAGCCGTTGGTCGACACAGCGCAGTTCATGGAACTCGCCACCCTCAACACCCAGCCGCTCTGGCTCGCCGAGCGCTTGGCCGACCTCATCGGCCACCGGTTGGACGGCACGCGGGCTGTCATCGTGCTCGACGATGCGCAGTGGTCCGACCCGCTGACCGCCTTCGTACTCCGCGTGGTCGCGGCCCGGCTGGCCGACTCCCAACTGCTCTGGCTCGTGGCCACTCGACCGGCCCCCGGCGGCGTGACCGACCAGCTGACCGACGCCGTCCGCGGCCAGGTCCCGATCCACGCCATCAACCTCGCACCGCTCGCCGCAGAGGCCATCCAGGACATCGCGGCCGATCTGCTGAACGGTCCGGTCGACCCGTCCCTCGCCATCCAACTGGCCGGTGTCCAGGGCATCCCGTTCCTCGCCGAACAACTGATCGCCGGGCTGTACCTCGGCACCGCCTCGGACACGACCGGTCCGCTCCCCACCGGTCTGGTCGAAGGCGTACGGCGCCGTACGAGCGGACTGTCGGAGCTCAGCCGGACACTGGTGCGGACGGCTGCAGTGTTCGGCAGCGAGTTCCGGCTGGAGGACGTCGCCGTACTCATGGCCGAGCCGGTGGCCAGACTGGCCGATCCGCTCGAGGAGGCGATCCAGTCCGGGCTGCTCACGGATGCCGACTCGGTACTGCGCTTCCGCCACGAGCTACTGCGGTCGGCTGCGCTCGCCGACGTACCTCCGTCGGCTCAGAGAGCTCTGCACGGGGCCATAGCCAGTCAGCTCATGTCGGCCGGTCGAGGAGCGGCCGCTGCGGCTCCGCATGTCCTCGCAGTCGCGCAGCCCGGTGATGCCTCGGCGATTGCGACTCTGCGCGAGGCGGCCCGCGGCCTGCTGGCGACCATGTCGACCACGGCCGCCGAGGTCATCCAGGAGGCGTTCGACCTGACCCTGGTCGACGACCCGCTGCGCGCCGAGGTCGGTGAGGAGGTCGTCAGCGTTCTCCTCGCGGCCCGGCAGTACGACCGTGCCAAAGCCTTCGCCGACGACCTGCTCAGTGGCAGCGTGCTCTACCGGGGTCCGATCACCCCGACACTCCAGGCCACAATCCGCCTGCATCTGGCGCCGTACCAATGGCCGACCAACCGCCTGGACGTCCGCGACCTCACCGTTCCGGGCGCGGAGCCTCCGCTCGCCGAGCGCCTCGCGGCCTTCCGCGTGCTGGCCGGTGCAGAAGCTCCGGGCAGGCCCGACGACCCGGTGGCTCGGGGCGTGTTGCTAGTGGCCGCGGCGGAGGAGGAACGGGCGGCGGGGCGGTACGCGACTGCTCTTGAGTACTACGTGGAGGCTCGGCGGGTGCCCGCCGGGCTGGGGAGCTTGCCCGATGCGTTGGTCGAGGTCGGCGAGCTGTACTGCCGGGCTGAGGTTGACGAGTTGCCGCGTGGGTTGGAGCGGGTGCGGGAGCTGCTGAGCGGCGGCGACTCGTGGGTGGCGCCGCAGTTGGCTGTGCTGCGGGCGCGGCTCGAGTACGCGTCGGGCAACCTGGCCGAGGCGGAGCAGGCTGCCACCACCGGACTGCGGTGGATGAGCCAGCTGCACGACAACACGCTGGCTCCAGTGGCGCATCAGGTGCTCGCGCTGATCGCTCTGCAGCGCGGCAAGCTCACTCAGGCACGGGAGCTCGCGGGACACGATCCGACGGTCAACGCCTTGCTCGCGGTCGCGGATGGCGATACCAGGGCATCCGCCCGGTTGCGCGACGTACCGCTGGACTTCCCCGAGCGGACCGACGTACTCGTCCAGGCGGGCGCCGAGGACCTGCTGGCAGAACAGGCGGCTGCTACACCCACGACAGCGCACCGCGGGGCGCTGGAGCTGGTGGCTGCGGGCAACGATCTCGAGCGGCTGGCAGCGGCGACCGAGACGCTGCGTACGGCGCACCGGCCGTTGCTGCTGGCCAAGGCCGAGGAGCTGTACGGCGGCGCCGTACTGGAGTCCGGCGACCGCTCGACTGGCATCGCCACTCTTGAACATGCCCTCGACACCCTGTCCGCACTCGGTGCCACCGCTCCGGCCGGCCGGATCCAGGCGGTGCTCCAGGCAGCCGGAGTACGACGCCGCCGGTGGTCCGCCGTACCCCCGCGGGCACAGGAAGGCTGGGACGCGCTCACTCCGATGGAACGCCGGGTCGCGCTCCTGGTCGCCGAGGGCCATACCAACCGGTCCGCCGCCGAGGAGCTGGTCGTCTCGGCAAGTACCGTCGGCACCCATCTGCGGTCCGCGTTCGGCAAGCTCGGGGTCAACTCGCGGGTCCAGCTGACCCGTCTGGTGCTGGAGCGATTCACTCCTCCCCCGAACGCATGAGTTTTGGGTGCACCGCCGTCGTCCACGGCTGGGTTCACCCCTGGCAAGTTCCGTTGTTCGGTCGATCCGGCCGAGCGGGCCTGCGCGGTTTCCTTCTACTACCAAGCCAACCCTGAAGGAGATCGAGAGCAATGACCGACAAGACCCCCACCGTCGTCCTGGTGCACGGCGCGTTCGCGGAGAACTCGAGCTGGGCCGGTGTGATCGCCGAACTGAAGAGCCGCGGCATCGATGCCGTGGCAGTCAGCAACGAACTGCGCGGTCCCGCGCTCGATGGCAGCCGGGTCGCCGCCCAGGTCCGCGAGATCGACGGCCCCGTCGTCCTGGTCGGGCACTCGTACGGCGGCGCGGTGATCACCGCCGCCGCGAACGAGGCCGACAACGTGACCGGTCTGGTGTACGTCGCCGCGTTCCTCCCGGACGAGGGCGAGAGCCTGCAGGACCTGCTCGGCAGCTTCCCCGCCAACGACTTCCCGGCCGGCCTGGTGCCGCACACCCTGCCGACCGCCGACGGCGGCGAGGAGACCTACCTGAGCATCGCGCTGGACAAGTTCCCGGCACTGTTCGCCGCCGACGTCGAGGACGCGGACGTCCTGGCCCGGACCCAGAAGGCGATCGCCGCCTCGGCGTTCGACGAGAAGGCCGGCCCGGCGAGCTGGAAGCGGCTGCCGTCGCACGTCCTGGTCGCGACCGGCGACGCAGCGATCCCGCCGGAGGGTGAGCGCATCATGGCCGCCCGCGCCAAGGCCACCACCATCGAGGTCGACGGCTCGCACGCCGTGGCCGTCTCCCAGCCGAAGGCTGTCGCCGACTTCATCGCGACCGCGGTCGAGGCAGGTGCGGCCCGATGAAACTCCGTCGCTTGGGTGCACTGCTCGCCACCGCCGCGGTACTGCTGACCGGTGCGACCACCGCCACCGCTCAGACCGAGCACAAGCCGAAGCCGACGATCGTTCTCCTGCACGGCGCGTTCGCCGACGGGGCGAGCTGGTCGGAGGTCACCGGCAAGCTACAGCGCGACGGGTACACAGTGGTCGTCCCCGCCGTGCCGCTCCGCGGGATCGCCGCCGATACGGCGTACCTCAGCGGTGTCCTCGCCGCGGTCCCGGGTCCGAAGGTGCTCGTCGGTCACTCGTACGGCGGTGCGCTGGTCAGCGAACTCGCCGGGACCAGCGGGGTCAAGTCGCTCGTGTACGTGGCCGCGTTCATCCCGCGGGCCGGTGAGACGATCGGCGGGCTGAACGCGAAGTACCCGGGCAGCGAGCTCGGACCGGACACCACGAACGCGATCAGCTACTCCGGTGGCGTCGACCTCGTGGTGAAGCCGGAGGCGTTCCACCGGGTGTTCTCGGCCGACCTGCCCGCTCGGCAGGCCGCCGTACTCGGGGCCTCCCAGCGGCCGATCAACGCCGCCGCCTTCGACGAGCCGGTCGCGACGACGGCTCCGGCCGGTCTGCCGAAGTACGCCGTGATCCCGACCGGAGATCACGCCATCCCACCGGCGGCCGAACGGTTCATGGCCGAGCGCGCCCACGCCAAGACGGTCGAGATCCCGGCCGCGTCCCACCTGGTCGCCCTGTCCCACTCGTCAGCCGTCACTCAGGTGATCGAACAAGCCGCCCAGTGACGTCCCGCGGCCCGCACACCACTGTGGCGTGCGGGCCGCGTCGGGTCCGTCGTCGAGCGCGATCAGAGACTGCGGGCGACGATGTCGCCGACGGTGGTGGTCGCGCGGATGGCCAGCGGGGCGGCGTCGCCTTCGGCGTTCTTCAGCGCGTTGTTGATCCTGCCGGTGGTGGTGCCGGCGTCCAGGGAGGCGGAGACTCCGGCAGCGGCGCCGACCTCCACCTCGCCGACGTCGGTGCGCAGTACGACCGCACCGCTCACGGCCTCGGCGATCCGGATGTCACCCTTGCTGGTGCGAATCTCCGCAGGCCCGTTGAGGCGGCCGACGGAGACGTCACCGGCGACAGTGGTGAGGCGGGCGCTCGCGACATCCTCGAGGTCGATCGCGCCGTGCGCACTCTTGACTGCGACGTCGCCGAGCCGTCCGACGGATCGGAGTTCGGCACTGGCCGCGTTCACCTCGACCTGGGAACCCGCAGGCAGGTGGACGGCCACCGCGACGGAGCCGGACGGCCCGAAGTACTGGTTCTTGGCCGAGACCTCGATCCGCAGAACGCCGTCGCCGTATTCGACCTTGGCCTCCTCCGCCGCCTTGACGTCGCGGCCCTTCGACGGGTTCGCAGGCAGGATCTCGACGGCGGTGTCGGCGCGGTCGGCGGCGATGAACTGGATGCGTCCCGCGGGGATGTGCAGGACTGCGGAGATCGGCTCGGGGGTGTTGAAAGTCGGCATGGTCGTACCTTCCTGATTCGCTGGTGACGAGCTGTTGATGAGACCAGCTTCGAAGACCGCGCTGACACTGGACGGCCACCGTGCTGACATGACCGACGAGCCGCTGTCAGCAGCCGAGCCGGTCGACGATCACAGCAGGCGATCGAGGGCCGCTACACCGGCCGGGCCCCAGTGTGGTTTGCCGCCTGGGATGCCCTTGTCGCCGTTGATTCCCATGGCGATCAGGAACATCGCCCGGACCAGGGCCCAGCCGCGAGCCCGCCGTACCGTTGCCTGGTCCGGCTGGTAGCGCTCGAAGAACCGGTCCGCGGCCCCGGCCGGGAGCAGGATCCAGGCGGCCGCCAGATCGTTCGCCGGATCGCCGGCGCAGACCTCACCGAAGTCCACGACGCCGGTAAGGGTGCCGTCGGCAACGACCACGTTGGCCGGGTGCAGGTCGCCGTGCAGCCACACCGGCGGTCCGTCCCACTCCGGCGCCGCGATCGCGTCCTCCCAGACCGCACGGAGCTCGTCGCCGCGCCCGGCGTACGCCCGGAGCTCGTCGGAGTCCATCAGGCCCGCCGGCAGGCCGGTTCGGTCAGTGGCCGGCGCCTCGGCCGGCGCATCGGTGTGCAGCGCCTGCAGGAAGTCGACCAGTACGTCGGCCGCCTTCGGCTCCGTGATCGGTGCATGGTCCGCGGGTTCTCCGTGGACCCAGGTGGTGATCAGCCACGGGCGGGAGAAGCGGTCGGACGGCTCGCCGAGGCGGACCGGGACGGGGACGGGAAGCGGAAGACGGGGGGCGAGGCCGGGCATCCAGCGGTGCTCCTTCAGCAGCAGCTCCGGCGCACCCTCGGTCCGTGGCATCCGGACCGCCAGGTCGTCGCCCAGTCGCCACATCTGGTTGCCCCAGCCGCCGACCACCTCCCGGAGCTCCAGTTCGGCCAGATCCGGATGCTGATCCTGCAGCAGGGCACGCACCAGTTGTTCGTCCATGCAGCGTCGGACGCGTCACACTCGGCTCCGGTTGGGAATAGACCGCCGATCACGGTGAGTTGGCCGGAGTATGCGTATCGATGTGTGGTCCGACGTCATCTGCCCGTGGTGCTACATCGGGAAGCGGCGGTTGGAGCAGGCCCTCGAGGAGAGCGGCGAGAAGGCCGAGATCGTCTGGCACAGCTTCCAGCTGGACCCGTCCGCGACGAGCGACGATCCACGCGACCTGCCGACCCGGCTGGGTGAGAAGTACGGCCGCGACCGCGCGTGGGGTGTGCAGGCCAACGCCCACGTGACCGAGATCGCCGCGGAGGTCGGCCTCGAGTACCACCTCGACCGGGCGAAGTCCGCGAACACCGTCGACGCGCACCGCGTACTGCACCTGGCCCGCGACCTGATCGCGGCCGGTGAGGTGCCCGCCGACACGCAGGACCGCCTCAAGGAGCGGCTGCTCAAGGCGTACTTCACCGACGGGCTCCCGGTCGGCGACCACGCGACGCTCACGCAGCTCGCCGAGGAGGTCGGCCTCCCGTCCGACCGGGTCCGCGAGGTGCTCGCGAATACGACGTACGCCCAGGACGTCGCCGACGACCAGGCCCAGGCGCTGGCGTACGGCGCGAACGGGGTGCCGTTCTTCGTGATCGACGAGAAGTACGGCGTCAGCGGCGCGCAGCCGGTCGAGGTGTTCCAGGAGGCGCTGCGCCGGGCGAACGCGGACCGCAAGCCGGTGACGCTGATCACCGCCCCGGGCGCCGGCACCGACGACGCCGCCTGTGGTCCGGATGGTTGCCCGATCTGAGGCTGAACCGCGCAGCCTTGGGTACCGGACGGCGTACAGGACGTGGTGTATGAAGGAGGCATGACTGTCGTGCGTGCACTGGCAAGGCCACTGCTCTCGATGATCTTCGTCGCGCAGGGTGTGAACTCGATCCGGAACCCGGAGCCGCTGGTGCCCAAGGCCCAGCCGGTGACGGACCGCCTGGTGCCGATGGTGAAGAACGTCGCACCGGCGCAGATCGCCGACCGCATCCCCGAGACCACGGTGAACCTGGTTCGGCTGAACGGCGCCGTCCAGGTGCTCGGCGGTCTCGCGCTGGCCAGCGGCAAGGGCCGTCGGACCGGGGCCGCGGTGCTGGCCGCCACGCTGATCCCCGTGACAGTCGCCGGGCACCCGTTCTGGCAGGTGAAGGACAAGGAGGCCCGGACCGTGCACCGGATCCAGTTCATGAAGAACCTGGGTCTGTTCGGCGGTCTGCTGCTCGCCGCGGTCGACACCGAGGGCAAGCCGGGCGTCGCCTGGCGGGCCACCCACGGCGCGCGGGCAGCCAAGCGGGAGACCAGACGCGGCGCGAAGGCCGCGAAGCGTGAGGCGAAGCAGCTGGCCCGGGAGGCCAAGCACGCCGCCAAACTGGCGAAGGCGGAACTGAACCTCGGCTGACCTCACGGCCTCCTATCCTGGAGGCCGTGCCTACGTACAGTGACGACGGCCAGTGGTGGTGGGACGGCCGCAACTGGCAGCCGGTCCCCCAGCAACCACCACAGCAGCCGCAGTACCCGGGGCCGCAGCAGTACGCCGGCCCGCCGCAGTATCCGGGGCCGCAGCAGCAGTTCCCCGGGCAGCAGCCGCCGTACCCGCAGCAGGGGTTCTACGGGCAGCCGGAGCCGCCGCGGAAGGGTCGTACGGCCTGGATCGTGGTCGGCGCCGTACTGCTCGCGATCGGCATCCCGGCCGGCATCGTCGCCTGGCGCGCCACCTCCGGCGACGACAACGAGGCCGGCGGCGGCAGCGGCACCAGCGCCTCGGCGCCGAAGGGCAAGAGCCTCGAGCCCGGCCAGTCCGTCACCGAGCAGTCCCTCGCCGAGGTCGATCCTGCGACGTTCTACGAGAGCGTCGTCAAGCGCCAGATGACCGCGCCGATCGGCCGGGTGAAGTCCAGCATGTTCGGGGACCCGCAGAAGTTCGCGTCCCGCCAACTGTTCCCGATCACCGACATCGCGATCGACCACGCGAGCGACAAGTTCTACTACTTCCAGACCATCCTCAGCGGACCGAAGGACGACGAGCCGACCAACATCGCCTGCGCGGGCAGCAAGGAGATGCACTGGTCGAACTACAGCAAGAAGTGGGAACAGAGCTCGTTCACGACCAACACCTGCACGAAGAAGCCGTTCATGGGCGGCGGTGACGGCGTCTTCTCCAGCGGGCTGACCGCGGACCAGGCGGACAAGGTGCTCGCGAAGCTGCGCACGTACAAGGGCTATGTGAACGTCGCCAAGCCGACGCTGCTGTCGGCCGGCGGCTCGACGTACGTCCGCCAGGTCGTCGACTTCAAGCCGATCACCCTGGCCGACAAGAACTACTGGGGTTCGGCGATCTCGATGTGGGCGTTCCGCGACGCCGGTCTGGATCCGGTGACCTGGCCGTGGTCGAACCCGTTCAACCTGACCGAGGGCATCCACATGGTGTATTACCTCGACACCAGGACCCTGCTTCCGGTCGCGGCGTTCCAGAAGGGCATCGACACTCCGGCCGGCAACGGTGAGCCGGCCGTCAAACGCACCACCATCCAGGTCGTCAACTACGCGTTCCCGAAGACCCTGCCGCCGATGGTCCTCGGCCGAACTGCGAACACGCTGTCGCTGACCCTCCCGGAAGGCTGGAAGGTCGTCTAGCCGCGATGCCCTAGGCTCAGGGGCAGGAGTTCCGAGCCGAGGGAGTGGGATGAGCACGCAGCAGGGCTGGCCGGCACCGAAGGCCCACGGACCGGTCAGCGGCCGGGTCACGGTGCCCGGATCGAAGTCGATCAGCAACCGTGCCCTCATCCTCGCCGCGCTCGCCGACGGCCCGTCGCAGCTCACCGGTCTGCTCGCCGCACGCGACACCGCGCTGATGCGCGCCGCGCTCGTCTCACTCGGTGTCGGCATCGCGGACAACGGCTCCGCCGTGACGGTGACCCCGGGCTCACTCAAGGGCCCGGCGTCCGTCGACTGCGGTCTCGCCGGCACTGTGATGCGCTTCGTGCCGCCGGTCGCCGCATTGGCCGATGGCGTGGTCGAGTTCGACGGCGACCCGTACGCGCGGGAGCGCCCGATGGGCGTCATCCTCGACGCACTGCGCGCGCTCGGCGTCCGGATCGACGACCAGGGCACCGGCAGGATGCCGTACTCCGTGTCCGGTGCGGGCGCGGTCCGTGGCGGGAAGGTCACGCTGGACGCGTCCGGGTCGAGTCAGTTCGTGTCGGCCCTACTGCTCGCCGGAGCCCGGTACGACGAGGGCGTCGACATCCGCCACGACGGGAAGCCGGTGCCGTCGCAGCCGCACCTGGACATGTCGGTGGCGATGCTGCGCGAACGCGGCGTCCAGGTCGACGACAGCGAACCGAACCGCTGGGTCGTTGCCCCCGGCCCCATTCGGGCGATGGACGCCACGATCGAGCCGGACCTGTCCAACGCCGCGCCGTTCCTGGCCGCGGCGGTCCTCACCGCGGGCGAGGTCACCGTGACCGGCTGGCCGGAGCAGACCACGCAGCCCGGCGGTCAACTCGGCGACATCTTCACCCGGTTCGGTGCCGAGGTGACTCGCACCGCCGACGGCCTCACCGTCCGGGGCACCGGCCGAGTGCAGGCCGTCGACCTCGACCTGAGCGAGGTCGGTGAGCTCAGCCCGGTCATCGCGGCGGTGGCCGCGTTCGCGGAAGGACCGTCGTACCTTCGGGGAATCGCGCATCTGCGCAACCACGAGACGGACCGGCTGGCGGGGCTCGAGCACGAGTTCAACGCGCTCGGTGGGGACGTGACGCAGACTGCGGACGGGCTGGAGATCCGGCCTCAGCGCTTGCAGGGTGGGCTTTTCGGGACCTACAACGACCATCGGATGGCCCACGCCGCCGCCGTGGTCGGATTGCTCGTGGACGGGCTGGAGATCGAGAACATCGGGACCACGGCGAAGACCCTGCCCGAGTTCCCCGACATGTGGTCGGGGCTCACGAGCTGATGTCGCGGTACGACGAGGAGGCCCGGTACGACCGGCCGAAGCGCCGGACCCGGCCGCGGACCAAGGACCGCCCCTCGTACGACGACGCCGTCACCGGCATCGTGATCACGCGTGACCGCGGCCGCTACACCTGCTGGGTCGACGACCGGCAGGTGACCGCGATGAAGGCGCGGCAGCTCGGCCGCACGGGCGTGATCGTCGGCGACCGGGTCAGGCTCGCCGGCGACGCGAGCGGTGACGAGGGCACGCTGGCCCGGATCGTCGAGGTTCTCCCCCGGACGACGCTGCTGCGCCGGTCGGCCGATGACGACGACCCGGTGGAGCGGCCGCTGGTGGCGAACGCGGACCAACTCGTCATCGTCGTCGCCGTCGCAAACCCGGAGCCGCGGACCGGCCTGATCGACCGCTTCCTGGTCGCGGCGTACGACGCGGGAATGCGGCCGCTGCTGTGCCTGACGAAGACCGACCTCGCCGACCCGGATCCGCTGCTGTCGATCTACCGCCCGCTCGGGGTCGAGTCGGTGGCCACGCGGCAAGGCGGCGACCTGGCTGAGCTACGTGAGCAACTCCAGGACCGGATCAGCGTCCTGGTCGGCCACTCCGGCGTCGGCAAGTCGACGCTGGTCAACGGGCTGATTCCCGGTGCCGACCGCGCGATCGGCGTCGTCAACGAGGTGACCGGCCGCGGGCGTCACACCTCGACGAACACCTTGGTCCTCCGTCTGCCGGACGGCGGCTGGCTGATCGACACGCCCGGCATTCGTTCCTTCGGCCTGGCCCACGTCGACCCGGGCAAAGTCATCGATGCCTTCCCCGACCTGGCCGAGGTCACCGAGTCCTGTCCACGGGGCTGCACCCACACCGAGTCCGCCCCCGACTGCGGCCTGGACGACGCAGTCGCCGAAGGTCGACTCGACCCCGACCGGGTGGCGTCCTTCCGCCGCCTCCTGGCCAGCCGCGAAGGCCGCACCCAGGCAGTACCGGAGCAGGACGTCACTTAGGCGGAAGCTGACCCGTCCAGACGGCCTTGGCGCCGGCGTCGCCGGTGCGGATCGTCTGGTAGATGACGAGAACGCCGATGACCACGACGGCGGCGCTGGTGACGAGCTCCAGCGGGCGGCTCTTGGTTGCCTTGGCACCCTTTCCGCTCGCCAGCGACGACGGCCCGCTCAGCACCAGGACCGCGATCACGGCGATCACCGCGAAGGCCAGGCAGAACCAGAACAGCAGATCACCCCGGTCCTCGTGCAGCTTGATCGGCTGCTGCAGCGACGGGACCGCGGCGACGAACGCCTCCCCGCTCTTCTTCGCCACGAACGCGCACACCAGCGCCCCGATCCCCAGCACCAACGCCGGCCAGCGCAGGAACCACCGCCACCGTGGCACCACCGCGAAGACGATCAGGGTCAGGGCCGCGATCGGTAGCGCCACCACGGCCAAATGGATCACGAGCACGTGTAGCGGCAGGTCCCCGAAGCGCTCGAACATTGACGCCTCCTGGCAGTCATAGAACGTGGTCCGACTCTAGTAGCCCGCACGGGCTACTTACTGCACGTTCAATCAACCGATTGGGTTCAATTCGCGTCGCAACCGATCCGCAACGTTTGCGGACAGCCCGCCCGCTGAGCGGGGGAACGGGCTAGCCTTCCGGCATGCCCTCGCACACGGATGACCTGCGGCTCGCCCACATCCTGGCCGACGACGCGGACTCGACCACGATGGACCGCTACAAGGCGCTCGACCTGCATGTGGCCACCAAGCCGGATCTGTCCCCGGTCAGCGAGTCCGACAGCAAGGTCGAGGACGTGATGCGCAAGACGCTGGCCCGGGCCCGGCCGCGGGACGCGTTCGTGGGCGAGGAGGAAGGCACCACCGGCTGGGGCGTACGGCGCTGGGTCGTCGACCCGATCGACGGCACCAAGAACTACATCCGTGGCGTCCCGGTCTGGGCGACGCTGATCAGCCTGATGATCGAGGACCAGGTGGTCGTCGGAGTGGTGTCCGCCCCGGCGCTGGGCAAGCGCTGGTGGGCGTCGTACGGCGATGGCGCCTGGACCGGCCGCGCGCTGATGTCCGCGCAGCCGTGCCGGGTCAGCGACGTGAGCCGGATCGAGGACGCGTCGCTGTCGTACGCCTCGCTCAAGGGCTGGGAGAAGATCGGCCGGAAGAACCAGTGGGCCGAGCTGATGGAGTCCTGCTGGCGCACCCGCGCGTACGGCGACTTCTGGTCGTACATGCTGGTCGCCGAAGGCGCGGTCGACATCGCCGCCGAGCCCGAGCTCAACCTGTACGACATGGCCGCACTGGCGATCATCGTCGACGAGGCCGGCGGCAAGTTCACCTCGGTCGACGGCACCCCCGGTCCGAACGGCGCGAACGCCGTCGCCACCAACGGCCGCCTGCACGACGAGGTCCTCAAGCGCCTCGAGTGATGCGCCCTTGCAGGAACTCGGCCTCCACGGCGTTGCTGGTGAACGCCAGCGCCTCCTCGTACGCCGCTCGCGCCTCCTCCACGCGCCCCGTCCGCCACAACAGCTCCGCCCGCGTCGACGCCAGATAGGGGTACGTCGCCAACGCCGGATCATCGGCCAGCTCCGCCAGGGCCGCCTCGGGGCCGGACACGTAGCTGAGCGCAACCACCCGGTTCAGCGCGACCACCGGAGACGGCCAGCGCGCCAGCAACACGTCGTACAACCCGAGGATCTCCGCCCAGTCGGTGTCCTCCCAGCGCTGAGCCTCGGCATGGACGGCAGCGATCGCCGCCATCAGCCCGAACCGTCCGACCGACCGGCTCAGCGCCTCCCGCACCAGCGCCAGCCCCTCATCGATCAGCTCCCGGTCCCACAGCGAGCGATCCTGGTCCTCCATCAGCACCAACCGCCCGGCCTCGTCGACCCGCGCTGCCTGCCTGGCCTCCGTCAGCACAAGCAGCGCGAGCAGACCCGACGCCTCCCCGCTGTCCGGCAGCAGCAACCGCATCATCCGAGCGAGATCGATCCCCCGCCGCGCCAGGTCCGGCCGCGTCAGCCCTTCCCCGTCCGCCGCCGTGTGGCCGGCCGTGTAGACCAGATGGACGACGTCCAGCACCGCGTCGATGCGCTCCGGCAGGTCCGCCCGCCGCGGGATCCGGTACGGGATCCCCGACCGCGAGATCTTGTGCTTGGCCCGGGTGATCCGGGCCTGCATCGTGGCTTCCTTCACCAGGAACGCCCTCGCGATCTCGGCCGACGACAACCCGCACACCAGCCGCAGCGTCAACGCGATCTGCGCCTCCTGAGCCAGCGCCGGGTGACAGCAGGTGAACACGAGCCGCAACCGATCGTCCGGGAACACCTCGGCCGAGAAGTCGTCGTCCACCGGGTCCGGCATCAACAGCGGGAGCTTCCGCTGCGCGACGTCGGCCCGCCGCCGCAACTCCAGCGCGCGCCGCGTCGCGACCGTCGTCAGCCACGCCCCCGGCCGCCGCGGCACGCCCTGCTCACGCCAGTGCACCAACGCCTTGGCGTACGCGTCCTGCACGCAGTCCTCGGCCAGATCCAGATCGGCCGCGACGCGTGCGGTGGCAGCGAGGACGAAGGCCCACTCGCTCGAGTGGGCCTCCGCCACCGCCGCGGAGACCGAGTCAGCCACCGTTGATGATCGGGCGTACCTCGACGCCACCCATCGGGGACGGGACCTGCTTGGCGATCGCGAGCGCCTCGTCCAGGTCGGCCGCCTCGATGATGTAGTAGCCGCCCATCACCTCCTTGGTCTCCGCGAACGTCCCGTCGGTGACGACGTACCCGCCGCTGCCGTCAGTCCGGATCGACGTCGCCGTGGTGCTTCCGTCCAGCTGCCCGCCGCCGCGCAGGGCCGGACCGTTGGCCTCCGCGAAGGCCTGGTGGTTCTTGTGGTTCTGCTCCATCACCGACGGGTCGGCCGCGTCCCACTTGGCCTCGTCGTCGTAGATCATCACCAGGTACTTGCCCACTGATGTCACCTCTCTCATGGTCTGCCGGTTCCAGCATTCACCACTCCGATGCGCGACCCCTGCGCGGATCGACACCACCGGCGGAGAATTTCCGGACCACGTAGGGTGGCGGCATGCCCTTGACCTACCCCATCGCGGAGCAGACGCTGGACAACGGCTTACGCGTCGTCGTCAGCTCGGACCGCGCCGTCCCGATCGTCGCGGTGAACCTCTGGTACGACGTCGGATCGCGCCACGAGCCGACGGGGCTGACCGGGTTCGCGCACCTGTTCGAGCACTTGATGTTCCAGGGATCGCGCAACGTCGCCTCCGGTCAGCACTTCAGCCTGCTGGAGAACGCCGGTGCCAGTCTGAACGCGAGCACGTTCTTCGACCGGACGAACTACTTCGAGTCACTGCCCAGCGGCGGCCTGGACCTCGCCCTGTGGCTCGAGGCGGACCGGATGGGTTACCTGCTCGACGCGGTCAACCAGGAGAACCTGGACAACCAGCGCGACGTGGTCAAGGAGGAGAAGCGGCAGAGCTACGACAACCGCCCGTACGGCGACTCGTACGAGCGGCTGGTCCGGCTCGCCTTCCCCGCGGACCACCCGTACGCGCACATGACGATCGGCTCGATGGCCGACCTGGACGCGGCGTCGGTGGAGGACGTGCACGCGTTCTTCCGCAAGTACTACGGCCCGAACAACGCGGTCCTGACGATCGTCGGCGACGTCTCGGTGGAGGACGCGTTCGACGCCGCCAAGCGGTACTTCGGCCACCTGCCGGCGATCCCGCGGCCGCCGGCCGCCCCGGACGGCACGATCGGGCCGCTCACCGAGGTCCACCGCGACGACGTCGTCTCCGACGTACCGTCCGACCTGATCACGATGATGTTCCGGGTGCCCATGGACGGGACGCCGGAGCTGGACGCGGCCGGGCTCGCGCTCGACGTCCTCGCCGCCGGGCAGAGCGGCCGGCTGAACCGGCGGCTCGTCCGCGACGAGCAGATCGCGCAGTCGGTCTCGGGCGGTGCGCTGCCGCTGATCGGCGGGGTGTCGTTCGGTACGCTGACCGGCATCGCCTCCGACGGCGTGGACCTGCAGAAGGTCGAGGACGCGCTGCTCGAGGAGGTCGAGAAGCTCGCCGAGAACGGCGTCACCGAGGACGAACTGGCGACCGTGCAGGCACAGGCGGAGCGGGACTGGCTGGAGCAGTTGTCCACCTGCGCCGGGCGGGCCGACGAGATCTCCCACCACGCGCTGCTGTTCGGCGACCCGAACCGGATCAACACCCGGATCGATCAGGTCCGTGCAGTGACCGTGGAGCAGGTGCAGGCGGCCGCGGCGCAGTGGATCCGCGCCGCCGGACGTGTGCAGGTCGCTTACCGCCGGTCGGAGAACGCAGGAGAGCAGGCATGAACCAGGTTCTGACCACCCCACCGGCCGTCGGTGCGCCGCGCCCGTGGACGTTCCCCGAGGCCACCACGACGACGACCAGCTCCGGCTCACCGGTGCACGTCTTCGATCGCCCCGGCCAGTACGTCGCCACGGTCCGCGTGACGATCGCGATGCCGCTGATCGCCGAACCGCGGGAGCTCGAGGGCGTCGCCACGATCATGTCCCGCACCCTCGACGAGGGCACCGAACTGCGTTCGGCCAACGAGTTCGCGGCCGCCCTGGAGCGGCACGGAGCGGCGTACGGCGTAGATGTCAGCTCGGACGCTCTGCACGTGGAGATCTCGGTCCCGGTGTCGCACCTGGCGCCGGCGGTCCAGCTGCTCGCGGAGGCGGTCACCCGGCCCGCGTTCAATCAGGCCGACGTCGGCCGGCACGTGACGATCCGGCTCGGCGAGATCAACCAGGAGCGCGCGAACGCCGGCTACCGGGCCCGTGAGGCCTTCTCGGGCCACCTGTTCGACCCGTCGACGCGGCGGTCCCGGCCGACCGCGGGCACCCCGGACACGATCCGCCCACTGACCAACACGCAGGTCGCCGACTTCTACCGCCGCAACATCGGCCCGGAGCGCGCGCAGCTGCTGTTCGCGGGCGACGCGACCGGCGTCGACGTGGCCGGCATCGTCGACGAGGCCTTCGGTGGCTGGACGTCGACCGCCGGTCCCGCGCTGGAGACGCCGGAGCCGCTGTACCTCGTGGGCAACCGCGTCGTGCTGGTCGACCGGCCTGGATCGGTCCAGAGCCAGCTGCTGATCGGCTGCGCCGGACCGGACCGTCGCGACCCCGCGTGGGGTGCGGCCGCGGTCGCGAACCACGTCGTCGGCGGCACGATCACCTCCCGGGTGGACACCGTGCTGCGCGAGGAGAAGGGCTACACCTACGGCACGCGGACCAGCTTCGCGGCGCCGCGCAAGGGTGGGACCTTCAGCCTCGGTGGCGCCGTCCGCACCGAGGTGACCGGTGCCGCGATCAGTGACGCACTGCGGATCCTGCGGGAGGCCCGCGACGGGCTGACCGAGCAGGAGGTCCAGGAGGCGAAGGACAGCCTGATCCGGACCGCCCCGCTGCGGTACGAGCAGGCCGATTCCGTCGCCCAGCAGGTCGGCAGCAACATCGCGAACGGCGTACCGATCGACTTCGCCGACACCTACCTGACCCAGATCGCCGCCACCACCGCGGCTGAGGCCACCGAGGCGTACCGGCGGTATGTGGGAACCGACGGGCTACTGGTCGTCGTCGTAGGGGAAGCCAAGGAAGTTCGTCCCCAGCTCGCCGGGCTGGACCTGGGTGAACTGATCGACGTGAGCTGAGGAGGACCGTTGCTCCTCTGCTCAGCGCCCGGCCCTGAGTAGAGGAGCACGATGATGTCGTTCGCCGAACGTCCCACCGACGCGACGGACCGCACGCACACCTTCTGGCCGGCGTACCCGGTCCAGCCTGGTTTCCCGGACCGGCCGGCGTACGGCATCCTGCAGGACCACTCGCAGGCCACCGTCTCGCTGGTCCTCGGCGCGATCGCGCTCTGCACCGGCTTCGTGTTCCTCTCGCCGGTGGCCTGGTGGCTCGGCAACCAGGCCCTTGCCGAGATCGACGCCTCCCCTGGCGTCTACAACAACCGGGGCATGGCCCAGGCCGGCCAGGTCTGCGGCATGATCGGCACCGCTCTCCTGGCCATCGGCCTGCTGTTCCTGGTGGCCATGGTCATCATGGTCCTGGCCGCCGCCTGACTCACTGCGGCACGATCAGACAGGTGACAGTCCGGTCGCCCTTCTGCCAGCCGTCCTGACTCGGCCGCAGGACGTAGACGTGCGACGGCCGATCGACCTGTTCCTTCGAGGCGATCCACCGGTTCCAGCATCCGTCCTCCGCCGGCTTGCTCATCGCCTCGTCGCTGAGCCACGGACCGTCCGGCACCGCGAACCGGGCGAACACCCGGCCGCCGTTGGGCTCGTCGCACGGCTTCACGACAACGTCCTTGACCTCTCCCTGCGGCAGGTCCTCGACACAGTCACCGACCTCGAGCTTGCTCCCCGGCCCAACCGGCTCACGCGCCGTGTGCGCCGCTGAGTCCGGATCGATCCGGTCCAGGAAATGATTGAGGATCCTCAGGTCCACGGACGTCCAGACGGCAGCGATCACGAACCCGGTGATCGCGATCCGCGCACCCTGCTCGCCTCTCTTCTTCGCCTGGTCGATCGCCTTGATCCCGAGCGGGATGCTGACCGGGACAAGCCCGAGGACGGCGAGGACGAGCGACAGCACCGCCTTCCGGTTGGTCGGCCTGAGCCCCGCCGAGACCGGCGGCATGGTCGGGAACGGCTGTGGCGGGCCGGGTTCCGGTTCCGGGTTCCCGGCCGGCGGCCGGGCACTGTATTCGGGGAACTTCGGCTCTCGCGGATGATTCATGGTCTCCCCCCAGGAGTTTGTTGTGTTCCTACCTCGGTGTGAGCAGACAGGTGACGCCTCGGTCCCCCAACCGCCAGGTCTGCTCAGTCGGTCCCAGGACGAAGATGTTCGACAGCTGATCGGCCTGCCCCGTCGAAGCGGACCATCGATCCCAGCACCCGTCCTTCACCTTCTGCTGGACTGGCTCCTGCCCGGGCCACGGCCCCGCCGGCAAGACGAACAGGGCGAACACCCGCCCACCGTTCGGCTGATCGCAGGGCGCCACGGTGACCTGCTTGACGGACCCTTCCTCCAGGTTCGCCACGCAGTCGCCGACCTTGAGCTCCTGCGGTCGCGTGGTCCGAGCCGTCGTCACCGGCCCCGACGCCACATCCCGATCCGGCGACTCGCCGTCGGTTTCGGCAACCCACACCACGATGCCCACGATCCACAGCCCGGACACCGCCAAGGCGGCGATCGCCTTGCCCCTCCCGGCCTGGTTACGGCCCGCGATCCGAACCAGCGCGGCGATCGCCATCGGGATGCTGAGCAGGACAGCGCCGAGGCAGCCGAAGACCAGCGCCACGATCGCCAACGTGCTGCTCCCACCCGGAGGTAGCCCTTCGATCGGCCGCATGTTCAGCAGGGGGCCGTCCCCGCCGCGCTTGCGTCGCGGACCGCGGTCCCACTTCGCGCCGCCGGTCTCGGCCGGCGGTCGGGCGGCGTACTCCGGGAACTTCGGCTCTCGCGGATCACTCATGTCTCCCCCCAGGAGCGTGTTGTTCCTACTTCGGTGTGAGCAGGCAGGTGGTGCCGCGGTCGCCCAGGCTCCAGCCGTCCTCGGTCGGGTGCAGGTAGAAGATGCTGGAATCCGCGGAAGCCTGCTGCTTCGACGCCTTCCAGCGGGTGGTGCAGCCGTTCTCGGCCGCCGTCTGGACCGCGGTCAGTCCCGGCCAGTCCCCCGCCGGCAGGTCGAAGACGGCGAACACCTTGCCGCCGTTCGGCTGATCGCACGGGACGACCTTGATGTTCGCGACCTCGCCCTCGTTGATCTCGCTCACGCAGTCGCCGACCCGGAGCTTGTCCGGTCGGGTGTTCTGCGTCGTGGTGACCTGTCCGGAGGCGTCCCGATCCGGCTCACCGTCACCGAACACGGCGATCGCGACCACGATGCCGACCAGCCAGAGACCGGAGACCGCCAGCCCGGCGATCGCCAGACCTTTGCCCTTCTGGCCTTTCTTCGGGATCTGGGTCAGCGCGACGATGCCGAGAATGACGCTGATCAGGATGCCGCCGAGCACCCCGAAGATCAGCGACAGGATCGCCGGCACACTCGTCTTCTGCGGCTGCCCCGGGTACGGCCCGGGACCGGGCATGCCGGGGTACGGCGGCTGCCCGCCGTACTGGGGTCCGGGGTATGGCTGGCCCTGGTACGGCGGTTGGCCCGGGTAGCCGGGCTGCTGCGGTGTGCCGTACGGGTTCCGCTGCGGTGATCCGCCGTACGGGGGTTGTTGCGGTGTGCCGCCGTGCGGGGGCTGCCCGGAGGACGGCGTACCGGAGTCACCGTCCGTGGGATGTCTCGGATCCATGCACGGACTGTAGTCCCCCGCCGGGGGCTTCCCGGTCGATCAGCTGGAGATGTAGTTGGACAGCTGCTCCCGCTCGAACTCGAGCTCGCCGATCCGGGACTTCACCACGTCACCGATGCTGACCAGTCCGGACAGGGCCCCGTCGACCACGACCGGCACGTGCCGGATCCGGTGCTCGGTCATCAGCCGCATCAGGTTGTCGATCAGTTCGTCCGGCGTACAGGTGCGGACCTCGGCGGTCATGATCGCGCTGACCCGGACGTCGCCCGCCTCCGGGGTGCCGTTCCACAGCCGGACGATGTCGCGCTCGGAGACGATGCCGGCCACCGACGACCCGTCCGGGCTGACCACGACCGCGCCGATGTTGTGTTCGGCCAGCAGTGCGAGCAGTTCGGTGACAGTGGCTTCTGGGGAGATGGTGACGACCTGGTTGCCCTTGCCGCGCAGTACGTCGTTGATCTTCACGGAGCCTCCTGCAGGATCGAAGGACCAATACCCCAAGGTAGCGAAATCCACCTCGATCCGGCAGCCCTCGCCTGTCACGCCCCGTGACAACGATGGACAACCGGTAACAGGAATCTGCCCCGGCGTGAGCTGCCCGCGCACGTAAGGTTGGGGGGTGAGCTTCATCGTGCCGGGCCAGGGGAAGAGGAACGAAGAGGTTGGGCGCTCCGAGGCCGGTGCGCCACCTTTTGTTCCTGGGGCAACGGACTTGCCGGCGTTCGAGGAGCCGCCGGAGGTTGCGGTCGCCGGGTGGCCGGAGGAGCTGCAGCAGGTGGTGCAGGACGACTTCCGGCGTACGAGCGCACTCGCCAGCTACCGCTGGAAAACGGCGGACACCGCGCTGCAGGATGTCGTCCGGGGGCTGGACGACCTGCTCGACCTCGTAGCCGAACGGATCGAGGCCGGCGAGCCGAAGCGGTCCCGGCGTCAGACCAAGAAGGCCACTCAGGGGACGGCCGCGGCCGCGTTGCTGGCCGAGCTGCCGTTCGCGGACGTGGCGGATCTGCTCGGCATCCCGGCCGACGAGATCGACGACATCCTCGTGCTCGCCACCCGCCGGTCGCGCGCGGATCGTCGTACGGCGCTGCGAGCCATCAAGCAGCTCCGTGCGCAGCTGCAGCACATCGAGATCACCAAGGACCACTCGCGCCTCAGCCGGCTGTTCAGCTTCATCGTCAGACTCTTCCTGGTGCTCGGCACCGCCGTCGGGTCGCAGTCGGTGTCCGAGTTGGTCGCGGGCGACCCGCAACTGGACGCGATGATTCAGACCGGGGTCGGCGCGCTGGTCGCGTTCGCGCTCGAACGCTCAACGGCGGCGCTGCGCGACGCCTGGCACGAACGCGAGCCCGCCACGGTCGCGGCCGAGGCCCACAAGGGTGTGCTCAAGGCGCTCGCGGATGCGGCGCCGGCCGACGACAACGAACGCATGGTCTGGGCCTTCCGGATCCTCGTGTGTTCGGCCCGCGCCTGGGTCGCGTGCTTCCAACTGGAATGGACCTTCACCGACAAACTCGAGTACTGGCAGGTGCTCGACGAAATCCCCGAAGCGATCCGCACCGACTCCGCCGACACCCTCCGGACCCTGCACCAACGCCTGGAGGCGCTCACACCGCCTAAGCCGTGATCGCAAGGTCTTCGTCGTAGGCGGTCTGGAGGTCTTCGTCCCAAGGCTCGGACTCGGCGGCGAGCGAATCGAGGACGGTCTCGGGGCGGGTTGCGCCCGAGATCACCGACAGGACGGGAGACGATGCGAGCAGGGCGCGCAGTTGCAGGCGTTGCCGGGAGACGCCGCGTGCGGCTGCCATCGCCGCCAGCCGTGGCGCAGTGGCCGACGAGCGCAGCGGCGAGTAGGCGAAGAACGGCACCTGGCCGGCTTCGCACCACGCGAGGACCTCGGCGGACTCGCGTCCCATCGCACTGTGCAGGTTCTGTACGGCGTCAACCCGAGCGATCGCGGTCGCGCGTTCGAGATCGGCCACGGTGACGTTCGACAGACCGATCCTTGCCAGCTTGCCTTCGTCGCGAAGGGCCGCCAGAGCCGACATGCCCTCTTCGACAGGCTGTTCGGCGAGGTCGACCCTGTGCAGGTAGTACAGCTCGAGACGCTCGCCTCCGAACACCCGCAGACTCGTCTCCACGTCCGACCGGATCCGGCCGGCGCTGATGTCCGCGTCCCACGTGCTCGCGCCCGTCCGCGAATGGCCGCCCTTCGTCCCGACGATCACGCCCGTACCGCGAGCCGCTTCCGCCGCCAGCTCCTCGCCGTACAACGGCGCATCGACCTGGGCGTACGCCCGCGCGGTGTCGAGAATCGCCGTACCTGCAGCGATCCCGGCCCGGATCATCGCAAGGTCAGCGGCCCGATCCCGAGCAACCATCGACACCCCGGCGACCCCAAGCCCAACCCGCCCGACAAGCTCCACCACCGCGCCTCCAACCAACCATGTCGTCTGCCGAGAGCGACAGTACGACGGATCGGCTACAGGTTGGTCTGGGCCTCGAGTTCGTCCGGGTAGCGGCCACCCTCGATCTCGATCTGCGCCGACGCCTCGGTGAGCTGAGCCAACTCGTCGGTGGACAGTGTGACGTCGGCGGCGGCGATGTTCTCCTCCATCCGATGCAGCTTGGTCGTGCCGGGAATCGGGACGATCCACGGCTCCTGCGCGAGCAGCCACGCGAGCGCGATCTGCGCAGGCGTCACCTCCTTCGCGGTCGCGAAGGATCGCACGAGCTCGACCATGGCGATGTTGTGCTGCAGGGCGTCGGCCCCGAAGCGCGGAATGCGTGCCCGCAGGTCGTTGTCCTTGTCGAAACTGCTCGACGGACTGAGGGTTCCGGTGAGGAATCCCTTGCCGAGTGGGCTGAAAGGCACGAACCCGATGCCGAGTTCTTCGCACGTGGCCAGGACCTCCTGCTCAGGACGTCGCCACCACAGTGAGTACTCGCTCTGGACCGCTGTCACCGGCTGTACGGCGTGGGCGCGACGGATCGTGCCGGCCGCTGCCTCGGACATCCCGTAACGCTTGACCTTGCCGGCCTCGATCAGCTCCTTCACCGCCCCGGCGAACTCCTCGATCGGAACGTCCGGATTGACCCGATGCTGGTAGTAGAGGTCGATCGCGTCGACTCCGAGCCGCCGCAGCGAGCCCTCGACGACGCCGGCGAGCTCCTCGGGGCGCAGCATCCGGCCTCGCGGCTTGCGTTCCACCGGGTCGATGTCGGACGCGAACTTCGTCGCGATGGTCACGCGGTCCAGGTACGGCGCGAGCGCCTCGCCGACGAGCTCCTCGTTCGCGTGCGGGCCGTAGATCTCCGCGGTGTCGAAGAAGGTGACACCGCGATCCACGGCGGCGTGCAGCAGTCTGATCATCTCCGGCCGGTCGGGCCGGCCGGAGTAGCCGCCGGTCATCGTCATACAACCGAGCCCAACGGCCGAGACCGTCAGGCCGCCAGTGCCAAGGGTGCGTTCGTGCATGGTCTGTTCTCCTGATGTGCTGGTTGGCTGCCCGGGACCTGCGCCGTACGGCGTTCAGTCAACGCGGATCGATCGCTGCGCGGGAGGTCGGGCTGAACCGGGTTCCGACAGAACCCCCCTCACCGGCCACCGGGTTCGTACGCTGGAAGGCATGGGCACCGAGAACCGGAAGCAGGCGCGCGACTTCCTCGTCAGCCGGCGGGGGAAGGTCACCCCGGAGCAGGCTGGCCTGCAGCACTACGGGGGCAATCGGCGCGTGCCGGGCCTGCGTCGCGAGGAAGTGGCGCTGCTGGCCGGACTCAGCGTCGACTACTACGCGCGGATCGAGAAGGGCAACATCTCCGGTGTCTCCGAGAGTGTGCTGCACTCCATCTCCGACGCCCTTCAGCTCGACGAAGCCGAACGTACGTACCTGTTCGATCTCGCCCGCACCGCGAACTCCAGCAGCCGGACTCCTCGCCGGGAACCCGCACGGCGAGTCCGGCCCGCCGTTCAGCGGATCCTCGACGGCATGGCGGCCACCCCCGCGCTCGTCCGCAACGGCCGCCTCGACATCCTCGCCGCCAACGCACTCGGCCGGGCTCTGTTCGCACCGGTCTTCGACAGCGCCGTCAACGCTCCCGGCCAAGCACCGAACTTCGCCCGATTCGGCTTCCTCGACCCCGGCGCCCGCGATTTCTACCCCGACTGGGCCTTGTCCGCCAACACCAACGTCGCCATCCTGCGCACCGAGGCCGGGCGCGATCCGTACAACAAGGACCTCACCGACCTGATCGGCGAACTCAGCACCCGCAGCGACGACTTCCGCACCCGCTGGGCCGACCAGAACGTCCGCCTCCACCGCACCGGCACCAAGTCCTTCCGCCACCCCGTCGTCGGCGAACTCACCGTCGACTTCGAAGCCATGGAACTGTCCGCCGATGCCGGCCTCACCCTGACCGCTTACACCCCCGAACCAGTCTCACCATCCGCCGACGCCCTCAACCTCCTCGGCAGCTGGATTTCGAGCGCTACCGCACGAGAGCAACCGGCTTCCGGTACTGCGTGAAGCCTTCGATCGTCACCGGTCGATCAGTGGGAGGGCTGGGAAAGTGTGGTGCTGCCACAGGAGGCGGGAGGCTTCCTCCGGGTAGGTGGTGACTGCTGGTTCGGTGTCGAGGAGTTGGACGAGCCGCTGGTCGTCGTACGTCGGCCAGCCGGGGTCGCCGTCGGTGGCGAACGCCGTCCAGGCGGCGCGGATCCGTGCGGACAGCGCCTCCGCCTCCGCGGACGGGGGATCGCCGATCAGGAAGGCGGGCTGGCCGCTGCTCAGGTTGCCGAAGACGAGGGGTACGTCGAGGCCGTGGCAGGCACCGAGTCCGCCGCCCAAGCCTGGCGCGGGCCAGGTCAGCTCGTAGAGGTGGGTGCGTCCACCCGAGGCGGCGTGCGCCTGGGCGAGGTGGAGCGTCGGCATGCGAAACAGCCAGTCGGAGTTGACCAATTCATAGAGCTCCTCCGGGCCGGCGACCGGGAACGCCTCGCGGTAGCTGCGTGCGCCGTCCGGGGCGAGGGTGCGCAGCGCGGTCTCGGCCTGTTCCTCGGTCACCTGGCCCAGCACGCCCTCGATCAGGCTGAACAGCCGGTGCTCGTCACGGACATGCCCGATCAGCAGATCGACGTCCCGGCCGGCACCGTTGGCCAAAGCCTCCCACGGCGTCGCCGGGAGTACGTCGCCGTCGACCACGGGAGCGTACGGGATCCGCCGGTAGGTGATCGGGCCCCAACGGTCCTTCCACTCATCCATCTTCGCGAACACGGCGTCGCCCGCGGCGGACAACAGAGACGGATCCACGGCGGACAGATCGGCCATCGTTGGCCGCACCTCCAATTCGGCGGCGCAGGCGACGGCGATGTCGGCGGCGAGCTCGGGCGAGAAGAACGTCCCGGGCACGCTCTGTGCGACGGCCCGACGGAACAGCCCGGCCGCTCGCGGCATGGCCAGCAGCGCGGCGACCGATCCGCCACCCGCCGACTGGCCGAAGACCGTCACCCGATCCGGGTCGCCGCCGAAGCCCCGGATGTTGTCGCGCACCCACTCCAGCGCGGCAACCTGGTCGAGCAGACCCCGGTTGGCAGGCGCGCCGTCGATCTGCACGAACCCTTCGACGCCCAGCCGATAGTTGAGCGTCACCACGACCACACCGCCGGCAGCCAGCCGACCACCATCGAACTCCGGAAGACTCGACGTCCCCACCGCATACCCGCCGCCAGGAATCCACACCAGCACAGGCAAACCGGCCCCCGGCGCCGGATCCGGCGACCACACGTTCACCGAAAGCCAGTCGTCGCCCGCACCCTCCTCCGGGCGCGCACCCATCGCCAGCACACCGGCCTGCGGAGGCGGCGGCCCGTACGAGTCCGCCGCCCGCACCCCCGTCCAACCACCCACAGCCCGCGGCGCCGCAAACCGAAGCTCCCCCACAGGCGGCTCGGCATACGGCACACCCCGAAAGACCGCCACCCCCGCCGCCCACCCACCACGCAGCACCCCAGCCCTCGCACGAACTTCAGGCCCCGCGCCGACTGTCACGACGGTCTCCCTCCGAAGAACCGGGCAGAGCACACAACCACCCGATTCGCGGATCGTCCCACCACGTCAAGACACCGGCCAACCATTTACAACGCACCCGGGCTCCACCGCGATGCCGCACTCTTGTAGCGCCCGGAAGATGGCGCGCGCCACGCCGATCGGCTGTCACCCCGGCAGTTGCCCTCCGGATCCAAGGAGCTCGGCGAACCGACACACACAACCACACCACCCGCGCCAACCACACCAGCACGTGACCCCACTCCGCACACGCCGCCGAAGGCGGCCAAAGGACAGCCGCCGCGAAGCGGGGTCCTTTGCGCGCGGTGTTTTAGCCCTTGATGGCGCCGCCGAGGGCGAATGCGCCGCCTAGCTTCTTGCTGAGGAGGAGGTACAGGAGGAGGACCGGCATCGTGTAGATGAGGGAGTACGCCGCCAGTTGCCCGTAGTTCGGCTCGCCGTACTGCCCGAAGAACGTGAAGATGCTGACCGAGGCCGGCAAGCGTTCGGGCGACAGCAACAACATGAACGGGACGAAGAAGTTCCCCCACATGCCGATGAAGGTGAAGATCAGCACCACCGCGATCCCGGGCCACATCAGCGGCAGCACGATCCGTGCCAGCGCCTGCATGTTGCCGGCACCGTCCACCCAGGCCGCTTCCTCGAGCGAGATCGGTACGCCGTCCATGAACGTCTTGGTCAGCCAGATCGCGAACGGCAGCGAAGCCGTCGCCATGAACATGATCGTGCCGCCGAGCGTGTCCACCAGGTTCAGCTGCACGAACAGGCCGTAGACCGGCACCATGACGGCGGTGATCGGCAGCCCGGTGCAGAACAGGACGGTCAGCAGGAACGGCCGGTTGAACTTCGACTTGAAGCGGGACAGCGGGTACGCCGCCAGTACCGCACAGATCATCGTCAGCAGGGCCGCACCACCACACAGCACGATGCCGTTGAGCACCGGCCGGTACGTCGTGTCTGTGTTCAGCACCGCCTTGAAGTTGCCGAGCGTCGGATGCGTCGGGAACTCGACCCGCAGACCCGCGGTCCGGTTGATCGACGCGAACAGCACCCACAGCAACGGCAGTACGAACAGCACGCCGATCGCCAGCAACACCAGGTTGGCGGCCAGCTTGCTGATCCGGTCGCGGGCTATCACGCTGCCTCCGAGTTGAGTCCACGCAGGTAGATCAGCGAGAAGACCGCGCCGATCGCGAGCATCACCAGAGCGATCGCCGTACCGTAGCCGATCTGGGAGAAGCTGAACGCCTGCTCGTACATGTACAGCGGCAACGTCTGGCTCTTCGTGCCCGGGCCGCCGCGGGTCATCGCGTAGATCAGGCCGAAGACGCTCAGCGTCTGCAGCGTGATCAGCATCAGGTTGGTCATGACCGCCCGGCTGATCATCGGCAGCGTGACGAACAGCAGCCGCCGCCAGCCGGAGGCGCCGTCCATCTCGGCGGACTCCTCGATCTCCTTGGGTACTTCGCTCAACGCGGCGGAGTACACGAGCATCGAGAACGCCGTACCGCGCCAGATGTTGGCCAGCGACACCGCGATGATCGGTGCCGCGTACAACCAGTCCTGGCCGGGCAGGCCGACCGCGTGCAGCATCACGTTCAGCGTGCCCTCGTCGTTGAAGAACGCGCTGAGCAGGTACGCCGCCACCACCTCGGGCAGCACCCACGCACCGATGACCGCGGTCCCGACGAAGTTGCGGACCACCTTCGTGGACCGGCGCATCAGCAGCGACAGGCCGAGCCCGAGTGTGTTCTGGCCGATGATCGCGGAGATCAGCGTGAACACCAGGGTCAGCCAGATCGCGTTCGTGAACGCGCCGCTGCCGAAGGCCTTACGGAAGTTGTCCAGGCCGACGAACTTCACGTTCGCCGCGCCTGTGCCGGTCAACGCCATGTTGGTGAACGCGGCGTACAGGCAGTAGATGATCGGGCCGGCCAGGAAGACCAGCATCAACCCGATCGCCGGGCTCAGTGGCAACATCCGGAACAGCTTCGCGGCCTTCGGCCGCCCGCTCTTCCCGGCGGACTTGCCGGGAGGAGCGGACGCGGCCGAAGTGGGAGCGACAGTCGTCGTCACAGGGGAGATTCCTTCGCCGGGCCGGGGTTACTGGCCCTGAGTGGTCTTGTCCTTGCCGACGATGCCTTCGACTGCTTCGTCGTACGTCTTCGCGGCATCATCCGGCGAGGACTGGCCGGTCATCACCGCCTCCATCGCGGTGATGATCTCGTTGGAGACCTTCGGGTACTCGGCGTACGCCGGGCGGTACACGGTGACGGAGACCAGGTCGGTGAAGAACTGGGTGCTCTTCGAGGAGCTCTTGTACCCGGCGTCGCTGGCGACGTCCTTGCGGACCGCGATCTGCGCGCCGTCGGTGGCGTACTTGGCCGCGTTCTTCTGGGTCTGCAGGGTCTTGATCAGGTTCCAGGCCGCGTCGGGGTTCTTCGACTTGGCCGGGATCGCCCAGGTCCAGCCGCCGGAGAGGCTGACCTTGCCCTTGCCGCTGCCGTCCTGGGTCGGCATCGCGGTCTGGCCGAGCACCTCGGTCCACTGCGGCCACGGCTTCGCACCGGTCTTCTGCCAGTTGCCGTAGATCCAGGAGCCGTCCAGCGCGATCGCCAGCTTGCCGCCCGGCAGCAGTTCGGTGCCGACCTTGCTGCCCATGTTCGGGTCGAGCGCCTGCTTCGGCGACGGGCCGAGGCCCTCGGAGTAGACGGTCTTGACGAAGTTCAGCGAGTCCTTGAAGCCCTGGCTGCCGACGACCCACTTCTGCTGGTCGTTGTTGTACAGCGTGTCCTTGGTGCCGTACAGCAGCATCTCGAAGCCCTGCATGGCCGAGGCTTCACCCATCGGCTTGCCGGAGTACACGTTCATCGGGATGACGCCGGGGACCTTCTGCTTGATGGTCCGAGCAGCCGACAGGACGTCGTCCCAGCTCTTAGGCTGCCAGTCGGCGGGGAGCCCGGCCTTCGCGAAGAGTTGTTTGTTGTACCACAGTGCGCGCGTGTCGGTGCCGTCCGGAATGCCGTACGTCTTGCCGTCCAGCGCCTTCGCGGCGCCCTTGGCGGTGTCCTCGAACTGGCCCCACTGGTCCCAGTTCTTGATGTAGTCGTCGAGCGGCCGCAGGTAGCCCGCGGTGATGTCGGAGTTGATCAGGAAGGTGTCTTCGTACACCACGTCCGGGGCGGTGTTCGGCGACCGCATCATCAGCTGGAGCTTGGTGTAGTAGTCGTTCTCGCTGGCAACGATCGGCAGGATCTCGACCGTCGAACCAGGGTTGGCCGACTCGTACTCGGCCTTGACGCCGGTGAGGAAGTTCTTCATCACCACGCCCGGGCCCCACTGCTGGTACGCGATCTTGATGTGCGCCGGGCCGGCGCTCTGCGAGCCGCCCGCCTCCGGCTGCTTGGTCGTCGACCCCTGGCTGCAGGCCGAGACCGCCAGCAGCAGCAACGCGCTCACAGCGGCCGCTGCCTTGAAACGTTTCCTTGTCATCACGTCCACCTTCGGGCAATCGTTGTCATCCCGGTACCCCGACCGAAACCCAGCGGTCAATGTCGCGACGGTAGGAGGCCCGGGGCCGGGAAGTCAATGCTTGACAGACAACGTTGTCGCCGCCCCTACGCCTCGACGCGGCCACCGGACCGTAACAATCCGATCACCGCGCCGGGGCTTTGTTCAGACAGTCACGGGCTTTGCCTCGCGACGGGCGTGTACGACGCGCTGCGACCTCATCGCGCCGAGTGAACAGAACAGCAGCCCGGCGACCACCCAGCAACCCAGGACGAGCAGCGGCCGGCCGACTCCGGCGCCGTCGAAGAAGCTCACCGAACGTAGCGCCGTACCCGCGGCACCTGGCGGCAAGAGCTGACCCAGAGCGCCCCATCCGCTCGGCAGCATCTCGGGTGCACTCGTCAGACCTGACAGCGGGTTACCGAGCAACATCATCACCGCGGCCCCGAGCGCGAGCCCCGCCGTACCGAGCAGCCACTCCAGACCGAGCAGCGTCAAGCTGACGCCCGCGATCGACAAGGCGATCACGCCGGAGTTGGCCAGATAGCTGCCTTCGAACGAGCCGAGCCAGTACTGCAGTACGGCGGCCAGCGCGAGACCGCCTGTGATCGAGAACACGAGGGCACCGACCATGCGCCGCCGACCCGATCGCACCAACTGGGTCAGCGCGCCGGCCGCGATGATCCCACCGAGCACGAGAGGCAATGCACCCGCAGCCAGACCGGCACCCCGCGGGTCGTCCTTCGGCAGCGGTACGACGTCGGTCACCCTTGGCGGGTTGTCCGGCGACAAGCGGCCCGACATCTGCGTGAGGATCTGCGCCACCGCGGGAGCACCGGCTGACGCGGTCAGCAGCTCGGGCTGCTGCGGGTCGAGCACGATCGCGCCGTACACGTCCCGATCCTGGATCTTCTGCACCGCGGTGGCCCGATCCGGTACGGCGGTGACCTCGAAACCACCGGGCATCGCCTGCTCGAGACCGTTCTCGACCTGGGCGACGGCCGGCGCGGGACCGGCCACGGCGAGCGGGACGTTGCGCGGTTCGGACCGTGCGGCCGGCCAGGCGAACGCGATCAGCAGGACAGTGAGCAGTGCGGTCAGCATGAGTACGACCGCGACCACAGGCGGCCGACGGCGGTCGCCCTGCACCTCAGCGGACATGAGGAGGACTCCTTCATTAAAACCGAATGATCGTTCTTTATTGATTCGAGCCTGGAACACCGAGGGGCGGCTTGTCAAGAACGGACATTCGTTTTATGTTCGCGCTATGCCGAAGGTCACTGAGGAACACCGCCTGGCGCGCCGGGCGCAGATCGTCGCCGCGGCCCGTACCTGCGTGGTCGAGCAGGGTTTCCACAAGACGACGATGGCCGACGTGATCCGTGAGTCCGGCCTGTCCGCCGGTGCGGTCTACGGCTACTTCAAGAGCAAGGAGGAGATCGTCGCCGCCATCGCCGAGGAAGCCCTCGGCACCGTCGACGAACTTTTCGAGAAGATCCTCACGACCGAGCACCCGCTGACCCCGCTGGCCGCGCTGGAGGCGGCGCTCAACCACGCGGTCACCATCGCCGAACGGCCCGGCGGCGACGTCACCAGGGTCGCGGTCCAGGCGTGGGCCGAGGCGCTGCACAACCCCGCCATCCTGGATATCGCCGGCGGCAAGTACCTGCTGCTCCGGGAGCACTTCGAGGACGTCGTACGCCGGGCCCAGGCCGACGGCACCGTCGACCCGGACACCGATCCCAAGTACATCGCCCAGGTCATGTTCGGCATGCTGCCGGGTTTCGTGCTCCAGCGCCTGCTCATCGGCGACGTCACCCCGGACACCTACGCCGCCGGGCTGAAGGCTCTGTTCCGCCCCTAGCAGGGGTGGACTTTCACCCACCCTGAGCGGCGGTCCAGCACCCTGGGGAGACCGGTCCCGGCTCCGTAGCGTCAACGGCATGACGAAGACGACGCGACGGATGAGGCGCGCGCAGGAAGCGGCCGCCACGAGCGAGCACTCGGTGCTCCTGCAGGACGTACGACGGGTCTACGGTCGCGGCGGCAACGCGGTCACCGCCCTCAACGGCATCTCCATCGGCTTTGCCCGCGGCACCTTCACCGCGGTGATGGGACCGTCCGGCTCCGGCAAGAGCACGTTCCTGCACTGCGCCGCCGGTCTCGACCGGCCGACGTCGGGCAGCGTGCTGATCGACGGCCAGCCGCTGGCCGACCTGAACGAGCGCAAGCTCACCGAGCTGCGCCGCGACCGGATCGGCTTCGTGTTCCAGTCGTTCAACCTGCTGCCCGCGCTGACGGTCTGGCAGAACGTCTGCCTGCCGCTGGAACTGGACGGCCGCCGCCCGAACCGCGCCGCGGTCCGTCAGGTCCTCGACCGCGTCGGCCTCGGTGATCGCCACAAGCACCGCCCCGGCGAACTGTCCGGTGGTCAGCAGCAGCGCGTCGCGATCGCCCGCGCGCTGGTCGCCCGCCCGGCGGTGATCTTCGCCGACGAGCCGACCGGCGCCCTGGACACCCAGACCGCGGCCGACGTCCTTCAACTGCTGCGCGAGCCCGTCCGCACGCAGGGCCAGACGGTGGTGATGGTCACCCACGACCCGGTCGCCGCCTCGTACGCCGACCAGGTCGTGTTCCTGGCCGACGGCGTACTGGCCGGCAGTCTGTTCGCGCCGACGGCCGAGGCCGTGGCGGACCGGATGACCCACCTCGGTGCGCGGTCCAACCTGCAGGTCGTGGCCCGATGATGCGCCTGGCCGTCCGCACTCTGCGCTTCCGCAAGGGCGGCTTCATCGCCACTTTCGTGGCGGTCGTGTTCGGTACCGCGATCGTGATGGCCTGCGGCGGTCTGATGGAGACCGGGATCCGCTCCAACGTCTCCCCCGAACGTCTCGCCGCCGCCCCTATCGTTGTCACCGGCAAGCAGTCGCACCTGCGGCCGGGCGCCGAGGACGCGACAGCGTTGCCCGAGCGTGTCGGCGTGCCGGCCGACCTTGTTTCCAAGATTCGTTCTGTCGAAGGGGTTTCGGACGCGATCGGCGACCTGACCTTCCCCGCTTCGGTGATCGGATCCAGTGGTCTCACGGTTGCTGAAGGCCACAACTGGTCCTCCGCAACACTGGCGCCGTACAAGCTGACCTCCGGTCGTGCGCCGACCGCTGGTCAGGTGGTCAGCACGACAGCGGGTACGAAGGTCGGTGATCGGGTCACCTACGTCATCGACGGGAATCCTGAAACTTTCACGGTCAGCGGTGTGGCGCGGGGTCCTGCCGGGGATGCGTTCTTCTCCGATCATGAGGCCCGGGAGTTGGCCGGTAATCCCGCGCGGTTCGCGGACGTCGGCGTACTGCTTGCTCCTGGCACCGATGTCGACGCGGTGAAGGACCGGATCAAGGCGATCGACGCTGGCATCACTGTGAGCACCGGTATCGACCGTGGTCTGGCCGAGCACCCCGGCACCGACGCGCAGCGTGTCGCGCTGATCTCGATCGCCGGCTCCTTCGGCGGCATCGCGGCGATGACGATGATGTTCGTGGTCGCGTCCACGCTGGCGCTGTCGGCACAGCACCGCGAGCGCGAGTTCGCCCTGCTGCGCGGCATCGGTACGACGCCCGGCCAGGTTCGCCGGATGATCCTTGGCGAGTCCATGCTGGTGTCGATCCCGGCGGTCCTGGTCGGCGTGGTGCCTGGCGTCTTCCTGGGCCGGTTCCTCTTCGAGGAGTTGGGCTCGCACGGCGTCGCGTCGCCGGTGATCGAGTTCTCCCAGGGCATGATCCCGTTCGCGGCCGGCGCGGGCGCCGCCATCCTCGCGGCCATCGGTGCGGCCCTGATCGCGGCCCGCAAGTCGGCGAAGATCAAGCCGGTCGAGGCGCTGGTCGAGGCGTCGCTGCAGCGGAAGTGGTTCGGCTGGATCCGTCTGCTCTTCGGCCTGCTGGCCCTCGGCGGTGGACTGGCGCTGCTGATCGTCACCGCAGCCGTGATGACCGGTCCACTCGCCGGTGCCACCGCCGGACCGTCCGTCCTCTGCTGGGCAATCGGTGTCGCCTTGCTCGGGCCCTTCTGGACCAAGGCCGTGCTCGCGATCTGGCGCTGGCCAGTGCAACTGCTGACCCGGGTGAACGGGCGGCTGGCGATCCGCAACGTCACCGCACGATCTGTCGCGATGTCGGCCGCGGTCATGCCGGTGATGCTTGCCGTCGGCATCTCGACCGCCAACCTCTATATGCAGACCACTCAGATGGATGCGGCGTCCCAGGCCTTCACCCGTGATCTGAAGGCCGACACCGTGCTGGTTTCCGAGGCCGGTATGTCGACCGCCCTGGTCGACCAGGTCCGTGCGGTTCCCGGTGTGGCGAGTGCCTCGGCGTTCGTCCGCAGTACCGGCGTGATCGACGAGCCTCGCAACGCTCCGTTCGACGAGGACGGTGCGCCGCTGCTGGGCGTCGATGCCCAGGGCAAGGACGGTACGGCGCCGGTGCAGTTGACCAGCGGATCGCTTGCCGGCCTGACCGGATCGACCGTGGCGCTGCCCGACTACGTCGCGGGCAAGATGGACCGTGGAGTCGGCTCCGAGATCACCATGACACTCGGCGACGGGACGTCGGTGAAGCTGCGGGTGGTCGCGACGTTCGCGGCCGAGCGCGGCTACGAGAGCATCATCCTGCCCGCCACGCTGGTCGCCGCGCACACCACCGACGGTTTGACCCGGCAGATCCTGGTTCGCTCCGCAGCAGGTGCCGACGTACGGCCGGCGCTCGCGAAGGTGGCTGCCGCGCATCCCGGCGTACAGGTTGCCGATCGGGACACCCTGGTCGCCGCGAACGCCGAGGATCTGCAGACGCAGGCGTGGGTCAACTACATGCTGGTCGGCATGCTGATCGCGTACACCGCGGTCTCGGTCGTCAACACGCTGGTCTCCACCACGTTGCGACGCCGCCGCGAGTTCGCTCTGCAGCGGCTCACCGGTTCGACCCGCATGCAAGTCCTCCGCATGCTTACCACCGAGAGCACGCTGGTCACCCTGGCCGGCATCACTCTCGGCACCCTGGTCGCCATGGCCTGCTTGCTCCCGTTCTCGGCCGCCGTCTCTACCAGCGCGATCCCCACCGGACCACTGTGGATCTTCCTGGTGATCATCGGCGCCGCCGCCGTACTCACCTTCGGCTCAACGCTCCTCCCAGCCACCGCCGCCCTCCGCCACTCCCCCACCCAACCCACCCACGCCGACTGACCAAGCCAGCCAGGTCAGCAGAAGAGGAATCGGATCGCCCGCCAGCTCCTCGCCGGTCCATTGCTCGGAAACTTTTCGCCGCCTGAGGGCAACTTGTTTCCGCGTTGTGCACCGATCAACCACCCCAGGCTCGCTCAGGTGGCTGGCGAGTGGATCTAGCGGTCGGGTGTGGGCTCGGCGACTGGTTGGAGGGCGAGGGTGGTGGCTTGGATGATGGCTGCGTTGGTGCGGATCCAAGTCGAGAGGACGACCTGCAGGTCCTCGAGATCGCGTTCCTCCAGGATCACGCCAGGGACCGGAACACTGGCGCCCAGCTCGGCCAGGACCGGGCGCAGGTGCTGGTCGGCGAGGAGTTTGTGGCTGGGCGCAGCAGACACAGTGACCGGTACCACGACCGCTCCCGCCAGTGCCTGCGGAGGTAGTACGTCGAGGAAGCTCTTCAGCAAGCCGGTGTAACTCCCCTTGTACACAGGCGTCGCCAACACCAGCACCGACGCCGACGTGACCAGATCGATCGCACTCTCCAACGCCGCCCGCTCGACCGCCTCCCGCTCGAAGATCGCCGGCGCGAACGTCACCAGGTCGACCAGTTCGTCGATCCGGTACGGCGTACCGAGCTCGGAGGCGAGCAACTCCGCAACCGACGCCGCGGCCGCGGCCGTCCGCGAGCCCGGTCTCGGGTTGCCGACCACGGTGACGACTGACTGCGGCCAGACCGGTGGATCCGGAACGACCTGCGGTTCGAACGCGACTGAAGGCATCTGATCCAGCTCCTGAACTCGGTGGTGATGGATCGAGCCTAGTCAAAGTCGAGCGCTCTACTTGACTTTCTCAGATACCGAACGCCGGCCGCGGAGCTTCACCACCACGAACCACATCACCGCCGCGACCGCACCGGCGATCACGACCCACTGGAAGACGCCCACCGACGACTCCACGACATGCCACCGCTCACCGAGCTGGTAGCCGGCGACGATCAGCAACGAGTTCCAGATCAGGCTCCCCAGTGCGGTCAGCAACAGGAACAACGCCACCGGCATCCGCTCCACACCGGCCGGAACCGAGATCAGGCTGCGCACCACCGGCACCAATCGACCGATCAGCACTGCCTTCGACCCGTGCCGGGTGAACCAGGTCTCGGCCTTGTCCACGTCCTCGAGTTTCACCAGCGGCAACTTCCGCGCCACCGCTCTGGTGCGATCACGGCCGAGCCCCGCACCCACGCCGTACAGGGCGAGCGCGCCGACGATCGATCCGAGCGTGGTGAACACGATCGCGCTGACCAAGCCGAGATCGCCGCGACTGGCCGCGAACCCTGCCAGCGGCAGGATGACCTCACTCGGCAACGGTGGAAAGAGATTCTCCAGCGCCACCGCAAGGCCGGCACCTGGCGCACCGAGCCGCTCCATCAGGTCGATGGCCCAGCCGGCCACTCCTCCGGTCGGTTCGTGGGTCGCCTGCAGCGCGGTCATCATCACCTGATTCGTCGTGAACATGCGGACGACGGTAGGTGCGCGAACACCCTCCACACACTGGGGCCAACCGCCGTCCCGGGCCGGGTTTTCCACCGTACCGACCGGGGGAAAACCCCACCCCGCTCAGCCGAACCGTGGCCCGAGGAACAGCCCGCCGGTGGCGTCCAAGGTCTGCCCGGTGATCCAGCGAGCATCGTCGGAGGCGAGGAAGGCGACCACCTCGGCGACGTCCTCGCCGCGACCGAGCCGGCCGAGTGAGGTGTTCTGCGTGACGAAGTCGACGAGCCCCGGGGTCTCGAAGAACGCGCCGTTCGCCTCGGTCCGGGTCGCGCCCGGCGACACCGCGTTGACAGTGATGTTCCGGGGACCAAGCGCATGCGCCAGCGTCATGGTCATCGTCTCCACCGCACCCTTCGTCATCGCGAACGACGTCTGGATCGGGTTCGCGAAGCGAGTGGCACCCGACGAGAGCGAGATGATCCGGCCACCATCGCGCAGTACCGGAAGCAGCCGCTGGATCAGGAAGTACGGCGCTCTGACATTGACGGCGAACAGTCCGTCGAACGCCGCCTCGGTGTCGGTCTCGATCGGACCGGCCGGAGGCGCCGCCGCGTTGTTGACCAGCACATCCAAGGACCGGCCGGCCAAGCCGTCCGAGAGCTGCCCGAACACCTCGTCGACATCACCCGGGACGCCGAGCTCAGCCCCGATCAGAAAGCCACGACCCCCGATCCGTTCAAGCGTTTCCTCAGCGCCCGCCTTGTCGCGGTGATAGTGCACCGCCACCTCGGCACCCGCCGCAGCCAGCCGCTCCGCGATCGCACGACCGATCCCGCGCGAGGCGCCGGTCACCAACGCCACCCTCTGGTTCATGTTAGAAACTATCATGTTGTTAGTATCTACCACATGAGTCTGAGGGACCGCCAGCGAGCCGAGACCAGGCACCGGATCCAGCGACAGGCGATCAGGTTGTTCGTCGACCGCGGGTACGACGCCACGACTGTGAACGACGTCGCCGCCGCGGCCGGTGTCTCCGCGATGACGGTCTACCGGCACTTCCCCACCAAGGAAGACCTCGTGCTGTACGACGACTTCGACCAACTGGCCGCGGCGACGATCAGCGAACTTCCCGCGACCGGCTCACTGGCGGACCGGATCGGCCGCACGGTGCTGGCGACGTTCGACCTGGCCGGCACGCACGATCGGGAGATCCTGCTCGACCGGCTGCGGCTGATGATCTCGACACCGGCCCTGCAGGCCCGCCACCTGGACAGCCAGTACCGCCTCCAGGAGGCCTTCGTCACCGGAATCGGCGCCGGCTCCGACGACCCCACCGCCGAGTTCCAGACCCGCGCGGCCGCCGGAGCCGTCCTCGGTGTCGCCTACACCGCCCTGCTCCGCTGGGCCGCCGAGGACGGGAAGAGCAGCCTGCCCGAACTCTTCCGCGAAGCCTTCACCAGCACCTTCGGGCAATCGCTCTGAGTGGACCGCCGACGTATATTCCTCACATGGCAACTACGTTCGAGGTGCTGGCGGAACCGCGGCGGCGGGAGATCCTCGACCTGTTGCGGACCGGCGAGCGGCCGGTCGGGGAACTCGTGGAGCAACTGGAGCTGAGCCAGCCCGCGGTGTCGAAGCATCTGAAGGTCCTGCGCGACGCCGGGCTGGTGGAGGTCCGCCAGGACGCACAACGCCGCTGGTACCGCCTCCGCCCCGCGCCGCTCGCCGAGATCGACGCCTGGCTCGAGCCGTACCGCGACCTGTGGCACAACCGCCTCGACGCCCTCGAGGCTCACCTCGACAGGATGGACTGAATCAGGTCAGCTCGGGGACTCGCAGATGGGCGATGACGAGTTCGAACTCACCCGTGTCGAGCACCTGTGCGCCGGCATCCTTGCTGGTGGCGGCGCGCATCGAGGCCGCGGCCTCGCCGTTGGCGTCCATCGCCTCCCGGCTGTCATAGGTCACCGACGAGACGGCGCTGCCGGACGCGCGGTCGACCAGCAGGCTGGCGCTGCAGAACCCGGCCAGGTCCTCGAGCCGCGGCAGCGAGGCCAACCGGTAGACGTCGATCGCCCGCTCCAGCTTCGCCGGGTCGACCTTCACCCACGTCGCCCGGATGCACGCACCGGCGACCGAGCGGTGATCCCGATGCAGTACGGCGATCTCCCACTCCTGAACCTGCGGACTGCCACCGAGGGTCCGCGCGAGCCGCTCCCGGACCGGCCGCAACTCTTCGTCGGTCGCACGCATCGCCTGCTCCGACCGCCACGCGGTGGTGGTGATGCACCGGCCGGACTCCCGGTCGGCCATCATCGACAGGCCGATACAGCCCTCCATCTCCAGGAGAGTGGGCATCACGTCGTCGCGCACCTGTGCGACGCCCGCGTCGATCGACATCAGCATCGCATTGATCGTGGTGGAACGCGCGTACATGCTCCACCCCCTTACCGTCAGGGCGGCACCCCGGGCAGTGCCACCGGTCTGATCCCACAGTCCTCCGCCTGCACCACCAGCACAAGGGACGGATGGTTGACTGGCCCGATGGGAATCCCCGGCACCTCCGACGCCGAGCTCGGCCAGGCGCGCGCCACCCGCTGGTGGGTCCGCGGACGACGGATCGGATCGATCGAGCGGGCCGCGAAGTTCGTCGACGACGTCGGTTTCGCGCTGCTCTTCCCGGCGCCGCGCACCGTCGTGCCCTCGTTGTGGGAGGCGGTCGCCGGCGAGGACGAGGAGCCGTTCGGCAGCGGCATGGGCACGAACGAGCAGCGCGTCTGGACCTGGAAGGACGAACTGCCCCGGCGCGGCCTCGCCTGGTACGGCGCCTTCCTCGGCAGCCGCGGGTCCTTCCTGTCGCCGGAGCTGCTGAGGGCGCTCTACCCAGCGCCGGGCGACCCCAGCGACCACCTGTTCCTGGAACTGTCGCCGACGGCCCACGAGATCGCCGACGCGATCGCGGCCGAGCCGTTGCCGAGTGCCACCCTGCGGGCCCTGATCGGCAACAAGAGCCGCTATCAACGGGCGATCACCGAGCTGCAGCGCAATCTGCTGGTGACCACCGCGGGTGTCCACGAGACCGGATCCGGCTGGCCGGCGGCGCTGATCGCGCTCACCTGTCATCAGTTCGACGTCGGTGGCGCCACCGATCACATGCTGGCCGCCGGACGATTCCTGGACACCATGGTCGCCACCACGCCAGGCGAGCTCGCCCGCGCCTTCCGGTGGCCGGTGGCGCAGGCGCGAGCCCTCCTGGAAGAGCAGGTCGACGCCGGTCAGGCGACCTTCGACGGCGTCCGGTACGTGGCCGGTTAGCGGACCTCGGCCAGGTCGAAGACGTTGCCCTCGGGATCGGCGAGCGTGATCCAGTGGGTGCCGTACTCGTCGTGTTCGTCGTGACGCTTCGCGCCGAGTGCGATCAGCCGGTCGACCTCGGCGGACCAGTCGGCAGTGGCCAGGTCGAGGTGCAGCCGGTTCTTGCCGACGCGCGGCTCGGGGACCTGGAGGAACATCAGCGTCGGACCGCCCGCCGCCTTGTTCACGGTGGCGAAGAACTCGTTGCCGCCGGCATCGACCTCCGACGACAGCACGCCGGCCCAGAAGGTGGCGAGCGCGGTGGCGTCGGAGCTGTCGAAGACGACGTTCTCGAGAGCGATGGGCATGGATCAGCCTTTCGTGACAGGGGATGTGGGGATCTGCCGGATCGGCCAGCAGATCTCGGTGCGGTAGCTCGCCGGGTCGGGGCCGTCCCCCGGGCCGACGACGTACAACTCACGGATCGGGCCCGGCGCGACCTCACAGTGCTCCGCGACATGGCTGCCGAGAGCGCCGTAGCTGCGGTCGAAGTCGGTGAACGGCCCGCTGTGGACGGCGATCGCGAAGAACCCGCCGGGAAGATCGACCAGTTCGACACCTTCGGCCGGCGCCTGGTCCGGCGCGACCGGCAGGAACGCGACAACCTGACCGGAATCCTCGGTGAAGAACTCATCGCTGTACGTCGCTCCCGACGTCGCGACGATGCCGTCGCGGGCGGCGATCGCGCCGAGCCGCCCGAACGCGAACTCACACCATGGCCCGATCCCCTCCCGCTCGACGTGACCGGAGACGCCGTACGCGCGGAACGCGGGGATGAACCGGTACTCGACGGCGAGCTCGGCCGGCTCGAGGGTCAGCATCTCGCGGAGCGAGGTGACCACGTCACGGGTGTGGGCGAGCTCCCGCTCCATCCGGTCCAGGTGCGCGCGGAGCGTCTCCTCCCGGGTGCCACCGTCGGCCGCGTCGACGACCGCCCGGACCTCCGGCAGCGGCATCCGGAGCTCGCGCAGTCGCCGGATCAGCTGGGCGACTTCGACCTGGGTCGTCTCGTACCGCCGGTAGCCGGACGACGGGTCGACCGACGCCGGCGCGAGCAGGCCGATCTCGTGGTAGTGATGCAGGGTCTTCACACTCAGATGGGTCAGGCGGGAGAACTCGCCGACCGTCACCGTTGCCGTCATGACCCCACCATCCACCCTCCGGTAACCGGAGAGTCAAACCGAAGCCGGCGCCGCCTGGGGACGAGGCGACGCCGGCTCAGGGTTGGTAAGGATCAGCCGCGGTAGCGACCGATCACCTTGGTGTAGTCCCAGGCCTGCTGCGGTACGCCGGAGCAGGTGTCCGCGCCACCGCCGTTGCACGGCCGGTCGCGGTTGACCGACCAGAACGTGAACCGGGCGAGGTGGTGCTCGCTCGCGTACGACAGCATCGACTCGAAGTCGGACAGGTTGACCCGCTCACCGGCGACGTCGGTGATCCCGTTCATCGACGAGATGCCGATCTTGCGGTACGCCGCGTCGTCGCTCAGGCCGTACGCCGACTTGACCTGGTTCTTCAGCCCGTCAGCCGCCTGCCGGGTCAGCGTGCCCATGTTGGTCGAGCCACCGCCGAAGTCGAACGGCATGATCACCCAGCCGTCGAGGTTCAGCCCGGAGGCCGCACCGCGCCGGATCAGGTCCTGGCCGTTGCCGTCCGGCCCGGACGTCGTCGTACCGAAGGTCAGGTACGTCGCGATGCCGGGGTTGTTCTGCTCGACGATCTTCAGCGCGTCGATCACCTTCTGCCGCACCGCGGCGCCGGCGATCTCCTGGTCCTCGATGTCGATGTCGATCGCCTTCAGCGACAGCGCGTTGATCACCTTCTGGTACGCGCCCGCCAGCTCGCTCGCCGACCCACAGCTCTGCCCGAGCTTGTTGCCGGACCAGCCACCGATCGACACGACGGCGTCGCCACCGTTGGACCGGATCGTGTTGAGCGCCTGCTGGTCGACTCCGCCCGTCAGCGGCCGGTTCCCGTCCCATTGAGGGTTGCAGTAGCCGTTGGACAGGATGAACGCCATCGTGAACCACTTGACACCGGTCGCGTTCATCACGGTCGCCGGGCTGGGCGGACTACCCCAGCCCTGGTAGAGGTACGGCGCTGCCGCCATCGGAGCACCGCCCGCCGGTGGCGGACCATCGTCTGCCGCCGGGACGTTCCACTTCTGGTTCGCCGCTCCGGTGCACGTCCACAGTTGCAGCGGAGTGCCGTTGGCAGAGTTGTTGCCCGTGACATCGAGGCACTTGTTCGCCTGCGGGTTCACCAGGTCCCGGCCAGACGTGTACGACCACTGCTGGGCGGCACTGCCGTTGCAGGTCCACAGCTGCACCTTGGCGCCGTTGGCAACCGACCCGCCGCTGACATCCAGACACTTACCCAATGCGGTCAGCGTCCCGTTCGAGTTCCGGCTCCAGCTCTGCGCACTGGTCCCGTTGCAGTCGTACAGCTGGACCTGAGTGCCGTCCGCGCTGCTCGCCGCAGCGATGTCCGCGCACTTGCCGGCCAGGCCGGTGATCGTCCCGGTCGCCGCCTGTGCGGGCGCGGCCGACATCAGTAGGCCGGCACCCAGCACCAGAGCCGCGGCGACTGCCGCTACCCGGCGCATCAGACGTTCCACTTCTGATTCGCGGCGCCGGTGCAGCTCCACAGCTGCAGCGGCGTGGCGTTCGCCGAGTTGTTGCCAGTGACATCAAGACACTTGTTCGCCTGGGGATTCACCAGATCTCTCCCACTTGTATAGGTCCATTGCTGGGCGGCACTTCCGTTGCACGAATAGAGCTGAACCTTCGCTCCGTTGGCGACCGAGCCGGCGTTCACGTCGAGGCACTTGCCGAGGGCACGGATCGTCCCGTCACCCGGGCGCTCCCACTGCTGCGCGTTCGAACCGTTGCAGTCGTAGAGCTGCACCGCCGTACCGTCCGCCGAGTTGGCACCGGCGACGTCGATGCACTTGCCGGCCAGGCCGGTGATCGCGGAACCGGTGCCGCCCCCGCCACCCTGTGTGCCGGACCAGGTGAAGGTCGCCGAGGTCTTGGTCGGCAGCGTGTAGACGAAGGACTGGCTGCCCCAGTTCACCCGCACCGACTGCGAGCTGCCGGTGGTGTTGAACGCGATCAGCGCCTTCGAGCCGTCCGGGTTCTTCCACGCCACGTTCTTCACCGAGTTGTTGGCACTCGAGTCGATCCGCAGCGCACCCGGCTTCACGAACTTGGTCAGGTGACCCATCGTGTAGTACTCGACGGTCTTGGTGACCTGACCGCGCTGGCTGTCGTTGCGGTGCACGGTGACGAGGCCGGTGCAGACGTTGCACCCGGCACCGACGTACGGGAGCATGTTCTCGTCCTGCGCGAGGCTCCACTTCACCCACGACTTGTCCCAGTTGCGGGTGTAGTCGATCAGGTTGTTCATGTCCTCGACCTGCTGGTTCGGGATCCAGGTCCCGCCGGAGTGCTCGGTCATGTACGCGTTCACGGTCGGGTACTGGTTGTGGATCTGCGTCTGCAGGTTCACGTCACCGCCGTACCCGTGCCAGGCGATGCCACCGAACAGCGGGTCGTTGCGCAGGCCGGCGTCGGCCAGCGGGACCGAACCGAGGTCGTTGTAGTTGCCCCAGTTGTAGTCCAGGACCAGCACCTTGGTGGTGATCCCGGCCGCCCGGAACGCCGGGAACAGGTGGTTCTTGGTGAAGTTCAGCAGGCCCGCGCCGTTCCAGTTCATCGACGCGTAGCCGGTGTCGTCGGTGCCGCAGCAGGTCGGCTCGTTCTGCACCGAGACGTAGTCGATGTGGTTGCCCTGGGCCTCGTTCTGCTGGATGTACTTGACGAAGTACTGCGCGTACATCGGGTAGTACTCGGCCTTCAGCCAGCCGCGGTTGGTGAACTTGTTGTTGTCCTTCATCCAGGCCGGCGCGCTCCAGGGCGCACCCTTCACCTTCAGCGCCGGGTTCAGCTGCCTGGCCTGCTTGGTCAGCGGTACGACGTCCGCGAGGTCGTGCTGGATGCTGAAGTCGTTGAGATCGCAGCAGGTGTCGTCGTACGAATAGTTGAAGCGGGCCAGGTCCGAGGCGCCCATCGGGTTGCGGGTGAAGGCCAGGCCGATCCCGTTGACCGGGTCGAACAGGTCCTTCATCACCTGGTCGCGAGTCGCCGTGGAGATCGTGTTGCTGCTGTTCAGTAGCCAGGCGGCGCTGTCGGTGAACGACGCGCCACCCCCTTCGAACGACTGGTACGTCGTGTTCTCGTTGACCGTGATCGTCTGGTTGGCCGAGCCGCCGGCCGGGCCGAAGTTCACCGGCGTCTGCTGCTGCAGACCGCGGGTCACGTTGCGGCCGGCCGAGTCGTTGGTGGTGGTCAGCCAGATGTTGACCTGCTCACCGGCGGCCTGGGCGGGTGGGGCGGTGCCGAATCCGAGTCCGGTAGCGGCGACGCAGACTGCGGCCAGCGCCACCGGCAGGATGCGTCGTCGCCTGGGGCGGGCGCGACGAAGTGTCCCGTTCGCGGGCATGGGGCGGTTCTCCCTTGTTCAGAAGGGTTCTGGAGACATCAGGGAGTTGTCGGCGTCTGCCCGCGCCGCAACAGGTGGTCACCATGAGGTAACCATCGGTGCATGCCGGTGTCAACGGGATGCCGAGACTTTTTTCATGTCTTTTATTTAGTCCCGGCCTTGACGTGAGAGCGTTCCCACACCAAGCTGCGGCCATCTCTTCTCCGACCGCCCCCGCGAGAAATGAGGCGTCATGAAGCGTTCCCGCATGGCTGCGTTCGTCGCGATCGGTGCCGCTCTGGTCGGCACCACCCTGCTCCAAGCACCTGCCGAGGCCCGTCCGCAGGCCGCCGCCGCGCCCACGGCGACGATCTGGGAGGACAACTTCGACGGCCCGGCCGGCCAGGCCCCCGATCCCGGCAAGTGGCGCTACGACATCGGTGGCTCCGGCTGGGGCAACGACGAACGGCAGTACTACACCAACAGCACCCGGAACTCCGCGCTCGACGGCCAGGGCAACCTGGTGATCACGGCCCGCCAGGAGAACGGCGGCTTCCAGTGTCACTACGGCCCGTGCCAGTACACGTCGGCCCGGTTGCTCACCGCCCAGACCTTCACCCAGACGTACGGCCGCTTCGAGGCCAGGATCAAGATCCCTGGCACACAAGGGGTCTGGCCCGCGTTCTGGATGCTGGGCGGCGGCAACTGGCCGAACGACGGTGAGATCGACATCATGGAGAACATCGGCCGCGAGCCGAACATCGTGCACGGCACGATCCACGGCCCGGGCTACTCCGGTGCCGACGGCATCGGCGCGGCGTACAACTCTCCGGACGGACAGCCGTTCCGCAACGGGTTCCACACCTACCGGGTCGACTGGGAACCGAACTCGATCACCTGGTACGTCGACGGCCTCCAGTACCAGCGCCGCACGCCGGCCGACCTGAACGGCAAGACCTGGGTCTACAACCACCCGTTCTTCATGATCATGAACGTCGCGGTCGGCGGCTACTGGCCGGGCTACCCCGACGGTTCGACCGTGATGCCGCAGACGATGACGGTCGACTACGTCCGCGTCTCCGACGTCGGCAGCAGCTCCGGCGGTTCGCGGATCACAGGCCTGGCCGGGAAGTGCCTGGACGTCGCCGCCGCCAACACTGCCGACGGCACGCCGGTCCAGCTCTACGACTGCAACGGGACCGGGGCGCAGCAGTGGACCCGTCCCGGCGACGGCACGATCCGTGCCCTGGGCAAGTGCCTCGACGTCAACGCCGGATCGGTTGCCGACGGCGCCAAAGTCCAGCTCTGGACCTGCAACGGCTCCGGCGCCCAGCAATGGACGTACTCCGCCGCGCACGACCTGGTGAACCCGCAGGCCAACAAGTGCCTCGATGTCACCGGCAACAACTCGGCCAACGCGACCCCGGTCCAGACCTGGACCTGCACCGGCGCCGCCAACCAGAAGTGGACGGTCTAGCGGCGCGGAGGTACGACGCCTCCGTCGCGCAGTAACCGCAGTACAGGAAGGGTCGCGGCGCCGAGAGCCACGGCGTCGCGGCCCAACTCGCACAGGACGATCGAGACCTGCGAGTACGGCTGCTGCAACGCGTGCCGGCCGACTTCCTCCCGCAGTTGCGGCAGATAGCGCTCCCCCAGCAGCAATCCGGCCCAGCCCCCGAGGACGATGCGCTCGGGATTGACCAGGTTGACCAGGTTGGCGAACCCCGCTGCGAGGTAGCCGACGGTGTCCGTCACGACAGTTGCCGCGGCCTCTGAGGTGCTCACCGCATCGAGGACCCCGACGAACGCCGTCTCCTCGTCGCCGGACAGTCCCGGCCCGTCGAGTTCACGGTAGCGGCCGAGCACGCCCTCCGCACCGACGTACGCCTCCAGGCAACCTTGCGCACCACAGCGGCACCGGCGGCCGCCGTACGCGATCGTCATGTGGCCCCATTCGCCCGCGCTGCTGCGCGTTCCGCGGTAGCTCGACCCGTCCGCGACCAGGGCCGCGCCGACGCCGGATCCGACCAGCGCCACCACGGCGTCCGTCGCGCCCCGGCCGGCCCCGAACCACATCTCCGCCTGGCCGAGCGTGTTCGCGCCGTTGTCCACCTGGATCGGGATATCGGTGCCCTCGGCAAGCATCCCGCCGAGCGGTACGGCGTCCCACCCGAGCGTCTGCGCATGCACGACGGCATCGCCCTCGACGATCCCGGCCACCGCGACGCCGAGACCGAGGACCTGCTCCGGCCGGACACCGGCCTCGGCAAGCACCGCACCGAGGCCCGCCAGCACGTGTTTCACGACCATCGCCGGTGTCGGCGAGTGGATCGGGTGGTCGGCGCGGGCGAGTACTCGCATCGCGAGGTCGAACAGTTCGACCCGTACGCGGGTCTCGCCGACCTCGGCGCCGACGACATACCGGAACGTCGGGGACACTCGCAGCAGGACGCGTGGCCGACCGCCTTCGGACTCGACCGAGCCGGCCTCCTCGACCACGCCTTCGGCGATCAGTTCGGAGACCAGGTTGCTGACACTGGCCGCGCTCAACGACGTTCGGGTACTCAACTCCTGACGGCTGAGCGGGCCGTCGCGGAAGATGCCGGTGAGGATCACCGACCGGTTGGACCGGCGCATGTCGCGCACAGTGGTCCGCCGAACGTCCATGCCCTGCCCCTACCTGGTCCGGCCCCAGGCAGGCCGCTCGCCCCGAGTCCATCACGCCGTACCGGCGGCCCGGAAGAGGCGCCTTCCTCCAAGTTGTGAATTAAGCCGCGATTCGTTACCACCCTGTGATTGACGACCCCGCGTCGTCTCCGCTTCACTCTACGGAACCGCTTCCGAAACCGGTTCCGTCACCGGTCCCGGACTGGACCCCGACCGCCCGAGGGGAGTCAGCATGTCGATCACCATCGCCGATGTCGCGGCGCGTGCCGGTGTCAGCAAGACCACCGTGTCGCGCGTGCTCAACGGCAAGGGCGAGCTCGATCTGCGGACCGCAGAGCGGGTCCGCCAGGTGATCGCCGAGCTCGGCTACGTGCCGAGCGCCCGCGCGGTCGGCCTGGCCCGTGGCCGGACCCGGATCGTCGGCATGCTGGTCCCTTCGCTCACCTGGCCCTGGATGGGCGAGGTGCTGCAGGGCGCCGTCGACGTGGTCGAGAGCGAGGGCTACGGACTGCTGCTGTTCACCTTCAACCGGGGTGAGGAGTCGATGCACCAGTTCGCCTCGCAGGTCTCGGCCCAGTCGTTCGACGGCCTGCTGGTGATCGAGCCGGAAGGCACCCTCACCTACATCGAGCAGTTGCACGCGCGCGGCCTCCCGGTGGTCCTGATCGACGACCGTGCCAAGCGCCCGCAGTTCCCGTCCGTCGCCACCACCAACTACGCCGGCGGTGAGTGCGCCGCCCGGCACCTGCTGGAGCTCGGCCGGCACCGGCCGCTGGTGATCACCGGTGTCGAGCGGTTCGGCTGCACCCACGAACGCCTGGACGGCTTCCGCGACACCTACGCCGAAGCCGGTATCGAGCTCGATCCGAGACTCGTGTTCGAAGGCGATTTCACCCACGAGAGCGGACGCCGCGGCATCCAGCACGCGTTCGACCAGCGTCTCGAGTTCGACGCCGTCTTCGCCCACAACGACCTGTCCGCCGGCGGTGCCATCCAGGCCGTCCGCGAGACCGGGCGGAACGTGCCGAACGACGTGTCGGTGATCGGCTTCGACGACATCCCGTACGCCGAACACACCGAACCGCCGCTGACCACGGTGCATCAGCCGATGCGCCAGATGGGCCAGGCGTCCGCCCGGATGCTGATGGGCTACTTCGGCGGCACCCCGCTGCCCGACGAACCCCAAGTGCTGCCGACGACCCTGATCGTCCGCAGCTCAACCGCCCCGAAAGCCGCCCCGCGGACCGCGTCCAGTCCCGCCCCCAGGGCCCGGTCCCACTGAGACTCCGGTGGCGGGGCAGCTGCCCCTGTCCCGCCGCCGGCGTACCCCCCGATATCGATCCGTTAAGGCGTCAGCTCTTCCCATGAGAGCGTTCCCACGCCACCATGCACTGGCCCACCGGCTCAGGGTGGGCCATCCGCCAACAGAAGCACAGGAGGAACCGATGCGAGCACGACGCACTGTCGCGCTGGCCCTGTCGGGCTTGCTCGCGGCAGCCGCACTGGCTGCCTGCAGTAACGGGGACGGGAAGACCAACAGCAGCGCTTCCGGCAGTACCGCGACCGTCCTGAATGTCGGTATGCCGAACGGCCCGCAGACCGAGAACCACAACCCGTTCCTCGGCTCCTCCTCGGGCGCCTCGCTGGGCTACCGCTGGATGATCTTCGAGCCGCTGGTGATGATCAACGGCATCAAGCCGACCGAGGCGGGCAAACCCTGGCTGGCCACCGAGTGGAAGTTCGACGCGAACTACACCAAGTTGTCGCTGACCGTCCGCGACGGCGTGAAGTGGTCCGACGGCCAGCCGATGACCGCCGAGGACGTCGCGTACTCCTTCCAGATCCGCAAGGACAACGAGGCCCTGAACCCGGAGGCGATCCCGTACGGGACCATCACCACCTCCGGCAACAAGGTCGACCTGACCTTCACCCGGTCCCAGTTCGTCAACCAGAACAAGATCCTGACCGCTTTCGTGGTTCCGAAGCACCAGTGGTCCACGCTGAAGGACCCGACCCAGGACACGCTGAAGAGCCCCATCGGCACCGGCCCGTACACGGTCAAGTCGTTCACCCCACAGACCACCACGCTGGTGCTGCGTGACTCGTACTGGCAGGACCTCCCGAAGGTGAAGGAACTGCGGTACACGTCGTACAACGACAACAACGCGCAGACCACCGCGCTGGCCAACGGCGCCTCGGAGTGGAGCTTCGTCTTCGTCCCGAACGTGAAGGCCGTCTACCAGGACAAGGACCCGAAGAACCACAAGCTGTGGTTCCCGGCGAACCTCGGCATCCACGGCCTGTGGATCAACACCACCCGCAAGCCGTTCGACAACCCGGCGCTGCGGCGGGCGATGGACAAGGTGATCAACCGCGACGACATCTTCATGCAGGGTGAGGCCGGCTACTTCTACCCGAAGGTCGAGTCCGTCACCGGCATCCCGACGCCGGCCGGTGAGTCGTTCATCGCCCCGGACTTCAAGGACAAGAAGCACTCGGTCGATGTCGAGGCCGCCAAGAAGGAGCTGACCGACGCCGGCTTCAAGCTCGAGGGCGACGTCCTCAAGGACCCGACCGGCAAGCCGGTGACGATCACGCTGACCGACCCGGCGGGCTGGTCGGACTACATCACCGACCTGGAGATCATCAAGGACAACCTGTCCACGATCGGGATCAAGGCCACCGTGGACAAGGCCAACCAGGACGCCTGGTTCAAGAACATCGACGAGGGCAACTTCGACGCCGCGATGCACTGGACCAACGGCGGCGCGACGCCGTACGACATCTACCAGAACATCATGGACGGCAAGATCCTGAAGCCGGTCGGCAAGGGCGGCGTCAGCGGCAACTACGGGCGGTTCAACAGCCCGGAGGCGACCACGGCGCTGGACCAGTACGCCAACGCGACCGACGACGCCACCAGGACCACCGCGCTGAACACGCTGCAGAAGATCATGGTCGAGCAGATGCCGGTGATCCCCACCTCGGCCTCCAACGTCGGTGGTCTCTACAGCACGAAGAACTGGGTCGGCTGGCCCGACGAGCAGAACCAGTACGGGCCGGCCCAGCCGACCCAGCAGAACGCTCTGCAGATCGTCCTGAACCTGAAGCCCGCCGGCGCCCAGTGAGGCGCGGCCCGCGGCGCCAGGCCTGACCGCCTGGCGCCGCGGCGCCATGAACCGAGGAGTCCCGATTCCATGACGGTGACCGACACCGAGGTGGTCCTCGAGGCCGAGGGCCTCACCAAGCACTTCCCGGTACGGCGGGGGATCCGCGACCTGCTCACCCGGGATCGCAAGGCAGTCCACGCCGTGGACGACATCAGGCTCACGTTGCGCCGGGGACGGGTCACCGCACTCGTCGGCGAGTCCGGCTCGGGCAAGTCGACCGTTGCCCGGCTGCTCGCCCAGCTGTACGGCCGTACGTCGGGTGACATCCGGCTGCACGGCGAGTCCGTCACGGTGAAGGGCGGCCGCAGGTTCCGCGCGTACTGCCGCCAGGTCCAGATGATCTTCCAGGACCCGTTCGCCTCGCTGAATCCGACGCACACCGTGCGGTACCACCTGACCCGCGCGCTGCGGATCCACGGCCGGGCCGGCACCAACGCGGCCGAGCTCGAGGAGAACCTGCGCGACCTGCTGCTGCGGGTCCAGCTCACTCCCCCGGAGCGCTACCTGGACAAGTTCCCGCACGAACTGTCCGGCGGTCAGCGCCAGCGCGTCTCCATCGCCCGTGCCCTCGGTGCCGACCCGGAGGCGCTGCTCGCCGACGAGCCGGTGTCGATGCTCGACGTGTCGATCCGGCTCGGCGTACTGAATCTCCTGCGTGACCTGAAGGAACGGCTCAACCTCGCCATCCTCTACATCACCCACGACATCGCCTCGGCCCGGTACTTCGCCGACGAGACCCTGGTGATGTACGCCGGGCGCATGGTCGAGGGCGGCGACTCCGAAACCGTCACCCAGCACCCGGCCCACCCGTACACGCGGCTGCTGATCGAGAGCGCGCCGGACCCTGATCGCCTCGACCGCGTCGGCGATCCGCGCGCCCCGGAGGACCAGGGCAGCGGTGAGCCGCCGAGCCTGATCGCGCCGCCCAGCGGCTGCCGGTTCCACCCGCGCTGTGTGCACGCGATGCCGAAGTGCTCGACCGATCTTCCGCCCCGCTTCGAACTGCCCGCCAACGACGGTCATTGGGCGGCCTGCTGGCTCTACGAGGAAGGGGTCGCGAAGTGAAGTACCTGCTGCAGCGGATCGCCTTCTACCTGTTCACCGCGTGGGCCGCGCTCACGATCAACTTCTTCATCCCCCGGCTGATCCCGGGCGATCCGGTCACCTCGCTGATCAACAAGTACCAGGGCCAGCTGAGCACGGACGCGATCCAGTCGCTGTACGTGCTGTTCGGCCTGGACAAGAACGCCAGTCTGTGGAGTCAGTACGTCGACTACTGGGGCCAGATCTTCCACGGCGACCTCGGGTTGTCGTTCACCTTCTTCCCGACACCGGTCTCGGAGATCCTCCGGCAGAGCCTGCCGTGGACGATCGCGCTGGTCGGCATCACGACGTTCGCCAGCTTCATGATCGGTACGTCGCTCGGCGTACTGGCCGGCTGGCGACGCGGTTCGTGGCTGGACGGACTGTTGCCAGTGACAACGTTCCTGTCGTCGATCCCGTACTTCTGGCTCGGCCTCCTGGCCATCACGCTGCTGGCCGGACCGGACAGTATCTTCCCGTCGTCGGGCGGCTACGAGCCCGGCCTGGTGCCGTCCTGGAACGGCGAGTTCATCGGCAGCGCGATCCAGCACAGCCTGCTGCCGGCCGTCACCATCCTGATCTCGTCGGTCAGCGGCTGGATCCTCAGCATGCGCAACATGATGGTCACGGTCGCGTCCGAGGACTACATCACCGTCGCGCACGCCAAGGGCCTGCCCGAGCGCCGGGTGATGGTCAGCTACGCGGCCCGCAACGCTCTGCTGCCGAACGTGTCCGGCTTCGCGCTGGCGCTCGGCTTCATCGTCGGTGGCACGCTGCTGGTCGAGATCGTCTTCTCCTATCCAGGCATCGGTTACAACCTGTTCCAGGCCGTCGGTTCCAAGGACTATCCGCTGATGCAGGGCGTGTTCCTGGTGATCACGCTGTCGGTGCTGGTCGCGAACCTGATGGCCGACATCGCCTACCTGCTCCTCGACCCGCGTACCCGGAAGGAAGGCTGACCCGTGTCCGCACCAGCCACCACCATCACCGCGGTCACGCCCGGGGGCCCGGAGGTCGCGGCCACACCGGCCAAGCGCCGCCGGCTGCGGTTCGTCGCCAATCCGAAGGCCGCGACCGGTCTGATCGTGCTCGGGTTCTTCTGCCTGATCGCGATCATCGGACCGTGGATCGCGCCGTACGATCCGTCCGCCCGCAGCAGTGACCTGATCCAGGCGCCGTCCGGCAAGCACTGGTTCGGTACGACGCACCTCGGCCAGGACATCTTCAGCCAGGTCCTGGTCGGCACCCGCGGCGTGATGTTCGTCGGCCTGCTGGCCGGCATCGTCGCGACCGCGCTGTCGATCCTGATCGGCGTCAGCGCCGGCTTCCTCGGCGGCGCCGCGGACGAGAGCCTGTCCGCGCTGTCGAACGTGTTCCTGGTGATCCCCGCACTGCCGCTGATCATCATCGTCGCCTCGACCATCCCCGCCGCCGGCGACCTGATGGTTGCCCTGGTCATCGGTTTGACGTCGTGGGCCTGGGGCGCCCGGGTGCTGCGGGCGCAGACCCTGTCGCTGCGCCGGCGCGACTACGTCGAGGCGGCCCGGGCGACCGGTGAGAGCACCTGGCGGATCATCACCGCCGAGATCATGCCGAACCTGACCGCGATCATCGCCTCCGGCTTCGTCGGCACGGTGATCTTCGCGGTGATGTCGGAGATCACGCTCGCGTTCATCGGCATCTCGACGATCTCCGAGTGGAACTGGGGCACCATCTTGTTCTGGGCGCAGAGCCAGCAGGCGCTGGCCCAGGGCGCGTGGTGGTGGTTCGTCCCGGCCGGTCTGGCGATCGCCCTGCTCGGTACGGCGCTGTCGCTGATCAACTTCGGCATCGACGAGTTCGTCAGTCCGCGGTTGCGCAGCAGCGGCCACACCAAGGTGAAGACCAAGGACGGTCACTCGGTCCGGATGCGGGTCGGCTTCACGCCGGTCCTGGGTGCCAAGGATGCCCCCGCGACTCCCGTCGTACGGCGTAAGGAGGAGGCCGCATGAACGAGCCGGTGCTGGAGATCAAGAACTTCCACGTCGACTACGGCCTCGGCGACCAGGCGGTCCAGGCGGTTCGCGACGTCACGCTGACCTTGCACCGCGGCGAAGTACTCGGACTGGCCGGCGAGAGCGGGAGCGGCAAGTCGACCCTCGCGTACGGCGTCACGCGGCTGCTGCCACCACCCGGCGTGATCAGCGGCGGATCGGTCGTCTACCACCCGCCGAACGGCGATGCGTACGACGTGATGGCGCTGACCGACCCGGAGTTGCGGGCCTTCCGCTGGGCCGAGACGTCGATCGTGTTCCAGGGCGCGATGAACTCGCTCAACCCGGTGCACAAGGTCTCGACCCAGATGCTCGACGTGATCAAGGCACACGAGCCCGGCCTGTCGCCGTCCGCGCGGACCAGCCGGGCACACGAGATGCTGAAGCTGGTCGGCATCTCCGCCGACCGGATGGACGCGTACCCGCACCAACTGTCCGGCGGTATGCGGCAGCGGGTGATGATCGGGATGGCGCTCGTACTCGAACCGCAGATCGTCATCATGGACGAGCCGACCACCGCGCTCGACGTGGTGATGCAGCGGCAGATCCTGGCCCAGTTGGTCGAACTGCGCGAGCGGCTCGGGTTCTCGGTGCTGTTCATCACCCACGACCTGTCGCTGCTGGTCGAGTTCTCGGACCGGATCGCGATCATGTACGGCGGCCGGATCGTCGAGGAGGCCCGCTCCGCCGACCTGTACACCGACTCCCTGCACCCGTACAGCGAGGGACTGCTGAAGTCCTTCCCGGCGCTGCGCGGCCCGCGCCGGGAACTCGCCGGGATCCCGGGCTCACCACCCGACCTGCGCGGAATGCCGTCGGGCTGTTCGTTCCATCCGCGCTGCCCGCACGCGTTCGACCGTTGCTCGACGGAGATCCCGGTCCTCGGTGTCCCGTCGTCGCGCAACGATCCCAGCCGTGCCGTTGCCTGCTGGCTCCCCGGCCGCGTGCCGGTCGCCTGATCTCTCCGACATCCGAAAGGCCACAATGAGCACAACTTCTGTCTCGGGGGACGCCGACCTGATCACGGGACTTCCGGCCGGCTTCCGGTGGGGGGTCGCAACGTCGGCGTACCAGATCGAGGGTGCGGTGAACGTCGACGGCCGGACGCCCTCGATCTGGGACACGTACTGCCGGGTGCCCGGTGCCATCGACAACGACGACACCGGTGACATCGCCTGCGACCACTACCATCGGATGCCGGCGGACGTTGCCCTGATCAAGGATCTCGGCCTGGACACCTACCGGTTCTCGGTGGCGTGGCCGCGGGTCCAGCCGCGCGGCAAGGGCCCGGTGAACCGGGCCGGGCTCGCGTTCTACGACCGGCTCGTCGACGAGTTGCTGACGCAGGGCATCGATCCGTGGGTGACGTTGTACCACTGGGATCTTCCGCAGGAGCTCGAGGACGCGGGCGGCTGGCCGGTGCGCGACACGGCGTACCGGTTCGCCGACTACGCGATGCTCGTGTTCGAGGCCTTGAGCGACCGGGTGAACACCTGGACCACGCTCAACGAGCCGTGGTGTTCGGCGATGCTGGGCTATGCGTACGGCGCTCATGCTCCGGGGCGGCGTGAATACCCGGCAGCGTTGGCTGCTGTGCATCATCTGCTGCTCGCGCATGGCCTTGCCACGGGCCGGATGCGTGAGGCGTCACCACGCAAGCTCGACATCGGGATCACGTTGAACGTTGCTACGGCGTACCCGGCCTCGGACGCCCAGCCGGACGTCGACGCAGCCCGGCGGGCGGACGGAATGGGGCGGCGGATCTACCTCGATCCTTTGGTGCACGGTCGTTATCCGGCCGATGTGGTTGCCGACCTGACTGCCGAAGGCGTCGAGCTGCCGGTACTCGACGGCGATCTCGAGATCATCGCGGCGCCGATCGACGTACTCGGAGTGAACTACTACTTCAGCCAGAAGTTCACCGGGTACGCCGAGGACGGCAGCACGGTCGACTCCAGCGGCCTGCCGGTCAGCCGGACGCTTCCGCTGAACAAGCCGCGCACCGCGATGGACTGGGAGATCGTGCCGGAGGGCTTCACTGATCTGCTGGTCGGCATCAGCCGCGACTACCCCGGTCTCCCGATGGTCGTCACCGAGAACGGCTCCGCCTTCGACGACGTACCCGACTCCACCGGCTTCGTCGCCGACGCGGACCGGACGGCGTACTTCACGTCCCACCTGGCCGCTGTCGCTGCCGCGATCAACCAGGGCGCCGACATCCGCGGCTACCTGGCCTGGTCCCTGATGGACAACTTCGAATGGGCCTACGGTTACGCCAAACGCTTCGGCATCGTCCGGGTCGACTACGAGACCCAGGCCCGCATCCCCAAGGCCAGCGCCCTCTACCTGAAGGATCTCGCGGAGCAGCACCGCTCCCGCTGACGCGCCGTACCGCGGCTCGGGCAATTGTGGAGGATTCGTGACGATCGGATCCTCCACCTGGTCTCCAAGCTTCCGGCGGCGTACCCCGCGCAGAGTCGTCTCATCGGAGATGGGGGCGGGGAGATGTACGACGTTGTGGTGGTTGGGGCTCGGTGTGCGGGGGCGGCGACTGCTCGGTTGGTGGCTGGGATGGGGCACGACGTCCTCATGGTCGACAAGACGCGGCTGCCGAGTGACACGTTGTCGACGCACGGACTCATTCGCGGCGGCGTCGTCCAGCTCGCCCGGTGGGGGCTTCTCGATCGCGTCCTGGCCGGCGGTGCGCCGGCGATCACGCACGTTCTGTTCGGCATCGAGGGGGAGCCGAAGGTACGGCGGATCAAGGAGCGCGCCGGCGTGGACGTCCTGGTCGCGCCACGTCGCCGGATCCTCGACGGTCTGCTGGTGGACGCGGCGGTGGAATCGGGGGCGGAGCTCCGGACCGAGGTGACCGCGACCGGCCTGCTGCGATCGGACGACGGCCGGGTCGCCGGCATCGTCGGCCGGTCCGCGGACGGCGACCGCGTCGAACTGCCGGCCCGCATGGTCGTCGGCGCAGACGGCCGTGGCTCCCGGATGGCCGGGTACTTCGGCGCCGGGACCTACGAGCAGTTCACGTCGCCGTGCGCGGTCTTCTACACCTACGTGACCGGGCTCAGGTCGGACACGTACGAGTTCCACATCGCGCCGGACACGTTCGCCGGCGTGTTCCCGACACATGACGGCGCGGCGTGTGTCTGGCTGATCCGGCCGACTCCGCTGCTCGAACCGATCCGTACGGCGGGCTCCGGACGGACCGCCGCGTTCGTCCAGCAGCTCGAGCTGCTGGTGCCCGACCTCGGCCACCGAGTCCGCGCCGGACGTGTCACCGCACGGCTGCGTGGAATCGCGGATCTCCCGAACTACCTTCGTCAGTCCCACGGCCCGGGGTGGGCGCTCGTCGGCGACGCCGGGTACCACCGGGATCCGATCACCGGGCACGGCATCACCGACGCGTTCCGTGACGCGGAGCTGCTCGCGACCGCGATCGACCGCAGCCTCGACGATCCCACGCTCGAACGGGCCGCGATGACGTCGTACCAGCGGACGCGGGACGCCATGCTGCGCGAGGTGTTCGACCTGACCCGCGCCCTGACCGCCTTCCCACCACCGGACCGCTTCGTCGAGCTGCAACTCCAACTCAGTGAGGCGCTCGAACGCGAGGCCGACGAGCTCGCCTCGTTTCCCGGATTCACAGCGCATCTGGCCGCTTGAAAGGAACAGCATCATGACCGCAGCCACGACCGACAGCCGCCGCAACGGTGTCGACACCGCCACGTTGTTCGCGACGCTCGACGCCGTCAAGGCACAGCCCGAGATCGCCCGCTTCCAGTTCCGCGCCACCAATCGGTGGATCAGCGGCACGCACAACCGCGGCACGATCAACGCGTTCTACGGCGCCGGGCAGGAGAACACCCGGCCCGCGGACTTCACGTTCGACGCGGACCACCCGCCGGTGCTGGTCGGCAACGACAACGGCCCCACACCGGCCGAGCACCTGCTGCACGCACTGGCCGCCTGCCTCACGTCCGGCCTGGCGAACATCGCCGCGGCCCGGGGCATCGACCTCGAGGAGGTCACCTCGACGGTCGAGGGCGACATCAACCTGCTCGGCATCCTCGGACTCGACCCCGAGGTACGCAACGGCTACGAGGCGATCCGCGTCGTCTTCCACGTCAAGGGCGACGCCGGGGCCGAGAAGCTGCGGGGTCTGGTCGAGCAGTCGATGAACCGCTCGGCGGTGTACGACGTGATCACGCACGGCGTCCCGGTGTCGATCGACGTCGCCACCGCCTAGTGCCCTGCGTCGGAGATCCTTGAGCGATTGCGGCGCAGGGCACTAGTTGCATCGCGCCGCGCGGTACATCCCGTCGTCGACCGGCTCGGTCGCGATCCCCGAACCAGCGAGCAGATCACGCACCCCGGGAGTCAGCCACACCGACCCCGGAGGTGCCTGGTCGGCGAGTTCGATCGCGACCCGTACGCCGTACGCGTCGAGCTCGGTCTCGTCCCGCGGTACCTCGGCGATCGCGACACCGAGCTTGCCGGCGCCCTGCAGGTTGGCGAGTCCGGCACGCACCGCGGTGGCGGGACCGTCGAACAGCACCACCGCCCGGCCGCCCGGACCCGCGCACCGACGGCCGCCCGCGCCTGCCAGGCTCGTTGCCAGATCATCGGCACCCGATCCGGCCGGCGCGATCACCGCCGCCAACGCCGGCGCGTGCCCCGCCGGATCCGGGAGCTCCCGCACGAACTGCTCGATCGGGTCGAGGATCTGGTCCGGGTTCCCCGAGACGAAGTGGTCAGCGCCGTCGAGCAGTTCCAGCCGCGCCCCAGGAATGCGCTCGGCGATGTACCGCGAGCCGCCGACATCGACGAGCGCGTCGCCAAGTCGATGCAGCACCAGCGTCGGGACCCGTACCGCAGGCAACGCGTCTCGCACGTCCACGAGCGAGTTCATGTCCAGCAGCGCCCGCACGGTCGACGGTGTCGCGGACGCTCGCATGCGCTGTGCCCACCACCGCTGCATCGGTACGTCGGCCGACGGGCAGCGCAACCGCATGTCCGACTCCCAGTCCCACCGGTTCACCAGTTGATCGGTGTAGAGGCTCCACTCTTCCTTGGTCTGCGCCCAGGGATAGTCCGTTGTCGAGATCCGCTTGGCGTAGGCGCCGTACAGGACCAGGCCCACGACCCGCTCCGGGTGAGTGGCAGCGCACAGGATCGCCATCGGGCCGCCCTCGGAGTACCCGATCAGCACGGCTCGCTGGGAGCCGACCGCATCCATCACGGCGAGGACGTCGTGCATCCGCGTCTCGACGTCCGGCAGACCTGACGGGCGGTCCGACATCCCCGTGCCCCGCTTGTCGAACCGGATCAGCCGGCCGAACGTCCCCAGCCGATGCAGGAAGTGGGCGTGCCGGGGATCGCCCCAGTCCTGCTCGAGGTGGGAGACGAACCCGGAGATCAGCACGATGTCGAGGTCACCGCCGCCGGTCACCTGATACGCGATGTGGAGACCGTCGCTGACGGTGTAGCGGACCGGCTCGATCGGCCGCGGCTCGGTCCGCGCGTCGGCCGGCGCGACGAAACGGTACCCCCGGCCGTGCAGAGTCCGGATCATCCGCTGACTGTGACCGTCGTCGCCGAGCGCGCGCCGTACCTGCTTGATCCGGCTGGTGACGGCCGCCTCGGTGACGAAGCGGCCGCCCCAGACCCGGTCCATCAACTCCTCTTTCGCCACCACCCGGTCACGGTGAGAGACGAGATAGGCCAGAACATCAAACGCTTGCGGCTCCAGTGGCACCGGCACTCCGGCCCGGCGAATCTCGAACAACGCCGGGTCGAACTCCAGATCCCCATCGAACGTGAGCACCACATACCGACTATGCCACCGGAAACCGCACGCGTCGTCGGACGGACTAGTTCTTCTGGGTCACCCGCGTCAGTGGCGCCGGAGTCAAGGTCTTGTGGGTCTTGAGGAACGCCGCGAAGGTTTCGTGGTCGGTGTTGTTGCGGACCGGGTCGGTGTAGCTCTTGAACGCCGCGTACCCGTCGGCGCCGATCACGGTGTAGGCGAGTGCGGCCACCCGGTAGGTCTTGGCCGGGTCGAGTGCGGCGCCGCCGATCTTCACGTCTGCGGGATCGACACGGTCGCCGACCGGCCGGCTCGCGTCGAACGAGTAGCCGACGTTGCCCGACACCGCGAGCGGCGCGAACTTCACCGTACCGTCGGTCTGCGTCTGCCACTGCTGCTCGAGTACGGCGTCCAGTTGCGCACCGGTGAGGCTCACGGTCAGGACCGGGTTGCCGTACCCGTACGCGTCCCACGACTCACCGAGCATCACCCGGCCGTCGGCATCGCCCGGCTTGTTGCTGTTGGCAACCAGGAGGTCGGCGCGCAACGCCGTACTTCCGACGGCGGGCTTGGCGGCGATGATGCCGAGGTCGGCCGTGCCGTTCTGCCGGGCGGTCCACAGGTGGACGTCGGCAGCCAGGTCGGCCAGGGTGCTCTCACCGGCGGAGTTCGCGGTGCGGGTGAAGTCGCCGGTGATGGTCGCGACCGGTTCGGCGTACTTGCGATCTCCGGCGGCGGCCCAGTAGTCGACGATCTTCTGGATCTTCGGGTCGGGCGTGACGTCGCGGGTGACGGCGTGGTTGGCCGACGTGGTCTTGTCGCGGAGCACCTCGCCGGTGCGGCCGTCGAGCTGGAGGTTGATCTCGTTGATCAGCCGGCCGTGGTTCGCGGCCTCGACGACCGGGCGGGGGTTGCCGTCCGGGTCCGGGATGCTGCAGTTGAACGCGGCGTGCCAGTGACCGGTGACGATCGCGTCGATCTGCGACGTCACCTTGCGCGCGAGTTCGACCGCCGGACCGGTCGGATTCACGCAGTCGTCGTACGTCGCGGACGCGTCGGTACCGCCGTCGTGCATGTTCAGCACGATCGCCTTCACGCCCTTGCGGGTCAGCTCCGCCGCGGCACGGTTCGCCGACTCGACCGGGTCGAGTGCGGTCAGATCCGGCTGGTACGAGGTCGAGCCGACAGGAGTGTCCGGGACCGTCATCCCGATGAAGCCGATCGGGTAGCTGCGGCCGTGGTCACGCACCCAGCGGATCGTGTACGGCGCGACGATCGTACGGCCCTTGGCATCGACGATGTTGGCCGACTGGAACTCGAAGTCCGCGCCGTGGAACCGGCGGCCGGTGGAGTCGGTGAAGCAACTGTCGACGCCGACCTTGCCGAAGCACTTGCCCTTGGTCATATGGTCGACCAGGAAGCTCTTCGAGATGTCGAGTTCGTGGTTGCCGACGCTGGAGAACTCGACGCCGAGCGCGTTCAGCACCTCGAGCGTCGGCTCGTCCGCGTGCGCGTCCACCTCGAACGGCCAGCCGGAGAAGTTGTCACCGTCGGCGAAGAAGATCGAGTTCGGGTGGCCGGCCTGGATGCTCTGCAGATGCGTGGCCAGGTACGCCGCCCCGCCGACGACCTGGGTGGTCCCGCCGGGGCCGGCGATGGTCCCGCCGTCGGCCGGCGACGGAGGCCGCAGGTAGCCGTGGAAATCGGTGATCGAGACCAGTTGCACCGGTACCGATGTGGTAACGGCCTGAGCGGCGGGCGGGGCGAGGCCGGCGGTCAGCAGGACCGCGAGTCCGGCGGCGAGGGTGCGTGGGCGGCGTACTCTGCGCACAATTGTCTCCTCAAATGTCGAAACGAGCACTTCCCGACAGAAGGAGACTGCCTCACCATGAACAGGATGTCACCATCAAACGGCGAGTCTCCGAACCTCGAAGGAATCCACCCGGCCCGACGGGACCCCCCTGCCCGCCGGCCGGAAGATCTGATCCAATACCAACGTGGTGGCCGGTGGTCCCGCGAAGCCTCCGGCCACCACCCTGCCTGTCAGGAGCCTGATGAATCTCCCGCTGATCCCCGCCCCGGCCGCGACGACGACGCCGGACGGGATGTTCGTCATCAGGGACGGCCTGGGCGTCGCCGTACAGGCGGCTGACCTCACCGATCTCGCTGCGCGCTTCGTCGAGGACGTCCGGATCGACGCCGGCATCGAGCTGTCTGTCGGCGGCTCTCCCGGTGTCACTGTCCTCGTCGACAACTCCGGCATCGACGAGATCGCACCGGCCTCGGGTCTGCGGGCCGACGGCAACGAGAGCGCGGACGAACGCCACGGACTCGAGGTCACCAGTGCGGGCGTGCGCGTCTGGGGTCCGACGGCGGAGGCGGTGCATCGCGGCCTGACCTCGCTCCGGCAGCTCATCACGGCGTACGCGCAGGATGGCAGCTCGGAGTTGCCGGCACTCCGCGTGATCGACGGACCGCGATTCGCCTGGCGCGGGCTGTCGCTCGACGTCGCACGAACCTTCCACGGACCGGCAGAGGTCCGCCGTGTCATCGAGATGTGCTCGCTGTACAAGCTCAACGTGCTTCATCTCCACCTCACCGACGACCAGGGTTGGCGGATCGAAGTACCCTCACGCCCTGCTCTGACCGGTGTCGGCGCAGCGGCCGCGATTGGTGATCGTCCCGGTGGCTACTACACGCAGGCCGAGCTGGCGGAGCTGGTGGCGTACGCCGCCGAGCGCTTCGTGACTGTGGTCCCCGAGATCGACATGCCTGGTCACACGTCGGCTGTGTTCCGCGCGTGCCCTGAGCTTGCGCCGGCGGAGCTGCGTTCCATCGAGCTCGGCAACGGGGCCAGTCTCCAGCTGAGCACACTCGACCCCGACCGGCCCGAGACCTGGGCATTCGTGGAGGACGTGCTCGACGCGGTGATCCCGCAGTTCCCGCAGAGCGCGTACGTCCACATCGGCGGTGACGAAGCGTTCGGCATGTCCGACGAGGCGCATGCCGCGTTCGTCGAACGGGCCGTCGCCCTGGTCCGCGCCCGCGGGAAGCGCGTCGTCGGCTGGCAGGAGATCGCCCGTGCGTCGATCAGCCGGGACGAAGTGGTGCAGTACTGGATGGACGTCCATGAGGTCGACTCGATGGACGCCGACGCGATGAGCGCGATGATTCCGGCCGAACTGCTGCCGATCCTCGTCGAGGGCCTGAAGAAGGCGGCGTACGACGCTCCGCGCGCGATCGCCCAGGGTTCGCCGCTGCTCGTCTCCCCGACCAGTTGGCTGTACTTCGACCGCCCGCACGCCGACGCATCATCCGACCCCGCACAGGACGAGCTGCGACAGCGCGTCGGCCTGCCGTTCTACCCCGCGACGTCGATCCGCGACGGCATCGAATGGGACCCGGTCGAGAACACCCCCGGCGTCGAGTCGGACGCGCAGATCGCCGGCGTGGAAGCAGCCATCTGGTGCGAGACCATCGCCACCGCCGAAGAACTCGAACTCATGCTCCTCCCCCGCCTCCCCGGAGCCGCCGAGAAGTCCTGGACCCGCCAAACGCCCACGGACTGGTCCGACTACAGCACCCGCCTGGCCCACCAGTCCGCCACCTGGCACCGCCGCACCTGGACCTTCCTCCGCTCCGACCAGATCCCCTGGCCCCGTCCCTAGCCCATCGAGTCGTGGATTTGCTCAGTCACCTAGGCGATTCCCGAGCAAGGATCCACGACTCGATGGATGGGCCTCAGCAGGTTGTGGTTGGAGCGGCCCAGTCGGCGCGGTCGTTGTAGCCGCCGTCGCCGGCGTCGCCGACGAACAGGTCGAGGACGCGGACTCCGGTGAGGTCGACGTCGACCGGCTTCGGGTGGTCCCGGTCCACGACGCCGCTGTCGTAGAGCACCTTGCCGTCGCCGATGACCTGGAAGGTCGCGGTGCCGCCTTCCGGCCCGACGTTGCGGACCGCGTCGTCGATGCCGACCGTCGCGGTCAGGTGGGAGCACGCCTTGCCCAGGTAGTAGCGAACCGTCGAAGGCGAAGCCACACCAATTCCAGTCGGGTACGTCGTACCGACCAGGCTGATCGGGGATCCGCCACCGACACTCTCGTCGACGGTCGGCGACATCCAGCCGCTGGTCGCACTGATCCACTCGTGGTGCGAGAGCGGAACCGTGCCCGTCGGCGGAGCCGGAGCAACCACCACCGGCGACACAGTCGACTGCCGCTGTACGCCGTACCCGATCGTGTCGTACGACGTCGACGCGGTGAGGCTCGCGGATCCGGGGGCGGCGCCGGCGGGTAGCTTCACGGTGAAGCGGTACGTCGCCTGCTGACCACCAGCCAGCAGATTCGGAGCCTTGGTCAACGACTTGACGGTCCACCCGGTGCCACCGGCAACCGTCACGACCGGCTTGAGTACCGGCAGCAGACCGTCGTTGCGGACGGCAACCTGCACCGTCAGTTCGTCGCCACCGGCAACAACCGGAGCGACTCCATCGGGCTGCATGTCGGTGCCGACGTTCGTCACCTGCGGAATACCCGCAGTAACGTGCGGGATCCCCGGCACACCACGAGCAGGCTCGACCCGGAAGAGCGCTGTACCGTGCGCCGGAACCGCCGCGCTGATCGTGCCCGCGCTCTCGGTGACCTTGTTGGTCCACGCGTTCTTCAGGGTGAACCGCGCGCCGTCCAGACCGACCGCCGAAGCCGTCGTCGTGATCGTCTTCGCGCTGTCGCCGCGGTTGAGCAGCACCACCGCGCGGCTGCCGTCAGCGAGTCGCTTGACCCACGTCTCCGTCGTTCCCGCGGCGCCGACCCGGACGGCCTGAACCGCCGCCCGGTCCTGGTTGATCGCGAGTACGTCGGGATCGGTCAGCATCGAGATCGTCGTAGCGCTCAGCTTGCGGATGTCGCTGCCGACCACGAGCGGCGCCGCGGCCACCGCCCACAACGTGAGCTGGGAGCGGAACTCCTCGTCCGTCATGCCGAGTTCGGGCGCGAGGTAGTCGGGGTCGCTGAACGCACCCGGCTTGACCACCTCGGGATGCCGCGCATTCGCGTCGTAGTTACGCAGTACGTCCTTGAACTTGATGTCGCCCTGGAAGCCGACGTCGGTGTACGTCCGCCACGACTGGGCGATCCCTGGTGCGTACGACCAGGAGAAGATCGACTGCTGCGACTCGGGATAGTTGCCCCAGTCCGGTGAGGTGACCGGGTTGCAGAGGTTGAAGATCATCGGCCGGTGGCTGGCGTTGTTGCGCAACGCCTGCGCGAACTCGGTGAACACCGTCTTCGGGTCGAGGTTCGCCGCGATCCCGCACAGGTAGTCGACCTTGACCGCGTCGAAGCCCCACGCGGCGAACTGGTCCGCGTCGCGCTGGTAGTAGCCGCCGCTACCGAGCCCACACTTGCCAGGAATGTAGGGTCCGGCGTCGGTGTAGATGCCGGCCTTCAGGCCCTTGCTGTGGATGTAGTCGACGAGCGGCTTCAGTCCGTTCGGGAACTTGGCCGGGTTCGGGACCAGGTCGCCGGCGTCGCTGCGCGACTGATCGGCCTGCCAGCCACCGTCCAGCCAGACGATGTCGTAGCCGGCCTTGGCCAGCCCACGACTCACCAGCGAGTCGGCGACCGACCTGATCGTGTCCTCGGTGAAGTCACCACCGAGTCCGTAGTACGTGTTCCAGCCCATGTACGGCGTCGGGCTGAGCACGGGAGCTGGGGCCTGAGCTGTGGCCTGAGCCGCCACAGCCTGGGTTGTCGTGGGGATCGCGAACGCTCCGGCCACCAGGGCCGCCGCGATCACCCCACCAAGTAGTCGCTTCATCTGTTGTCCTTTGCTGCCGTTGAGCGGAACGGTCAGTCGAGGGCTTCGACGACCAGGCAGTTCGAGTCGGTCGAGCCGTCCCACCGGACGCCGACCTGCAGCAGATAGCTGCCCGGGTGGACCTCGTCGCCCACCCGGTAGTTCTTCGTGGGATCCAGGCCGGCCAGCGGCACTCTGCGCGGCCGGGTCGGCAGGGTGCCTCGCACGTTGCCGTCGCCGGTCTCCCACAGAAACACCACGGACCGGGTGGCGCTGGCGTACTGCACACCGGCGGACAGTCCGTAGACCTTGCTGTCGGCAACCAGCTCGCGGATGCCCTTGTATTGCTCGATGTACCGCGCCGCAGTGGCCAGTTGCTCGTCGTTCCAGCGCGACAGGTCGGCGCCGATCCCGAGTACGCCGGCCATGGCGACGTGGAACCGGAAGTCGAGGGATCGTTCGCGTCCGTCATGGGTGCCGACGGCATCGGTCACCCACGAGCTCATCAGGTGCGGCGCGAAGCCGGTGCGGAAGCCTTGCTGGATCCTGAGCCGATCCAGCGGGGCCGTGTTGTCACTCGGCCAGAGCGTGTCGACCCGCGCGGCCATCCCGAGGTCGACGCGGGCGCCGCCGCCCGCGCATCCCTCGACGTACACCTCGGGGTGCTCGACGCGAAGGCGGTCGAGGATTGCGTAGAGGTTGGTGCCGACGCGACCGTCGAGGTCTCGCCGCTGGTCGCCGGAGTCGAGCCGGGGGCGGTTGGCATCCCACTTCAGATACTTGATCTGGTACGTCGACAGCAGGCGGTCGAGCGTGGTCCAGATGAAGTCGGCGACGTCGTCCCGACTCAGATCGAGGAGGAGCTGGTTGCGGATCAGGACCGGGTCGCGGCCGGGAGTGCGGAGGATCCATTCGGGGTGTTTCGCGGCGAGCTCGGACTTCGGGCTCACCGATTCGGGCTCGACCCACAGACCGAAGTCGAGGCCGATGTCGTTCAGTTCGGTGATGAATCCGTCGAGGCCGTTCGGGAACTTGGCGGGGTCGACCTCCCAGTCGCCGAGGCCGCCGGTGTCGTCGGAACGTCCGACGAACCAGCCGTCGTCGACCACGAACGTCTCGACGCCGATGCTCTTGGCGCGTCGGGCGAGCTCGAGCTGGTGGTCGGCGCGGATGTCGAACTCGGTCGCGAACCAGGAGTTGTACAGCACCTTCGGCGTGAGCTTCCTCGACAGCGACCGCTCGTACGCGTGGTAGACGCGAGCCAGTCCGTCGGCACCCTCCGCACTACACGCCCCGACCGCCTTCGGCGAAACCCACGTCTCCCCCAGCCTCAACGCGATCCCGAGGCTCGGTGACACTCGTCCGGCCTGGATCCGCAATTGCCCGGTGGTGTCCACGTCGGCGCTCATCTCCCACGACCCACTCCATGCGAGCTGGACGCCGTACGCCGTACCTCCGTCCTCGACGGACAGGAACGGTGAGTAGGAATGCCCGGTGATCCCCTGCGCGCTGCCGATCGTGAACCGGCCGCGCTCGAGCGCGACCTCGGCCTGCTGGAACTCGCTGTTCCACTCACCCCACAAGTACTTCACCGTCGCGCCACCGGTCGTAGGCACGGTGAAACCCGCCGAGCCGTGCCGATGCAACCGCAGCTCGTCGGTGCCGTTGTTGTGGACCGCAACCCACCGCTCGGTGACGTCCCCGACCACGCGGTAGTGCAAGACGATTGCCACCGCCCGCACCTCATCCACGAACTCCAACGCCAGGGTGTTCTCACCTGCAGTGGCTTGGGTGAAGACCGGGCGGAGCTCGTCTGAGCCGTCTGGGCCGCTCACCTCCAGATCCACCGGGGATGCGTAGCGCACACCTCGGACGGCGTACTCCAGAGGTTCTACGTCGGCCCGTGGGAGGAAGTGCTCGGTGCCTACCGGGGCCACGACCGACGGACCCTCGGTGACCGCGTGGGGGCCCCAGGCAAGCAACTGGGCCCACTGGTTGTGGTCGGGGACGCCGACGACGTACGACGTGGTTGCGCCGCGCAACGTCCACGTCTTCACTTGACGGCTCCGATCGCGAGCCCGCCGACGAAGTGCTTCTGGAACCGGAGGAAGACCGCGACCGTGGGGACCGCGGCGATCACGGTGCCGGCGGCGATCACGTTCCACGACGAGACGAACAAGCCTTGGAGACCGAGCAGCGCCGGTGTGACCGGCATCTTCTCGCCGGAGCGGATCACGGTGATCGACCACAACAGGTCATTGAAGATCCAGGTGAACGACAGAGCACCAAGGGCGGCAAGCGCGGGACGCGTCAGCGGCAGGATCACACTCGCGTAGATCTTGCCCGGCCCCGCACCGTCGATCGTCGCCGCCTCCTGGATCTCCCGCGGCAGATCCCGCATGAACCCGTGCAGCACGAACGTGTAGAACCCGAGCCCGAACCCGACATGAACGGCGATCAGCGCGATCAGTGTGTCGTAGTACCCGATCAGTTCGACGAACCGCGAGATCGGGATCAGCAGGATCTGCGGCGGCAGCAGGTTACCCATCAGCATGAGCAACAGGATCGTCCGCCGCAACGGGATGCTGTACCGCGCCAGCCCGTACGCCGCGATCGACGCCAGCCCCAGACTCAGCAGCACCGCCGGGATCGTCACCAGCAGACTGTTGATCAGGGCCCGGAACTCGTCCGCGTCCTCCCACGCCGACTTGTACGTCGAGAACGTGAACGAGTGCGGCAGTGATCCCAGCCCGTTCGCCGCCACATCGTCGAAGCTGCGGAACGAGATCACGATCACCCAGAGAATCGGCGCGACCCACAGAATGGAGACAAGCCCCATCGCCACGTGGTAGCCCGAGGTCTTCAGGCGGTTCATGTCTCCTCCCGGAAGGCACGGATCAGGTAGCCGAGGATCACGGCCAGGGCGAGCAGGAAGATCACCACGGCCAGCGCGGACGCATAGCCGAGCTGGGTGGACTGGAACGCGGTCGAGTACATGTAGGTGCTGAGCAGCTCGGACGAGTGGTACGGGCCGCCCTTCGTCATCGACCAGACGATGTCGAACGATCTGAGCGAGTCGATCACGATGACCGACAGCACGACCGAGTTCACACCCTTGAGCTGTGGGATCGTCACGAACCGGGTCCGCTGCCAGGCCGAGGCACCGTCGACCTTTGCCGCCTCGTACAGCGCGGGGTCGACGGCCTTCAAGCCGGCCAGGTACAGCACCATCACGTACCCGATCTGCCGCCACAGTGCCGGCACGATCACGGCGTACAGGGCGGTGTCCGGGTCAGCCAGCCACGGCCGGACGAAGTTGCCCAGACCAACAGACCGGAACACCGTGTCGACCAGGCCATCGGGTTGGTAGAAGACCCGCCAGATCAGGGCGGTGACGACCAGCGAGAAGACCACCGGGGTGAACAGAGCAGCCCGGTAGATGCCGACGCCACGACGTTCGCGCTGCAGCAGCAACGCCATCCCGAAGCCACCGATCACACTGAGTCCACCGAACAGCACCAGCCAGATCGCAGTGTTCTTCAGCGCGGTCCGGAAGATCGGATCCGACACCATGTCGCTGAAGTTGCCGAACCCGACGAACGACGGCGCCGACAACCCGTCCCAGTTCGTCAACGCCAGCCAGAACCCTTGCAGCGCGGGCCAGAACACCCACACCGCCTCGATCGCGAACGGCACCAGCACGAACGCCAGGATCAACGGCGACACCCGCCGCGGGCCGGAGCGCCTGGTACGGCGGGACGCGCCCCCGCCGGCCCGTGGTGCGGACCGGCCGGGAGCTGTCTCTGTCAGGGTGGAAGTCACGCCTTGAAGACCTTCTGGGCGGCGGTCTGCCAGGTCTTGAGGATCTGGTCGATCTGGTCCGGCTTGTCCAGGAACTTGGTCAGGGCGGCGTCGGCCGTCGGCTGGAGTGCGTCGCTGGAGTCGCGGTTGAAGAACTGGGTCAGCTCCGCCGCGCTCTCGATCATCGCCTTGCCCTTCTTCACCAGCGGCGTGTCCGCGGACTTGCCGTCCGGGTTCGCGGGGATCGCCGTACCGGACGAGCTCTGCACGTAGATCTCCTGCGCCTCGGCCGTCGCCAGCCACGTCATGAGCTTCTTCACGCCCTCGGGATCCTTCGCCTTCTTCGAGGCGAAGTACCCGTCCGTCGGCGCCTCTTCGGCCACCGGTACGGCGGGATCGATGATCGGGAACTGGAAGAAGTCGATGTCGTCCAGCGCGTCCTTCGGCGCGGAGTCGGCGAAGAAGGTGCCGATCAGGAACATCCCGGTCTTGCCGGCCAGCAACGCCGACGTCGCCTCCTGGAACGGGAAGGACTTGCCCTTGGGGTCGAAGTACGGCAGCACCTCGCGCCACTTGGTGAAGACCGCCTTCACCTTCGGGTCGGTGAAGTCGCCCTGGCCGGCCAGCAACTGGCGGTGGAACGGCGCGCCGTTGATCCGGATGTTCAGGTAGTCGAACCAGGCCGACGCGACCCACGGGGTGTCGCCGAGACCGATGCCGATCGGCGGGATGCCCTTGCTCTGGATCGTCTTGCAGACCGCGACGAACTCGGCCCAGTTCTTCGGCGGCGTGACGCCCCACTTCGCGAAGTTCGACTTGCGGTAGAACATGCCCCACCAGTAGTAGCTGGTCGGCACGAAGATCTTCTGCCCGGCGCTGCTGGTGGACAGCGTCTGCATCGACTTCGGGTAGTTCGTCATGCTGTCCCACACGCTCGACACGTCGAGCAGCAGGTCCTTCTTCGCGTACGAGTCCGCGACCGACCCGGCGTACCAGGTGTAGACGTCCGGCGGGTTGGCCGAGGTCAGGTACGTCGGCAACTGGGTCCGGAAGATCTCCGCCGCGACCGTGTTCAGCTTGACCTGGGACCCACCGGTCTTGTTGGCTGCACCCATTTTGTTGTAGGTGGCAACGAGCTTCTCCATCGCGGCCTTGGCCTGCTCGCTGGAGAGGTTCGACTGCAGCGAAAGCTCACCAGTGGCCGCGCTGCCGCTGCCCGGACTGTTCGTCGAGGTCGCGCACCCGGGCACCAGGGCAGCTGCCCCGAGCAGTCCGAGTCCCTTGAGGAAAGTCCGTCGATCTGCTGCCAGACCCGTCATACCCAAACTCCTGAGATCTGCTCGACCAGCGTGCCAGTCGAGTGAGTGGTGTGTTGCGGACGATCTTGCGGCGGACGGTCGCAGGTGTCAATATTAATTCGTAAATTACGAGCAAATCGCTTGACCTGGCATCGCCGTCACGGTCAACTGGTGCCTCGTTCATCGTTGGAAAGCTCTGCCCGGCATGCTTGGGTGGAGCTGGGCTGTGGAGGAGGCGCACGTGCGGCTGGGTGGGCGGGTGATCGTGGTGACCGGTGCCGCGTCCGGGATCGGTGCGGCCTGCGTGGAGCGATTCCTCGCCGAGGGCGCGTGCGTAGTCCAGGTCGACGTGCAGCCGTGCAAGGAGATGCCCGGCCAGGCGATCGCCGTCCTCGGTGATGTCTCGTCGCCGGACACCTGGGCCGAGGTCCGGTCCCGCGGCCGCGACGAGCTCGGTCCGATCGACGGCCTCGTCAGCAACGCCGTCTTCGTCGACGTGAAGCCGGCCCACGAGCTGTCGCCGCCGTCCTGGCAACGACAGCTCGATGTGAACCTGACCGCCGCCTTCCTCGGCTTCCAGACCTTGTACGACGACCTCGCGGCCGGCCGCGGGTCCGTCGTACTGATGTCTTCTGTGCACGCACTCGCCGGCCTCCCCGGCCATCCCGCGTACGCGGCGACGAAGGGTGCTCTGGTCGCACTCGGGCGACAGCTCGCGGTCGAGTACGGCGGTTCGATCCGCGTGAACACCGTGCTTCCGGGCCCGGTCGAGACCGCGATGTGGGAGCGTGTCGACGCCGAGAGCCGCGAACGCAGCGCGAAGGCGACGGCGGTCGGCCGGCTCGGGCAACCGGACGAAGTGGCTCAGGCAGTCGCGTTCCTGCTGTCGTCGGAGGCGTCGTACGTGACCGCCACCACGCTGGTGGTCGACGGCGGCTGGTCCGCGGTGAAGGACTCGGCGTGAGGGAGAACGGTGTGACGGGGATTCAGCGCGGCGTGACGCGGGGACTGCACGGCCAGATCGTCGAGGTGATGGCCCAGCGCATCCTGTCCGGGCAGATCCCGGAGGGCTCGACCATCAACGTGCCGGACCTGCAGGCCGACCTCGGTGTCAGCCTGACCGCGGTCCGCGAGGCGCTGAAGGTGCTGACGGCGAAGGGGCTCGTCGACGCGCGGCAGAAGCGCGGCACGTTCGTCCGGCCGCGGTCGGACTGGAACCTGCTCGACGCGGACATGATCCGCTGGCACTTCGACGACGACGTTCGGCCCGAACTGCTGGAGGAACTGCACGAGGTTCGCGGCATCGTCGAACCGGCCGCCGCCCGGCTGGCCGCGCTGCGGGCCGACGACTCAGACCTGACCGCCCTGGACGCCGCGCTCGAGGAGATGGCGTCGGCGACCGACGACCTCGCCGCGGCGATCGCCGACCTCGCGTTCCACCGGGCGCTGCTGGCGGCGACGGGGAACGAACTGCTGACCAAGATGGAAGTGATCATGGAGACCGGCCTGGCTGACCGCGACCGGTTGGTGCACAAGGTGAAACCGTCGGACGATCCGTTGCCGAGCCACCGCCGCGTGGTCGACGCCGTCCGGGCGCACGACCCGGTCGCCGCCGAGCAGGCGATGCGCGAACTGCTGGCGAAGGCGGCCGAGGACCTCACCGAGGTCCGCGGATCCTCCCCGCGTGGGTCGAAGCCGCGTTGGCGGCGCGCGTGAAGATCGAGAGAATCGAGACGTTCCTGGTCCCCCCGCGCTGGCTGTTCTGCCGGATCGAGACGAGCGACGGCGTGGTCGGCTGGGGCGAACCCGTGGTCGAGGGACGCGCCGAGGTCGTCCGGACCGCGATCGAGACGCTGTCGGAGTACCTGATCGGCCAGGACCCGCTGCAGATCGAGCGGCATTGGCAGGTGCTGACCAAGGGCGGCTTCTACCGCGGCGGTCCGGTGCTGAGCAGCGCGGTCGCCGGCATCGACCACGCACTGTGGGACATCGCCGGCAAGGTGTACGGCGCTCCGGTCGCATCGCTGCTCGGTGGACGGGTGCGCGATCGGGTCCGGGTGTACGCCTGGGTCGGTGGCGATGAGCCGTCCGCGATCGCCGATCAGATCGGCGAGCAGGTGGCGGCCGGCATGACCGCGGTGAAGATGAACGGCAGCGGACAGATCCAGCCGTCGCCGTCGGTTGCCGAGATCAACGGCATTGTCACTCGACTGACCGCGGCCCGGGAGGCCCTGGGCGACTCGCGCGATGTCGCGATCGACCTGCACGGCCGTGTCGGGGTGGCCGGGGCCCGGCGGATTCTGCACGCGGTCGAGGGACTGCAGCCGATGTTCGTCGAGGAGCCGGTGCTGCCGGAGCACATGGTGCATCTGGCGGAGGTCGTCGGCAGTTCGACGGTCCCGGTGGCGTTGGGCGAGCGGTTGTATCACCGGTCCGAGTTCGTCGCACCGTTGAACGCTGGGATCGCGGTCGTGCAGCCGGACGTCTCCCACGCGGGCGGGATCTCCGAACTGCGCCGGATCGCAGTGCTGGCCGACGCGCATGGCGCTCTGTTGGCGCCGCATTGTCCGCTCGGGCCGATCTCGCTCGCGGCGAGTCTGCAGGTGTCGTTCGCGACGCCGAACTTCCTGATCCAGGAGCAGAGCCGGGGCATCCATTACAACGTTGCGAGCGACCTCACCTCGTACGTCACGGACCCGACTCCGTTCACGTGGGTCAACGGTCATGCGGAGTGGAATCCCTTGCCTGGCTTGGGAATCACGGTCGACGAGGCCGCCGTCCGCGCCGCTGACCAGACTGGCCACGCCTGGCGTAACCCCGTCTGGACCCACCCAGACGGCTCCTTCGCCGAATGGTGAGCGAGCACACCGACTCCGTCGGTTCGGTGTCCGTCGACGGCGCCGATGGCGGCCGCTGGACCTCGCTCCGGCTCGCGGGCCGTGAGTGGCTCTGGTCCGGCCCCGGCCTCCTGACCGGTCCCCGGACAGGACACCAGGCCTTCACCGACGCCGGTGGGCTGGACGAGTGCTTCCCCACCGTCCGTGGAACCCCTGACCACGGCGGCCTGTGGAACCAGCCCTGGGAAACCTCTGTCACCTACGCCGGCACCACCCTGACTCGGAGGTTCACGGGTGACGCGGAGACTGTTGCCGTCGACTACAGGTTGCAAGCCCCTCCTGGGTTCCGCTTCATCTGGGCCGCTCACGCACTTCTCGACTGCGCTGTCGGCGCCACCATCTCAGCGCCGCCCGGCTCCGCCTGTCGCCTGTACCCGGAAGCAGCTGGCCTGCTGCCGACCCCTTGGCCCGCCAACGCGCCGTGGATCACCGCGACCTGGCCGCGGCCAGGCGGGATCGACCTCGGCACCTACGGACCGTCCGACGCGACGGCTGTCGGTGCCATCCTTGTCGACTGCCCGACCGTGAGTATCCGGGACCGCGGCGCCGAGCTCACCTGGACATTGAGTTGCCCCGGGCAACCGGTCTCGACCGCGTTGTGGCGCAACCTGGCCGGCTTCCCCGACGAAGCGCCGTACCGGAGTCTGGGGGTGGAGCCGATGCTGGGTCGCGTCTTCGACCTGGCCGAGGCTGGGCCGGACGACGCTGCCGTCGTCCCAGCGAGCGGTGAGCTGGCCTGGCGGTTGACCGCCTCCGCCAGGCCGGTCTGATGTCACCCGAGCGGCAGATCGAGCACGGCGTTCGGAACCGTGGTGCTGTTGGTTGTGCGGATGCTGTTGAGCTCGGTCGTGGTGAGGGCTCGCTTGTAGATGCGAACCTCGTCCAGCGCGCCGTCGAAGTGATGCGCGCCGTCGAGCCGCTGGCCGACGTACATCTTGAACGGCCGCCCCGGACTGACCGAACCGGTCGGCGCGGCGACGGCCGCGGCCTGAGTTCCGTCGACCCAGATGGACAGCGTGCCGGCGTGGCGTTGCAGGGCGACGTGGTGCCAGGCGTTGTCGTTGTAGGACTTGGTCGTCGCGACCGACGCGGTCTGGCCGCCGGTGGTGATCAAACCGCGGATCCGGCTGTCCCCCGGCTCGGCGCGCAACCAGAACTGGGAGAACTCGTTGATCCCGTAGCCCCAGAAGATCGCCTGGTTCGCCGTACTGGCGCCGTACTTGATCCACGCCATCGCGGTGAAGTCGCCGGCGCCGACCGCGAGCGACTCGGCGAACGGGAGCTGGATGGCGTCGTCGACGCCGTCGAGGTCACGGGCCTGGCCGAACTTGCCGGCGACCGAGCTGGTGCCGCCGCGCAGGTAGCTGTTGTTGCCGAGACCCGAGAGGTCCGGGGTGGTCGTGCCGAGCGGCGCGTCCGGGTGACCGATGTCGTTCTCGGTGAAGCGTGCGAAGCGGATCTGATCACGGGCGTCGACCGTGCCGCCCTCGTACAGCAGGCCGATCTCGCCGGTGTCGAGGATCGCCAGATCGGAGTACCCGGACCAGTCGCTGGTGATCCTGGTGCCGTCGGCAACAGACTGCCAGGTCTTCCCTTCGTCGAAGCTGGACCGGATCGTCATGTACCGGCGCCGTTCCGGATCAGCCGGTGCGGCGAACAGAATCCGGTTGTACTTGTCACCGCGATCGACCGCCCGCAACCGTTGCAGCGAGCCCTGCACGACCGGCGTGGTCAGCCCGGGGATCGTCGCGTACGGCGCCGCGTAGGTCTGGCCACCGTCGTTGCTCACCGCAAACATCCGGCTGACTCCCGCGCTGCCGGCGTTGTTCCGGGCACCGGCATAGATGCCGCCGTCAACCTTCTCGACGACGCTGATCTCCTGCGGAGTGGCGTCGGTGCGCAGGTCGGTAGCGCCCTTGTGCCAGGTCTCGCCGTGGTCGTCGCTGTAGACCAACTGGCCCGCGTTCTTGCCGGCTCCGTTGTCGTAGTTGGTACCGGCGACCAGCCGTCCGGCGTGCGCACCGCGGGTCAACTGGATCCCGTGCACCGGCCCGGTCGCGTACCAGCCCCAGGCCGGATCGTCGATCTGATCACCGATATTTCTGGCCTTGCTCCACGTTCTCCCGTCGTCGCCACTGAACTGCACGTACGGCGTCCGCGGGCGGGTCGTCGTACCGGGATCCATCGTGCTGAGCAGGACGATGCGGCCGGTCTCGTAGTCGACGATCGGCGCCGGGTTGCCGCGGGTGGCGACCGCGTTCGGGTCGGAGTCGGTGCCGGCCAGCACGGTCTGGGCCGCCGACCAGGTGCGGCCGTCGTCGTCGGACCGGCGCATCACCAGGTCGATCTCCTGGGAGTCGGCACAGTAGGACCGGCGGGCCTCGGCGAAGGCGAGCAGCGTGCCCGCCTTGGTCTTCACGATCGCGGGGATGCGGTAGCAGCCGTAGCCGGCGTCGCCTTTGTCGAAGAGCACGGTCTGGGTGATGGCCGCCTGGGCGGGTGCGGCGGGTACGGTCAACCCGGCGACGGCGAAGCCGATCGCCGCGGCGGCACTGATCAGGGCTCGGAGTCTGGGCATGGGCGGATGCCTCCACGTGAGCTGAACCGGACAACAGGACGTTGCTTGCCATTTCACGATGCAGTACTCCGAGGGTATAGGACGTCCTATGTCCGGAGCGATCCCCTAGCGTGGACTTTCGAGGAGGAACCATGGACCTGCTGACCGAACTCCGGCACCGCAAGGTGCTGGCCATCATCCGCACCGACGGGCCGGATCGCGCCCTGGACTGCGTCCGCACGCTGATCGACGCCGGGATCACCGCTCTGGAGATCTCCCTGACCACCCCGGGCGGCGTCGACGCGATCGCGAAGGCGCGCTCGGAGTACGACCCGACGATCCTCATCGGGGCCGGCACCGTCGTCACGGCCGCGCAGGCCGACGAGGTCGCAGCCGCCGGGGCGGGCTTCGTCGTCACCCCCGCGATCACCCGCGGCGCTCATCGCAGCGTGGACCTCGGTCTGCCCCTCCTGTGCGGAGCTCTCACCCCGACCGAGGTTGTCGCCGCGCTGGATCTCGGCGCCACCGCGGTCAAGATCTTCCCCGCCAAGGTCTACGGCCCTTCGTACTTCCGCGAGCTCCGTGCGCCGTTGCCCGAGGCTCCGCTCCTCGCCGTCGGCGGGGTCGATGCGCAGACCGCACCGGAGTACCTGGCTGCCGGCGCGCTTGCTGTCGGTGTCGGCTCGCCGCTGCTGGGGGACGCGGGCACCGGCGGATCCCTCACCGCTCTCGCCGACCGCGCCGCCGGGTTCCGCGCCACCCTCGGCGTTTGACCTTCCGCGCACCGCCCTCGACGTCTGAACCACTTCGGAGTTGTGAGATGACCGACCTCCTGACGATCGGCGAGACCATGGTCTCGTTGCGGACCGCTCGCCCGATGCGGCTGGGTGGTGACGCGCACCTGTCGATCGCCGGCTCGGAAAGCAACGTGGCGATCGGAGTGTCCCGGCTCGGACACCAGGCCGCCTGGGTAGGTGCTGTGGGCAACGATGAACCAGGGCGGCTGATCCAGCGCACGCTCCGGGCCGAAGGTGTCGACACGAGTCGGGTGCGATTCTCGGACGAGTCCTTCACCGGGTTCATCGCCTTCGACCAGCCGTCGCACGACATCACCCGGGTCAGCTACCACCGTCGCGGCTCGGCTGGTTCGACGATCACTGCCGACGAGTGCACCGCCGCTCTCGAGGCGACCCGACCGCGCCTGCTCCACGTCACCGGCATCACCCCGGCGCTGTCTGCGACCACTCGCGCCGCGACGCTGGCCGTCGTACGGAACGCTTTCGCCGCAGGCGTGCAGGTCTCACTCGACGTCAACTACCGCGCGCGGCTCTGGTCCCGCTCCGACGCGGCCACCGCACTCCGCGAGCTTCTCCCCCATGTCCACACGGTGTTCTCCTCGGACGACGAACTCGACATCCTGACCGATGCACCCGATGCGGTCGCCGACCTGCTCGGTTCGAGCAGCGTGGACCAGGTGATCGTGACGGCCGGCGGCAAGGGCGCCTGGGCTCACACCGCCTCCGGCACCATCCACCGGCCCGCCCTCCCGGTCACCGTCGTCGACAGCATCGGCGCCGGCGACGCCTTCGTCTCCGGCTACCTCTCTGCCACCCTCGACAACCTCTCCCCCGACTCCCGCCTCGACCGAGCCACCACCTCCGGCGCCTTCTGCGTCACAGCCACTGGCGACTGGGAATCCCTCCCCACCCGGCCCGACCTCACCCTCCTCACCCACACCCAAGGCACCGCCCTCCGCTGACGCCAACTGTGGGACCCTCGAAGTGGTGGGAGGGGGAGCTGTGGACGACGCGGCCGAGAGGTTTGGAACGAACAGCGAGTTGTACGCCGACACGTCGTTGACCGAAGGCGTCGACTACGGACGGCGGTTCCGGCGGCACGAGTGGTTCGACGACGACCTGGCCGGGCAGGCCGAGGTCCAACGGACGGCGATCCTGGCGCCGCACGGTGGAGGGATCGAGGCCGGTACGTCGGAGCTGTGCCTGGGGATCGCCGGCTACCACCCGGCCGACCTCGAACCGACACCGACGGACGGGCCGGTCCACGACTACTGGATGTTCGAGGGTCTGCGCTCGACCGGCAACGCCGAGCTGCATGTCACGTCGACCGGCTGTGACGACCACGTCGCCTCGTCCCTGACCGGTGGATCGCTGAACGCCGTTGGTCTGCACGGATGTACGACGGCTCAGGCCGAACTACCCGACGACACCAAGGCAGTTCTCGTCGGCGGTCGCAGCACCGCCTTCAAGTCAGCTCTCCTCGAGCGCCTGATCGAGAGCGGAATCCTGGCGATCGACGCCGCCGCCGTCCCGGACCTCAACGGCGACGAGCCGACCAACATCGCCAACCGCACACTGCTCGGCGCCGGTGCTCAGCTCGAACTGACCACTCCGCTGCGCCGGGCCATGTTCCGCATCAACACCCGCGAAGACCGCAAGAACACCACCCGGCAGCTCTTCTGGACCTTCACCACAGCCGTCCGCGCGGCCATCGCGGACCTCGAATCCAGCCAGCCCATCCCCTGACCTTGCGCACCTCACCGCTCATCGACGAGTTCGCCGTTCGAGGCGGAGGAGTCCGTGGCGAGGGACCAGGCTGCGACGGCCTCCGGGGACTGGGCGAGAGGGAAGGCGGCGGCCATGGCCTGCATCGAGGACCACTGCCACGTGTCGGAATAGGTGCCGTCTTCGAGGTGGACGAGGCGGGTCGCGACCAGCCCGGGGTGGGCGGCACGGATCGTGTCGATCACCCTGGCGCGGGCCTTCAGGAACTCGGCGACGTTCTCCGGAGCGACGCTGTAGTTGTGCACTCGTACGACGGCCTGCTCAGTGGTTGACATCAGTCTCTCCTTCTCCTTGGGGTACGTCGTTCTGACGTTCCCCAGCAAGGGAATGTGACTGCTCTTCGACCGGGAAGAGGATCGGGCTGAGCAGGTAGCGGGCGCGGCCCGGCGCGGCCTCGTTGGAGAGCACGGGGAGGATCGCAGCACGCATGCCCTCGATCAACCGCAGCAGTTCCTCGCGGCTCAGCCACACCGCATGCTGCCGATACCCGACCAGGTCCGAGATCGGATCGGCGCCGTCACGATCGAGATAGGCGTTGAACTCGGCCACCAAGGCAGCCACCGCCACTCCGAAACCTTGGCGATGATCGTCGACCGTCACCTGCTCGGCCATCTCCGGCGTGATCGACGCACGGTCGAGGCGAAGCCGGTACCGCCGCTCGACCGCGCCGCGCACCCGCCGCTCCTCGGCGACCTCGAGAATCCCGCCGCCGGCCAGCAGGTCGACGTGGCGGTAGAGCGTCGCCTTCGAGATGTCCGGGACGCGCTCGCCGAGCTCCGCCGTGGTCAGCATCCGGCCGCCGCGCAGTGCGTGCACGATGCGCAGGCGGACGGGATGACCGAGCAGTTCCAGCGGACCCATCCCGCAACGATCTCATGTCCTGCTACCTTTCTCAAAGACTGAGAAAGGTGAGCCGATGACCGAGTGGACCACCCCGCCGTACGCCGACCCGACGCGCTTCGAGGAGCACGACGTCACCCTCGGCTCCGGCGCCCGCGCCGTCCCCGGGACGCTGACCCGGCAGGCAACCCGCAGCACGGTCGGCGTCGTTCTGCTGTCCGGTGGCGGACCGTTCGACCGCGACGAGACCAGCGGACCGAACAAGCCGCTCAAGGATCTGGCCTGGGGATTCGCCAGCGCGGGCATCGCCGTACTGCGCTTCGACAAGATCACCCACACCCGCCCGGACGTGATGACCGAACCCGGCTTCACCCCGTACGACGAGTACGTGCCGCACGCGATCGCCGCCGTGCAGGTGCTCCGCGAGCATGCGGACCAGGTCTTCGTGGTCGGCCACAGCATGGGCGGCAAGGCCGCACCGAGGATCGCGAGTGAGGACCCGTCGGTCGCCGGCATCGTGATCATGGCCGGCGACACCCAGCCCATGCACCACTCCGCCGTACGCGTCATGAGCTATCTCGAGACAACCAACCCGGAGGCCGTGCCGCCCGGCACCGCTGAGCTGTTCCGACGCCAGGCAGCCGTTGTCGACAGCCCGGACCTCTCCGCCGACACACCCGCGACGGACCTGCTGTTCGGGATGCCCGGCGCCTACTGGCTCGACCTCCGTGACTACGACCCCGTCGTCACCGCGGCGAAACTCGACGTACCCATCCTCGTTCTGCAAGGCGGCCGCGACTACCAGGTCACCGTCGCCGACGACCTCCCGGGCTGGCGAGAAGGCCTCCCCGACGCCACCATCAAGGTCATCGACGCCGACAACCACCTGTTCTTCTCCGGCACCGGACCGTCCACGCTGAACGACTACGCGATCGCGCAGCACGTGGACTGGGCAGCCCTCACCGCCATCCTCGACTGGTTGCCCTGAGCAAGGGCTAGGACAGCAGCGAGGCCTCGGTCTCGACCTCCTCCTCGGGATCGAGCGGCAGGATGATCTTGAAGCGGGTGTTGCCGGGCTCGGACTCGACCCGGAGGTCGCCGTGGTGCTTCTTGACCACGATGCGCCAGGAGATGTCGAGGCCCAGGCCGGTGCCCTCGCCGATGGGCTTGGTGGTGAAGAACGGCTCGAAGATGCGGCGCCGGATCTCCGGCGGAATGCCGGGGCCGGTGTCGCCGATCTCGACGAGCGCGTACGCGCCGTCCCGCTTGGTCCGGATCGTCAGGGTGCCGTGCCCGCCCATCGCGCTGACCGCGTTGTCGATGATGTTCGTCCACACCTGGTTCAGCTCGGCGGCGTACGCCGGGATCGGCGGCAGGTCCGGGTCGAAGTCCTTCACGACGTCGTACCCCTGCAGCTTGCCCGACATCATCACCAGCGTGCTCTTCAGCAACTCGCGCAGATCAACGGTCTGGTACGGCGCCCGGTCGATCTGGGAGTACTGCTTCGCCGCTCCGACCAACGTCGAGATGCGGGTGACGGAGTCGTCGATCTCGTTCATCAGCGACTCGGTGTCGATCGTGTACATCAGCCAGCGGACCGCGCCCTCGAGGTACGTCGGCCCGACCGCGGTCAGCACCTCCTCCATCCACGGCACGTCCAGCCCGGCCGCGGAGAGCACCGGCGCGACGTCCCAACTGGCCTGGACGCCATGGTCGTCGAGCCAATCGGTCAGTGAGTCCTCGGCGTCGGACAGTTCCATCGGCGAGATGTCCTTGTCCTTGTTCTTCTCCAGCCGCTCGACCGCATCGTCCTGCAGCGCGACGATCTGGTGCAGCTTCGTCGCGTCCAGGGTGCCGTCGGCGAGCATCGCCAGCTTGGATCGCATCCCGGAGACTCGCTGCCGCAGTGTCGCGGCGGCCCGGACCGCCGCGGCGGCCGGGTTGTTCAGCTCATGCGTGAGACCGGCCGACAAGGAGCCGAGGGCAAGCAACCGCTCGCGCTCGCCCAGCGTCTCGTTGGTCCGGCGCATGCCCATCACGAAGCCCTCGATCAGGTGCACGGCCATCGGGAACCAGGTGTTCATCATCGTCGCCATCGTGTCGGCACCGATGACGAAGAACTCCGACGTCTCGGTCACCCGCATGGTCGCGGTGTAGGCCTTGCGGTCGGCGGCACCGAAGAACGCGTTGAACGCACCGGCGTAGACGCCACGCTGTCCGGTCCGGTTGATCTCCACCTCTTCGCCGTGCGACAGCTTGCACAGCCGGATCTCACCGGAGAGCAGGACGTAGCAGCAGGTCGCCGGGTCGCCCTCGTTGAACACGAGGCCCTCGGGGTAGGTCTCGACGTACCCGGCGTCGGACAGCCACTGCAACTGCTCGTCGGTGAGGCTCTCGAACAGGAAGAGCGTGCGCAGTTCGTCCGGGCTCAGCCGGCGCGCCTCGGTCTCGGCAGTCATCAGAGCATCTCCAGGTATCGGTGCACCAGTGTCACGGCCATCGCTCCGTCGCCGACCGCGGAGGCGACCCGCTTGACCGACTCCGCCCGTACATCGCCGGCGGCGAACACACCAGGCATGCTCGTCTCCAGGTGGTACGGCTCCCGGTCCAGCGCCCAGCCCGGCGGCTTGCCGCGCAGGTCAGGACCGGTGAGTACGAAACCGCGCTCGTCGCGGAGCAGGTCGCCGGGCAGCCAGTCCGTCCGTGGGGCCGCGCCGATGAACACGAACATCCACTCCGTGTCCACCTCGCGGCTCTCGCCGGTCGCACTGTTCTGCAGGGTGACGCGCTCGAGATGCTCCGAGCCCTTGCAGGACACCACCTGCGTACAGGTGTGGACCTCGATGTTGTCGATGTCGTCGATCTGATTGATCAGGTACGACGACATCGTCGCCGTGAGCGATGGTCCTCTCACCAGCATATGCACGGTCTTGGCGTGTTTCGAGAAATACACCGCGGCCTGGCCGGCGGAGTTCGCCCCGCCGATGATGTAGACCTCCTGGCCGGTGCAGCTCGGGCCCTCGGTGGTGGCGGACCCGTAGTAGATCCCGCGGCCGCACAGGTCGTCGACGCCGGGCGCGTCCAGGTGCCGGTAGGCCACCCCGGTCGCCAGGATCACCGAGTGGGACGAGATCTCGCTGCCGTCGGAGAACATCAGCTTGCGGGCCGACCCGAGCGTCTCGAGGCCGACCACCTGACGGGCGGTCAGCAACTCGGCGCCGAACCGGACCGCCTGCCGCCGGGCCCGATCGGTCAACTGCGCCCCGGACACACCGTCCGGGAAGCCCAGGTAGTTCTCGATCCGGCTCGACTGGCCGGCCTGACCGCCGGTCGCCAGCTGCTCGACGAGGACGGTCCGCAGTCCCTCACTGGCGCCGTACACCGCGGCGCCGAGGCCGGCCGGTCCGCCGCCGACCACGACCAGGTCGTAGAAGTCCTTCGTCGGTGAGGTGGAGAGCCCGACCTTGTCGGCGAGCTCCGCCTCGCTCGGGGCAACCATCACCGTGCCGTCCGGGGTGATCACCACGGGCAGGGTCGAACCGTCGATCCCGGCCGCGTCGAGGAGGCGCTTGCTCTCCTCGTCGTCGACGCTCAGCCAGCGGTACGGCACCGCGTTGCGGGCCAGGAAGTCGCGGGCCGTGAACGACGGCGCCGACCAGCGGTGACCGATCACCCGGGTCTCGTCGCTGGACGGCTCCGGGGTCGTCTTCCACAGGTCGAGCATCGCGTCGACGACCGGGTAGAGCTTCTCCTCCGGCGGGTTCCACGGCTTGAGCAGGTAGTGGTCGAGGTCGACCACGTTGATCGCCTGGATCGCGGCGTCGGTGTCGGCGTACGCCGTCAGCAGGACCCGGCGGGCGAGCGGGAACAGGTCCATCGCGGCCTCGAGGAACTCGATGCCGGACATCTGGGGCATCCGGTAGTCGGCGAGCAGCAGGGCCACCGGTTCACCACGCAGCTTGAGCTCGCGAAGGGCCTCCAGCGCCTGGGACGGGTGCTCGGCCCGGACGATGCGATTCTCCTCGCCGTACCGACGGCGAAGGTCACGGGCGATAGACCGGGAAACACCCGGATCGTCGTCCACGGTGAGGATCACCGGGCGGGTCGTCGACGCTGTCATGCCTCCTTCATACCAGCGCGAACCCACAAAGCGGGATCGGTAATCCACAGGCACTGGCCCGGTTCGCGGGGCTGGTCACGAACCGGGCCGGCCTGGGCGGGCCTCAGGGCAGGGCCGCGAGGTACGGCGCGTGGCTGTTCCGGAACTCCCAGTTGTAGTAGCGGTCCCAGTTGACCGACCACGTCATCAGCCCGCGGAAGGCCGGTGAAGCACCCCCGCGCAGGCTGTAACCGCCGCAGTTCTGGCCCTTCACCAGGCAGTCGAGCGCTTGGTGAACGACTGCCGGGGCGGTGTAGCCGTTGCCCGCGCTGACCGCCGCCGGAAGCCCGAACCCGATCTGGTCCTCGCGCAGTCCGGGGAAGGTCTGACCGGTGTTGGCGACCGGGAATCCGGCCTTGACCATGTCCGTCATCGCGATGTGGAAATCGGCTCCACCCATGGTGTGGTACTGGTTGTCGAGCCCCATCACCGGGCCGGAGTTGTAGTCCTGGACATGCAGCACCGTCAGGGCGTCGCGCAGTGCGTGGATCACCGGCAGGTAGGACCCGGTCCGGTTGTCGCCGCCACCCGCACCGCCGTAGAACTGGTAGCCGACCTGCACGAAGAACGTCTCCGGTGCCATCGTCAGCACGAAGTTCGCGCCGTACCTGGCCTTCAGCGTCTTGAGCGCCGAGATCAGGTTGACGATCACCGGTGTGGTCGGGTTGCGGAAGTCGGTGTCGCCGGAGTTGAGGTACAGCGAGTGGCCCTCGAAGTCGATGTCCAGCCCGTCCAGGCCGTACCGGTCGATGATCGCGCCGACCGAACTCACGAACGCGTCCCGGGCCGCGGTGGTGGTGAGCTGCACCTGCCCGTTCGCACCGCCGATCGAGATCAGCACCTTCTTCCCGGCCGCCTGCTTGGCCCGGATCGCGGCGATGAACTCCGCCTCGCTCTCGACGTTCGGGCACTCACTCGCCGGGCAGCGGTTGAACCGGATGTCCCCGGACGTGACCGACGTCGGTTCGCCGAAGGACAGGTTGATGATGCTCCACTCACTCGGTACGTCGGCCATCCGGACATACCCGGAGCCGTTGGCGAAGCTCGCGTGCAGGTAGCCGATCAGCGCGTGCTTAGGTAATCCGGTACTCGCGCAGCCGCCCGTCGTACCTGTCGTCGCCGCTGACTTGGCCGACTCCCCGACGCTGTTGTACGCCGCCACGGCGTACGTGTGACTGCTACACGTCTGCAGCCCGCTGAGGGTGGCCGTCGTACCGGTGACGGTCTGTACGACGTTCGAGCCTTCGTAGACGCGGTAGCCGGTGACTGTGCCGGTGGCTGCCGGCCAACTCAGGGAGATGGCGGTGTTCGTCGTACCGGTGACGGTCGGAGTGCCTGGAGCACTCGGAGCGCCCGGAGTACCGCCCGGACCGTCCAGACTGATGTCGTCAGCCTGGTACGCAGGTTGGCCGTACCAGCCATGCACGTAGATCTGGGCCGACGTCTGACTGGCGCCAGTAGTAAAGGACAGAGTCAGCTGCGTGTAGCTGGCTGCCGACGGCGTCCAGGTCGACGTGCCGCCGGTGACACCGAGGTAGACGTACGACCCCCGCACCCAGCCCGACAACGTGTACGACGTACTCGGCTGCACGGACACGGTCTGGCTGCACTGCGCGAAGTCGGAACTCGACACCGCTCCGTTCAGCGCGTGGCTGCCGCTGCGGACGGGGCTGGTGACGACCGATCCGCCGGAGCATGTCCAGCCACTCAGTGAGCCGGTCTCGAAGCCGGGATTGGACAGGATGTTCGCGGCCTGGGCCGGCACCGTGATGCCGGTCAGCAGGACCCCGACGACAACCGCAAGCCATCGTGCACGCATCAGACCTCCTCGAAGGTCCATTTAGTAGAGACGCTCCATAACTAGAGGTCAATGCGTCACCGGATCGGCTTCCCGACGTTGTCGGGAAGCCGCCTGCTGTTTGGCAGGTTTTCGCCAGCGGCTAGTTGAAGCCAAAACAGTGTGGTCGGCGCCGCGGGTTGGCAGGCTCTTCCGCGTCCGGGCTCGGGGGCGGGCGGCCGGGGCGACAGCCGCGGTCAGGACCTGAGGGACGCACATCCGCCCGTCCCTCCAGCACTGGAGGAATCGCGTGAACCACCTGTCCTTGCGTCGACGGACCGCGCTGATCGCGGCCGCCGTCCTCAGCACCGCCGCCTTCGCGGCGCCGGCCGGGAACGCCGTCACCACGGCTCCCGCGCCCGGCTCGCCGCCACCGGACGATCTCGCCACCTCGATGCGGCTGCCCCACTTCGCCCCCGGCCGGTACGTCGTGACCCTGGCCGACAAGCCACTGGCGACGTACTCCGGTGGTGTGGCCGGGCTGAAGGCCACCAAGCCGGCCAAGGGCCACAAGGTCGACACCGCGAACCCTGACTCGAAGCGCTACAGCAACTGGCTCGACAGCCGCCACAACACGGTCGCCGCGGCGGTCGGCGCGAAGGCGACCCGGCACTACTCGACCGCGGTCAACGCATTCGCCGCCAACCTGACCAGCCGGCAGGTCAGCGAACTCAGCAAGACACCCGGCGTCGTCGCGGTCACTCCGGACCAGTTGCACCAGGCCCTGGACGACAAGAGTCCCACCGACTTCCTCAAACTGTCCGGCAAGAACGGCGTCTGGTCCGCCCTCGGCGGTAACGCCGAAGCCGGCAAGGGCGTCGTGGTCGGCGTCGTCGACACCGGCATCTGGCCGGAGAGCGCCTCACTGTCCGGACCGAAGCTGGGCACCACGCCCGCCACTGCGGCCGACCCGTACCGGCCGTACCGCTCCGGCGACAACATCGTCATGCACAAGGCCGACGGCAACGACTTCACCGGCTCCTGCGAGGCCGGCGAGGACTTCACCGCCGACCTGTGCAACACCAAGCTCATCAGCGCCAAGTACTTCGGCGACGCCTGGCTCGGCGCCACTCCGCCCGAGGCCCGCGCCGACTACGCCTCCCCGCGCGACGGTGAAGGCCACGGCACGCACACCGCGACCACCGCGGCCGGCCGCGCCGGTGTGGACGTCGCGGAGAGCGGCATCAACTTCGGCACAATCTCCGGCGTCGCGCCGGCCGCCAAGATCGCCGTCTACAAGGCGTTGTGGACCGGCAAGGGCGGTGTCGGCTCGGGCGGCTACACGTCCGACATCCTCGCCGCGATCGACCAGGCCGTCGCGGACGGCGTCGACGTGATCAACTACTCGGTCGGCTCGATCTTCGAGTCCGCACACACGGACCCGGTACAGCTCGCCTTCCTGTCCGCGGCCTCGGCCGGCATCTTCGTGTCCGCAGCGGGCGGCAACTCCGGTCCGGAGCCGTCGTCGCTCGACAACACCTCTCCGTGGGTGACCACGGTCGGCGCGAGCACAGTGGCGCCGTACGACGCGACTGTGGTCCTCGGCAACGGCGAGAAGTACGCCGGACTGAGCACCTCCATCGCCACGGCGGTCGGCCCCAAGTCGCTCGTCACCGGTGCTGCCTCCCGTGTGGAGTCGGCGACCGAGTACGACGGTTCGCAGTGTCTGCCGAACACGCTCGACTCGGCCAAGGTCGCCGGGAAGATCGTGGTGTGCGACAGAGGCGTCGGAGCCCGGGTCGACAAGTCGGCTGAGGTCAAGCGCGCAGGTGGCGTCGGCATGGTGTTGCTGAACCTGACCGACCAGGACATGGTGGCGGACTCGCACGCAGTACCGACCGTGCACCTCAACACCCCGGGCTCGCTGTCTGTGAAGGCGTACGCCGGTACTGCCGGAGCCACCGCGCAGCTTGTGCCCGGAAACCTGACGGCACAGACCACGCCGTACCCGCAGATGGCGGACTTCTCCTCGCGCGGCCCGTCGCTGTCGAGCCATGGCGACCTGCTGAAGCCGGACCTTGCCGCGCCGGGTGTGAACGTCCTGGCCGCGGTGGCACCGCCCAGCAACGGCGGACACAGCTACGCCTTCCTCTCCGGTACGTCGATGGCCGCACCGCACATCGCCGGCCTGGCTGCTCTCTACCTGGCCAAGCACCCTGACTGGACTCCGATGATGGTCAAGTCGGCGCTCATGACGACCACCAGCGACGTCAAGACCGCCAGCGGCGCTGTCGACAACGACCCGTTCGCCCGAGGCGCCGGTGAGGTCCAGCCGTCGCGCATGCTCGACCCGGGTCTCGTCTACGACTCCGGTGACGTCGACTGGCTCGGATATCTGGAGGGCAGCGGTGTCAACACCGGCACCGGCGTACCCGCGATCGACCCCAGCAACTACAACGCACCGTCGATCGCCGTCGGCGAGCTGGTCGGCACGCAGACTGTCACCCGCCGCGTCACCGCGGTGAAGGGCGGTCTGTACCGCGCGACCGTGTCCGTCCCCGGCATGAAGGCTGTCGTCACTCCGTCGATCCTGAACCTGCAGGCCGGCCAGACGAAGTCCTTCACGGTCAAGCTGACCCAGGACACGGCCCCGTCGCACGACACCACCAGCGGCTGGCTGACCTGGCAGGGTGCCGGTACGTCGGTCCGCAGCCCGATCGCGGTCGTCCCGACCTCGGTCATCGCACCGACCAACGTCAGCGGCTCCGGCGCGGCCGGTTCGGTCTCCTTCGACGTCACTGCAGGCAAGGCCGGTACGCCGATCCACGCGTACGGCTTCGCGTCGGCGCCCCAGGTCCCGGGCGAGGTACCGGCGGGAGCCGCTGACGCGGACCTGCCGAACTACCCGGTCACCGTGACCGCCGGCACCAAGGCCGTGCAGTGGAACATCAAGACGGTCGACCCGGCCGGCAGCATCTGGATGGTGCTCTACAAGGTCGTGAACGGTCAGATGCAACTGCTCTCCTTCGAAGGCACCGGGGCGAACCAGGCCTCCGCGACGGTGGCAGCTCCCTCACCCGGCGTTTGGGGCGTGCTCGCCATCACCCTGTCGAACCCGCCGGGTGCCGACACCACGAAGTACACGATGCAGACCAACCTCGTGACCGGTGGCAACGCCCTCAAGGTGACGCCGTCGGTGGCACCGGCCGCCGGCAAGCCGTTCCAGGTCACGGCGTCCTGGTCGGGAGTCCGCACTGATCAGCGCTCCACCGGGTTCGTCGAGTTCCCGAACCGCGCCGGAACGGTGGTGACGGTGAACTAGATCCAGCGGCGGCGGGCGGCTTGAACGCCCGCCTGGAACCGGGTCTGCGCGCCGAGTGACTCCATCAGCGCGCGGACCCGGCGCTGGGTCGTCCGCGGACTGATCCGCAACCGCCGGCTGATCATGTCGTCGGTCGCGCCACCCGCGAGCAACAGCAGGATGTCCCGGTCCGGCGCCCGCAGTGCCGGCACCTCGCCGTTCGCCAGGAGCGCCGGCATCGGGATCGCCAAGGCCCACAGCATCTCGAACGTCGCGATCAACCCGTCCAGCAGTCCGGACGAGCGGATCAGCAGGTTGGACTCGGCCGGTGCCCGCTTGGTCAGCCCGATCAGCGCGGTGTGGTCGTCGCCGACCGCCATCTTCATCGGGACCTGCGCCAGCACCCGGCCGACCTCGCCCGCCGCCTGCAACTCCGGCAGCACACCCATGATGTCCTCGGACTCGAACACCTCGGTGCCGTAGATCGCCCGGTACTCGATCCCGACGGCGAGCCGCTCCAGCTCCAGCTTCTGCTGGGTGGACGGCGGCGTCGCGTACGGCGGCCGGTCCAGCACCCGGACCTGGCGGGTGGAGTTCCTCTGCAGATCCTCGTACGCCCGCAGCAGAGTCGGACCGTCCTCGATCAGCTCGATCTGATTGCCCTCCAGCACCGGAGTCCCTCGGGCGCCACGCAGTTCGTCGGCGACACCCCGCAGCCGCGCCAACTGGGCATCCAACTCGTCCAGCGGATCAACAACCTCGTCCGCCACCATCGCCATCCCTCCACCCGACCGAACCCAAACGAACCAACACTAAACCGGATCAGCACAGGGGCACCCGGTCAGGGACCGCAGCTGAGACAAGGCCACAGCCGGCCGCAGCGCGTACACAGGCCGTCCAGCCCCGGCGCCGGCAACCACACGGTCTCCACCGGGTCCTCGCGCCAGACCGCTCGAGCCGTGGCCGCCGCGGCACTGGCCCGCGCCGTCGCCGTGGCCGACGTGGTCCTGGCCGGTGTCGTGGCCGTGGCCCGGGCCGGCTTGGCCGGGAACCAGTGGACCTGGGTGCGTCCACCGGCACCGTGAACCGCCAGCAGAGCCTCGATCCCACCGTCCCAGGTGGACGTTCCGGGCCAGCGGCCGCGCCACCGGAGGGCGACGGTGCCGTCGGACCACTCCACACCTTCGGCCAGGGTGCCTGTGCCGCGCACGCCGGAGACGTCGGTGTGGCGCACCAACCGGAAGAGGCGAGCCTGCCGCTGCATCGTGTTCACCTCTGCAGAATCGCCCAGCACGCGCTGCCCACAACAGGTGTGGTCTGTGGGCTGTGAGAACAGCCCACACCCCCTCACAACCGGCCGAACTGCTGGGACTGGTTTTGTCGGTGGGGGCTTGTAGCTTCTGGACACGCACCGCAACCACCAGGTGTGGCAGTGAGCGGACGGGGGTGATCCTGTGGCTGAGGCAGCGCCTGTATCAGGGTTCGGCCGGGAGTTGCGGCAGTGCAGGCAGGCGGCCGGCTTGAGTCTGCGGCAGCTGGCAGCGCGGGTCGGCTACGACCACAGCTACTTGTCGCAGGTGGAGCGTGGCCGGAGACCAGGCTCTGCCGACCTGGCCCGGTTCTGCGATCGCGAGCTCGGCACCGGCAGTCGGCTGACCGGGACCTACCTGCGGGCACACCCCGAGCGGCCTGCAGCAGTGCGTCCGGTCGGCTCCGGTCTACCGGCCGCTTCGTTGGCGGCAGTGTGGGACGGGCTGGCCGGCGCTCTCGCCGGCGTGGACTGTGTGGAGGTGACTGGCGACATTCGCAGTGTTCCGCCGGCTCGGCTGCTGCCGGAGCTCCTGGCAGACCTTCAGGTGCTGCAGGCACAAGGATCGGACGGCTTCGGAGGTCGGGCGGCTGAGCTGAGTGTCCTGGTCGCCGAGACACTGACCGGGCTTGGCGAGCTGCGCGCGGCGAGGCGTTGGTGGTCCGCGGGCCGAGCGTTCGCGGACAGCTCCGGCGAGGTTTCGATTCGGAGCCTGGTGCGCGCGAGGGAGGCCATCAGTGGGCTCGCGGAGCGGCGACCGCTGCCGCAGTTGCTGGAGCTGGCGGAGGAGTCCTTGGCGTTCGCACAGCAGCTCCCGGCCGGCGGCGTACAAGCTCATGCTGTGCGGGCGCGGGTGCTGGCCCAGCTGGGCCGGCGGGCCGAAGCACACCGTGCCCTGCAGGAGCTGCTGAGCTGTTCCGATGCGTTGCCACCGGCAACCACGAGTCCTCTGGGCGACCTCGCGCCGTACGAGGTGCATGCCGCGGAGGGCAGAGTCTGCGCGAGCCTGGGGTACGGGACTGCGGGCTGCTTGATGCTGGGGCGCGCACTGGAGCTGTGCCCCGAGCAGAGAGTCGCAGAGCGGGCGCAGTTGGAGTTGGCGCTGGCCGAGTGCCTGGCCTTGGAAGGTGAGGTCGCGGCTGGTCTGGCGCTGGCCATGAGGGAGCTGGTCGAGCTCCCGGATGAGTGGCACACCTATTACCTGTACGACGAGGCCTGCCGGGTGCTGGCCGCCGCGCGGGACCGGGAGCCGGGGCTGGCAGCAGTGCGGGATCTGGAGGTTCTGGTGGAGCGGCGTACGTACGTGACCGGCCGCAGTGTGGGCAGCGGGTCGTGGTGAGGCATGACCCGGGAGTAGCGTGCAGCGGGTGACGAGTGAAACGCAGAGCACGACGGTGACCAGCGGGTGGGACTTCGCGGTCGAGTTGCGGAGTGATCCGGCGAGTGCGGAGGCGCGCTCGGCGATTCTCGCCAAGCCTGCCTTCGGGCAGTCGTTCACGGACCACATGGTGATGGCCAACTGGACGGACGACCGGGGCTGGCACGACCCGAAGGTCACGGCGTTCGCACCGCTCAGTGTGAGTCCGGCTGCCGCCGTACTGCACTACACACAGGAGATCTTCGAGGGTCTGAAGGCCTACCGGCATGCCGACGGGTCGGTGTGGGCGTTCCGCCCGGATCGCAACGCGACTCGATTCCTCAAGAGCGCTGAGCGACTCGCACTGCCGCAGGTGCCGGAGGACGCGTTCGTCTCCGCCCTGCGTGCGCTGGTGACGGTCGACGAGCCGTGGGTGCCCTCTGCCGAGCACGGCGAGACCAGCCTGTACTTGCGCCCGTACATGATCGCCACCGAAGCGGCGCTGAGCGTGCGACCGGCTCGGGAGGTGCTCTTCGGAGTCATCGCGTCGCCGGCAGGCCCGTACTTCGACACCGGCCCCAAGCCGGTCTCCATCTGGCTGACCACCTCGACTATCCGCGCGACGCCCGGTGGCACCGGCGCGGCCAAGTGCGGCGGCAACTACGCGGCCAGCCTGGCCGGTCTGGCCGAGGCTGTGGCCAACGGTTGCGAGCAGGTCGCCTTCGTCGATGCCGCCGAGCACAAGTGGCTCGAGGAGATCGGCAGCATGAACATGTTCTTCGTGTACGCCGACGGCCGCATCGCGACGCCCGAGCTGAACGGATCGATCCTCGAAGGAGTCACCCGCGCCTCGGTTCTGGAGCTGGCTGCCGATCTCGGTCACGAGGTCGAGGAGCGCCGGATCTCCGCGGACGAGTGGAAGGACGGCGTACGCAGCGGCGAGATCACCGAGGTGTTCGCCTCCGGCACCGCCGCGGTGATCACCCCGATCGGCCGCGTCGCCTGGCCCGACGGCGACCTGACCATCGGCGACCACACCGTCGCCCACGGCGTCGGCCCGGTCACCAAGTCGATCCGCACCACGCTCCTCGACCTCCAGTACGGACGCACCCCCGACACCCGCGGCTGGCTCACGCGCTTGGCGTGATCTGTAGCCCGACGGCTTCGGCCGCGGCCAGGACATTCACGTAGTCCCGGATGTGCACGATCCGGCCGTCCCGGACCCTGAGGACGACGATGTTCGGCAGGGTGACGGCGCGGCCGGTCGTGGTGACCGTGCCGGTCGCATCCTGCTCGACGATGATCACTTCCGGGTCGGCGGTCTCGTGCACCACGACGTTGCGGTAGACCTCATAGCGCAGCGGGGCCGACTCCCAGTTCGCCTCCAGGAACGAGCGGATCCCCGCCCGTCCAGGCGCGACGGCATACCCGGCGGGGTGAACGGAAACTCGTAGACAGCGTCCTCGGCGTACAGGTCGAGCATCTCGTCGATGGACTTGTCGATCGACGTCTGCTGGAAGCGTTCCAGCACCTCTCGTGGCAGCGGAACAGTGTCAGACACCTGGCATCCTCCAACTCGGAGTCGATGGCTCCTGTCGGCACGGGCAGTTAGGTTGAGCCTATGGCTGAGTCCAAGGGGAAGGCGAAGTCTCCGGCGATCGAGTTGGAGGTGGGCGAGCGGACGGTGCGGATCTCGAATCCGGACCGGGTCTACTTTCCTGCTCGGGGGGAGACGAAGCTCGATCTGGTGAAGTACTACCTGTCGGTGGGGGACGGGATCGTCCGCGCGCTGCGGGAGCGGCCGTGCATGCTGCACCGGTTCCCGGAGGGCGTCGCCGGCGAGAAGGTGCACCAGAAGCGGCTGCCGCACGGCGCGCCGCCGTGGATGGAGACCGTCCGGGTGAAGTTCCCGCGGTACAACCGGACCGCCGACGAGCTGTGCGTGACCGAGATCGCGCACGTGGCCTGGGCGGTGCAGATGTCCACCGTCGAGTTCCACCCGTGGAACTCCCGCCGCGCCGACACCGAGAAGCCGGACGAATGGCGGATCGACCTCGACCCGATGCCGGACTGCCCTTTCGACCGGGTACGCCGGGTCGCCCACGTCGCGCACGAGGTTCTCGATGACCTCGGTGCGGTCGGTTATCCGAAAACCTCAGGCGGGTCGGGGATCCACATCTACGTCCGGGTCGAGCCGACGTACGGATTCTCCGACGTACGCCGGGCCGCCCTGGCGTTCGCGCGGGAGGTCGAGCGACGCGCACCGGACGATGTGACGACGACGTGGTGGCGCAAGGACCGCGACCCGAAGAAGCTGTTCGTCGACTTCAACCAGAACGCGCGCGACCACACGATCGCGGCCGCGTACTCGGTCCGCGGTAACCCCGAGGGCACAGTCTCGACCCCGATCCGCTGGGACGAGGTGGACGACGTGGAGCCACGCGAGTTCACCATCGAGACGGTGCCGGCCCGCTTCGCCGAGCTCGGCGACCTGCACGAGACGATCGACGACAACGTCTACTCCCTCGACACCCTGCTCGAGTGGGCCGCCCGCGACGAACGCGAAGGCGCCGAAGAGCCGCCTCCGCCGGAGGACTAGCCAGCCCGCCGGACCTGCAGGCCATCACAAGCGTGGCGCTCTAAAGACCAGCCCGCGGAGGCGTGCCCGATCGCGCACATTGTGATGGCGTGGCGGTCCTATGGGTGGCCGGTGAGTCCGTGATGGAGGAGGTTCGTGAGGGTGTCGATGGCGGTTTCGTCCGGGATGGTCTGGCCGTTGGCGGGATTGACGACCAGCCAGGTGTAGGCGAAGCCCTCCATCAGCGCGTTCATCGCGGAGATCTGCACGAGCGGTTCGGCCGGTGGGTTCGGCAGATGGGCGAAGTGCTCGATCATGTGGGCGTCGTCGTCGGCCATGATCTGCTGCAGCCGCCGGCCGAGCTCCGGGTCGACCATCGCGGCCTGTTTCACCGCGATCATCTCCGGCAGGTGCTGCTGGTAGAACTGCCAGAACGCGGCCACGTGCCAGCGGATCGCTGAGATCTTGCTGAAGTCGGCGTCATGGCCGGCGACGTCGACGATCGTCTCGTCGGCCTCCGCGAGCATGTCCCTCAACAGCGCCTCGAGCAGTTCCTCCTTGCCCGCGAAGTGGTTGTAGAAGGATCCCGTCGCCCGGCCCGCGGCCGCGGTGATGTCGGTGATCTTCGTGTTCAGGTACCCGCGCTCGGCGAACACCTCCCGGGCGGCCTGCTTCAGCGCGGCCCCGGTCCCAGCCGCCCGTTCCCGGCGGCTCACCGTGTCGGTCACGACAACCTCCTTGACACCGAACCCTAGTCACGTTCATAGTGAATCCGAATTCAGTGAATCACAATTCAGTCAAGGAGACCAGATCATGACAGTTCTGATCGCGGGGGCGGGCCCGACCGGATTGACGCTGGCGATCGACCTGGCCCGGCGCGGCATCGCCGTCCGGCTGATCGACAAGGCGACCGAGTTCTTCAACGGCTCACGCGGCGACGGTCTGCAGCCGCGGACCCTCGAGGTGTTCGACGACCTCGGTGTCATCGACGAGATCCTGCGGCAGGGCCGGTCGCTGCCGACCATGAAGATCTACCTGGACGGCACGCCGGTCGACGAGCGCCGGATGGCACCGATCCTCGAGCCCACCCCGGACATCCCGTACCCGAACGCCTGGATGCTCGGCCAGTCGCGCACCGAGAAGATCCTGCGCGACAAGCTCGCCGAGTACGGCGTTCAGGTCGAACTCGACACCGCGATCGTCGGGTTCACCCAGGGCTCCGACTCGGTGACCGCCGAACTCTCCACCGGCGAGATGGTCGAGGCGCGATACCTGGTCGGTGCCGACGGCGGCCGGAGCTTCGTCCGCAAGCACCTCGGGATCGCCTTCGAGGGCACCACCGACGAGTCGATCCGCACACTCCTGGGGGACGTCGCGGCCGACGGCCTGGACCACGACTCCGGCTACTGGTTCGCCGGCAGGGACAACCCGATGTCGGGGATCGCCCTGACACCGCTGGCCGGCGGGGACCAGTTCCAGTTCGGTGCCCCGCTCGACTCCGACGACGCCGACACCTCGCTGGAGGGCCTGCAGGCGCTGGTCGATCGGTACGCCGGTCCGGGCGTGGCGAAGCTGCGGGATCTGACCTGGTCGACCGTCTGGCGGCCGAACGTCCGGTTGGCCGAGCGATTCCGGGTCGGCCGGGTCTTCATCGCCGGCGACGCCGCACACGTGCACCCGCCGACCGGTGGTCAGGGCCTCAACACCGGCGTTCAGGACGCGTACAACCTCGGCTGGAAGCTGGCCGACGAACGCGAAGAGGTGCTGGCGACGTACGAGACCGAGCGCCGGACCAACGCGGCTCGCGTGCTCGGGATCAGCGGAGAGCTGATGCAGAAGCATGTCGACGGCGACGAGTCGGCGATGGAGCGCGGCGAGAACACCCGCCAGCTCGACGTCTCCTACCGGGACCACTCGGACACTCGCGCCGTCACCTCCGGCGACCGCGCACCGGACGCACCGCTGGTAGATGCCGAGGGCAACAAGAGCCGCTTGTTCGACCGGTTCCGCGGACCACATCAGACCCTGCTGCGCTTCTCCCCCACCACCCCGTCGATTGGGGAGCACACCGTCGACATCGCTCGCGACGGCGGCGCGGCGTACACCAGCCCGGAGGCCTTCGCCCACTACCACGCCGAGGACGGCGACGAGATCCTGATCCGCCCGGACGGCTACCTCGCCTAGGATCGCTGGGATGGAGACCCTGGATCCGGCCGCCGCCTACGACCGCGCCGTCGGCCTCGCGACGCGGGGGCGGCGGCAGATCCTGGGGATCACGGGAGCCCCCGCGGCCGGCAAGTCGACGTACGCCGAGCAGCTGACCGCGAAGCTGGTCGGTGACGGGCACAGGGTCGCGCTGGTGCCGATGGACGGCTACCACCTCGCGCAGTCGATCCTGGACGAGCTCGGGCTGGCCGAAGTGAAGGGTGCGCCGCACACCTTCGACGGGTACGGGTTCGTTGCCTTGCTCAAGAGGTTGAAGGAGTCACCGGACGAGCAGATCTGGGCGCCGCGCTTCGACCGCGGGCTGGAGGATTCGATCGCCGCCAGCATCGGAGTCGGACCCGACGTCACCCTGGTCGTGACCGAAGGCAACTATCTGCTCTTCGACCAGCAACCCTGGGCAGCCCTCCGCACACTGCTCGACGAGTGCTGGTATGTCGAGGTGCCCGAACAACTGCGCCACGAACGGCTCGAGGCGCGGCACCGGCGGTACGGCAGGTCCGCCGAGGAAGCGCACGAGCGCACCTTCGGCACCGACGAACGCAACGCGCGACTGATCGCGGCGACCGCGCCGGCGGCCGACGCGGTCATTCACTTGTCCTGACAGACCCGGTCGATGAAGGCAGCCACACCGTCCAGGTAGAGCTGCAGACCGAAATCGAAGTCCTGGTCACTCTCGTCCTCGAAGCTGCCGACCTCGTCGAAGACGCCGGCCTCGACCAACCGGGCGACAGCCGGGTACTGCCGCGGGTCGGCCACCTGCCTGAGGGTGGCGCCGAACTGCTGAAACGCCGCCGGATTCTCGTCGTACCCCGCGGCCAGGTCGAAGGCCATCCGGACCTCGCCCTGCACGTAGGTGATCAGGCCCATCACCACACCGACCTTCGCCTCCTCCGGCAGGCCGGTGTCGTTCAGTACGCCGAGCGCGGCGTCGAACCAGGCGAGGTTGTTCGGGCCGGCCGGCGGACCGGAGATCGGGATCTTCGCGTACCACCGGTGCTTGCGGATGGCGGCCAGCACGTTGTCCGCCCAGAACGTCAGCCCGGTCCGCCAGTCGACCCCCTCGGGCATCGGGTCCGGGCGCTCGATCGCCGCGTCCGACATCAGCACGAGCAGGTCGTCCTTGCTCTTCACATGCCGGTAGAGCGCCATCGTCGAGTTGCCGAGCCGCTCGGCGACACGTGCCATCGAGACCGCACCCAGATCGTTCTCCGCGTCGGCGACCTCGATCGCGGCCCGGACGATGTCGTCGAGGGAGAGCGACGGCTTCGGTCCCCGCCGCGGCGCCTCCCGCAACCGCCACATCAGCGCCACGTCCGGGGGCAACTCGTTCTTCTCCACCGGCTCAGTTTAGGGCTTGCCGAGCGATATAGCGTATCTGCTACGCTATTTAGCGTATTCGATACGCAGTAAGGAGGGGACGATGATCGTCGAGGCAACCGGGCTGCGGAAGTCCTACGGCGCGACCGAGGTGCTCAGCGGGGTCGACCTGCGGGTGCCGGAGGGGTCCGTGCACGCACTGCTCGGGCCGAACGGCGCCGGCAAGACGACCATCGTGCGGATCCTGACCACGCTGACGAGGCCGGACGCCGGCCGAGCGACCATCGGTGGGTACGACGTCCTGCGCGAGCCGGCCCAGGTCCGCGGGGTGATCAGCCTGACCGGGCAGTACGCCGCGGTGGACGAGAACCAGACCGGCCGGGAGAACCTGGTCATGGTCGGCCGGTTGATGCATCTCGGCCGGCCCGCCGCACGTCGGCGTACCGGCGAACTGCTGGAGCGGTTCGGGCTGACCGACGCGATGGACCGGCGGGTGAAGACGTACTCCGGCGGGATGCGGCGGCGGCTCGATCTGGCCATGAGCCTGATCGCGCGGCCGCGGGTGATCTTCCTGGACGAGCCGACCACCGGGCTCGACCCGGCCAGCCGGTCGACGATGTGGGACGTGATCGGTGAACTGGTCCGGGACGGGACCACGATCCTGCTCACCACGCAGTACCTCGAGGAGGCGGACCGGCTGGCCGACCGGATCGTGCTGCTCGACCATGGCCGGATCGTCGCCACCGGCACCGCCGACGAGCTCAAGACCCAGATCGGCGGCGAACGCATCGAGCTCCGCTTCGCCGACGAGGTGCAGTTGCTCAAGGCAACCGGAGTACTGGACGGCGTCGCCGATGATCTCGTGCTGAACATTCCGTCCGACGGTACGGCGGCGCACCTGCACCACGTGCTCGACGTACTGCGCGACAACGGCCTGCAGCCGGAGCGCGTCTCGTCGCACCGGCCGACCCTCGACGACGTCTTCCTCGCCCTCACCGCCTAGGAGTCCGCCATGTCCCATCACGGAGTCGCCGCCGGGTTCTCGGACACGGTGACGATGATCGACCGCAGCGTCCGGCTGTCCCGGCGCAACGTCGAGACGCTGTTCGTCTCGATCCTGCTCCCGCTGCTGATGATGTGCCTGTTCGTGTACGTCTTCGGCGGCGCGATCAGCACCGGCACGGAGTACATCAACTATGTCGTGCCAGGCATCCTCCTGCTCACTACCGGGTACGGCGCCTCGTCGACGGCGATGGTGGTCGCGGACGACATGCACAGCGGGATGATCGACCGCCTGCGCTCGTTGCCGATCCGCAGCTTCGCCGTGCTGACCGGGCACGTCACCGCGAGTGTCGCCCGTAACTCCGTGTCGACGGCGATCGTCGTACTCGCGTCACTGGCGATGGGGTTCCGGCCTTCGGCGAACGCCGGCGAATGGCTGGCCGCGATCGGCTTGCTGCTTCTCTACGTGCTCGCGTTGTCGTGGCTGGCGGCCGGCCTGGGCGTGATCGCCAGGTCGGTGGAGTCGGCCAGCACGTTGAGCTTCTTCATGTTGTTCCTGCCGTACCTGAGCAGTGCGTTCGTCCAGCCGGAGACCATGCCGTCATGGTTGCGGCCGATCAGTGAACACCAGCCGATCACGCCGGTGATCGAGACCGTGCGCAGCTTTCTCATCGGCGCACCACTGGGGAACAACGGCTGGATCGCACTCGCGTGGTGTTGTGGTCTACTCCTGTTCTCGTTCACGTTGGCGACGTCGTTGTACAGGCGCCGGACGAGCCGCTGATCGCAAGTTACATCCCGTTGACCGAAACGTGTTCGAAAGGATTCGGACGTGACCCCTCACTCGGGTTAGTGTCGAGGTCCCCCCCAACGTGTGGTGGTCCCACTCCCCCCGGGACCCACACGGACAAGCGCCCCGGTCATTGACCGGGGCGCTTCGTTTTGTCAGAAGACGAGCAGCGTTCTCAGCAGGAGACCGGCAGCGCGTGCAGGCCGCGCGTGCGGATCGAGTCCCGCCAGCGCAGGTCACTGCGCGGTACGCCGAGGTGCAGACCTGGCACGTGATCCAGCAACGCCTCCAGCGCGATCGCGATCTCCAACCGCGCCAACGGCGCACCGAGGCAGTAGTGGATCCCGTGCCCCAGCGCGAGGTGTCCGCCGACCGCGCGATCGAAGTCGACCCGGTCCGGGTCCGGGAAGCGTTCCGCGTCCCGGTTCGCCGACGAGATCCCGAGCAGGACCGTCTCCCCCGCCGGAATCACCACGCCATCGATCTCCACGTCCTCGATCGGAAACCGCCTGATCGCCAGCGGCGCCGGGCCGTCGTACCGCATCAGCTCCTCGACCGCGGCCGGGAGCTGCGACCGGTCCGACCGCAGCCGCTCCCACAAGGCCGGCGCGTCGAGCAGTGCGACCGTCGCGTTCCCGATCAGGTGGACGACGTTCTCGTACCCGGCGAACAGGATCAGGAAGATCAGCGAGGTCAGCTCGTCGTCGCTGAGCCGATCGTCGTCGTCCCGCGCGGCGATCAGGTCACTGACCAGGTCGTCGCCCGGGACCGCCCGCTTGCCCTCGATCAGTCCGGCGAAGAACCGCAGCATCGCCCCGATCGCGGCCCGCGCCTCGTCCGGTCCCGGCGGCGCGAGCATCGTGTCCGTCCACGCGCGGAAGTCGGTGCGCGCATCCTCGGGTACGCCGAGCAGATCGCAGATCACCGCGATCGGCAGCGGCGCGGCGTACTCCGCCACCAGGTCGGCCTGCCCACGACGTACGACGGGGACCAGCAGTTCGTCCGCCGTACGGCGGATGGGTGCGGCGAGCGACTCGATCCGGCCGGGCGTGAAGGCGCGGGTGACGAGGGAGCGGATCCGGGTGTGGTCCGGCGGGTCCATGTTGAGCAGGTTGGCATCGAGGGCGGGCGGCAGGTTGAGGCCGCGGTAGTTGCCGGGGAGGGCGTTGCGCTTGTCGACGGACAGTCGCGGATCCGCGAGTGCCCGGCGGACGTCGTCGTACCGGGTGACGAGCCAGGAGGGGCTGCCGTCGGGGCCGGCGACACGGTGTACGGGTCCGGTTCGGCGGAGGGCGGAGTAGGCGGCGTACGGATCGCTCGGAGTGATCGTCACCGGCCCAAAAATACCGGCAGAAAAGTTTGTCGAGGTGTGTCGAATCCGGGCCCTCTTCTCCGACGTATCAGTGAGAGCGACCAAAGGAGAGGGTCAGAATGAACATCACCGCCACCACCGACAGCACCGTTCGCACGATGATCGTCACCATGCTGGCCGAGGGCAACCCGGTCTGGTACGTCGCCGGCATGGTCAACATGCGAAGCCACGACGTCTACGTGATCGGCCGCGCGGCCGGCTACCCGGACAAGGCCAAACTGCGCCGAGCCGTGTGGGCCTCGAAGAACCGCACCCGCGTGCCGCAAGCCGCCTGACACCCGCTCAGGTCGCTCCACAAACACCGTCGGCCGCTGCTGTCCCCGGACAGCAGCGGCCGACGTCTGTTCTCACCGGGCGAAGCCGGCGCGCAGGTCCCGGCCGTTCACCACGAAGGCGACCGGCACGATGGCCAGCGCGCAGACGGCCTGCATCGCCGCGAACCACCCCGGGCACAGCCCCGGGATCAGGTCCACCCCGACGATCGCGATCGGCATGACGATCGAGATGATCCGGACGCGGATGTACGCCCACCGCGCTCCGCGGGCGGCTCTGGTGAGGAGCCAGTAGGCCACGACGGACGTCACGAGCACAGCGCAGGACCGGCCCCACAGGAAGCCCGGCACCGCCTGATGTCTGGCCGCGCGGACCACGACCGTGGCGACGACGACCGCGCCGAGCAGGCCGTACACGATGACGAACCGCTTGGCCCGGTTGAATGCTTCGACCTGCTTCTGACTGGTAAGAGTTGGCATGTCCTAGACGCTAGAAACCGCAGGTGGGACCCGGTATGTGGCTGGCCGCACGGTTGGGTGGGGCTAGCCCTACTTCCACTCGGATTGCGCCGATTTCACGCTCTCGGTGGTGCACAGTGGCAGGACCAAGCCGTAGTGAGAAAGAGGTTCTGATGTCGTGGGTTGCGAGTGCCTGCGTAGGGTTCGTCCGGTCGTGCGTCGTCCTGGTCGTCAGCATGCTGGTGCCTGCCGTCTGGGCTGCCGGGGTGGCGGTGGCGGTCTGGTGGCGGAGCCCCTGGACGTGGATCGCGCCGTTCGTCTGGGCCTGCCTCGGCACTCTGCTGCTGCTCCGGCCGGTCGCCGGGATCGTCCGGTCGTTGCTGGCCCGGTGGACGGGCACGGTGATCCCGGACGGGTACCGGGAGCTGGGGGCGGTGACGCAGCTGTCCACCGGCTTCTGGTGGAACGGTCACTCGTACGAGAAGACGCGCCGTGACGCCGAGAAGGACCTGCGGCTGCGCGTGCGGTGGACCGATCCGGCGAACTGGCGTGATCTGAGGTGCTTGGCGATCCTTGCGGTCACCGCCGGCCTGACCGCGGCGGTTCCGCCGGCCGGGATCGTGGCAGCCGTCCTCGGATTCGCCCAGTCGATGCCTGTGCTCGGAGTGGCCGGACTGGTCGTGGCGGTCGCCAGTGCGCCGTACGCCTGGCGTCCGTTCGGGCCGATCGCCGTACGCTTCCTGCGTCCGACCCCGTCGATGGCTCTGGCGAACCGGGTCGACGAGCTGACCGCGCAGCGGGCCGACGCGACGGTTGCCCAGGCCGCTGAGATCCGCCGGATTGAGCGGGACCTGCACGACGGAGCGCAGGCTCGCCTGGTATCGCTCGGACTGTCGCTGGCGACCGCGGAGAAGCTGATGGAGACCGACCCGCGTGCGGCGAAGGCACTGCTGAAGGACGCCCGGGTCGGCGCGGCCACGTCGCTGTCCGAGCTCCGCGAACTGGTCCGCGGCATCAACCCACCGGTGCTGAACGAGCGCGGACTGGTCGACGCCGTACGTGCCCTGGCGATGGACACCCCACTGGAGACGGCCGTCAACGCAGGCGGCGAACTGCGGCTGGATCCGCCGATCGAGTCCGCCGTGTACTTCGGGATCGCCGAGCTGCTGACCAACGCGGTCAAGCACGCGCAGGCGGATCACGCGGAGATCGCGATCTCCCATGACGGCACCGGCATCGTCGTACTGATCGAGGACGACGGCCGTGGCGGTGCCCGGATCGAGGACGCGGGCGGCCTCGCGGGACTGCGCCGGCGGCTCGCGGCGTTCGACGGCACCCTGGAGCTGACCAGTCCGAACGGCGGCCCGACGCGTGCGAGGATGACGGTGCCATGCGAATCCTTGTAGCCGAAGACCTCTACCTGCTGCGGGACGGGATGGTCCGTCTGCTCGAGGCCTACGGGCACGAGGTGGTGGCGACCGCGACGACCGGCCCGGAGACCCTCGATGGACTGCGGAAGTGGCGGCCGGACGTCTCCGTGATCGACGTACGGATGCCACCGACGCAGACGGACGAGGGTCTGAAGGCCGCGCTGGCCGCCCGCCGAGAGGTCCCGGGGCTGCCGGTCCTGATCCTGTCGCAGCATGTCGAGCAGCTCTATGCGCGTGAGCTCCTGACCGACGGCGCCAGCGGTGTCGGGTACCTGCTCAAGGAGAGCGTGTTCGAGGCCGATCAGTTCATCGACGCCCTCGAACGGGTCGCGGCCGGCGGGACGGCCCTGGATCCGGCCGTCGTCGCCAAGCTGCTGTCCAGTGGTACGTCGAGCAAGCGCCTCGACCGGCTCACCGAGCGCGAGCTGTCCGTGCTCGGTCTGATGGCCGAGGGTCTGTCCAACCAGGCGATCTGTCAACGCCTGTTCATCAGCGAGAGCGCCGTCAGCAAGTACACGACGTCACTGTTCGGCAAGCTGGGCCTCGCCGACGACGACACCAGCAACCGCCGTGTGATGGCCGTACTCGCCTACCTCGGACTCGCCGGCTCCTGAGCCCGGATCTTCAGCTGATCCGCGAAGAAGCGTTCGACGGTGGGCAGGATCTTGCGGCCGGAGTGGGCGGCGCCCTCGACCATGTCGAAGGTGATGTCGAGGCCGTGCGACCGGTAGTTCCGCTCCAGGGTGCGCAGGCGCTCGATCCGTGTGGTGCCGGTGAGCTCGGCGCCGTCCATCCAGTTGGACTCGCCCGGGTTCATGATCTCCCAGCTCTCCACGTCCTCGGAGCCGACCACCAGCTGGATCGGCACCCGGCGGAGCGCGTCGAAGTCGATCGGCTGACCGAACTTCTCCTCGAACCCCTTCGTCCCGAGCCACCACGGCAGCGTGTCGTCCAGCTGCGTGATCCGGCCGGGCGCACCGATCGACGCGGCGGCCAGACGCTCCGGGTGCAGGTAGAGGAACCGGTGCGTGAACTGCCCGCCACCGGAGAAGCCGTGCAGGTAGAACCGCTCGGCCGCCACCGGGAACCGGTCCGCCACCTCGTCCACGATCGCCAGCAGCATCCGGTCGAACCGGATCCCCTGGTACTCGATGAACTTGAAGTTGTGCAGGTCGTCGGGGTCGACCAGACCGGCCGGGAAGATCGGCGTCAGCACCACGACGCCCTGCTCTTCGGCGAACTCCTCCAGCTGGTTGCGGTACGTCGCCGCGGACCGAGCGGTCCCGTGCTGGACCACGACGAGCGGCGCGCGGTCGTCGTTGGTGAGCCGCTGCGGCACGTACAGGCAGTAGTGCAGACGCGGGTCCACCTGGGACGCGAAGATCGGGGTCTTGCCACGCTGGTACACGGTCGAGGTGTTCGCCATGGACTTCCTTCGGTGAGTCTACGATGTGTTACAGAACTCAGAATCTTGGATGATTCGTTACAGTCGCTACGGGATCGGATAATACACAGATGGCCGATGAGGTAACAGGGGTTACACGGAATCCGGCGCTGGCCGACCTGCGTCGCCGGATCCGGGACCACTGGGACGAGTTCACACCCGCGTCCCGCGCGGTCTGCCGGTCGCTGTCGGAGATCTCGCCGGAGCGACTGCTCTACCTGTCCGCGCAGGAACTCGGCCAGGCGAGCAAGACCAGCAACGCCACGGTGATCCGCACCCTGCAGTCCCTCGGGTACGCCGGCCTGGCCGAGCTGAAGGACCGGGTGGCGACGCCGTTCCGATCGACGACCCACCGGGAGGAGCGGCTGCGGGACCGGATGGAGGCCACCGGCGGCGATCCCAAGCACGTGTGGGACCGGGTCATCACGGAGTCGATCGAGCGGATCGAGTTCCTGAACCAGCACATGGCGATGGACAAGTACCAGGAAGCGGTCCGGCTGATGCTGGGCGCGCGCGAGTTGGTGATCTACGGGTTCGGCGCGAACTACGTGGCGGCGGAGTACCTGATGCTGAAGCTGCGGCGGTTCGGCCTGCGCAGCCGGTGCATCCGGACAGCCGGGTTCCAGCTCGCCGACGACCTGCTCGGCATCGGGTCGGAGGACGTCGTGATCGTGATCGCGCCGGGCCGGCTCATCATCGACGGCGAGGTCGTGATCGACCGGGCCAGGGCGGTCGGTGCCGGGATCATCCTGCTCAGCGAGGAGCACGTGGCCGAGCGGCTGGCGAACGACGTGACGGTGGCGATCCACGTACCGAACACGGTCACCGGGATCACCGCGGAGATGCTGACGACGATCGTCACCGCGGACGCACTGGCGCAGGCGGTGGCCGCGGCGGACGCCGAGCGCACGCTGGAGACGTCGCACACGCTGGAGTCCCTGCGGCAGCAACTAGGTTTCTGATCGGGGTTGTTGCTTCCTTTGCGACTCTTCGGCGATCTCAGATTGCGACGGCCGGGCCGGTGCGGTCACCGATAGCATCGATCCGGACCCATTCGACCCCGCGGAGGATTACCTGATGATCTTCATCACCGCCAAGTTCCGGGTGAAGCCGGAGCACGCCGAGAACTGGCCTTCGATCACCGCCGACTTCACTGCGGCGACCCGCGCCGAGCCCGGCTGTCTCTGGTTCGACTGGTCCCGCTCACTGGACGACGCGAACGAGTACGTCCTGGTCGAAGCCTTCGCCGACGACGAGGGCGCCACCGCACACGTCACCTCCGACCACTTCAAGGCAGCCCAGCAACACCTCCCGCCCCACCTGGTCGAAACCCCCCGCATCGTCAACTTCAAGCTCCCCCAGTCCGACTGGTCCGAACTCGGCGAACTCGCCGTCAAGTAGCTCAGCCCGCTCCGACGACGCTGGTGTTCTGGGCGGCGGCGATCTCCCAATCGCTGCCGTCCTTGGCCAGGAAGTACACCGGGCTCCCGAGCGCACCCGTCGTATCGCCACGCTCGACGTAGGTCTGGTTCACGTTCACCACAGCGATGTCCGGCCGCACGAACAGCAGATGGTCGGGCTCGTACGTCGCGTAGGAGTCCTTCATCGCGCCGGGGAGCACCTGCTGGGTGAATGCCTCGATCGTGTCGCGCCCGTACAGCCGCTTGCCGTGCCCGGTCACCCACACCGCATCCTTGCGGAACAACGAGATGAACCCGTCGACATCCTCGTTGCCTTGCACCTCCTGCACCTTGGCCACCAGCGCCACGATCGCGTCGACATCAGCCTGACTGGGAACCGCACCCTCGATCCTCATGCGACGATCCTGCAAGCTGAAGCGAGCTTGAGGTCAAGCGAGGCCGGCGTCGCGGGCTTTGACGATGGCCTGGGCTCGGTCGGTCACGCCGAGTTTGGCGAACACGTTCGTGATGTGGTTGCGGACGGTCTTGTCCGAAACGACCAGGTGGCGGGCGATCTCCGTGTTGGATCGGCCGAGCGCGATCTGGGTCAGGATCTCCTCCTCGCGGTCGGTGAGCATCGGGAACGGGCCCGCCCGGGTCGTACGACGCTCCGCGGTGAGACGCCCCAGCACCAGGCCGGCGACGTCTGCACCGAACACGGCCTCCCCCACGGCCACGGCACGCACGGCCTTCAGGATGCGATCTCCAGACGCGCCCTTGACCAGATAGCCGCGAGCGCCCGCGTGCAGAGCAGCGAGCACCGACTCCTCGTCGTCGAGCATGGTCAACACCAGTACGGCGACCTCCGGCGCGTCGTCGGTGAGCCGCCGGGTGGCGGCGATCCCACCGGAGCCAGTCATGTGCAGGTCCATCAGAACCACGTCGGGCTTGAGTTCGGACACCAGTGCGACGGCACTGTCGCCGTCGCCTGCCTCGGCCACAACCTCAACGTCGGACTCCTCGGACAGCACACCGACCAGACCCCGGCGGAACACCGGATGGTCGTCGGCGACCAGGACGCGGATCACGGTCGGCTCACCGTTGTGGTTGGGAAAGATGCGGCGACCTCCGTGCCCAGGCCGGGCCGGAAGGTCACCGTGCAGACACCGCCCAGTTCCTCGGCCCGCTCCCGCATCGAGGTAAGGCCGGTGCCAACTCCCCGGGCAGGCTCACCACTTCCGTCGTCCGCGACGCGCAGGTCCAGCCGGGTGCCGTCGTACCGCAACTGCACCTCGCACCCGGTCGCCTGCGCGTGCCGGAGTGTGTTCGTCATCGCCTCCGTCGCGATCCGGTACGCCGCTACCTCCAGGGCTGATGACAGCTCGCCTGATCCGTCCAGTTCGTCGACGGTGACGACCAAACGTCCGCCGGAGCGCATGGTGAGCAGGTCTGCCTGGTGACGCAGGGCGCTGACCAGGCCCGCGTCCAAGGCCGGTGGTCTCAGGTCCGCGACGATGCGCCGTACCTCGTCGACGCAGTCGGTGACATCACCGCGGAGCTCGCGCAGCAGCGCGGACGCCTCTGCGCGGTCGCGGACGACGACTCGATCGGCGGTCTCCAGGCCGAGGGAGATACCAGCCAGCGCCGGCCCCAGACCGTCGTGCAGGTCTCGCCGGATCCGTCGGCGTTCCTCCTCCCGCGATGTGACGACACGTTCCCGCGACCTGCGGAGTTCGCGGCTTGCGCGTACGCCGTGCGCCGCGACGCCCGCCTGCCTGGCGAACGCCTCGAGCAGACGGCGGTCGGACGCGGCCAGTTCCTGCTCGCCCCGGCGGAGGCCGACGACGAGCAGTCCGACCTCCTCGCCGACGTGGTTGAGCGCGAAGGAGGCGACATGGTCCGGCCGGGTGCCGGAGGTGAAGGCCGGGCTGTCCTCGCCGGCCAGGCGCACTTCGGCGTACGGGAGGTTGAGCGCTGTGCGGACCCCTTCGACCGTGGCCGGCAGCACGGCATCGGTGTCCAGCGCTGCACTCAGCCGATCGCCCAGAGTGGTCAGTGCCGACATCGGATCGCGGCGGTCGCCGTACATCAACCGATCGACGACAGCCTGCACCCGTCGGCGGGCACCAGCCAGCAGCATGGCGGCGACGGCAGCGATCACCGCGGGCACGAGACCGGCGTCGGACTTCGAACCGAGGAGGGCTGCCACAGCGAGGTAGACGCCGAGCGCGACCGCTGTGAGCGCGACATAGACGACAGTCCGGGACAGCACGAGCTCGATGTCGAACAACCCGTTGCGCACGATGCCGACGGTCAGGCACGCGACGGCAGCAACGTTCAGGATGAAGTGGACGTACTGCGGCGCCGGGATGAACGACGCAGGTCCGGCGAAAGCGACAGCGGCCACGAACCAGGACGACTGCCGGCGTTCCCTGGCATCCGCGTGACGCATCCGCACGACGATGGCCACCACAGCGGCCACACCGACCAGGAGCACGACAGCGAAGCCGACCGCGACGAGGGCGATATTCACGGAATCAGCTACCGGCAGATCCAGGGCGTTGCTGACGTCGGGGAAGCCTGCGTCGTCGACTGCCGCCTGAGTGGTCCCGAACGCGAGCACTGCCAGACAACCGGCCACCAGCGCGGCCCGGGCCGGCCAGCGCCATCGCGGCGACGGTAGGTGGCCGTCCGGATACAGCAGCGGTACGGCGGCAAGTGTCGCCAGGAAGGGCGGGAGCCACAGTACGGCGGCCAGCCACGCAGCCAGGCCCCCGAGTGGCAGTGATGTCGCGATCGTCGCGTACTCAGAACAGACCGAGCCGACCAGGCCGCAGATGGCTGCCGCGCCGAGAACCCAACCGAGGCGGTTGCCCGGCTGGAACCGCAGTACCAGAGCGCCGACGACGCCGAACGCAAGACCGGCCAGCCACTGGTTCGCACGGTTCCCGTCGAGCAGCTCGGCGGGCGCCGTGACGGTGGTCAGTGCGAGCGCCAGCGCGGTGATCGCGAGCGCGCCGGTGGCCCCGGCGACAACCACCGGGGCCAGAGGCCACTGCCGAATGCTCATCTCAAGCTCAGTGTGCGCGCACCCAGCGGCGTTTGTGCGGCGTGCGCACATATCCGGTGAGGATCGCCCAGGCCAGCACCAGCCCGCCGGCGAGAGCCGCTACGTGACCCGCGACGCCCATCGACAAGCCGATGTCCAGGACCACGAAGCTCACTCCGAACACCACCACGAGCCGCGGCACGTACGGCGACCGCCACAGCGCGATGTTGATCAAGGCGGTGCCGAACAGGGCTCCACCGAGGAACATCACCAGCAGAACCGCACCGGGGATCCCGGGCGAGCTGATGTCCAGGATGGCTGCCGCCGCGTCCTGATGCCCGGCTCTCGCGGTCCACAGCGCTGCCAGCTCGGCGCCTTGGATCGCTGCCAGGCCGGTCATCGCAGCCGTGAGGCACACTGCCGCGGCGGTTGCGATCTTGCGTGAGTGCCGGCGCGCGATGGTCACCATCACCAGCACCTGCCCGAGCAGGAACGCGACGGCGAGCAGGCCGGCGGCTTTCGACAACGCGATCCGGTCGGGGTGGGCCAGCCACCAGGCGATCCGGCTCGCGTTGTCCTCGGTGGCTGCGGGTTCGAGCAGGAACTCCGCGACCTGCAGAGCGGCACCCACGGTGACCAGCAGTGCCGCGGCCCAACGGACCCGTCCGGTGAACACCGGCGACGGCCGGTCTTCCGTCCGGGTGTCTTCGACGATGACGGTCATGATGATGTGCTCCCTGTGGTCGACTGACTGTCGATCACGAGCGTCTGCCAGGACCTGCCCCAACCACACGGGACTCAGGTCCCAACTCTGCTCTGGGACCTCGCAAATATCGTTCGCACGGCGGGCCGGCCCTCACATACCGTGCACTGGTTGGCGAAGCGGAGAGGCGTGACCATGGCACCGAGGAACGTGACCCGGGATCAGCTGGCGGGTGCGGCGCAGGCCGCGCTGGGTGGCGGGCGTCGGCTGGAGGTGGCCGAGCGCCTCACCGGCGGCACCACGAAGGGCGTGTACCGGCTGACGATGGACGACGCGACGACCGCGATCGCCTACCTGTGGGACGAGGCCGAGAACTACTGGCCGGAGACCGACTGGGACGGCGACCTCGCCAATCCCTTCTCCCCCGGCGTCGGGCTCGACCTGTACGAGACAGTGCACGCGCGGCTGGACGAGCTGGGACTCCGGGTCCCCGTCCTGTATCTGAGCGACCGCGACCGCACGCACTACCCGGCCGACATCGCCGTCGTCGAGGACTTCCCCGGCGAGAACCTGATGGAGCGGTTCGCTCGCGACCCTCGTGCCGTGAAGCCGACCATGGACCGATTCCGCGAGGCCCTGGAGGCGATGCGGAGCTACCGCGCACCGACGTACGGCAAGATCGCGCACATCGACCGGGGCGGAACGCCACGAGGATCGTCGTGCGAGGGAGTCGTCCTCGAGTTCGCGCTGCGCTGCGTCGCACAGGCGGCCGCGCGTGATACGAGGGCGGCCAACGCCCGCGACCGCTTGGAGGAACGGCTCCGCGAGCTCGCCGCGGCAGTGCAGCCCCGCGCCGAGTACTCCGTGGTCCACGGCGAACTGGGGCTCGACCACGTGCTGGTGGACCGCGACGGAAACCCTGTCCTGATCGACGTCGAGGAGATGCTGTACTTCGACGTCGAATGGGAGCACGCGTTCATGCTCAACCGTCTCGGCGACGACTATCCGCAGGTGGCGGTCCCCGACCTGGACGAGGACCGCCTCGCGCTCTACACGCTCGCCGAGCACATCTCGCTGACGGCGGGCCCGCTACGCCTGCTCGACGGGGACTACCCCAACCGCGCCTTCATGCAACGGATCATCGAGTACAACCTTGGCCAAGCCCTGCTGCTGTCCTCGGCCGGCTGACTACGAGCCGTACAGGGTGTTGAAGTTGTCGCGCAGGACCAGGTCGGCCAGCTCACCGTCGCCGGCGGCCTCGCGTAGGCGAGCGACCTCGCCGACGTAGTCGCCCCACGGCTCGTCGCTGGCGAACAGCACCCGGTCCTGGCCGATCCCGCGCCGCTCGATCTCGCGGACCAGCCAACGCGGCGCGAAGCCGATCGCCCAGCTGGTGTCGGTGTAGACCTGCTTGCCGGCCTCGATCCAGTTGAAGAACCGCTCGTTGATCAACTTGATGTGCCCGCTCATGCCGCCGCCGAAGTGCACGAGGTGGATCTTGACGTCATCTCCGTAGCGGTCGACCAGCTTGCCGATCTGGTCGATGTCGGACGCCGCACCGGGCGAGGTGTGGACGTGTACGACGAGGCCGCGCTCACGTGCGGTGCCGAAGATCTGCTCGAGCTGCGGAGCGCACTCCGGATCCTCGACAGCCCCGCCCAGCAGGAAGCTGGTCTTCAGTGCGACCACGCCCGGCTCCCCGGCCAGGGCGAGCGCCGCGGCGGTGAGCTCGGCGTCCTGCGGCCGCGGCGAGACCCACAACCCGCAGCGGATGCGATCGTCCTTGGCCGCCGCCTCGATCACCAGGGGATTGAACCCGAAGGACACCGATGCGTCGGGCACCCCGTAGTTGGGCAACACGAGCGCCCGCTCGGCGCCCTCCCGATCGAGGTCCTCGATCAGCTCGGCGACCGTAGCCCGAGCCAGGATGTCCGGATTGGCCGGCGGCCCGCCGTAGAACGGGAACGCAGGCATGATGCCCAGGTGGCGATGCGCGTCATTCGTCAGCTTCTCGGTCATCCTCAGACGGTAACCGCAGAAGATTTCCTATGCAATAGCAATCTCTACTATCCGACACAACCGGCCGGCTGCACCTATAGGCTGAAGGCGACCGAGCGCAGGATCAGCGCCGCGACGAAGACCACGGTGAACGCGAGGTCGATCGCCAGACCGCCGGCTCGCAACGGCGGCAGCCTGCGCCGTACCGGCGCGATCACCGGCTCCGTCCAGGCGTGTGTCACCGAACGCACCCGGCCGGCCCGCTGTCCGCCGCTCGCCAGCACACCCGTCCAGTCCAGCACCATCCGGACGATCAACAGCAGAATGAACGCCGTCAGCGCGTACCCGACCAGGTCTCCGATGATGCTCATGACCAATCTCCTCCGTGAGGGCCGCACCGGCCATCTCACCAGTATCAACGTCGCCGGCCACGTCGAAGTGTCCTCGCGCCCATCTTCTTAGCCGACTATCAGACAAAGAAGGCCCGGACCTGATGGTCCGGGCCTTCTTCGCCAGCGGAGGCCATGCTCGGCCCGTTGCTTACTGCTGGGGTTCTGATGGTGCGTTGCGAGGCATCAGGGCAACGATCGGGAGGCTGAGGACCGTAATGGCCAGAACGACGATGAGAGTGACCTGCATCGCGTGGGCCAGTCCGGAGGTTGCGGCGTGGAAGAAGACCGACGTGACCGCGGCCGAGCCGATCGCTGATGCGAGTTGCTGGATCGAGCTGAGCGAGCCGCTGGCGCTGCCGGCTTCGTCAGGCCTCGCGTCGCCGAGAGCGATGTTGGGGATCGCGGTGAAGGTGAGGCCGGTGCCGATGCCAACAACGACGAACGCCGGGGCCAGCGCCCAGATGCTGACGTTCGTGCCGAAGTGGTCGACGAGGGCGAGGACCCAGCCGGAACCGACGAGGGCTACGGCGAGGCCGATGACGACGAGCCTGCGACCGAGCTTGGTGACCAGGCCGCCCATGGCGGCGAACGCGGCGGCGATGAGCCCCACGGTGAGCGGCACCAGGCCGAGCGCGGCGTCCCGCGGGCTGGCGTGCAGCCCCTCCTGCAGGAACAGCGACAGTACGAAGATCAGGCCGGTGCCGGCGGCGAAGGCGGCCAGGCCCACGAGCATTGCGGAAGTGAAACCCCGGTTCTTCAGCAGCGAGGGCATGATGAGCGGGTGGGCTGCGGTGCGCTGACGGTAGGCGAACGCCGCGAAGAACAGGACGCCGACGGTGATCGAGGTGACGGGGACGACGCTCCAGCCGTTGGTCGAGCCCTCGATCAGGCCGTACAGCAGCCCGATCATCGCGACCGCAAGGAGGCCGGAGCCCCAACCGTCGACGACGGTGGAACGGTCGCCGTCGTCACGCGGCAGGATCTTGGCGGCCATGACCAGCCCGATGCCGCCGAGGACGAGGTTGATGAGGAAGATCGGGCGCCAGGACAGACCGAACAGGTCGGCGCTGATGATGAATCCGGCCAGGACCGGGCCGCCGACACTGGACAGACCGAGAACCGGGCCGAACAGCCCGAACGCCTTGGCGAGCATGTCGCGGCTGAACGCCTTCGTCATGATCGCCATGCCTTGCGGGATAAGTAAGGCCCCGAACGCTCCCTGGGCGATCCGGGCGGCGATGAGCAGGGCCGGGTCAGGTGAGAACCCGGCGACTGCCGAAGCCAGGGTGAACCCGCCCATGCCGATCAGGAACAGCCTGCGTTGGCCGAACTTGTCACCCAGCCGTCCGCCGACCAGGAGCAGGACACCCATGGCGAGCATGTACGCCGGTCCCAACCACTTGATCAGACTCACACCGCCGTGGAGCTCGTCGGCGATGGTGGGGGCCGCGATGTTCGTGACGGTCGCATCGATGACATCGAGGGCGTCGGCAAGCAGAACCAGTCCCAGGATCGTCCACAGCCGGCGACTCGAGCGGTGGGTGACGACTGTGCGCGGCTCCGTCAAGGTAGTCATGAGGAACGTCCTTCCCTACGCAGGGGCGCCCCTCCTGGGCGGCCTCTCACCCCCACTACGAACGGCCCAGACCAGATCCGACACCGCTAGATATTCGTAGCGATCTTTCCGGCGCGCGTGTCGTCGGCCGCCCGTGGTGTCGGAGCGCGGTCCTCAGCCGCATGCGACAGCCAGACACGTCGCGGCCAACAGCCCACCAAGAAGGCGCGTGTCTACGGCCGCCGCAACCCGGTGCCGCCGAATCCTGCGCTGTTGCTCGGCCGGCGCCCGTCGCTCACTGGAACGGCCGTACCTCGATCTTCCGATCGCAGACCTTCGACGCCTCGGCGGCGAGCTTGAGCACCACATCCAGATCGGGGGCCTCCCACACCCAGATCCCGGCGAGGTACTCCTTCGACTCCACGAAAGGCCCGTCGCTGAACACCGCCTGCTCGCCCCGGTTGTCGATGACCGTGGCCTCGTCGGTGTCCGCGAGTCCGCCCGAGAAGACCCAGTAGCCCTCGGCGATCAGCCGTTCGTTGAACACGCTGATGGCAGGCCGCCTGTCCGTGCTGCCGGGATTGCTCTTGTCGTCGATCACAGAAACCAGGTAACGCATCTCAAGATCATCTCCTGTGGTGTCAAGACAGCGTGGTTCGGCAGTCAGGGACTTCAGCCCGTTGCACCCCAGTCTCGCGCCCTGTCCGAGGCCGCCTCACCCCTGCCACGAACACCACCACCCCGATCCGACACCCCTCCCGGATCCCTACGGAGATTTCCGGCGCTCCAGGATCGATCCGACCGCATGTGGGTGCTCGCAGCAACCACCGCCATGCGACGTTCCAAGCTCGCCGAAGTGCGGACGGTCCGGCCAACTCGTGAAGAACAAACCCGCAGGTCAGGCCCACACGAAGCAAGAGGCCCGGACCTAATGGTCCGGGCCTCTCCTTTGGTAGCGGGGGCAGGATTTGAACCTGCGACCTCTGGGTTATGAGCCCAGCGAGCTACCGAGCTGCTCCACCCCGCGTCGTTGTGTCTTTAGTTTAGGGGATCGAGGCTGAGCATCCAAATCGGCTCCCGGTGTGGCTCCTGGCGGCCGAAAATCCGTGTCAGTGGCGGGTGCTGCGGCGTACCGTCCGGGTATGTCCCGACACCTCATCCGCCCGTTCCGGGAGGCGGACCTGCCCGCGGCCGCCGGACTGCTCGCGGAGCGGCACAAGGAGCATCGCAAGCGTCACCCTCTGCTGCCTGCGGAGTACGAGAGCGAGCGGCTCGCGCTGGTCGAGGTGACTGCGCTGTGGGAGAGCGAGAGCGCGTCCGGCGCCGTCATGCTCGAGGATGGCGAGCTGACCGGCTACCTGCTGGGCGCACCCAAGCCGTCCACGACGTGGGGCCCGAACATCTGGGTCGAGGCAGCCGGCCACGCCGTACGTGAGCCCGAACACATCCGCGATCTGTACGCGGCCGCGGCCACGAAGTGGGTGGACGACGGCCGCATCGCCCAGTACGCGCTGGTGCCGGACGATCCGGAGCTGCTGGATGCGTGGTTCCGGCTGGCGTTCGGCTCTCAGCACGCGCATGCGATCCGTCCGGCGCCGACGACTCCGCTACCGCAGTACCGGGGCCTCACCGTACGGCGTGCTGTTCGCGACGACATCGCCGTACTCGCGCAACTGGATCTGGTGCTGCCGCAGCATCAGGGACTCTCGCCGGTGTTCTCCGCCGGGGAGATGCCCACGATGCAGGAGGCGCTGGACGATTGGGAGGAGTCGATCGACGATCCGGACTACGCGACCTTCGTGGCCGAGTACGACGGGCGCGTGATCGGCTCGTCGATCGGATGTTCCCTGGACAAGTCGAGTTCGCACAGCGGGTTGGCCCGGCCGGACAACGCCGGCTTCCTCGGGTTCGCCGCCGTACTGCCCGAGGCCCGCGGTCACGGCGCCGGCCGGGCGCTGGGTGAGGCCGTCCTGCAGTGGTCGGCCGACACCGGGTACACGTCGGTGGTGACCGACTGGCGGGTCACGAATCTGCTGTCGTCACGGGCCTGGCCGAAGCTCGGGTTCGAGCAGACGTTCCATCGGCTGCACCGGCTGATCGGGTACTGACCTCGCGTTGTCCACAGGTTCGAAATCGCGCGTCGGGGAGAGCCGCGATCGCTGCATCTTCTTGGGCAGGAACGCCTTGCAGCAAGCGAGGCGTCGAGGTCCAGGAGGTAGTCATGTCGTGTTCGTCCCGTCGTTCCCGATTCGTGCCGTCGACCCGTCGTATCGTGATCGGGAGCGCCGCGGTCCTCGCCTCATTCGGCGCCTGGACCACCACGGCGACGGCGAGCAACGTCGAGCCGCGCCCGGGGTATTGCGTGACTCCCCCATCGACCGAGCAGAAGGCGGACATCTTGGACGGCTTCGTGATCGAGAACCTCCCCGCCGGTCTTGGGACGCCGAGCGACTTCGAGTACGAGTGGGAGGACGTGAGGTTCCACAGCCGGGTCTGGGAGACCGGCCCGGATCCCGAGGGTGCGTACCGGGTCGACCTGACCGCGAAGACGCTGCGCGGTGACAAGCTCACCGACCTCGAGGCCCTGAAGACCTTCCTGATCGAATACGAGGAGAAGGATCCGGACGGCTGGGAGCTCCGCGCGGTCAAGGTCGGCGAGTACGACGGTCTGGCCGCTGGGGACGAGGTGTTCTACTTCGTCTCGCCGGGTGTCGCGGCCGAGGTGTCGATCGACCACGAGCGCTTCACCGACGACGACCTCTTCAACACCGCCACCGGCTTCCACCCGGAGACCACGACCTGAGTCAGTAGCCTCGGGCAACGAAACGGGGCGGCGACCCCGATGGTTGTCGGTGTCGCCGCCCCGGTCGCAGCCCGTGGGTCAGCCAGTCGGTGACGTCGGCGGACTAGATGGAGCCGGCGTCGACGGTGTCCCACTGGGCGTGGGAGTCGGCGGTGTGACTACCGCACCGGCCGTCACGGCCTTGTCGATCGCCTGCTTCATCTTGTTGACCTGAGCCTGATAGCCGGCCAGGTCACCCTTCGTCAGGGCAGCCTGCGCAGCCGTGTACGCGGCCTGCGCTTCGGCGAGCGCTTGCTTGACCGTCTGGTTCTGCGTCGACGTTGGTGGCGGCTTGGAGCCTGGCGGCTCTTCACCGGTATCGACGCTGGTGTTGAAGACCTTGGTCAGCGCCTCCTGCAGCGTCCCGCCGTAGGCGACCCGATCACCGAAGGAGACCAGCACGTACCGGAGCACCGGATAACTACCGGCTCCGCTCGTCCGGACCGAGTAGACCGGCTGGACGTAGAGCAGACCACCGCCGAGGGGAAGCGTCAGCAGGTTGCCGAACTGCGCTCTCGCGCCACTGCTCGGTTGGTTGATCGGGAGCAGCGCCTGTCTGATCCCTTCGTCGGTCTGGAACTTGTTGAACACCTGTCCTGGACCGGGGATCTGCACGTTGCCGGGCAATCGAAGTATTCGGAACTTGCCGTAGTCCGGTGAGGTCGCCTCCGAATCGACGGCCATGAATGCGGTCAGGTTCTCCCGTTCCGCGTTCGGCACGTACACCGACGTCAGAGAGAACTTGGGCTCGGTCTGACCGGGCATCCGCAGCGAGAGATAGAAGGGAGGCTGGTTGCTTTGCACCGACGAGTCACTACCGGACGAGACCGCGGTCGGGTCGGCCGGAACACGCCACAGGTCGCTGTTCTGGTACCAGGTGCCGGAGTCCGTCACGTGGTACTTGGCCAGCAGGTCGCGCTGGACCTTGAACATGTCCTCCGGGTAGCGCAGGTGGGACATCAGCGACGGCGAGATGTCGGAGCGCGGCTTGACCGTGTTCGGGAAGGCCTTCATCCACGTCTTCAGCACCGGGTCGTTCTCGTCCCAGGCGTACAGCTCGACCGAGCCGTCGTACGCGTTGACGACCGCCTTGACCGAGTTGCGGATGTAGTTGATCTCCTCGCTCGGCTGCTGCGCGATGGTGCCGCGGCCGGTCGTGGTGTCCCGGGTGCTGTCGTCCAGCGCGACCTTCTCCGCGTACGGGTAGTTCGCCGAGGTCGTGTAGCCGTCGACGATCCAGACCACCTGGTTGTCGACGATGGCCGGGTACGGGTCGCCGTCCGGCGTCAGCCAGGGCGCGGCCTTCTCCACCCGCTCGCGCGGGTTGCGGTCGTAGAGGATCTTCGAGTCGGGGTTCACCCGGCTGGACAGCAGGAGGTTCGCGTCCCGGAACTTGGTTGCGTACAGCAACCGGTTGAAGAAGGTCCCGACCGCGACGCCGCCCTTGCCCTGGTAGGTGTTCAGCGTCGGGTCACCGCCGCTCTTGCCTTCCGGAGTGTCGAGCTCGACCGGCGAGCCGCCCTTCGGGCCTCCGACGATCGAGTAGTCCGGGGACTGCTCACCGAAGTAGATCCGGGGCTCGTAGTCGCCGAGCTGACCGGTCGGTGGCAGGTCCTTCTCCGACCACACCGGCGTACCGTCCTCGGCCCGCTGGTTACCGTTCGCGGCGACCACGCCGTAGCCGTGGGTGTAGACGGTGTGGTCGTTGTTCCAGTTGCGCTGGCCGGCCGGCAGGCGGTCGACCTGCACCTCGCGGACCGCGATGACGGTGTCGCTGACCTTGTCGCCGATCTTGTAGCGGTCGACGTCGAGGTCGGTCGGGAACGAGTAGAAGCCACGCACCTGCTGCAACTGCTCGAAGGTCGGGCCGACCACGCTCGGGTCGATCAACCGGATGCCGGGCAGTACCTCGGCGTCCTGCGTCAGCTCCGACGGGGTCGCCGTCTGCTTGGCCTGGTAGTTGATCACCTCGGCGCCCTCCAGACCGTAGGCCTGGCGCGTCGACTCGATGTTCTTGGTGATGTACGGCGCCTCACGCACCGGCTCACTCGGGCGCACCCGCAACTGCTGCAGGGCTGCCGGCCACAACGCACCGAGGAGGATCGCCGACAGAATCAGTACGACGGTGCCGACACCCGGCAGCAGCCAGGTCCGCCGCACCACGTTGGCGAAGAACAGACCGGCACACAGAACTGCGATGACTGCCAGGATCTCCTTGCTGGGCAGGACCGCGTGGTCACCGGTATAGGAGATACCTGTGAACAGCTTGGCGTCCGACGTCGTCAGGCCGAAACGGTCCAGCCAGTAGCTGAAGGCCTTCAGCAGGACGAGCAGGCCCAGCAGCACCGAGAATTGCACCTGCGCGGCCCCGGAGGCCTTCTGCCCCTTCGCGGACGGCCGGAATCCGCCGTACAGGTAGTGCGTGATGATCGCCGCGACGAGCGACAGCAGCACGATCGAGTAGCCGAAGCCGAGCAGGACGCGCAGCCATGGGTAGTCGAAGACGAAGAACGCGATGTCCTTGTTGAAGTGCTTGTCGGTGACGCCGAACGGGGTCCGGTTCCGCCAGGCGAGGAAGACCTTCCACTCGCCCGACGCGGCCGAGCCGCCGAAGACCAGCATCAAGGTGGCGACCACGCCGATGGCGATCTTGCCGCGCTGCTGGAGCAGATCGCCGTACCGCTCGAAGCCCGGGCTGGGCGACGGCGCGAGCGCGACCCGCGGCCGCGTGCGGAAGGCGATGACGATGTTCGCGACAACGGCAGCCGCCATCAGCAGACCGACCACGAAGAAGAGCAGTACCCGGGTCCCGAGCACCGTGCCGAACACGGAACCGAGGTCCACCGAGCGGTACCACAACCGCTGGGTCCAGATGTCGGTGAAGACGCTGAAGAGGATCAGCAGCACGATCAGTGTCGCGATCGTCGGCAGCAGGGCCCGGGGCCGACCACCACCTGTTCGCCGCGGCCGCCGCGGCTCCTCCGGCATGTCGTAGACGCCGTCGCTCATGGTCGGTTCTCCTCGTTGTCATTCACGCCATCGACCCCAGGTCCTCGGCCAGGCCGACTGCCGACCGAAGGCTCGAATGTCAATGACAGTACTTCGCACAGCGTGGGGACCAAGTCCGCGCCGGTCAGTACGGCGCTGTCCTCGTCGTGGGAGCGGAGCCGGACCGCACCGAAGCGGCTGCCCTCGCGCAGGACCGCCGCGACCATCCGCACCTCGTGGCGGCGGGGGTCGCTGCCGGCCATCCGGGCGAGCTCGGCGTCCGAGTCGGCGCTGGACAGACCTGCTTCGGCCGTGGCCGGCAGCACGATCCGCTCGATCGACAGCGCGCAGCCGCTGACCCCGTCGGGCCACTCGATCCGGCCTAGCGCGTCGGCCAGGTGCTCGTCCTCGAGACTGCCGGGGAGCTCTCCCTGGGCGACCGGGGTCAGCGGCTGGGAGGCGTCGTCGGCGCCGAGTTCCGCGGCCAGTTGCGGTTCGGCACGCAGTAGTTCGTCAGTGGGGACCAGCGCGAACAGTTGCGCGGGCTGGTCCCAGCCCGCGCTGCTCACGTGCTTCTCGATCTCGATCACCGCGCGACTGAGCGCGTCGGGAGGCAGAGTGCCTACGGAATCCATGCCGTCAGCTCTCCCCTTCGGCCGGCCGGTACGTTCACGGTGCTCACGGTGCGCACGAGGGGACCTTCCCCTGTCCGGCGACTGCTGCCTTGATGGCGGCGATCGCCTCGGTCAGTGTGGTGATCTTCACCAGTTGGATGCCCTTCACACCGGCGTGCATTGCCGCCTCACAGTTGTCGGCGGGCACCAGGAAGATGGAGGCGCCGTCGTTCTTGGCACCGGCGATCTTCTGCTGGATGCCACCGATCGGGCCGACCTGGCCGAGCGCGTCGATCGTGCCGGTGCCCGCGATGTGCTTACCGTCCAGCAGCGGACCCGGTGTGAGCTTGTCGTAGATGGCCAGTGCGAACGCCGTGCCCGCGCTCGGGCCGCCGATGTCCTGGCCGAGGTTGACCGTCACCTTGACCGGGGAGTCGACGCCGATCGTGATGCCGACCATCGGTCGGGTCTCGTCGCCAGGTGTGGCGGCGGTCTTCACCTGAATGGTCTGCTCCACCTTGTCTCGCCGGACCAGGAACGCGACGTTCTCGCCGACCTTGTGCTTGCGGACGTACTCGCCGACCTGCGGGACCTGCGACATCGCGACACCGTCGACGGCCAGGACGACGTCGCCTGGCTTCAGCTTGCCCTCGGCCGGAGTGTCCTTGGCGACCGTCGAGACCTTGGGGTGGTACGGGACCTCGGCTGCCTGCAGGGCGGCGGCGATCGCGCTGTCCTGCGAGCCGGTCATCTCGGCGGTGTTCTGCTCCTCGACCTGGTCGGCGCTCTGGTCCGGCGGGTAGATGATGTCGCGCGGGAACAGATCGTTGTGCGGGTCGAGCCAGTTCCGCATCGCCTGCGGGAGCGTGAGCTCACGCCCGGGCGAGGTGACAGACACGGTGGTCAGGTCCAGTTGGCCGCTGGTCGGGAACGTGTCGTGCCCGGTGATCTCGATGACCGGCTTGTTGTTGCTCGACGTACCGAGGGTGTCCTTCACCGGCCCAGGGCTGAACGAGACGAAAGGCACCGAGAAGACGGTGACCAGCCCGAGCGAAACGACCAGCACGATGATCGAAGTGACCAGTGTTGCGGTACGACGTGTCACGAACCCTGCCCTGCGATCTTGGTGGAACCGAACATCTCGGTCGTACCGAGCTTCTCGATGGCGTGTGTCTTTGCTGAACCCAACGTCCCACCGGCCCGAAGCGTCCCCGCCGGCCCGAGTCGGTCCGCCGTACGCGACTCGCTCGCCGAGTCCGGCGCGTCAGGAGAGGAGGGGTTGGCGACGTGATCGGACTTGTCAGCCTTGTTTACGTCCGTCTTGTCCGCGTCGGTCTTGGGCGCGCGGTTCAGGCCGCGGCGGCGGCGTTCCGGGGTGGCGCGGGGACCGGGAGCGGCGAGTGCGTCGTTGAAGCGACGGAAGTCCTCGACCGAGTCGAAGGCGCCACCGGACCGGCGTGGACCGCGGCTCCGCCCGCGCCAAGCCGCCCAGCACATCGCCAGCAGCGTGGCGACGACCGGGAACACCAGCCACGCCAAAACCTTCATCCGGCCACCTTCATGGGCCCAGCGTACGTGTCAGTGAGCGCCGACCCACTCGCTGGCACCGTCGGTGAAGTGCTGGTGTTTCCAAATCGGGACCTCCGCCTTGAGGTCGTCGATCAACCGCCGGCAAGCGGCGAACGCGACATCCCGGTGTGCGGCGGCCACCGCGACGATCACGGCGGTGTCCCCGATCTTGAGGTCCCCGGTCCGGTGTACGGCGGCCAGCGCGGTCACTCCGGGGTGGGCACAGACACGCTCCGCTACAGTCCGCAGGTGGTTCAGGGCGTCCGGGTGCGCCTCGTAGCTGAGCTGGTCGACCGGCTTCTCGTGATCGTGGTTCCGCACGGTGCCGATGAACAGAGCCGTCCCGCCGGCGGTCGGATCAGCCACAGCAGCCAGCACCTCGTCGGTGGACAGGACGTCCTCGCGGATGTCCAGCAGCCTGATCGCGTCGCTCATCCATTCCTCATTCCCGCTGGGAAACCACCCCGAACACGTACCACGAACCAACCCCCACACTCCCGATTCTCCCCCACCCAGCCCCCAACTCCCACCACCGGACCCCTGAGGCCTCCCGCCGGACGCCGAGATCACCGCGCTGAGCCATCTCCCGCGCACGCTCCGCACATGGACCCGCTGCAGGTTCCGGCGGCGAGTCCGGCCTGGCCGACTGTTGCCTCCACCCCGCAATTCGGGGCCGTTGGCGCGGCCTCACGGCGGGGTGCCGGTCTGCCGGCGGCGAACAGGAGCAGTAATGCGTTCGCCGGGGGAGGAACGGGTCGGTGGAACCAGTACGTTGGAGTAGTACGCCCCACCCGCACAGGAAGGCCCACTCCGATGAGCGACGAACCGGACAACCCGTTCAAGGGAACTCCGTTCGAGGCCATGTTCCAGCAGTTCTCCGGTGCGGCCGGCGCGGGCGGCGCTCCCGACCTGAATGCGATCTTCGCGCAGGTCCAGCAGCTGCTCAGCGGTTCCGGCGACGGCAGGCCGGTGAACTGGGATCTGGCCAAGGACATCGCACGCAAGACGGTTTCCGCCGCCGGAGACCGCTCCGTCACCCCCACGGATACCGACCGAGTAGCGGACGCGGTCCGGCTCGCCGAGCACTGGCTCGACGAGGCGACAACGCTGCCCGAAGCGTCCACCACCTCCGCGGCCTGGAGCCGGGCGGAGTGGGTCGAGAACACGCTGCCCGTGTGGCAGACCGTGGTCGACCCCGTCGCCGAGCACGTCGCCGGCGCGATGGGTAACGCCCTTCCCGCCGAGGCACAGCAACTCGCCGGGCCGATGGCCGGCATGCTCCGCCAGTTGGGCGGCTCGATCTTCGGCGCCCAGGTCGGCCAGGCACTAGGCGAGCTGGCCGGCGAGGTCGTGAGCTCGTCCGACATCGGACTGCCGCTCGGACCGACCGGCCAGGCTGTATTACTACCGGACAACGTCGCCAAGTTCGCTGAGGGCCTCGGACTGACCGACGAGGACGTCCGGCTGTACCTCGCGCTCCGCGAGGTCGCGCACCAGCGGCTGTACGCCGGCGTCCCGTGGCTGCGGCAGCATCTGCTGGCCGCGGTGGCGGATTACGCGGCGGGCATCGAGGTCGACACTGGCAAGATCGAGCGAGCCATGGCGGACATTGACCCGCAGAATCCCGAGGCCATGCAGGAAGCGCTCGCGGGCGGCCTGTTCGAGCCGGAGGACTCGGAGCAGCAGAAGGCCGCGCTCGTCCGGCTCGAGACTGCGCTCGCGCTCGTCGAGGGCTGGGTCGACGACGTTGTACGGCAGGCGACCAAGGAGCGGATGCCGGCCGCGGTTCAGCTCGCGGAGACGGTACGCCGGCGTCGGGCGGCCGGTGGACCGGCAGAGCAGACGTTCGCCACGCTGGTCGGTCTCCAGCTTCGCCCGCGGCGGCTGCGCGACGCGGCGAACCTGTGGGCGGCTGTCCGCGACGCTCGTGGCGTCGACGGCCGTGACGAACTCTGGTCGCATCCGGACCTGCTTCCGAGTGCCGGCGACCTGGACGACCCGATCGGGTTCGCTCAGCACGCAGGCGAGCTGGCCGACATCGACATCACCGATTTCCTTCCCGACGACGACTCGTCGGACACGCCGAAGCAAGAAGGTGACGAGGGCAACGACCCCGGCACCACCAAGTAGTCCGCACCGAACGGCATACGACAGCACGACCCCGCGGGACGAAGCCACTCGGCACGCTCCAGCGGGGTCGCGTTGTGTCTGCCTGTCCGAGTACGGCGCTGTGATGATCTGGGGCGCGCGATGAGTATTGGGGGTGGCGTCATGGAGACTGACCGGGTGCTTCACGACGATGCGGTGATGACGTTGGACGGGTGGAGTGCGCCCGACGGTACGCAGGCAGAGCTCCGGGAGCACTACCTGCGATGGCTGGCAGAGCATCCGGACGCGATGTGGCGCAGTTGCCGGCCGGAGCACCTGACAGCGAGCGCACTGGTGGTGGACGCGACGGGCAGCCGGGCGCTGCTCACGCTGCACAAGACTGTCGGGCGATGGCTGCAACTCGGCGGACACTGCGAGAACGGCGACAGCACACTGGCCGGAGCCGCGCTGCGCGAGGCCACGGAAGAGTCTGGGCTGACGGACCTGTCGATCGATCCGTCACCGCTTCAACTGTCCCGTCACGAGATCCTCGCCGGCGGGTATGCGGGGACGTTCCATCTGGACGTGCAGTTCCTCGTGACCGCGACTGTTGGTACTGACTACGTGGTCAGCGAGGAGTCCCACGACCTCGCGTGGTTCCCGATCGACGCGCTTCCCGAGAGCGCGGATCACGTGGTCGAAGAGCTCGCAGCGAGAGCGACGCGGCGAGTTGCTCACTGCGCTGGGAGCGCTTCCTCCGGGTGATTTCTGGAACTGCCTGGGGGGCGCGAATCAGGTGTGTCCGACGGGTGGTGTGAATGGCAGGACGCTGCCGGGCAACTTTGATGGCGGACTGTCGGGCGGAGATCGTACGCTCGTTGTCATTCGTCGGATCGCGGCCATCCGGTCGCCCGAGTGTGCCGAAGGACGTCCGTGAGCTTCGACATCGATCACTACGCCCAGACTTCGACCCGCATCCGCTGGGACGACCTCGACATGTCCACATTCGAGACCCAGCCGCTGTCCGATGACGCGCTGCGTTGCCTCAGCTATATGAGCGATGTGGAGACGCACACCGTCTGCTACCTGCGCGATCTGCTCGTCACACCGTCGCACGCCGATCCCGAGGTCACCGTCTTCCTGACGATGTGGAACCTCGAGGAGTACTGGCACGGCGAAGTACTGGACGAGGTGCTCAGGCGGCACGGCGTCCCGACCGGGCCCGACCACACCCGCGCGGTTCGCTCCCGGCTCGGTTGGCGTGACCGGCTCGCGCCGATTCGGCAGTCGTTGCTGGCGAACATCATCGGCGAGGACTTCATCGCCACGCACATGGCGTGGGGCGCGATCAACGAGTGGTGCGCACATTCGGCGTACACACGGCTGATCCAGTCCGAGGATCACCCGGTCCTGACCGAGATCCTCAGGCGGATCGCGAAGCAGGAGACCCGGCACGTCGCGTTCTACAACAGCCAGGCACGCGACCGCCTGCTCCGCAGCAAGAAGGCTCAGAAGATCGCCCGCTTCGCACTCTCCAAGGGATGGGGCATCGTCGGCTCGACGATCATGCCGCCGGCCGAGGTGAAGCACATGCTCACCTACCTGTACGGCGGCGAACACGGCCTGGCCGAAGTCCGCAAAGTAGACGCCAAGATCGACGCCCTCCCCGGCCAGCACTCCCTCCACCTAGTAGAAAAAGAACTAACCAAATACAACATCCACCCCGGCTAACCCGCGCCTTCCCCACCCGTCCCCAGCCGCCCGCCCGCCGACCTATGGGCCGCCTACCAAACTCATCCACCCACCACCCACGACGCATCTGGATCCCCCGGGCTCCCCCAACCGCCCACCGCAACCCCACAGCCGTGCGCCGAATCCCCCACCACCAGATGCTCTCCGCGCCTCCGCCCACCCGCGTGCGATTCCCGTCCTACACGTTGGCAGTCCTCCACTGTCCTTCCTTCGCACACTCCCCCGACCGCACCCCGCGCAGCCCCGATCCCGCTACCCCGTGCGACCCGCGCCCCGCTCACCCGCAGCCGATCCCCCACGACCGGGTGTTCTCCGCCTCCCTACCCGCGCGCGATTCCGTCCTGCACGCTGGCAGGCCGCCGCTGTGCTTCCTTCACATATTCCCGCCGACCGCACCCCGCGAAGACGGTCCGGTCCCGCCATCCACTGCGATCCGCGCCCCCGCTTACCCGCACGCGGTCCCGTCCCCGCCGCCGCGCGATCCGCACATCCGGCTTACCCGCGCGCGATTCCACCCGCACCTCTGCGAGCCCCGCAGTCCCCTCCGCGTACTCTCGCCGACTGCTCCCCCGAGCAGTCCCCGTCGAGCTCCCCCCGTGCGATCCGTGTCCAGCTTGCCTGCACGCGATCCCCGTCCTCGCCACCGCGTGATCCGCACCTCGCTTTACCCGCGTGAGATTCCATCCCGCACCTCTGCGAGCCCCGCAGTCCCGCCTCGTACACTCGACGACCGCTCCCCTGAGCAGTCTCCGTCCCGCTACCCCGTGCGATCCCCGCTCCTGCATTTCCGTAAGTTCATCGCTGTCCTGCCCCCGGCGTACGTCCGCTGGCCGGCTTCCCGATGCACTTGCTGTTCCTGCGTTGCCCCGTGCGTCCGCGCGTCCGCACGATGCCTCGGTCATCCACCTAAGTGCGCAGATGCCCCTCAGCTGCCGCAATCCTGCTTCCCGCGAACGCAGTGCCCCGCTGTCGTGCTCCGCTGCTCTCTCGTGCTTCCCGTGCATTCCCGCAATCTGCGACCCCTCCCCCGTGGAACCCCCCGATTCCCCGCTCCCTCATACGAACCAGTTCGCTGCACTCCCCCGAGGAGTCCCTGCTCTCCCACGCGATCCCCCGTCGTCTGACCCGCGTGCGTGCAGGTCTCGCCGTCGCACGTTCCCGGTGCATCCCCACAGCCGTACTTCCCCCGCTACCCCGTTCCCCCGCTCGCCCCGTTCCCGCGACCCCCGTTGATCTCAACCGCGGACAGCCCCACGGTCGTACTTCCCCCGTGCATCCCCACAGCCGCACATCCCCGTGGAACCCCCGGATCCCTGCTACCCCACGCGTTCCCGTTGAGCTCAGGCGCGAACAGCCCTCAGCCGCCGTGCCTCGCTCGTGTATGTCCCCGCCCTGCATTCGCCGTGGGCCCCCCGTTCCCCGCTAACCCGGGCGATCCCCTTGATCTCGCCCCGGTACAGGTCCCTTGCACAGCCCCCGCTGTTGTGCATCCGTGCAGTCCCCCGCTGGTAGGCGCCCCGCTTCAGTCCTGCCACCGTGCAGGACCTACGTCCCCCGTGATCCCCCGGCTTCCATCGGTCGTGCGCCGCACCCCCCGGTGCGGTGGTGGTGCGTCACTTGCTGGTGGTCGATGACCGCCCCTGAACGGCATCGACGGGGCCAGCGGGTGACGGCCGGGCTTCCCCCCAGAAGCCCTGCTGCATGGTGAACGAGCCGGGAGCAAGAAGGTGACGGGTCAGGCGTGACGAAGTAGGGAACGAGTTGCATCCCAGCCCTCGAGGCCCGGATCCAGTCGCGCAATGTCAGCATTCGATCGCAGACGGTGCCATCCAGGACCGATTCCGACCGCATGCCGGCGGGGCTTCACCGCCTCGAGCTCGGCGAGAGGCGTGTCGAACGTCGGAGCGGCGGCGGAGACCCAATCGGCGGTCGGCAGACGTACGCCGATGGCCGCGAGCGTGCCGTCCTCGGAGGGAGTGACGGCGATGTCCGCGGTGCTAAGGGATCGGAAGAGCTTCCCGATCAGCAGACCGGGGAGATCAGGTACGTCGTGGCTAACGGCGACCACAGCGGCAGCCGGACCGGCGAGTTCCACCGCATCGAGTACGGGTCGCGCGGCGTCGACGGCGTACACCGGTGTGCCGGGCCAGGTCAGCGCACTCACCGACTCCAGCGCGGACTCGTCAGCGCCGACCACCGCCACGGCGACCTCCACCCGGTCCAGCGCGGCCAGGACCTCGTAGGTGTCCTCAGCCAACGCCATGCGCCACGCCTCGGGATCACGACCCGGCGGGGCCCAACTACCAGTGGCAGGTACGACGAGAACCACCACACGCCGGTCGGTCATGCGGATGCGCTCACGTCGTCGTACTGGGACCGGGCGGCGTTGACCTCGGTCATGTGGGTCTCGGCCCAGCCCTTGATCGAGGCGATGAGCGGCATCAGCGTCTCGCCGAGCGTCGTGAGTTCGTAGTCGACGCGGACCGGTACGGACGGAGTCACCGAGCGGCTGAGCAGACCGTCACGTTCGAGCGAGCGCAGCGTCTGCGTGAGCATCTTCTGACTGACGCCGGCGATGCGACGGGACAGGTCCGAGTAACGCAGCGGGCCGTCAGCCAGAGCGGACAGGATGAGCGTCACCCACTTGTCGCTGATGCGGTCCAGCAGTTGTCGCGCCGGGCAGGTCGCCAGGAACGCGTCGTACTCGCGGGCGGCTTCTTCGCGGAGCTGAGCGGCGGTGCGGGTCGGCATGGCTCTCCTCGTCGTGCGATACGCACTACGAAGTGCGTACTTCCCGGCAGAGAGTAACTCTCCGAAAGTGGTGTTCGCCAACGAAAAACGCAGCACCACAAGGAGAGAGACGATATGCGCGCATTGGTCGCCCGCCGGCTCGACGGGCCGGACGCACTCGAGCTGATCGAGACCCCGGTACCCGAACCGGGCCACGGTCAGGTCCGGATCAAAGTGGCAGCCGCCGCGGTCAACCCGGTCGACCTCGCGGTCAGCACCGGCGGAGCGGTTCAGTACGGCGTCACCGCGGCGCGGGAACAGTTCGGCCTCGGGTGGGACGTCGCCGGCACGATCGACGCGGCGGGACCGGGGGTCGACCTGGTTGAAGGTACGGCGGTGATCGGGCTGGCAGACCTGCTCGGGCGGCCGCTCAAGACACATGCGGAGTACGTCGTACTCAACGCCGACGCGGTCGCGCCGGCTCCAAGGAATCTGGATCTGACGGCGGCGTCGACGATCCCGTTGAACGCGCTGACCGCGTTGCAGGCTCTGAAAACCGTCCGACTTACTCTCGGTAAGTTCGTGCTCGTCACCGGCGCGGCAGGCGGGGTCGGTGGGTACGCCGTCGAGATCGCTAAGCACTTCGGGCTGACGGTGATCGCCAGCGCTGCTGCGGAGGACGAGGAGCTGGTACGACGCCTTGGCGCGGACCACTTTGTGTCGCGGACGGAGGATCTGACTGCCGGGGTGCAGGCGATCGTTCCGGCCGGTGTGGACGGTCTGGTGGATGCGGCGGTCATTGGCGTCGGGGCGCAGGAGGCGGTTCGCAACGGTGGTCAGCACGCGCATGTCCAGGCAGGTCCGACGCCGCCTCATCTCCGCGACATCACGGTGCATCAGATCTTCAACCACGCGAATCGCGCAGACCTGACGGAGCTCGTGGTGTTGGCCGAAGCGGGGGCCATCACCACCCGGGTAGCGGACACCTATCCACTGCAAGAGGCCGCACAGGCTTACAAGCGCCTCGCCAACGGCGGCGTCCGAGGAAGGCTCGTCCTCATCCCCTAAGGCAACGAGACGTCCCTAAAGCAACAAGGCGTCCCTAAGGCAGCGAGGCGTTCCCCAAAGCAGCGAGGTGTTCAGCCCTTGATGGCTTGGTGGAGTCGGAGTGCGACCTGGATGTCCAGGGCGCGCTCCGGCGCCTGCCACCCATCGGCCAGCAATGCCCCGATCCGGTCCAAGCGCTGCTGCACTGTGTTCGGGTGGATGTGCAACGCGGTGGCGGCTCGGGTCGGGCTCTGGCCTGCCGCGAAGTACGCCCGGAGCGTCCCGATCAGGTCGGTACCGCGCTGGGCGTCGTACTCGAGTACGGCGCCCAGGACGTGCTGCACATGGGCCTGCACGTCGACGTCCGCCGCGCCGACCAGGCCGGCGACACCAAGGTCGTCCGGAGTCGCAGCCTCACCAGTGCGGCCGAGCCGCAGCATCGTCCCGACCAGACGGACCGCTTGGCGATGCGAGTCGACGAGCGGATCGCCCCACGCTGCCGGACCAGTCACCCCGATCGTGGCGCCGGTGCGCTTCGCGACCTCAACCAACTCCCGCGCAGCAGCCGTAGCGTCCGCACGGGAGAACAGCAGCACCAAGTCGCCGCCGTAGGGGCCAGAGAGCACCAGCTTGTCCTCCAGCGGCGCCGACAGCCGAGCGCGTACGGCGGCCTGGTCGCCACGGCAGACAGCCACCACCAGACGGTCGTGCCGGCGATTCGGCGCAAGCAGTCGGAGTCGGTCGGTCAGCGTCCTCGGGTCGGCGGCGCCACTGAGTACATCTGCCAGCAGATCAGCTTGAGCACGCTGCGACTGCTCCGCAGCCTGCCGACGGAACAGCAGAACGAGAGCAGTGACAACGGCGGCCCGCTCCACGATCCGCTGGTCCGCGCCAGAGAGCTCATCGACGCCGCCGATCACGAGCGCACCGAGCCGCTCCCCCTTCGCCGTTGCTGCAACCACCCAGCAGTCACCGACCCTCGTCAACCGCCCGGACTCGGACTCCTGCCACCGCACCACAGCACCGTGCGTGTCCCCGGCCACGGCCAACTCATTGCCCACGGCATCGACCAGCACGACCCACACGTCCAGCAGCTCGGCCAGCGCAGCGGCGATCGCATCCACATCGCCACCAGACAACACGATCCCGGCGAACCGGTCGTGCGCCGCGGCGGCATGCTCCGTACCGGCGTGCGCGGCAGACAGTTGATCCAGAGCGGCAGCAGTCTCGGCGGCCGCCCGCACCTGCACGATGGTCACAGCCGCCAGCGCTGCCAGCGACCCCAGCAACGACACTTCGTCCTGGCCGAACGGCCGCCGTGTGCGGTTGGAGGCGAACAGCACCCCGACGAACGCTCCGTCGACGACGAGCGGCGTACCGCAGATGGCGACCAGTCCCTCCTCTCCGACCGCGTGGTCGATCGAAGAGGTGTGCCGGAAGCGCCGGTCCGACGGGTAGTCGGCAGTCCAATAGGGCTTGTACGTCTTCGCGACCAGACCGCCGAGGCCGGCGCCCAGAGGAAGCCGGACCTGCTGGAAAGCCGCCGACACGGACCCGTCGGTCGCCCGCATGTACGTGTCGCCGCGGGCGTCGTCGTACAAGGTCAGATAGGCGACGTCCGCACCGAGGAGGGTGCGCGCACGGTGCACGATGGTGTCGAGTACGCCGCCCGGGTCGCGGGCCGAGGCGAGTTCGCGGGCGACGTCGACCAGGGCGGACAGTTCGGCCTCACGCTTCTTGCTGGCGTCGATGCCGGCCCGGATCCGCAGGGCGAGGTCGCGCGCCACGGCGTCCTCGCCTGCCGCCCGGGCCAACTCGCTCCCGGACGCATCCTCGGCCAGCAGCCGCAGAAGCTCCTCCATCTTCGCGATGATGCCACCTACAGAGCAGTGAGGTCCCGCTTGCGGGTTTCGGAGTACGACGTGACCGCGACGATCGAGATGACCGCGCACACTGCGACGTACACGGCGATCGCATAGCCGGAGTCGTACGCCTTCAGCAGTGCCACCGCGATGAAGGGCGCCAGACCGCCCGCGATGATCGACGCCAACTGATAGCCCACCGACACACCGGAGTACCGGACGCGAGTGCCGAACAGCTCGGTGAAGAAGGATGCCTGCGGCCCGTACATCGCACCGTGCAACACCAGCCCGACAGTCACCGCCAGCGTCGCCAGAGCGAAGTTCTTGGTATCGACCAGCGCCACGAACAAGAAACCCCAGACACCGACCCCAACCGCACCGATCAGATACACCGGCTTGCGACCGACACGGTCGGACAGCGCACCCCACATCGGGATCGCGAAGAAGTGCACCGCGGCACCGATGAGTACGGCGTTCAGCGCGAACGACTTGTCCATCCCCAGGTGTTCCTTGGCGTACGTCGCGATCACGATCGTGAAGATGTAGTAGCTGACGTTCTCCGCCATCCGGGCGCCCATCGCGGTCAGCACCTCACGCGGGTAGCGGGTGAGCACCTCGACCAGCGGCAGCTTGTCCTCCGGCTGCTGCTTGGCCCGCGCCTCCTTGAACACCGGCGACTCCTCGATCCGCAGCCGCACCCACAGTCCGACGAGCACCAGTACGGCGGACAGCAGGAACGGAATGCGCCAGCCCCACGAGTCGAAGGCGGAGTCCGACTGGAACGCCGCCAGCCCAGCCAGTACGCCGTTCGCGATCAGCTGACCCGCCGGCGCGCCCGCCTGCGGCCAGGAGGCCCAGAAGCCACGCCGCGCGGGGTCACCGTGTTCGGACACGATCAGTACGGCGCCGCCCCACTCACCACCCAGCGCGAAGCCCTGGATGAGCCGCAGCACGGTCAGCAGGATCGGAGCGAGCGCACCGACCTGTGCGTACGTCGGCAGCAGGCCGATGGCGAAGGTGGCGAGGCCCATCATCAACAGTGACAGCACCAGCAGGTTCTTGCGGCCCAAGCGGTCGCCGTAGTGGCCGAACACCACTCCGCCGATCGGGCGGGCGAAGAACCCGACCGCGAAGGTGGCGAAGCTCAGCAGCGTGCCGGTGAGTTCCTCACCCTTGGGGAAGAACAGATCGCCGAACACCACCGACGCGGCCACGCCGTAGAGGAAGAAGTCGTACCACTCGACGGTGGTGCCGACGAGACTCGCGCCGACCACCCGGGCGATCGGCGTCCGGGTGCGGACCGGTTCTGTTGCTGTCATGGCGGGCTCCAACACTGCTAGTGGGCGGTCCAGAACACTGCTAGTGGGCGGTCCAGCCGCCGTCGAGTACGAATGAGCTCCCCGTGATGGAGGCGGAGGCCGGACCGCACAGCAGCGCGACCAGCTCCGCCACTTCGGCCGGCTCGATCAGCCGCTTCACCGCGACCGGCTCGAGCATGACCTTCTCCAGCACCTCTGCCTCGGACAGTCCGTGGGTCGCCGCCTGGTCCGCGAGCTGCGCGGTGACGAGCGGCGTACGCACGTAGGCCGGGTTCACACAGTTGCTGGTGACCCCATGGGCCGCACCTTCCAGTGCGACGACCTTGCTGAGTCCTTCCAGTCCGTGCTTGGCAGCGACGTACGCCGCCTTGAACGGGCTGGCCCGGAGTCCGTGCACCGAGCTGATGTTGATGACCCGCCCCCAGCCGGCGCCGTACATGTGCGGAAGGGTCTGGCGGATCAAACGGAACGGCGACTCGAGCATGAGCCGCAGGATGTAGCTGAACCGCTCCGGTGGGAACTGCTCGACCGGAGCGACCTGCTGGACCCCGGCGTTGTTGACCAGGATGTCCACGTCCGTCGGGAGATCGGCCAGACGGTCCAGCTCGGCCAGATCGGCGACCACCGGCTCCACACCGTCGGAGGCGAGCTTGTCCAGTGCGCTAGCGTCGTAGTCGACTGCCAGTACGTGTACTCCGTCGGCCGCGAGCCGCCGTGCACAGGCGGCGCCGATGCCGGACGCGGCTCCGGTGATCAGGGCTCGACGGGTCTCCATGGCCGATGACTGTAGGAATCCGCCCCCGGCCGCACTATGGGATCGCGCCACACAACATTGCGGATCGATGTGGATTCAGGCGCTACTTGTCCACAGTCACAGCTATCAAACCTGCCGATAGTGATAGATCGAACTATCGTGGAAGCATGGTCGATATCGAACAGCCGAAGAAGAAGGCCGCCGGCGTTCCGGCCGTGCTGTCGTCGTTCAAGTTCGGCTTCCGCGAGATGGGCCCGGCCCGGACCGGCAAGGTCTTCCTGAAGATGAACCAGGACGGCGGCTTCGACTGCCCGTCCTGCGCCTGGCCGGATCCCGACCACAAACGCAAGCACGCGGCCGAGTTCTGCGAGAACGGCGCCAAGGCGGTCGCGTGGGAGGCGACCCGCAAGCGGGTGCCGCGCAGCTTCTTCGCCGAGCACTCGATCGAGGCGCTGAACGAGATCTCCGAGTTCGATCTCGGCAAGCTCGGCCGGATCACCGAGCCGATGTTGCTGCGCGCCGGTGCCACCCACTACGAGCCGGTCGGCTGGGACGAGGCGTTCCAGGTGGTCGCGCGCCATCTGAAGGCCCTCGTCGACCCGAACGACGCCGTCTTCTACACCTCCGGCCGCACCAGCAACGAGGCCGCGTTCCTCTACCAGCTTCTGGTCCGTGCCTACGGCACCAACAACCTCCCCGACTGCTCGAACATGTGCCACGAGTCGTCCGGTACGGCGCTGTCCCGGGTGATCGGCAGCGGCAAGGGCGCCGTCACGCTCGAGATGCTCGAAGAGGCCGAGCTGATCGTCGTCGTCGGGCAGAACCCGGGCACCAACGCGCCGCGGATGCTCAGCCACCTGGAGATCGCCAAGCGCAACGGCGGGTCGATCGTCTCGGTGAACCCGCTGCCCGAGCCCGGGCTGATGAACTTCAAGAACCCGCAGCGCCCGCTTGGCTGGGTCGGCAAGGGTACGACGCTGGCCGACCAGCACCTGCAGATCCGGCTCGGTGGCGACCAGGCGCTGTTCCTTGCCGTCGGCCACCTTCTCATCGAGGCCGAGGCAGCCAACCCCGGCACCGTGCTGGACAAGTCCTTCATCGACAGCCACACCAGCGGCTTCGAGCTGTACTCCAAGCACAACGCCGAGCTCGACTGGGCTGCGGTCGAGCAGGCCACCGGCCTGCGTCGGGCCGAGATCGAGGAGTTCACCCAGCGGTTCATCGCCTCCAAGGCGACGGTGATCTGCTGGGCGATGGGCCTGACGCAGCAGCGCGAGGCGGTCGCCACGATCAGTGAGATCGTCAACGTGCTGCTCCTGCAGGGGAACATCGGCAAGCCCGGCGCGGGACCGTGCCCGGTGCGCGGGCACTCGAACGTCCAGGGCGACCGCAGCATGGGCATCTGGGAGAAGATGCCGGACGCGTTCCTGGACAGGCTCGACGCCGAGTTCGCGTTCACCTCGCCGCGCGAGCACGGCATCGACGCGGCCGACACAGTGAAACGGCTGCGGGAGGGCACGGTCCGGGTCTTCTTCGCGATGGGCGGCAACTTCGCGTCCGCGACACCCGACACCGAGGTCGTCCACCGCGGCCTGCGGCACTGCGATCTGACGGTGCACGTGTCCACGAAGCTGAACCGGTCCCACACCGTCACCGGGCGCGAGGCGCTGATCCTGCCGACACTAGGCCGGACCGACCACGACCACACCGCGGCCGGCCCGCAGTCGGTGACCGTGGAGGACTCGCAGGGCGCCGTACACCTGTCCACCGGGAACCTGATGCCGCCAGGCCCGGAGCTGAAGTCGGAGATCGGCATCGTCGCCGGGCTGGCGCAGGCCCTGGTTCCTGAGGTCGGGGAGATCCCGTGGCGGGACTTCGCCGACGACTACAGCCTGATCCGGCAACGGATCGGCCGGGTCGCGGACGGGTACGAGGACTTCGAGGCGCGGTTGCGAGCCAACGAGGGCGGCTTCCTGCTGGCCCATGCCGCGCGCGACCGGCGCGAGTTCCACACCTCCGACGCGAAGGCGCAGTTCACCGCGAACGACCTGAGTTGGTTGCCGACGGCACCGGGTCGGTTGCTGCTGCAGACGCTGCGCAGCCACGACCAGTTCAACACCACGATCTACGGGCTGGAGGACCGCTACCGCGGCGTGGACGGCACCCGTGAGGTGGTCTTCGTGAACCCGGACGACCTGGCCGAGCTGGGCCTGGAGGACGGCGCGTACGTCGACATCATCAGCGAGTTCCAGGGTGTCGAGCGACGGGCCAACGGGTTCCGTCTCGTCTCGTACCCGACCGCGCGAGGCTGCGTGGCGGCGTACTACCCGGAGACCAACGTGCTGATGGCCGCCGACGACGTGGCCAAGGGCAGCAACACCCCGGTCGCCAAGGGCCTCACGGTGCGGCTGGAGCCAGCCTCCTCCTGAACCAAGGCTGCAGCACAGCCAGTACGGCGGCCACCGCGGCGCTGGACAGCCACAGCCCCTCGGGGCCGGCGGACTCGAGAAGCTGGGTCACCGTCAGCGGCGCGATGGCGGTCGCGATGCCCCAGCTCAGGCCGAACACGGCCAGGTACCGGCCGCGGGCGTGGTCGGGCGCCAACCCGGACGCCTGCGTGAGGTAGCGGGTGAGCAGGAACAGATCACCCACGCTCCAGAGCACCGTGGCGAGCAGGAAGACGGCGAGAGTCTGCGCGAAGGCGCAGACGACGAGGCCGGCAGCGAGCAGGACGTAGCCGACCGCGATCGATCGGAAATCGTCGAGCTTCCGCACGCGAAGCAGGCGCTGGGTGACGATCAGAGTCACCGCCGACACGGCGAGGATGAAGCCAGTGCCGGACTCCGGCAGCCCTTGCTCGAGCAGGGTGAGCGGCACTCCGATCACCAACTGCATGTAGATCGTGGCGAAGACCGTGCCGCTGACCAGCAGCAACACCAGCCGGCGATCCCGCCACACCGCCACCGCGGTCGCCGGCACGTGCTCCCGCCGTACGTCGGCCGGAAGCGCAAGCGCGACGAGGACGGCGCAGGACAGGCAGGTGATCGCGTCGGCGACGAACAGCCACCGCAGATCCCAGTGACTGACCGCCGCCGCAAGCAGTCCGGCGAGGACTCCAGCCGCGGCCATCGCCGCGCCGAGCAGCCCGTACGCCGCTGGGCGGTCGGACGGATCGGTGACGTCGGCGATCGTCGCCTGACTGGGTGGTTCATAGATCTCGAAGGCGAGGCCCAGCAGGATCGCGGCCAGTACCGCGGACAGGAGAGTGCTGCTGAGCGCGATCCACAGCTGAGCGACGGCGCAGCCGGTCAGGCCGAGCACGATCGTGCGACGGCGGCCGAGGCGGTCCGCCAACTGCCCGCCGAGCAACCGGGACGGGATGGTGGCGACGCCGAAGACGGCCAGGATCAGCCCGGTCTCGCCGAGCGACGCACCGAACTCGACGGTGAGCACCACGCCCAGGAACGGCAGCGTGAACGCGCCGATCCGGTTGACCGCCCGAGCCACCACGAGGATCCAGACCGCGCGGGACAACCCACGCCAGGGCGCGGTCAGGGTCGCAGCAGCACTCATTGTGGACTCCATGACTATCTAAGTGGATATGATCGGTCACGCAACCCCGAGCCTACGGAGCGATCTCGTGACTGGTCAAGTCTCTTTTGATAGTCATACCCGGAACGTGCTGGCGGCGTCCGTCGAGTACGTGAACCGGCTGACGCCCGGGTTCTCCGGCGGTACGGCGTTCCCCGGGCCTGCGGATGCCGCGCAGGCAGTCGCCGAGGCGTTGGCCGCGATCGGCTATCCGCAGCCTTCCGTCCGGCAGGACGACGCGCGCCGGCTCACGGAGTTGGCCGGGCGGATGCGGATCGTCTTCGAGTCGGCGCACTCGGGCGATCTCGACCGGGCTGCCGACGAGGTCAACGCGCTGCTGTTGGACACCAACGCACGACCGCAACTGGACCGCAGGGACAAGGGCTGGAGCCTGCACTTCCACGGTCCGGACGACGGGCTGGTCAACGGCTGGGCAGCAGGCTGCGCGGCCGGCCTCGCACTCGCGCTGGGCAGTGACCTGGCCGGCCGCCTCGGCGTCTGCGCGGCTCCTCACTGCGACCGCGTCTTCATCGACGTCTCCCGCAACGGCCAACGCCGCTTCTGCTCACCGCAGTGCCAGAGCCGGGTGAAAGCCGCCGCCCACCGAGCCCGCCAAGGCTCGCCTAGTTGACGGTGAGCATCGGGTTGGCCGGATCCTCGTTGTCCACGACGATCTGTGCACGGGACCGCGGCTGGATCTGGTCGACGTACATCCGCTCCCCCGGGATGTAGCGATTGCGGTAGCGCTCCTCGGCCGCCGCGGCGGAATCCATCCACGCCTGGTCGCGCGCGGTGCCGCGACGCAGAACCGTGTCGAAGCTGACGTACACGTAGATCCGCAGGTCCCAGCAGTCGTCGAGCGCCGGCACCTGCAGGAATCCCCCGTCGGCCACCAGCACGGCGTCCGGGGCGGTCGTCCGAACAGGTGTTTCGGACAGGGCCCTCGCGCCGGGGTCTCTGATGGCAGCGGTGTACCGGCGGTCGCCGCCCGGACCGAGCGGCAGCAGGAGCCGCTCGCGGATCGCGTCGTGGTCCCAGGTGCCGAGGTAGTAGCTCTCCGGTGATTCGATCGGGTACGCCGTACGCAACTCGGGAGCACGCTTGAAGTAGTCGATCCCGACGCGGACGATCTCGCGATCGGTGCGGGCCTGCACAACGTCGGCCAACTCGTCCGCGAGCGTCGTCTTGCCTGCCGCGGAGCATCCGTCGATCGCGACGCGCACCGGATGCGGGCGCTCGACGGCCAGGACGATCTCGGCCAGTTCGGTCAGAGCCTCGGTGTGCACGACGCCATCCTTGCGCACCAACGGACGACGCCCCACCCGTTTTCCGGGTGGGGCGTCGTACCGCCTGGATCAGCCGACGGGGGTCAGTTCGCGCTCCTCCTCCGGGGCCGCGGGCGGCTGGATCGCGTGCTTGCCGGGCTTGCGGCGCAGCCACTTCGGCGCCCACCAGTTCGCGTCGCCGAGCAGGATCATCACACTCGGCAGGACGACCGCCCGGATGATCGTGGCGTCGAGCAGGATCGCGACGGCCAGGCCGACGCCGAGCTGCTTCATGTCGAGCGTGCTCAGCGTCGCGAAGACCGCGAACACCCCGATCATCACTGCCGCCGCGCTGGTGACCACACCGGCCGATCCGGTGATGCCCTCGGCCACCGCCTGCCTCGTCGGTACGCCGCGCAGTACCGCCTCACGGATCCGGCTGACGACGAACACGTGGTAGTCCATCGACAGACCGAACAGCACCACGAAGAGGAACAGCGGCAACCAGGACACGACCGCACCGTTCGACCGGAAGTCGAGGATCCCCTCGGCCCAGGTGTTCTGGAAGACCGCGGTCACCACACCGTACGCCGCGGCCGCGCTCAACAGGTTCAGCCCGATCGCGGTGACCGCGACCACCACGGACCGGAACGTCACCATCATCACGATCAGTGTCAGCAACAGCACGAACCCGATCACGAGCGGCAGCTTGGCCCGGGTGTGTGCGGCGTAGTCGACGTCCGCGGCGACGAACCCGCCGACGGCGTACTCGGCTCCCGGCACCTTGCCGACCGTCTCCGGCATCAGTTCCTTGCGCAGCTTGGTCAGCGAGTCACGCGCCTCCTGGCTTCCACCCTCGTACGGCGTGGCGACCTCGAGCGTGGTCACGGTCCCGTCCTTGGAGACCCGCGGCTCCTCCAGACCGTCCTGCGCGAAGAGCTTGTCGTCCTGCGTGCGCTTCACCAGGTCAGCCAATGCGGCCTTGACCGCGGGCGCCTGGTTGGCCGGCGCACGGACGGCGACCTCGTGGCTCGTCCCGGTGCTCGGGAAGGCCGCGGTGAGCCGGTCGTACGCCTTCATCACCGCGGTGTCGCGCGGCAGGTCCTCGGTCCCGGGGAACTTCAGCGTCATCCCCAGCGCCGGCGACGCGACCGCGAGCAGTGCGACGACGGCGATCATCAGCGTGGCGACCGGGTGCTTCAGCGCCGGCTTCAGCACGGCCGGCCAGAACCGCGGCTTGGCCTTGCTCGCGGTCAACCGCCAGACGAGGGGGATCCGCGGCCGGTCCACCCAACGACCGAGCTTCGCCAGTACGGCGGGCAGCACGGTCAGCGAACCGACGACAGCCACCGCGACGACCAGGATCGAGCCGACAGCGAACGACGAGAACACCGCGTCCCGGGCCAGGAACAACCCGGCCATCGAGATGATGACCGCCGTACCGGAGACGACGACGGCGTGGCCTGACGTCGCTGCCGCGATCTCGACCGCGTCGACGTGCCCGCGGCCCTTCGCGCGTTCCTCACGTTCGCGACGCAGGTAGAAGAGTGAGTAGTCGACGCCGACCGCCATACCGATCAGCAGGATGACGCTGTTCACCGCGTCGACGGCCGGGATCAGCTGGGACGCCGCCGCCGACAGGCCGATCGCCGCTGCGACGGCTGACAGCGCGAGCAGGAGCGGTACGGACGCCGCGATGAGTGCGCCGAAGGCGATCAAGAGGATCGCCAGTGTCACCGGCAGGCTGAACATCTCGGCGCGCTTGAAGTCCTTGCCGAGCGTCTCGTTCAGCGCCTTGTCGATCGACAATCCACCGACCTCTTCGATCCGCAGCGTCGGGTACTGCTGCTGGATCTGGGCGGTGGTGTCCTGCAGCGGCTGGACCCGGTCGTCCCCGTCGCCGTCCTTCAGGGTCACCTGGACGATCAGCGCGTCCTTCTTCGGCGACGGCATCGGCTGAGCGACCTCCGCGACCCCACCGAGGGCGCGCATCCGCTGGATCACCACGCCGGCGGCCTTGGTCGCCTCCGCCTGGTCGAGCGTTCCGGACGGCGAGGTGATCAGCACGCTCTCCACGTCCGGGTCGGCGAAGTTGCCGGACTTGACGATGTTGTCGGCCCGGGTCACCTCGCCGATGTCGCCCTCGTTCTCGGACTCCTTGGTCCCGGTCATCGAGCCGACGGCGAAACAGGCGATCACGACGACCACCCACATCGCCATCGCCCGCCACGGATGGGTGGCGCTCCATCGCGCCGCCCGGACCGTGATCTGTCCCCTGGCCATAGCTTCCCTGCCCCTCTGCGCCCCCTCAGGCGCCCCGCCCCAGCGCTCCCTGGCGTGGGCGCTGGCTGCACGTCAAAAGCCTGGCTGGGACAGCGGGGTCACCACTATGGAGGAAGCCACCGAGTGCACCCTGAAGCCAGCCCCACCCCGGCCCCTGAGTGGCCCTTGGGGGGCTGCCGGGGCGTGATCGGACGGGTGCGGGCCGGAGTCAGAACTCGTCGAGATTGAGCGAGGAAGCGGCTGAAACGCCCTCCAGATACCCCTCCGCACGCTCAGCCTTGGGGTAGCGGTGCACGAGCTCCCAGAAGGCCGCGTTGTGGGCCGGTTCGACCAGATGGGCCAGCTCGTGGATGAGGACGTAGTCGACCACCCAGGCGGGCATCGCCTGCAGCCGGGTGGACAAACGGATCGATCTGTCCGCCGGAGTGCAGGATCCCCACCGTCTGTTTTGGTTCGAAACCCACCTCACAGACGCAGGTTCGGGCACTTCTGGAAGATGACGACACGCGAGTTCGTGTGCTCTGGACAACAATTTTTCGTCCGACACGCGGGATCTGCTGCGCTGCTTGTCCAGCCGCGCCAGCATGGTCTCGACCCAGCGCGCCTCCTCCGCGGCGGACAGCCGGTCGGGCATCAGCACGACCACCCGCTCCCCGTCCCGGTAGGCGCTGACGGTCCGCTTGCGCCGCTTGCTGCGGCGGATGTCGACGTACGGCGGGATCGGGCCTGGGGTCGAGCGCGGTGGAGAGTCGGCCATGCGTCAAAACGTACCCCCAGAATCCGACAACTTTCTTCTGTCCACATCCTGTGCATCAGTGTTTCCGCAGGTCAGACGCCAGATCTTGGGCCGGCTGATTCCGGTTGTTCACACCCTGTTCCCCCGCCCGTCCACAGCACCTGGCGGCGCGTCCCACAGGTTGCACACAGAGTTATCCACAGGCGTGGACAACCGGGGCTTGCCTGCGCGGCGCCCGCCTCCTAGCGTCATGGTCAGCAGGCTCCCGGACCGCCTCCGGGGCCGTTCGGAGGGGAAGCCGAGCGGTTCCGAAGGCGAACCACCGGGAGCCTGTTCCGTTGCTGCCACGCGGCTTGGAAAAGGCTTTCCTCGGGGCGTCCGAGCGGCACGCGGGCCGGCAGGTGCGCTTGAGCCTGCTCCCGCCTGCCGTAGGGTGAATCCCGACTGGGCCGAACGGCCTACGGCAGGACGGTCTGCCGTTAGCATCCACGACGGCCTGGGGCGAGAGCCCCGGCTGGTATTCAGAGCAAGGAGAGGGCCCTCATGGCAGAGACCTGGAGCGGCGAGTTCTACTGCGTCAAGTGCAAGGCCAAGCGCACCGCCGACGGCGAGGTCAAGGTCAACGACAAGGGCACGCGCATGGCCAAGGCCAAGTGCCCCGAGTGCGGTACGAACCTGAACCGGATCCTCGGCAAGGCCTGACGCACCAAGTCGTAGGGGCGGTGGAACGACACGCAACGTGTCGTCCACCGCCCCTCCGTCGTCCCGGCTTGGGCGACCCGACAGAATGGGTACGTGTCGGACCTCCCCCGCAAGGCGCTGAGCCGGACCGCGAAGCTCGCCAGCCTGCCGCTCGGTGCCGCCGGCCGGGCCACGGTCGGACTCGGCAAGCGGATCGGCGGTGCGCCGGCCGAGGCCGTGTACGCCGAGTTCCAGCGCCGGACCGCCGACCAGTTGTTCTCCGTCCTGGGCGAGCTCAAGGGCGGCGCGATGAAGTTCGGGCAGATGCTGAGCCTGATGGAGTCGGCGATGCCGGAGGAGCTGGCGGCGCCGTACCGGGCCACCCTGACCAAGCTGCAGGACTCCGCCCCGCCGATGCCGGCCTCGACCGTGCACACGATCCTGTCGCGCGAGCTGGGCAGGCGCTGGCGGGACCGGTTCGAGGAGTTCGACGACCTGCCCGCGGCGGCCGCGTCGATCGGCCAGGTGCATCGCGGCATCCTGAAGGACGGCCGCGAGGTCGCGGTCAAGCTGCAGTACCCGGGTGCCGCCGAGGCGCTGCGCGCGGACCTGCGCCAGCTCGGCCGGTTCGCCCGCACCTTCGGCACGCTGGTCCCCGGCCTGGACATGAAGCCGCTCGTCACCGAGTTGCAGGAGCGGATCGGCGAGGAGCTGGACTACGACCGCGAGGCCCAGGCCCAGCAGCAGTACGCCGACGCGTTCAAGGACCACGACGAGTTCGTCGTTCCCCGGGTCATCAAGCACTCCCCCTCGGTCATCGTGTCCGAGTGGCTCGAGGGCCGGCCGCTGTCGTCGATCATCACCGACGGCACCAAGAAGGAGCGCAACACGATCGGGCTGAAGTACGTCCGGTTCATGTTCAGCGGCCCGAAGTACGCCGGTCTGCTGCACTCGGACCCGCATCCGGGGAACTTCCGGGTGATGCCGGACGGACGGCTCGGAGTGGTCGATTTCGGGCTGTGCGCGCGGCTTCCGGACGGTCTGCCGCCGGCGATCGGGCGGCTGCTGCGGATCTCGCTCGACGGTGACGGTGTCGCCGTACGGGACGGACTGCGGGCCGAGGGCTTCATCAAGCCGCGGATGGAGATCGACCCGGACCTGCTGATGGACTACCTGGCGCCGTTCGCGGAGCCGGCCCGGGAGGAGACGTTCCAGTTCAGCCGGGCCTGGATGCGCGCTCAGGCGAACCGGACCGGGGACTTCCGGTCGCCCAGCGCGACGCTTGCCCTCAAGCTCAACATGCCGCCCTCGTACCTGCTCATCCACCGGGTCTGGATCGGCGGCATGGCCGTCCTGTCCCAGCTCGAGGCGAAAGCCCCGTTTCGCGCCGTCCTGGAGGAGCTCCTCCCCGGCTTCACCGAGGACTGACTCAGTGCTCGTCGTGGCTCAGGACCGGCACCGACCGCAGGGTGATCGCCAGCGCGGTGGCGACCAGGGTCAGGACCACAGCGGTGATGCCGGCGGCCAGGTGCAGTCCTGCGGTGAACGCGTCCTCCGCCTGGGCCAGTACGTCGCCAGGCACGCCCTGAGCGATCGCCTCGGCCAATGAGTTGCCGCCGCGGCCGTTCATCTGGCGCCGGTACGCCGCGGTGACCACGCTGCCCAGGATCGCGATGCCCAGCGCGTAGCCGAACTCGTTACCGGTCTGCGTCAGCGCGCCGGCGGATCCGGCCTTCTCCGGCGGGACGGAGCCGATCACCAGGTTCGTGCCCAGCGTGACCAGCGGAGCGGGGCCGACGCACTGGACCGCGAAGGCGATGACCAGGACGGCGGTCGACGTCGCCTGCGTCATCACGGCCATTCCGACCACCGTAAAGGCGATGCCGGCCGGAATCAGCACGCCCGGGCGGATCCGCTGCGCCAGCCGCGGCGCCACCTGGAAGGCGACGGTCGTGGTGATCATGCCCGGGACCAGCGCGACCCCGGCGGCCAGCGGCGACATGCCCTGGACCAGCTGGAAGTACTGCGCGACGAACACCATCACGCCGCCGGACAGCATCGAGAAGCACAACATGCTGCCGAGCGTGACCGTGAAGGTCATCCGGGTGAACAGGCGTACGTCGACCAGCGGGTCGGCCAGCCGCTGCTGGCGTCGTACGAAGATCCAGCCGAAGACTCCGCCGGCCACCAGCGCGCCGGCCGCCGTCGCGCTCGCACCGTGGGCGGCGAGCTGCTTCAGGCCGTGGATCGCCGGCAGGATCGCGGCCAGGGACAGCAGCACGCTCGGGAGATCGATCCGGCCCGCCTTCTCGTCGCGGTACTCCGGCAGCAGGAACGGCCCGACCGCGACCAGCACTGCCATCGCCGGTACGCCGATCAGGAACGCCGAGCCCCACCAGAAGTGGTTCAGCAGGACGCCGCCGACGATCGGGCCGATGACAGCGCCGACGGTGAAGCAGCCGGCCCAGATCCCCAGCGCCTTGGCCCGCTGCTGCGCGTTCGGGAACAGGGTGCTGATCAGCGACAGCGTGCACGGAGCGATCGCCGCACCCGCGATGCCGAGTACCGCGCGGGTCACGATCAGCATCTCGGGGCTCGTCGAGTACGCCGCTGCCACCGAGGCGACACCGAACAGCGCGGCGGACGCGAGCAGCAGCCGGCGGCGGCCGATCCGGTCACCGATGTTGCCCATCGTGATCATCAGGCCGGCCACCATGAAGCCGTACACGTCCAGGATCCACAGCTGCTGGCTGCTGGTGGCGCCCAGCGCCTCGGTCACCGCGGGCACGGCCAGCAGCATGACGAACAGGTCCAGTGACACCAGTAGCGTCGCGAGCGACAGAACTCCCAGTCCGATCCACTGCCGCCGGCTGGTCGTCGCTGGCACGCTCTCGGTGAGGGTCATGATCCGGTTCCTTCCGCTGGAGTGCTTTCACCCCTGCGTCGGGCGGATCAGGCCGGATTCGACACCCGGTTCAGAACTTTTTTCACCAGTAGACGGGGTCCAGCTTCCCCTCGATGCTGCGGACGTTCTCCCGGGCGCACCGGTCGCAATACACCAGCTTGCGACCGTCCTCCACCGAGGTCATCCAGGTCAGCGGCACGTCCTCCGACTCCGCCTGCTGACCACACAACGCACAACTCACTCTCACCATGCGCTCAGTCTGCACCTTCCCGCGTCCGGGCATGGCCGAGGGGCGGCATCCGGTGGATGCCGCCCCTCGGTGATTCAGCTGGTCAGGCTTGAGTGCCTGCCGGCCGGTCCTCCCTTTCGGACCGGCCCGCGGGCGATCTGTTCTTTTCTGGTGGTCAGACCAGGCGTGCGAGTGCGAGGCGCGCCCTTGCGCTGGCCCTCTCAGCTCGCCGGCCGGCCCGCTCGGCTCGCTTCTGCGCCCGCTCGATCTTCCGAGCAAGGTGGAAGCGCCGGTTCTGCTCTGCGTCGTTCAATGTAGAACGACAATGAGCACGAGCAAGATCTTCGTTCATTAGATGCATTTCCATTCTCCTGCGTGAAGTCTGTGTCGTCATGGCTCGGTTTCTCGATTCGGGTTGGTTCGTCAGGCTGCGGTTACGGTGTCACTCTTGCGGGGACGCCCACGGGGCCGCTTGCGCGGAACCACCACTCCCTGGACGAACAGTTCGCCGCCCCACACTCCCCACGGCTCGGAACGCTCGAGCGCTCCGGCCAGGCACTCGGCCTTCAGCGGGCAGGTGGTGCACAGCGACTTTGCGTACTCGACGTCCGCCGGCGATTCGGCGAAGAAGAGTTCTGGCGCGTAGGACCGACAGGGCAGGTCCTGCGACGTTGCCACCTCGGTGAAGACATCGAGGAAGCTCACGCTCATTCCGGTCACCTCCCAGTGACTTGATGCTGATCTCTTGTCGTCGGTGACGACCTCCGGGCGAAGGCCGCCAAATCTGTGGACAAACACTGGCTGATCAAACAGAAAGGCCGCGGGACCCTTTTCGGGTTCCGCGGCCTTGGAGGTGCCGGGCTGACGTCTGTCAGACCGGTGGACTCCATGCTCGAGAACCCGAACCGCCGTACTTCGCATCGCCGACAGCTCCGCCCTGGATCGGGGCAGCGCCGGAAGCCATGAGCACAACGGCCGCGAGGTGCGTGCGCGGGAAGGCACCCAGGATCTGGGCGCACGGCAGCGCTACAGCGTCGCTGAACGGCTTCTTGACGATGTTGATCGTGATCATTTCCAGGGCACCTCCTCTCGTTGTGGCGAAGCGGGCGGTTAGCTCGATCGCTATGGTTGTTTGAAGTTTTCGGCCAGGCTTCGACCGCAGAAAGAACAGTACGCCGTCCCCGTCGGAGCCCGCAAACTATTTATCGCCAGTTCGCGAAGTTGGCCGGAAGTTGCCGCCTCGGCGTCCGAATCTGGCTGCCTCGACGGTCTTCCGGCACGCTCCGGGACGTCATCCGCACGCTCCGGGATCGTTGCCTGTGTCACCTAATTGCCACGTCTGCCAGGAGCAGAACACGGCCTGTCCTCCAGGGTGCGCCCCACTCCCCCTGCCTGGCAACACATTTCCGGCCAGTAGCCATGGTCTGCCCGGAAGGGCAAGTCATCGGCAGGACGGGATCAGCGCGTGCAGAGGGTCAGGATGTGGGCGCCGTACTTGGTGAGTTTGGTGTGGCCGATACCCGGGATCCGGCGGAGGGCCTGTTCGTCGGCGGGACGAGTCTCGGCGATCGCGGTCAGGGTGGCGTCGGTCAGGATGACGAAGGCCGGCATGCTCTCGGACTCCGCCTGCTCGGTGCGCCAGGCGACCAGGGCGTCGTACAGATCCTGGTCGATCGTGGAGGGGCAGTCCTCGCAGCGGCCGAGTTTGCGGGCACCGGGATCGAGCAGGCCGCGGCCGCAGACGCGGCACTTCGGGATCGGCCGGCCGGCCCGGGCGGCACGCTCGGAGCGGTCCGTGGACGGCTCCCACGCTGTCGGTGGCCGGGACGTACGGACGCCGATCGGGTCGAGGAACCGGGTCGGACCCCGCTGACCGCGCCCACCTGGGGAGCGTGACGTCGACCAACTGATGAAGAGCTGGTCCTTCGCCCGCGTCACCCCGACGTAGAACAGCCGCCGCTCCTCCTCGACCTGTGCCGGCGTCTGGGCGTAGCTGATCGGCAGTGTCCCCTCGTGCGCGCCCACGATGAAGACGCAGTTCCACTCCAGGCCCTTGGCCGCGTGCAGCGTGGCCAGCGTGACCCCTTCGGCCAGCGGCGCGTGCTGGATCGAGGCCCGCCGGTCGAGCTCCGCCATCAGATCCAGCAACTTCGCCGACGGATTCTCGGCGGCGAAGTCCGAAGTCATCGTCACCAGCGCGCTGAGCGACTCCCACCGGTCCCGGACCGCACCGGTCCCGGTCGGCGGCTCCGGCGTCCACCCCGCTCCGCCGAGCACCCCGGTCACCACCTCGACCAGATCGTCCGAGACGTCCCCGGCCTTGGCCTGTCCCCGCAGCAGTACGGCGGCCTGCCGAATCTCGGCGCGCTCGAAGAACCGCTCGGCACCCTTCAGCACCGCCGGGATCTTCCGCTCGGCCAGTGCCTGCTCGAAGTTCTCCGACTGGGCGTTGGTCCGGAACAGTACGGCGATGTCCCGCAGCTGAGTCCCCTCGTCGCGGAGCCGGGCGATCGCCCGCGCCACCGCGTCGGCCTCGGCGACCTCGTCGGAGTACTCGCGGTAGACCGGCACCGGACCGGCGTCGCGCTGGGAGCGCAGTGTCACCCGGCCGGGCAGTCCGGACGGCCCGGCCGCGTCGAGGATCTTGTTCGCGACATCGACGATCTGGGGAGTGGACCGGTAGTCGCGGACCAGCTTGATCACGTTCGCCGACGGGTGCCGGGAGGCGAAGCGCACCAGGTTCTCCGGCTCGGCGCCGGCCCAGGAGTAGATCGTCTGCGCCGGGTCACCAACCACGCAGACGTCCTCACGGCCGCCGAGCCACAGGTCGAGCAGGCTCTGCTGCAGCGGGCTGACGTCCTGGTACTCGTCGACCACGAACGTCCGGTACTGCCGGCGGATCTCCGCCGCCACCCGCTCGTCCTCCGCGAGCAGCGCGACCGCACAGAGCAGCACGTCCTCCAGATCGATCCGGCCGCGCTCCAGCTTCACGTCCTCGTACGCCGCGAAGATCCGCGCGATGGTCGCCGGGTCGAAGGCGGCCAGCGTCCGGCCCGAGCGGGGCGCCAGCTTCGCGTAGTCGTCCGGTCGGACGTTGCTCACCTTGGCCCACTCGACCTCACCGGCCAGGTCGCGCAGCGCGGGCGTGTCCACCCGGACCCGGCAGCGCGACGCCGCCTCGGTGAGCAGCGGGAACTTGCGATCCACGATCATCGGCAGCTCACCGCCGTACACCTTGGGCCAGAACCATCTGGCCTGCCGCAGCGCGGCGGAGTGGAACGTGCGCGCCTGGACACCCTCGACGCCGAGCTGAGCGAGCCGGCCGCGCATCTCCCCCGCGGCGCGCTGGGTGAACGTCACCGCGAGCACCCGCAGTGGGTCGAACGTCCCGGTCCGCACGCCGTACGCGATCCGGTGGGTGATCGCCCGGGTCTTCCCGGTGCCTGCTCCGGCCATCACCACGACCGGTCCGTGCAGCGAGGTCGCGACCGCTCGCTGCTCGGGATCAAGCGCCTCGAGCAGACTGTCCGCGGAACCCACGGCAACGGATTGTGTGAGATCGCTCACGGGCTGGGACATGCGGGAAGAGCACCACCTGCGGCGTGGTTCGGGTAGGACGAGAGCAACCCTAGACGGGTCGCCGGACAGAATCCGCGCCCACTTGCAGAAGGAGACAGCCGATGGCGGCTTTCACGATGTACTCGACCCCCTGGTGTGGCTACTGCCACCGCCTCAAGGGCCAGCTGAAGCGGGCCGGGATCGAGTTCACCGAGGTCGACATCGAGCAGGTCCCGGAGGCCGCGCAGATCGTCGAGAAGGTCAACAACGGCAACCAGACGGTGCCGACGGTGGTCTTCCCGGACGGGACCGCGATGACGAACCCGTCGCTGGCCCAGGTCGCCGAGAAGCTGGCCGCCTGACCCGGCACCACCAGTACGACGCGCGCGGCGCCGGCCCTCATGGGTCGGCGCCGCGAGTCATAGGGCGCGAGTTATGGACTTTACGGTCATGACCGTTATACCGTCGCGGGACCCACCTCGCAGGGAGCCCGCCCATGATCCCGCGCAGTTCAATCCGCCATGCCCTCCTCCGCATCGCTCTGGTCCTGGCTGTCGTGCTGGGACTGCTCGTCACCGGCGGCCCAGCCGCCACCGCCGGTCAGGACCCGCACCGGCCACCGCCTGATCTCTTCCCCTCCGAGAACGGTCCGCTCACCCCGGACCGCGGCCGGACCAGCAAGGCCGCCGACGTCATCCAGGATCTCGGCGCACCGATCAGCTCCCTCACGATCATGGAGGGTGCCATCGGGCGCACACCGGACGGCCGCGACGTCGTGTACGCCGTACCCGCCGGTGAGAACGCACTCCTCAACGTCGTCGACCTGCACTCCCGCCAACTGCTCAACACAGTGACGCTCAACGGAGCCGCCGGCGCGTGGGCGATCGTGGTGGCCGCGGACGGCCGCGTGTACGTCGGCACGTACCCGAACGCGCACCTCTATCGCTACGACCCGGCCGACGGCACGCTCAGCGACCTCGGCCAGCCGATCCCTGGCGAGTCACAGATCTACGGCCTCACCGCCGACCAGAACGGCAACGTGTACGCGGGCACCTACCCGACCGCACACGCCTTCAAGTACGACGGCAGCACCGGACAGGTCACCGACTACGGCTCACTCGACCCGGTGCAGCAGTACGCACGGTCGACGGTGTACGACCCGGACCACAACGCGCTGTTCGTGGGCATCTCCACTCCGAACGCGAGACTGCTCCGCATCGACCTGGCGACCAGTGCCGTCGAGGACATCACCCCACCGGGTCTGCCGGCCAAGGACTTCATCGACCTCGACTACGCAGGTGGCCGGGTCTTCGCCAACGCCAGCAGCCGTCTGATCGTGGTCGACGCGGTCACAGGTGAGCAGCTCGAGTTCACCGACTCCGAGACCGGCAGTCAGGTCACGGACTACGCGATCGCAGCCCGCGGTGTGTCCGCGGCCGGTCCAGGTGGCGTGTACTTCACCACCAGCACGCTCGCTCTCACCCACTACGACCTCGACACCAACACGATCGGCCCGGTGTCGCCAACGGTCCGGCTGACCCGTGGCGCTTCGATCGGCTACGGCTGGGTCACCGAGAACGGCGTACCGGTGCTCTACGGTCTGGCCGGCAACTACTCCGGCGGGACGTTCCGGTACGACCCGCAGACCAGAACGCTTGCGCAGTGGAGCTCACCGTTCCAGTACGTGCCGGTGCCACTCATGCACGCGCTCTCGGACCCGTCCGACGGCAAGGTCTTCGTCAACGCGTACCTGAACGGGTCCACGTCGGTCTACGACCCACCAACGGGCAAGTCCACGGTCACCACGCGACTGGGCCAGGTCGAAGGCTGGGCGTGGGACACCACCGGCAAGATGTACGTCGGCGTCTACCCGTACGGCCGCCTGTCGCTCTGGGATCCGCACGCACCGGAGAGCCCGACGAACCCCCGTGAGCTGTTCAGTCTGGTCGACAGCCACCACCAGAACAGGCCCATCGCGGTGGTCCCGTCCGGCGACCATGTGTACGTCGGCACCACTCCCGGGTACGGCGAGTACGGCGGAGCCATCACGGTGTACGACGTACCGACCGGTGCGTTCACGGTGTACCGCGATGTGGTGGTGGACCAGACGATCGCCTCGATCCTGCCGATGGGAACAACCCTCTGGGCGGGCTCCGGTATCGAAGGCGGCCAGGGCACCGAGCCGCGCGCGACCGAGGCCCACCTGGTCAAGGTCGATCCGGCGACCGGCTCCGTCAGCACAGACGTCGTCCCCGTGCCCGGCGCAGCCAGCATCAACGAACTCAGCATCGGACCGGACGGCAACCTGTGGGGCCTCGCGGACGGCACTGTGTTCGTCGCCAACCCCACCACAGGCCAGGTACTGCGGACCATCCCGGTGTTCACCGGCAGGACCGGAGCCAACGACGGAGCACTGTCCTGGCGCGACGGCTACCTGTACGGCGTGACCGGCGGCCGCCTGTTCGTCGTCGACAGCCTCAACGGCGATGCCACCGTACTGCGCGACCACGGCCTCAACCGGCTCACGCAGACAACGGACGGCACCTACTACACGTTGCTGCGCCCGGACGGCTGGACCAACCCGACCAATCTGGCGTCCTACACCCCACCGGCCGACCCGTGTCCCCGGTCGGACCTCCGGACCACCGTGTGGACCGGGAACGTCAACAGCTACGTGATCAACCGCAACGTGCGCTACGGCTGCACGCTGACCGACGAGCTACCGGACGCGTCAGCCGACTGGCCGAACCACGCCGCCTACGTTCGCGCCGTGGACAAGACAGTCGGGCAACTGGAGTCCGATGGCACGGTGGAGCGCTGGGAAGGAGTCCTCATCCGGGTCTCCGCGTCCCGCTCCGACGTCGGCCGGTGATCACCAGCTACCGGTGAGGTCCTCTCCGTACCAGCCCTCGATCAGGCGGCGGGAGATGGAGATGCTGCCGGGGAGGGCCATCGTGCCGGCTTCGACCAGTGCACGAAGGTCCTCCCTGGTGAACCACCTGGCCTCGGCGATCTCGTCGTCGTCGACCTCGATGTCGGTGCTCGCCGCCTTCGCGTAGAACCCGAGCATCAGGCTGGATGGAAGTGGCCACGGCTGGCTGCCGGCGTACTCGATCTCGGCCCCCACGACCACTCCGCTCTCCTCGAGCACCTCACGCCGTACGGCGGCCTCCAGCGACTCGCCGGGCTCGACGAAGCCGGCCAGCGTCGAGTACCGGCCCTCGGGCCAGGCGCCGTTGCGGCCGAGGAGTGCGCGGTCCTGGTCGTCGGTGACCAGCACGATGATCGCCGGATCGCTCCGGGGGAAGTGGTGCGTGCCGCACGCGGGGCAGTCCCGCACGTGGCCGGCTTCGACCACGACGGTGTGCTCACCGCAGTTGGCGCAGTGCGTGTGGACGGCGTGCCAGTTGGCCAGACCGATCACGTGCACCGCGATGCCGGCCTCACGGTTGTCCAGGACCACGCCCATCTCGCGCAGACCGGCGTACGACTCGTCCGGCTCGCCCTCGGCCAGGACCGCGAACACCGCGCGGCCGTCGGCGGTCTGACCGGCGCCCGACTCGCGGTCGATGCCCAGGAAGACCCGGGTGCCCTCCGGCGCCTCGGCGGGAGCGAGCAACCGCAGTTCGGTCCGTTCGGGGTTCACCAGCATCTTGTCGCCGATCACCACCGCCACCTGTGTGTCGGGAGCGGCCCAGGCCTTGTCCAGCCAGTCGGCGTCTCGTCTGCGGTCGGCCGCACGGTCCAGCACGGACCGGGACAGGGCTAGGGAACCAGGAGCGATGGAGTAGGCCACGTGACTCAACATATCCCGGCACCGTGAGAGCATCCCTCGCATGAGTATTCACATCGCCGCCGAGAAGGGGCAGATCGCGCCGCGGGTGCTGTTCCCCGGCGACCCGCTGCGGGCCAAGTGGATCGCGGAGACCTACCTGTCCGACGTGACCTGCTACACCGAGATCCGGAACATGTTCGGGTTCACCGGCACCTACAAGGGTGAGCGCGTCTCCGTGCAGGGCTCGGGCATGGGCCAGCCGTCCGCGGCCATCTACGCCAACGAGCTGTTCGCGGAGTACGACGTCCAGACCCTGATCCGGGTCGGGACCTGCGGTGCGCTGACCGAGGCCGTCCGGGTCCGCGACGTCATCGTGGCGATGTCCGCGAGCACCGACTCGCAGATGAACCGGCTGCGCTTCCACGGCATCGAGTACGCACCGACCGCGGACTACCAACTGCTCCGCGCCGCGGTGGACGCGGCCGAGGCGGCCGGCCTGAACGTGCACGTCGGTCAGGTGTTCTCCGGCGACCTGTTCTACAACGACCGCCCCGATCTGGTGGCGCGGACCGCGGAGTACGGCGTACTGGGCATCGAGATGGAGGCTGCCGCGCTCTACACGCTGGCGGCGAAGTTCGGCCGCCGGGCGCTCGGCATCATGACGGTGTCGGACCACCTGATCACCAAGGAGGAGACGACCGCCGAGGAGCGGCAGACCACGTTCTCCGAGATGATCACGATCGCCCTCGACGCGGCGATCGAGGTGCCGGTCTGAACCGGGTCGCCACCGCCCTGGCCGCCCTGCTCCTGCTGACCGCCTGCTCGTCCGGCTCCTCCAGCACAACACCAGAGGCAGACAAGCCCGAGGCGAGTGGCACGACCAGTACGACGCCGACCGCGGCAGCGACCGTGATGGCGCCCATCAAGGCGACCGCGGTCGTCGCAGGCCTGTCCGACGCCGGCTACAAGTGCAGCAACGACGGCGCCTACAGCATCTGTACGTCGGGAGCCGCGACGGTGTGGGTCCTCATGGGCGGCCACCCACGCCCACCGGTGGTGTCGCTGCACTCCGCCGGACCGGCGGACGTCGCGTCGGCCGAGATCGCCAAGGTCCTGCCGAAGACGCTCGAGATCGCCCACATCAACCAGGGTCAGCAGATCGTGGACTGGTTCGGGCAGCAGGAAGGCAAGACCACCGCCCAGCTCACCGTCGGCGACTGGCTGGTGGAGTACTCGGTCGAGGTCGACACCGAAGAGCCCGGTGCGCACCTCACCCTCACCGACAAGCTCTGCAAGTCGAACTGCCAAGCAGAGTAGGGACCGGCTACGCCGCGACCAGCTTCGGCAGGACCTGACGGACCCGGTCGGCCAGCAGGTCCGGGACCTTGTCCGGGTCCGCGGCGTAGCCGACCACTGCCTGCTCGAAGAGTCCGTCGACGAGCGCGTACGCGGTGGGTGAGTCGACAGTCGGCGAGCCACCGGCCAGATCGGCGTACCGGTTGAGGATGCGCCAGATCATCTGCTCCAGCAGCTCGTCGATCGCGGTGACGTCGGCGCGCAGTTGCTCCTCGAACATGCTCTGGGCACGCAGGTCGTACCAGAGCCGGTGCATCGCGGTCTCCTCGACCAGCGTCTGCGTCATCTTGCCGAGGAAGCCGACGGCCAGCTCGTCCGCCGACTCCGCGGTCTCCACGACCTCGTCGTACCGCTGTGCGCACTTGGTCTTGTAGTACCGCACGCAGTAGCTGATCAGGTCGATCTTGTCCCGGAAGTAGTAATGCACGACGCCGTGCGTGAACTCGGAGTTGTTCGCGATCTCGCGCAGGCTGGTCCGGGCGTACCCGAGCTCGCCGAGCGTCTTCAGCGCCGACTCCGCCAGCGCGATCCGGCGGCGCTCGACCTTGTCGATCCCGGACACCCGGGCAGACCGGGTCGGCTCCGCGGCATCCGCCGTCACACTCATCGCCACTCCCTTCCGCAGCCGGGATCGTCGGCGTCAGAGTACCCCGCCACGGGCCAGGCGCGTCCCGTGGCGGGGAGATTTCTTGACAAGTGTCAAACAAAGTCTTGACGACTGTCAAAAGGCTGGCCAGAGTGTGAAACGACCACGGTGCGCTTCGAGCAAAGGAGCTTCAGATGGGCGGACTCGATCTCTCCGGCCGCAAGGCCCTCGTGACCGGCGGGGCCCAGGGGCTCGGCGAAGGGATGGCGAAGGCCCTCGCGGCGGCCGGCGCCAAGGTCGTGATCAGCGATCTGCAGAAGGACCTCGGCGAGTCCGTCGCCGATGCGCTCGACAGCGAGTACGGCGGGGGCCACGGCTTCGTCGCACACGACATCACCGACGAGGGCGACTGGGAGAACGCGGTCGTCGCCGCCAACGACATCCTCGGCGGTCTCGACATCCTGGTGAACAACGCGGGCGTGGAGATCACCAGCCTGCTCACCGAGGTGACCGCGGATCAGATCCGCAAGATGCTCGACGTGAACGTGCTCGGCACCACGCTCGGGGTCAAGTGGGGCCTGCGGACGATGCGGCCGGGCGGCCTGGCCGGCAACGGCGGCGCGATCATCAACGTCGCCTCGGTCGCCGCCACGATCGCCTTCCCCGGCATCGCGGTCTACTCCGCGACCAAGTCCGCGGTGGACCGGCTCACCCGCGTCGCCGCGATGGAGTCCGGCAAGCTCGGGTACGGCGTTCGCGTCAACTGCATCTACCCCGGTCTGGTGCCGACTGCGATGGGTGCGGGGCTGGCCAACGACTGCGCGGAGCTCGGACTGTTCGAGTCGCCTGAGGCCGCGGTCGCGGCAGTGATCGGCCTGACCCCGGCCGGCCGGCTCGGTGAGGTTGCCGACATCGCCGACGCGGTCGTCTTCCTCGCGTCGGACGAGTCGAGGTTCATCACTGGCATCGGGCTGCCGGTCGACGGCGGCATGGGGATGTGATCGCGGATGACCACGAAGCCCGTCGTCGTGTACGGCGCCTCCGGCTACACCGGCCGGCTGGTGTGTGAGTACCTGCGCCAGTACCACGTCCCCTTCGTGGCCGCGGGCCGCGACGAGGGCAAGCTCAAGAAGTCGATGGACTCGCACGTGGCCGGGATCGAGACCGCCGACTACGAGATCGCCGCCGTCGAGCACGACGTCACCGCACTGACCGACCTCTTCAAGGGCGCCTCCGTGGTACTCAACACGGTCGGACCGTTCAGTGAGCTCGGCCCGGCAGCGGTCGAAGCGGCTCTCGCGGCCGGAGCGCACTACACCGACACCACCGGTGAGCAGAACTGGCTGATGACCTGCGACGAGACGTACGGCCGCAAGTTCGCCGACGCCGGTCTGGTGCTGGCTCCCGGGATCGCGCAGATGTACACCACCAGCGAGATCGCCGCGCAGCTGTGTCTCGAGGAGCCCGGCCTGGACACCCTGGACATCGCGGTGTTCTGGGGCGGCAGTCCGACGATCGCGTCCACCCGCAGCATCCTGGTCAACGCAGCCACGTCCAAGCCGCACTACCTGGAGCGGAACGAGTACGTCGAGTTCCCCGAGCAAGGCGTCGTACCGCTGGTGGTGCCAGGGCAGCACGAGCTGGCGCTGTCACTGCCCTGGGGTGGCATGTCGCATCCGGTCTGGTTCAAGCGCGACCCGCGGGTCGCCAACTGCAAGGCGCAGGGCGGTGTCTTCAACGTCGCACTGATGAACGGCGTACCGCAGATCGTCGCCGGCGCACTCGAAGCCACCAAGGACATGGCTCCGGACGAGCGCAGTGCGGCGCTGGGCGAGACCGCGCGCCAGGTGATGAACCAGATGCCGCCCCGGGAGAACCCGCGGGTGAACAAGACCCTGGACTCCGTGCACGCCTCCGGTCCGCTCGGCCGGGCGCACTGTGTCATCCACGGCAACAGCAACTACCAGCAGACCGGTCTGTTGCAGGCGTACGCGGCGTACTCGCTGCTGCAGATGCCGCCGAAGCGGGTCGGGTTCGCCAGTGGTTGCCAGGCGTTCGGTCACCGCGAGCTGCTCGGCGTACTGCGCAGCTTCGGGCTGGTGTCCGAGCCACAGCTCACGGTGCTGCACTAGGGAGATTGCAGTGCGACTGGTCGACTACCTCGACAAGGGCGCCTCGCTCGGTCCGGACGCACCCTGCCTGACCACGGACGGCGAGACACTCTCGTACGCCGAGGTCCAGCAGCTGTCCTACCGGATCGCAGCCGGCCTCGCGGCGAGTGGTGTCGAGCCGGGCGGCAAGGTGGCGATCCTGGCGGCGAACGATCCGATCGCGTTCAGCTGCGTGTTCGGGATCAGCCGCGCCGGCGCCGTCTGGTGCCCGATCAACCCGCGCAACGAAGCGGCGGAGAACCGCGAGTTGCTCGACCAGTTCGACTGTGAAGTGCTGATCTACCAAGCCGCGTTCGCGCCGCTGGTGGATCGGATCCGGGACGCGCTGCCGAAGATCCGTACCTTCGTCTGCGTGGACCAGGATCCAGGCTCCGGTCAAGACCCCCACCTCATCGGCCGGAGCCGAACCGTCGGCTGGGACGCGTTCTGCGGGGGCGTGTCCCAGCCGGCACCTGATCTCACCGGTCCCGACGATCTGGCGTTGATCGTCGGTACCGGTGGGACCACAGGTCGCCCGAAGGGGGTGATGCTGAGCAACGGCAACCTCGAGACGATGACGGCGCTGACCCTGATGGGTTATCCGTTCGGCGACCGGCCCGTGTACCTCGCACTGGCGCCGTTGACGCACGCGGCCGGCGTCCTGTGCTTCCCCGTCCTGGCGTCCGGCGGCGAGATCGTCATCATGCGGACGCCCGACGTCCATGCCTTCCTCCGGCTGATCCCGCGGCATCGCGTCACCCACACATTCCTGCCGCCGACGCTGATCTACATGGTGCTCGCCGCGGCCGAGCTCGACAGCACGGACCTCTCGTCGCTGCGCTGCTTCTGGTACGGCGCCGCGCCGATGTCGGTGGCGCGACTCGAGGAAGCGCTGCGGCGGATCGGCCCGGTGATGGCGCAACTGTTCGGCCAGACCGAGGCGCCGATGATGATCTCGGTCATGCCGCCGTCCGCGCATTTCGATGCCGACGGCAACATCGCGCGATCGCGGCTGTCGTCGGCCGGGCAGCCGTCGCCGCTGGTGACCACCGCGATCATGGCCCCGGACGGGACCCTGGTCCAACGCGGCGAACGCGGTGAGATCGTGGTCCGCGGCTCGCTGGTGATGAAGGGGTACTACCGCAATCCCGAGGCCACCGCGGCCGCGTCGCGGTACGGCTGGCACCACACCGGCGACATCGGCTACCTGGACGAGGACAACTACCTCTACATCGTGGACCGGGCCAAGGACATGATCATCACCGGCGGCTTCAACGTGTACTCGACCGAGGTCGAACAGGCGTTGATGGCGCACCCCGCCGTCCAGGACTGCGCCGTGATCGGCCGCCCGGACGACAAGTGGGGCGAGCGGGTCGTGGCTGTGGTCCAACTCCAGTCCGGCACCACGATCGACCCCGGCGAACTGATCGCGTTCGCCAAGCAACGCATCGGCAGCGTCAAGGCCCCCAAGGAGATCCTCGTCTGGCCCGACCTGCCCCGCTCCAAGGTCGGCAAGGTCCTCAAGCCCGACATCAAGGCCCGCCTCGCCGCCGAGGTCGGCTAGCTGGCGGTCGCCGCGGTCGAGGCGACGATGATCGTGGCGGTGACCGCGGCCTGCATCTCGGTGACCGCCTTCTTCACCGCGTCCGCGGCCCAGTCCGAGTCGGCCAACTGCTTCGCCCGCTGCTTCAGCGCCTTCTTGTCCACCGCATCGGTGACGACCTTCGGTACGACGTTCAGCGCGCTCAGCAACGCGATCAGGGCACCGGTGCGCTCGTTCGGAGTCGTACCCACCTTCAAGGCGCTGTCCAGAGCCGTCCGCACCTCAGCCTCGTGCCGCGCGTCCTTGGCCGGCCAGCGCGTGACCGGGAACAGACCGAGCACCTTGTCTTCGTCCGCCTGCAACACGCCGCGCCCTGCGAGCTGCATGAGCAACCGATCCCGCAGCTTCTTCGACAGCCGGCCGATCCGGTCCTTCGGCCGCTTGCCAGGCTTGTCGGCGATGAAGGCGAGCCGCTCGTCCAGGATCGCGTCACCGGTCGGACTCGGGTCGAGCACCTTCAGGCGACCGGGCTTCACTCCGTCGCCCGCGGTGGTGATGTCGATCTTCCCGAGCAGCGTCAGTTCGATCAGGACCGCGCCCGCCAGCGCGTAGTCCAGACCCGGTGACCCGGCGATCGGCTTCCCGGTCTCGTCGTCGTACAGCAGTAACAAGAGATCCTCGGCAATCAACATGCCTCCAACGTAGGCAGGCCGATCGGCCATCCGCATCCGCCGCGCGGGTTACCCGCCGTATCCGCCTTCAGTAGTGGTGGCCGTTGAGTTCCACCGGCTCGCCCAGCTCCGCGGCGAGCTCGCTGAGGAAGTCGGGCGAGAAGTAGTACCAGTGGATCGAGCGCACCTTGCCGTCTTCGGTGCGGACACGCATCATGTCGTTCACCGCGGTACTGCCGTCGCGGACGATCCGGATGACCACCACGGTCTCGCCCCACAGGTCCCGGACCTCAGCGGTGTAGCGGTACGGCTTGGACAGGTCGAGCGTGTGCTCGATGGACCCGTCGCGCATCTGGTCGGCGCCGTACTCGGTGAGGACGCCCATGATCTCGCTGTGCGCGTCGGCCAGGAGCAAAGCAGTCAGCCGGGGTACGTCGTACGCGTTGAACGCTGCGGCGACAGCGTCGAGCAGGCGGCGGTCCGGCGCCTCGCGCACCTTGAGGGACTGCTCCCGCTCCGGTGAGTCCAGTCGGCCGCGCCCACGGTGCAGCGCGGCCTTGACGGCGCCCACGGACGTCCGCAGTACGTCGGCCACCTCGGCGAGCGTGAACCCGAACAGGTCTTTCAGCGCGAGTGCCGCCCGCTCCTGCGGCGGCAGCAGCGTCACGAGCTCAGCCCAGGCGTCCCGTACCTCAGCGGGATCCGCTGTGGTCGGTGCGACCTGCTCCACGGCGTCCACCAGGACCGGCTTCTGCCGGCGGTAGCTGTCGACGTACGCATTGGTCGCCACGCGAAACAGCCACGCCCGCGGGTTCGCGATCGGGCTGTGCGCCTGCGCAGCCTGGGTGAACGCTCGCGCCAGCGACTCCTGGACCAGGTCCTCGGCGTCGAAGGCGTTGCCGGTCAGGCGGCGGCAGTAGGCGTACAGGTCGGAGCGCAGCGGCTCCAGCCGGTCGAGGAAGTCCCTGCGCGCCTGCCGCGCGGCTCGGAGCTCGGGCAGGTCGAGTGCGTCAGTCATGGTCATACCAGTCTGGACGGCTGCGGGCGCCGCCAGGATACGGGCCGGTTTCGATGCACAGTCAGCTATCAAGTAAGGTAAGCCTTAGCTAAGCAGGTTCGCCCACCTCGAAAGCAGATCCGCCATGACCAGAGCACTGCCCGAGCCGACGTACCGGCGCTTCGCCGCCGGCATCGGCACCCTCAGCCTCCGGCCGTTCGACCTGACCGAGGACATCACCACCCTGCACGGCTGGGTCACCCAGCCCTACGCCCGCTACTGGGGTCTGCTGACCGCGTCCCGTGCGGACGTGCACGCGGAGTACCTCCGGATCGAACAGTCGGGCCACCACCGCGCGTTCCTCGGCGAGCACGACGGCCGGCCCGCGTTCCTGATGGAGCGCTACGAGCCGTCGTACGACGCGGTCGGCGGGATGTACGACGTGGCGCCGGGCGACATCGGGATGCACGTGCTGGTCGCACCGCCGGTCGCACGCATCCCGGGCTTCACGGGCGCCGTCTTCGAGACGATCCTGGACAGCCTGTTCAGTGACCCCCTGGTGGACCGGATCGTGGTCGAACCGGACGTCCGCAACACCAAGATCCAGGCGCTCAACGAGCGGATGGGATTCCGCAAGCACAGCATCGTGGACCTGCCGGACAAGCAGGCCTGGCTGAGCTTCTGCACCCGCGACCAGTACGCCGAGGCGACCCGGATGAACGAGGCGGGCTGACATGACCGATCACCTGAACCCTGAGGCGTGGGTCGTCGTCAACCGTGCGCTGGTGCGTAAGGCTCTGGCGGAATTCGTCCACGAGCGGATTCTCGAACCCGTTGCCACGGACAACGGTTATGCGGTCGGCGCCTATGAGTTCTCGGCGCAGCTGTATCCCTTGAACCATTGGGAGATCGACGCCGCGAGCATCACACGCTCCGATGGGGGTGTGGTAGACGCACTGGACTTCATCACGGAGTTCCACCAGCGGCTCGGGATCGGCGCCGACATGTTGCCGGTGTATCTCGAGGAGATCAGCAGCACGCTCGCGAGTGCGGCGTACAAGCTGTCCAAGCCGGATCTGACCGCGGCCGACCTGGTCACCGCGGACTTCCAGACGATCGAGGCCGCGATGACCGAGGGGCACCCTTGCTTCGTCGCGAACAACGGGCGGCTCGGGTTCGGCGTGACCGACTACATCGCGTTCGCGCCGGAGACGGGTGCGGCGGTGCGGCTCACGTGGATCGCCGTACGCAAGGATCGGGCCACGGTCTCGCACAGCAGTTCCATCACCTACGACGAGCTGTTGCGGGACGAACTCGGGGACGATCTGCTGCTTGAGTTCGGGGCGCGGATCGTGGCGGCCGGGTGTGCGCCGGAGGACTACGTTTATCTGCCGGTGCATCCGTGGCAGTGGGAGAACAAGACGTCGATCACGTTCGCCGCCGACATCGCGCAGCGACACATCATCCTGGTCGGGTCGAGCGAGGATGAATACCAGCCGCAGCAGTCGATCCGGACCTTCTTCAACCGGTCGCAGCCGTCGCGGCACTACGTGAAGACGGCACTGTCGGTGCTGAACATGGGCTTCATGCGCGGGCTGTCCCCGACGTACATGGCCGCGACGCCGGCGATCAACGACTGGGTGTTCGACCTGGTCGAGAACGATCTTGTCCTGAAGCGCTACGGCTTCTCAGTGCTGCGCGAGATCGCGGCGGCCGGATATCACAACCGGTACTACGAGGCCGCGACACAAAGGACGTCGCCGTACCGGAAGATGCTGTCGGCGTTGTGGCGCGAGAGTCCGGTGCCGGCGCTGGAGTCGGGCGAACGGCTGGCCACGATGGCGAGCCTGCTGCACGTCGACCGGCATGGTTCGTCGCTGGCGGCGGCTCTGATCCGCGCGTCGGGGCTGGCGCCGGCGGACTGGCTGCGGGCGTACGTCGATGCGTACCTGATCCCGCTGGTGCACAGCTTCTACGCGTACGAACTGGTGTTCATGCCGCACGGCGAGAACCTCATCCTGGTACTGCGGGACGCGGTGCCGATCCGGGTCATCATGAAGGACATCGCCGAGGAGATCGCGGTGATGGACTCGGCGACCCCGCTGCCGGCCGAGGCCGAACGTGTCCGTGCCGAGGTCCCCGACGACGAGAAGCTCCTGTCGATCTTCACCGACATCTTCGACTGCATCTTCCGGTTCCTGTCCCCGCTGCTGGACCGCGAAGGCCTGCTGACGCCTGCCGAGTTCTGGTCCGTGGTCGGCGACTCCCTCCGCGACTACCAGGCCGCGACCCCCGAGTTGGCGGCGGCGTTCGCGAAGTACGACATCTTCGCCCCGACCTTCGCCCTGTCCTGCCTGAACCGTCTCCAGCTCCGCAACAACCAGCAGATGGTCGACCTCACCGACGTCGCCGGCTCCCTCCAGTTCGCCGGCACCCTGGACAACCCGATCAGCTGAACTGTGGATAACTTCCGCGGCGGTACGGCGGAATCCGTCACGCTGGTGGGGTGATCAGCCAACAGCCGGCCGAGACGCCTCGCGACGGGAGGCGCTACGAGATAGTCGCTGGGCGCCTGCTGACGACAGGCGCCCAACCGCCCGCGCACCACGCCGCCGTCGTGGGCCTGATGGTCCACCTCAAGGCATCTTGTCCGCCCGACCTGATGGTCGCCGTCGGCTCCCTCGCCTTCCGCCCTACCCCGACCACCACCCTCCGCCCCGACGTTGTCGTGTGCCCCCGCGGCTACACGGGAGTACATCCACCACTCCTGGCCGTCGAGGTCGTCTCCCCCGACACCCGAACCACCGACGTCGTCCTCAAACGCGCCCTCTACGAGACCCACCACATCCCGTCGTACTGGCTCCTCGACCCCACCCACCAAGAACTCACCATCCTGACCCTCACCCCCACCGGCTACACCTGCCAAACAGTCCTCCAATCCGAAGAGACCTTCCACACGACCCAACCGTTCCCCGTCTCCCTGACCCCGTCGCAACTCCTGGGATGACAGGGCATTCCGGGGCAACCCCGGGCAGATCGGCGACATGGCACCAACCACCCACCGGAGACGACCATGCTGGTCGTGTGACCGAGAAGGAGGCACCATGGGGTACGTGGAAACCATCGAGCCGGGGGCGTTCACACTGGCTGACCTCGACGCGCTACCCGACGACGGGATGCGGCACGAATTGGTCGACGGGGTGTTGCTGGTGACACCTGCGCCGCTCCCGATCCACCAGACCGCAGTAGTTGAGCTCACTTTCCTGCTCCGGAGCCAGTGCCCTGACGATCTCAAGGTGTTCGTCGCGCCCCTTGACTTCCAGCCGAGTCCCGGCCGATCGCTCCAGCCGGATGTTCTCGTCTGCCGACGTGCCGATGTCGGCCCGAAGGCGATCGAGAAACCGCTGCTGCTTGCGGTGGAGGTTCTCTCGCCGGCCACTCGATCAACAGATCTCGTTCTGAAGCGACGGCTCTACGAGGAGGCCGGCGTCACCTCGTACTGGATCTTCGATCCCGCGAAGGAAGAACTGACGGTCCTCGAACTGGTCGGTGGGACCTTCGACGAGCGGGCTGTGATCACCGGCAAGGATGCCTTCGACGCCGAGCGCCCTTTCCCGGTCTGTGTGGTGCCTGCCGACCTCGTGAACTAGCCGTTCAGGAGGTTGATCAGTTCTTGTTTGGTGGGGAGGTTCGGTGGGCGGACTATGTCGGCTTGGCGGACGTAGTAGAAGGCGGCGGTGACCTGGTCGAGGGGGATGTTCATGAGTTCGGACCAGGCGACTCGGTAGATGGCGAGTTGGAGCGGGTCGGCGGTCTCGTTGCGGGTGGTCTTCCAGTCGATGACGTCGTAGCCGCGGGATCCGTCCGGGCGGACGACCTGGTAGACAGCGTCGATGCGGCCGCGGACGACCCGGCCGCCGATGGCCAGTGCGAACGGCGCCTCGATCTCGTACGGCGTTGTCTCGCCGTACGGCCCGACGCGGAACGCGTCCATCAGTTCGGTGAGGTCGGTGTCGTCGACGATGTCCTCGTCCGCGGCGCCGGGCAGGTCGTCGGGGTCGAGCAGGAGTTGCTGCCCGAAGTAGCTCTCCACCCAGGCGTGGAAGCGAGTGCCGAAACGCGCCGCCCGGTTGGGTTTGCGCGGCATCGGCCGGGCCAGCTCCGACGCCAGCCCGTCCGGGTCCTTCGCCAGCCGCATCACCTGGGTCGCCGACAGCGCGGCCGGCAGCTCGACGTCGTACGCCTTCCGGCTCCGGCTCTCCCTTGCCTCTGACAACAATCGCTCGATCTCGGAGTCCCAGCGCGCGACTGTCGCCTGCTCGTCCAGCAGCAGCGACTCCTCCGCCTCGATCGACGGACCCTCCGCACGCGAACGCTGCACCAACTCCACGGCATCCAGACGGCGCTGGTACGACTCCGTGTCGTACGGCGTCGGCCACGGCGCCTGCGTCTGCTCGGCGAGCTCTGGGTTCTCCTCAGTTAGCTCCGGCTGCTCCGCCCACGCGATCACCCGCTCACCCGCATGCTTCTTCAGAGTCTCCAGGTACGACGACGGGCCGCGCGGGCGCTTCTGCGTCGGCCCCCACCAGTGTCCGGTGGCGACCAGGATCTCCTTCGCGCGCGTGAAAGCGACGTACCCGAGACGCCTTTCCTCCAGCGCGTTCACGCCCTTGCACTCGTCGGTGAACGCCTTCAGGCCGGCGTTGGACAGGTCGTGGATGTCGGGCAACGTGTCGGCGTCACCGCGCAGCGGCCACGGCAGCACCTTGGCGTTCGTCGTCCACTTGTCCCGGCCACGGTCCGACGGGAACACCTTCTGCACCAGCGTCGGCACGAACACGACCGGCCACTCCAGGCCCTTCGACCGGTGCGTGGTGAGCAGCTTCACCGAGTCCGCCTCACTCGGTACGGCGAGGTCCAGGCCCGCGGCGTACTCCTCCTCGGCGGCGAGATAGGCGAGCAGGCCGTCCAGCGAGCCGTCCGACTCGGTCGACACGAAGTTGCCGACGGCATCCAGGAACGCGGCGAGATGGTCGCGACGGCCCGAGTCGACGTGGTCGGGGGTCGCCGTCAGCTCGACGTCGAGGCCGATGGTGCTGATCACGCGTCGTACCAGGTCGAGCAGCGGCTCCCCGGCGTGGGCCCGCAGCTCGCGCAACTCGACGGAGAGCTCCTTGAAGCGAACCAAGGCCTCCGGCGAGTAGCCCCAGGCGTCCGGACCTGGATCGTCGACTGCCTCGGCCAGCGAGATCACCTCGGTCGAGTCCATCCCGGCGACGGCCGCGTCGAGTGCGGCGAGCAGGTCGTCAGCGTCCGGGCGGTCGCCGGTGTCTGCGAGAGCACGCGAGCGATTCGCCAGCAGGGCAAGGTCGCGATGCCCGATCCGGTAGCGCGGGCCGGTCAGGATCCGGAGCATCGCGGCGTTCGCGGTCAGATCGTTGACCGCCTGCAGCGTGGCGACGACGTCGACGACCTCGGGCAGCGCGAGGAGACCACCGAGGCCGACGACCTCGACCGGGACCTTGCGTGAGATCAGTGCTTCGTGCACCGCGCTCAGGTCGACGTTCGTGCGCATCAGGATGCCGATGTCCTTCCATCGGCGGTTCGTGGTGCGGTGCGCGGCGACGATCGCGTCGGCGACCCACTCGATCTCCTGGGAGCGCGTCTCGAACAGGCCGACGGTGATCGCGCCCTCGGGTGCGTTCTCCGGGGCTTCGAGCGGGATGACACCGGGGTGCTGCTCATACAGCTCGGTGGCGTGCTGGTTCGCGGCGGCCAGGATGCGGCTGCCACAGCGGCGGTTGACGCTCAGCACGTACCGCCGGGCGGGCGTGCCGTCCGCGTTCGGGAAGTGCTCGGGGAACTCGTCCAGGTTGGCAACGGACGCGCCACGCCAGCCGTAGATCGCCTGGCACGGGTCGCCGACCGCGGTGACCGGGTGACCACGACCGTGCTCGACATCCGGGCCGGCGAACAACGCGGTCAGCATCCGGCGCTGCGAGACCGAGGTGTCCTGGTACTCGTCCAGAAGGACGACCTTGTACCGCGAGCGCTCCGCGACCGCGACCTCCGGGCACTCCTCCGCCAGCCGCGCACCGAGCGCCATCTGATCGGCGAAGTCGACGACGCCGCGCTCTGCCTTGTAGGCCTGGTACTCCTCGACCAACTGCAGGATCTCGCCACGCTTCAGCGCGGTCTCCGCGAGCTTGCGAACCTCGACTGTCTGCTTCCGCGCCGCCGCGACCTCCTGTCGCACCGCCTCGTCATGCTCGCGTACGTCGTCCGCCCGGAGCAGGTGGTCCGCGAGTTCACCGTCGAGCGCGAGCAGGCTGTTGACGAGCGTGGGCACGTGGTGCGAGGCGAACCGGATCGGACCGGCAGATCGTCGGACGACGCGGCCCGCGAGCTGGAACCGGGTCGCGTCGGCGAGGACCCGGGCGTCGGGCTCGAGACCGAGACGGAGTCCGTGCTCGGCGATCAGCGTGCCCGCGAAGGCGTGGTAGGTCGAGACGACCGGCTCGCCAGGCTCCTCGGGCTCCCAGTTCGGGATGTTGCTGCGGAGGTGGGCGGCGAGGATCGGGGGCTGGCCCTTGGGCAGGGTCGATCCGAGCACGCCGGCCTTGGTCAGGTCGTCGCGAATCCTCACGTCGAGCTCGTTCGCCGCCTTCTTCGTGAACGTCAGCCCGAGCACTTCCTCCGGCAGCACCTGCCCGGTGCAGATCAACCACACCACGCGAGCCGCCATCGCCGTCGTCTTCCCGGACCCGGCGCCCGCCACGATCACCCCAGGCGCCAACGGCGCCGTGATGGCCGCCAGCTGCTGATCACTGAACGGAATCCCCAGCAGCTCACACAGCCGGGCCGTCGAGTTCAGCTGAGCGCGCATCAGCAGGCCCACACGTCGGAGCAAGTGGAGCCAGGGTCGGGATGGGCGAACATCAGACGATCTCCCGGCCTTCGGGTTGGATGGGGCAGAGCGGGCGGGCCTCGCAGCGACTGCAGCCGTCGTTGCGTTTGGCAATGAATTCTTCGGAGCGGACCATCGCCTCGGCGTCTTCGACCGCCACGTCGAGCCAGGTCTTGCCGTCGTCGCCGGCCTCGAGCGGACCCTGGTGCTGCACCTTCGGGAAGCCGCTGTCGTCGTGGCGGAGCTGGACGAGCTCAGCGCCGCCCGCGACCGGGTCCTCGCCGAGATCCTTCAGCTGACGGGACGCGATCGCGCGCTGGTAGATCGCGAGCTGCACATGCCGCGCCAGCGCAGGCTTGGTCGGCATCGAACGGCCGGTCTTCAGGTCGACCACCCGGATCATCCCCTCACCGTCCTGCTCGATCCGGTCCATCCGCCCCTTCACCCGCACCGCCGGCTTGTCCGTGTCCGGCAGCAGTACGTCGAAGTCCACCTCGGTGCCCACCAGCGTCCGATCCGGCCGCCCCTGGTGCCAGGCGACGAACCGCCGCAGCGCGTCCTCCGCCTCGACCCGCTCCCGGTCCGAGATCCAGGTCGACTCGAAGTCGAGCTGCGTCCACACCTTGTCGAGCCAACCGGTCAGCTCGACGACCGAAGGCGGCAGCGTCCCGGTCGCGACCGCATCCGCCAGCGTGTGCAACACCATGCCGAACCCGATCGCCGACGTACTGGGCGTCTCTCCACCCGCACGCCGCTGCAGGAACCACCGCAGCGGACAGTCCACGATCGTCGTCAGCGCGCTCCCCGACAACGGCACCGGCAGATCCGGATCCGCGATCGGCCGCTCGGACCGGGTCCGCTCCCGCACTCCCCACCACCGGGACGGATCAGCCGTCGGCACCAACGAGTACTCCCGCTCGTCGACGGCGTCGGCCAGCAACGCCAGCCGATCCGCCGCGACCCGCTTCAGCGCCGGCGACGAGGAGGGATCCGACAGCACGCAGCGCAGATCGGCGACCAGACCGTGGAGCGACAACGGCCGCCGCGGCCGCCCCGCGACCAGTTTCAAAGGAATGTCGAGCTCGGCAAGAAATCTGGAGGGCTGGTCCCCGTCCGCCTCGGGCGCCTGGACCGCCGTCACGATCAACCGCTCCCGAGCCCGCGTGATCGCGACGTAGAACAACCGTCTCTCCTCGGCCAGCAACGCACCGGCCGACAACGGATCGATGAGCCCGTCGGGGCCGAGCCGATCCGGCTCCAGCAACGAACCGCGCCGCCGCAGATCCGGCCACTGTCCTTCCTGCACACTCGCGACGACGACGAGCCGCCACTGCAGACCCTTCGACCGGTGCGCAGTCATCAGCTGCACCCCGGCCTCGCGGTACGTCGCGTCGAACCGGTTGTCGCCCGCGATGTCCAGGGATTCGAGCTCCGACAGGAACGCCGACACGCCCTTGAACCCGACCTGCTCCTCGGCCCGGCTCGCCGCGTCGAACAAGGCACACAAGGAATCCAGGTCCCGGTTCGCCGCGCGCGCCGGCTCCCCACCCGAATTGGCCTGACCGCGCAGCCGCCGCAACCACGGCGACTCCGACCACAGCGACCACATCACCTCGTCCGGCGCGGCGCCGGCGGTCACGATGTTTCTTGCCTTGAGCAACCTCTCCCCCAGCGCGACGAACCGGGCCTCGGCCGGCGACGCCTCCTGGTCGAGGAGCAGCGGGTTCATCAAGGCGTCGCGCAGCAACTCGTCCGACGACCGCGGCAACCGCCGGCCGCCCGCGGCCTCCCTGTCCCGCCGCCGCAACACCCGCGCCAGCCGCCGCAACTGTCCCGCATCCATCGCGCCCAACGGCGACAACGCCAACGCCCGGACGACGTCAACGGTCAACGTCGACGGGTCCGCGACCGCACGCAACGCCAGCAGCATCGGACGTACGGCGGGCTCCCGCGACAACGGGAGCTCGTCACCGGCCACGTCGACCGGGATCCCCGCGGCCGCGAGCGCGCGACGCAACGGCGGGATCGAGCGACTGCCGGACCGGACCAGCACCGCCATCTCGTGCCAGCCGACTCCGTCCTGGACATGCGCCCGCCGCAGCAGGTCGGCGATGTGCTCGAGCTCGGCGCCGCTGGTCGAGTACAGGTTCGCCTCGACTTTGCCGGCGCCGTAGACACAGGCGCTCGCATCCGGGTTCCGGAAGCGGTCGAAGGTGTCGCGGTCCAGGGTCCCCGGAACACCGAGCCGGCTGACGACATTGCGAGACACGCGCTGCAGCGTCGTACCGAACCGGCGCGTCGTGCCGAGCGCGATCTGGGCCGCCTCAGCGCCTTCCGCCGTACGGAACTCGTCGGTGAAGCGCAGCAGACCGCGAACGTCGGCGCCGCGGAAGGTGTAGATGGACTGATCCGGGTCACCGACGACGACCAGGTCGCGGCCGTCGCCGGCGATCGCCTGGAGCAGCTTGGTCTGGCCGGGGTCGGTGTCCTGGTACTCGTCGACGAAGACGGCCTTGAACTCGGTGCGGAGTTTGGCCTGGACCTGCGGCTGCTGGGCCAGGATCACCGCGCGGTGGATGAGCTCGGAGTAGTCCAGCACCTGCTCGTGGTCGAGGATCTGCAGGTACTCCTCGAAGAAGTCGCCGACCGCGACCCACTCGGCCCGCTCGGCGGACCGCCCGATCGCGGACAGGTCCTCCGGGTCGAGTCCGAGTTGCCGTGCCTTGCCGATCACGGCCTGCACCTCGTCGGTGAACCCGCGGGTCTTCAGCGCCGGATGCAGACTGCTCGGCCACCGCACCGCACCGACCTCACGACTGCCGGACAGCGCCTCGGTCAGCCGCAACGACTGCTCCGGTCCGGAAGGAAGCCGCAGTGGTACGTCGAACGCGTCGGCCGGGGTGAAGCGTCGCAGCAACGCGTAGCAGAAGGAATGGAACGTCATCGACGGCATAACGCGCGTGGTCCGCCCGAGCCGTCCGGTGATCCGGTCTCTCAGCTCGGTCGCGGCCTTGCGGCCGAACGTGAGCACGAGCACTTCGTCCGGACTCAGACCGCGGTTGCGGACCCGGTCGACGACGGCCTCGACCAGAGTTGTCGTCTTCCCGGTCCCCGGGCCGGCCAGCACCAGCAAGGGTCCGCTTCGGTGGTCCACGACCGCCTGCTGATCAACATCCAGAACCGGGGCTTCAGCACTCCGCCCCGCGGCCCGGATCAATCGATACCGGGACCCCTGTCTGCTGACCATCGCACCATCCCAGCAGACCCCACCGACAAATCCTCACGCCCACCCCGAGCGCTCGTCGAATAGCCGGAAACCGGACGCGCCAACTTTCCGCGCACCCCCGGCATCAACAAGACACCGGCGGCGCGAAGGCTCGGGGCGGAGCAGTCGCGCCGCCGGCATCTATTGCTCGGGATCCCAGCGAACGTCGCGCAGATTCACCCGGCCGTTGGTCACCCGGACGCCATCGGACCGCAGGTTGTGCAGTTGCTCATCGCCGACCTCATCAGCAGGCACACCGGAAGCACGAATCACCCGCCACCACGGCACACTCCCGCCGTACTCCCGCATGATCGCCCCGACCTGCCGGGGGCCGCCCTGCCCGACGTACTCCGCGATGTCCCCGTACGTCGCAACGCTGCCGGGCGGGATCGACTCCACTGCCCGCAGCACCGCCTCGACGTACTCCTCCCTGTCCACGAAGCCCAACCTAGCGGGCAGAGCGGACAGTTCAGGCCAGCGGGGCGACCGCCTTCGCGAGCGGCTCGAGGACGGACGGCGGTGCGTCCAGCGGGAGGTTCAGGACGACCATGTCGACGCCCGCTTCGCCGTACGCCGCCGCGGCCGCGACCGCGCTGTCGAGAGGCTCGTCGGGATCGATCCGGACGTTGACCGAGCAGGTGATCTCGTCGACGTCGCGGCCGACGTCCTCGCAGTGCTTCACGAGGATGTCCTTGAGGGGCTTCCACTCCTCCGGGTTCGCGACGATGACGTTCCAGTGCTGGGCCCAGCGGGCGACCGCGCGCAGAGTGCGCTTCGGGCCCTTGCCACCGATGGCGATCGGCGGGTGCGGGGTCTGCACGGCCTTCGGCTCGCAGTACGCGTCGGTGAGCTTCACGTACTTGCCGTCGAAGTTCGCGACCTTCTCGGTGAGCAGCGCGACGATCGCCTGCATGCCCTCGTCGAACCGGTCGAAGCGCTCCTTCAACCCGTACAGCTCGATGCCGTACGCCGTGGTCTCCATCTCGTTCCAGCCCGCACCGAGGCCGAGTTCGAGCCGGCCGCCGGAGATGATGTCGGTGGTCGCGGCCATGTTCGCCGTGACGGCGGGATGCCGGTAGATCATGCCGTTCACCTGGCAACCGATCCGGATCCGCTTCGTCGCCTGCGCCAGTGCGGCGAGCGTGGTCCAGGCCTCCAGGTTCGGGCCGGCCATGTCACCGCTCAGCGGGTAGAAGTGGTCCCAGTGCCAGGCCGACTCGAAGATCTCGAACTCGTCCGCGGCGATCCACACGTCCCGCAGTTGCTGCCACGTGGTGTGCTCCGGCCTGGTCTTGATCGCAAACCGCATTCCCGGCCTCCCTAGGTAACCGTTTCCCAGGTGGGACACTACCTCGCCATCGCACCGGCCAGCACGCGCCGAAGCCGCCCTAGTCGAGGCCGAGTCTTGCGCGCACCTCGGGCCGGCGCAGTGGCGGCACGGTCTGCGGTGGGTTGCGGCGCTCGGGCATCTCCGCGAGCAACTGCTGGGTGATCTTGGCGACCTCGGTCGCGGCCCGCTCGATCGGACCACGGGTGGTCGAGCTCAGCGAGCCGACGCCGGACACCTTGCGCGCGTACTGCAGTGCCGCCGCGTAGATCTCCTCAGAGGTCGCGGCCGGCTCGAGTCCCCGGAGGACGGTGATGTTTCTGCACATGCCAAGACAGTAGTCGGCCGCGGGGACAAACCAACGGAATTCCTATGGGGTATTGACTTCCCTAATGGTCGTAGGTTTTCCTCAGCGTATGAGCACAGCTGGTCTGGACCGCCGTACCCGCCGCCGTCAGGCGACCATCGAAGAGATCCTCGACGTCGCCATCGAACTGATGGAGGCCGAGGGTGTCGCGGCGCTCAGCCTGTCCGCGGTGGCTCGCCGGCTCGGCATGCAACCGCCGTCGCTCTACCAATACTTCCCGTCCAAGATGGCCATCTACAACGCCCTCTACCAGCGCGGCAACGAGTTGCTGCGCGACGCCTACCGGTCCGCGCGGCTGACCGCGGACAGCGACGACCAGCTCGAGATCAACCTGATCGTGGCGACCGCGTTCTGCCGCTGGTGCTTGGAGCACCAGGTGTACGCCCAGCTGATGTTCTGGCGCACGATCCCCGGCTTCGAGCCGAGCCCGGAGGCCTACGCACCGGCCCTGGAATCGATCGAGGACCTCCGCGGCCATCTGCAGGCGACGGTCGACGCCGGGCACCTGCACCCCGACGCGGCGAGCGAGGAGGGGATCGCCCTGCAGACGTCGATGATGGCCGGCCTGATCTCGCAGCAGATCGCGAACGAGCCGGACGCCTCGTTCGAGGACGGACGCTTCATCCGGCTGCTGCCGACCGTCCTCGAGATGTTCTACCAGCACTATTCACCAACCAGGGGGAAAGCATGAGCGCACTAGTCGCGGAGCAGATCGGACGCGCCGATCGGCCGCGGTGCAAGGTCCACCGGGACGCCGAGATCCAGGTGTGGCACGACCTGCTGGCGTCGATCGAGGGGACCGACTGGCAGCGCCGTACGGTGTGCGACGAGTGGGACGTCGCGGACATCGCCGGGCACCTGATCGGCCAGGCGGAGGACGTGTTGCGGCCGTGGACGTTCCCACGCCGCTACCTCAAGGCGAAACGGGTCTATCCCGGCATTCCGCGGCTCGACGCGCACATGATGGTGCAGGCCGACGAGCATCGCGGTACGCCGCCGGCCGAGCTGCGGACCCGGTTCGACCGGGTGTGGGGGAAGGCGACCCGGACGATCAGCCGCTACCCCGAGCTCCTGCGCCGGCCGTCGCTCAAGGTCGAGGGCATCCCCGGCTACGACCGGCTCGCGCTCGGCTATGTGCACGACATCCTGCTGGCACGGGACCTGTGGATGCATCGCGACGACGTGTGCCAGGCACTCGGGCGGTCCTTCGACGCCGGACCGTACGCCGGGGAGATCGTCGGACAGGTGATGTACGACGTGGTCGACGGACCGTTCTGGGGTGACCGGCCGACCGTCGTACTGGAACTCACGGGCCAGGGAGGTGGGACGTACCGGCTCGGGAGGGATGAGCCGGTCGGCCGCGCCGCCGTGGACGCAGTCGGCTACATGCGAACGCTGTCGGGCCGCGACGACGCACCTGTGGTCTCAGGTGACGCCGCCGCGGTCGACGCGGTCAGTTCGTGCCGGATGCCGTTCTAGTACGACGGCTGGCTCGGGTCGATCTGGTCGACCCAGGCCACCACTCCGCCACCGACGTGGACGGCGTCGGAGAAGCCCGCGCCCTTCGCGATCGCCAGCACCTCGGCGGACCGGACGCCGGACTTGCAGTGGAACACCAACTGCTTGTCCTGCGGCAGCTTCTCCAGCGCCACACCGGTCTGGAAGTCCGCCTTCGGGATCAGCACCGAGCCCGGGATCTTGTTGATCTCGTACTCGTTCGGCTCGCGGACGTCGATCAGGACGAAGTCCTTCTCGCCGTTGTCCTTGAGCTTGATCCACTCGCTCAACTGCTTCACCGAGATGGTCGAGCCGACGGCCGCGTCGGCCGCCTCCTCGGTCAGGGCGCCACAGAAGCTCTCGTAGTCGATCAGCTCGGTGACGGTCGGGTTCTCACCGCAGATGGCGCAGTTCGGGTCCTTGCGGACCTTCAGCGAACGCCAGTTGAGGTCGAGCGCCTCGTAGATGTTCAGCCGGCCGAGCGACGGGTCGCCGATACCGGTGAGCAGCTTGATCGCCTCGGTGACCTGGGCCGCGCCGACGGACGCGCAGAGCACGCCGAGTACGCCGCCTTCCGCGCAGGACGGGACCATGCCGGGGGGCGGCGGCTCCGGGTACAGGCAGCGGTAGCACGGGCCGTGCTCGGCCCAGAACACGCTGATCTGGCCGTCGAAGCGGAAGATCGAACCCCAGACGTACGGCTTGCCGAGCAGCACCGCGGCGTCGTTCACCAGGTACCGGGTGGCGAAGTTGTCGGTGCCGTCGACGATCAGGTCGTACTGCTCGAAGATCTCGAAGACGTTGTCGTTGTCCAGCCGGGTCTCGTGCAGGACGACGTTCGTGTTCGGGTTGGTCTCGAGAATCGACTCCTTGGCCGACTGGGCCTTGGACTTGCCGACGTCGGACTGGCCGTGGATGATCTGGCGCTGCAGGTTGGACTCGTCGACCGTGTCGAACTCGACGATGCCGAGGGTGCCGACGCCGGCCGCGGCCAGGTAGAGCAGCGCCGGGCTGCCCAGGCCGCCGGCGCCGATGACCAGCACCTTGGAGTTCTTCAGCCGCTTCTGTCCGGCCATCCCGACCTCGGGGATGATCAGGTGACGCGAATACCGGCGCACCTCGTCGATGGTCAGCTCGTCGGCTGGTTCGACCAGCGGTGGCAGTGACACGTGTCGGCTCCTCGTGAAGATGTCGGACGGGATCTCCGGTTTTCAACCATCCGTCCCACCTCCATGTTCCCGCACAACCAAACCCACCCCCGCCCCGGTCCGAATCCCGGACCCTCCGTCTCACTCCCACCACATCCCGTGGTGAAGCAACAACCACGCACCCCACTCACGGGGAGCAAGAGCAGAAGTCGCGAAGCGGAGGTGGCAGGTGGGAGGTGGGAGGTGGGAGGTGGAGCGCACCAGCACCCACCAGTCGGGGCCGCCCGCACCCGCCGGCCGGGCCGGCACGACCACATCCCGGCGACCACGGGTAGGAGGTGGAGCGCACCAGCACCCACCAGTCGGGGCGGCACGACCACTCCTTCCGGCAACCGCCGGTCCGGGCTTGGGGTGGGTTCGCCGGTCCGGGCGCCCCCAGGGCGCCCGGACCGGCTGGTCCTAGTCGTTGTCGGTGATCGTGGCCTGCAGCGTCTTCGGGAGCTTGACCTCAGCCCCGTCGACCGCCCCGACGACAACGGAGAACGTCTCGCCCGGCTCCTTCACTGTGTCGTCGACGAGGGTCACCGAGACCTCACCGGTCGCCTTCCCCGGCTCCACGTACCCGTCCAGCGAGCGGTTCGCGGGGTCGGACCCGTCGTCGTACGCCCCCTTGTAGTCCTTCCGGAGTACCGCCGTCCCGTCCTTCAGCTCGCCGAAGATGTTGACGATCTTGTCGCTCGGCGCGGACAGCTTGACCGGAAACTTCACTTCCCCGGCCTGCTCGGACGCCTGCGCGTTCCCGAGCGTGAGCGTCGGCGTCGGGTCGTCGTCGATCACCAGACCGTGGCCGAACGACTGGTCCAGCAGCCCGTCCCGCGGCACCGACAGCACCAGGTCGAACGGCAGGTCGTAGCTGTCCGAGGTGTTCGAGTGGATCGGCACGCTCACCTTCTGCCGGACCTGCCCGGGTTTGAACACCAGCTTCCGCGTCACATCCCCCACGGTCTCGCCCAGCTCGCCGCTCGTCTCGGCGTACACAGTCACGGGCCGGATGCTCGGCCGCGACATCGTCACCCAGAAGTCCGCCGAGTTGGTGCCCTTGTCACCCTCCTTGACCTTCACGTTCGACGCCGACAGCTTCGGCAGCAGCACAGCCGGCGCCGACAGCCCCACACCGGGCGAGGAGAACGCCAGATCGCTCACGTACGCCGACCCACGCGCCACCCGGTCGGTCCGCAACTCCACGACCCGTACGTCACGCAGGTCCACACCCTTGAGCGACCCGACCGGGATACGCACAGTCCGCAGCAGGTTCTTCGGCAGTCCGTTCGCATTACTCCCCGGCATTCGCACCAGCGCGTCGCTCACAGTTGACACCGGTACGACGGCCGCCCGTCCGTGCCCGTCGACGACCCGGACAGTCAGATCGGTCTTCGGCGTACCGGCCGGGTCCGGCGCTGCCCGGAACGACAACGCGGCAAAGCGCCGTACGTCGCGCTGCCGGGCGGGCAGGTTGAGTCGCAGTACGCCGTCGGTCCCGGTCCACGTCAGTTTGGTGACCGCAGTGGTCGGTGTCCTCGCCGCAAACCACGCCGTACTCCAATGCGGCGTGTTGCCGAAGTCAGCAGTGGACATGCAGGTCGGAATCGCCGCGCTGGCAGCGGTCCGAGCCAGATTGGTGTTCAACTCCTCAACACCCGCACACACGGTCGCGGACGCCTTTCCACTGACCGCTCCAGCAGGCAGCGGCTGGTCCAGACGATTCACATCGCGCCGCAAGGCCAGTGGCGCCTGAGCCACCACCCGTACGACGGCCCGCCCGGCCGAGGCAGCCCGGGAGTCGGACCCATCCAGGAGCGGCAAGAACTGCGTCTCATGCCCCAGTTGCAACCGGAAGAACCCCGCGATGTACGCCGTACCGACCGCCTGCTGCTCCTTGGCCGTCAGCCGGCCCGCGTACTTCGCACCGCACGGCGACTCCTTCTCCTCACCGAACCAGTCGTCGCCCGACGGCGCCTCGGACTGGCCCGGAGTCCACTCGGTGTTGAAGAAGTTGTGGTTCGCACCGAGCACCGTGACCGTCGACCGCGCCGCGGTGTCGCCGGTGACGGAGTAGCGCGTGTCGTCGTAGAACTTCTGCCCCTGCAGGTCGGACACATCGCCGTCGCAGTACGGCAGCACCACACTCATCGCGACACCCGGCACGGTGGTCCGGGCGAAGTCGGTCGGCGCAAGTGGGAGGACCGCGCGGATCCCGTACTGGCCGCCGCGGTCGGCGTTCAGCACCGCGGCCCGCGCGACTCCGTCGCCGCCACGGGAGTGACCCATCAGGCCGACGTTGCGCAGGTCGATCCTGCCGACGAACTTGCGGCCGAACGGTCCGCCGCCGAGCGTCGACCACTTCTTCCACAGCGCCAGATGATCAAGTATCAACTCGGCCCGCGCCTGCGCACCGGCGTCGTACGCCGCACCGTCCCAGGCGTTGATCGCGTTCGCGCTGATCGACACGACCTGGTAGCCGTTGCTGGCCAGCGCCGTCGCGGGACCGTCGTACCCGCGGTAGCTCGGTACCGGCTTCAGGCCCGCGGAGCACGGCCAGGGCTTGTCCTCAGGCTCCTCGCCGTCGCCGTAGCAGACCTGGTGCCGACCGTGCAGGAAGATCACCAACGGCCGCGGTCCGACGGCGCCGCGCGGCGTGTAGACCTTGCCGCGAATCTCCGATCGTTGCCCGAGGCCCGGAAGGAACACCGCCTCGTCACCGAGGTCGTACTCCGATGTCTCGACCTGATACTTGCCGACGGCACCAGGATCGTCCGTCAGCTCGGGTCCGCGCCGCGCCTTCAGCCAATCGGCGTCGGTCGGGCCGGCGGCCTGGCTCCGCTCCCGGCCCTTGCCGGCTTCCTTGCCGAGGTCACCCGACCAGATCAGCCGTACGTCGTGCGCCTTCAGCACAGCCGGGTTCGTGGTGACCAACGTCAGAGTGCGCTGATCCGGCGACTGCTTGGCCACCCCCAGCGGCACGCCGTTCACGGCCAGCAACGGCAGCGACGCGCGCATCGGCGCCGGCGCGTCCAGCCGGAGGGTGAGCTGATAGCCGGACGCGACCGGCTTCACTTCCCAGTTGTTGCCTTGAGCAAGCGATGGCGGCGCTTGCGGTGTGGCGGACGCCGGCAGCGCCGGCAGGACCCCCACCCCCAGTAGTGCGACCATCCCCAGCGACAGGCTCTTTTTGAATCTGCCGATAACCCGCACAGCGGTCCTCTCGTTCGACGAACCTTCGATGTCGGTCCGACTTCGTGGGCGAGAGGAAAGTTGACCTGACCGGCTGCTCAGCCGTGTCTCAGTCCTGCGACAGCTTCGACTCGATCAGCCGCACCCCGTCCGGGCGCGACGATTGACGATCAGGCGATCAGTTGGCGGAACGCCCGCGCGACCTGGTCCGGGTGCTCCATCTGCGCGACATGTCCGGACTTCGGCAGGTAGAGCAGCCGGGCGTTGCGGAACGCGCGCTGGGCCTTGGTCCGGATCCGCGCGTCGACCAGCCTGTCCTTCCCGCCATAGATCAGGAGGACCGGGCACTCCAGCTTCGCTGCGTCGGCCCACAGCGACCGGCGCGGCATCGCCAGCGACGACCGCAGGATGCTCCGAGCACCGTCGACCGTTGCCTGCCGCACCCACGGGTCCCCGTCGCGCCGCCGCAACTCCGCCTCGTACGCCGCCCGCACCTCGGGCGCGAGCGACCGCGGATCGCCGAACACCAGCGCCAGCGACGCCTCGAACCGCCGGTCGAACGGCAACCGCCGGGTCCGTTCCAGTACGGCGGGACCCAGCCGGGGCGTCGCGATCGCGGTGAACCACAGGGCGCTGGCCGACACCCGCGGATGCGGGAGCGCGGGCGAGATCAGGGTGAGTGACGCGACCAGGTCGGGACGCCGCCCGGCCATGGCGACCGCCGTCGCGCCACCCATCGAGTTCCCGAACAGGTGCAGCGGCCGGTCGAACTCACGCTCCACCAGCTCGATCATCAGGTCGGCCTGCTCGTAGATCCCGGCGGCGCCGGACAGCGGCGTACGTCCGAAGCCGGGGAGGTCGGGGGCGATGCCGCGGACGGTGTCGTTGAGCATCAGGCCCAGAGCGGTCCAGTTCAGCGAGGAGCCGTTCAGACCGTGCACGAACAGCGCGGGCGGCAGATCCGCTGCCGCGTCCGGCACGTCCCGCACGAGCAGATCCGCGCCTCCGACCGACACCTGCCGCGTCGGCCACTCCCGTACTTCCAGCGGGCCCTCAGCCCCGGTTACTCCCGCGTAACTCTCCACCTGACCCATGGTAGAACCCCTCAGCCGAGAGACTCTCCCGCATGACGCAGTACCGACTGCGCCCTGAATCAGTAGAGCGGTTCGTCCGTTAGGGCGCCGCCGAGGTGGAGACTGGGAGGCATGGCAGCCGCGCCGCAGCAACTGACGACCGAGGTCGACGGGCAGACGATGAAGCTCACGAACCTCGGCAAGGTGCTCTACCCGCAGACCGGCTTCACCAAGGCCGAGGTGATCGACTACTACCACCAGGTCGCCGAACTGCTGCTCCCGCACCTGTCCGACCGTCCACTCACCCGCAAGCGCTGGCCCGACGGCACAGGGGCGCAGTACTTCTTCGAGAAGAACGCACCGCGCGGTACGCCGACCTGGGTGCGGACAGTGACCCTGCCGACGCCCGGTAGCTCGACCGGCCGGGACGAGGCCGACTTCGTGGTCGCCGACGACATCCAGACCGTGGTGTGGCTGGCGAACCTGGCCGCGCTGGAGCTGCACATCCCGCAGTGGCGGATCGGTCTGTCGGACCTGGGCAAGGACCCACAGGCCGACCTGATCGTGTTCGACCTCGACCCGGGGCCGGGAGCGAGCATCGTCGAGTGCTGCGACGTCGCTCTGGCACTGCGTGAGCTGCTGGGCCACTACGGGCTGGAGGGGTGGCCGAAGACGTCCGGCAACAAGGGCATGCATCTGTACGTCCCGATCGAGCCGGCGTCGTCGCGGAGTACGAGCGCCTTCGCCAAGCTCCTGGCCGAGCAACTGGCCGAGGCACTCCCGGAGAACGTCACCGCGAACATGACCAAGGCACTGCGTCCCGGCAAGGTCTTCATCGACTGGAGCCAGAACGCCAGCGCCAAGACCACACTGGCGCCGTACTCCCTGCGCGGAGCCGAGGAGCCGCGGGTGTCCACCCCGATCGACTGGGACGAGGTGGCGTCGGCATCCGACGCGGAGGAGCTCCGCTTCCTGCCGCACGAGGTGCTGGCCCGGATCGAGGAGTACGGCGACGTCCTCGAGGGCCTGTACGACGACCCGCAGCCGCTACCGTCGATACCGTCGTAACTGTCCGTCGCCGAGCGAAGGAGCAGTCGCATGACCAGCGAGACCGACTACGAGGGTTCCGGCTTCGACAGCGTGCCCGACGACGCTCCGGAGGCCGACGTCCTCGAGCAGCGGGAGGACTCCGCCGAGGTGGACGACTTCACTCCGGACGACGACGTACCCATCGAGGCCGACCCCGTCGATGTGGAGGAGCAGCGCCGCGCGGTGGGCGACTCCGGCGAGGACGACTATCGCTGACCGCTACCACGATGGAACACCGACCGGCGGGGAAGCTACTGGCCGGGAGGACTGCTGGGTAGGATTCGGGGAACGACCCGGCGGTCGAGCCCGTGCTGCCGGTGCCGCACCATCGAAGGAGCCGACGTGTCGACGACACCCGAGACCGCGCCGAAGCGTGGCAGCCGCCTGCCGCGGCTGGCCCGCCGCGCGCAACTGCTCGAGGCGGCGCAGGAGGTCTTCGTCGCGAACGGTTACCACGCCGCCGCGATGGACGACATCGCTGACCGCGCCGGCGTCTCCAAGCCGGTCCTCTACCAGCACTTCCCCGGCAAACTCGAGCTGTACCTGGCCCTGCTGGACAGCTCCTGCGACGCGATCATCGCCTCCGTCCGGGACGCGCTGAAGTCGACCGAGGACAACAAGCTACGAGTGGCCGCCACCATGCACGCGTTCTACGACTACGTGGCGAACGCGCAGGGCGCCTTCCGGCTGGTGTTCGAGTCGGACCTCACCAACGAGACGGCGGTCCGGGAGCGCGTCGACCGGGTCACGCACAGCTGCGCCGAGGCGGTGTCCGAGGTGATCAGTGCGGACGCCGGCCTGAACCGCGAACAGTCGATGGTGCTGGCCGTCAGCCTGGTCGGCATGGCCCAGGTCAGTGCCCGCTACTGGCTGGCCTCCGACGACCCGACACTGGCCCAGCAGCAGGCGGCCGACCTGGTCGCCTCCCTGGCCTGGCGAGGCATCCGCGGTTTCCCCCGCACCGACTCCTGACCGCACCCCCGCAGTACGACGCCCCGCCCACCACTCACCCTCCACGCGCCCGCGGCTCACGGCCGCACGCCTCACTGCCGCGCGGCTCACGGCTCACGGCTCACGGCTCACGGCTCACGGCTCACGGCTCACGGCTCACGGCTCACAACACGAGGGGATATCCGGCTCTCCTGACGCATGTGTGGGTGGTTTGTGCGTGGCTGGAGTGGCGCACGCCGTTCCCTGTCTAGGTTTCTGAGCTGTCTGGGAACAGGAA
>NZ_JBICST010000010.1:342283-344254 GCF_043197265.1 Kribbella sp. NPDC049227 | reverse complement strand
GGGGCTTACCCGGCGCAGATCGCGCGGCTTGCTCGGCGAGGTCGGGGGGGCTTACCCGGCGCAGATCGTGCGGCTTGCTCGGCGAGGTCGGGGGGCTTACCCGGCGCAGATCGCGCGGCTTGCTCGGCGAGGTCGGGGGGGCTTACCCGGCGCAGATCGTGCGGCTTGCTCGGCGAGGTCGGGGGGGCTTACCCGGCGCAGATCGCGCGGCTTGCTCGGCGAGGTCGGGGGGGCTTACCCGGCGCAGATCGTGCGGCTTGCTCGGCGAGGTCGGGGGGCTCGCCCGGCGAGGTCGGGGGGCTCGCCCGGTGCACATCGCGCGGCTTGCCCGGCGGGGATCGGGGAGGCTCGCCCGATGGGGGTCGGCGGGGCTTGCCCGGCGGGGATCGGGGGCTGGCTCGGCGCCGGGCTTCAGGGTGGGGCTCGGCGCCGAGTGGGTGGGCTACTTGGTGGTGAGTTTGATGAGGGTTGCTGCGCCGGGGGGTAGGTCGAGGGGGGTCGGGGTTACGGGGCGGGGGGTGTAGGACTGGGTGGCTGGTTGGAAGGTTGCGACTGTGCCTACGGTCTGGGGGTTCGGGGTGATGACGGCGCGGGAGCGGGTGCTGTGGGAGCGGTTGGCGACCAGGAGCCAGCGATCGGTGGAGGCGGCGTCGCGGGAGCGGAAAGTGCCGATGACTACTGGGTTCCCGGTGACTCCGGTGACCAGGTCTGTCGGGGTGAAGCCGACTGCGCCGTTGGGTAGTGGGGTTTCGTTGGCGTGCACAACGGTCTCGGAGACGAGTGGCTTGAGTTCGCGGCCGACTTGATGGAGCCAGGTGGTGTTGATCTTGCGCGCCGCGGCGTACCGAGGTGTACGACGTCCGTCAACAGTGATCAATGCGGGACCGAAGCCCTCGCCACGGGCGGCCTCGGGCGTCCAGTAGGTGAAGTACTGAATGCCCTTCGCGCCGTACGCGAGGCTGATGTTGACCTGCCAGAGCAGTTCGGCGGCGGTCGGCTCGCGGTGACCGTTGTACGCGAGGGTCTGGATGAAGACCCACGACGGGATGTCGCCGTGCAGCGCCGCGTCGCGGACGATGGACCAGTTGTGGAAGTAGTTCGCGTCCTCGCGGCCCTCGGACAGGAGCGGATACCGATCGAAGGAGATCAGCGACGGCTTCACCACGTCGACGAAGCCGCGGTAGTACGCCGCGTCGTCGGAAGGGAAGAGGTTGATGTACGGCAACAGTTGCGGTGCCAGTTCGCGTGAGATCGCGACGGCCTTGGCCAGGGTGGCGAACCAGCCGGCGCCCGGTTCGTCGTACAGGTTGAAGCCGGCCAGGGACGAGAACGGGCCGTAGGCGTCGCGGGCGCGGGTGTAGAGGGCGCGAGCCTCGTCCGGGGTGACGCTCAGGAAGTCGGCCGTGTTGTCCGAGATCGAGAACCAGCGGGACATGTTGCGGATCTGGATGTCGTCGGAGATCAGCATCTGCAGGCCGGCGGTGCGGGCGAGGTCGAGCTGGTACTGGAAGATGTTCCCGTCGCCGGCGTAGTTGCCGGAGATGACGAAGTCGAACCCGGCGTCCTTGATCTCGGTGAACCGTTCGGCAGTGCTCGCATACGGGTGCGGCGGCCAGAACAGGCCGACCGGGAACTCCGGTCCGCCCGTCAGCGGCAGGTCGTCGGGCGACGGGATCGCCGCGGAGGCTGGGGCCGAGACAGCGGCTGACCCGGCAGTGGCAGCAGACCCGGCGGAGGCGGACGCGCCGGTGGCGGAAGCAGGAACGGCGGAAGCGGGGAGGGCGGACGCGGACGCGGCGGTGAGCGCCGTGGCGCCGGCCCCGAACAGGAGTGTGCGGCGGGAGGGGGCGAAAGCGCGGTGGGGGCTGTCCATGGTGCTCCTTCAAGGGCGGTTGACGGAGGGAGGAAATCGGGGGCGGCTGACGGAGCGAGGAAATCGCGGGCGGTTGACGGAGGGTAGAAATCGCGGGC
>NZ_JBICST010000010.1:0-342186 GCF_043197265.1 Kribbella sp. NPDC049227 | reverse complement strand
GGCGGTTGACGGAGGGCGGAAATCGCGGGCGGTTGACGGAGGGCGGAAATCGCGGGCGGTTGACGGAGGGCGGAAATCGCGGGCGGTTGACGGAGGGCGGAAATCGCGGGCGGTTGACGGAGGGTAGAAATCGGGGGCGGTTGACGGAGGGCGGAAATCGCGGGCGGTTGACGGAGGGTAGAAATCGCGGGCGGTTGACGGAGGGTGGAGATCACGGGCGGCGGCGATGGGTGGAGATGGCTTCGCTGGTGGCGTCGAAGGCTTGTTCGGCCAGTGGGTAGTCGCGTTGAGCCACGCCGAGGTACAGGGCGTCCAGGACGATCATCTGGGCGTGCCGGCCGGAGAGACCGCCGGTGCGGAAGGTGACGTCCCGGGCAGAGGTGACGAGGACGATGTCGGCGGTCCGGGCCAGGGGTGAGCGCGGATAGTTGGTGATGGCAACGGTCGTGGCGCCTTGGCGGCCGGCTCGTTCCAGCGGCTCGAGGACCTCGACCGTTTCGCCGCTGTGGGAGATGCCGACGGCAACATCCCCGACTCCGAGCAGCGCCGCGCTGGTGAGTGCGTTGTGTACGTCGCTCCAGGTGTTGGCGCCGCGGCCGATCCGGTGCAAGCGCAGGCGGAGGTCCTCGGCGACGGACGCGGAACCGGAGACGGCGTACATGTCGATTCGGCGGGCGTTGGAGATTGCTTCGACGGCGCGCCCGAGGGCGTCGACGTCGAGCGACGCGACAGTGTCCTCGAGTGCGCGAGTGTCGGCTCGCAACAGAGTCCGCAGTACGTCGTCCAGTGAGTCGTCCGGCCCGACCTCGGCGCCGGTCCCCCGCTCCCAGCTCAGACTGCTCCGCCCGCTCTCGGCCGCGAGCGCCAGCCGCAGCTCGGCGTACCCGGCCAGGCCGAGCGCAAGGCAGAACCGGGTCACGCTCGGCAGCGACGTACCGCACCGGGCCGCCAACTGCCCGATCGTCGACGAGGCCACTGCTGCCGGATCCCGCAGTACCTCGGTCGCGATCCGGGCCTGTGCCGGGCTGAGCGCCGGCAGCAGTCCGTGGATCCGCGCCTCGAGGCTCGGCGGTGGGGTCGCGGCGACGGCGCTGGTCATGTGAATTATTCTCAGAGCATCCAACAACAAATTGCAAGAGTTCACACAGCTGCAAAAGACAAGACCCCCTCAGCCACGAGGGCCGAGGGGGTCTGTCACCAAGCAACAAGTCAGAACAACGCAGCCATCAACCGCCGCCGCGCCTTGATCACCCGGTCGTCGTCCGCGCCGACGACCTCGAAGAGCTCGAGCAGGTGCAGCCGGACCGCGTTCCGCTCGTCGCCCGAGGTCGCCTGGATGGTGCTGATCAGCCGGTTGAACGCGTCGTCGACATGCCCGCCCATGAGGTCGACATCGGCCACCAACTGCTGGGCCTCGATGTCCGTCGGGTTGTCGGCCGCCCGCGTCCGCAGGTCGGCCGGCACGTCCTGGGTGCGCTTGACGAGCTGTACCCGGGCCAGGCCCGACTTCGCCTCCGCGTCGGCCGGCGTCTCCTTCAGCAGCTCCTCGTACGCCGCGATCGCGCCGTCCAGGTCACCGGCACCGACCGCGTTCTCAGCCTTCTCGTACCGCGGATTCGGCGGCGGCTCCTCCTCGTCCTCCGCAGCAGGTGCCGCGGGTCCGACGGGATCGGCCCGACCGGTGATGCCGTTCGCGACGGCCACCGTGAGCAGCTGGTCGAGATACCCACGCACCTCCGGGTCACCCAGGGCGCCCTGGAACAGCGGAACCACCTGACCCCGCAGTACGGCGATCACCAGCGGCACCGACTGCACGCCGACCGCCTGGGCCAGCTGTGGGTTCGCATCGACGTCGATCCGGGCCAGCAGGAACTTGCCGGCGTACTCGGTCGACAGTTGGGCCAGCACCGGGCCGAGCGCGATCGACGCCTCCGACCGCGGCGACCAGAACTCGACCACCACCGGCGACTGGATGGACCGCTCGATCACATCGGACTGGAAGGTCGCCTCGCTGACATTCAGCACATACGAACCCGACGCTCCGCCACCGCCCGCCGGTGCGCCACCACCGGAGCCGGGCGGCGGGGCCGCGGGCTTGCGCAGGGACGACAGATCGATCGCCCCTGGACGGGAGAAGTTCGACTGACTCACCACTGCCCTCGCATTCCGGTCGCGCCAAGTTGGCGCTCACTGCGTACGTTCACAGGTCCATCCTCTACGACGCGGTGGAACCGTGTCGTGCCCGGGTCGCCAGCAGCAGTCTGGCCAGCCCACTCCGGGTGCCCGCCACGGCGAGCCGGTCACCGCCTCGGAGCAGTTTGCCGGACGCCGGCTTCCAGTCCCACGGACCATCGTCCTGGCGGGCGAGCACCCGCAATCCGCCTTCCTCGTCCAGCTCCCCCAGGCGCAGGCCGACGGCGACCGAGCCCGGCTCGACGGTGACCTCGGTGAGCAGCAGAACCCGGCGACCGGCCGGGACCGTCACCTGGCTGCGCCGGTTCGCAGCGGCCGCAGCGATCGCCGGGGCGACCAGCATCGACACCGACCGGCTGTGGCCGAGCCCGAGCCGGCGCTCCACTCGCTGCGCCAGGTCGTGGTCGAACATCCGCATCGTGATCCGGGCGTCCGGGTTCAGGTCGCGGACGACCATCGCCGATTCCAGGTTCGTGATGTCGCCGTCGGTCAGCGCGAGCACGGACAGACATCGCTGAACCCCGGCCGACCGCAGGGTCTCCTCGTTACTGCTGTCGCCAATCACCACCGGGATCCGCAAGCGATGCGCGGTCTGTACGCCGGGCGCGTCCTCGTCATGCTCGACGCCGACCACTGCGACGCCCCGCTCGGCCAAGATCTCCAGCACTCGCGCGCCGACCGTCCCGAGGCCGCACACGACCACATGGTTGCGCGGCCGGCCGCGGACCCCGCCGATCACCCGCGACAGTCGCGCACCGATCAGCGAGTCGACGATGACCGCGGTCAGCAGCGCCACCAGCACGATGCCGGTCAACTGCACCACGACGGCTGCGACCTTCGCCCACGGCGCCGCCTCGGAGAACGTGTCGTCCTCGATGCCCGCCGACGTCACCGCACCGGCGGCAAGATAGACAGCCCGCAGCCACTCGACCTTGGCGATGAAATGCGTGAGCACAGTCCCAGCGATCACGAGCAACGCCATCACCGCGGCGATCCGCCGTACCCGCCGGTCGAAGATGTCACCGGCCGCCATCAGCCAGCCGGCCCGCCGTACGTCTCTGGTCCGCCAGACGCTGCGGATGCCGGTGCCGAGCACGATGTCACCGCTCGGATCGGAGCTCGAGATCGGCAGCAGTTCCGGTGTGGCGGACGAGGTCGTGTCGGCGAGCACGGTCAGGTGTGGCTCACGGATCAGGTCGGCCTGACCGGCGACCAGGCGCCGGCCACCGATCTCGAGCCAGGTGAGCTCGTCGTCCTCGAGCGCGTCGGAGACGAACGCCGGCGCGGCCAGCGACGGTCCGGAGATCACAACGCAGTCGCCTAGCAGGCTGTGCAACTGCTTGCCCAGCCGCGGGTTCACCATCTGCACGATGATGCGCAGATGGGGATCCATGTCGCGGGCGGTCAGCGCGGTGTGCACGTTACGAACGTCGTCGGTGTCCAGCAGCACGAGGGCCCGCGCGGTCGACGCGTTGCCGTCCTGAGCGTCGACCCCGGCCCGGCGCAGCAGCGACTCACTGATCACCCGGACACCCATCACCTGCGCGCCGAGCTCACCGATCCGGTCGTAGTGCCGCGACGCCGGGTTGACGACGGCGATCACTCGCTCGCCGGAGGTCACCAGTTCGGTGACGACCCGCAGCATGGTGCGGTCCGAGCCACACACGACCACACCGCGCCCGTCCGCCGGGCCGATCGCCTCCCGGGCCTGCGATCCCAATCCGCTGGGATCCGCCGGGCCTGAGTCGGAGGTGGAACTCTCGTCAGAAGCGGGCGGGCTCTCGGTACTCGCCCCACTCGTCCCGAAGAACGTGACAGATTTCCCCCATCGTGGCCTCCGCACGCGCCGCCTCCAGCATGGGCTCGATCAGGTTGCCAGTACTCCTGGCCGCCTCCACCAGAGCCGTTAGCGTACGCCGGACCCGGTCCTCGTCACGGTGCGACTTGCGTTCCGCGAGCACCCGGCACTGCTCGACCTCGACCTCGTGGCTGACCCGGAGGATCTCCAGCTCGCCGGAGACGGTGTCCGTCAGCGTGTTCACGCCGACGATCTTCTTCTCGCCCTTCTCCAGCTTCTGCTGGTACTCGAAGGCGGCGTCGGCGATCTCGCCCATGAACCAGCCGTCCTCGATCCCGCGCAGGATGCCGGCGGTCATCGAGCCGTCCGGGCTCATCTCCTTGATCCGCGCGAAGATCTCCTCGGCCTCGGCCTCGATCTTGTCGGTGAGCGCCTCGACGAACCAGGATCCGCCGAGCGGGTCGGCGACGTTGGTGACGCCGACCTCCTCCATCAGCACCGACTGCGTGCGCAGCGCGATCTCGGCCGACTCCTCGCTCGGCAGCGCGAGCGTCTCGTCGAGCGCGTTGGTGTGCAGCGAGTTCGTCCCGCCGAGGATGGCGGCCAGCGCCTCGACAGCCGTCCGTACGACGTTGTTGTACGGCTGCTGGGCAGTCAGCGACACCCCGGCGGTCTGCGTGTGGAACCGCAGCGACTGGGCCTTGTCGGTGCGAGCGCCGTACACATCGCGCAGCCAGCGGGCCCAGATCCGGCGGGCGGCGCGGAACTTCGCGATCTCCTCGAAGAAGTCCAGGTGGCTGTCGAAGAAGAACGACAGGCCCGGGGCGAACACGTCGATGTCGAGTCCGCGGGACAGCCCGAGCTCGACGTACCCGAACCCGTCGGCCAGCGTGTACGCCAGCTCCTGCCCGGCCGTCGAGCCGGCCTCGCGGATGTGGTAGCCGGAGACGCTGAGTGGCTTGTACGCCGGGATGCGCTCGGCGCAGTACTCCATCAGGTCACCGATCAGGCGCAGGTGCGGTTCCGGTGGGAACAGCCACTCCTTCTGCGCGATGTACTCCTTGAAGATGTCGGTCTGCAGCGTCCCGTTGAGCTTGGTGATGTCCGCGCCCTGCCGCTCGGCCGAGACCAGGTACATCACGAACGCCGGTACGGCGGGGCCGGAGATCGTCATCGAGGTCGTGACGTCCTGCAGCGGGATGTCCTTGAACAGCCGGTCCATGTCGGCGGCCGAGTCGATCGCGACACCGCAGTGCCCGACCTCGCCGAGCGCCTTCGGGTCGTCGGAGTCGCGGCCCATCAGCGTCGGCATGTCGAACGCGACGGACAGGCCGCCGCCACCGCCGTTCAGGATCATCTTGTACCGCTCGTTGGTCTGCTCGGCGTTGCCGAAGCCGGCGAACTGGCGGATCGTCCAGGTGCGGCCGCGGTAGCCGGTCGGGTACAGGCCGCGGGTGAACGGGAACTCCCCCGGCCAGCCGATCCGCTCCATCCGAGGGTCGTCGACACCCTCGGGGGGTCCGTACACCGGTGCGACCTCGGTGCCGGACAGCGTGGTGAAATCCGCCTCCCGCTTGCGCGCCGCGTCGTACCGCTGCTGCCACCGGCTCCGGCCGGCCGCGATCTGCTCGGCATCCATCAGTCAGACCTCCTAGGGGACTGGTCCCAAAATACTAGGACGTCCAACTATTTCCAATTCCCCGACTGACCCCGATCCGGCGAGATAATGCGCGCCAGGGCCTGGGGAGGGAGTCCGTGCGGACTTTGACGACCGGATCGGTCGGGGTGCACTACAGCCAGCTGTACGTCCAGAGCCACGAGTTCGTGTCGGACCTGGGCGCTTCCTTCGCCGGCCAGCAGAACGGGCTGTGCGGTGCGGCGGTGCCCGGGGCGCTGTTCCTGATCACCGGCCTGCACACAGGCGACGTCGGCTTCTCGGTCGAGTTGCACGGCTCCGAACCTCCGGTCGACGACGCCTGGGAGGAGATCGTCGAGGCGTCCTACACGCCGGTCGGCGCGACCACCGCGCTCGTCGGCTGGGCCGGCGAGTGGCAGGAGCCGCTGGACCTCGCCGAGACCGACTACCGGGTGCGGTACTGCGGGACCGGGATGGACGCCGGCCACAAGACCGACACCACGCTCGACGGCGAGCCGCTCGTCGACCACTACCTCTTGCAGTTCTGGCCCGCGCCGCCCGAGCCCGACCGGGTCATCAAGGTGACGAGCGGTACGGCGGCGTACTGGCACGACTCTGCGCGACAGCAACCGCCTCCACCCACCGCGGAGGAACGTGCCGAAGCCGAGCGCCAGGCCGCACTCGAGCAGGAGCGCCGCCAGGCTGAGGCCCGGTTGGCGTTCGAGACGCGGGAGTGGGGTGGCGTGCTGCCCAGCGAGCCACTGCGGCGACTCGCCTGGAAGGCGATCCCGCTCGCGCTGCACGACCGGCCGCTGCTGGACGCGATCGACCGGGTCGATGCCGGGACCCAGCGGGTGGTCGCGCGGTGGTCCGCCCGGCGCGCGATCACCGAGGCGGGCCTCCTGCCGCTCGACTGGATCGCCGCGACGCTGGACGCCCTGGATCGGGGTGACGAGTTGCCGGAGATCTTTCGCGAGGACCGGGCGTTCGACCGGATGTGGAACGACGACAGGGTGCGGCACACGATCATCACGACAGTCGACCGTCGCTTCGACAACTTCTCGCAGCAGTCGATGGCGCTGCCCGCCGTCAGGTCGGCAGCCGTCGCGGACCCGCTCGAAGCCGCGGTCCAAACTGTCTGGGTGGCGATCAGCACCTTCGGCTTCGGCCGGGAGCAGGACTTCCGCGCCGAGCTGCGGCAGGCCTTCCCGGCGTTGGCCGACAACGAGTAGGCACCGCCGGTGCTAGCCGGCCAGGCGAAGGGAGCGGCGGTAGGCCTGTTCGCGGGGATCCGGGACGGGCGCCGCTTCCAGAAGGCGGATCGTGTACGGGTCCTGGGGTGCGCGCAGAACGGCTTCGCGGGCGCCCTGTTCGACCAGCTTGCCGTGGCTCATCACGGCGACGCGGTCGCAGACCTGATCGACCACCGCGAGGTCGTGGCTGATGAACAAGCAGGCGAAATGCAGCCGGTCCTGCAGCGACCGGAGCAACTCGAGCACAGTCGCCTGTACGGACACGTCGAGTGCCGACGTGGGCTCGTCCGCGATCAACAGGCCGGGATCGAGCGAGATCGCCCTCGCGATCGACACGCGCTGCCGCTGACCGCCGGACAGCTCGTGCGGATACCGCCCGGCCCATCCGCGCGGCAGCTCGACGCTGTCCAGCAGTTCCTCGACCCGTCCCCGCAGCTCAGCACCCCGTACGCCGCGATGGACGGCGAGCGGTTCGCCGATGGACTGACCGATCGTGGCGCGCGGGTTCAGTGAACCGGCCGGGTTCTGGAACACCACGCCGATCCGGGACCGGGTCTGACGCACGACCGAGGACGACGCGGTGGTGAGCGCCTGGCCGTCGACGCGGACCTCGCCCGAGGTGATCGGTGCGAGACCGAGCACGGACTTCCCGATGGTCGACTTCCCCGACCCGGACTCCCCCACCAGACCGGTGATCTCGCCGGGGTTGAGCGCGAGGTTCACGTGATCCACCGCAAGGACCGTCTTGCCGCGCCGGCCGCGGTACTCGACCACGAGATCCTCGACCGACAGAGCCGGCGTACCGTCCGTCGGCCCGGAGGGCTTGTCGTCGCGCAGACCACCGCGCGGCACCGCGTCGAGCAGCGCCCGCGTGTACGGCTGGGCCGGCCGGTCGAACAGCTCGTGGACGTCGGCCGTCTCGACGACCGACCCCTTGCGCATGACAACGACCCGGTCGGCCACGTCCGCGACCACGCCCATGTCGTGGGTGATGATCATGATCGCCCCGGAGATCTCCGACCGCATCGCGAGCAGTACGTCGAGCACCTCCTGCTGCACGGTCACATCCAGCGCGGTGGTCGGCTCGTCGGCGATCAGCAGCTCGGGGTCACAGGCGACCGCGATCGCGATCATCACCCGTTGGCACTGACCCCCGGACAGCTGGTGCGGGTAGTACTTCAACCGCGACTCGGGCTCGGGGATCTCGACCATCGCGAGCAGCTCGATCGCCCGCTCACGGGCCTGCGCGCGAGACAGCGCGGGCTGGTGCGCCCGGATCATCTCGATCAGCTGCGACCCGATCGTGAAGACCGGGTCGAGCGCGCCGACCGGATCCTGGAAGATCATCGCGATCCGCCGGCCGCGCAACGCCGTCAGCTCGGCCCGCGACATCGACAGCACGTCATCGCCGCCGAAGCTGATCCGACCGCCGACAGTCGCGTTGGACGGCAGCAGCCCGAGCGCCGCCAGCGAGGTGACACTCTTGCCCGATCCGGACTCCCCCACGACCGCGAGTACCTCGCCCGGCCGGACCGCGAAACTCACCTGGTCCACCGCGCGGTGCGTCGTACCGCCGACGGTGAAGTCGACGGTCAGCTCCTCGAACCGCAGGACGTCGTCGCTCACTGGCCCTCCCCTTGATCGGACGCGGCGTCCAACTTGTCCCGGTACTCTTCCCAGTCCGCCAGCATCTTGCGGTGGTACGCCGTCAGCCACTCGAAGTAGTTGCGCGCGTTCCGCAGCCGCTTGCGCGGACCGGGCATCCCGTCAGGCAGCTCGGTCAGCATGTGATCGAAGAGTTGTCGCTGCTTGCCCAGAGACCGCCGCTCACCGGCCAGGAAGCTGCCCCAGATGTCGTCGTCGACCTTGAAGTAGTGACTGCGATCTCCGGGGACGGCGTGCCTCGCGACGAAGCCGAGATCGATCAGCCGCCGGGTGGTGCTCGAGATCGAGCCCGCACTCGCGGCCAGCGCCCGGGCCAGCTCGGCCGAGGAGACGAACGGCTTGTTGCTCACCATCAGGTAGCCGAGCACCCGGCCCTCCATCCGCGGCGAGCCGGCCAGCTCTCTGAGCAGGGCGAACTGCTCGACGAACTCCGCGCGGCGCGGGTCCTCCTCCCAGGTCTCGTCGTCGACGGGCTTGTCGTCCGTCATGACGACCTCCTGGCCACAGGGTGCACCTCGGCGTCCGCGATCTGCGCCGACCGGCGGGCCCGGAACACCTCGACCGGCCACCGCGAGCTCCCGCCGTACCGGACGACCTCGGGCTTTCCGTCCGCGTCCCAGCTGAACTCCACCTTCTCGCCGATCGACCCGAACCCGGCCGCCGGTACGACGGCCAGCGTGTTCTCGTCGATGACCTGGAGCTCCTCGTAGCTGTCGACCGGGTCCGGCGCGGCCGGGAAGAACGCGACCAGCCGGCCACCCAGCAGCGCGATGCTCATCACGCCCATCAGGTTCGCGAAGTCGCCGCAGAACCGGCGCCCGTCGATGTCGCTCGGCACCGCGGAGCCGGCCGGAGCGTTGGCGGCCAGGTCGAGCAGCTTGACCACGCCGGTCGCGAGGACCCCGGCCGGGCCGCCGATGCAGTTGGTGAGCACCGATACGACGATCTGGTCGACCGGGTCGATGAAGGTCCGGGTGATGTGGCCCGGATACCCGCCGCTGTGGCCGACCAGTCGACGGTCGCCGACCTTCACGATGTCCAGGCCCAACCCGTACCGGCCGATCTCGCGCCCGTGCGCGTTGACCAGGCTCTCGTCGCGCTGCAGCAGCCGCTTGCTCGCGTCGGTCAGCAACTGATCAGCTCCGAAGAAGTGCGCGGCGCCGTACGTCGTGAGGTCCTCAGCGGTCGAGTAGCAGCCGGTGGCCGCGGCCATCGCCCGCGTGTCGACGTGCGGGATGGTCTCGCGTACGTCGGAGCCGTCCAGCAGTCCGGTGTGACCACCGGCGTACTCACTCGCCCGTTCCGGATCCCACTCCGCGCCGGTGTTCGCCAGGCCGAGCCGACTGGTGATGTTGGCGGCGACGTAATCGCCGTACGAGAGCCCGCTCGCGGACTCGATCACCAGGCCGAGCAGCGAGTAGCCGATGTTCGTGTACTTGAAGTGCTCGTTGGGCTCGAACACCTGGCCGTGGCTCAGGCACAGTTCCACCAGCGCCTTGCGGTCCGGGAACGGATCCATCAGCTGCCAGTAGTCCTTGTCGACACCGTCGCGGATCACGCCGCCCTGGTGGCCGAGCAGCTCGCGCACGGTGACCGGCGCCAGCGCGCTGCCGGCCAGCTCGGGCACGTGCGCGTCGATCGGGTCGTCGAGGCGGACCTTGCCCTGCTCGACCAACTGCAGGATCGAGGTCGCGGTGAACGTCTTCGAGTGCGACGCGATCCGGAACAGATGGTCAGTCCGCAGCGGCGTACCGGCCACCTCGTCGCTGTTGCCCAGGGCGGTCGACAGGACGAGCTCGTCACCGACCCGGATCGCCGCCTGGACTCCCGGCGTTCGCAGGTAGCGGCGCTGGTACTCCAGCCAGCTCTCGATCGCGGGAGCGGCTTCACGAGCGGTGGTGAGGTCATACGAGGACAAGGCGGCGTCCGTTCTGTCGTGGGTGGTCATTCAGGAGCGTCCCTTCGGGTTGACCGCGTCGCGGAGTACGTCGCCGAGGGTGATCAGGCTCAGTACGGTCGCGGCGAGGAAGATGCCCGGGTAGATCAAGGTGTGCGGTGCCTGCTGGAACCTGGACTGCGCGGTGGCGAGTTGCAGGCCCCACGAGATCGACGGCGCCCGCAGGCCGAGGCCGAGGAACGTCAGCGTCGACTCCGCGACGATCACGCCCCCGACGGTCAGCGTGGCGACCGCGAGCACCGGGCCGATCGAGTTCGGCAACACATAGTGACTGAGAATGCGGGTGGTCGGGAACCCCATGGCCTTGGCCGCTTGCACGTACTCCGCGTCCCGGGTCGCGCGGACCGTCGTCCGAACCATCCGGGCCAGCGCCGGCCAGGAGAACAGCGCGAGCACGAGCGCGACCGACAGCACCGACCGCTTGCCGAGACTGTTCAGTACGACGATCGCCCCGAGCAGGAACGGGAATCCGAGGAAGACATCGGTCAACCGGGCCAGCACCGAGTCGGCCCAGCCACCGACGTACCCGGCAACAGTGCCGACTCCGACGGCGATGACGAGCGCGACCAGCGTGCACATCAGGCCGACCGCCAGCGATGCGCGAGCACCATGGACGACGTTCGCGTACACGTCGCAGCCCTGCAGGTCCTGACCGAACGGATGCCCGTGCGACGACGGACGAGCACTCGCCGAGATGTCGCACGCACGCGGATCCGGGTTGCCGAACCACCCGCCGACCCACTCCGGGAACAGAGAGAGCAACAGGAGTACGGCGAGCACCGTCAACGGCAGCCAGAACAACACGCGGCGCCGGACGGTCGCCCAGACCCCGCGCCCCGCGAGGGTGTCCTCCTCGATCGGCTGCACCAGCATCTGGTCAGTCATGGCGGATCCTCGGGTCGAGCAGCGAGTTGAGCAGATCGACGACCACGCTGGTGAGCAGGAAGATCAGGATCAGCGCGGTCGCGATGCCGACCACGGTCGGACCCTCGTGCACCCGGATCGACTGGAACAGCAACTGACCGACGCCGGGCAGGTTGAAGATCCCCTCGGTCACCACAGCACCGCCGAGCAACGCGCCCAGGTCGATCGCCAGATAGGTCAGCACCGGGATCGAGGAGTTCCGCAGTACATGGATGCCGACCACCCGGCGCCGGGTCAGGCCCTTGGCCCACAGCGCCCGGACGAAGTCCGAACTCATCGTGTCGACCACGCTCCCCCGGGTCAGCCGGGCCACCGCGGCCAGCCCGTACAGCGCCAGCACCGTCGCCGGCAGCAAGTACGACAACGGCCAGCCGTCGGTCACCCCGGCGATCGGCAGCAGCGACAGCTTCACGCCGAACACCAGTTGCGCGGTCACAGCCATCACGAAGATCGGCACCGAGGTGATCAGGATCGTCAGGATCAGTACGCCGCGGTCGATCCAGGTGTTCTTCCGCAGGCCGGCGATCAGGCCGAGGCCGACGCCGATCACGACCTGGATCACCCACGCGGTCAGCGCGAGCCGGATCGTCACCGGCCACCGCGTCGCGAGCCGCTCCGCCACCGACCGGCCGCGGAAGTCGACGCCGAGGTCGCCGGTCAGCAGGTGACCGAGATAGCGCAGGTACTGCGACCACAGCGGATCGTTCAGGTGGTAGAGCTCGCGGATCCGCTCGACCACCGCCGGGGACAGGGGCTGATCGCCGCCCAGGCTGGAGATCGGGTCGCCGGGCAGCGCGAACACGGCCGCGTAGATGGCGAACGTGACGCCGAAGAACACGAGCACGAGTTCGATCACTCGGCGGATGGTGAAGCGCAGCATCAGCCCGCCTCTCGCCGTACGGCGTTCAGTAGCGCGAGGGTGGCGGCGTACTGGACTCCGACGAGGTCCTTGATCGGGACGGTCCGCAGCTCCTGGTCGAGGGCGGCGGCCTCGACCTGCCACTCCCGGTAGAGCTCACGCATCCGCCGGCTGAGTGGGTGCAGTACGGCGGCCGCACTCCCCCGCGCGATCTCGCCCTCGAGCGAGCGAAGCAGCATGCCCCCGAACCTCAGCCGGAACGACCGGTGCACATCGGTCAGCCCGAAGGCCTCCGCGACCGTCGCCATCCGCGCGGGGTCCTCCTTCCCGGCCCGGAGCCGGTCGCGTTCCGGCCGCTTGGCCAGGTACGGGAGGAAGGCGTCGGTCGCCCGGACCAGCTGCGAGTCGCCGGACAGGTACGGGCGGGCCGCGTCGAAGATCTCGATCATCGCGTCGAGATCCTTGCCGAGGGCATCGGCCATCCGGGCCAGCACGTCGCGGTACGGCACGTCGCTCGGCGTCTGGTCGTCGTTCGCGGGATGCGTCCAGTACGGCAGCTCGGCGACCAGGCTGACCGTCCCGTGCCGCTCGGCGTACTCCGCCGACGAACCACCCGACGACGAGTACGGCGTCAGCCCCAGACTCTCGGTGTAGTCGTACGTCGCCTTGGCCGAGATCATCTCGTAGACCGCGGGACCGAGCGGCCGCGCGACCGGGGTCTCGGGCTCACCGAGGTCGAGGGGCAGCCCGAACGACGCGGTGATCGCGTGCAACTCGTCGACGAAACCGCCGAGCTCACGGGTGACGTAGTAGTACACGCCGCCGACCTCGGTGTTGTGCAGGGAGACGGCGACCACCGGCTTGAGCTCGTCGATCACCCGCATCAGGGCGAACGCCTCGGGCATCACCTGGTCGAAGTACGCGTTCTTGTACTGGAACGGGAACGACCACTCGACCTGCTCGGCCGGGGCCGGGCGGTAGAAGTGCTCGAGGCAGTTCACCCGGTTGAACGGACCGTCGAACCAGCCCTCGTTCAGGCGGGTGCCGTCGGGGTCGATGCAGCCGACGATGTTCCAGCGGCAGCCGCCGCGGAGATCCTCGTCGGCGCAGAGATCCTCGGCCAGCCGGATCGCGGTCCAGAAGCCGATCGGTTCGTTCGGGTGCACCCCGGCGTACACGAGCGCCTCGTCGGGGCCGGTGCCGATCGAGTACATCGTGATCGGGTCGCCGAGGCGCGACGTCCCGATCCGTCGGCTGGTGACCAGGTCCGGGTAGCGGCCGGCCAGTTCATCCAGGCGGTCGGCGATCTCGTCGACGCCCGGGAAGTGGTCCAGGTCGGGCACGCGGTGGGCCCGCTCCAGGATCTCCTGGAGCGGGCTCGGGTTGGTTGCCGTCATCAACTATCCGCCAGGGTGGTGTTCTCGAGTTCCAGGCTGCCCGCGCCCTCGGCCAGCTTCGCGATCCGGTCCGAGGTGGCGTAGGTGTACTTCTCGAAGAACATCGGCGGGGCCGGGAAGTCCTTGATGATCGCCTTCTGGACGTCGACGTACCCCTCGATCGCCTTCTGCGGATCGACCTGCGCATCCGCCTTGGCCAGCAACTGCTCGACCTGCGGGGTGTAGTAGGGGATGCAGTTCACGCAGCCGCCCGCCTTGGTGTAGAAGGACCGCAGCGTGTTCTGCTGGCTGGCGTAGAGGGCGCCCCAGCGGGAGAAGTACGGGCCGCTCAGCTTCTTCTCGTTGCGCAGCTTCTGGAACTCCGGGAAGTCCGTGGTCGGCGTCGCGGTGACGTCCTTGATCCCGAGGTTCTGCCGGAGCTGGTTGGCGTAGGCGTTGTAGAGGTCGTCGAGCCCGGACCCACCCGGGTAGCGGATCTCCATCTTGCCGCTGAAGCCGCCCGCCTCGGCCAGCAACTGTTTGGCCTTGGTGGGGTTGAACGTGCACAGCTCACCGCAGAGGCCCTTCGGCGTACCCGGCTCGCCCGGCGGGGTCAGCGCGGTGGCGGGCGTCCAGATGCCGCCGTAGATGACGTTGCTGACGGCCTGGCGGTCGATCGCCATCGAGATCGCCTCGCGCACCCGGACATCTTGATAGCGCTTGTCCCACAGCGGCAGGCCGAGGTAGTTCATGCCGAGGCCCTCGAAGACGTACGCACGGTCGCCGAAGTCCTTCTTCACCTGCGCCATCCGGGCCGCCGGGACGAAGATGATGTCGGTGTTGCCGGCCTGGACGTCGGTGTAGGCCGTGGTCATGTCGGTGTACGGCTTGAACACGATCTCGTCGATGCTCGGCTTCGGGCCCTGGTAGTTCGCGAAGGCCTTCACCGTCATCGGCTCGTTCTCGGTGTAGCTGCCGTCCATCTCGAACGGCCCGTTGCCGATCGGCTTCTTGCCGTATCCGTCGAGATCCTTGTACGCCGCCTCGGGCATCGGGAAGAACCCGGTCTGTGCCTGCGACAACTGGGTCGGGAACTGCCCGTCGGGGCTCTTCAGCGTGACCGTGAAGGTGAGCTCGTCGACCACCTTGAGGCCGGACAGCTCCTTGGTCTTCGGCGTGCCGTTGGCCGGATTCAGGGCGTCGTACCCGGCGATGTTGACGAGTTGGCCGCTGTTCTCCCAGGCGTTCGGGCCGTAGGCGACCGTGTTCCACGCCTTCACGTAGCTCTCCGCGGTGACCTTCTCGCCGTTGTGGAAGGTCCAGCCCGGGCGCAGCTTGACGGTCCAGTGCACGGCGTCGGTCGACTTCACCGACTCGGCGTTCAGGTAGGTCAGGCTGCCGTCGCTCTTCACGTAGGTGAGCGCGGAGAACAGCACCTTGTCCTGCGCGAAGGCGATGGTCTGACGGCCCGGGTTCAGCGTGACCGGGTCGTCGACGGCGTACGAGACCGACCTGACTCCGTCGGCCGGGGAGGCGGAACCGCCGCCGGAACAGCCTGACAGCGTGAGGGCGCCGGCGAGCAGGACGGCGGTCACCCGGACAGCACGGCGTTTCATGGATCCTCCAGCTACTTCCGCGGCCGCAGGGCGGGCCGACTGTGTTCCCCCGATCCTGGATGCCCTGAGCTTGTAGCGCAATAGGGAAACTTGGGAAGTTTCAGTAGGAAATGAACTCTTAGCGCGGACGTAACACTGGACGACACCTGATTCAGGCGTGGATCAGGCTTGGATCAGCTGAAGTCGCCGGCGTTGTGGCGGAGCGGTTCGAGCACCGACCAGAGCATCTTGAGCTGCTCGTCGTTGAGTCCGCTGAGGGCGAAGTCGGCGGCGACGAGGTCGGCGGTGGCCCGCTCGACCAGGTCCCGTCCGTCCTGAGTGATCTCGCACAACACCGCGCGGCCGTCATCCGGGTGCGGGGTCCGGGTCACCAGCCCGGCCGCCTCGAGCCGGCGGACGATCGAGGTGACCGACGTCGGGTGGACCTGCAGCCGCTCCCCCATCTTCCCCAGCGGCAGCGACCCGCGCCGCGAGAACGTGAGCAGCACCAGCGCCTCGAACCGCGCGAACGTCAGTCCGTGCTTGCGAAGGATGTCGTCCAGTTCCCCGATGACGATCTGCTGCGCCCGCATCAGCGACGTGACGGCCCGCATCTGCTCGACCGCACCCCAGCGTCGCCCCCACTGCCGCGACGCCTCGTCGATCGGATCGAACGGCAACGCCCTCTTCCTCGCCATGAGCCGAAGATTAGCTGGACACTAGGCACACCATGGCCAGACTCAGAGATTCGGACTTCCCGGCGCTCGGCACCGACGCGCCCGCGGAGCAGTTGATCAGCCTCCGCTTCCGCTGGTATCACCACCAAGCCAACCAAGCCCGGGTCGCGTACCGAGGGCTGGGCACCGTCCAGCTCGTCGCGGCCCTGTTCGTCGCGATCTCGGTCGCGATCAGCGCACCCATCTGGCTCGCTCCGTCGCTCGGCGCCCTGATCGCGCTGGCCGAGGGGATCCGGACGCTGTTCGGGTTCAAGGACTCGTATCCGACCTACCGCCGGACCGCCGAGGACCTGCGGAACGAAGCCTGGTTGTACGTCCAGCGGGCCGGCCGGTACACCGCCGCCGAGGATCCGGCCAAACTGCTGACCGAACGCGTGGTGGAGATCAGTCACACCGAGACAGCCGACTGGGAAGAAGCACTCAAGCAGCGGAGCGTCTGAAAGTGTCTGCGGGGTCTGGGAGGGTCCGGGTATGACGTTGTCGACGGAGCAGGCCGAGTTCTATCTGGGGCACATGCGGAGTGAGGGTGCTCGGCTGGGGGAAGTCGGGCGGATGGGGCTGGAAGCGCCGGTGCCCAGTTGTCCGGGCTGGACCGTGGAGTCCGTACTGCGTCACGTGGCGCAGGTGTACGTGCACAAGGTGGAGGTGCTGCGGCTCGGCGCACTGCCCGACCCGTGGCCGCCGGACTTCGATGCACAGGAGACATTCGAGTGGTACGACGAGGCGCTCGCGGCGATCGTCGCCGCGTTGGAGAAGGCCGGGACGTCGCTGGAGACCTGGACGTTCAATCCGGACGACGCCACCTCGGGGTTCTGGTACCGGCGGATGGCGCTGGAGAGTGTCGTGCACCGGATCGACGTCGAGCAGGCGCATGACGTGGTCACACCGATCGCGGCCGAACTGGCGCTCGACGGTATCGACGAGTTGCTGTTCCCGAACCTCGGCGGACCGTGGTGGGAGGAGGGCGACACCGCTCACCCCGTCGACGCGACCATTCGGATCACGGCCGAGGGCCGCACCTGGACGATCAGCGCGGACAGCACCAGCGTCACCGTGCAGCAGGGCGCCCAGGGCGACGCGGCCGCCGAGATCTTCGGTGCACCCGACGCGGTGTTCCTGTGGTTGTGGGGTCGCGCCGACGCTTCCGCGGTCCAGACCGCCGGCGACGCGAGCGTCGTACAGGAGTTCCGTGCGCGGGTCGCGGAGGCCACTCGCTGACGGATGTCCTGTTCGCGGGTTGCTGTTCGTTCACTTGCCGAGGGACCACAGTGGATCCTGAAGCACGGAAAGGAGTGGGCTGATGGCGCAGTACCTGGCGCTCGTTTACAGCGCGGACGTGGACTGGTTCGCACCTGAGCAAGCCGAGGAACTCGCGGAGTACCGGCGGTTCCAGGATGAGAACGCCGGCCTGATCACGGCCAGCGCGGTGCTCCATCCGACCAGTACGGCGACCGTCGTACGGGTGGAGGGCGCTCGCGGCGGGAAGGTCGTCACGACCGACGGGCCGTACGCGGAGACGAAGGAAGCACTGACCGGCTACTACCTGGTCGAGGCCGAGGACCTGGAGGCGGCGATCGCGATCGCCCAGCAGATCCCGTCGGCCTGGAACGGCGCGGTCGAGGTGCGCCCGGTGATCCGGGCCCGCTGAAGACTCCGGCGATGGAACCAGGGCACGACGCGGTGGCCGAGACGGTCCGGGTCGAGGGGACACGCATCCTCGCGACGCTGATCCGGACCGTCGGCGACGTGCAACTCGCCGAGGACGCCGTCCAGGAGGCCACCCTGGCGGCCCTCGGCGCCTGGCCGGTGACCGGCGTACCGCCCGAGCCGCGTGCCTGGCTGACCGTGACCGCCCGGCGCAAGGCGATCGACATCATCCGGCGCGAACGGGCGCGCGCCGACAAGGAACGTGACAGCACCCAGCTGATCGAGCTCGGCCGCACCGACATCGTCCCGGCCGAGGTCGTCCAGGACGACCTGCTGCGGCTGATCTTCACCTGCTGCCACCCCGCGCTCTCACCACCGACCCGGGTCGCGTTGGCGTTGCGCACCTTGTGCGGACTGTCCCCCACACAGATCGCCGGCGTCATGCTCACCACCGAGGCCGCGACCGCGAAGCGCCTCACCCGGGCACGGCAGAAGATCGCCGCCGCCCGCATCCCGTACCGGGTGCCGCCCGAGGCCGAACTCCCCGAGCGCCTGCCCGCAGTCTGCGGTGTGGTCCACAGCCTCTACACGTCCGGCCACGCTCCGGTCGAAGGACAGACGGCGTACGACGTCGATGTCTGCGCGGAGGCGATCAGGTTGGCGGAGCTCCTGCACGAACTGCTGCCCGAGCAGCCGATGCCGACCGCCGTACTCGCACTGCTTCTGCTCACCGAAGCGCGCCGGCCTGCCCGCCTGGACGCCGAGGGCGAGGTCGTCACGCTCGACCAGCAGGACCGCGGCCGCTGGGACAACGCGGCGATCGCCCGCGGGATCGACCTTCTCAACGACTCGCTCCTGGGCTCGAACCAGCAGGCCGACGCCTACCAACTCCAGGCCGCGATCGCGGCCGAGCATGCCCGCGCAGCCAGCTATGACAGCACGGACTGGACGGAGATCCTCCGCCTGTACGACCTCCTGGTGTCGGTCGCGCCCAGCCCGGCCGCCTACCTGGGCCGCGCGGTCGCGGCCGCCGAAGCAAAAGGCACCACAGCGGGACTCGCCTTGCTCAGCGAGCTCACGCCCAGCCCACGATGGCACGCCGTCCGCGCCGAGCTACTGGCTCGCGACCACAGGTACGACGAAGCGGTCGAGGAACTCACCAAGGCGCTGGCAGGTCCGTCGACCGACGCCGAACGACGCCATCGCGAGCGTCGCCTCGAACTCTTCCGAGCCGCGGCGGACTGATCTCAGTCCTCGTCGGTCCAGTTGCCGCGTTCGCTGTTGAAGATCGACTTCGACGCCGGGCCCGAGGAGGGCGGCGGACCACCGCGCCGCGCCGGTGCGGGTGCCTGCACCGTGGTGGTGATCTCCTGCGCGGAGTCCATCCCGATCGGACCGGTGCCGTCGTCGTCGGAGTCGTCGTCGCCCTCCACCACGTCGACGCTGGCCGACGCGCGCAGACCGGTGCGCTGGATGACGCGCTGGATGGTCAGGTCCCGGTCGTCCGGGCGGCTGACCCACCTGATCTCCCGGAAGCCCTGGTCCTGCGCCGCGGACTCGAAGACGAAGTGGCCGTACCCGAGGATCCGGCCGATGCTCGGCTTCTTCAGGGTGATGTCGAGGACCCGCGCGATCGGAGTCGTCGCGACGGTCTGGGAGAAGACGCCACGGATCCGCATGACCCGCATGTTGGTGACCACGAACCGGTCCCGGTGGTGGGTGAGGAACTGCCAGAAGGCATGCGAGAGCAGCACCAGCACGAGCGCCAGCACGATGGGCTGGCCGCCGATCGGCGTGCTCACCATCGCGATCAGCAGGGCGGTCGCCAGCGCGACCTCGAGCATCGGCACCGAATACACCACCCAGTGCTGCCGGACCTCGTCGATGACGACCTCGCCCTCGTCCGAGATCAGGTGCTTGCGGACCTTCGGGTCGAAGATCCGGAACAGGCCTATGCCGGCCATCCACTCACTCCCCTACCACCCTCTCTGGCCATCGCAGCCGGCCGCTCCGCGGCCCGTACAGCCAAGTGTCCCGCACGATTGCTCGTAACGGGACACTCAGACGGCAGATCAGCTGAACAGCGCGCTCAAGAAGGTGATCACACTCTCGAACGCGTCACCGATAGCGGAGAACGCGCCTCCCACCGCATCGGCGGCGTTCGCTGGCTGAGTGAACAGATAGAAGGCGGCAAAGGCGATGACCGACCAGATCAACAGCTTCTTCGGCATGTCACCACTCCTCGTTCGCAACCACTCGGTCGACTGTGTTTGAGTTTGTATCACGGACCGTCACCAATTGTCACTGACTGAACACAGCCCACCGCACAATGCCCACCAGCTACAAGGTCCATTCTGTAACGGATTCGGGGGCATGGCACCCACCGGCGCGCCGCCGTGAGACGTGCATCGCACGCTACTCCGGAAATCCTGCGGAGTTTGCCCGATTTCGGAACAACCATGGGGTGAACACCAGGAAAAGACACAATGTGACACTCCGTGGTCGGTTGTTGCAGGTAAGGCTGATCAGAGCGCCGCGATCAACTCGTCCGCGGCCGTGTACGGGTCGGTGTTTCCTTCGGCGACCTTGGCGGCCAGTACGTCGAGCCGCGCGTCGCCGTGCAGGTGTGCGAACCGGGACCGCAGCGAGGTCATCGCGATCGCCTCGATCTCGTCCCGGGCCCGGCTCCGGCGCCGTTCGTCCAGGACACCGTTGGACCGCATCCAGGCCAGCCGTTCCTCGATCGCCGCCACCACCTCGTCGACCCCTTCGTTGCGCGAGGCAACGGTCTTCAGGATCGGCGGCGACCAGGCGCCTTCGGGCCGTTCGGCCAGCGCGAGCATGTGCCGCAGATCGCGGGTGACGTTCTGTACGCCGTCGCGATCGGCCTTGTTCACCACGTAGATGTCGCCGACCTCGAGGATGCCGGCCTTCGCCGCCTGGATCCCGTCACCCATCCCCGGCGCCAGCAGGATGAGGGTCGTGTCCGCCATCCCGGCGATCTCCACCTCGGACTGGCCGACGCCGACGGTCTCCACCAGGACGACGTCGTACCCGGCCGCGTCGAGCACCCGCAACGCCTGCGGGGTCGACCAGGCCAGTCCGCCGAGATGCCCACGCGACGCCATCGACCGGATGAACACCCCGGAGTCGGTCGCGTGGTCCTGCATCCGCACCCGGTCCCCGAGCAGCGCACCACCGGAGAACGGTGACGACGGGTCCACCGCGAGCACACCGACCCGCTTCCCGGTGTCCCGGTACGCCGTGACGAGCGCCGACGTCGATGTGGATTTCCCGACGCCGGGAGAGCCCGTGATGCCGACGATGTGCGCATGACCGGCGTACGGCGACAGGGCCGCCATCACCTCACGCAGCAACGGCGATTCGTCCTCGACCAGTGAGATCAGCCGGGCGACGGCCCGGGAGTCACCCTCCCGGGCCCGCTCGACCAGCTCCGAGACCGGTGCGGTCCGGCGCGGCATCAGCTCTTCGGGACCCGGACGATGAGCGCGTCGCCCTGGCCACCGCCGCCGCACAGCGCGGCCGCGCCGACGCCACCGCCGCGCCGGCCCAGCTCGAGCGCGAGGTGCAGGACCAGGCGGGCACCGGACATCCCGATCGGGTGCCCGACGGCGATCGCACCGCCGTTCACGTTGACCTTGTCCGGATCGACCTTCAGCTCCCGCGTGGACGCGATCCCGACCGACGCGAACGCCTCGTTGATCTCGATCAGGTCGAGCGCGGCCGGCTCGATGCCTTCCTTCTGGCAGGCCTTCGCGATCGCGTGCGCGGGCTGGCTCTGCAACGTCGAGTCCGGCCCGGCCACCGAGCTGTGGGCGCCGATCTCGGCGATCCAGGTCAACCCGAGCTCCTCGGCCTTCGCCTTGCTCATCACCACGACGGCGCAGCCACCGTCGGAGATCGGCGACGACGATCCGGCCGTGATCGTGCCGTCCTTGCCGAAGGCCGGACGCAGCCTGGCCAGCGCCTCGACCGACGTGTCACTGCGGACGCCTTCGTCGCTGTCGACCACGATCGGGTCGCCCTTGCGCTGCGGCACCTCGACCGGGATCACCTCGTCGGCGAACAGACCGTTCTTCCAGCCCTCGGCGGCCCGCTGGTGCGAGCGCACGGCGAACTCGTCCTGCTCCTCGCGGCTCAGCTTCAGGCCCTCGTTGTTGGCCTGGTCGGTGAGCGCCCCCATCGGCTGGTCGGTGAACGCGTCCCACAACCCGTCGTACGCCATCGAGTCGACCAGGCTGGTGTCGCCGTACTTGAAGCCCTCGCGGGACTTCGGCAGCAGGTGTGGCGCGTTCGTCATCGACTCCATCCCGCCGGCGACGACGATGTCGTACTCACCGGCGCGGATCAGCTGGCCGGCGAGCGCGATCGCGTTCAGGCCGGACAGGCAGACCTTGTTGATGGTGATGGCCGGGACGTTCATCGGGATGCCGGCCTTGACCGCGGCCTGCCGGGCGGCGATCTGACCGGCGCCGGCCTGCAGCACCTGGCCCATGATCACGTACTCGACCTGGTCCGGCGCGACGCCGGCCTTCTCCAGTGCGCCCTTGATCGCGAACCCGCCGAGCTCGGCGCCGGTGAAGCCCTTGAGGCCACCCAGCAGCCGCCCGATCGGGGTCCGCGCGCCGGCGACTATGACAGTGGTGTTCGCTGAACTACGGGTGGCGTCAGACATGTTGTCACGATACCTGCGACCGCACTGGTACGCCGCTGTCGATCAAGTCACACGCGTCGTGTCAGCTCTGCCACTTTCCATGGATTCCGGCGGCCGGCTGCGCCACTCTGGCGCTATGAAGAGCACCGTCACCGGGACCTTGTTCGACGCGATCGACCACGTGGGTGTCGCCGTGGCCGACTTCGACGAGGCGGTCCGGTTCTACGCCGAGGTGTTCGGCATGACGGTCGCGCACGAGGAGGTCAACGAGGAGCAGGGCGTGCGCGAGGCCATGCTCTCGGTCGGCGACTCCGGTTCGTCGATCCAGTTGCTCGCACCGCTGTCGGACTCCTCGCCGATCGCGAAGTTCCTGGACCAGCGCGGGCCGGGCATCCAGCAACTCGCCTACCGGGTCAGCGACCTCGACGCTGTCTCGGCGACCCTGCGCGAGCGCGGCGCCGAACTTCTGTACGACGAACCGCGCCGTGGCACCGCCGGTTCGCGGGTGAACTTCATCCATCCGCGCTCGGCCGGCGGCGTACTGGTCGAGCTCGTCGAGCCGGCCTGAACGCGGCCTTCACGACCGGTCTGTCACGGGCCTCGAACACCGGGTGACGGCGCGCCCCGACACGCCGCTCGGTAGCGATCGCCGGACTAGGCTGTTCGCGTGCTGAAGGACAGCGCCACCGACTCACTGGGCGGTGCGCACGCGGGGTTCCGGCACGACGCCTTCGTCTATGCCTCTGGCGAGGAGTTCGTGCTTTCCGCGGCGCCGTACGTCCGTGACGGCCTGGCTGCCGGTGAGAAGGTCGTGGTCGCACTGCCCCCGGAGCGGATTGCCGAGCTGCGCCAGGCGCTCGGTGAGGCGGCCGACCAGGTGCGTTTTATCGATATGACAGTCGCCGGCCACAATCCCGCCCGGATCATTCCGTTCTGGCGTGACGTCCTCGATCAGCACCCTGGCCGACCGGTCCGTGGGCTCGGCGAACCGGCATACGCGGGCCGGACGGCAGCGGAGTACGAGGAAGCCTTGCTGCACGAGGCTCTGCTGTCGGTGGCCTTCGCCGACGCCGTCGGTTTCCGGTTGCGCTGTCCGTACGATGCGGCCGTCGGGATCGATCCGACGGCGACCCACTCGGTGCCGGAAGGCCTTGCAGAGAAGACATTCCGCACCGCGCTGCCCGCCGTACCGGATCGGGCCGAGCGGTGGGAGTTCGGCCGCGGCGAGCTTGCGCAGATCCGGCAATGGGTCAATGCGCGGGCGTCGTCGCACGGGGTGTCGCGGGATCGGATGGACGACCTGGAGCTGGCGCTGCACGAGATCTGCACGAACAGCATCCGGTTCGGCGGCGGCACTGGGACATTGTCTGTCTGGATCGAGGACGGCTCACTGGTCTGCGACGTCGAGGACCAGGGACGGATCGACGACCTGCTGGTCGGACGCGTGCTCCCGCCACTCGACGCACTCGGCGGCCGGGGCGTGTGGCTCGCGAACCAGCTGTGCGATCTGGTGCAGCTGCGCTCGGGCGACGACTTCACCCAGGTACGGCTCTACACGCGCCTGCGCTGAATAAGACCACTGACAACGGTGGACTGCAAAAGTGACGGTCGTCTCACCGGCCCCTGCTTGTGTTACAAGGCACAGCCAGACGTGCATACTCAGCGGTAAGTTCCGCTCACCCAGACCGCCGCTGTAGGAGGTAGGACGTGAAGCAGATCCTCGAAGCGATTCTGTCCGGTGACACCACGGCCGTCGGTGAACTCGACGTACCGGACCACTACCGCGGCATCACCGTGCACTCCGACGAGGCGACGATGTTCGAGGGTCTGGACAGCAAGGAGAAGGATCCGCGCAAGAGCCTGCACCTGGACGACGTACCGACGCCCGAGCTCGGGCCGGGTGAGGCGCTGGTCGCGGTGATGGCGAGCGCGATCAACTACAACACCGTGTGGACGTCGATCTTCGAGCCGGTGTCGACGTTCGCGTTCCTGAAGCGGTACGGGAAGCTGTCGCCGCTGACCGCCCGCCACGACCTGCCGTACCACGTGGTCGGTTCGGACCTGGCCGGCGTCGTACTGCGGACCGGGCCCGGCGTAAACGCGTGGAAGCCGGGCGACGAGGTGGTCGCACACTGCTTGTCCGTCGAGCTCGAGTCGCCCGACGGGCACAACGACACGATGCTCGACTCCGAGCAGCGCATCTGGGGCTTCGAGACGAACTTCGGCGGCCTGGCCGAGCTCGCGCTGGTGAAGTCGAACCAGCTGATGCCGAAGCCGGAGCACCTCACCTGGGAGGAGGCCGCGTCACCGGGTCTGGTGAACAGCACGGCGTACCGGCAGCTCGTGTCCGCGAACGGCGCCGACATGAAGCAGGGCGACGTCGTACTGATCTGGGGTGCGTCGGGCGGGCTGGGTTCCTACGCGACGCAGTTCGCGCTGAACGGCGGGGCGATCCCGGTGTGCGTGGTGTCGTCGCCGGAGAAGGCGGAGATCTGCCGGGCGATGGGGGCGTCGCTGATCATCGACCGGTCGGCCGAGGGGTACAAGTTCTGGGCCGACGAGACCACACAGGACCAGAAGGAGTGGAAGCGGTTCGGGGCCCGGATCCGCGAGCTCACCGGTGGCGACGACCCCGACATCGTGTTCGAGCACCCGGGGCGGGAGACGTTCGGGGCATCGGTGTACGTCGCCCGGCGCGGCGGGACGATCGTGACGTGCGCGTCGACGTCCGGCTTCATGCACGAGTACGACAACCGCTACCTGTGGATGAACCTGAAGCGGATCATCGGCTCTCACTTCGCCAACTACCGGGAGGCCTGGGAGGCGAACCGGTTGATTGCCAAGGGCATGGTCCACCCGACGGTCAGCAAGGTCTATCCGCTCGAGGACACCGCGCAGGCGGCCTACGACGTCCATCGCAACCTGCACCAGGGCAAGGTCGGCGTACTCACCCTGGCCCCGAGCGAGGGTCTCGGCGTCCGTAATCCGTCGCTGCGGGCCCAGCACGAGGCCGCCATCAATCGCTTCCGTAACAGATAACGGTTGGGCCGGGTCGTCCCAGGGGCCCGATTGGCTGGTTACGCCCGAGTTCTGACAGGCTTAAGGTGGGGGATTCAGTGAGCCGCCAGAAGGGAATCTCGGGAATGCCTGACGAGTCGAGCCTGCCATTTTTCGACCGTACGGCGACAGCGGCCGGGGGCTTCCCGGTCAGTCGACGTGGGTACGACAAGCAGGCCGTGGACGACTACGTCCGCGCGCTGGAAATGCAACTCGTCGAGGCCCGTAACAGAGCCGATGAGCTCCAGGGCAGTGTCGCGCCGATGCAGCGCCAACTGGAGGAGACCCGGCGTCAGCTCGACGCCAGTGCCAACCCGTCGTACGCCGGACTCGGCGACCGGGCCGCGCAGATCCTCCGGCTCGCCCAGGACCAGGCGTCCGAGGCGCTCGAGGAAGCCCGCCGCGAGGCCGACGAGCTGCGCAGCACGGCAGCCAAGGAGGCCGCCGCCGTCCGGGCGACCGGTGAGCGCGAGGCCGAGGACATCCGCTCGGTCGCGCTGAACGAGGCCGACAGCCTGCGCCGGACCGCCGAGGGCGACGCCGCCGAGCTGCGCCGTACCGCGGAGACCGAGGGCTCCGAGGTCCTGCAGGCCGCGCGGCGCAAGGCCGAGCAGCTGCAGCTGACCGCCGAGTCGCAGGCCAGCACGCTGAAGAACGGTGCCCTGCACGAGGCGGAGAAGATCCGGACGGCGATCCAGCGCGAGTCCGCCGCGCTGCGGGCCCGGCTCGCCGACGAGCGTGAGCAGCAGGCCAAGGAGCTCGCCGACAAGCACCAGCAGATCGCGGCCGACACCGAGAACCTCACCACCCAGATGCGCGAGGCCGCCGAGGCCTCCGAGCGCCGGGTGGCGGAGGCGACCGAGCAGGCCCGCAAGATCCGCGCCGAGGCCGAGGAGTCGGCCGAGCGGACCATCACCCGGGCGCGGCGCGAGGCCGAGCAGTTGCTGACCACCGCCCGGACCCGCTCCGAGTCGGAGCTCGCGAACGCCGCGGACGAGGCGGAGCGGTCGCGCACGATCGTCGCCCGGGAGACCGAGCGGCTCGCGAAGCGCCGCGACGGCATCCTGACCCAGATCGCGGGTCTGAACGAGATCGCCAGCAACATCGCCCGCCAGGCCGCCGAACTCGACTCCGAGACCGCGGCTCCGGCGTACGTCAGCCCGTTCAACCGCCAGCAGGCGGAGTCGCCGAACCCGCTGGGCGGGCCGTCGAGCAACCCGCTGTCCGGGCCGCAGAACGCCCCGGCGCCCAGCCCGTTCGCGGCACCGCCGGAGGCACCCGCCCCGAGCCCGTTCGACGCACCGTCGGCTGCCGGCCCGATCGCTTCGAAGGACGAGAGCCCCTTCACTGCGAAGGACGACAGGCCGTTCGCGCCCAAGAGCGAGACCCCGTTCGCGCCCAAGGGTGACAGCCCGTTCGCGACGTCTACGCCGGCGTCGGGTGAGGCGTCGTACGACGAGGGTGCAGAGGGACCGTTCACCGGGGCGAGCCCGTTCGTCGGGCTGGGTGCGGGTGACGCGCGGGTCGACGAGACGCGCATCGACACCGCCCTGCGGGTCGACCCGAAGGACACCGACGCCCTGGTGAGCAAGACCGCCGGCGGCCCGGCCGACGAGTCCGACTCCCCCACGTCCACCTCCGCCTCGTCGTCCACGTCTGCGTCGTCCACCCCTGCCGCGTCCAGCTCTGCCGCGTCGAACTCGGGGTCGTCGAGCTCGGGGTCGTCGAACTCTGGCGCGTCGACCGCTCGCGGGTCCTCCCGGTCTGCGTCGTCCAAGACGTCCACGGCGTCGGCCGACGACGACTCGAAGACCGCTGACTCGAAGGCCGCCGATTCGAAGACCGCTGACTCGAAGGCCGCCGGCTCGAAGGGTTCCGACTCGACAGGCACCGACTCCAAGGCAGATTCGAAGGCGGACGACGAGCCGGCGGACTCGACGAAGATCGACGAGTTCAGGCTGGATGACCTGGTGTCGGGGGAGACTCAGGCCCGGCCGAACGGCGTGGCCGACGAGAAGAAGACCGACGAGGCCACGACGGGCTCGCGATCCCCGAAGGACAAGACGACGTGACGCCAGCCGGCGACGACACCTCCACCACAACCCCCGACCGGGACCTCGCCGAGGCAACCCGCGAAGCGCAGGAGGCCGCCGCCGAAGCAGAACAGGCGGCGGACCAAGCGGACCGCTCCGCCGAGGCAGCAGCAAAGTCCGCCGGACAGGCGAACGGATCGGCCGACGCAGCAGGCGAGTCAGCTGACACAGCCGGCGAATCGGCCGACGAAGCCAACAAATCGGCAGACAAAGCCGACAAGTCCGCGGACAAGGCGGATGAGTCTGCGGACAAGGCGGATGAGTCTGCGGACAAGGCCGACGAGTCCGCCGACGCAGCCGATGAGTCCGCTGACAAGGCGGGTGAGTCGGCTGGAGAGGTTGTGAGGTCGGCGGAGGCCAGGGCTCCGGCGGAGAAGGCGGACGGCGATCTCGCTAGTGAAATGCTGATCGAGGAGCGGCACCCGGACGTCGGCATGGGCCTGCCCGGTCCGCCGCTGCGGCGCTCGAGCCCGTTCATGTTCGGCTTCTTCGCGGCACTCGGCGTACTGGTCGCCTGGGGTTTGTGGAACGCGGCCGGCCAGGCCCGCTCGGTCCTGATCCTGCTGCTGGTCTCGATGTTCATCGCCGTCGGGCTGAACCCACTCGTCGAGTGGTTCATGCGCCGCGGCCTGAAGCGCGGCCTGTCCGTCGGCGTCGTGTTCCTGCTGATGATCCTCGCGGTCGCCGGCGTCGGGTTCGCGATCGTGCCGGTGGTCACCGACCAGATCGACAGCCTGATCAGGAACGCACCCCAGTGGCTCGACCTGGTGCAGAAGTCGAAGACGCTGGACGAACTCGACAACCGCTACCACTATGTCCAGAAGGCCAAGGACTACATCCAGGACCCGGCACTGGCGCAGCGCGCGTTCGGCGGCATCCTCGGTGTCGGCAAGGTGGTCGCGAACGCGCTGTTCAACACGTTCACGATCCTGATCCTGACGCTGTACTTCCTCGCCTCGCTCCCGTCGGTCAAGCGCGCGGCGTACAGCCTGGTCCCGCGGACCCGGCGTACTCGCGTCTCGATCCTCGGCGACGAGGTGCTGGCCCGGGTCGGCGGCTACGTCAGCGGCCAGTTCACGGTCGCCCTCTGCGCGGGCTTCTGCATGTTCGTGTTCCTGGAGATCGTCGGTCTGCGCGAGTACGCCGTGGCGCTGGCGATCGTGGTCATGTTCACCGCCTTCATCCCGATGGTCGGCGGCCTGATCGGCGTCGTCCTCGTCTCCCTGATCGGCTTCACCGACAGCCTGTGGACCGGCGTCGCCTGTCTCGCGTACGGGATCATCTACCAGCAGATCGAGAACTACGTCATCGCCCCGCGCATCATGCGCCGAGCCGTCGACATCCCCGGCGCCGTCACCGTCATCGCCGCCCTCCTCGGCGGCGCCCTCCTCGGCGTCGTGGGCGCCCTCCTGGCCATCCCCTCCGCCGCCGCCATCCTCCTCATCATCCGAGAGGTCTGGGTCCGCAAGGCCGACGATTCCTAAGCGCCGGGGGCTACGTCTCTGACCGCCCGTACGACGAGGTCCGGGCGGTCGAGGTGGATGTGGTGGCCGGAGTCGGGGACGACGGTATGGCGACCGTTGACTGTGGCAACCAGTTCGTCCAGGACTGCGGTGACCTGCTCGGTGCTGTCCGCAGGCCTGCCCTTGGTGGCTGTGAGCACCACGACCGGCAGCTCCGGCCAGACGCCGTGCGTACGGCGGGCGGCCAGGTCGTCGACGTGGTCGAGGATCATCGGGAACTCGTCGAGGTACGTGAACAGCTGCTCGTCGGTCTCCAGGTAGGACCGGCACGCCTCGACCAGCAGGCCCTGGAGGCGCTCATCGCCTCCGACGCTGCGGGCGACGTCAGTGGCGAGTTCGCGACCGAACTTCAGCACATCCGCACTCCGCGGATCCTCACTCGCCGACGCGGTCCGGCTCGGATGCCGGCCTACCTCCGCGCGGCCGTCTCCAGTGAGTAGCTCCGACCAGAGGATCTCGTGTGACGGGTCGAGCAGCACCAGGCCACTGACCAGTCCGGGCCGTGCCCAGGTTGCCAATTGTGCCAGCAGACCACCCCAGCTGTGCCCGACAACGACACAGGGTCCGACGGTCTCAAGGACTGCCAGCAGATCACCGAGCTGCAGATCCAGGCTGAGCGGCGCCGGATCACTGGCGCCGTACCCAGCCCGGTCGTAGACGATCACCCGATAGTCGGGAGCGAGCGCCTGGAACACCGCCGCGAACCCGGCGGCCGGTGACATCGCGCCGGCTTCGAACACGACAGTTGGCCCGGCGCCCGCCTCGAGCCACCGCAGCGCCCGACCGCCCCGGTCGAACTCACGCCGCTGACATTCCCCATCGACGAGTGCCTCGAAAGCCACGGCCACCTTGTCCGACGGCGAGTACGACGTACCCAACGATCCCCCTCCAGAGCCCGAGCAACCTGTCGGAATGTAGTCCACGAGCAGGGTCTGGACAGATAGGTAGCGGGTATATATTCTTGCTATCTATGCGGTCGCTGTTTCTTGCGTTGCTGGCTGACGAGAGCCGGTACGGGTACGAGATCAAGCAAGCCCTCGAGCAGGAGTTCGGGGACCTGCTGCCGGCGCTGAACGCCGGGCAGATCTACTCGACGCTGGCGCGGCTCGAGCGGGACGGGCTGGTGGTCGGGCAGAGCATCGAGGGCGACAACCGGCGCAAGCGGGTGTACGAGCTCACCGCGGCCGGCCGGGCGGCGCTGACGGGATGGATCGAGACGCCGGTGCCGGGCACACGGCTGAAGGACGAGTTCTTCATGAAGCTCGTGATTCTCGCGTCCGCGGGTCTGGCCGAGCCGAAGACGCTGATCGCCGGGCAGCGGCGCGAGTACCTGCAGTCCCTGCGCGACCTCGACGCCATGGTGGCGGCCGACGGGTCCCGGCCCGCGGCCGAGTTGCTGGCGGAGGGCGCGATCCTGCACCTGAAGGCCGACCTGGAGTGGCTCGACCTGATCGAGCAGCGACTGCCGATGCAACGGGAGCCGGCATGACACCGGTACTCGAGACCCGAAGGCTCGCGAAGACCTACGACACCGGGGGCACCCAGGTCCTGGCCGTCCGCGGTATCGACCTCACGATCAGCAGGGGCGAGTTCGTCGCGATCGTGGGCCCGAGTGGGTGCGGGAAGTCCACGCTGCTCAACCTGATGGCAGGGCTCGATCGCGTGACCGCCGGGGAGGTCTGGCTCGGCGGCGAGCGGATCGACCAGTTGAGCGAGACCGCACTGGCCCGGATGCGGCGGCAGAAGGTCGGGTTCGTGTTCCAGTTCTTCAACCTGATGCCCACCCTGTCCGCCGTCGAGAACGTCGAACTGCCCCTCCTCCTGGTCGGACGGCACCGGAAGGACGCCCGGGACATCGCGAGCAGACTGCTGGACGACCTCGGACTCGACGACAAGTACGACGCGGCGCCGTCCCAGCTGTCCGGCGGAGAACAACAGCGGGTCGCCCTCGCTCGGGCCTTGGCAAACACGCCGGACATCCTGCTCGGCGACGAGCCGACCGGGAACCTCGACTCGGCCTCGTCCCGCGAGGTGCTCGCCCTGCTCCGTGCCGCCCGCGACCGGGGCCAGACGCTGCTGCTGGTGACCCATGACACCCGCGTCGCCGCCGCCGCGGATCGGGTCATCACCCTTCGCGACGGGCTGGTGAACGACGACACCGAGCTGCAATCGGCCCGACCGGTCACGCTCCCCTTCGACGCCGGCGGACCGGCATGACGCTCACCCTGGTCAGGCCGGTATGACGCTCACCCTGGCCAGGCTTGCGTTCGCGGGACTCCGCTCCCGGCTACTCGCGAGCGCGCTGACGGTTCTGCTCTGCGGTGCCGCGGCCGCGACCATCGTGCTCGCGCTCGAGGTCGGGTCGACTGTCCGCGATCCGTGGCAGCGGACCTTCGCCGAGGCCAACGGCGCCCACGTCCTCGCGAACGTCGCCTCGGCGGCGGATGCGGACAAGATCGCGAGCCTCCCCGGCGTCGCCGAACGAGACGAGCCCATCCCGAACGCCAACGCCGCCGTACTTGGCATGACCGACCGACTGCAACTCGCCGGCCAGGCATCCGCGCCACACGTGAACACAGCAATCCCGATCGACGGTGCAGGCCACCCCGCGGATGGGATTGTGCTCGAGCGCAGCTTCGCCGACGCCCTCGGTCTCACCGTCGGTACGACGTTGCGCCTGGCAACGACCGGCGACCCGGTGGAGCTGACCGTCGTCGGTACCGCGGTGTCGCCCAGCCAGCCGCGCTATCCCCGCCGGAATCCCGGGCTGGCCTGGGTATCACGCGCCACACTGGAGCGCATCCAGCCGGACACCGGTCGCTGGCGCTGGACCGAGGCCGTCCGTCTCGCCGATCCGGCTGCCGCACCGGACTTCGCCGTACGGGCTGCCGGAGCCGTGCCGCCGAGCACCGCCGCCTTCGAAACGTGGCAGGATCAGCGCGACAGTGCACTGCAAGAGGCGGCGCCCACTCGGCTCGTGCTGACGACGTACACCATCGTCTTGCTCGCCGTGGTCTTCGCAGTGGTGGCGATCCTGGTCACGGCCCGCGCCGGCGCACAGTACCGCGAGATCGGACTGCTGAAGGCTGTCGGTGTCACGCCACGGCAGATCACTCTCGTGTTCGCGCTCGAGTCCGCCGTACTCGCGCTGATCGCGGTGGTGCTCGGCTTCGCGATCGGCGTAGTGCTCGCGCCACGGCTGGCCGCGTCGAGTGTCGCGACAATGGTGGGAGCGCCAACGATCGCGATGAACCCGTGGCATCTCCTCATCGCCGCCTGCCCCGTGCTGATCGTGCTGATCGGCAGCGCCGCGTCGTCGGCCCGCCGTGGCACCGGGTTCAGTGTCCTGCAGGCGATCCAGTCCGGTTCTGCGGCACCCGCGTCGCGATCACGGCTCGGGCGCCTGATCGGCCGGGCGACCCTTCCGGTCGTGTTGTCGCTCGGTCTCAAGGACCTTGTCACCCGGCGACACCGAGCCACGCGGCTGGCCGGTGCGATCGTGGTCACCGGCGCGGCCGTCGTCTTCGCGCTCTCGATGCAGGCGAACCTCAACGCCCGCGCCGCCGACGAGGTCAGCGACGTGCCGCGTGAGCTGCCCGTCCTCGTCTACACCCTCGACGCCGTGCTCCTCCTGATCACCGTCACGACCCTGATCGCGGTCGCCCTCCTCTCGGTGCGTGAGCGCGTCCGCGAGTACGGCGTACTGAAGTCCGTCGGCCTGACACCCCGGCAGATCGCGTCGAGCCTGATCAGCGCCCACGTCGCGCTCGCGGTCGTCGCGGTCATCGTGTCGATCCCGGTGGGCATCGCGCTCTACATCACCGTGTACGGAATCGCCGGCGGAAGCCGCGAGGACCGGGTGATCGCCTCCTGGTGGACACTCGCCCTCGTCCCGATCGGAACCATCCTCCTGGTCGCCCTCGCCACCAGCCTCCCCGCCCGCCTCGCCACCCGCATCCCCGCCGCCGAGGCCCTCCGCTACGAGTGAGGTCTACGGGCCGGCGAGTTTGGTGATTTCGGGGGTGGGGTTGGTGTGGAAGGCGCAGGCTCGGGGGTAGCCGGCCAGGCAGCCTCGGGTGGTCATGAGGGCGGTGTAGTAGTCGATATAGCGGAAGCCGTAGGTCTCGCCGCGGGCGAAGGCCTGATGGCGGATGGCGGAGACCCAGAGATAGAAGGCCTCGTCGGGGATGGGGACGTACATCGACGGCTGGAAGCCTTCCATGTCCTCCCAGTTCTCCGCGTGCAGGACCGAGCGCACGCCGTGCCGCGGGAGCGCGGCGAGCTTGCCCACGGCGCCTTCCATGCCGTCGATCTCCTGGTCCGACGGGAGACCGGCGAGGAACCGGGCCCGTTCGGCCAGGCTCGACGCATGTTCGTGGTCGCGGTGGATGCTGTGTTTCCAGTGGGTGATCAGCGTGTCGGGCTGCTTGTCGCGGATGATCGTGGCGAGTTCGAGCGCGACGTCGTCGGAGTCGGGGAGGAAGCCGTCACTGTGGTCGAGGACCAGGAAGTCGGCGCCGATCGCGGCTGCGAACGCCTCGCCCTCGGCGATCTTCTGCTTCTTGTACTCCGACGGCGTCATCCGCGGGTGACCCCGCTCCCCCGGAGTGAGCGCGACGATGGTGGCGCTCGCGCCCTCCAGGACCAACTTCGCCAGGGTCGGACCGGCGGTCAGGTCCATGTCGCCGATGTGCGCCCCGACGGCGAGCACTGTTTTGGTCACAAGGGTCTCCTCACTTCAGGCCACTCAGTACGACGCCTCGCACGTAGTACTTCTGGAACAGCAGGAACACGACGAGCACCGGCAGGGTGCTGAGCACCAGGCCGGCCATCACGATCGGCATCGTGCGGTCGGGGTCGAGGAAGCTCTGCAGCAACTGGATCCCGACCGGGAGAGTCTGCAGGGACGGGTCGGACGACGAGATCAACAGCGTCCAGATGTACTCGTTCCACTGCCCGATGAACGTGATCAGGCCGAGTGTGATCGCGACCGGCTTGGTCTGCGGCAGCACGATCAGGCGCCAGGTCTGCCACTGGTTCGCCCCGTCGATCTTGGCCGCCTCGAGCATCTCGTCCGGCAGCGACACCATGAACTGGCGCATCAGGAAGATGCCGAACCCGCTCACCGTGAACGGGAGGATCAGCGCGATCAGGCTGGTGGTGAGACCGCCGTCGCCGCCGCGACCGAGGAGGTCGTTGCCGCCGGCCAACGGCCAGTTCAGCATGATCAGGAACGTCGGGATCAGCAGCAGGAACGGCGGCAGCATCATCGTGGCCAGGATGAACCGGAAGATCACCGCGCGGCCGCGGAATCGGAGCTTCGCCAACGCATAGCCCGCCATCGACGACGTGACCAGGACGCTCACGGTCACGCTGACCGTGACGATCACGCTGTTGCGGAACAGCCGCCCGAGCTCGAGCTGGTCGAACGCCGCTTCGTAGTTCTCCAGCCCGAAGGACTTCGGCAGGAACTGGTACGGGATCACGCCGTACTCCCCCGCACCCTTGAACGAGCTCATCAGCATGTCGAGGAACGGCATCACCATCGCGACGCCGCCCAGGATCACCACCAGGTACGAGAACCACGGGAACCGTCGGCGCCTCATGACGTCTCCTCCCCGCGCCGCCGGGCGATCCACAACTGCAGCAGCGTGATCACGAAGATCACCACGAACAGCACCATCGCCATCGCGCTCGCCGTCCCCCAGGCGCCGAACTTGAACGCCTGCTGGTACATCTCGAACGCCGCCACGTTGGTCGCATTGACGGGTCCGCCGTCACCCGTCATGACAATGATCAATGCGAACGACTGCAGGCCGGCAATGAACTGTGTGATCAACACGAACAACAGTGAGGGCCGCAGCAAGGGCAGCGTGATCTGCCAGAACATGTGCCAGCTGTTCGCCCCGTCCACCTCGGCGGCCTCGTAGTACATGCCCGGGATCGCCTTCAGCCCCGCGGTGAGGATGAGTACGGCGCCCCCGATCGAGGCCCAGGCGTGGACGACGGTCACCGACGGCAAGGCGTACGACGCGTCGGACAGGAAGCCGATGCTGTTGACGCCGAGCTTGTTCAGGATGCCGTTGATCAGACCGGCCGGCTGGTACATCATCTTCCACACGTTGCCGATGGCCACCACCGTCGCAACGACCGGCAGGAAGTACAGCACGCGCCAGAACCCCTGGAAGCTGAGCCGGTCGATGCAGTAGGCCACCAGCACCGAGCCGACCGTGGCCATCACCACGGACCCGAAGGCGAACAGCAGCGTGTTCACCAGGATCGGCTTCACGAACGTGCCGTCGAAGCTCAGCACGTCGGCGAAGTTCTTGATCCCGGCGAACTCTATCGTGCCGAGGTCGAACCCGCCCCAGTCGGAGAACGCCAGCACGACGGCGAAGATGAACGGCAGGATGAGGAACACACAGAAGAACAGCAGCGACGGCGCGAGGAACAGGTACGCCGCCCGTCCCTCGCGATGCAGGGCAGGTCGCCTGGCCACGGTCACCGGGGCCGTGCGGACCTGAACAGCGGTCGTCATTGCGGCTTGACTGCCTTGGCCGCCTGCGCCAGCGCCTCGTCAGGACTCTTGCCATTGGCAAGCACGGTCATGATCGCATTGTGCAGAGCGGTCTTCGCCTCGTAGGCACCCGCCTGGTTCGGCTCCGGCATCGCGTACTCCGCGGCCGCGTAGATCGGCTTGAAGTTCGGGTCGGTCAGAGTCTTCTGGTACGTCGCGGCGTCCGCGGCGCGCGGCGGGATCAGGCCCTGGTCGGCCAGCCACTTGCCCATCTCGGTCACGCCGCCCTCGGTCTGGTGCTCGTTCAGCCAGCTGAGGAACTTCCACGCCTCGTCGGAGTGCTTGCTGCGCTGGTTCACGCCCATGAAGAAGCCGTACGCGAGCGATCCCTTGCTGCCCGCGGTCGGTCCCGGGATCGGGGCAACGCCGACGTCGGAGTACTTGTCCTTCATCTGGGTCTTCAGGCTGCCCAGCCACCAGCCGGCCTGGATCGCCATCGCGACGCCACCACTGCGGAACTGCTTGGTCGGCGAGATCGACGGGTTGGTCGCCTTCGCCGCGGCCAGGTCGGCCTCGACCTGCAAAGCGGACTTGCCGGCGTCGTTGTTGAACTGCGGTGAGCCATCCTTGCCGAGGAACGTTCCGCCGGCCGAGTCGAGCAGGGACAGGAACGGGTGCGCCGACTTGTTGTCGCCGTCCTGGATCAGGCTGAGGCCCTCGACCTGGACGTTGCCGTTGGCATCGCGCTTGACGACCTTCTTCGCCACATCCTCGAGCTCGGCCCAGGTGGCCGGCGGCTTGCTGACGCCGGCCGCGGCGAGGACCTTCTTGTTGTAGAACAGCGCGTACGTGTTGAACTCGGTCGGGTACCCGAGAAGCGTGTCCCCGGTCGTGACCGCGCCGAGGGCCGCCGGGCTGTAACTCGCCTTGATCTTCTGGGCGATCTCGTCGGGCACCTTCGCCACCACGTTCGCCTTCTCCAACTGGCCGCCCCACAGCCCGTAGGCGCTGACGATGTCCGCACCGCGGCCGCCGGTCTGCCGGACCGTGAGCGTGGTCAGGAGGTCATCGAACTTGACCACCTCGGACTTCACCTGGATGTCCGGATTCTCCTTGTTCCACTGCGCGATCATCTTGTCCAGCCCACTCTTGGCCGGATCCGATGCGTAGTGGCTGAGCAGCGTGAGCTGCACCTTGCCGCCACCACCGCCCGATCCGTCCCCGCCGCCGCAGGCAGCGCCGGTGGCCATGAGTCCGAGTGCCGCGACCAGGGCCGGGATGCCCTTTCTGATACGCATATCAGTCCTTCCCGTCGGACCGGACCAGGGAAGCCCGGAGGATGGTGAACGTGCGGGTGATGGTGAAGCCGGTCTTCAGATAGAGCTGCCCGGCCGCGGACTTCTCGCCGGTCCACAGGAACCACGCGCTGTGCGCGCCGAGGCCGGCCATCCGCTCCAGCGTCAGATGCAGGAGCACCTTGCCGAGCCCGGTGCCACGGCTGTCCGGGAGTACGCCGAACGGCCCGAAGCGATCGATCACACCTTCGTAGGTGCCGTGCATCGCCCACCCGAGGATCCCGCGACCGGGATCGCGCGCGACCACGATCCGGTCCAGTGGCATACCCGCCACCACGGCCTCACGGATCGCTCGCGCCCAGTCCGGATTGAAATCGACGCCGGCAATGTTGATCAATGTGGTCAACTCATCACCGGTCGGCGTCCCGAACGTGTATCCATCATTGATCAACATGTTGATCCGGTCGCGGACCTCCGCCGGGATCTCGTACCCGACCAGGCTCCGGTCCATCGCGACCGCGTCGTACTGCGGCTCGAACCCGAGGGCCGCGGCCAGCCGCTGGGAGGCGGGATAGCGGGCGCTGTCGAGGCCGGGGAGGAAGTAGTTCGGGGTGTACGACGAGAAGAAGACCTCCGACCGCCCTTGGTCGCGCAGCCAGTCGATGGCCGCCGTCAGCAGCTCGCGGCCGAGACCCCGGCCCCGATGGTCCGGGTGCACGAAGAAGAACGGGATCCATCCGCTCGCCGGTTCGAGGTCGTCACCTGCCGCCGCGATCAGTCGTCGTACGGCGTAGGCCGCGCCGACCACCTGATCGTTGTGCACGGCAACCTTGAGGCCGGCCGGGTCGAAGTTGCGGTCCAGCAGGAACTGGTCGAGGAACCGCGCGTAGCCGATCGGGTCCGCCGGCGCCGCGGCGGTCCACACCGAGGCGAGCGCCGGACCGTCACCGACTTCGAACGAGCGGATCACCAGGCCGCCATCGCCTTCCAACGAGCCGACCATCTGACCGTCACCGCCTTCCAACGAGCCGACCATCTGACCGTCACCGCCTTCCAACGAGCCGACCATCTGACCGTCACCGCCTTCCAACGAACCGACCATCTGGCCGTCACCGCCTTCCAACGAGCGGGTCATCAGGCCGTCCCTTCGTAGAGCAGCGCATCCGGCCGTGCCCAGCTCAGAGTTGTCGAGGGCAACAGGGCTACCGGGTCCTCTCCCGCCTCGAGCGACTTGCGCAGCGAGTCAGAGCCCCAGAGCTTGTCGAGCGAGGGCAGCAGGCCGAAGTCGGAGGGGTAGAGCTCGTTCAGCACCCGGAGCATGACCAGCGCGGTCCGCACCGGCTCGTACGCCGCCCGGTCCACGACATGCACCTGGACCCCGGGCACCGCCTGACCGGCGTACTTGCTGAAGACCGGTTCGAACCAGGTACGGCGGAACACGACGCCGGGCAGCTCGCACTCGCGCAACGCCGGGACGAACCGGGCGTCGACGAAGGGCGCGCCGATGGTCTCGAACGGCCGCGTGGTGCCGCGGCCCTCGCTGAGGTTCGTGCCCTCGAAGAGCCCGGTGCCGGGGTAGACGAGGGCGGTGTCGAGGGTCGGCATGTTCGGCGACGGCGGCACCCAGGTCATCCCGGTCCCCCACGAGTCGCGGCTCCAGCCGTCCATCGTGATGACCGTTGCCTCACCCAACTGACGGGCCAGCTCGCCGACAGTCAGGCCGTGCCGGAGCGGGATCGGGGCGCGGCCGACGAAGCTCTCGAAACCCGGCTGGAGTGCCGGGCCTTCGACCCGCACGCCGCCGAGCGGATTCGGCCGGTCGAGGACGACGAACGGCTTGCCCAGACGTTCGGCCGCCTTCAGGCAGTCGTACATCGTCCAGATATAGGTGTAGAACCGGGTGCCGATGTCCTGGATGTCGAACAGGAGCACGTCGACGCCGGAGAAGAGATCGTCCAAGGAACGACCGTGCCGCCGGTAGGTGTCGAAGACGGGCAGCCCGGTGTCCGGGTCGACGCCTTCCGCCTCGCTCTCGCCGGCTTGCGCCGTACCGCGCAGACCGTGCTCGGGACCGAAGAGCGCGGTCAGGGGAAGGCCGGCCTCCAGCAGCGCGACCGAGGCCGGTCGCAGGTCCGGCAGGACGCCGGTGAAATTCGTGATCAATCCGAGGCGGCCGTCGTCCACCAGGCCCGGTTCCCCGGCCAGACGCTCCGCGCCGGTCCGGACTGCCATCGCCAACCACCAACCCAGATCGTGGATCCTGCAGGAACTGGGTTGAAAACTTACCGATGCCTTCAGTCAGAGGTCAATAGATTACTGACAACCGTTTACCTGAACACTACCGAGCAAGCGGACTCCTCAGGGCAGGAAGGGTGTCAGTGCCGCGAGGAAGTCGTCGAGGCGCTCGGCGTGGACCCAGTGGCCGGCTTCGGGGACTTCGGCGTACTGGACCTGGGGGAAGTACGCCGCGATCGTCGCGCGGTGGTCCTGCTGGACGTACTCCGACTTGCCGCCGTAGATGAACAGCGTCGGTCCGTCGTAGTGCAGGCCCGCGACGTCGGATGGCCAGCCGGAGATGGCCGGCAGCGCCGCCTCGATCACCGGGAGGTTCGGCCGCCAGCGGGCACCGGCATCGTCGAGGATCAGGTTCTGCAGCAGGAACGCGCGGGTCCCCGGAGTCGGTACGGCGTCCACCAACTGGGCGTCGACGTCGGCCCGGCGCTGGACCGAGGAGAGATCGGCGTTGCGCATCGCCTGGGCGTACTCGACGAAGGCCGGCGGATAGGCGACCGGCGCGGCGTCGACCACGACCAGGCGCTCGACGACCTCGGGGAACCGCAGCGCGGTCAGCATCGCGGTCTTGCCGCCCATCGAGTGCCCGACCAGCGCGACCGGCCCGACCCCGAGGGACTCGATCGTCTCCCGGACGTCGTCGGCCATCTCCGGGTAGCTCATCGTGTCGGTGTGCGGCGAGGTGCCGTGGTTGCGCAGGTCGAACGCGAACACCCGGTGCGCACTCGCGAGGCGCCGAGCCGCGGTCATCCAGTTCCGGCCGGACCCGAACAGTCCGTGCATGACCACGACCGGCGTACCGGAGTCGCCGTACGACGCGACCGGGAGTTTCATGCAGGAGCCTTTCAGCGATGGCGCTGCCAGCAGGCGGTATGCCAGTGGCGGCGTTCGTCGAGGGACTGGGCGCCGCCGATCGCGGCGAGCAGGCTGGGGTTCTCCGGCCACACCACGACGTGCGGCGTGCCGGGCGCGATCTGCTGGTCGCACCCCGGGCAGCGGTAGGACTTGCCGGACGCGGAACCGGACACCCGGCGGACGATCCACCCGCCGTCGGCGCGCTCCTCCCGGAGCTGGCTGCCACCGAGCAACGGCCGGTCGCTGACGGGCCGCTGCCACTTCGACGGTTTCCTGTTCCGGGGTGACATAGCCCTGCAAGGCTATCCGTATGAGCCACGTCACCCCGGCCCAGGCAGGCTCAGCTCCGGGCGACGGCGTACGCCGCGCAGCCGATCAGCTCCATCGAGACCTGGAGACGCTCGAGGCTGACGTTCTTCGCGATGGTGTCCTCGGGCGAGTGGTACGGCGGCTCGAGGAACGCCGGTGAGATCTCACCACGCCAGGAGAAGTTGGCGGCCGCGATCCCGACCTCCTGGAACGACTGGTGGTCGGACGCACCACGCTGCACCGGCCCGACCAGCTGCGGGTCGTACCCGAGTCGCTGCCCGGCGGCCCGGACCGCGTCCGTCGCGGTGTTCGCCAGGCCGGTGAAGGAGAGCAGCCAGTAGGTGATCGCCGGGTCCCAACTGGTCGCCACCATGTCGTTCTGGAACACCGCCCGATGCCGGTCGCGCTGGTCCTGCGCCAGTTGCGCAACGTGGTAGCGCGATCCGATCAGCCCTTGCTCCTCCGATCCCCACAACGCGAACCGCAGCGTCGCGTTGGTGGAGATCCGGCTGAACACCTTGGCCAGCTCCATCGTGAGCACGGTCCCGGAGCCGTCGTCGTTGGCTCCTGGCGCACCGATCACCGAGTCGTAGTGACCGCAGACCATCACGATCGGCGAGTTCGCGCCGCCGCGGCCACGGCGTTCACCGATCACGTTGTTCGACACCAGGCCACGATGGGAGGTCGTGCTGAGCCGCAGCGGCAACGAGTTCACCACCGCGAGTGCTTCCCGGATCAGCCGCTTCTGCACCTGAGCCACCCCGAGCACCGGGATGGGCGCGTCGGTCAGACCACTCGGCGAGAACGCGGACGCGCGACGCGGGAACACCTGGTCGGCGGGCAGCAGGATCACCCCCACTGCTCCGCGCGCCGCCGCCTCCGCAACGAGAGCCGGACGCGCGGCCGTGGTGTCGTCCGCGATCACGATCGACCCGGCAACGTCGGCCGGCCAGACCGGAGCCGTCGCCGCGCCGACGTCGCGGACCGGTCCTTCGACCGTCACGTCCAGCTTGCCGCCGGGCGCCGCGCCGGCCTGCCAGCTCAGGTCGTCGGGCAGGATGCCCCGGACATCGAAGATCTGGGCGGTGAACTTGTCGGCGACCGGGAATGGCTCGAGCCGGGTCTGGTAGCCGAAGTCGTCGAGCTGGCCCGCGATGTAGTCGGCCGCGCGCTTCTCGCTCGTGGTCCCGCCGATCCGCGGGCCGATGTGTTCGGACAACACCTGCAGGTGGCGCAGCGCGCGGTCCGAGGAGAGGCCGGACACGATCTGACGGTCGTACTTGTCCAGCTTCGGGCGGTTCACCGCACCGGGTCGCTGGTCGTCCGCGGCCCAGGCGGGGGCAGCGGGAAGAGCCGTGGCGGCGGTGACGCCGGCGACAGCGCCGAGCAGGCCGCGACGACTCAAACCGGACGATTCGGTCATGCAAGGTCTCCTCACAAGGTGGGCGGCCCCGAGACCAGTGACCGTAACCGATCTGCGACTGGGTCGCTCCCCCTCGTGACAGATTTTCTTGCAGGGCAGGGAAATCCCGCGGTTCAGGCGTGCTGTTCGCGCAGTTCGTGGCCTACTTCGTGCATATGGCGCAACCCCATCCGGTACGAATCGATCAGGCCCGTGCTCACGTACGGCATCCCGATGCGTTCGCAGTACTCCCGCACGATCGGCTGGGCGAAGCGGAGGTTGGCGCGCGGCATGCTCGGGAACAGGTGGTGCTCGATCTGGTAGTTCAGTCCGCCCATCATCCAGTCGATGACGATGCCGCCGTTGACGTTGCGCGAGGTGAGCACCTGCTTCTCGAGGTGACCCCAGTTGGTGTCGTCGTCGGGCATCTCCATGCCCTTGTGGTTCGGGGCGAAGACGCTGCCCAGGTGCAGGCCGAAGATCATGTGGTGGATCAGCGCGAACAGCACTGCCTGTCCCGGCGACATGATGACGAACAGCGCGCCGAAGTACAGGCCCAGGTGCGCGGCCATCAGTCCGAGCTCCGTCTTGGACTCACGACGGCGCTTGAGCAGGAAGTTGATGCTCGAAACCTTGAGGTTGAAGCCTTCCAGGGTCAGCAGCGGGAAGAAGATCCGGGCCTGGTTGCGGCTCAGCCAGCCCTCCAGGCCTTCGCGTCCGGACGCCTGCTCCCTGGTCCAGACCAGGATGCCCTCACCGACGTCCGGGTCCTTGTCGGTGTGGTTCGGGTTGGCGTGGTGCCGGTTGTGCTTGTCGTTCCACCAGCCGTAACTCATCCCGAGCAGCAGGTTGCCGTGCAGCATCCCGATCCAGTCGTGCAGCTTGCGGGAGCCGGCGATCTGCTGGTGGCCCGCGTCGTGCCCGAAGAACGCGGCCCGGGTGGTCAGGATCCCCAGCGGGAGCGCGAGCAGCAGCACCCACCACGATGAGCCGAGGACCGCGATTCCGGCCCAGGTGATGCCCATCAGCGCGACGTTGATCCCGATCGCCATCGCGTAGGCCGCCGTACGCCGTTCCAGCAGGCCGGCCGTCTTGATCTCGCGGAGCAACGGGGAGAAGTCGCTACCACGGGTAGCAGAAAGCACTGATGGCTGAGCCATGTAGGTCCTCATCTCGAGAGCGGTGGGGGCCTAGGCGTACAGCCATGGCCAGGGTACGGCATCAACACTCGTCGCCCTAACGGCCGAAAACATGAGTGCTACTACCCGAACCCGGTGGGGACACAGTGCCCGCACGGGAGTGGACCTAACACCACTGAGACGAATCCCACCCTCAGTCATGATGGAGGCATGACCACCATCGCCACCCAGGCACCGCCGATGCGGTACCCCAAGCTCGCCCAGCCGTGGATCGCGCTGGCCCTGTCGATCCTGGCCGAGCTCGGGATCGCGTTGTTCGTGCTCAACGTGGTGGCCGTGCCGCTGATCGCGGTCTGGGTCGGGATCCCGCTGCTCCTCGCGTTCGTGCCCGCCGCGCGGTGGTTCGCGAACTGCCACCGCACGATGCTGGCCGGCTTCCTCGGTGAGCGCATCCCCCGCCCGTACAAGAAGCCCCCGATGCCCGGCATCCTGATGTGGCTGCGGACCACCCTGACCGACCCCGCCACCTGGCGCGACATCATCTGGCTGCTGGTGAACGCGGTGATCGGCTTCACTCTGTGTCTGCTCAGTGCCGTTCTGTTCCTGGCGTCGCTGTTCTACCTGGTCTATCCGCTGCTCGTCGGCGTCACCCCCGAGGGCGTCTTCACCGAGCCGTTCGGCGGGCTGGTCACGGTGAACTTCTGGACCAGCTTCCTGGTGACGCCGGTCGCCCTGATCGCCTTCATGATCTGGTACGCCGCCGGCGAGCGGCTGCTGAAGGCGAACGCGTTCATGGCCCGTTCCCTGCTCGGCCCGACCGAGAGCGCCAAGCTGGCCCTTCGGGTCCGCGAGCTGGCCGAGTCCCGGGCCGAGACCGTCGACACCCAGGCGGCCGAGCTGCGCCGGATCGAGCGGGACCTGCACGACGGCGCCCAGGCCCGGCTCGCCGCGCTCAGCATGAACCTGGGCATGGCCGAGGAGATGGTCGCCCGCGACCCGGCCCAGGCGGCGGCGCTGCTCACCGAGGCCCGGGAGTCGGCCAGTACGGCGCTGTCCGAGCTGCGCGACCTGGTCCGCGGGATCCACCCGCCGGTGCTGGCCGACCGCGGCCTCGAAGGTGCGGTCAAGGCGCTCGCGCTGTCCTGCCCCTTCAAGGTGGACGTCACCTTCGACGTTCCCGGCCGGCCTGCCGCGCCGGTCGAGTCGGCGGCGTACTTCGCGGTGGCCGAATGCCTCGCGAACGCGGTCAAGTACTCGGCCGCGACGACGGCCTGGATCCAGATCACGCACGAGGAGGAGAAGCTGCACATGATCGTCGGTGACGACGGCGTCGGAGGTGCGGTGATCCGGCCCGGAGGCGGTCTGTACGGTATCGAACGGCGGCTGGCCGCCTTCGACGGTACGTTGACCGTGGTGAGCCCGAGCGCCGGGCCGACCACCGTGATCATGGAGCTGCCTTGCGAGTCCTCATCGCTGAAGACCACGCCCTCCTCCGGGACGGCCTGATCCGCCTGCTGGAGGCGCACGACTTCGAGGTCGTCGAGGCAGTCGACAACGGTCCCCGGCTGGTGCCCGCCCTGGTGGAGCACCGGCCGGATGTGGCCGTTGTCGACGTACGGCTCCCACCGACCTTCACCGACGAGGGCCTGAAGGCCGCGATCGAGGCCCGCCGCCAGGTCCCCGGCCTGCCGATCCTGGTCCTGTCGCAGTACGTCGAGCAGCTGTACGCGCGGGAGCTGTTGACCGGCGGCGGAGGCGCGGTCGGCTACCTGCTCAAGGACCGGGTCTCGAACGTGGCCGAGTTCCTCGATTCGGTACGACGGGTGGCTGCCGGCGGGACCGCGATGGACCCGGACGTGATCGGGCAACTGCTGGCCCGCAACACGCGCGACGAACCGATCGGCCGGCTGACGCCACGCGAGGCCGAGGTGCTCGGCCTGATGGCCGAGGGCCGGTCGAACGCCGCCATCGCCAGCGCCCTCTTCGTCACCGAGAAGGCCGTCAGCAAGCACACGAACAACATCTTCTCCAAGCTCGACCTCCCGCCTTCGGAGGACGACAACCGCCGAGTGATGGCAGTCCTCACCTACCTGTCGTCGCGCTGACGGTACGTCGTCGGGCTGCTGCCGGTGTGGTGGCGGAAGCGGGTGGAGAAGTACAGAGGATCGAGATAGCCGACCTGCGCGGCCACCGAGGCGACCGAGCGGCTGGTGAGCTCGAGGAGGGTGCGGGCCGCGTCGAGGCGGCGGTGCTCGACGAACTGCTGCGGGCTGACGCCGAGCTGTGCGCGGAACAGGTGCGCGAAGCGGGACACCGAGAGACTCGCCGCGCGGGCCAGCCGGGGTACGTCGAGGTTCGCCGTCAGATCCTGGTCGATCAACTCGATGGCGCGCAGCAGCCGGTCGTCGATCTGCACCGCCCTGGGGTTCTGGGTGTCGCACCACAGCAGGGCGGCTTCGAGGGAGTTGGCGCTCAGCTGTTCGGCCTGTGGGAGGACGCTGCTCTGGTGCCGGACGGCGTCACGCAGGTGGTCGGCGATCCGGTCGGCGGTCGGCCCGGCGGGGCGGAGCTGAACGATGCCCGGGGCAACTTCCGGCCAGTCCAGCAGCGGGAGCCAGTCGGGTTTCGGGTTGAGGTGGGCGTAGAGGAAGTGCCACCGCTCCCCCACGGTGCCGTAGTCGTGCAGCGTGCTCGGGCGGACGAGCGTCACCGTACCGGGGTCGGCGACGACGTCGCCGGTCGGCCCGCCGAAGCGGCCCCGGCCGTCCAGGGTGTGCACCAACAGCCAGTCCGTCGTGCCGCGTCTGCGGAAGGTCGCGTAGTCGGAATCCTCGTCGAACTCACCGGTGAGCAGTCGCCGGACGACCGGGGTCGGCGAGTCTCGGGTAGCAGGATCTCGAAGGTTCACAGCTCGATAGGCTATCGTCCCGGCCGCCCGTCGCCGCCGATCCTGGAGGCATGACCGACGGACTGGCTGAGATCTATCGCGACGAGGGGATCGTCCAGGTCCCGCAGGTGCTGACCACCGCCGAGGTCGAGCGGATCAGGACCGTGTTCATGGAACAGGTTGCCGCCGACCACTCGCTCGCGATCGACGACGGCGTACCGGACGACGATCCGCTGGCGCGGTATCCGCGGTTCGTGCATCCGCACCGGCGGCCCGAGGCCGAAGCCGGCAGGATCTCGCTGGAGCTGATGCTGGACAGCCGGATCCTCAATGTCGTGACCACCCTGATCGGGCCCGCGCTCGGCGCCCAGTCGATGTTCTACTTCAAGCCGCCGGGTGCGCGCGGCCAGGCGATGCACCAGGACAACACGTTCCTGCGGGCCGATCCGGAGACCTGCCTGGCGGCCTGGATCGCGATCGACGACGTGGACGCGGAGAACGGCGGGCTCGCGGTGGTCCCCGGTTCGCACAAGACCGAGCTGGTCTGTCCCGAGCCGGCCGACCTGACGGAGTCGTTCACCAACGCGGAGGTCCCGATCCCGGAAGGCCTGCGGAAGGTGCAGACGAAGATGAAGGCCGGTGACGTGCTGTTCTTCCACGGCAGCGTCGTCCACGGCTCCCGCCCGAACTCGAGCGCTGACCGGTTCCGGCGCGCACTGATCTTCCACTACATCCCGGAGGACAGCAGGGAGATCGCCGCCTTCTACAACCCGCTGGTCCGGCCGGACCGGCGTACGGCGGTCCTGCCCGAAGCCATCGGCGGCGGTCCCTGCGGCGACTACGCGGACGCCGAGCCCTGAGTGATCTGACTCACTGGTGTCACATCTGCCGCAGGTGCGGTGTCTTTAAGGCCATCTCTGAGACGAAGGAGTGGCCATGACCGAGAAAACCGATGTCATCGTGATCGGCGGCGGGTACGCCGGCGTGATGGCTGCCAACCGCCTGACGCAGCGCGACGACGTACATGTGACCCTGATCAACCCACGTCCGGCCTTTGTCGAACGGATCCGGCTGCACCAGCTCGTCGGCGGGTCGGACGACGCGCTGGTGGACTACCCGAGCATCCTGGCCGGCGGCGTCGAACTCGTGGTCGACACTGGCACCCAGATCGACGCGGCCGGACGTCAGGTGATCCTGGCGAGCGGCGGTGCCCTGGACTACGACTACCTGATCTACGCGGTCGGCAGCGGCAGCGGGGACCCCAGCGTGACCGGCGCGGCGGAGTACGCCTACCCGATCTCCACCCTGGAACAGGCACGCCGACTCCAGCCGGTCGTCGACGCCGCGTCGGCATCGGCCGCGCTGACGGTGGTGGGCGCCGGACCGACCGGCCTGGAAACCGCGTCCGAACTGGCGGAGCAGGGCCGTACAGTGACTCTGGTGTGCGGAAAGGTGCTCGGGCCGTACCTGCATCCGCGGGCCCGGCGCTCGGTCGCCCGGCGGCTCGCCAAGCTCGGCGTGACCGTGCTCGAAGGCGACGGCGCGACGGTGACGGGCGTGACCGCTGACGCGGTCCAGCTCGCCGACGGTCGCGAGCTGCACAGTGACGTGACGATCTGGACCGCAGGATTCAGCGTGCCGGATCTCGCCACCCGCAGCGGGTTGAGCACGGATTCCCTCGGGCGGCTGCTCACCGATGAGACCCTCACCAGTGTGGACGACGTACGCATCATCGCGGCCGGGGACTCGGGGGCACCATCGGACCTGCCGGTGCGGATGAGTTGCCAGTCCGCGATGCAGCTGGGCCCGCAGGCAGCGGAGGCGGTGCTCAGCCGGATCGCCGGCCGGGAGCCCGCCGGCTTCGATGTCGGGTTCTTCGGCGAGTGCATCAGCCTGGGACGCCGGGCCGGTGTGGTCCAGTACGCCAAGCGGGACGACACCCCGACCAGCGTGTTCTATCTGGGCAACCGATCCATGGCGATGCTCAAGGAAGGTGTCTGCAAGAGCACCATCTGGCAGCTCAGGCAGGAGGCGCGCCGACCCGGCAAGCTCGATCTCTGGTTCAAGGATCGCCAACGCCGGAAGGTACTGCGGGCCAAGGCCGCACAGGCGCCCGCGGACGCAGGCCGCCCGGCCTGAGGAGAGAGCTGCCTTGATGAGCGACCCGTCTAGTGACCCGGCAACCGATGCCTTCGTCGCGCACCGGAACCTGCTGTTCACCGTCGCCTACGAGATCCTCGGATCGGCGGTCGACGCGGAGGACGTGCTGCAGGAGACCTGGCTGCGGTGGAGCAAGGTCGATCTGGATCAGGTCCGCGATCAGCGCGCCTACCTGATCCGGATCACCACCCGCCAGTCGCTCAACCGCCTGCGCACGATGCAGCGGCGCCGGGAGGCGTACGTCGGTCCCTGGCTGCCCGAACCGCTGCTGACCGCTCCGGACGCGGCCGAGGACGTCGAGCTGGCCGAGAGCGTGTCGATGGCGATGATGCTGGTCCTGGAGACGCTCACTCCGACCGAGCGGGCCGTCTTCGTCCTGCGCGAGGCGTTCGGTGTCAGCTACGACGACATCGCGGCGGCCGTCGACAAGAACCCGGCGGCCGTCCGCCAGATCGCGCACCGCGCCAGGCAGCACGTCGACGCCCGCCGCCCCCGCACAGTGGTCTCCCCGAACGAAGGACGGGCTGCCTTCGAGGCCTTCCAGCGGGCGGTCGAGGCCAGCGACCTGAAGGCCCTACTGGACGTACTCGCGCCGGACGTGGTCCTGGTCAGCGACGGTGGCGGCCTCAAACTCACCGCACTGCGTCCGATCGTCGGCGCGGAGAAGGCGATCCGCATGTTCGTCGGCAGCGTGCAGAAGGTCGGCGGCACGCTCACCACCGAGCCGACCGTGATCAACGGCAACCCGGCGCTGCTGTTCCGCTTCGACGGGGAGCTCGACGGCGTCGTCGCGCTGCGGATCGAGGACGCCCACGTCACCGGCATCTACTACGTCCGCAACCCGGAGAAGCTGTCCCACCTCGAGTCGGAAACCGCACTCACCCTGCACTAGTGATCCGGCGGAGGAACTCCTGGGTGCGGGGTTGGACGGGGTTGTCGAGGACGTCCGCGGGCGGGCCGCTCTCGAGCAGGCGACCGTGGTGGAGGAAGCAGACCTGGTCGGCGATCTCGCGGGCGAACGCCATCTCGTGCGTGCAGATCAGCATCGTCATCCCCTCCGACCGCAGGTCGCGGAGCAGATCGAGGACCTCACCGACCAGTTCGGGATCGAGGGCCGAGGTGATCTCGTCGAGCAACATCAGAGTGGGTGAGTTGACCAGCGCGCGGGCGATCGCGGCGCGCTGCTGCTGGCCGCCGGACAGGTCGTCCGGCCGCGCGTCTGCCTTGCCGCGCAGGCCGACCCGGTCCAGCATCTCCAGCGCCCGCCGCCGGGCCTCCTGCTTCGGCACTCCGTGCACCCGGATGGGCGCCAGCGTCGCGTTGTCGAGCACGGACAGGTGCGGGAACAGGTTGTACGACTGGAAGACGATCCCGATCCTGGACCGGATCTTGTCGGCGTCGGCCCGCGGGTCGGTGATGTCGGCGCCGGCCAGCTCGATCACGCCGTCGTCGACCACCTCGAGCAGGTTGATGCAGCGCAGCAGCGTCGACTTCCCGGAGCCGGACGCGCCGATCAGCACGACACACTCGCCCTCCTCGACCTCCAGGCCGAAGTCGTCGAGCACCACGTTGTCGCCGTACGCCTTCCGCACTCCACGCAAGGACAGCAGGCTCACACCGGTCCACCTCCCCCGCCATACCAGCCCTGGCGGCGCGCGACGTAGTCGGTCAGCCGCGTCAGCGGGATCGTCAAGGCGACGAACAGCAGCCCAGCCACGACGTACGGCGTGAAGTTGAAGTCGATCGCGGTCTCCAGTTGGGCCGCGCGGATCGCGTCGATGACCCCGAGTACGGCGATCAGCCCGGAATCCTTCTGCAGGCTGACGAAGTCGTTCAAGAGCGGTGGCATGACGCGACGGACGGCCTGCGGCAGTACGACGAAGCGCAGCGTCTGCCGGTACGACAAGCCGAGCGAACGGGCGGCCGCGCGCTGCGACGGATGCACCGACTCGATCCCGGCGCGGAACACCTCGGCGACGTACGACGAATAGGTCAGCACCAGCGCAACGCCACCCCAGATGACGGCCGCGTTCGGCAATCCGCGCAGCCGCAGGGCCGGTACGCCGAAGCCGAGCAGGAAGATCACCAGCAGCAATGGGAGCCCGCGGAAGACGTCCGTGTACGCCGCGGCGAAGACGCGGAGCGGGAAGAAGATCGGGCCACGCAGAGTCCGCAGGATCGCCAGCGCCATCCCGATCACGACGATCAGGACGGCGCAGATCAGCATCACCCGGATGTTCAGCCACAACCCCTCGGCGACGACCGGCAACGCCTCCCAGGCGCGCTGGGGGTCGAAGAACGTCGCCCGGACCCGCGGCCAGCCCGGTGTCGATCCGATGCCGATGGCAACCAGTGCCAGTAGCACCACCGAGCTGACCACCGCGATCAGCCTCGAGCGCCGCGCCCGTCGCTGCCGGTACGCGATCCGTTCCAGCTGCAGCGCGGACGGCTGCCAGTCCGTCACGACAGTTCCGGCGCGCCCTGTGTCGTGAGGTACTCCTTCTGCAGGTTGGCGAGCGTCCCGTCGGTTTTCAGCGCGTCGACCGCCTGGGACAGGCACCCGGTCAGCCCGGACCCTTTCTCGAGCACGAAGCCGAACTGCTCGACCTGGCCCGACGACGCCGGCAGCTGACCGACGATCTTGCCGTCGTCGAGCTGCGCTGCGGTCATGTAGAACCCGGTCGGCAGGTCGACGACGATCCCGTCCAGCTGCTTGTTCTTCAGCGCCTGGACGGCCAGGTCGTTGGTGTCGTACGGCGCCATCTTCTGCTTCGGCTTGATCAGTTCCTCCGCCGTCGTGTAGCTCGTCGTGCCGACCTGGGCACCGAGCTTCGCGTCGGCCAGCTCCGCGACGGACTTCGCGTTCGCGATCTTGCTGCCGGCGGTCGTGATCACGGCCTGGCGGACGTCGTAGTACCCCGACGAGAAGTCCACGGCCTTGCGCCGGTCCTCGGAGATCGACACCTGGTTCACGTCGAAGTCGAACCTCTTCGGCCCGGGCGCGAACGCCGAGTTGAACGGCACCGTCTGCCACTTCACCTCGGCGGTCTCGAAGCCGAGCTTCTTCGCCACCGCGTAGGTGACGGCCGACTCGTACCCCTTGCCGTTGGCCGGGTCGTCGTTCGAGAACCACGGCTCGTAGGCCGGCTTGTCGGTGCCGACCGCGAGCGTGCCGGCCGTCTTCACCGCCAGCTTGTCCTTCGCGCAGGCGTCGGCGCCGGACGGCGTCGACGTACTGCTGGGCTCATCCTCCGGAGCGCACGCGCCGAGCCCGAGGACCAGCGCCACCCCCACCGCCGTCACTGCACGAGATCTCATGCGCAGCAGCGTAGATCAGCGGCGCACCGCTGTGCAGTTAGTTGCTGTAGTCGCGGAATCCCCGGCCGGTCTTGCGGCCCAGGTAGCCGGCGGTGACCAGGTGCTCGAGCAGCGGGGCCGGAGCGAACCCGGGCTCGCGGAACTCGAGGTACAGGGTCCGCTGGATGGCCAGCGAGACGTCCAGACCGACCACGTCGAGCAGCTCGAACGGACCCATCGGGAGCCGGCAGCCGAGCTTCATCGCGGCGTCGATGTCGTCGACCCCGGCGTAGTGCGCCTCGAGCATCCGGACCGCGTCGTTCAGGTACGGGAACAGCAGCGCGTTCACGATGAAGCCGGCCCGGTCGCCGCACCGGACCGGGTGCTTGCCAGCGGCAACAGCCAGCGCCGCGACCGTGTCGGCCACGTCCGGGGAGGTGCTGACCGTGCTCACGACCTCGACCAGCTTCATCACCGGCGCCGGGTTGAAGAAGTGCAGACCGACCACGTCGGCCGGCCGCTTCGTCGCCATCGCCAGGTCGATCACCGGCAGACTCGAGGTGGTCGTCGCCAGGATCGCGCCCGGCTTGCAGATCTCGTCGAAGGTCTCGAACAGCGCCTGCTTGACGCTCAGCTCCTCGACCACGGCCTCGACCACGAGGTCGACGCGCGCGAGGTCGTCGAGCTTGGCCGTCCCGGTGATCCGGCGCAGTGTCGCGTCCCGCTCCTCCGACGACAGCTTGCCGCGCTGAACACCCTTCTCCAGCGAGCGTTCGAGGCCGGCCCGGACCCGGTCGACCTTCTCTGTACCGCGGGCGACGTACAGAACGTCGTACCCAGCCTTGGCGCAGACCTCGATGATGCCGACGGCCATCGTCCCGGAGCCGACCACGCCGACCTGCTTGATCGGGCGTACGGCGATCTCCGCGCCGTCCGACGCCGGTGTGTGCTCGTCGTCGACCACGACCGGCGAGTCCGGCGCCTCGTAGGTGTAGAAGCCGCGGCCGGTCTTGCGGCCGAGCAGCCCGGCGGTGACCATCTGCTTCAGGATCGGGGCCGGCGCGTGCAGCCGGTTGCGGCCCTGCTTGTACATCGTGTCGAGGATCTCGTACGCCGTGTCGAGGCCGATCAGATCGAGCAGCGCGAGCGGGCCCATCGGGTAGCCGCAGCCGAGCCGCATCGCCGCGTCCACGTCCTCGCGGGTCGCGTAGCGCGACTCCACCATCGAGACCGCGTGGTTCAGGTAGCCGAACAGCAGGGCGTTCGCGATGAAGCCGGCCCGGTCGGCCGCCACCACCGGGACCTTGTCGAGCCGGCGCGCCAGCGCGAGCACGTCCTCGACCACGTCCGGTTCGGTGACCACGGTTCGGATCACCTCGACGAACTCCTGCACCGGCGCGGGGTTGAAGAAGTGCATGCCGACGACGCGGCGCGGGCGCTGGGTGGCGACCGAGATCTCGGTGACCGACAGGGACGAGGTGTTGGTGGCCAGGATGGCGTCGTCGCGGACGACCTTGTCCAGCGCCGAGAAGATCTCGCGCTTGAGCTCGAGCCGCTCGATCACGGCCTCGATCACCAGGTCGCAGTCCGCGAGCGCCTCGAGCGAGGTGGCGAAGGTGACCCGGTCGAACAGCGCCTGCTGGTCCTCGACCGACAGCTTGCCGCGCTTCACCGCCCGGTCGGTGGAGTGCTGGATGTGCCCGCGGCCGCGGGCGGCCGCCTCGTCGTCACGCTCGACGCCGACCACGGTCAGGCCGTTGCGCGCGAACACCTCGGCGATCCCGGCACCCATCGTGCCCAGACCGACCACACCCACCGTCTTCAGTTCCCGAGCCATGGCCCGAACTATGCCAGTCCCACTACTGGTCCGCCCATGAGCTGAGTCACCCGGGAGGCCAACCTCACACCTCGTCGAACACCACCGGCGACTCCAGCCATCCGTCCAGCAGCCAGGCCGGATCCGGCGCACTGTCGAGCATCGAGGCGACCGGTTTCGGCTTGAGCTCGCGCCCGAGAAGGTCCCCGACCGGCAACCACACCGCCCGATAGCTCCCGGCCTCCGACTCCGCGGTACTTCCCATCTCCGGCCCTTCGCCGGCGCCGAACTCGCCACCGATCGACTCGGCCAGGAAGTAGTGCTGGGTGCTCGTGCCGAAGTTCACCACGGCGACCAGCCCGCGGATCTTCACCAGCACACCCAGTTCCTCGTGGGTCTCGCGCCGGGCCGCCTCCGCCAGGCTCTCGCCCTCCTCGACCTGGCCGCCCGGCAGGACGTGGTACGTCCGTCCGTCGCGCACCCGCTCGATCGCGGCCACTCCGTGCCGGGAGAGCAGGATGATCCCCGCGCGGATCATGGGCGGGTCGCCAGGACGCTGAACCAGAACCCGATCCGCGACTCGCTGCGTCCGACCTGCTCGACGTTCCAGCCGGTCGCGGTGAGCAGTTCGCGCAATGGTTCCTCCTGCCACATGACGAAATGCCGGGGCAGGTCGAGGGTCCGGTTGGACCACTCCTCGCCCTTGCCCTCCCGCGTCGCGAACGCGAGTACCGGCGCGGCCCGCAACGCCTTCCGGAGTACTCCGGCCAGCTGGCTACGGTCGAAGTGCAGGAACACCGCGTCGGCGAACACAGCGTCGTACGGACCGCCGAAGTCGTCCGTGATCGCGTTCAGCCGATCGGCGTCGTACCCGTCGGCACGCATCATCTCGAGGAAGGCCTGGGTCGCGTCGGTACGCCGTACGACGAAACCGCGCCGCTCCAACTCGATCGCGTCGCGGCCGGTCCCGCTGCCGAGCTCGAGAATGCGGGCGCCGGGCGCAACTGCCTCGGCGAGCAGGTCGATGAGCAGCTCGTTGGGCTCCTTGGGGATCGACTCCCGGAACTTCTCGGAGGCCTGCTCGTACGTCGCCAGCGTGACCTCGTTGTCGGTCGGCACCCGGGCCCACCCGTCGCCGGTGTGCTCGACGATCGCCGGGAGCCTCAGCCCGAGATCGGCGCCGAGCACGACCACGGTCTCGCCGCGGTGCAGGTCGGCGATCGCCTGCAGCTCCTCGTCGGGTCGCTGCGCGAGCTCGGGTACGACGGTCAGCCGGACGCCGAGGTGGTCGGCCAACCGGGTGCCGGCTGCCGCCTCGAACGGGCCGGCGTACACCTGGGCGATCCTGTCCCCGACCACCGGATCCTGCACATCCCCAGGCAACAGCAGAATCCGCGCGGGACACATGAGATTCATCCGCCGACGTACTCCAGTGCCTCGGCGGCGTAGTCCGGCCAGACCGCGGACTGTGCCAGCGGGATCACCACCCACTCCTTCATCGGCCGGCCCATGCCCGGGTCGAACGCCTCGACGCCCGGCAGCGCGAGCGCCTTCTCCCGCGGCTCCGGCGGGAGCTTGAACGTCATGGCGTCACCGAACATCCCGGCGACCACCTTCTTACCGATCTTGAGACAGGGCATGCCGAACATGCTTCCCCGGACCACGCCGGCCGACTCCAGTCCGGCCGCGACCGCGTCGTACTCGGCGATCGCCTGTTCGCTGACCTTCGGCATCATGTTCACCACCCTGCCACTCCGAACGGCCAGGCGACATGGGTTCCCACCCCCGCGTCGACTACGGTGCTTTCTCGTGCGCTTGGTCATTGCTACGTGTTCTGTGGATTACTCCGGTCGGCTGACGGCTCATCTGCCGATGGCGCCTCGGTTGCTGATGGTGAAGGCGGACGGGTCGGTACTGATCCACGCCGACGGCGGCTCGTACAAGCCGCTCAACTGGATGTCGCCGCCGTGCAAGCTGACCGAGGACGGCGACGTGTGGAGCGTCACCAACAAGGCCGGTGAAGAGCTGCGGATCACCATCGAGGAGGTGCACAGCGACACCGCCTACGAGCTCGGCACCGACCCCGGTCTGATCAAGGACGGCGTCGAGGCGCACCTGCAGGAACTGCTGGCCGAGCACGTGCACACGTTCGGCGAGGGCTGGACCCTGGTACGGCGCGAGTACCCGACCGCGATCGGCCCGGTCGACCTCCTCTGCCGGGATGCCGACGGCAAGCACGTCGCCGTCGAGATCAAGCGCCGCGGCGAGATCGACGGCGTCGAGCAGCTCACCCGGTACGTCGAACTCCTCAACCGCGACCCGATGCTGGCCCCGGTCCGCGGCATCTTCGCCGCCCAGCTGATCAAGCCCCAGGCCAAGGTCCTCGCCACCGACCGGGGCCTCGAATGCCTCACCGTCGACTACGACGCCCTCCGCGGCATGGAATCCGACGTACTGCGCCTGTTCTGAGCTCACCGAAGTGTTGACAGGCGTCGGCCGCAGGCAGTTACTTAGCGATATGGCTAAGGAAACGGTGATCTGTACCTATCGGGTCCGGGCGGCGGACGAGGATCGGTTCCGTGAGGTGCTCGGCGGGCACTGGGCGACGTTGCGGGGGCTCGGGTTCGTGACCGAGGAGCGGGCGACGGTGTTCCGGTCGGTGGACGAGCCGACGTACGTCGAGATCTTCACCTGGGTCGACGGTGGATTCGCGCGGGCGCACGAGCACCCGGACGTGCTCACGCTCTGGGAGCGGATGGACCCGCTGCTCGAGGAGCGGGACGGGCAGCCGAAGTGGGACTTCCCGCACTACCTGCCCCAGGATCTGGCACAGGATCTGCCGGCTTGACCGCCGGCTCCCGCGGCGGGCGGGACCTGGACGACCTCGACCGGGTGTTCACCGCCCTCGCGCACCACTCCCGCCGTACCATCCTGCTCGTCCTGCACCTGCGCGGCGGCGAGATGACCTCGGGCGAGATCGCGGGACGCTTCGACCACTCCTGGCCGACGATCACCCGCCACCTGGGTGTCCTGGAGCAGGCCGGACTCGTCCATGTCACCCTCAGGGGCCGCGAGCGCGTCTACCGCCTGGACCCCGACCCGTTGTTCGCGGTCGGGGTCCCGTGGCTCGACAGGTTCCGGTGACCTCAGCAGGCGACGACAGCGTCGACTGTGAAGCCTTGAGCCGTCACCGCACCGTCACTGGTGAAGTGGACGCTGCCGGTCGGTGTGCTGATGCACGGCGAGGTGATGGCGCGACGGAAGGTGCCTGTGTACGTCGCCAGCACGTTCCCGCTCGCATCCGACACGGTCACGTAGTCGAAGTTCTTCTCGGTGTCGAGCAGGCTGAAGTGGAACGCGAACCCGCCGGACCCGTTGTCGTAGACCCAGGTGCAGTCCCCGTTGTTGCCGTACGGATGCGGCGTTCCGAACGGAACGGTGGCGTCCGGGTCGCTCACGCACGGCGGAGGCGGCGGGGTCGCCGGCGTGCAGCCGCCGTGGACGCCGACGGCGGCCCACGCGGCGTTGATCGCCGTTGCGTTCGCACCCGCGACCGCGACCGTGGCGTTGCGGGCGTCGCAGAAGTTCGCGAACTCCGGCAGGCTGGTGAAGCCGTCGTAGAACACCGTCCGGGCGGCGGCGAGCCCGATCGCCGGCACCGTGACGCCGCAGTCGGCGGTGTGCTGGTGGCCGTTCGACCCGACCGCGTCGCAGCCGGCGTTCTTGCCGCCGTTGACGGCCAGGTAGTAGGCGTGGTTCGAGATCCCGCTGTTGCTGTGCACGAACCCGTTGTCGGTGTCACCGACGAGCAGTTCGCTGTAGTGATCGGGGTCGTCGTCCTCGCGCGGGTCGGACATGTTCCGGAACCCGGGTGCCACGTCGGGCGCGAGGAACACGTCCTCGGCGATCAGCCAGTCGGGTGAACCGGCCGGGTCGAGGCCGCGCTGCGCCGCGTAGAACTCGATCGTGCTGCCCATCATGTCGCTGAAGGACTCGTTCAGCGCGCCGGACTCGTTCTCGTAGATCAGGTTCGAGGTGAACTCGGTGACGCCGTGGGTGAGCTCGTGCCCGACCACGTCGAGGCCGCCGGACAGCGAGATGCAGGTCGTGCCGTCACCGTCGCCGTACGCCATCTGCTCGCCGTTCCAGAACGCGTTGCAGTACCGGTTCGCGTAGTGCACGGTCGAGATGATCGGCATGCCGTTGTCGTCCAGGCTGTCGCGGCCGAAGACCCCGGCGTAGAAGTCGTCGGTGACGTTGGCGTAGTAGTGCGCGTCCACGCCCGGCGCCTGGCTCGGCGAGAGCAGCTTGGGCTTGTTGAAGTTCCAGTGGTCGTCGGCGTCGGTCATGATCGTGCCGGGCTGCACCTGCTTGTTGCCGGCGTCGTACGTCTCCTGCCGCCCGTCCACGGACCGCAGGAAGAAGGTGCCGCCGATCCGGCGGGTGTCGATCTGCTTCGTGTCGCCCTTCACCCCGATCCCGTCGCCGTGCGCGACAGCGTCGTACTGCTTCTTCACCGCACCGGTACTGGCGTCGACCCACTGCACCCAGCGCTGATCCATCCGCTGGCTGGCGACCTGGTGGAACAGCCGCCCGTCCTTGGGATCGATGCGCAGCGCGGACGACCACGTCCCGGCGGCACCGACGCGCTTGGCCGCGGTACCACGGGCGCTCGCGGCGGACACCGACGCACTGTTCTTGGCCTTCAGGCCCGGGAAGTACGCGCCGATCACAGCTGTGGTCCGGCCGGACTTGTCGGTGAGCACGGTCAGCTGGCCGCCGACGACCGACGCCGTCCCGACCATCTGCTGGTAGCGAGTCTGGCTGCCGCCGCCGGCCCGCTGGGCGGTCCAGAGGCGGACCATTCCGGGCGGTACGGCGAAGGCGCGGGCAGCCGCTCCGGACAAGGCGATCGAGCCGCCACGGAGCGGTGTCGTCGTGGTCACCTGACCGGCCGTCGCGGTCGAACCGCCGGCTGTGACGAGTGCGAGGGCCGCGATCGCGGCCAGAACGCGTGAGCGGGACATTGGGGGACCTCCCCGGTCGACGGGCTATCGACGGGACGGCCGATTCCCCAGCCCCGAGAGTCGTCCCGGTACAGTGCCAGTCCTACGCCGCAGGACACGTGCCAGCAAGGTCCTGGAGCAGGTCACCAGAGACTGATCAGGAAGTCATATTTGCCCGATTTCGGGCAGATCCTTTGCGCTGGCCCCGAAAACGCTGCAAGGTTGACGGGTGATCAGTGAGGCGGCGGTGGGGCCCGTGGACGAGCTGGCCGAGCAGGTCAGCCGGACCACCGGGCTGTCGGCGGACGACGCGCGGCGCGTCGTGGCCGACGTACTGGCCTATTTCACCGAGACCACCGAGGAGTACGTCCGGCGCCGGCACCGGGAGCTGCAGACCTACGGCGCCCGCAACGACGAGATCTTCGCCCGGCTCGGTACCGAGCTCCGGCACTGGCCGGTGCGCTCCCCCGAACTCTCAGCCCGCCAGCTGCGACGGATCGTCTACGGCTGAGCGGTGAGCAACCAACCTTCGAAAGGCACCAACACATGTGCGGAATCGTCGGGTACGTCGGCACCAAGCCGGCCGCGCCCATCCTGGTGGACGGACTGGCACGGCTGGAGTATCGCGGCTACGACTCGGCAGGTGTCGCGGTCCTGGGGTCCAGCGAGCTGAAGGTGCACAAGGACGCCGGCCGCGTCCGTGAGCTGGAGGCGTCGCTGCCGAAGCGGTTCGGCGGCAAGCTCGGCATCGGCCACACCCGGTGGGCCACGCACGGCGGCCCGAGCAAGGACAACGCGCACCCGCACGCCAGCGGCAACGAGCGGATCGCCGTCGTCCACAACGGCATCTTCGACAACGCCGGCGCGCTGCGGGCCCAGCTGGAGGAAGCCGGCGTCAAGCTGCGCTCGGAGACCGACACCGAGGTGCTCGCGCACCTGATCGAGCAGTCCGAGGGCACCACCCTCGAGGACAAGGTGATGGCCGCCCTGCGCCGGATCGAGGGCACCTACGGCATCGCCGTGATCGACCTGGACTTCCCCGACCGGATCGTGGTCGCCCGCAACGGCAGCCCGCTGATCCTCGGCATCGGCGACGGCGAGATGCACGTCGCCTCCGACGCGGCCGCCCTGATCCGCTACACCCGTCAGGTCGTCTACCTGGACGACGGCGAGCTGGCCACCGTCCGCGCCGACGGCTACCGCACCTTCACCCAGGACGCCGCGCCCACCACCAAGACCGCCAAGACGGTCGAGTGGGAGGCCGACGAGTACGAGCGCGGCCTGCACGAGCACTTCATGATGAAGGAGATCCACGAGCAGCCGGACGCGGTCGGCCGGGCCATCCGCGGCCGTCTCGACGAGCGCTTCCACACCGTCCACCTGGGCGGCCTGAACATGGACGCCCGCGAGGCCCGGGAGATCAAGCGGGTCAAGATCCTCGGCTGCGGCTCGGCGTACTACGCCGGGCAGATGGGCGCGCAGTTCATCGAGGAGGTCGCCCGGATCCCCGCCGACGCCGAGCCGGCCTCGGAGTTCCGCTACCGCAACCCGGTCGTCGAGCGCGACACCCTCTACATCGCGGTCAGCCAGTCCGGCGAGACGCTGGACACCCTGGTCGCCGTCCAGGAGCTGAAGCGCAAGGGCGGCCGCGTGATCGGCCTGGTCAACGCGGTCGGGTCCAGCATCGCCCGCGAGGTCGACGGCGGCGTCTACCTGCACGCCGGCCCGGAGGTCTCGGTTGCCTCGACCAAGGCGCTGACCAACATGGCGGTCGCGTTCGCGATGCTCGGCATCCACCTCGGCCGGATCCGCGACGTCTCCCCCGCCGACGGCCGTCGGCTGATCGAGGGCCTGAAGAAGCTGCCCGAGCACATCCAGTCGATCGTGGCCCAGGAGGAGGACCTGGCCAAGATCGCCGGCCGGCTCGCCCAGCACGAGAGCCTGTTCTTCGTCGGCCGGACCCGCGGCTATCCGGTCGCCCGCGAGGGTGCGCAGAAGCTGAAGGAGATCTCCTACCGGCACGCCGAGGCCTACCAGACGTCGGAGCTGAAGCACGGCCCGCTCGCGCTGATCTCGCCGGACGTCCCGAGCGTCGCGATCGTGCCGGACGACGAACTGGTCGACCGCAACATCGGCGCGCTGCACGAGATCGCCGCCCGGTCCGGCCCGCTGTACGTCGTCACGCACGCGACCGTCGACGTACCGGACGGGGTCGCCGCGAAGATCGTCGTACCGAAGAACGAGCCGGAGCTGGACCCGATCCTGCTCACCATCCCGCTGCAGATCCTGGCGTACTACGCGGCCGTCGCGCTCGGCCACGACGTCGACAAGCCGCGCAACCTGGCCAAGTCCGTCACGGTCGAGTAGTCCCGGACCGCCACGCCATCACAATCGCGCCACACCGGCCCCCGCCACGCTGAGCGTGGCGGGGGCCGATTCGTTGTGATGGCGTGGCGGTCCGGCCCCTACGATGAGTCGATGCCGAGCGACCTGATCCGCCATGTCCGTCTCTCGTCCGTCGTTCTCCCGCTGGACCGCCCGGTCAGTGATGCCAAAGTCCTGACCGGGCGGCAGCGGCCGATGACGGAGATCGTGTTCCTGTTCGCGGAGATCGCGACCGCGCAGGACCAGCACGGGATCGGGTTCAGCTACTCCAAGCGGGCCGGCGGACCGGCGCAGTACGCGCACGCCAAGGAGATCGCGGCGAGCCTGATCGGCGAGGACCCGTCGGACATCGGCAAGGTGTACGACAAGTTGCTCTGGGCCGGCGCGTCGGTCGGACGGTCCGGGGTGGCGACGCAGGCGATCGCGGCGATCGACATCGCGCTGTGGGACCTGAAGGCGAAGCGGGCCGGGCTTCCGTTGGCCAAGCTGCTCGGCGCACACCGCGACTCGGTGCGCGCGTACAACACCTCCGGCGGATTCCTGCACGCGCCGATCGAGGAGGTCAAGGAGCGCGCGTCGAAGTCGCTCGCAGACGGGATCGGCGGGATCAAGCTCAAGGTCGGTCAGCCGGACACCCGGATCGACCTGGAGCGGGTCCGCGCCGTCCGCGAGCACCTGGGCGACGGCGTACCGCTGATGGTGGACGCGAACCAGCAGTGGGACCGGCCGACGGCGCTGCGGTTCGGGCGGGTGCTCGAGCAGTTCGACCTGGTCTGGATCGAGGAGCCGCTCGACGCGTACGACGCCGAGGGACACGCTGAGTTGGCCGCGGCGCTGGACACGCCGATCGCGACCGGGGAGATGCTGTCGAGCGTCGGCGAACACGTCCGGCTGATCGAGGCCCGGGCTGCCGACATCATCCAGCCGGACGCGCCACGGATCGGCGGCATCACGCCGTTCCTCAAGCTGGCCACGCTGGCGGATCACCACGGCCTCCAACTGGCGCCGCACTTCGCGATGGAGATCCACCTCCACCTGGCCGCCGCCTACCCGCGCGAGCCGTGGGTCGAGCACTTCGAGTGGCTGAACCCGTTGTTCAACGAGCGTCTCGAGACGTTGGACGGCCGCATGCTCGTGCCGGATCGCCCCGGGCTCGGCTTCACCACCAGCGAGCAGTGCGCCGCGTGGACCGTCGACACGTGCGAGTTCGGTACCCGCTGAGCCGGCACCGGGGAATGATGCCTTCACAGGGCCGATCCGGCGCCGAGTGATACCTTCCGGGAATCATGTTCTCGCTCGACCAGCTGAGCGCCTTCGTCGCCGTCGCCGAGGAACTCCACTTCGGCCGCGCCGCCGAGCGGCTGAACATGACCCAGCCGCCGCTGAGCCGCCAGGTCCAGAAGCTCGAGCGTGCCGTGGGGGTGCGACTGCTCGAGCGGGACAACCGCCGGGTGGAGCTCACCGAGGCCGGGCAGGCGTTCCTGACCGAGGCTCGTCGGCTGCTGGCGCTGGTCGAGACGGCCGGCGATCTGGCCCGCCGGGTCGACCAGGGTGCGGCCGGCACGCTGCGCCTCGGTTTCACCGCTGTCTCGGCGATCCGCACCCTCGGCCCGTTCCTGCGCCGGATGTCGGAGGAACTGCCGGACGTCGACGTGATCCTGCACGAGCGCGTCACTCCGGCGCAGATCGACGGCCTGCTGCGCGGCGAACTGGATCTCGGCCTCGGCCGGCCGCCCTTCGACACCCGCCGGCTCGACTCCCGCGTCGTGTTCCGCGAACCACTGTGTGCCGTTGTGCCGAGCAACCATCGGCTCGCGACCCTGGACCGCCCGCTGACCCAGGCCGACTTCGCCGACGAGCCGGTGATCAGCTACTCCCCCACCCAGGCGCGCTACTTCCACGAACTGACGGTCCGATTCCTCGCCGACTCCCGTCCCCGGATCGAGCAGCACGTCCAGCAGATCCTGACCGTCGTCCTCCTGGTCGCGGCCGGTCGCGGCGTTGCGCTGGTTCCCGCTTCGGCGCGCAGCCTCGGGGTCGACGGCGTGACGTACCGCGAGGTCGGCGTACCGGGTGAGCCGGTCGAACTGCACGCGATCTGGAACCGCGACTCCGCCAGCCCGGTGCTGCAGCGAGTGCTCACGATGCTTCCAGAGCATCGATAGATCCAACATCGATCTTGGACAGGTATCCACACTGGTTCCTAGGCTGACCGGCATGAACCCTGCCGAACTCGCGGCTCAGCTCAAGACCGGGCTGCTGTCGTTCCCGGTGACGCACTTCACCCCGGATCTGAGCTTCGACGAGTCCGGCTATCGCGAGCACCTGTCCTGGCTCAGTCAGTACGACGTCGCCGGGTTGTTCGCCGCCGGCGGCACCGGTGAGGGCTTCTCGCTGACGCCCGCCGAGATCGACACAGTCGTCCGCGCGGCAGTGTCCGAGGTGAACGGCAAGCTCCCGGTGATCGCGCCTGCGACCGGCGGTACGGCGACCGCGATCGCGCAAGCCCAGGCCGCGGAGGCCGCCGGTGCCAATGGAGTCCTGCTGCTGCCGCCGTACCTGACCGAGGCGGGTCAGCAGGGGCTGATCGAACATGTGTCGGCCGTCTGCCGCAGTACGAGTCTCGGCATCACCGTCTACAGCCGGGCGAACGCGATCCTCACCGACGTGTCCGTCGCGGAGCTTGCCGACCGCAACGAAAACCTCGTCTGCCTGAAGGACGGCGTCGGCAACATCGAGATGATGACCCGCACGTACGCCCGGGTCGGCGACCGGCTCACCTACATCGGCGGCCTGCCGACGGCCGAGACGTTCGCGCTGCCGCTGCTGCAGCTCGGCGTCAGCACGTACTCCTCGGCGATCTTCAACTTCGTGCCCGAGTTCGCACTCGGCTTCTACGCCGACGTCCTGGCGCAGGACCGCGAGAGCGTCTACCGCAAGCTGAACGAGTTCGTCCTGCCCTACCTGGACATCCGGGACCGGATGAAGGGGTACGCCGTCTCGATCGTCAAGGCCGGCGTGACCGCGATCGGCCGATCCGCGGGACCGGTGCGTCCACCGCTGCAGGACCTGAGCGAGGACGAGCTGGCTCAGCTCACCGCGTTGATCGGCAGGATCAAGTGACGCCGACGATCACCTCGGTCGAGGTCGTGCCGGTCGCCGGGTACGACAGCATGCTGCTGAACCTGAGCGGCGCGCACGGACCGTACTTCACCCGGAACGTCGTGATCGTGACCGACAGCTCGGGCAATACCGGCCTCGGCGAGGTCCCGGGTGGCGACAAGATCGCGTCGACGATCCGTGCGGCCGCCGACTTCGCACTCGGTCAGGAACTGGCGCAGTACCGCCAACTCCTCCGACGCGTGGCCCGGACCTTCGCCGACCGCGATGCTGGTGGCCGGGGGCAACAGACCTTCGATCTCCGTACGACGGTCCACGCGGTGACCGGCCTCGAATCGGCACTGCTCGATCTGTTGGGGCAGCATCTCGGCGTGCCTGTGGCCGAGCTGCTGGGTGACGGGCAGCAGCGCTCTGCCGTGCCGGTCCTTGGTTACCTCTTCTATGTCGGCGACGCCGGACGAACCGATCTTCCGTACCTGACTGACTCCGGCGAGGATCGGTGGTCGAAGCTGCGGCGGCAGCCGGCGTTGACACCCGATGCGGTGGTGGCGCTGGCCGAGGCGGCGCAGGAGCGGTACGGATTCGCGGACTTCAAGCTGAAGGGTGGCGTGTTCGACGGGCCCGTCGAGCTCGAGGCTGTGCGCGCGTTGGCCGCACGGTTCCCGTCGGCCCGGATCACGATCGACCCGAATGGCGCCTGGCCGGTGCGGGACGCGATCGCGTGGTGCTCGGGCATGGACGACGTACTGGCGTACGTCGAGGATCCGGTCGGCGCGGAGCCGGGGTTCTCGGGGCGCGAGACGATGGCGGAGTTCAAGCGCGCGACCGGGCTGCCGACGGCGACGAACATGATCGCGACCGACTGGCGCGAGCTCGCGCACGCCATCCGGGTCGATGCGGTCGACATTCCGCTGGCCGATCCGCACTTCTGGACGATGGCCGGGTCGGTGCGGGTCGCGCAGTTGTCCACGGACTTCGGGCTGACCTGGGGGTCGCACTCGAACAACCACTTCGACATCTCGCTGGCGATGTTCACCCACGTCGGCGCTGCGGCACCGGGCGACATCACCGCTCTGGACACGCATTGGATCTGGCAGGACGGGCAGGCACTGACCAAGGAACCGTTGCGGATCGAGAACGGGTCGATCGCCGTACCGACGAAGCCTGGGCTCGGTGTCGAGTTGGACCGCGATGCGCTTGCCGCCGCGCACGAGTTGCACCAGCAAAATGGCCTCGGAGCACGCGACGACGCGATCGCGATGCAGTACTTGGTCGACGGCTGGGTGTTCGATCCGAAGCGCCCCTGTCTGGTGCGGTGATGTTCACCTGATGTTGTGCGCGATAGGTTTCGATCGGTGCTGACGTCCCGATCAAGGAGCCTTGAATGCGCTGGCAGAAGCCGCTCGCCGCAGCAGTTGTCCTGACCGCCCTGACCACGACGCTGACGGCGTCGGCGACGCCGGGCAAGCATCCCAGCGGTGGTGGTTCCTGCTCACCGGACGCGCGGTTCCTCGGCTTCAGCGATGCGCTGGACAAGACGACGTTCGACGGCCAGCCGGTCGCCGGGTTGTCGGCGCTGAACGTGACCGGCCCGCACAGCGCGACGGCTCTGGTGGACAACGTCGGGACCACGCCGGCCCGGGTGTTCCAGCTCAAGACCAACAGCAAGCCGACGGCGGTCAGCGTCGACGGGATGACGATCCTGCGCCGCCCGGACGGTACGCCGTACACGGGTGCGGACTTCGACGGCGAGGGCCTGGTCGTCGAGCGGGGCGACCGGACCATCCTGGCCACGTCCGAGCGCGAGCCGTCGATCCGCCGCTTCCGGCTGTCCGACGGCAAGGAGACCGCGTCGCTGCCGGTGCCGTCACGCTTCCAGGTCGCGCCGGCCGGTGAGGCGACGAGCAACGCGACGTTCGAGTCGCTCGCGGTCAGCCGTGACGGGCTGTCGCTGTTCGCCGGCATGGAGGGCCCGCTCGCGTCCGACGGCATTGACGCCGACGGCAGCACGCGCAACCGCATCCTTCGGTACGCTGGGTTCCCGGGCCATGACTACCGGGTCGCCGCGCAGTACGCCTACAAGCCCGACCCGGGTCTCGCGCTGGTCGAGCTCGCCTGGGTGAACCGGGACGAACTGGTGTCGATGGAGCGCACGTTCACGCCGGGGGTGGGCAACACGATCCGGGTGTTCACCGTGTCATTGCGCCGGGCCGTCGACGTGTCGAAGCAGGCGTCGCTGGCGGATGCGCCCGAGAAGGTCTTCCTGCAGAAGAAACTGCTGTTCGACCTGGTGAACTGCCCGCCGTCCGGCGCGGTCGCCAAGCAGCCGCAGCCGAACCCGCTGCTGGACAACGTCGAGGCGCTCGCCCTCGGCGGCAACCTGCCCGGCGGCAAGCGGCAGCTGTACCTGCTGTCCGACGACAACAACGGCGCTACCCAGGTCACCCGGTTCTACTCACTGGCTGTCGACCTGCACTGACGTCACCCTGCATCACATGGCGTGATGCGTACTCCCGGGTCACAATGTGTGAATGCGCGTGATCGTGGTGGGTGCGGGCGTGATCGGGCTGACCTGTGCCGTCCGGCTCGCCGAGGGTGGGTACGACGTGGCCGTGTTCGCCCGCGACCTGCCGCTGGAGACGACGTCGGCTGTGGCCGCGGCGATCTGGTACCCGTACCTGTCGGCTCCCGAGGACCGCGTCGCCGCTTGGTCCAGGACGGCGTACGAGGAGTTCTCCAAGCTGGCGGAGCTCGAGCCGTCGGTGCGGATGCGGCGCGGGCGCGAGTTCCTGGTGGAGCGGAAGTCGGATCCACGCTGGGCCGACGTCCTGCCTGACCTGGCCCGGGTGTCGCCGCCGGCCGGGTTCGAGGACGGCTGGTCGTTCACGACGGCGGTGATCGAGATGCCGGCGTACCTGGAGTCGCTCGTCAAGCGGCTGGACCAGGCCGGCGGAACGCTCACCCGCGCGGCGTTGCCGGCCTTGCCGACGACCGCCGATGTGGTCGTCAACTGTGCCGGCCTCGGTGCCCGGCTGACCGCGAGCGACCCGACCGTGACGCCGGTGCGGGGGCAGGTGATGACGGTCGAGCAGTGTGGCCTGACCGAGTGGCTCGTGGCCGATCGGTCGCCTTCGGAGTTGACGTACGTCGTACCGCGGGAGCATGACGTGGTGGTCGGCGGGACCAGTCAGCCCAACGACTGGAACCTCGCGGTCGATCAGGCGACCGCGGACCAGATGCTGGAGCGGGCGGCCGAACTGGTCCCCCAGTTGCGCAAGGCAAAGATCATCCGGCATCGGGTCGGACTGCGGCCGGCCCGGCCGGCGATCCGGTGCGAGCTGGTCCGGACGCGGACGGGTGAGCCGGTGATCCACTGCTACGGGCATGGTGGTTCCGGGGTCACGCTGTCCTGGGGTTGCGCGGACGAGGTCTTCGAGCTTGTCCAGGGAATCTGACCGGCCGATCATCCTCGACGGCGGTCTGTCGAACGCCCTGGAAGATCGTGGGCACGACCTGTCGGACGCGTTGTGGTCTGCGCGGCTGCTGAAGGACGCGCCGGCCGAGATCGCGGCGGTGCATCGGGCGTACTACGACGCCGGGGCGATGGTGGCGACGACGGCCAGCTATCAGGCCAGCGTGGTCGGCTTCGAGCGCGCCGGGGTGCCGCGATCCGAGGCCGAGCGACTGATCGCGAGCAGTGTGCGGATCGCCCGCGACGTGCGCGACTCGTTCACCGACGGACGGCGCCGGCTGGTCGCCGCGTCGGTCGGGCCGTACGGCGCGATGCTCGCGGACGGATCGGAGTACCGCGGCCGGTATGGCGTGAGTGCGGCCACGCTCCGCGACTTCCACGGGCCACGGATGGAGCTGCTGATCAGTGCTGAGCCGGACCTGCTGGCGGTCGAAACCATCCCGGACGCGGACGAAGCCCAGGTACTCGTCGAGCTGCTCGCCGAGCTCGACTTTCCGGCGTGGTTCTCCTACTCGATCTCCGGGAGTCACACGCGCGCCGGCCAACCTCTCACGGACGCCTTCGCGATCGCTGCGATCGACCAAGTGATTGCCGTCGGCATCAACTGCTGTACCCCCGATGACGTCCAGCCCGCGGTCGAGACAGGCGTCGCGGTCACCGGCAAGCCGGCCGTCGCCTACCCGAACTCCGGCGAGTCCTGGGACGCCACCGCCCGCCAATGGACGGGCCGCCGCAGAACCCCTCTTGCCTCAGCATGGTTCGCCGCCGGGGCGGCGTACATCGGTGGATGCTGCCGGGTCGGACCCGACGACATCCGTGCGCTGGTGGACGTTCTAGACGCCTAGGACCTGGCAGAGGAGGTCGAGGGCGCCGGGGTAGGCGTGGTCGGGTGGGGTGCCGTAGCCGACAATGACCGCTTGGCGGGTGGCCGGGGTCGGGTCGAAGTGGTAGCTGCTCAGGGTGGTGAGACCCAGGCCCTGGCGGGCGGCCCGGGCGACCATGTCCTCCGCGTCGCCGGGGACCTCGAGGAGGACGTGCATGCCGGCCGAGATGCCGGCGACCTTGACGTTCGGCGCGCGGACGGCGAGCAGTTCGACCAGGCGGTCCCGGCGCCGGCGGTAATGCAGCCGGGACCGCCGGACGTGCCGGTCGTAGTGGCCGGAGGCAATGAACTCCGCGAGGGTGAGCTGCTCCAGGGTCGCGGTCTGGAAGTCGGCCGTCCGCTTGGCCGCGACCACTGGCTCGATCAACCGATGCGGCAACACCATCCACGCGAGCCGCAGCCCCGGCGCGAGGCTCTTGCTCGCCGTCCCCGTGTACACGACCCGCTCCGGGTCCAGCGCCTGCAACGCCCCCACCGCCTGCCGGTCGTACCGGAACTCACCGTCGTAATCGTCCTCGATCAGCACTCCCCCGGAGTCCCGCGCCCACTCGACCGCCGCAGTACGACGCTCCGGCGCAAGCGGCACGCCCGTCGGCATCTGGTGCGCCGGTGTGAGCAGTGCACCGTCACCAGTCAGCTGTGAAACCTGCGCACCGAGCTCGTCGACCGGGACCGGCACAGGCGTGAGGCCCCGCGACCGGATCACGTCCAGGTGTAAGGCGTACCCGAACTCCTCCACGGACACGGTCGTCCCGCCGAGGTTCCGCAGTACTTCGCAGAGCAGGCTCACGCCCTGCACGTAGCCGGCGCAGATCAGGATCCGTTCGGGATCGGCGCGGACGCCGCGGGCGCGGGCGAGGTAGTCGGCGAGCGTCCGGCGCAGTTCGATCCGGCCGCGCGGATCGCCCAGGCCGAAGGCCTCGTTGGGTGCCGCGGTCAACGCCTTCCGCGCGGCGGTCAGCCACTCACCGCGCGGGAACGTCGAGACATCAGGTGCGCCGGGGGTCAGGTCGTAGCGGTATGCCCTTGCTGAGGGCAACGACACGTTAGGAGCCGGCGGAGTGCTGGCACGGTTGGCGACCACTGTGCCGGAGCCTTGTCGGGCGGTCAGCCAGCCCTCGGCAACGAGTTGACCGTAGGCGTCGGCAACGGTGTTGCGGGCAATGCCGAGATCCTTCGCCAGCGATCGCGACGACGGCAGCCGCGTGCCGGCCGGCAACCGCCCGCTCCGGATCGATGCATGCAACGCTTGAACCAGATCGTTCCGGCCCCGTGACGCCGCCAGGTCCAGATGCAGGTCAGCACCGGCAGCCCCTCGATCCTCCATGCTCTGGACCTTATGCCTCGACCGAATCGGTCAGCCACGCGAACCACCGGGGAGCCGCACCCCTTGAGGCCTGCTGCCGCCGGGACGATACTCGAAAGATCGGCTGTGACCGGCCGATTCGTGGTGGGGGCCGCCGCAGACACAACGGGGCGCAGGGGGATCACGTGGCGTCACCTCGCCGTTCATGCTCGGAGGGGGAAGCGATGCCAGGTCAGGAGGAGTACGACGAGCTCCAGGGCAGGATCGTCAAGCTGGAGCAACAACTGACGACGCGGTCCGTGTCGGATATCCAGGACATCACCGCGGACGAGTTCCGCATCTATATCAAGGTCCGCGACATCTTGTCGGCGCTGTTGGGCGGCGGCACCGGCTGCGCCCCGGGCAGGTTCGGCCCAGGCGTCGACACCGGCGGCACAGGCTGCGCCCCGGGCGGGTTCAGCCCCGGCGAGGACACCGGCGGCTCCGGCTGCGCCCCGGGCGGGTTCGGTGCCGGTGCCGTCGGGCGCTTCGGAGACCTCGGCGGATGACCTCGAGGCGGCCAGGCCGGGGACCGTACATCACGTCCGTCCCTGGCCTGGACGTCGTCGACGTCGACTCCTCGAACGGGACGCGTGAGGACGGTCGCGGTACCGGTGGCGACGTCGTACTCAGCACGCCGTCTGCGACGTTGCGACTCGAGGGCGGGGTCGCGCGGGTGGTGCGGGACAGGATCCTGCCGGCGCTCGCACAGCCGCTCAGCCGTGCGGACCTCCTCGACAAGTTGTCCGATCTGCCGGCACTCGAGGTCGATCGACTGATCGGCTCACTGCTCGATTCTGGGGTCTTGATGGAGAAGGGCGCGGCGCCGGACTGGCTGTACGCGGTGCCTTCGTCCGACCACGAACTGCTCGCCAGGCGGTTGGCCACGGTGCGGGTTGTTGTGGTCGGGCAGGTGGAGGTTCTTGCGGGCGCCGGGATCCCAGGCCTGATTCGAGCGCCGTACCCGTCTCGTCGCGACGAACTGCCTGCCTTGATGGCGGGTGCGGATCTCGTCGTCGCGGCTGGTGATGGCTCGCTGCCGGTGCTGCATCAGTGGATCAACGCGGTCGGCCTGGAGCTCGGCGTACCGACGTTGCATGCGGAAGTGCAGAGCGCCCGGGCGACGGTCGGTCCGCTGGTGCTGCCCGACGGCGGGCCGTGTTACATGTGCTGGCGGATGCGGGCGCTGTCATGTGCGGACGACTTCGGTGCGGCGATGGCACTCGAGGAGGCGCTCGATGGTCGCCGGTTCGTGGACGCCGCGGCGAGGCCAGTGCTCCCGGCACTTCTGCCCATGGTTACCGGCGCGCTGATGACCGAGATGTTCGCGTTGACGCTGTCGATCGCGGCACCGCGGCTGACCGCCAACGTGCTCACACTCGATGGGCTCGTAGGTGGCGAGGAGTTGCATCCGCTGGTGCCGCACCCGGATTGCCCGGCATGCGCCAAGAAGGGACGTCGGCCGGTGGAGGCTGAGACAACGGACTTCGAGAGCATCGCCGGGCGCGTGGTCGACTCGCTGTGCGGTGTGGTCCGCAGACTCGTTCCCTTCCCGAAGGACGTCGAGGAACCGGAGCGGCCGTACGTCGTCCAGGCCGAACTGGCCAACGCTCGCTTCCGCAGCGACGGCGATCCGTTCGTCGTCTGCTCCGGCAAGGGCTGGACCCGGCGGCAGGCGCGCGACAGCGCTCTCGGTGAGGCTCTCGAACGGCACGCCGCCATGACGTGGCGACCTGAGCGCACGATCACTTCGACGTACGCCGGGTTGGACCGGCCGGGCCTGCATCCGCGGGACCTGGTGCTGTTCGCGGATCATCAGTACGAGACACTGCCGTTCCAGCCGTGGCGGCCGGAGACCGCACTCGAGTGGGTGCCGGCACAGTCGATGGCGACCGGCGATGAGGTCTGGATTCCCTTGCTGGCAACGCATCTGGGCTATCGGCCGCCGCCGGAGGCCGGGCTGTTTCCGACCACGTCGAACGGCTTCGCGGCCGGGCCGGACCGGGACGGCGCCACGCTGCGCGCCTTGCTCGAGGTGATCGAGCGGGACGCGTTCATGATCGCGTGGTCGCATCGGCTGCCCGGGCGCTGCGTGGCAGCGACCGACGTACCGGACGACCAGACCCGCGGGATCGCCGCGACGCATGCGCGGCGTGGGATCGAGATCGTGGTGCACCTGTTGCCGACCGACACGATGGCGGCCGTTGCCCTTGCGGTCGCGTGGTCAGAGCGGACTCCGGTCGCGGTTGTCGGACTCGGAGCAGGGATGGACCCGGTCGCCGCCGCCCGGTCCGCGGTCCTCGAAGTCGGGCAGGCGCGACCGCTACTGCGCGCCCGCCTCCGCCAACCGGAGGTCCGGGCGCGGATGGCCGAGTTGGTTGCCACGCCGGCGAAGGTCGCGAGTCTGGGCGACCACAGCCTGCTGTACGCCGGCTCGGCCGCTGGTGGGATGCGCTTCCTCCGCGACGCTCCGCGTCAGGCGTGGCCGGACGCCGCGTCACCCGGGCCCGCCGACCTGGCAGTGCTGATCAAGTCGCTGGCCGAGGTCGCGGGCGACGTACTCGCCGTGGATGTCACGACGCCGGACGTCGCCGCACTCGGGGTGCGGGTGGTGCGTGGGCTGGTCCCGGGCTTCGTGCCGATCTGGTTCGGTGCCAACCAGGCACGGCTCGGTGGGCGGCGACTGCTGGAGATGCCAGGGCGGATCGGGCTGCGGCAGGCGCGGCTGGACGAACTGAACCTCGACCCGCATCCGATGGCGTGAGGACGAAGGCGATGACTGCTTTCCGCACCGCTCAGCCGCTGGCCTGGGCCTTCCACCGTGGTACTGCACGCCGGCGATCCGACAACCCGCAGGTGCTCCAGCCGCGGCCGGAGCCGGGGCGTGAGGACCCGTCGGCTCCGTGGATCCGGTTGCCGCCGAGCTTGCGGGTCGCCGCGCCGCTGACCGATCTGGTGCGCGGACGGGTGTCCTGCCGCGTGTTCCGCGACGAGCCGATCGGTTTCGCGGAACTGGCCACCCTGCTGCGGTCCGGGTACGGCGTCACTGGCGCGACCGACGACAGCACCCTGCTTGACCGGGCGGTGCCGTCCGGCGGCGGGCTCTATCCGCTGGAGGTGAGCCTGCTGGTGCGCTCGATGGACGGCCTACCGGCCGGGATCTACCACTACGTTCCCCTCGCGGACGGTCTGGAGCGGGTGCGTGGCGAAGCGGTACCCGCCCCGCTCATCCGCTACCTGTTCCTGGGCCAGCCGTGGGCCGCCGAGGCGGCCGTCATCCTTGTGTTCTCGGCCGTCTGCCGACGCAGCCTGGGCAAGTACGGCGACCGCGGCTACCGCTACCTGTTGCTGGAGGCAGGGCACGCGGCACAGAACGTCGTACTCACGGCGACCGGGCTCGGGCTCGGCTCGGTCAACCTCGGCGGCTTCTTCGACGACGAACTGTCCGGGCTGCTGCGCCTCGACATCGAGTCCGAGATCGTCTTGTACGGAGTGGCCGTCGGCCATCCGGCGCCCGGCAACCGCAACGCCCGCCGAGGCCTCGACCGGCTGACGGGCGGCTAGTCGGCGTCGGTGGATGATTGGCGAAGCCTGATGGCGAGGGCAGCCACCTCGCGACGTGACGTCGTTCCGGTCTTGTGCAGCAGGTTCGACACATGCACGCTGACCGTCTTCTCGCTGATGAACAGCGACTGCGCGATCTCGGCGTACGTCCGGTTCGCCACGAGGTGGGCGAGCACCTCCTGCTCCCGCTTGGTCAAGGACCGGAAGGGTGCCGCGGGTTCGTCGTCCGTCGGCGCCGATGGCTCGTCGAGCCGGATCTTGCCGAGGCCGGCCAGCGTCTCCACCTGCTGCCGCAGGGGAATCGCGCCGACTTCGACGGCAAAGTGGTGCGCCGACCTCAGCGGTACGGCGACGACGGCCCGGCCAGCTCTCTCGGCGAGCAGCGCCTGTGCCCACCGCCAGGACGCGACGGCTTCCTCCCACCGAAGTCCCGCGGCACCGCAGCGGCGTGCAGCGTCCTCCCAGGCACCTGAGGTCGGCGACTTCGCCACGCATCGTGCCACCTCGGCGGTGAACAGCGCCCGCATCGCCGGCTGGATCAGATCCTCGGAGGTGATGACTTCGAAAGGCGGCGGCGACAGCCGTGCGCGCAAGGCCACAAAGTCATCGAGTTGTGCGCGCGTCTTCCGGAGGCTTCTGCCGTCGCGCCGGTCTCGAGCGGACTCCGCCAGATCGGCAGCCGCGCGTGCACCCCACATCAGCATCTCGTCCGCGTCGCGGGGATCGGCGATGTGGGTCGTTAGCGTGCGCGAGAGCAGGTCGAGAGCCGCCTCCGCGTGCCCCGTCGCGAGCAGGTACTCGGCCAGCACGGGCGGCGCAACCAGCCCGAGGCGCTCCTCCAGCGCCGGGATCAACTCGTTGGCCCGCTGCAGGTGCATGCCCGCTACGTCCAGGTTCCCCTGGCGGATCGCCAACGACGCCGCGCTCAGCCGAACCATCGCGCTGGGGCTCGGTAGGCAAGCCAAGGCGAGCCCCTGCCGGGTGACGTCGCTGCTCTCGGCGAAGCGTCCGAGGATCAACAGGTCCTTCGCCAGGACGCCGGCCGCGAAGACCGCCGACGACAGCGCCCCGACGTCGAGCGCGAACCGGAGGAACTCCGTTGCCGGCTCGACGCATTCGGCGACACCACCGCGCTGGAGCAAGTAGTTGCGTCGGGCCACGAGTGTCCGCCACAGCACATCCGGATCGCCGGTCTTCCAGGCCGAGCGCAACGCCGTCGCAGTGTCCGCATCCGAACGCTCGTTGCGCAGATCCGCGCATCCGCGGGCCGCGTAGGCGAGGCTGAGTGCCGCACTGGATCCGACGCGCTCCGCGGCCACGACCGCCTCCTCGGCATGTTTCCGCGCCGGCTCGGTCTCGTTGTTCCAGGCTTGCCGCCAACTGAGGCCGGCCAGGGCTTCGGCGTACTCCGCGCTGTCGGGATACGGCCGGCTCAGCTCGACCGCTCGCCTGGCCTCGGCGATCGCCTCGTCGCTCAGCCTGCCGGTTGCCCAGGCCGAGTCGGCCCATCGCCGTCGAAGCCTGCTGGCGCGCAGCGGGTCGGTCCGCTCGTCCACGAGTTCGAGTGCGCGGCTCCACGCCGCGAAGCTCGCCTCGCCTTCACCGACCAGTTCGTTCGCTCGCGCGACGCGCTCCAGCAGGTCGCCTTCATCCGCCCGGCCGGCTGAGTCGGGACCGTGCACCGTCGACCACAGGCGGGCCGCCCGGCGGAGATGGATCGCCTCCTCGCGCCGCGAGACGATCCCGTTCGCGAGGGCGGCCGCACGCAGCGACGCCTCCAGACAGGATTCCAGGTCATGCGCGCCCTCGTAGTGCAGAGCCAGGTCGCCTTGCCGCTGGACCTCGTCGGGACCGGTGGCGGTGCTGGACTCGAGCGTCTTGGCCCAGGCGGCGTGCACGGACTCCGCCTCGCCCGGCACGAAGGTCGCGTACAGCACCTCCGCCAGCAGCGGGTGCCGGAACCAGCACCTGTCCGTACCCTGCGCGACGCAGATCCCGGTGTCGGTTGCCTCGACCAGCGCGTTCGTCACGGCCTCGGGGCCGATCCCACGCGTCGCCGCGACCTCCCGCAGGTTGTCGATCGACGTCGGCCGTCCGGCCACCGCGAGAGCCCGCATGACTTCACGACCCGGCGCTGACAGCCGGTGCCAGGCGGCAAGCAGGGCCTCCCTCAGTTCCGCCGGCAGATCGGCGGGCAACTCCTCGTCGCCCACGGTGATCCCCTCCAGGAGCAGCTCACTGAGATACGGATTGCCGTCGGACCGTCGGACGACGTCGTCCACCAGGCGATGGTGCGGGTGATCGCCCAGCAACAGCGCGAGCTGCTGCTCGGTCTCGTCCCAGGTCATCCGGTCCAGCCGCAGGCCGGTCACCGACGGCATCCGCCGGAGGTCGGCGAGCCAGCTGTGGATCGGATCACCGGTGCCGAGCTCCTCGTCCCGGTAGGTGGTCAGAATCGCCAGCTGCTGGCCACGGAACCCGGCGATCAGATACGAGAGCGCATCGCGGGACGCGAGGTCGGCCCACTGCACGTCGTCGATGACGAGAACCGTCGGTCGATGCGAAGCGATCGCCATCACGAGTGCATCGACCACGGACAGGAGCCGGATCGCGCTGCTGGAGGTGTACGCGTTCAGTGACGGCAAGAGCCCGCCCGCAGCGGGGACATCGGCGAGTACGTCGGCCAGCTCGCGGGGATCGGCCGACTCCGCCCAACCTTCCAGTGCGCTGATCAGCGGACCGTACGGCGAGTCCACCGCGCCGAAGCGAACGCACCGGCCCCACAGGACCGCCACGCCGCGGGCCGCGGCCTCGTCGGCGGCGACTCGGACCAAGCGAGTCTTGCCCACGCCCGCCTCCCCGTGTACGAACACCGCACACGGCCGTCCTTCGGCAGCCGCCCGGATCGCCGTTCCGAGGATCCTTCGTTCTTCGGCCCGACCGGCGATTCGGGGTGAGCGCAAGACCCCCGCCCCTCCCACAACCCCCAGTCTGCGCCTGTGACGCCGGGCTGTCGCTGTAAATAGCCCTGCGCACGATCAACGTGGATCAATGTGTGTGCACACGATCACTGCGACTGCCCGGCCGGGTTCGGCGTTCTCCGGGTCTCCGGATGCAGGTCGAAAACCACCCGCGCCGGTGCCACCGGGTCGTACTTGACCGGGACCCGCTGCCCGGCGTACGGGACCTGGCCAGGTAGTGGGTATCGAACATCGTTGCGAATCAGCGAGGTTCCCACCGGGAAGCGCACCAGCAAGAACGTGCGGTCGCCGGCCCGCAGTACCGAGAGCACCTCGGCGTCCACCTGGCGCCAGTTCGCGGACTCGAGTTCGAGGTCGTCGAGCCCGGGGTCGGGCTGGCTGATCAGGGCCAGAAGCCCTGCCCCCACAACCAGCCCGACGCTTGTCAGCACTGCGATCGTCCACATCGGCTGTGCCTCGTCCCGCGGAATCCGGACAGCCTGGTCAGCCGGCCAGCGCGTGGCGACGCCGGTACAGCCACATGCCGCCGAAGGCGATGGCCGCACCACCGAGTGCGGAGGCACCAGCCTGCAGGGCCTCGACACCGTTGTCGTCCGACAGACTCTGCGCCGCCACGGTCTTCACAGCAGGCACTTCGTAGGCCGGGTCGTAGTTCGGGTAGTTGTACTCCGGACCGGTGGTCTCGGATCCCGGGTAGCCGGTGCCTTCGTCCGGCCAGTCAGGCGGGGCCGCTGGGCCGGCCTGAGACACCGACGTGGAGGCGGGCTCCTTCGGGATGGCGGACGCTTGCGGGGTGGTGAGAACGACTGTGCCCATCGCAAGTGCGGACAGTGCGAGGACGGTGTACTTGCGGTTCATGATTCCTCCGTGAATTCGGCGGCGGCAGGATCGCCGCTCTTCCTTCACAGTCGGCCTCAGCACCCCCCGGCCACATCGGGGGCAACCCCTCAGAAACGCAGTGCTACCCCTCAGATTCGGCGAGGTTGCCACCACGGAAGCGATCCTCGACAGGATCGTCGACCGGGTCTTCGGCCAGATCGACCTGCTGGCGACCGACGGCGACTGGCGCGCGGAGCTGCGCCGGCGTGCGGATGACCGGCAGGGAGGGCTTTCCGGTCTGGACAGGCGTAGGGTGAGGGCAGTTCCGGAATCGACGACATCGCACTCCAGGGTGCCGGCCACACCGGCCCTCCCGTAGGGGACGCCATGTCCAAGGTCAATCAGCGCAGCACGCCCGAACCCACAGCCGAGGGCAGGCCGCCGTCCGCCGTCGACAACCTGTCGAAGCCGTTGCCGGTGCGGGCGCCTCGCTCGCGGACGGCCTGGGTCCGTCGGCTCCTGCACCGCGGCAAGCCTGACGCTTCGTCCTGACGCTTCGTCCTGACCCTTCGTCCTGACGCTGAACCGGATCCACGCCCGGGACATGGTCGCCAAGCTCACCGACGCCACGGAGTGACGTCATTGGCCCCTCGATCTGCCCAGGAAGTGGACCAGCGACCTGGGCCGGTGCGGGCCTACGTTGGTGGCATGAGCACAACGACGCGGCGGGTGAAGCTCGCCAATCTGGTTCCCGACTTCTACCAGGCGATGATCGCGCTGGACGCGGTCTCCGACGCCGGCATCGATCCGAAGCTGGCGAACCTGATCCGGATCCGTGCCTCCCAGCTGAACGGGTGCTCCTACTGCACCGACATGCACTCGCTCGACCTCCTGCACCTCGGTGACGACCAGCAGCGGATCTCGCTGCTGCCGGTCTGGCGGGAGGCGCGCAAGTTCTACACCGAGGAGGAGCAGGCCGCGCTGGCGCTGACCGAGGCGATCACGCTGATCAGCGTCGACCACGTCCCGGACGAGGTCTACGACCTGGCCGCGAACGTGTTCGGCGAGAAGGACCTGGCACAGTTGATCGCATTGATCATCACGATCAACATGTGGACCCGGGTCGGGGTGACCGGAAGGATGGAGCCCGGCCACTACAAGCCGAGCTGAGCCGCGAGATGACATCGGGAGCTGAGAGGTTCCGGGCCTTGCATCACGGCGGTACGCCGCTGATCCTGCCGAACGCCTGGGATCCGGTGGGTGCCAAGATCATGGCCGAGGCAGGCTTTCCCGCGGTCGCGACCAGTAGCGGCGCGGTCGCTCGCGTCCTCGGGTACGACGATGGTCAGCTGACCCCACCGACGGACATGTTCACCGCGGTCGCCCAGATCGCGCGGGCGGTCGACATACCGGTGACCGCTGATCTGGAGGCCGGCTACGGCCTGGCGCCGAAGGAGTTCGTCGAGCGCGTGCTCGACACCGGTGCAGTCGGCTGCAACCTGGAGGACTCGGTGGACCGCGTGCTCACCGACCCGGCCCGGCAGGCCGACTACCTGGCCGAGGTCCGCGCCGCCGCGGGCGCGGACCTGGTGATCAACGCACGGGTCGATGTGTTCGTCCGTGGCGGTGGAGTGGCCGATGCCATCGCCCGCGGCCGGGCGTACCGCCGCGCCGGCGCCGACTGCGTCTATCCGATCATGGCCCCGACCGACGTCCTGGCCGAGGTCGTCGAAGGCATCGGCGGCCCGATCAACGCCCACGCCGCGATCGGCGGGCCGGCTCCGGCCGAGCTGATCGCCGCCGGCGCCCACCGCATCTCCTACGGCACCAGCATCCACAACCACCTGATGAACAGCCTGCGCGAACTGCTGCCCTCACTCACGTAGGGCCCTGAGTGCGTAGACCAAAGCCCAGTCCTGGTCGTTGGCCAAGGGGTCCGCGACATGGGCGGGCTGTCCGTTGACGCAGCTCGGGTACACGAAGGCGCAGGTCGCCGAGCCGTCCGGTGAGAAGTTGATCAGGTTCGCGCGCAGGATCGAGTCCGTCGCGGCGTCCAGCCAGGCCGCCGTCGACGGCTCGACCAGTTCCCGCGGCCAAGCGGCGTACACGGCCGCACTCAGCACCGACCAGTAGTGCGGGAAGACGTCGCCCCACAACCGCAGCCGTCCGAACCAGTACCCGTCCCAGTGCCGGATCGCCACCTGCCGCAGGCGTACGTCGGGCTGATCGGCGGCGAACGCGGTCAGCCACGGCAACCGCCGACTCAGCTCCGCGCCGTCGATCTCGTCAGGCGCCATCCGGTAGGCCGCCACGAGCAACTCGAGCAAGGGCGCGACCATCGACTGCTCATAGTTGACCTCGTGCGGCGGCAGCTCATCGCCGTACTCGATGAACTGCCGTGCATGCCGGATGAGGTGATCGCGCATCCCGAGTTCGCTCAGCAGCGGACCGAGGTCGAAGGCGAGGAAGTGATCCCCGCCGAGTTCGTAGTACCGGTCGAGAATGCGCGCGGCACCGGTCCGATCACCCTGCCCGAGCAGGAACCTCGCGAACCACGGGAAGTTGTACAGCCGCACGCGATCCTGATGGATGCTGTCGTCCTGGACCGTGCCGTTCTCATCCACCACGTGCTCGCGGACAAACCGCTCGTACCCGGCCAAAGCCTCGTCCAACTCGGCCCGATCACCCCAGCCGCGATCACGGACCTCCTGCAGCAGGAGTGCCATCCCGATCCGTTCGCGCGCATCGGACCAGTCCGCCCACGCACCTGACAACACAGTGAGCCCACTGTCGTTGTCGTACGGCACAAACGCGTACTGGCGACTGTCCGCAAGCTCCGGCCGACGCTGCCGCTCGAGGACGAACCGCACCCGCTGCTCGGCGATCTCGCGCAGCGGCTGATGGAACAGTACGGCGATCCGCGCCGTCCGCTTGCCGTCCGTCGCCTCGACATGCACCAGACCGGGCTTGTCGCTCGTGACCTCACTCAGGCCGTCTCCGGTGAGCTGGATCGTCTCCCCCACCTCGGCGGTCAGCCGGTCCGCGCCGATGAGCGGCTGCCGATCCGCATGGAATCCGGGCAGGTCGTCGTACCAGGCCAGCTGCCAGGTCCACCGGTACGACGCTCCCGGGGCGAGCGTGATAGGCGGCTGACCCCCCATCGCGTGCGGCGCGCGAGCGTGGTCGGTCGGGTGGAGGTAGATGTGGCCGCGAACGTTGCTGCTCGTCCCCGGCTCGCGTGACTCCACCGAGTAGGCCCACAGCTCGCCCTCCTTCAGTTGCAGACCGAGCCCGGGACCGCTGCCGTCCATCGGCACCGCCCACACCCACGCATCGGCGCCACCGGTCCACACATGCGCATGCACAGCGCCCGCCAGGCTCTCCTGGCTCGAGCGATAGATGTCCCGGTACGGCGTACTGATCGCGATCGACCCGACCGTCGTCGGCTCGGCCCCGGCGTTGCGGAGTTCGTAGGTCTCCGTCCACTGGTCGCCGAAGCGGCGGCCGACACGCAGTTCCAGCTCACCCAACTGGTAGAGCAGGTCGAGCCCGGTCTGCCGCCAGCGCACGAGCGCCGGGTTGTCGAAGCGGTGGCTGCCACGGTCCGTGATCACGAAACCCTTGCCCCACGCGTGCAGGCTGTCGTGCACGGGACCGGGATCGAGCAGGACCCGCCGTCCGTCCGGGTGGACGACCTGCTCGACCGCCCCGTCGTCGGCGACCTGGACCGTGCCCGCACCGAATGCGAAGATTTCCACGATTTCCCAACCTATCGATGTCGAGCGAACCGCATCGGCTTCGTCCCCCTGATGAGAACACCTCCGAAGGGAAGGACCCGCATCATGACCAAGGACGAGATCGCAGCGGTACTGGCCAAGCCCTACGCGCAGGAACTGATCACCGGCCCCGAGCCGGCCCGGTTCGCCTACGACGGACTCGACGGCGACCCCAGAGTGATTCCGATCGGCTTCTGGCTCGAGGGCGAGAAGATCCTGATGGCCACCGTGCCGAAGTCGGCGAAGGTCGCGGCGCTGCGGAAGAACCCGAAGGTCGCGCTCACCATCGACACGGGAGCCTTCCCGCCGAAGGTTCTGCTGATCCGCGGTACCGCCGAGGTCGAGCTGGTGCCCGGCGTCCCGGAAGGCTACCTGCAGGCCGGGCACAAGGTGACGACCGACGAGCAGTACCCGGACTGGGAGGCCGGAGTGAAGGGTCTGTACGACGAGATGGTCGTCATCACCGTCACCCCGACCTGGGCCAAGCTCCTCGACTTCGAGACCACCATCCCCAAGGCGGTCGAGGACCTGATCAAGGAGAAGTCGTCGTGATCACTCGCTGACGCCCCGGCTCAGCATCACCGCGGCGATGAAGGTGCGGAACAGCCGCAGCGGATCGTCATTGCGCAGGGCAACGACCTTCTCGTCACGTCGCTCGACGCCGCGAAGTTCGCACGCCAGCTCCGCCAGCGCGCGGTTGTGGTACCGGATGGTCAGCTCGGCCGGCAGCGTGATGGTCGGCAGCCGAAAGTCGGCCAACCGGTCCAGTGCGCGCTGTGTGCCGTCCCGGATCAGCTCACGGGCGGTCTCCGGGTGCATGGACAGGGCGGCGTTGTGCGAGACCGACTCCTTGACGACGACCGACTCGATGTCCGGGCAGAACGGCTGCGCCTCGTCGATGGTCACCCGGTCGCCCGAGATGAGTACGACGGGAACCCCATGGGCGAGCGCCACCAGTGCGTTCACTCCGGCCTCGCCGGCGATCTCACCGTTGAGGCGTACTTCGGCGATGGCCCTGGGGTTGTACGTGTGGAACAGCACCGACGACGTGGAGTCGGCCGACCCGTGGTACGAGATGAACAAGGCCGCGTCGAAGGAGTCGTCGAGGCCTTCCATCATGTACAGCGGCTTGTGCCGCCCGGACAGGTAGCCGGCCCGGCCGTGGAGCTCGTCCGGGCGGAGATTCTGCATCGTCGAGTGTGAGTCGTTGACCAGGAACTCGGTCGCGCCGGCGGCCAGGGCGCCGTCGATCGCGGCGTTGACCTCCGCCTGAAGCTGTCCGCGGTAGTACTCGTACTCCTGAGCAGGACCGCGGACCTGCCCCCAGTCGACGACCCCGGCAGTACCTTCCATGTCAGTGGACAGGAACACCTTCAAGGGTCAGGACCACCACTTCTGGCCCAGCGCCTCGTCGGTGCGGCCAGTGGAGTCGAGGGCGTCCAACGCGGCGACGGCCTCGTCGTCGAGTTCGAAGTCGAAGACGGCGAAGTTCTCCTCGATGCGCTCCCGATGGGTGGACTTGGGGATGACCGACGTCCCCTTCTGGACCGCCCACCTGATCAGGACCTGTGCCGGTGTGTGGTCGGTGGCAGCCGCGATCCGCGCGACCACGGGGTCGCCGAGGTGGCGGCCGGTTCCCAGCGGACTGTACGCCTGGGCGACGATACCGGCGTCCTCGCACGCGGCAACCAGGGCAGCGCGGTACTCGAACGGGCTGAACTGGATCTGGTTCACGGCCGGCTGGATCTGGCTCGTCTTCAGCAGCTCCTGGATCTCCGCGGCGCTGAAGTTCGAGATGCCGATGCCCTTGGTCAGGCCGGCTTCCACGGCCGCTTCCATCCCGGGCCAGGCCCACGTCGGCCCGCTCTGCGGCCAGTGGATCAGGTAGAGGTCGAGGTAGTCGGTGCCGAGCCGTTCCAGGCTCTTCTCCGCCTCGGCCCGCGGGTCCTTGTTGCCTGGGTAGAACTTCGTGGTGAGGAAGATGTCCTCCCGCGGGACGCCGCTGTTGCGGATCGCCCGCCCCACACTCGCTTCGTTCCGGTACGCCTGAGCCGTGTCGATCAGTCGGTAGCCCATCTCGAGGGCCCACTCGACCGCCCGCTCCGTCTCCGGCCCGTCGGCCGCCTGCCAAACCCCGAGCCCGAACACCGGAATCGCCCCACCGTTGGAGAGCGTAAGAGTCGCCTGAGCACTGTTCGCCGTCATGTACTCCTTCTACCACGCCTACAGTTTGTGGGCGTGGCGGATCACCTCGACGACGTCGGCCATCATGCCGGTGAGGTCGTAGTCCTTCGGGGTGTAGACGGCGGCTACGCCGGCCGACCGGAGTTCCCGGGCGTCGGCGTCAGGGACGATGCCGCCGACAACGACCGGTACGTCGTCGAGGCCGGCCGCGCGCAGACCGGACACGACCGCCGGGACGAGTTCCATGTGTGAGCCGGACAGGATCGAGAGGCCGACGCAGTGGACGTCCTCGGCGACCGCGGCGGCGACGATCTGTCCGGGCGTCAGCCGGATGCCCTGGTAGATAACCTCGAAGCCGACGTCGCGGGCGCGGACGGCGACCTGTTCGGCGCCGTTCGAGTGACCGTCCAGGCCGGGCTTCCCGACCAGGAAGCGCAGGCGGCCGCCGAGCTCCTCCGACGTGGCGGCGACCTTCTCGCGTACGGCGGCGATCGCTTCACCGCCACCGGAGACGCCGACCGATCCGGTGACCCCGGTCGGGGCGCGGTACTCGCCGTACATCTCCCGCAGGACCCCGGCCCACTCCCCTGTCGTCACGCCGGCGCGGGCGCATTCGAGAGTGACGGGCATGAGGTTGTCGGTGGTCTTCGCGACAGTGCGCAGCTTGGCCAGAGCAGCGTCGACAGCTGCCCCGTCACGGCTGGCGCGCCACTCGCGCAAGGACGACAGCGCTGCGCTCTCCGCAGCGGGATCAACGGTCTGGATCGCAGTGTCCAGGTCCGCGGTCAGCGGGGACGGTTCGGTGTTCTCGAACTTGTTCACGCCGACGACGACCTGCTCGCCCGACTCGATCCGCTGCCAGCGTTCGGCGTGCGATGCGACCAGCGCCTGCTTCAGGTAGCCGCTCTCGACCGCTGCGACCGCACCACCCATCGCCTGCACGCGATCGATCTCCTCGCGAGCACCGTCGACCAACTCAGAAACCTTGGCCTCGATCACGTGCGATCCGTCGAAGATGTCGTCGTACTCCAGCAGGTCGGACTCGTACGCCAGGACCTGCTGCATCCGCAGCGACCACTGCTGGTCCCACGGCCGCGGCAGGCCGAGCGCCTCGTTCCAGGCCGGCAACTGGACCGCACGGGCGCGGGCGTTCTTCGACAGCGTGACGCCGAGCATCTCGAGCACGATCCGCTGGACGTTGTTCTCCGGCTGCGCCTCGGTCAGGCCGAGCGAGTTCACCTGGACGCCGTACCGCAACCGCCGGGCCTTCGCGTCCGTCACGCCGTACCGGTTGAGAGTCAGGTCGTCCCAGAGCCGGACGAACGCGCGCATCTTGCAGGTCTCCTCGACGAAGCGCACCCCGGCGTTCACGAAGAACGAGATCCGCTGGACCACGTCGCCGAACCGCTCCGGCGGCACCTGGCCCGCGTCCCGGACCCGATCCAGTACGGCGATCGCCGTCGACAACGCGAACGCGAGCTCCTGCACCGGCGTCGCGCCGGCCTCCTGCAGGTGATAGCTGCAGATGTTGATCGGGTTCCACTTCGGGATGTTGGCGACCGTGTAGGCGATCACGTCGGTGGTCAGCCGCAGCGACGCCTCCGGCGGGAACGCGTACGTGCCACGGGACAGGTACTCCTTGACGATGTCGTTCTGCGTCGTCCCGGTCAGCTCGTCGGGCAGCGCGCCCTGCTCCTGGGCGGCCACCTGGTACAGCGCGAGCAACCACATCGCCGGCGCGTTGATCGTCATCGAGGTGTTCATCTGTGCGAGCGGGATCTGGTCGAACAGCGCCCGTACGTCGCCCAGGTGCGCGATCGGTACGCCGACCTTGCCTACCTCGCCCTTGGCCAGCGGGTGATCCGCGTCGTACCCGGTCTGGGTCGGGAGGTCGAACGCGACCGACAGACCGGTCTGGCCCTTGGCCAGGTTCCGCCGGAACAACGCGTTCGACTCGGCAGCGGACGAGTGGCCCGCGTACGTCCGCATCACCCACGGTCGATCCTTCTCGGTCGCCATGTACCCGAGAGTAGGACTCTGTTCCCTTGTGAGTCGCGACCTCGTGACCGGTGTCACCAGGGGCTTAGGTCACATTCACGCGCCGATGGGAAGCGGACTCCGCTCGACCCGAAGGACCCGGTGCAACCGGGTGACGGCGAGGATCCGGATGACCGAGGGCATCGGGTGCCACAGGACGAGTTGCCGCCCGAGCGACTGCGTCCGGCGGTGGGTGGCGACGAGCAGGCCGAGACCGGTGGCGTCGACCGCGTCCACCCGTTCGAGGTCGACGATGACGTCGCCCACCGAGGTGTCGATGACGGTGTTCAGGGTCTGACGGACGTCGCCGACGGTCCGGACGTCCAGGATGCCGGTCAGTTGTACGACGTTGTTCGGGGTCGGTGCGAGCATGTCCGTGCCCTCCGCTCTTCCGGCGGCCCCCGAGTCATCGGCCGCGTGGCAGCGTGTCCAGCTTGTGATCGTAAAGACTCCCTGGGGACACGGAAGGTTGCCAAGACCTCGCGACCTTTTATTTCGCGAGACAATAGTGTCCGTGTTCGGTGAGGAGTACTTCGTCTTTCCGCTCGTGGCCATCGCCCTGGCCGGGCTGATGGTACTGCTTTGCCGCTGGGCTTTCTCGAAGGCCAAGGGCGGGTCGCTGGTTCGGCGGGTCGATTCCCGTCCCGCCGAGCGCGACGCGTTCGGGTTGCTGATCGACGTCCGGACCGTGCGGACCTACAACGAGGCGCGGGTCAAGGTCTCGATGCTGAAGGACTTCGGCATCAAGGCGACCGCGGCCCGGACCAAGGACGGCTGGACCGTCTACGTGTGGCCGAACGACGAGGCCGCCGCCCGCGGTCTGCTCGACACCCACTGATCTGACAACCGGGCAGCGCTTCAAGCCGGCGGGCTTTCTTCCGCACGCGTGTCATCCCGAGAGCGCTCTCGCGCGTCTATCCGCGGGGGTCAGGAGATCGAGGCGGGGTCGCGAGAAGGGTCTGGGGACATCGGGCAAGAAGTGGGTGAGCCGACCGGCAGCACACCAGACGCGAGGAGTTCGATGACGCCCGACGTGGCCCTGGCCACCCTTGCGTTCCCCGGTCGGCTGCCGGCTGCCGCCGTACCCGCGGAAGCAGACGAGGACGGGCGGCTGCTGGAGGCGTCGGTGCGGGAGCCGGACAGGTTCACGCTGATCTTCGACAAGTACTTCCCGCAGGTGCACGGGTACGTCGCCCGCCGGCTCGGCCCCGATGTCGCGGACGACCTGGCTGCGGAGACGTTCCTGATCGCGTTCCGGCAGCGGGACCGGTTCGACCGTCGCAGCGGGGTGGTGCGGGCGTGGTTGTACGGCATCGCGACCAACCTGATCCGCCGGCACCGGCGCGACGAGGTCCGCGCGTGGCGGGCGCTGGCGAAACTCCCACCGCCACTTCCGGTGACGGGAGCCGAGGAGCGGATCGCCGCGCAGGTCACCGCCCAAGGCACGAGGCGCGAACTGGCCGCCGCGCTGGCGAAGGTCTCGGCCAAGGACCGCGAGGTGCTGCTGCTCGTCGCCTTGGGCCAGCTCACGTACGACGAGGTGGCTGCGGCGCTCGGGATCGCGTACGGGACGGTCTGCTCACGCCTGTCCCGGGCCCGCCGGATCGTCCGGGACTCACTCGGCCACAACCCCACTGGAGGTGACGCCTGATGAACGAGCTCGAATCGGTCCGCAAGGCGTTCCCCTCGGCTGATGCGCCTTCCCCGGAAGCCACTGCCGCGGCACGTCAGCAACTCGAAGGCCTGATCCGCGAACAGCGCGGATCCAAGCGGCGGTTGGCGTTCGCACGGGCCGGCTGGGTCGGGACCGCAGTGACGGCCGCGACCGCAGTGGTTGCTGTGGTCGGGCTTGGTGTCCCGTTGGTGCGTGGCACCCGGGGCGGGAGTGACGTCGGGGTGGCGCCGGCGACGGTGACGCCGACGACCCCTCGGCTGGCGACCGCCAGTCAGGCACTGATCGCGGCCGCGGTGCAGCAGGAGAAGAACGAGAAGCTGTCCGGGAAGTTCTTCCGGGTGCGCAGCCTGCACGTCGGGCCGACCGTCCGGGTGGGTCAGCCGAAGTACACGGTGCAGGGGCGGTCGATCACCGAGAGCTGGATGCCGATGAAGCCCGGGGTCGAGTCGTGGTTCGGATGGGCGGGGCTCGGGTACGGCCCGGCGGCGGCGACCGACGTGGCCAAGTGGCGCGCCCAAGGATCACCGACGACCTGGCAAGTGCCGGGCGACCGCGATCCGCTGAGCAGCCGCGCCATGGCGCCGGTCATCCACGAGATGTCGTTCCGGGACGTTCCCCAGGGCTACTTCCTGACCGGAACCACGCCACTCAGCGCCCAGCAGATCGCGGCGCTGCCCACCGACCCGGCGCTCCTCCGCGCCTACCTCGTCACGGCGGCCGGCCCGCAACCGACAGCCTCCGTTCGTGACTACGCCGTGTTCGCCGCCGCCGGCCAGCTCCTGTTCGAGACCCCGTCGCCACCGAAGCTGCGCGGCGCCGCCCTGCGCGTGCTGGCCGCGCTGCCGGGGACCCGCATCCGCACCGGGGTCAAGGACCCGATCGGTCGCGTCGGCACCGAGATCACGATCGACCTCCCGAAGGCCATCCCCAGCGAATCCGCCACGACCCTGGCGCGCGGTCGCAGCGCCTACATCATCGACACCACCACCGGCCGGCTGCTCAGCTCGACGATCGAGGGCCTGAAGGGCGGCTCCACCGTCGTTCTCGAGTCCGGCTGGACCGACCGGAATCCGAAGCCTCCGCCGGTGGTCCGCTGACTGGTCTGTACCGGTGGCCATCGCGCGGTCACGGAATGTGGTCTTTGTAACGCCGAGTGCCACCACAACGATGTGGCAGGCACTGTCCGTGAGGCATCGAATACTGGAAGGGACTTTCACTTGAAGACACTGCGACGTGCTGCGCTGGCTGTCGCCGGGGTGGGCCTGCTCGCCGCCGCTGCGGTCCCGGCGACCGCCGCCACGCCGAAACCCGACAACTTCCGAGCCACCGGCAAGGCGGCCGGCAAGCTCCCGACCACGAAGGCACAGGCAGCCACGGCAGCCTGCGGCATGGGGGTCGGATCGGTGAATGCCGGCGGTACCGCCGGCGGCTATGACATCACCGCCACCCGTCCGCCGACGGTCCTGCCGCTGGAGACCTTCAAGCTCTTCAACGTCCGGGCCAGCACCACCTGGTACTTCACCGACGGCGCGCAGCAGGACTACTACTCCGGCCTGATCCTGCAGGGCTCAAATCTGTACGGCTCGATCGTCAGCTACAACGACGTCGCACCGGAGCCGGACCTCGGCACCGTCAAGCTGGGCACCGGCTGGACCAGCTTCCGGGCGATCGCGAGCTCCAACTACGTCCAGGGCGCCGCGCCGCACTCGTTCCTGTACGGGCTGCACTCCAACGGCTCCCTGTACCGGTACACGGTCGGCGAGACGGTCCGCGCCTTCGGCTCGGCACCGGGCTTTGGCACGGTCAAGGCGATGACGCTGATCGCCGAGACGGCGACGTACGACACGCTGCTCGTGTCGCTGACCGGCGGTTCGCTCTACACCGTCCGGGTGCCGGTCGCCAACCCGATGAAGCCGATCGTGAAGAAGGTCCGCAGCACCGGGTTCGCGGCGTACGAGTCGCTGATCGCGCAGCGGTGTGGCGCGGCGAGCACGCTGCTGTCGGCGTTCGACAACGACACCAAGAAGGTGACCGTGTACGCCGTCAGCCGGGCCACTGGCGCGTCGACCGTCATCAACAACTACGGCAGCGCGCCGGCCACCTTCGGCGGTACGGCGAACTTCCTCCTGACCGGCGACGCGGGCCCACAACTCGTCGGCGAGTGAGCTAGGGGGTTGCGGGCGGCGTCTAGTGTCGGGGTATGGGGATTCTGCTGGAGCTGGATCTGACCCGGGGTGTTCTCGAGACGCCGCCTGCTTCGCCGGTGGCCGCGTTCCGCGCGCGGCATCTGCCGACACTGCGAGAGCTGGTGGCGGCGTTGCGGAAGGGCGCGCGGGACGACGAAGTCGTCGGCCTGGTCGCGCACCTGGGCGGGCATCGGTTGTCGCTCGCCCAGGTGCAGGACCTGCGCGAGGCGGTCGCCGACTTCCGGACGTCGGGCAAGACTGCCCTCGCCTGGACGGAGTCGTTCGGCGAGGTCGGTGGCGGCACCGTCCCGTACTACCTGGCGACCGCGTTCGACGAGATCTGGGTGCAGCCGTCCGGTGACCTGGGCATCACCGGTGTCTCCGTGCAGGCGGTCTTCGTCCGCGGGGCGCTGGACAAGGCCGGAGTGATCCCGCAGTTCGGCAAGCGGCGTGAGTACAAGACCGCCGCCGACACCTTCACCGAGAAGGAGATGACCGCTCCGGCGCGGGAGATGGCGTCCCGGCTGGCCGAGTCCGCGTTCGAGCAGATCGTCGAGGGCATCGCCGTACGACGACGGCTGGACACGGCTCGAGTGCGGGAGCTCGTGAACACCGCACCGCTGTCCGGACAGGCCGGACTGGACGCCGGACTGGTGGACCGTCTCGGCTACCGGTCCGATGTGTACGACGCCCTGGAGAAGGGTCTCGGCGAAACCACCAGACTGCTCGCCGAGCGGTACATCCGCCGCGGCCCCCGCACGCTGGAAGAGCTCCGCAAGGTCCTCCCCTGGCCGCAGAAGCCGATGGTCGCCGTCGTCCGCGTCTCCGGCGGCATCAACGTCGGCCGCAACTCCGGCAGCCCGCTCGGCGGTCCCAGCTCTGGCTCCGACACGGTCGGCGCCGCACTGCGTGCCGTGGCCGAAGAGGACAAGGTCAGGGCCGTCATCCTGAGGGTCGACAGCCCGGGCGGCTCGTACGTCGCCTCGGACGCGATCCGCAACGAGGTCCTGCGGCTGCGGTCCACCGGGAAGCCCGTGATCGCATCGATGGGCACGGTAGCGGCGTCCGGCGGGTACTTCGTCGCGATGCCGGCCGACGTGATCGTCGCGCAACCCGGCACGATCACCGGATCGATCGGCGTACTGACCGGCAAAGGCGTCGTACGGGATGCGCTGGGCCGGATCGGGATCACCCAGGAGGCCGTGTCGGAGGGCGAAAACGCGCGGATGTACTCGGCGCAGGAGGAGTTCACCGACGAGCAGTGGGCCCGCTTGGAGGAGACGCTCGACCGCATCTACAAGGACTTCGTCGCCAAGGCCGCCCTGGACCGTGGTCTCCCCGAGGAGCAGTTGGAGTCCCTGGCCCGGGGCCGGGTCTGGACCGGCGCCGACGCTCACGCCCGCAAACTGGTCGACGAGCTGGGCGGCTTCCAGCACGCGCTCACACTGGCCTGCGACCGAGCCGGTCTGGACCGCGACGAGGTCGGCCTGGCGACCGTCCCGCATCGCAACCTGCTGGAACGCCTGCGCCCGCCGACGACTACAGACGACCTCGCTGTGACCACGCAACCGCTGACTCTCGACGGGCTGACCACCAGTCTCTACAGCGCGCTGGGCCTGCCACCCGCCGGTCTGCTGCGGATGCCGCTCAACTGGCAACTGGGGTAGGTCTCAGGACTTGCGTTCGCCTCCGGGGACCCACAAGACGTCGCCGCCGGAGGACAGGTTGGCGACGCGGCCGAGGATGAACAGCAGGTCGGAGAGCCGGTTCAGGTACTGCAGGGCGAGCAGGTTGACCGACGGTCCGTGGGCTTCGACCGCGGCCCAGCCGGCGCGTTCAGCCCGGCGGACCACAGTGCGGGCGACGTTCAGGTACGCGGCGCCCGGCGTACCTCCGGGGAGGATGAACGAGCGGAGCTTGGTGAGGCGGTTGTTGTACTCGTCGCACCAGCCTTCCAGGCGGTCGACGTACTCCTGGGTGATCCGCAGCGGCGGGTACTCCGGGTTCGGCGTGACCGGGTTGCACAGGTCGGCGCCGACGTCGAACAGGTCGTTCTGGACTCTGGTCAGCAGCACGACCAGTGTGCTGTTCAGGTGACCGGCCGCGATGGCCACGCCGATGGCGGAGTTCGCCTCGTCCACCTCGCCGTACGCCGCCAGCCTCGGATCGGTCTTCGAGGTCGTCGAGTTGTCGCCCAGGCGGGTCTCACCGGCATCACCGGTCCGGGTGTAGATCCGCGTCAAGTTCACAGCCATGGAAGGACTCTACGCATGTCCGGGGACACCGGTTCGCTACAGTCGGCGGGTGGAACGGTTTCGGATCGCGGGTGAGGCACGGCTCGAGGGAGCCGTGCAGGTCGCTGGAGCGAAGAACAGTGTGCTCAAGCTGATGGCGGCCGCCCTGCTGGCAGAAGGTACGACGACGCTGCGGCAGGTACCGGGCATCCTGGACGTGGCCTTCATGGCCCAGTTGCTGGAGACGCTCGGCTGCGAGGTCACGGTCGACGCGGAGGCGCAGCTGGCGACGATCGCCGTACCGCACGAGGTCCGGTACCAGTGTGACTACGAGCTGGTGCGCAAGCTGCGGGCGTCGATCTCGGTGCTCGGACCGCTGCTGGCCCGCTGCGGCAAGGCGGAGGTGGCGCTGCCGGGTGGCGACAACATCGGCTCGCGCGGACTGAACATGCACGTCGCCGGACTGGAGTCGATGGGCGCGAAGGTGCACATCGAGCACGGTTTCGTGATCGCCGAGGCACCGCAGGGCCTGCACGGCGCCGAGGTCTGGCTGGACTTCCCCAGCGTCGGCGCGACCGAGACGATCATGATGGCCGCGGTGCTGGCCAAGGGCACCACGGTGATCGAGAACGCGGCCCGCGAGCCGGAGATCCAGGACATCGCCGCGATGCTGGTCGAGATGGGCGCCCAGATCGACGGCGCCGGCACACCCCGGATCGAGGTGAGCGGTGTGGCCGGTCCGCTCAACCCGGTCGACCACACCGTGGTCGCGGACCGGATCGTGTCCGGGAGCTGGGCGTTCGCGGCCGCGATCACCAAGGGTGACGTGACGATCGCCAACGGCCATGCCCATCATCTCGAACTTCCGCTGGACAAGCTCCACAGGGCCGGCGCCGAGATCACGGTGCTGAACCCGGGCTTCCGGGTCCGGATGGACGACCGGCCGAAGCCGGTGGACGTGGTGACGCTGCCGTACCCGGGGTTCGCGACCGACCTGCAGGCCTTCGTGATCGCGCTCAACGCGCTGAGTGACGGCGCGGCGATGGTGACGGAGAACCTGTTCGAGGGCCGGTTCACCTTCGCGCAGGAGCTGACCCGCCTGGGTGCGCAGATCCAGACCGACGGGCACCACGCCGTGGTCCGCGGCGTACCGCGGCTGTCAGGGGCTCCCGTCGTGGCCAGCGACATCCGGGCCGGCGCCGCGCTCGTGCTGGCGGGGCTCGCGGCCGAGGGCGAGACGCTGGTCTCCGCCGCTCACCACGTTCACCGCGGCTACACGGACTTCGCGGGCAACCTCCGCCGCCTCGGCGCCGACGTCACGGTCGAGCCCGACGACGCGGAACTGTACTGGAACTGAACCGGACCTTTCTGCGCACTCTTCTGGCACTCTGCCCCGCCGACGCTCCGGGCCGGGTTAGGGTCCTGGCATGAGTGAGCGCGTGATCAAGCCCCTGGGCCGTGGATTCCTCTTCCTGGACTCGCATCCGGCCGGCTGTGCCCGGATAGTCCGGGACCTGGCCGGCCAAGTCGAGCGCCGTGCACCGGAGCGCCGTACCGCGCTCGTCATCGGCTCCAGCTCCGGCTACGGCCTGGCCGCGACCATCGCGGGCCTCGCGCGCTATGGGATCGACGGGATCGGTGTGTCCTTCGAGAAGGCGCCGACGGCTCGGCGTACGGCGACCGCGGGTTGGTACCGCACCGCGGAGACGGCGGTGCTCGCGGCCGAGTTCGGTCGAGACTTCCGGTTCATCAACGCCGATGCGTTCGCGGACACCACCAAGGACGAGGTGCTCGGGCTGATCGCCGAGCGGTTCGGCGGGGTCGACCACCTGATCTACAGCGTCGCCGCTCCGCGCCGGGTCGATCCGCGGACCGAGGAGACGTTCCAGTCGGCGATCAAGGCGATCGGCGCACCGCACACCACCAAGAGCCTGGCCTACGAGGACGGGCAGCCGGTTCTGCAGGAGGTCGGGATCGAGGTCGCGACCGAGGACGAGATCGCCCAGACGGTGAAGGTGATGGGCGGCGAGGACTGGGCTCGCTGGATCTCCGCGCTCGACGAGCGTGGGCTGCTGAAGCCCGGGTTCACCACGGTCGCGCTCACCTACATCGGGTCCGAGCTGACCGGACCGATCTACCGGCAGGGTTCGATCGGCGCCGCGAAGGCCGACCTGGAGCAGACCGCGGTCACGCTCGCCAAGGACGGCGTGAAGGCGATGACGTCGGTGAACGGTGCCGCGGTGACCCAGGCGTCGTCGGCGATCCCGGGCATCGGTCTGTACGTCAGCCTGCTGCACAAGGTGCTTGGCGATGGTCTGCGGACTCCCGTGCAGCAGTCGGTCGCCCTGTGGGATCAGCTGACCGGCGAGACACCGCTCGACCTCGACGACGAGGGCCGGATTCGTCTCGACCGCTGGGAGCTGACCGACGACGTGCAGGCGGCTGTTCGCGCGCAGTGGGAGTCCGCGACGCAGGACAACATCGCGGACGTCGCCGACACCACCTGGTTCCTCGCGGAAGTACGACGTCTGTACGGCTTCGACGTACCGGGCGTTGACTACGAGGCGCCGACCGAGGTCGACGTCACCTGGCCCTAACCGAGCCTCCGAGGAAGGCTGAGGCCCGACCCCCTGCACACCACAGCTCGTTGCCGAGGGCCCCGGTAGCGCGCCCTGGCCGTTGAACCAGCGAGCCGCACCGGCCAGGATCCATACCTGCTGGCGGATGACAATGACTGTTGCCCGCCTCGCCCGGGGCGCCCGGGGCGCGGGGTGCAGGGGCGCGGGGTGCAGGGGCGCGGGGTGCCGGGGCGCCCGGGGCGGGTGCCGGGGCGCCCGGGGCGGGTGCCGGGGCGCCCGGGGCGGGTGCCGGGGCGCCCGGGGCGGGTGCCGGGGCGCCGGGGGCGGGTGCCGGGGCGCGGGGTGCCGGGGCGCCCGGGGTGCCGGGGCGCGGGGTGCCGGGCCGGCCCGGGGTGCCGGGGCGCGGGGTGCCGGGGCGCGGAGTGCCGGGCGCGGGGCGCGGGGGCACAGGGTGCCGGGATGCCGGGGTGCGGGGGCACAGGGTGCCCGGGATGCCGGGGTGCGGGTGCAGCGGCGGGTTCGGGGAGAGTATTTATCCCGATCCGGACTGTTCGGCTCCCCAGATCGCGAGGTTCATGGTTTCGGGAGCTTGCCGGGCCGGGGAACTCACGTCTGCTGATCCGGGCGCCGGCGTCCGCTGATCCGGGGAGCTTGCGGCTGGTGATTCGCTGGCGGGTTGTGTTGTCGCTGGCGGCACAGGAGTGCGCTATCGGCGAAACAACCGGCTAGTGGGAGCGCATCACGGCCGGTTCGCTCGGCATGTCGCGCGGATCCGTCTGGCCGGCGACTGATCCAGGACGTCAACGTCACCTGGCCCTGAGCCATCGCTTCCCGGCCGGCCCTCGCGGCTCGGTCTAGGCGCGGGCGCGGTACTTGCGCATCTTGTTGCGGGAGCCGCAGAGGGACATCGTGCACCAGCGGCTGCGACCGGCCGGGCTGCGGTCGTAGTACACCCAGCGGCAGGTGTCGGCGGCGCACGCCTTGAGCCGCGGCCAGTTGCCGACAGCAACCGACGTGGCGATGTCCGCCGCGAGACGGGAGACCAGCGCCTGTACGCCGGTCAGGCCGTCTGCCCGACGGACCGTCGCGCCTCCGTCGGCTGACAGTGCCAGCGTCAGCGGCGCCTCGGCCAGCAGCCGATCGAGCACAGTGAGGGATTCCGCCGGTACGTCGATGCCGGCGTGCGCCTGGCAGACATCCCGCACCGCCTCACGCAGGATAAGCACCTCCGCAAGGTCAGCCCGATCGAACCGGAGACCGGGCAGGCCGTGGTCGGCGCAGAACGCGCTCAGGTCCGCGGGCTTCGTCAGCGCGTCCTGCTCCATCTCCAGATCGACGGTGTTCACCAGGTCCTGCACAAGCGTCAGCGGCGCAGGAGCAGGAGTGCGCTCGCCGGGCTGAATCACAGTTGCCACGTTACCGGCCATAGGGCATGATCCGGTAACGGTGTTACTGGATGAGGCGGAGGTACTGGTAACGGTGGACGGCGATTTCAAGCGCTTCTGGGCGGGTCAGACGGTCTCCGCGGTCGGCACCCACGTGACCGCGGTCGCGCTTCCGCTGACCGCCGCGCTGACCCTCGACGCGGGAGCGGCAGGCGTCAGCGCCATCGCGACGGCGACCTACCTGCCCAGCGCGGCGCTGCCACTGCTCACCGGGCACTGGCTCGAAGGGCGGCGCAAGCGCGGGGTGATGATCGCAGCCGACCTCATCCGCGCCGCGGCGCTGATCGTGATCCCGCTCGCCTGGGCGATGGACCAGCTCAGCCTGCCGCTGCTGGTCGTGGTCGCCTTCCTGGTCGGGGCGGCGAGTGTGGTGTTCGACATCGCGTCGTTCGCCTATCTTCCGGACTTCGTCCCAGAGGCCGACCTACCGTCCGCCAACCGCGCACTCCAGGGCTCGTCCACCGCCGCACAGGTCGGCGGCCCGGGCCTGTCCGGGATCCTGGTGCAGGTGCTCGGACCAGCCGTCGCCCTCCTCGTCGACGCCGTCTCCTACCTGGCCAGCGCCGTGGGCGTCGGGGCGGCGCGACGACCGGAGGCCGCACCGCACGCCACTGACGACCGACCCGGTCTGTGGGAAGGCGTTCGACAGATCAAGGTCAGCCCGTTCCTGCGCTCGCTGACCGCCCACGCCGCGCTCTACAACGCGTCCGCGCAGATCCTGGTCGTCAACCTCGTCGTTCTCGCGGTCAAGGAACGCGGCCTGTCCGCCGGCGGCTACGGCATCGCCCTCAGCGCCGGCGGGGCCGGCGCCTTCGTCGGCGCCATGCTCGGTCTCCGGCTGGCCAAACGCCTCGGCTACGGCCGAGCCTTCGGTGCCTCACTCGTCCTGTCGACCGGCCTGCCGCTCCTGCTGGCGTTCCTCCCAGGCCGAGGCATCCAGTACGGCGTCCTCCTCGGCGTACTGCAGTTCCTGTCCGGCATCGGTCTCGGCAGCGCGAACGTCCTGTCCGTGACGATCCGCCAACTGCTCATCCCCCGCACCGCGCTCGCCCGCAGCAACGGCGCGTACCGCACCTTCACCTTCGGCGTCCTCCCGATCGGCGCCGCGCTCGGCGGCGTACTCGGCAGCACCTTCGGCACCACCGCGGCCGTCGCCGTCGGATCCATCGGCATTGCCGTGTCCGCCCTCCCGATGTTCGTCCGCGAAGTCAGAACCCTCGAGACCCCGGTGACTACAGCGGCTTGAAGGATGCCATCTCCAGGACCAGGTCCTCGGCCTCGTCGGAGGCGGCGAGGTCGACGCTGGCGGTGATGCGCCAGTCATGGTTGCCTTCGGGGTCGTCGATGATCTGCTGGACCTCCCAGTAGCCCGAGTGCTCCTCGATCATGAACAGCGCGGGACCACGTGCCGCCGGGCCGGTGCCCACCACCTCGTGCTCCGCGTAGTACGCCGTACCTGCCTCGGCCCAGCGGCCGGCGTCCCAGCCCGACTCGGAGTCGAGCTGGCCGAGCTCGGCCCAGCGGTGCAGGGCGACCAGCTCGACGCGGCGGAACATCGCGTTGCGGACCAGGACCCGAAAAGCCCTGCTGTTCAAGGTGATCCGGCGCGGACCGGCCGGGACCGGCTCGGCCGCCTCCTCGGTGGTCGGGTTGGTCAGCTCCTCCCACTCGTCGAGCAGGCTGGAGTCGGTCTGCCGGACCACTTCGCCGAGCCACTCGATCAGGTCGGTGAGGTCCTCGTTCACCTTGTCCGGCGGCACCGTCTGCCGCAGCGCCTTGTAGGCGTCGCTCAGATACCGCAGTACGACGCCCTCCGACCGCGCCAGCCCGTAGAACCCGATGAACTCGCCGAACGTCATCGCCCGCTCGAACATGTCCCGGACCACCGACTTCGGCGACAGGCCGGAGTCCGCGATCCACGGGTGCGTCTGCCGGTACATCTCGAACGTTGCCTCAAGCAACTCGTTGAGCGGCTTCGGCCAGGTCACGTCCTCGAGCAGTTCCATCCGCTCGTCGTACTCGATGCCCTCGGCCTTCATCGCGTTCACGGCCTCGCCGCGGGCGTGGTGCTCCTGCGCCCAGAGCACCGCTCGCGGGTCCTCCAGTGTCGCCTCGACCACCGACACCACATCCAGCGCGTACGACGGATCCTCCGGGTCGAGCAGATCCAACGCGGCCAGCGCGAACGTCGACAGCGGCTGGTTCAGGCTGAAGTCCTTCTGCAGGTCCACGGTCAGGCGCAGCGTGCGGCCGTTCTCGTCGGGTTCGTCCAGCCGCTCGACCACGCCGGCGGTGAGCAGCGTGCGGTAGATCTGGATCGCGCGGCGGATCAACCGGACCTGGACCTTCGAGTCCTCGTGGTTGTCGCGGAGCAGGTGCCGCATGCTCTCGAACGCGTTGCCGTCGCGGGCGATCACGTTCAGCAGCATGGCGTGGCTGACCCGCATCCGGGACTGCAGCGCCTCGGGCTCGGCCGCGACCAGGCGGTCGAAGGTGTCCTCGCCCCAGGTGACGAAACCCTCCGGCGGCTTCTTCCGCTGCACCTTGCGCTGCTTCTTCGGGTCGTCGCCGGCCTTGGCCAGCGCCTTCACGTTCTCCACCACGTGATCCGGCGCCTGGACGACGACTGTGCCCGACGTGTCGTAGCCGGCCCGGCCGGCGCGACCCGCGATCTGGTGGAACTCGCGCGCCTTCAGGATCCGCTGCCGGCGTCCGTCGTACTTGCTCAGGGCGGTGAGGACGACGGTCCGGATCGGGACGTTGATGCCGACGCCGAGGGTGTCGGTGCCGCAGATGACCTTGAGCAGACCGGCCTGGGCGAGTTGCTCGACCAGACGGCGGTACTTCGGCAGCATGCCGGCGTGGTGGACGCCGATGCCGTGCTTCACCAGACGCTGCAGAGTCCGGCCGAAGCCCTTGCTGAACCGGAAGTTCCCGATCAGCTCGTTGATCTTCTCCTTCTCCTCCTTCGAGGAGACATTGATGCTCATCAGCGCCTGCGCACGTTCCAGCGCGGCGGCCTGGGTGAAGTGGACGACGTACACCGGCGCCTGGTGGGTGGTGAGGAGTTCCTCGAGCGTCTCGTGCAACGCGGTGGTGACGTACTTGTAGATCAGCGGGACCGGACGCTCGGCCGAGGACACGATCGCGGTCGGGCGGCCGGTACGGCGGGACAGGTCGATCTTGAACCGCTCGACGTCGCCGAGGGTCGCCGACATCAGGACGAACTGGGCGCCGGGCAGTTCCAGCAGCGGCACCTGCCACGCCCAGCCGCGGTCGGGCTCGGAGTAGAAGTGGAACTCGTCCATCACCACCTGGCCGACGTCCGCGGCCGAGCCCTCGCGCAGCGAGACGTTCGCCAGCACCTCGGCGGTGCAGCAGATGATCGGCGCCCCGGCGTTCACCGACGCGTCGCCGGTCAGCATGCCGACCTTGTCGGCGCCGAACACGTCGCAGAGCGCGAAGAACTTCTCCGACACCAGCGCCTTGATCGGCGCCGTGTAGAACGTCCGCCGGCCGTCCGCCAGCGCCGCGAAGTGCGCACCCGTGGCGACCAGGCTCTTCCCCGACCCGGTCGGCGTCGACAGGATCACGTTCGATCCCGTCATCACCTCGATCAACGCCTCTTCCTGCGCCGGGTACAACGAGATCCCCTGCTCCCCCACCCACCGCGCGAACGCGTCGTACAGGTCGTCAGGCTCGGTCGTCCCCGGCAGTTGCTCAGTCAGCGTCATCACCACCCATTGTCCCTGACGACCGGAACCGTTCGGCCGCCGGTTGCGACCGTCCGGCGCTCATCGTTGCGCAAACGATTGCACAGCATGTCTATTCGGGCTTGACTCGGGAGATGACTTCTCTTTCGTGGCGCCGGATGGGCGCGAGTTTGCTGGTGACGGCGGTGGGTGCGGCGGGCCTGGTGGCGGCCGCGAGGCCTGACGACGGCCCGGGCCCGGGTGGGACCGACGTGGTGACGACGTGGGGTGCGAGTGACGACATAGCCGGCGGGACGCTGAACAACGTGACGGTGCGGAACGTCGTGCGGACGAGCGTCGGCGGGACGGATCTGCGGATCCGGGTGTCGAACGCGAACGGCGATCAGCCGTTGGTGACGGACTCGGTGTACGTCGGGCGGCAGGAGGCCGGGGCGAGCGTCGTACCGGGGTCGAGCCGGCGGTTGACGTTCGGCGGGAAGACCTCGGTGACGATCCCGCCGGGGGCGATGGCGATCAGTGATCCGCTGGCGGGGCCGGTGCCGGCGCGGACGAGTCTGACCGTGAGTCTGCATGTGGTCGGTACGACGGGTGTGATCACGGCACACAACCGGGCCATGCAGCACAGCTACAAGTCGACCTCCGGTGATCACGCGGCGGACGAGTCGGCGACGACGTACCAGACCGAGTCGTCGGCGTGGTACTTCGTCAACGCGGCGATCGTGACGGCGCCGCAGCAGGTCGAGACGGTGGCGACTCTGGGCGATTCGATCACGTCGTCGGTCGGTACGACGATCGACACGAACCGCCGGTGGCCGGACGTGCTGGCGGATCGGTACGGGCAGTTGCCGGAGCACCGGCGGCTGGCGATCTCCAACGAGGGCATCTCGGGGAACCGCGTGCTCGGTGGGATCGCGAAGGCGGGCAGTGCCGGGCCGAGTGCGTTGGCGCGGCTCGACAAGGACGTGCTGACCAAGCCCGGCGTACGCACGGTGTTGTTGCTGGAAGGGATCAACGACATCTATGCGGGTGCTACGGCTGACGAGTTGATCGATGGGTATCGGCAGCTGATCGAGCGGGTCCACGCCAGTGGGCGGTGCATCGTCGGTGGGACGCTCACGCCTGTTGGCGGTTCGTTCGTGTACACGCCTGAGAAGGAGGCGGCGCGGCAGGCTGTGAACACCTTCATCCGTACGAGCGGCGAGTTCGACGGCGTGGTCGACTTCGACGCCGCCACCCGGGACCCCGCCGATCCCAGTCGCCTCCAAGCCGCGTACGACGGCGGCGACGGCCTCCACCCCAACGACGCGGGCAACCACGCGATGGGTCAGGCACCCGACCTGGACACCCTCCGCTGTCACTGAAAGAAGGCCGCACGCACCGCCTTGCGGGCGGTGCGTGCGGCTAGTCGTTACTTTCGGCCCTGGATGGACATTGCTTGCTCGTACTCGTGGCGGATCGCGTCGCCGCTTGACTTGCGCCAGTTGGCGACGGCCTTGTCCCAGTCCGAGAGATCGGAGCGGCCGAGCTGGATCTCCTTGGTGAGCGCGTCGAAGTCCTTGTCGGCGACCTTGCCCTTGGTCGAGTCGGTCGGTGAGTAGAGCCCGTACGTCGGCTGCAGGATCGCGGTCGGCAGGATCGTCTTGAGGTGGCCGTAGGCAACATCGACCGCCTCGGGGTGGCCCGGGAAGTAGACCGGGTATCCACCGTCGGACAGGTACTGGATCGGGAACTCGCCCAGGCAGACCTCGCTGCCGCCGGCCTCGGTCAGGACCGGGTCGGTGCCCTTCAGCGTGTAGTGGCGCCCAGGCAGGCCGAACTTGCGGAACAGATACTCCTCGGTCCCGAACGGCGCGGCCATCCAGTTCAGCACCCGCAACAGCATCTTGGTCCGCTCCGGCGAGCTGGGCCGCATCGCCGCGATCGAGTTGTTCGGCGACCCCAGCAGGAACCGTCCGACCTTCCCGGCGCTGTCACGCACGACCGGCAGCGCGATGGCGAAGTTCTTCGCCACGGCGCGGCGGTAGAAGCTCTGGATGGACGAGTAGGTGTCCTGCGTCATCACCGCCGAGCCCTGACTGAACCAGACCTTCTGGTTGTTCTTCGCCACCCCGTCGGGATGGATCAGCCCGTCGGCCTGCATCTTCGTGGAGATCGCGAGCATCTCCTTGTGCTCCGGGAGCTCCCGGCTGTGCACCAGGCGGCCCTCGCGAACCTCCCAGCCGTTCGGCAGCCCCAGCATCGCGCTCAGCGCCGCCGCGGGTGGGGTCGCGAACGCCCAGCGGTTCTTCTTCCCGTCCGTCACCGCCTTGGCGACCTTGTTCAACTCGTCCACGGTCGGCGACCCGAGCTCGACACCGAGCTGGTCGAGCAGGTCCTGGCGGGCCAGCAGCAGGTTGGACGACATCACGCCGCGCTGGATCGGGACCGCCCGGATGCCGCCCGAGAACACGCACCCACGCCACGAGTCGGCCGACAGGTTGGCCAGGAACGGGTACTCCAGGATCGCGTCACCGGACAGGTATTCGGTCAGGTCCTGGGCCCGCGCCTCGAGGAACTGGGGCAGATAGGAGAACTTGCCGTCCACGTTGAACAGATCACCCAGCGTGTCTCCTGCCACCGAGGTCGCGAACTTGTTGGTGTAGTCGGAGCCGGTGGCCGAAGTGATGGTCAGCTGCAGCGGCGAACCGACCCTGCGGTTCAGCTCCTGCCAGTACGGATTGCGATCGGCAGTCGGTGGAATCGGGTTCGACGTCGGGACGCTTCCGGAGATGGGATCGCCGTCCGCGGGCACGCCCTCGGTGACCCGGGTCGGATCGGCCGGGAACCGGTAGAAGCAGTCCGGCATCAACGGATGGCTCCTGGGCAGGTCCGGCTTCGGTCCGTCGAACGGTTTGTACGTCGGCAACGCGACCGGCTTGTTCAACGCCGCGATGTCGGTCGACCGCGTGACCGTGGCACAACCGCTGAGGCCTCCGGCAGTGGCGGCCGCGGCCAGCGATCCACCGAGCAGCGTTCGTCTGCTGATCCGTTTGCTGATCATGGTCATCCCTTCACCGCCCCGGTCAGCATGCCCTTGGTGAAGTGCCGCTGGAGGAACGGATAGACGATCAGGATCGGAACCAGGGAGACCACCAGGATCGCCATCTGGATCGACTCCTGGGGCGGGAGCTGGTCGGCCGAAGCTCCACCGAGATCGCCACTGCTGAGCTCGGTGTTGTTGATGACGTAGGTCCGCAGTACCAGCTGCAGCGGCCACTTGGCCGTGTCGTTGATGTAGAGCATCGCGTTGAAGAACGCGTTCCAGTAGCCGACCGCGTAGAACAGGCCGATCACCGCGAGCACTGCCCGGGACAGCGGGAGGACGATCGACCAGAAGATCCGGAAGTCGCCGGCACCGTCGACCCGGGCCGAGTCGATCACCGACGCCGGGATACTCATGAAGAACGAACGGAGCACGATCACGTTGAAGCCGTTGATCGCGGTCGGCAGGACCAGCGCCAGCAGCGAGTCGAGCAGGCCGAACTCCTTCACCACCAGGTAGTTGGGGATCATCCCCGGGCTGAACAGGATGCTGAACAGCACGATCATCAGGATCGGCCGCTGCCCGAACGAGCCGGGCCGGCTCAGCGCGTAAGCCAGCATGGTGGATCCGGCCAGGCTGACCAGGGTGCCGCCGAGGGTGATCACGAAGCTGACCAGCAATGCTCGTTGCACCACACCGCCGTTGAAGATCGCCCGGTAGGAGCCCCAGTTGATGCCGTCCGGCCAGAGCACGAAGCCGCCGGAGTTGGTGACATGCGCCTGGCTGGCGATGCTGGTCGAGATCACTCCGATGAAGGGGATGATCACCACCGCGCAACACAGCACCAGCACGATGCCTTTGAGTGCCCGAGTCGGGATCGTCGGCACCTCGTCGATCGTCGACCGCCGGGTACCGGGCGGCCGGAGGAGATTCGTCTGGGTACTCATGCTTTCTGGTACACCCCCGCCTCGCCGAAGATGTGTGCGACCTTGTTGGCGCCGATCACCAGGGCGACGCCGACCAGACCCTTGACCAGACCCACCGCGGCCGAGACTCCCCATTGGCCGGCCAGTACGCCGTTGTTGTAGACGTAGGTGTCCAGGACCTCGCTGGCCGGTCTGCCGACCAGGTTCTGCTGCAGGACGATCTGCTCGAAACCGACGGTGAGCGAGTCGCCGAGCCGCAGGATCAGCAGCAGGATGATCAACCCGCGGATCCCCGGCACGGTGATGTGCCACAGCTGCCGCAAGCGCGACGCTCCGTCGACCCGGGCCGCCTCGTACAGCCCCTGATCGATCTGCGTCAGCGCGGCCAGGAACAAGATCGTCCCCCACCCCGAGTCCTTCCAGATCACCTGGCTGGTGAGCAGCGCGATGAAGCTGTCCGGATTGCCGAGGAAGTCGATCGTGTCGATGCCTCGGGCCCGCAACGTGTTGTTGATCAGGCCGCTGCCGCCGAGGATCTGCTGGAAGATCGCGATCACGATCACCCAGGACAGGAAGTGCGGCAGGTACAGCACCGACTGCACGACGCGCTTGATCCGCTCCGACAGCAGGCTGTTCAGCAACAGGGCCAGCGCGATCGGCGCCGGAAAGACGAAGATCACCTGGACCAGCGTGATCAGCAGCGTGTTCTTCAACGCGTTCAGGAACTCTGCGTCACCGTTGAAGATGACCGCGAAGTTGTCCAGCCCGACCCAGGCGCTGCGCCCGAACGGAACGAACGGCAGGTACTCCTGGAACGCGATCAGGTTGCCGAGCAACGGCAGGTAGTGGAACGCGAGCAGCAAGGCCAGACCGGGGATCGCCATCAGCAGCAGGACCTTGTCCCGGCGGGCTCGCGCCCACCACGACAGCTGCTGGCCGCCGGCGGGCGGTGCGGATCTCTGGGCGGTCGGGAGGCCCGGGGGTCCGGAGTCGGACGCCCGGGCTCGATCGATCAACTTGGTTTGTTTCGCTTCGGGGCTGAGGATTTCGTCTGCTCGAGCCACGCGACACTCCCTGCGTCGTCGGTGAACGTCGCCCTCCCGCGGGAGAGCGCTTTCCGTTCCCCCTGTTCGATGCTGTCGTGTTTTGGGGAGTGGCGCAGCTCCAGTCGGAGAGTCATCCGCGAATCGGGTCGGCCCGCTACGAATCGGCAGCGCGTCAGCGGCTGGAAAGTGAGCGGCGTTCAGGGACGCTGGTGCCAGCGGGGTTCGACGTCGCCCTGCCGGGCCAGGTGTTCCAGGTGTGCGCGTGCCATCCGGACCGTCTGGAGGTTGATGCCTCCGTAGCTGCCTAGGTCGGTGCCGATGGCTGTGGCCAGTTCACGGACGGTGAGCGAACCCTTCGCACGCAGGAGTTTCACCGTGAGCGCTTCGACCTCAGCCACCCACTCCAGGCTCTCGGTGATGCGTTGGCGACCGGCGTCCGACTCCAGCACGTCGCCGTGCGACGGAACGAGGGCGTCGAAGTCCAACTCCAGCAGGCGGTTCAGTCCGCCGACGTACCGGTCGACGTCGGTGTAGAGCGGAGCCAGCCAGGTGGAGCTGCCCAGGTAAGGCTGACCGCGCCCTTGCACATCGTCGAAGGAGAACAGGGTTCCGGACGACTCGTCGAGTACGGCGATATGGCCAGGACTGTGGCCGCTCGTCGTCATGACGCGGAGTGAGCGATCGAGCGGAAGGTAATCGCCGTCGCGGAGCAGTACGTCGACCCGAACGCGCTCGTCGAGCATCTCGAGCAGCTCCGAGCGTTCGGCCGGCGACAAGTCCATGGCGGCAGGATCCGAGCCCCACAGCTCGGTCAGCAACAGCTCGTTGTCCTCGAGCCAGCCCACCTCCGCCGCTGGAGCGGCCACCCGCGCACCACTCGCCCTCTTCAGTACGGCGTTCCCGCCCATGTGATCCGGATGCGCATGACTGTTGACGACAAGGGTCAGGTCGGTCAGCCGAAGCCCCAGTCCGGCCAACTCGGGTGCCGTCGCGGACTCCGGGGTGGAGGCGATCCCCGCGTCGAGCAGCACGAGCTCCGAGCCCGCGTCGATCACGTGCAGCCACAACGGCAGCCCGCACACATGCGGGTAGTCCGTCGCCAACCGGTGGATTCCCGGTGCGATCTCAACGGCCACAGCTCACCGTCCTTCGAAGTCGCCGGTACGACGCTCCGCGAAGGCCGCCCGGCCTTCGGCCGCGTCGCGGGTGCCGAGAGCAACGGCCTGCAGCTCCCGCTCGTACTGGATGGCCTGTTCGAGTCCCATCGACCACGCGGCGCGCAGGTTCGCCTTGGCCGCCTGCGCGGCGATCGGTGGCCGGACAGCGATCCGGTGCGCCAACTCGGTTGCAGCAGGCAACACCTCGGAAGGCGGCAGCACCTGGCTGACCAGCCCGATCCGCAGCGCCTCCGCGGCGTCGATGGGGTCACCGGTGAGGAGCATCATCGCCGCGTCACTGGCCGGCACCGACGCCGCGAGCAGCGCGGTCACGCCGCCACCACCGATCCACCCGAGCTTGATCTCGGCCGCGGCGAAACTCGCCGACGACGAGGCCAGCCGGATGTCGCACGACAGCGCCAGCTCGAGCCCACCGCCGTACGCATAGCCGTTGATCGCCGCGATCACCGGCGTACGCAGGGCGCGTAAGGCGTCGCAGTAGTCGCGGCGGTTGCGGAAGTGCCAGGGCCCGTCGTACCGGTCGAGTTCGCCGATGTCGCTGCCGACGGAGAAGGCGCGGTCGCCCGCACCGGTCACGACGACTGCCCGAATCGAAGGGTCCTCGTCGATCTTCGGGATCAGCTCGAGCAGTTCCGCGCTCATCGAGCGGGTCGCCGCGTTCAGCTTGGCCGGCCGGTCGAGCGTGAGCAGCCCGACGTACCCGTCCTGCTCGAAGGCGATCCGGCCGTCATCCATGACTCACGCTCCGGTAGTCGTCCTCGATCCGGTCGACCGCGGCCCCCGGATCACTGGCGTCGTCCAGCAGCTCCCGCACCCGCTCCGACAGTTCGTCCTGGAACGCGATCCACCCGTCGAACCGCGGCCGGATGTACGACGTCGTGAGCGTGCCGAGCGTGGCCGAGTAATGCCCGTTCCACGCTTTGTCCACCACGTCGGACGCCCACACGGCCGCGGTCGCCGACTGCCCGCCGACTGTCGACACGACATCCAACTGAGTGCTGACGTCCAGCAACCCGCGCACGTACTTCGTCACCGCCAGGACCTGTCGGTACCCCCGCGGAGTCACTGCCAGTCCAGTCCCGCCCAGCGTGCTGTTGGCCAATCGGTCCGCCGGCCGCAATCGCGGCGCTTCCGACCAGGCCAGCGGCTGCCGGTCCTCCCCCACCGCACCGTAGTACGCATAGCTGTACACCAGCGGACAGCACAACAGCTCGTTGCTCTCAGCAAGCAGCTCGTGGATCCCGATCGGATCGAGCTCCGCCACACTCCGGTCACTCCGCTGCCACACGGCGCGCAGTACCCGGATCGCCTCGACCGCTCGATCCCGCTCGAGCAACCGAGCCCCGGTCCGGTCACCGGCGAGTCCGAGCAACATCAACCCGGCATGTGGCCCAGCGACACACAGTACGACGCCCGGCGTCTCCAGTACGTCGGACCAGGTTGCCGGCGGCGTAGTCAGCCGGTCCGGCCGATACAGACACGTCTGCGTCGCCGCATCGATCGGCAGCGCCCATCCGTACCCGTGCAACCGATAGCTGTCCCACGTCGGCTCGACCGCCCGCGACCGCCACACCTTGAGATCCCGCGCCGCGAACACGTCCTCCACCGGCAGGATCGCGCCCGCCTCGACGGCCGCCCCGAGCCCGGGATGATCGACCACGAGCAGGTCGTACGTCTCGGCCAGCTCCGCCAACGGCGTGGACTCGAACCCGGACAACGGCTGCCGATCCCACACCACCCGTACGCCGGACTCTTCGAAAGCCTCCAACGGCCGGTAGCCACGGGGGTGATCCCACGTCAGCCCGCGCAGTTGCACGGTCACGGCGAAACCACCGCGCCTTGCTGGAGCAACGCCTGCCGCTGCTCCGATGACAACCCCAGCTCGGCGAGCAGCTCATCGGTGTGCTCGCCGACGAGCGGTGCGGGACGCCGTACCTCGGCAGGCGTCCGGCTGAAGCGATACGGGAACCCTGGCGTCGTCACCGCACCCTCGGTCGGGTGCTCGTACGTGACGAATGACCCGTTGTGCAGCACCTGCGGATCCGTGCGTACGTCGGCGTACGACAGCACCGGCCCACACCAGACACCGCGCTCGCGCAGCTTGTGCAACCAGTGGTCGGTCGACTCCCGCCGCAACGCGTTCGACACGGCCGCGGCGATCTCGTCGCGCCGGGAGAAGCCGTCCCGTTCCGCATCCAGCCCAGCCAGCTGCGGCGCGTCCAGCACCTCGGCCAGCACCGGCAGGTTCGCGAACGCCAGCGAGAGATAGCCGTCGGCGGTCGTGAAGATGCCGTACGGCGCACGGATGTAGCTGTGCGCGTGCACCTCCTCGGACCTCGTCTGTGGAACGCCGCCGACCGTGTGCACCGACAACTCCTGCATCTGCAGCGCGATCACCGCGTCCAGCATGTTGACCTGCACGAGCTGCCCCTCGCCGGTGCGTTCGCGATGCAGCAACGCGGCCAGCACCCCTTCGAAGGCGCTGTACGCCGTGACCGCGTCGGCAAGGAAGTACGGCGCGGCGACCGGCGGCTCGTCCGGACGACCGGCACTGAACAACGCACCGCTCATCGCCTGGACCAGCAGGTCCTGCCCCGGCCAGTCGGCGTACGGACCGGTCTCGCCGTACCCCGAGATCGACACGTAGATCAGGTCGGGCTTCAGTGCGCGCAAGGTGTCGTAGTCCAGGCCGAGCCGCGCGGCGACGCCGGGCCGGTAGTTCTGCAGGAACACGTCGGCCGACTTCACGAGCTCATGGACCAAGTCGCGACCATCGGCGGACTTCAGGTCGACTGCGAGGCTGCGTTTGTTCCGGTTGAGCGACAGGAACGACGCGTTCACCTCGTTCCCGGTGGCGCCACCGGCCGCTGTGTGCCGTTGCCATTCGCCGGTCACCGGCTCGACCTTCACCACGTCCGCACCCAGGTCGCCGAGCCGCATCGCGGCCAGCGGCCCGGCCATCGCCACCGATACGTCGAGGACGCGGTAGCCGTCGAGAATGCTCATTGGGCGGTCCATCCCGCGTCCACCGGCAGGACGGCCCCGGTGATGAACGACGCATCGTCGCTGGCGAGGAACGCGATCGCGGCCGCGACCTCCGACGGCTGTCCGATCCGGCCGAGCGCGTGATGCCGGTCGACCATCGCCTGCATCGCGCCCGGATCGTCCGCGCCGCCGACCTTGCCGTTGCGGATCAGCGGCGTGTCGATCAGCCCGGGCGCGACGCAGTTCGCGCGGACGCCGGCCCGGCCGTGATCGAGCGCCATCGCGCGGGTCAGGTTCTCCACGCCGCCTTCGCCGCGCAGTACGCCGACCGGTTGCGCTCCCCCACCGTGCCGATCGCCGAGGAGATCGTCACGATCGCCCCGCCGCCCTGCTCGACGAACCGAGGCAGTACGGCGCGGCAGGAGTTGTAGACGCCGGTCAGATCGACATCGAGGATCGTCTGCCACTCGTCGGGCGAGGTGTTCGGCACGGTGTCGCACACGTCGACGCCGGCCGCACTGACCAGGACATGGACGGCGTCCAGCGCAGCGACCAGGTCGACTGTGCCGGCGAGGTCTGTGACATCCAGCTCGTACCCACGACCGCCAAGCTCGGCACCCAATGCAGCAGCGGAGTCGCCGTCTCGGTCACACACGATCACGGTGCCGCCCTCGGCGGCGATCCGGCGGGCCGTGGCCGCGCCGATCCCGGAGGCACCTCCGGTGATCAGCGCGACCTTGCCCACATACCGTTCCTTGTCCATAAGTAATCCGCGAACCTCAGGGCTTCTCGTAAGGGAAGGACGGCAGTACGCCGATCTGGTCGTACTGCATCCGGGAGTCGTCGAACCCGGGCTCCCAGCTGACGTTGGCGAACGTGTCGCACGGTCCCGCCGACGGCCCGTGGTACGGGTCGCTCTCGGTGTTGGTCACCTTGATGTCGGAGAACGCGAAGGCACAGCCGCCGAAGTCCATGTGCACGCCGTACGGCTTGCTGTCCGGCATCGACGGATCCGCGTTCGCGTCGTCGATGATCAGCTGGGACACGGCCGCGTCCGGGGTGTACGGCGGCTGGTTGCGAACGCCGTACGCGTAGAACGGACCGGTGTCACCGCTGTCCTGCGCCAGGTGCGACAGGCGCACGTGGTGGACTGTGTTGCCACCGGCGTAGTTGTCCGCGTTCGGGATCTCCGGCCGGGACTCGATGCTGATGCCGTACCGGGCGCCGTGCTCGACGACGGTGTGACTGATCTCGTTGCCGCCGCTGTTCATGATCTCGACGCCGGCGGAGTCGCCCGGGACCAGTTCGCCGACGTGATGGATGTAGTTGTTGGTGAACGTGTTGCCGTGGGCAACATCGCCCTCACCCGGCCACCCGCCCTCGACCTTGATGCCGTCGTTGCCGAGGTGCTCGAGCAGACTGTCCGACACCGTGGTCTTCTCGTTCGCGAAGAGCAGTTCGATCGCGGTGAACCCGGTCTGCTGCAGGTGCATCCGGGTCAGCTTGACGCCCCGGGTGTTGGTGAGCGTGATCGCGCCCCACCGGTTCCGCGGCAACTCGATCTGGGTGTCGTACTTCGGGTACTTGTGCTTGAACCCCGAGTCACCGGTCTGGTTCCAGCCGTACCGGTACCAGTCCATGAAGTCGGTGTGCTGGATCGTCAGCCCGTCGAGGGTCAGGTTCTCCACCCGCCGGTTCGCGGACGCGCCGGCGATCGAGAACACCTGCGTCTGCGTCGGGCGCATCACGTGGACGCCGTCCATCGTGCCGCCGGCCGGCTTGTAGTACAGCGTCTTCGCGGGGTAGTCGAGGTAGTACTCGCCGGCCTGGTCGAGCAGGCTCAACGAGTTCTGCACGAAGTACCGCGAGCCGCCGCCGGAGTTGATGAAGCCGTAGCGCGCCGGGTAGACCAGCGTCGTCCGCTTCTTGGTGAAGTTGATGTCGAGCATCGGGATCGTGTCGGTGAACCACGACCACGACCCGCCCGACCACACCGTCACCTGCGCGGGCCACGACGTTCCGAGCCGCAGGTCCCAGGACGGGTCGATGTCACCGGTGTTGAACCCGAGCTGGTCCCGAACCGCTTCCTTGGTCGAGTCGAACAGGATCGACCGCAGGTACGGCGCCCACTCGTCGTCGGACTGCCGGTTCGGGTACCGCGCTGTGGTCGCACGCTTCCCGTCGACGTACAGGCTGTAGAACGGCTGGTCGATGTCGACCGGCGCCTTGAAGATCCCGTCCTGGTACGGCGTCCACCCGGTGACCTCCCGCGCCGCCTCGAACACCGCCTTCCCCGGCCCGTCCACACTCCGGTACGTCACGCCGGAGTCGCGATCGTCGAAGCTGATCGTCTTGTCGACCTGATAGGTCCCGGCCTTCAGGTTCACGACCGGCGCACACGCGGGCTTCGTGAACCGCAGCGTGTCGCGAGCATGCTCGACCGTCTTCCAGGGCTTCCGCTGCGTCCCCGGACCGGCATCGTTCCCGGTCGGCGACACCCAGAACGACTCACACTTGGCAGCGTCCTTCGGGCCCGCACCAAGCGCCGAACCCGCGCCGACGACAGCAAGCGCAACACCGATCACCAAACCGCCAACCAGTCGCATTCCGCTCACCGCCCCGTCACGTCGTACGGGAAGCCGGGGAGGACGCCGATCTTGTCGTACTCCATCTTCGAGGCGTCGAAACCCTCCGCCCAGTTCGCGTTGGCGACCTGGTTGCACTGGTACGACTGGTACTTGTCGTCGGTCACCTGGCCGACCTCGATGTCGCTGAAGCTGAAGCCACAACCACCGGCGTCCATGTGCACGCCCCGGGTTCCGCTGTCCGGCATCGACGCATCCGGGATCACGTCGGTGACGACCATCTGCTTGACGGTGTTCTGCACAGGATGCGGCTCCTGGTTGTCGACGCCGTAGGTGTAGAACGCGCCCATGTCACCGCTGTCCAGGCCGGTCTCCTCCAGCCGGATGTAGGAGAAGTTGTTGCCGGACGCGTACTGCTCGCCGTCGGTCACCTCCGGACGCGACTCCAGGCTGATGCCGTAGCGGGCACTGTGCTTCACGACAACGTGCGAGATCTCGTTGTTGCCGGTGCCCATCAGTTCGATCCCGGCCGCGTCGCCCGGCACCAGCTCGCCGACGTGGTCGATGTAGAGGTTGGTGAACGTGTTGTGGTTCGCGACGTCACCCTCGCCCGGGTACGGGCCTTCGACCTTGACGCCGTCGCCACCGATGTTCTCCAGCAGGCTGTCGGCGATCCTCACGTGATCGTTGGCCGTCAACAGGTAGACACCGTGGTAGCCGGTGTCGTGCACGTGCAGCCCGGTGAGGTCGACGTTGCGGGTGTTGGTCAGGGTGACCGCGCCGTACCGGTTGCGGGTCATCTCGATCTGGCGGTCGTACTCCGGGTACTTGTGCTTCTGGCCGGAGTCACCGGCGCTGATCCAGCCGGAGCGGTACCACTGCATGAAGTCGGTGCCCGCGACCCCGAGTCCGTCGAACGCGATGTCGTGCAGCCGGCGCGTAGGCGAGACCCCGGCCAGCGAGAGCACCTGGGTCTGCGTCGGGCGGAGCACCCGCTTGCCGTCCATCGTGCCGCCGCGAGGCTTGTAGTACAGCTCCTTGGTCGCCCAGTCCAGGTAGTACTCGTCCTCGGCGTCGAGGAGGTCGAGGGAGTTCTGGACGAAGTACCGGGAACCGGACCGGGAGTTCATCATCGCGTACCGGGTCCAGTAGTCCAGGATGACCTTGTTGTCCTTCCAGTCCGCGTTCTTGATCGGCACCGTGTCGGTGAACCAGCTCCACGACCCGCCCGACCAGATCATCAGCTGGGCCGGCCAGTCGGTGTAGCTGTTCAGGTTCCAGGTCTCGTTCCAGTCGCCCTCGGTGTAGCCGACCTGGTCACGCAGGGCCTCCTTCTCCGGCTCGATCAGGACGGACTTCAGGTACGGCGCCCATTCGTCGTCGGACTGCCGGTTCGGGTACCGGGCCGTGGTGGCGCGTTCGCCGTCGACGTACAGCGTGTAGAACGGCTGGTCGATGTCGACCTTGGCCTTGAAGATTCCGTCCTTGTACGGCGTCCAGCCGGTGACCTCCTGCGCCGCCTCGAGCTCCGCCTTCCCCGGACCGTCCACGCTCCGGTACACGACCTTGTGCCCGTTCGAGCCGGAGTCACGGTCGTCGAAGCCGATCGTCCTGGCCACCTGGTAGGTGCCGGACTTCAGGTTGACCACCAGGTCACAGGACATCCGCTGGTTCAGCCCGCGGGCCCGGATGGTGTCGCGAGCATGCTCGATCGTCCGCCATGGCTTGCGTTCGGTTCCCGGAGCCGCGTCGTCGCCGGTCGGCGAAACCCAGAACGCGTCGCACTTTTCCTGCCCGGCCGCCGGGGCGGCGGCTCGCGCCGCCACCCCGCCGCCGAGGACGAGCGCCGGGAGGGCGAGCCCGGCGATCACTCCACCGATGAATCCACGCATCTCAGCTCACCGCCCCGACACGTCGTACGGGAAGGTGGGCAGGACGCCGATCTTGTCGTACTCCATCTTCGTGGCGTCGAACCCGTCGACCCAGTCGGCGTTGGTCACCTCGTTGCACTGGTAGGACTGGTACTTCTGGTCGGTCACCTTCCCGACCTGGACGTTGCTGAACGCGAACCCGCAACCACCGGCGTCCATGTGTACGCCGCGAGTACCACCCGCGTCCGGCATCGACGGGTCCGGGATCACGTCGCCGACCACCAACTGGTCGACGGTGTTCGTGACCGGATGCGGTTCCTGGTTGTCCACGCCGTAGGTGTAGAACGAGCCCATGTCGCCGCTGTCCAGGCCGGTCTCCTCCAGCCGGATGTACTTGAAGCTGTTGCCGGAGGCGTACTGGTCGCCGTCGGTGACCTCAGGCCGCGACTCCAGGCTGATGCCGTAGCGGGCGCTGTGCTTCACCTCGATGTTCGAGATGGTGTTGTTGCCGGTGTCCATCAACTCGATCCCGGCCGCGTCGCCCGGGACCAGCTCGCCGATGTGGTCGATGAACGTGTTGGAGATCGTGTGGTGGTTGCTCAGGTCACCTTCACCCGGCCAGCCGCCCTCGACCTTGATGCCGTCGGCACCGATGTTCTCCAGCAGGCTGTCGGTGATCTTGGTGTGGTCGTTGGCGAACAACAGGTAGACGCCCGTGAAGCCGGTGTCGGACAGATGCAGCCGGGACAGGTCGATGTTGCTCGTGTTGGTCAGCGTGATCGCGCCGAACCGGTTCCGCGGCATCTCGATCTGCCGGTCGTACTCCGGGTACTTGTGCTCGACACCCGCGTCGCCGCCGGCCACCCAGCCGTTGCGGTACCAGCTGACGAAGTCGGAGTACTGGACCCCGAGCCCGTCGAAGCTCACGTCGTGCAGCCGGTCCTGCGGCGACGAACCCGCGAGGTTCAGCACCGTCTTCACGGTCGGGCGGAGCACCTTGATGCCGTCCATCGTGCCGCCGCGCGGCTTGTAGTAGACCTCACCGGCCTTGGCGTCGAGGTAGTACTCCCCCGGCTGGTCCAGGAAGCTCAGCGAGTTCTGGAAGAAGTACCGGGAGCCGCCGCGGCTGTTCACCATCGCGTAGCGGGTCCAGTACTTCAGCGTGGTCTGGGTTTTCTTGAAGTTGGTGTCGAGCAGCGGGATCGTGTCGGTGAACCACGACCACGAGCCGCCCGACCAGATCGTGACCGACGCCTGGCTCATGTCCCAGGTCGGGTCCCAGTCGCCCGGCTTGCCCCAGAGCCAGTTGTGGACGTCCATCTTGTCCTCTTCGTAGAGGATCGACGTCATGTACGGCGCCCACTCGTCATCGGCCTGCCGGTTCGGGTAGCGCGCGTTGGTCGCACGTTTGCCGTCCTCGAACAGCGTGTAGAACGGCTTGGACGCGTCCACCTTGGCCTTGTAGATGCCGTCCTTGTACGCCTCCCAGCCGGTGATCTCCTCGGCACCTTGCAGCGTCGCCTTGCCCGGACCGTCGGCACTGCGGTAGATCACCCGGTGCCCGTTCTTGCCGGAGTCGCGCTGGTCGAAGCCGATCGTGGACGTGACCGGGTACTCGCCGGCCTTCAGGTTGACGGTGATGTCACAGTTCATCCGGTCGTTGAGGTGGTTGTTCCGGATCTCGTCGCGAGCCCGGGTGATCGTCTTCCACGGGTTCTTCTCGGTGCCCTTGGCGGCGTCGTCACCGTTGGGTGCGACATAGAAGCTGTCGCACCTGGCCGCACCGGCAGGCTGAGCGTTGAGTTGGACGGCCGCGACAGCCACCAGGGCAGCCGCGACCACCCCGGCGCCGACGCTGAGCGCCGTACGCCTGGTTCTCTTGGACATGTTAGGCGGGGTCCTCTCTCGGAGGGTCAGTCGCCGGCGTTGCCGTTCTGGCTTCGCCAGCGCTCGTACTCGAGGCGGGTCTTCTCGGTCAGGGGGTAGTAGTCGCGCAGCGGGGCGCCCTCGTCGATCCGGGCCCGGCTGAACTTCTCCCACGCGTCGTGCTCGGCGGCCGCCTCGACGACGGCCTCCGCGCGCCGCCGCGGGACGACGACCGCGCCGTCGTCGTCGGCGAGCACCAGGTCACCGGGCAGTGTGAGGACGCCGCCGACCGCGACCGGGACGTTGTATGCCCACGGGAACAGTTCGGCCTGGGACGCGTAGTGCGGGGTGGCTCCGGTGGACCAGATCGGTACGTCGAGCTGCGACACCCGGGGAACGTCGCGGATCCGGCCGTCGATCACGATGCCGGCGCCGCCGCGGAGCTTGAAGTAGCGGACCAGCATGTCGCCGAAGCAGCCGGTGGTGTGGCTGCCGTAGGCCTGGACCACCAGCACGTCGCCGGGCTGTACCTCGTCGAGCACGGCCCACAGCGCCGTACTGCGCTCGATGTATTCCTGGGTCTGGCCGTCGGCGATGTCCTCCCGCTGCGGCATGAACTGCAGCGTCAGTGCCCGGCCGACCACTTTCTTGCCGGGGAACATGCTGGTCGGTCCGTCGACGAAGGTCCGGCGGATGCCCTGGCCGTGCAACCGGGCACAGGCGGTCGCCGACCCGATCTCGGCCAGCCGGGACACCAGTCCGGGATCCGATGGCGGCGGGGTGTCGCCGCGCACCGGCAGGTCCCAGACGGGTACCACCGGGACTTGTTCCGTGTTGCTCATATGTCTCCTCAGGAAAGCGCCAGGTGTGCGGCGCGGTAGGTGTTTCTGGTCAGCCGGAGCTCGAGCCGGATGGTCCGGCCCGGCGGCATCGTCACTTCGAGTCTGTTGCTGCCGACAACGACCGTGCGGGTGCCCGGAGTCGGTGGCGGCGAGGTGTACGCCGGGGACGGTCCGGGGTACTCGCCCGTGGCGGTGGACACGGTGGCCTCGTCGATCCGGTCGGTGCCGAAGCTGCCGGCCTGGACGATCACGCGACGGGTCTGGGTCGCGGACAGGTTGACCAACTGCAGGCAGGTCCGGTCCGGCTCGACCGTGTCGACCAGTGCGGCGACGTCGGCCGGTAGACCGGGACGCCCGCGATCGGGGTCGAGGTACAGAACCCGGAGCGGCAGCAGTCCACCGTTGTACAGGAGTTGCGGTGTGCCTGTGGTCAACTGCAACAGGGCCTCGGTCGCGACCGGGTTGTGCCGCTGCCAGTGATGGATGTTCAGGTCGGCCGGATCGGTCGTGTCGACGGCCATCAGATCCATCCGGCGCTGCACCTGCGACAGCGCGACCCCCAGCATCGCCTCGGGGTAGCCGGGGTTGTCCCCGTCGAGGTAGGCCAGCCAGGGTGCTTCGTGCCCGGCGTCCTCCTTGTTGCGGAAGTCGCGCACGGTTCGCCAGTCGTAGCCGCTGCGCTCCCTGAGCTGCCGCAGCCGATCGCGGTCCGAGGACTCGAACGCTGCCTGCCACAACCAGATCGGCAACCCGAGCTGCGGCGGCTGGTAGTCGAACCAGCCGTCGTCCCCATGCCGATTCGGGATCAGGAGGGTCGGCTTGGCGCAGTCGTCGCCGAGCTCGGCCTGCCAGCGGTCCCGGATACTCAGCTCGGTCTCGTCGACCGCGCCCGTGATGCCGCGCTCGTACAGGTGGTCGAGCAGGTGCCTGGCGATGTCGAGCCGTTTGGAGTCACCGGTCAGCACCGCGCCGTTCAGTGCCGCGATGCAGGCGGCCGAGCCGACGCTGTAGACACCGTGCGGCCAGTTCCAGCCGTAGTTGCCGCCGTACCAACGGCCGTCGTGCAACTCGCCGACGATCCCGCTGGGCCCGACGTTGTCCGGGACGAGTCCGTCGTTGGCTGCAGCCCTTTCCTGCCAGGCGTCGAGGTACTCCAGTGTCCACGCGGCGAACCGGTCGTTGTGGTCGTACAGCCACGCGTTCGCCGTCAGGGTTGTGGCGGCCAGGTTGACCGCGCTGTCGCCCGCACCTTGGCGGCGGATCATCTCCGCACCCATCAGGTCCGCGTTCGCCGGATCCTTCAGGTCGTCCCAACTCGTGATCCCCGGTACGCCGGGCAGCGGCAGCCCGAAGATCCGCATGTTCGTCAGGTCGGCGCCGTACGAACGCCACTCGTCGTTGATGCCCCAGCGCGGACCACCACCGCCGTTGTGCGGTGCGCGGATCGTGCGCGTCGCCGGGTCGTAGTTGCCCGCCGGTGAGCCGGGCAGGTAGAGCTCCGCGAACCGGTACGCCCGCTCGCGGAACACCTCGTCGCCCGGATCGGCCGCACACAAGGCGTAGAAGAAGATCATCGACTCGCCGATGTGGAACCAGTCGTAACCGCGCTCGAACTCGTCGACCAGGAAGCCCAGGTCGGTGAGCTGGCGGGTGACGCCTTCCCAATGCCACTTGGCCACGTCGATCAGGTCGTCCGCACCGCCGAGCTGGTAGAGCACGGGCCAGTTCACGAACGCCTCGTAGAAGTCGTCCGCGCCGTCGCGGCTCTGCACCGGTCCGGCGTAGCGCAGGCTGCCGTCGGGCAGGCAGTACCGTTCGCGGAACAGCCACCAGCCCTCGTCCATCACGTCGAACAGGCGGCGCTGCATGATCGCCCACGCGGGCGGGGTGCCGATGGGTGTCTCGGCGACAATCGGTTCGGTCATCCCTTGGTCGCCCCCGCAGTCAGGCCGCTGATCACGTGCCGCTGCAGCAGCACGAAGACCACCAGCAACGGAGCCACCGCGAGCAGCAGCGTCGGGAACACGACCGTGTAGTCGGTCGAGTACTGGCTCACCGCGGCGTACACACCGGTGGTGACGGTGTAGAGACCGCTGCCGGGGCCGAGGATGATCTGTGGGTTCACGAAGTCGTTCCACACCGAGAAGGTGTTCAGGATGACCATCGTCACGACCGCCGGCTTCATCAGCGGGAACACGATCGACCAGAAGATCCGGTGCTTGCCGGCCCCGTCGACGGCGGCCGCCTCGTCCAGGCTGGCCGGGATCGTCATGATGTAGCCGGCGTACAGGAAGATCGAGAACGGCAGGGTCAGCGTCGTCTCGAACAGCACGAACCCCGGGATGGTCCCCATCAGCCCGAGGAACTTCAGGGTGTAGACGACCGGGATGACCAGCACCTGGCTCGGGATGAACGTGCCGGCCACGAACAGCAGCAGGAGCATGCGGTAGCGGCGTTCACTGCGGCGGGCGATCACGTACGAGACCGGGCCGGCCAGCGCGACGGACAGGACGTTCACCGAGACCACGAACAGCGCGGTGACGGCGTACCCCTTGAGGATGTTGAAGTCCGGGTTCGTCCACGCCTTCTGCAGGTACTGCGTCGTCAGTTGGTCGGGCGACAACGAGAAGGGGTGGGCCAGGATGTCCTGCTGCGACTTGAACGCGCTGACCACCAGCAGGTACATCGGCACCAGCATCAGCACGCTGGTCACGATCAGGAACGCGATCCGGCCGGCACCCTTGGTGCGCATCGGTCTGAACTGGACTGTCGCCACTCGAGGCATGCGAATGGCGCTCATCCCTGCACTCCCTGATCGGCCCTGGATCGCAGCCGCGCGACCGTCAGAGCGAGACCGGCGGTGACGATCATCAGCACGACGCTCTGCGCCGACCCGAACCCGAGCGCGTTGTTGTGGAACGAGTCCCACAGGATCAGGTACGCCGCCGTCTGCGTCGAACCGGCGGGACCACCACCGGTCAGCGACACGACCAGGTCGTACGTCTTCAGCAGCGTCACCAGCGACAGCACGAGGTTCACGGTGACCACCGGCGCGAGCGCCGGCAGCGTGACATTGCGGAACGTCTGCCGCGCCGACGCACCATCGATCCGGGCGGACTCCAGCAGATCCTTCGACACCGTCTGCAGACCCGCGAGGTAGAGCACGACGTTCACGCCGAACCCTGCCCACACCAGTACGCCGATGAGACTCGCGAGCGCCCAGTTCGGGTTGGACAGGAACGGCAGCACCTCGGCGCCCTTGGTGGTCAGCCAGCCGTTCACGACACCCGACGTACCGAGGACCGCGCTCCACAGGAACCCGACGACCAAGGCACTGAGCACGTGGGGATAGAAGAGGATCACGCGGAAGAGCGAGTTGAGCCGGGACGCGCCGTTCACCAGCAGGGCGAAGCCGAGACCGAGCACGCTCAGGAGGACGGTCCCGACCGCGGCGATCACCAGCGTGACCCAACCCGCCCGGAGCGCCTCCTCGCTCTGCGCGAGGTCGAGGTAGTTGCGCACGCCGACCACCACCGGGTTCGCGCTGTACCCGTTCCAGTCGGTCAGGCTCAGATAGACCGAGAGACAGACCGGGACGACGAGCATGACGACGAACAGCACCAGGGCGGGACCGACCATACTCATCGTGGTCAGTCGCGCTCTCACGACTTCGACCCCATCCAGCTGTCGATGCGGGTGGCCACGTCCTTGGCGCTCTTGCCGGTGTAGAGGCTCTGGACCGCCTTGTTCCATTCGCCGTTGAAGCCCGACGGCAGGGTGTTGGCGCCGTATCCCTCGCCCTGCGCGACGCCCTTCGGCGCCTGGTCGAGGATGTCCTGCACCTGCTTGCCGAGCGGCGTCAGCTTGTCGGTGAAGCCCTTCCGGAAGTTGCCGTCCTGCGCCAGCTGACTCTGTACGGCGGCTTGGTCGGTGACCAGGAACTGGACCAGCTTCACCGAGAGGTCACGCTGCTTGGTCGACTTCAGCACCATGTACGGCGCGGCCATCGTCACGCCCTGCGGACCCGGGTACGGCTGGCCGGCTTCGGTCGGCGCGGCGAACACGCCCAGGTCGAAGGTGGGCTTCTGGCTCTCCGCGGTACGGACGAACCAGCTGCCCATGATGTACATCGCGGACTTGCCGGTGAGGAAGTTGGTCTGCGCGTTCACGTCGTCGAGGCCGAGCGCGTTCTTGTCGACGTACCCGCTCTTGATCCAGGACTCGTAGCGCTGCAGCAGTGGGAGCATGCTCTGGCCGACGCCGAGCTGCTTGGAGCCGACCTGCTGGTACCAGTCCGGGTGCTTGGTGGCGATCGACGGGTCGCTGAGCTGCAGCAGCTGCAACCCGGTCACGTAGTCGCCGGCCGTCTGCAGCGGCAGGTAGCCCGCGGCCTTCAGCTTGCCCATCGCGGCGGTCAGCTCGTCGAGGTCCTTGGGCGGCGACGCGATGCCGGCCTTGGTGAACGCGTCCTTGTTGTAGAAGACCAGCGACTGCGCCTGCTGGCCGACGCCGACGGTGTAGACCTTGCCGTCCAGCGCTGCCTGCTGCGCCAGCGGTGTGTCCTTGGTCCAGGCCTGGTCGGTCAGCTCGAGCATCTGCGGCGCGAGCACCTTGTCGGCCATCAGCGTCTCGACCACGTCCGGAGCGTTTCCGGCCGCGAGCAGCTGCGGCAGCGAATCCTTCACGCCCGAGCCGGTCGGTGCCTCGATCTTCACGTCGACGCCGGGGTTGGCGTCCTCGAACGGCTTGACCAGTCCCTCCCAGTACCCCTTGGTCAGGTTGGGGGTGATGTTCACCAGCATCCGCACCTCACCGGTGGCGGCACCGGCCGAACCCTCGTCCTCGAACCCGCCACCACCGCAGCCTGCCGCGCCCACCAGGATCACGACAGACGTCAGCACACCGAGCTTCCGCCGAACCGATCGAGCCATTTCCGGGTCCTCCTCAGATCAACCCGGCATCGGGGGCGGCCGGGGCGTCGTTATCGAGTGACGATGCAGAGGACCGCGCTCAAGTGTCAACGTATAAACGGCAAACTGGACGTTCTGAGTCAGAAGTCCGTGCCATATGGGGTCGACAGAACGACGTGAGCGGGGTCACCATGCAGCCATGCCCGATGCCGGAAGACCCAAATCGCCGCTGACCCTGTCGTCGGCCGAGCGGGCCGCGCTGACCCATCTTGCCTCCGGTCCCCAGACCAGTGCAGCAATGCGCCTGCGCAGCCGGATCGTGCTCGCCTGCGCGGAGGGCGAGTCGAACAAGGACGTCGCGGACCTGCTCGCGGTCACTCCGGGCACGGTCGGCAAGTGGCGGCGGCGGTTCCTGCGGATGGGGATGGCCGGTCTCGACGACGGCATGCGCAGCGGCCGGCCCCGGATGGTCGACCGGATCCAGCTCGGCGCGGTGGCGACAACATCGATGGCCGATTCCGGACACCTGCCGTCGACGCGCGAGATTGCGGCGACGTACGGCGTCTCGCAGTCGACCGTCTCGCGCCGTCGCCGCGAGGAGTTGCACCGGCATCGCACCGGCGGCGGCGGGCTGGCGTTGCACGCGACGCAACCCGCTCCCCCGCCGTCGAGTGAGAACGAGCTGCTGTCCGATCGTGTCTACGAGGCGATCCGCGGCTGGATCCTGTCCGGCGAACTGGCCCCTGGCATGCGCGTGGTCGAGTCCGAGATCGCCCGCGTCCTCGGCACCAGCCAGACACCCGCCCGGGAGGCCGTACGGCGCCTCGCCCACGAGGGACTGGTGACGTACCGGCCGCGGCTGGGGAACTTCGTCACCGAGATCTCGCAGGTCGAGGCCCGCGAGGCGCGCGAGGTCCGGGTGCTGCTGGAGAGCGCGGCCGCCCGGCGTGCGACCGGGAACGTCCCGCAGGCAGAGCTGGACCTGCTGCGGATCGAGGTGCAGCGGATGACCGACGCCGCCGATCACCACGACATCGGCGCGTTCCGGGAGGCCGACCTGCGCTTCCACCGGCAAGTCCTGGCGACCAGCGGCAACTCGATGCTGCTGCGCGTCTGGCGCACTCTCGAGCCCGCCCTGTGGAACCTGCAGGTGGTCTCCAACGCCATGTACGCCGGCGACTGGGGCCTGATGGCGCGGCGGCATCTCGACCTGATCGAGGTGCTGTCCGGCACCGACCCCGAGGACTCCGCCCGCCTCTTCTCTGCCCACGCCCGCGGCGAAAGCTCCATCACCAGACCCGCGGGCCGCCATGATTGATGCCCACGTGCACGTGTGGGACACCGCACGGCGCGCCCTCCCGTGGCTGCCCACTGGTCATCCCCTCCGCCGCGACTTCACTCTCGCCGATCTGTCCGCCGACCGGCCTCCCGGCCAGTCCGACGGTCGGCTCCCCGGCCTGGTGCTCGTCCAGGCCGACGCCGACCCCGCCGAGGTCCACGACCTGCTCGATCTCGCGGCCACCACACCTTCGGTGGCCGGCGTCGTCGGGTGGTTCGACCTCCGCAACCTGCCGGCCGATCTGCCGGGCGACCCCCGGCTGGTCGGCATCCGGAGCCCACCGGCCGACCAGACCGACCCCGATGCCCTGACCGATCCCGCGCATGTCCGCGGGGTGCGAGCCGCCACCGACGCCGGTCTCGCCATCGACCTCCTCCTCCGCCCACCCGCCCTGATCGGCGCCGCCCGACTCGCTTCCGTCGTACCCGAGGCACGCCTGGTGCTCGACCATCTCGGCAACCCCACGACCGCCGACGCCACCTGGCGCACCGGCCTCCAAGCTCTCGCCGAGTGCCCGAACGTGACCGTGAAGCTCTCCGGGACCGCCCACCTGCCGCCCGACGACCTCGCCGAGCTCGTCGACGTCGCCCTCGATCTGTTCGGCAGCGACCGGTTGATGTTCGGTTCGGACTGGCCCGTGTGCACCCTGTCGGCCGGCCGTTCCGAGGTTGTCCGCCGTACCGCTGACCTGCTCCCCTCCGCCACGCACAACGACGTGTTCCGCGGCACCGCCCAGCGCACCTACCGCCCCAGGGAGACCGCCCCATGACCGAATACACCCGACGCCAGGTCCTGCGGACCGCCGGCGCCGCGGCCGGCACCGCTGTCGTCGCCGGCGCACTCACCGATCCGCTCGCGGCCGCGGCCGCTGCCGCCCCGCCGACTCCAGGCAGCGACACCAATCCGCTGAAACTCTGGTACACCCAGCCCGCCACCGAATGGCTCCAAGCACTTGCCGTCGGCAACGGCCGCCTCGGCGCGATGGTGTACGGCGGGACCGCGACCGAGCAACTGCAACTCAACGAGGACTCGATCTGGGCCGGCGGCCCGCACCAGTACGACGACCCGGTCGGGCGCGAGGTGCTGCCGGAGATCCGCCGGCTGATCGCCGAGGAGAAGTACCTCGACGCGCAGAACCTCGCCGACGAGCACTTCATGGGCCGCCCGACCGAGCAGATGCAGTACCAGCCGGTCGGCAACCTGACGCTGACCTTCCCCGGCATCACCGACACCGGTGTCTCCTCCTATCGACGCGACCTTGACCTGACCACCGCGATCACCTCTGTCACCTACGTCCATGCCGGCGTCCGCTACACGCGCGAGGTCTTCGTCAGTCATCCGGCGCAAGTCCTGGTGATGCGTTTGACGGCAGACACGCGCGCCACACTCACCTTCGACGCGAGCTTCAGCACCGAACAGGCCGCAACCGCCGACCGCTTCGACGACCGCACGCTGGCGCTCAACGGCATCAGCGGCGACGCCGAGGGCTTGACCGGCTCGGTCAAGTTCTGCGCGCTCCTCCGTGCCTTCGCCGAGGGTGGTTCGACGACTGTTGCCGATGGCAAACTCTCGGTCGCCGGCGCGGACGCGGTCACGCTGGTCTTCTCGGTTGGCACCAGCTACCGCAACTACCAGGACGTCAGCGCCGACCAGGTGGCGCGCGCCGTAGCACCGCTGCCCGAGGAGCGTCCGGCGTACGGGCGGCTGCGGCACGACCACGTCGAGGACTACCGCCGGCTGTTCGGGCGTCTGGACATCGATCTCGGTACGTCGGACGCGGTCGCGCTGCCGACCGACCAACGGGTGCAGGCGTTCCGCGACGGCGGTGACCCGCAACTGGCCGCGTTGTACTACCAGTTCGGCCGGTATCTGCTGATCTCCAGCTCACGCAGCCCCGGGCAACCGGCCAACCTCCAGGGCATCTGGAGCTACAAGATGCTGCCGGAGTGGCAGTCGAAGTTCACGCTGAACATCAACTGCGAGATGAACTACTGGCCGGCCGGGCCGGCCAACCTCGCGGAATGCTGGGATCCGCTGTTCCAGATGATCTCCGAGCTCGCCGAGTCCGGGGCCCGGACGGCCGCAACGATGTACGACGCTCCCGGGTGGGTCGCGCACCACAACACCGACGGGTGGCGAGGCACGGCTCCGGTCGACTTCGCGTTCTACGGTGTCTGGCCGACCGGGGGCGCGTGGTTGTCGCTGCTGTTCTGGGAGCGGTACGAGTACACCGGCGACCTGGAGATGCTGCGGCAGTACTACCCGGTGCTGCGCGGGTCGGTGGAGTTCTTCGTGGACCAGTTGCAGACCGACGCCAAGACGGGCTGGCTGGTGACCAGCCCGTCGCACTCACCCGAGCTGAAGCACCACGACTACGACAACGTCGGCGTCAGCATGTGCGCGGGCCCGACGATGGACACCGAGATCCTGCACGACCTGTTCAAGGTGTTCGGCCAGGCCGCCGCGCTGCTCGGCAAGGACTCGGCGATGGCCGCGCAGGTGGCCGAGGCACGGTCCCGGCTGGCGCCGATCCAGATCGGCTATCTCGGCCAGATCCAGGAGTGGCTGATCGACTGGGAGGAGGCCGCGATGGAGACGAGTCGACATGTCTCACACCTGTGGGCCGTGTTCCCGAGCGACCAGGTCACCCCGCGCCGTACGCCGGAGCTCGCCGATGCGGCCCGGAAGTCGCTGGAACTGCGCGGTCCTGCGGTCACGGCCGGCTGGTCGCTGGCCTGGAAGCTGAACCTGCGTGCCCGGTTGCTCGAAGCGGACAACGCATACAAGCACCTCACGCAGCTCCTCGCTCCCGGACGTACCGCGCCGAACCTGTTCGACCTGCACCCACCGTTCCAGATCGACGGCAACTTCGGCGGCATCTCCGGTATCACCGAGATGCTCATGCAGAGCCACTCCGGCGAGGTCGCTCTTCTTCCCTGCCTGCCCGCCGCCTTCGCGGATGGACGGATCCGCGGCCTGCGGGCTCGTGGCGGCTTCGACCTGGATCTGTCCTGGTCCGAGGGCAAGCTCACCCGGGCTCGCATTCATTCGCTGCTGGGCAACCGGCTGCGGCTGCGCACCGGCGTACGGGTCGACGTGAAGTCCAGCGCCGGTCCGGTCGCCTTCGCGCGACCCGAGGACGGCGTCGTCGAGTTCCGCACCCGGCGGGGCGTCGACTACTTCGTCGAGCCGCGCCCCTGACCCGTCGTCACCGCCCCGAAAGGTTCCAGCATGCCTGTTGGTCGATGGACCCTGCCCATACTCGTCACGCTGCTCGCCACCAGCACCGGTTCGCTCGCCGCGGCCGGCCCGAACCCCCAGACCGAACCCCGCCCGGCCACCGCCTGGCACGACGGTGCCCTGCGCACCGATCCGGCCGGCCTCGTCGCTCGATCCGATCTCGTCCAGGAAGGACCGGCCTGGCGTGCATACCAGGCCATGCCACTCGGCAACGGCGTCCTCGGTGCCGCGGTCTGGGCCGAGAAGGGCTTCAGCGCCCAGCTCAACCGGGTCGACACCTTCCCCGATCTCAAGTCCGCCGGCCGGCTCGTCGTACCCGGTCTCGATCCGCTGATGCGCGCGTCCGACTACAAGGGCCGGTTGGCGTTGTACGACGGCCAGCTCGTCCAGAGCGGTGGCGGGATGTCGGCGCGCTCGTACGTGCGCGCCGATGCCGACCAGTTCGTGCTCGAGGTCACCGGTGCCGATCCCGGCAAGACGCAGACCGCTGATCTCAAGCTCTGGCCGGGTCGTACGCCGACCACCAGCGCGGCCGGTGCGGTCGCAGCGCTGGCAGAGACCTTCAAGGACGACGCATCCGGAGGTGTCACCGGAGCGGTCGCCGCACTGACCGCGCGGGCCCGGGACGTGTCCGCGACCGTGGTCGACCCGCTGACGGTCCGGCTCACCTTCCGGCCCAATCGCGACGGCAGCTTCCGGCTCGTCGTCGGCGTACCGTCGTACAAAGGCGGCGATGTGAAGGCGGCCGCTCGCCACGCGGTGGTCGAGTCGCACAGCAACCATCTCGCGTGGTGGCATGACTACTGGGCCAAGGCGGCGCCGATGCGGATCACGTCCGCCGACGGCACCGGCGAGTACGTCGAGAACCTCCGCACGCTGCAGCTCTACACGATGGCCGCGTCGATGCGTGGCCCGGTGCCGAGCACCCATGGCGCCGTGGTCCGGATGTTCTCGTCGTCCCAGGACCAGGCCGACTGGGATCAGGATGCGTACTGGCACTTCAACCTGCGCATGCTCGTGTCCGCGAATCTCGGTGCGGGCATCGGCGATCTCAACGCGCCGTACTTCGACTTCTATCTCGACCAGGCCGCGGCGATGAAGGAGTGGACCCGCACGCACTGGACCGGCGCGCGCGGGATCTGCGTGCCCGAGTTCCTGCGGTACGACGGGACCGCGGACGGCTGTGACAACACGTCCGAGCCGAACTACACGACCCGCATCCTGAGCAGCGGGGCCGAACTGGTGAACAACATCTGGCAGCAGTACCGCTACACCGGCGACCGGGCGCTGCTCGACCGCAGCTACCCGTTGATGCGGGACGTCGCGGACTTCTACCTGTCGGCGCTGACACCAGGTGAGGACGGCTACCTGCATCTCGAGCACGTGAACGCACTCGAGGTGCAGTGGGACACCAACGACCCCGCACCGGACCTCGCCGGGATGCGGGTGATCTTTCCGATCGTTGCCGACCTCGCCTCGGCGCGAGGTGATGGGGCGTTCGCCGGTCAGCTGCGTGACGCGGTCGGGAAACTGCCGCCGTTCCGGACCGTGCAGCGTGGTGGCGAGGAGGTACTCGCATGGTCCGGCACCGATGAAGAGGCGCACAACACGCAGAACCCGGAGATGGAGGCACTCTGGCCGTGGGGTCTGTTCGACGAGACCTCTGGTCTGATGCAGGCGACGTACCGGCAGCGGGTCTATCCGCAGGACAAGGACTGGGGGATGGATGCCACGTGGGCCGCGCGTCTGGGACAGTCGGATGAGGTGAAGCGCCTTCTGCTGAAGGGGATTGCGGACTTCCAGATCTATCCGAACGGCTTCACCGTCCACCGGCCGGGTCAGGAAGCGGTGCGCAACCACAGCTTCTACAACGAGTGGGGCGGGGTCGTGACCACCGGTCTGCAGGAGGCACTGGTGCAGTCGTACGACGGTGTCGTCGACGTCGCGCCGGCGTGGCCGAGCGACTGGGACGTGTCCGGGTCGGTGCAGATCGAGGGCGGTCACCGGATCAGCACCGAGGTGCGCGGCGGCGTACCGGATCTGGTCGGGATCGAAGCCGGAAGCAAGGACACGCTTCGGGTGCGCAACCCTTGGCCCGGTCAGCAGGTGCGTGTGATCGATGATCACGGCCGGGCTGTCGTGGCGCCGACGACTGCTGACGTCTTGACGGTCCCGGTGGCTGCGCATGCGTCGTACGTCGTGGAGCGGGTGACTGTGCCGTTGTCGTCGTTCCGGTTCGTGCCGTTGACCGGTGCGCCGGCCAACGCGGTGAAGACGGTCGGCAACCGGATGCTCGGCGTACCTGCGAGTGAGCCGCCGCTGCTCAGCGATCTGGTCAGTGTGCGGACGCCGGAGAAGCTGTCGAACCTCGTGAAGGCTCAGACCGGCGCGCCGATCTATGTGGATCGCAGCTACACGATCACCGATCTACCGACGCAGCTGACCGGGCGGGCGTTGGTACCGGGCGCCAACGACGACTCGAAGGCGACCGGTCCCACGGACTACGTCACGCTGGATCTGAGCCAGCCGGCCACTGTGTACGTCGCCTTCGACCCAAGGGGCGAGGGCAACTGGTGGCCGGGATGGCTCAGCTCGTTCACCCGGACCGGCGAGACCGTTGGCACGACCGATCAACGGCTCATCCTGTTCAAGCGCGACGTACCGGCCGGGCAGCTGGCGCTCGGGGCCAACTCCGGGATCGTTGACAAGGGCAACTCGACCTACATCACCTTCGTCACCCCACGCTAGCCACGACGATCCGGGGATGCTGCCCGGCGACAGCGACGTCGTACACGTCGATGACCCGCCAGGCGGCATCCCCGATCATCCTGGCCGCCTGTTGGTGGTTCAGGATCGCGACCACCAGCCCGTCCGGCGCGAGGATCTCGCGCCATTGCGCCAGGTACGGCGTGAAGCTTCCGATCCCCAAGCGGACGTCCCAGGGTGGATTCGTGAGGATGCGATCCACCGGACCGTCGAGTCGTGCCGCGTCGCCGGTGCGCCAGACGACGGCAGAGTCGCGCGGCGAGTTCATCCGCGCGGCCGCGACGGCGATCGCCTCCCGATCGATCCCGCGGTACATCGCTCCTGGCTCGATGGCCTGTGCTTCGAGAAGCAGCGTCCCCGCACCACAGAACGGATCAAGGACCCTGCGCCCCGGGGTGATGCGTGCCAGCCGGGCCATCGCGGCGGCCACCGGCGGATGCAGGCTGCCGGTGACCGTCTGCTGGCGCCAGACGCGGCGGTGCAACGGGACGTCGTACGGCCGGACGCCGATCCACAGCGTCTTGCCGTCGAGGATGACCCGCCACTCCGTCCGCTCGACCGGCGGAGCCTCGCCGGCACGGCGCGAGTGGTACCTGGCGCCGGACAGCTCCTGGATAAGTCCGCCGGCCAGGTCCTCGATGTCGAACCGGTTGTGGTTGCGCCGGCCCAGGGACGACGCTGTCACCGCGAAGTCCCCCGCATCGTGAGTCAGCTGTGCGCAGGCTTCGGTGACGGCCGCTGCGAGATCCTGCTTGGTGCGCCCCGGATCGGGAACGGCGGCCTGGACGACGAACAGGTCGTCGGCCAGGCGTGGTGGGCTGGTGATGATCGTCGCCGCGGTGGGCTCGACGATGAGTTGTCGTTTGGACAGGTCGATCACCCGGTGGCCGGCCGTGGCCAACTCCTCGGCCGCCAGTTGCTCCAAGCCCGTGACGGTTCGCAGGAGGACCACCGGCTGCGAACCGGTGCGGAGGGCTTGGGTGATCGATTCTGCCGCGACTCTGCGCGCAGATCGCATGAAAGGTCTCCCGGTCAGCGGTCGGGAGCGGCCAGGTGGTCCGCTCCCGCATCGCCGGCCTCGGGCCGGTCGTGTCGAACACGACCGCTACAGCCTCGGACTGGCCAGCGGGGAGCTAGCTCAGTCGGAAGAAGTTCATGATCATGCGTCCGATCGTCCCACAGCGTGTTCGGGGCTGCGACCGAATTGATGGAACGTGAGGGTGAAGGTGTATGGCGCCGGCTCGAGGGTGTGCTGCGGGGTCGCGGGTGGACCGCAGGACGCGGAGCCGAGCCCGTTCTGGGCCAGGTCGAGGTTGAGGTAGACGTGGTCGCGCGGGGTCAGGTCGGAGCGGTGGTGGGCGCGTTCGAGATCCTCGGTCGTCCACCGGCGGGCGGTGAGCTGGAAGTACGGCGCTCCCTCAACCCGCAGGCCGTTGCCCTGGGCATCGGTCAGTTCTGCCCAGCGCACGTCGATCCGCGATCCGTTCTCCTGCGGTACGACGTACGGCGTCTGCAACTCGTCGACCGTGCTGGTGTACCGCCCGACTCGGGCAGCCTCCCGACTGTCGGCGTACGCCTCTCCCGGCCCGCCTCCGAACCATCGGACTGTGTCCAGGTTGCCCGGGACCGCCATCCGTACCCCGACCCGCGGCCAACTCCCGCACCGCGGCGTCACCGCCGTACCACTCCACTCGCCCTCAGGCTCCACCTCAACCGTCAGCCGCAACGCATCGTGGAGAGTCCACCGGTACGTCGCCCGTACCCCGACCCCAAGCCCGTCGGGGGCTACCCGGGTCCGCACGACGAGTTCCTGCTCTCCAACCTCGACGCCGTCCACGCGATGCAACAGCCGATCCAACCCAGCCGCCCGCCACTCCCCTACAACGCCGTTCCGACCACCTTGCCCGCAGTCGTTGTCCGTCGGCGCCCGCCACAAGTCCAGCTCTGGCCCGTCAACCTCGATCCCCCCAAGCCGAACCAGCCGACCACTACTCCGCTCAAACTCCCCCACCCCGAGAACAACCAGCCCTCCACCCCCACCCGACACAACCCGCTCCGGATGCACCCCGGTCGGCACGACCCGCCGCGGCTCCACCCCGCCCGACACAACCCGCTCCGGCTGGGCCGGGCTCCGCGCACCGTGCTGGTCCTCCGCACTTCCGCCGTCCAGGCGGAACTGGGCCCAAGCGACCTCGTGTCTGGCGGCGGCCCACGCCTCGTCCTTCGCCAGCACCGCCCGCACCGTCAACCACCGCTCACCACCCGGCGCCACCACCGGCACCCCGTCCGCACAGCGCCGAACCGGCGTACGCACCTCGGCCGGGGCATGCATCTCGACCGGTGGATGCAGGTCGACCGGTGGCTGCAGGTCGACGGTGGATCCTGCCTGCAGCTCGGGCACCTCCAGGCGGCCGGAGTTGACTTCCTCACCGTCCACCTCCTCCGACCACACGAACTCCAGGTCGTCGAGGGAGGCGAAGGTTCGGAGGTTGTGGATGGTGAGGGGATCGGGACCGGTGATCCGGACGGGTTCGATGACCTTCTTGTATTCGGCCAGCCCGGGTGACGGAGTGCGGTCGGGAAACAGGAGCCCGTCGATGCAGAAGTTGGCGCCGTGGACCCGCTCACCGAAGTCGCCGCCGTACACATGGTCGGTTGCTCCGGGCAACAGCAGACCGTGGTCGATCCACTCCCAGACGAACCCGCCCTGGAGTCGCGGGTACCGCTCGAGGACACGCTGGTAGTCGGCCAGCCCACCGGGACCGTTGCCCATGGCATGGGCGTACTCCGCGAGCAGGAACGGCAACCCACGGCGGCGGGTCTCCAACTCGGGGTCGTCCTCGGTCTCCGGCGGCACGTCCTCGGTCCGGGTGCCGATCGCTTCGAGATCCTCGAGCGGCGTGTACATCAGGCTGTAGAAGTCGGAGAACTCGTAGCTGCGGTCCCGCTCGTAGAACACCGCGCGCCCGGGATCGCGCTCGCGCGTCCACTCGGCGAGCGTGCCGAAGTTCCGGCCGCGGTGGCTCTCGTTGGCCAGCGACCAGACGATCACGCTCGGATGGTTCTTGTCGCGCTCCACCATCCGGCGCATCCGGTCCAGCATCATCGGCGCCCAGTCCGGATCGTCGGCCGGGTTGCCGCGCCAGTCGGTGTAGATGAAGCCGTGGGTCTCGATGTCGCACTCGTCGATCACCCACAGCCCGAGCTCGTCGCACAGGTCGAGGAAGGCGGGATGCGGCGGATAGTGCGCCGTACGGACCGCGTTGACGTTGTGCTGCTTCATCAGCACCAGGTCCTGCCGCATCGCCTCGACCGTCATCGCCCGCCCGCGGCATTCGTCGTGCTCGTGACGGTTCACTCCGCGCAAGAACAGCGGCTCCCCGTTGACTGTGAGCAGCCCGTCGGTCATCGCGACGGTGCGGAAACCGATCCGCAGGTCCACGGTCTCGCCGTCGACTGCGACCTGGGCGTCGTACAGGCGCGGTCCTTCGGCCGTCCATGGCTCAACACGTGGGATCGTGACGCTCTCGGCTGATCGCAGTTCGAGCCCGAGCTCAGGGATCGTGATCTGCGCGGACGACGGTTCGACGTCGACTCGCACCGTGCCGGCGCCGGTCAGGTGGTCGTAGTCGGCGTGGACGAACACGTCGCCGATGAGCGGCCGGCTGAGCAGCGTCACGTCGCGGAAGATCCCCGGCAGCCACCACATGTCCTGGTCCTCGAGGTAGCTGCCCGACGACCACTGGTGCACTCTCACCACCAGCAGGTTCCGCCCCGGCTGCAACAGCTCGCCAACGTCGAACTCGCTCGGGAGCCGGCTGCCCTTCGCCGTTCCGACCTCGGTCTCGTTGAGCCAGACCTTGAAGCAGGAGTCGACGCCTTCGAAGCGGAGTACGGCGCCAGCTCGAGGCCAGTCGTCCGCGAGGTCGAACCAGCGACGGTGGTCGCCGGTCGGGTTCGCCTCCGGCGTCCGCGGCGGGTCGATCGGGAACGGGAACGCGGTGTTCGTGTACCGAGGCCGGTCATGCCCCTGCAGCACCCAATGCCCCGGGACTTCCAACTCATCCCAGTCCACGTCCACGTCGGCCCGCATCACATCCGCCGGCGCTTCAGCCGGACCACTCCACAACTTGAACTCCCACCGCCCGTTGAGACACACGTGCGGCCGCGAAGACCTCAACCAGGCCCGTGGCTCCCGGCATCCGCTCCCCGGCGCCAAATCCTCGTAGTACGGAGTCATGCCGGCCCCTCCCGCAACACCCGAACATCCCAAGCCCCCAACTCGACCCGCGCCACCAGGCCCCCACCCAGCACATCAACCATGTCCGCCGGTGCTTCAACAACCACCGCCGTTCTGGACCAGTTGTGCACGAACCACAACCGCTCCCCCACCCCGTTGACCGCAGACAAAGCGGTCACAGCCTCCGGCACTTCACTCCACGGCGAGCCTGCGCCCGCGGCACGGTCGGTGGAGGTAGCGGGCACAGGGGAGGCATCGCCGTCGGTGGGACAGGAGCGGGCGGGCAGGGACGCGATCGCTCTTGCAAGAGCCGGGTCCGGGACGGTGCCGACGTAGGTCACGCGACCCTCTCCCCAGCTCTTGGTGGTGACGATCGGTCGTTGGTCGCCGGCGGGATGGGTGAACCACGCGACCGGATCGGCGTCGTCGACGAGCAGTGTCTCCGCCCAGCGCGTGGCGTGTCCTTCGAGGCCGCTGACCGGTAGGTCTTCGGCGAGGTTCTCGTATTCCTGGTAGTGGAGGCCGGCTGCCTCGGCCAGGCGAGGTGGGGCGGGCTCGGGGCGGGGGCGAGCCTCCGGATCCGCGTAGCCGGTGCGTGGGCCGATGATCAGGTGGCCGCCGGCTCGGGCGTACTCGCGTAAGACCTCCAGTTGTCGATCCGACGCGATGTAAAGCGCGGCGACCACGAGGGTCGGGTACTGCGCGACCAGGGCCGCGGGATCGTCGCCAAGGTGCTCGACGGGTAGGACGCCGGGGCGTAGGCCGGCGTCCAGGATGCCGGTGTAGAAGGCGCTGACGATCGTCCGGTACGACGACCTGTCCGGCGCACCACCCGCATGCGCGAGCGGCGGTTGGAATTGGAGCGCCCAATCGCTCTCAACCGACCACACGACAGCCACATCGACGTCGGGCCGCAGCCCGACGACCGACGATCCGGCCCGCGCCAGTTCGTCCCCGATCACCGCGATCTCGTCGTACACCCGGCCCGGTTGCAGGTCGTGGCCGAGGATTCCACCCCAGAACGTCTCCGCACCGTGGTGGATCGAGTGCCAATGCCAGTACTCGACCATCCGCGCGCCACGCGACACGAACGCCCACGCGAGCTGCCGCAGCTGACCGTCGTACGGCGGCCGGTTCTGATGCGAACCACCGATCGACGTCGCATTCGTCTCGGTGACGAGGAACGGCTCGCCGCGCGACCCGTGCAGGCGGTCCGCCGCCAGAAACAGCTCCGCGACGCTCCGCCCGATCCACCCGACCTCGAGTCGCGACGGTCGCGCCGGCCGCTCCAGACCATCCTGCACGTCTACATAGATGTTGCCCGCCGCAACGTCCAGCCGCGACGTCAGCGGTACGTCGGCCACCGCGGGCCGATCGTAGGCCAGGCAGGTCGTCACGAACTGCTCCGGCCGCCGCAGTTCCCGAACCAACTCCGCCTGCCACCCGATGAACTCGGTCGTCCGCTCCGCCTGGAACCGTCGCCACGCCAGGTCGTACGACGGCGTACTGTTCCCGTCCGGTCGCCACAGCTCGGACCAGTCGCTCAGCCGATGCGACCAGTACGTCAGTCCCCAGGCCGCGTTGAGCGCCTCGACCTCGCCATAGGTCGCCCGCAAGCGAGCAACGAACGTCGAGAACGCCGCCGAGTTGTGCGCGAGCAGCACCCCGGGCTCGTTGTCGACCTGGTAGCCGATCACGGCCGGATGGTCGCGATACCGCCCGACGATCCGCCGGATCACCCGCTCCGCGTGGAACCGGAACGCCGGCTGCCCGAAGTCCACCTCCTGGCGGATACCCCACGGCACCCGCTCCCCGGTACGGCGCTCAGCCGCGATCTCCGGATGAGCACGCTGCAGCCATGGCGGTACGGCGTACGTCGGAGTCCCGAGTACGACGTCGATCCCGCGCTCACCGGCCGCGTCGAGCACAGGCAGGATCCACTCGAGGTCGAACACGCCGTCTCGTGGTTCCCAGGTCGACCAGACCGACTCACCGACCCGGATGGCGGTGATACCGGCCGCCGTCATCAGCTCCAGATCGGTGCCGATCCGGTCGCCGGCTTCCCGCGGCAGGTATTCGGGGTAGTAGGCCGTCCCGAGCACAACACGTGGCGGCAGCATGAGTAGACGCTAACTCATGCCGCGATCCCTGTGCAATCGTTTGCACGCAAGGAAACAAAGGCAGGGAGTCCCGCGCAGGGAGTTCAGCTGGTACGGATCCGGGCCCGGCGACGCGCCGGACCGGTGCTGGCCCGGATCACCAGCTCCGGCGTGAGCAGATCCGGCCGCGGCCAGTCATTCCCGGCCAGGCGCGTGGCGAGTTGCTCCCAGGCCAACTCCCCCAGCCGAGCCCGCTCATTCCGCAACGACGTGAGCGGCGGCCGTGCGTACGCGGCGATCGGGATGTCGTCGTACGACGCGACCGACAACTCGGCCGGGACGTCGACGTCGTTGTCGTGCATCCAGCTGAGCAGCCCGACGCCGACCAGGTCGTTGAACGTGATCACCGCGGTCGCGCGACTGCTCAGCACGGTCGGCCCGGCGTCGTACCCGTGGTTCCCGGCCCAGCCGCCGTCCATCTCGTCCAGCGTGACATCGAGGGATCGCGCAGTACGACGCAACGTCCGGCGGCGTTCACCGTCGGACCACGAGGACGCCGGACCGCCGACGTACAGGACTCTGCGGTGGCCTAGACCGGTGAGATGTTCGAGCAGCAGCCGGCTCGCTGCCCGGTAGTCGATCGCGACCGCGCCCGCGTTCTTCACGGTCCGGTTGATGCACACCACCGGCACCGGCAGGGCGAGCGCCTTCTCCAGGCCGGCGCGGGTCAGGCGCGAACTGCAGAGCACGAGCGCACCGGAGTGGTCGACCAGTTCCTCGACCAGCCGCAGCTCCTCGGCCGGATCCTCGCCGCTCTCCCCGATCAGCAGCCGGTAGCCGCCGGCCCGCGCCGACGCCGCCAGGCCCTTGAGAACCTCGGAGAAGAACGGGTTCGTCAGGTCCGGCACGGTCACGCCGACCGTCAACGGCCGGCCCAGCTTGAACTCCTGCGCCCGCTTGTCGGCGCGATAGCCCAGTTCTCCGGCCACCGCCCGCACGTGCGCGACGACCTCGGGAGAGATCAGGTCGGAACCGTTCAGCGCCCGCGACACCGTGGACACCGACGTGCCCGCCTCGCGCGCCACGTCGATCAGCCGAACCCGCTCCGCCACCACTCACCTCTCACCTCTGCGGGGCGGGGTTTCGTCACCCCACCCTCGTGCCCGCGATCCAGACGTTCCGGATCGTCACATCGTCGGCGTACTGTACGACAGCTTCCGCCGCGACCTGGTCGAACGTGCTGTTCGTGATCGCCACGGAACGAATCCGCTGCGTCTCTGCTCCTACCATGCGATACGCCCGTTCGGCCCGGGTCACCCGGACCCGGTCGAACCGGATGTCGCGGACGTCGGGGAACAGCGACTGGTCGCCACCACCCTGGTAGCTGAAGGTGATCTCGAGGGGACGATACATCCACGCGCGGGAGTCCACGTCGGACAAGTCCACGTTGCGTACATACCCGCCGCGCGTCGAGGTCGACTTCACGCACAGCACCCACTGGACGTACGCCTCCTCCGCGGCCGGGTCGGCCGGCATGTGCAGGCGGCGTACCCAGACGTCCTCGACCCCGCCGCTCATCTCGCTGCCGATCGCGACCGCGGCACCGCCGCTGACGAAGGTGCAGTCCTCGATCAGGATCCCGCGCGAGGGCAGACCGAGCCGCCGGCCGTCGGCGTCCCGGCCGGACTTGATCGCGATGCAGTCGTCGTGCGTCTCGAACGTGCAGTCGCGGATCAGGACGTCGGTGCACGACTCCGGGTCACAGCCGTCGCCGTTCGGGCCGAGGTTGCGCACTGTCACGCCCTGCACGGTGACGTTGTGGCACTCCAGTGGATGGATCGTCCACATCGGCGAGTTGAGCACGGTCACGCCCTCGATCAGCACGTTCGTGCACCGGAAGGGCTGGATGAAACTCGGCCGGAGGTAGTGGCCGGCACCGAAGACGCGCTGCTCGACCGGGACCTGCTCGTTGTTCATCCGCTCCAGCTCGCCCCAGTCCTCGCGCTGGTTCGGCAGGCCGGTGTGCCAGCCGTACTGACCACTGCCGATCAGGTACCACCAGTGTTCGTTGTCCCCCGCGCCGTCGAGGACACCCGCACCGGTGATGCCGATGTCGGTCTGGCCCTCCGCCCGGATCAGCGACGAGTAGTTGTAGACCTCCACGCTCTGCCACCGGGTCCGGACGACGGGGAGGTAGGCGGCCGGGTCGGTGCTGAACCGGAGCGTCGAACCGCGCTGCAGATGCAGGTCGACCCGGCTCAGCAACTGGATCGCTCCGGTGTGCCAGACACCCGGAGGTACGACGACATGGCCGCCGCCGGACTCGTGACAGGCCCGGATCGCCGCGTTGATCCCGGCGGTCGCATCCGCCGGCGTGGCGCCGTAGGACGTGATCGGGAACCACGCGTCACGGAATCGCGGCGGCCGGATCCGCGCCCGAACGGCCTGCTCGGGACCGGCGCCGGAGGCGAGCGCGGGTACTCCGATGCCTGCAGCAACTACTCCACCTAGGCCGGCGCCGAGGATCTGACGGCGAGTGGGATGCATGGGCGGCACCTTCCGTTCGAGCTGTGCGGGCAAACCTTTGCCCGCAAGTATCCAAGAGATTCCGGGCCGGTCAAGAGTTCGTCCGCGCCAGCCGTTGACACCACGGGCCGACGACGGCACGATCGGTTGCAATCGTTTGCACTCTGCACTGCGTCTCGAGGAGGCTGAGCATGTCCGCCCCAGTTCGTCGCCGTACTCTCCTGTTGGCCGGCGGAGCGCTCGCGATCGTCGGCGGAGGTACCGCCCCGGCCGCCGCCGGCCGACCGTCCCCGGATCCCCAGGTCGACGCGATCCTGCGCCGGATCCGTCCACCGCGCTTCCGTGATCGGTGGTACGACGTGACCGACTTCGGCGCGGTCGGCGACGATTCGACCGACTGTACGGCGGCGATCCGGGCCGCCATCGAGACGTGTCACCGGCACGGCGGCGGCCACGTCGTCGTACCGGCCGGCAACTTCCGCACCGGCGCCGTCCACCTGCTCAGTCGGGTCGACCTGCACCTGGCTGCCGGGTCGCGGTTGGCGTTCAGCCAGGACCCGGCGGCGTACCTGCCCGTGGTGGCAACGCGCTACGAGGGGACGGAGTGCTACAACTACTCCCCCTTCGTCTACGCCTACGGACAGCGCGACATCGCGGTCACCGGCAGCGGTGTTCTCGATGGCCGGGCAGACGACACGCACTGGTGGGACTGGACCGGTGGTCCGCCGCCGAACGAGTCGCCCGACAAGACACTGCTCATCCAGCTGGCGGCGGCCGGCGTACCCGTGAAGGAGCGGGTGTTCGGCGCCGGGCACTACCTCCGGCCGAACCTGCTGCAGTTCAACCGCTGCACGAACGTGCTGCTCGACGGCATCACGGTCAAGGACTCGCCGATGTGGAACATCCACCCGGTGCTCTGCCGCAACGTGACCATCCGGGACGTGGTCGTCGACAGCCCGAACGGGCCGAACAACGACGGCATCGATCCCGAGTCGTGCACCGACGCCCTGATCGAGGGCTGCACGATCTCCACCGGCGACGACTGCATCGCGTTCAAGTCCGGCAAGGACGCTGACGGCCGGCGGGTGAACGTGCCGACGCGGTACGCCGTCGTCCGCGACTGCGAGATGGCCGACGGGAACGGCGGCGTGACGGCGGGCAGCGAGACCAGCGGCGGCATCATGGACATCTTCGTCCGCGACTGCACGATGAGCAGCCCGCGGCTGGAGCGCGCGATCCGGATCAAGAGCAATCCCGACCGCGGCGGCACGATCGCGAACATCGACGTACGCCGGGTGACGGTCGGGCAGGCCGCGGACTCGGTGATCGAGATCGTGCTCAACTACGCCAACGTCACCACCGGCGCCTACCCGCCGGACGTGCACGGCATCAGCATCAGCCAACTCACCGCCGCCACGGCGCCGCGGGCGCTGAACCTGCTCGGACTGCCCGACGACCCGCTCCGCGACATCCGGCTGCACGACTGCCGCTTCGACGCGATGAGCGAGGAGAACGTGATCCAGGACGTCGAAGGGCTGCGACTCGACCAGGTCTGGATCAACGGCACCCGCGTGGACAACTGAAGGAGCCTCTCGATGGACAAGCTCAGCCGCAAGAACTTCCTCAGGCTCGGTGCCGGAGCCGCACTCGCACCGACCGGCGCCGCCTTCCTCGGCACCGGTGAGGCAGCAGCCGGTCCCGACACCGGCCCCGGCTGGGGTCACGTCGGCGACATCCTCCGCCACACCCGCCCTCCGCGCTTCCGCCCCCGCGACTTCCTGATCACGGCCTTCGGCGCGATCGCAGACGGCACGACCGATGCGACGGCTGCCATCGCGAAGGCGATCGACGCATGTCACCGCTCCGGTGGCGGACGGGTCGTCGTACCGGCCGGAACCTTCAGCACCGGCGCGATCCACCTGAAGTCCAACGTCAACCTGCACGTGTCGGACGGCGCGACGCTCCTGTTCAGCACTGATCCGGCGCAGTACCTGCCGGTCGTACTGACCCGCTTCGAGGGCGCGGAGTGCATGAACTACTCGCCGCTCATCTACGCCCGCGACTGCGAAAACATCGCTGTCACCGGCACCGGCACGCTCGACGGCGGTGCGACCTGGGACGACTGGTGGTCCTGGGTCGGTCCATCGAGCCCGGACGCGCAGGCCCTGCAGCAGATGGCCGAGGACGGCGTACCGGTGAAGGATCGTGTGTTCGGCGCCGGCCACTTCCTGCGCGCCGCGTTCATCGAGACCCAGTCCTGCCGGAACGTGCTGATCGAGGACGTGACGATCCTGCGGTCGCCGTTCTGGGAGATCCACCCCGTGCTGTCGCGCAACATCACCGTGCGCGGCGTCCACATCGACAGCCGTGGTCCCAACAACGACGGCATCGACCCCGAGTCCTCGCAGTACGTCGTGATCCGCGACTGCGTCCTGGACTGCGGCGACGACTGCATCGCGATCAAGTCCGGCCGCGGCGCCGACGGCCTGCGGGTGAACGTGCCGTCGGAGAACATCCTGATCGAGAACTGCACGCTGAACATCCGGTACGGCGCGATCACCATCGGCAGCGAGATGACCGGTGGCGTGCGCAACGTGTTCGTCCGCAACTGCACGGTCGGCAGCCCGAACCTGTACTTCGGTCTGTACATCAAGACCAACTCGGTCCGCGGCGGTTACGCCGAGAACATCTACCTCGACAACCTGCAGATCTCCAACCTCACCAAAGAGGTGGTCTCCTGCAACTTCTACCGCAGCGAGGGCGACACCGGTCCGCTGACGCCACGGGTACGCAACGTCGAACTGCGCAACATCACCGTCGGCCACGCCCGCAACGCGTTCTCGATGTTCGGCTACCCGCGCTCGCCGATCCAGGACTTCCGGTTGATCGACTGCACGTTCACCAGCATCGACGACGTCAGTGAGATCCAGGACGTCGACATGTCGTTCCGCAACTTCACCGTCAACGGCCAGAAGATCACCGACCCGGCGCAACTGCTGTGACGGACGGCTGGTCGGGCGCCGACCGGATCCTGGCCGACGTCCGACCGCCAGTCTTCCCCGATCGCGACTTCCCGATCACGGAGTACGGCGCGACGCCGGAGAACGCGACCGCCGGCCTCGCCCACGCCATCCGCGCGTGTCACGAGGCCGGCGGCGGCCGGGTCGTCGTACCTCCCGGGAGCTGGCACACCGGCACGATCCACCTGCGGTCCGGGGTGAACCTGCACGTGTCCGACGGCGCGACGTTGTTGTTCAGCACCGATCCGATGCAGTACCTGCCGGTCGTCAAGACGCGGTACGAAGGGCTCGAGGTCTACAACTATTCGCCGCTGATCTACGCCAATGGGTGCACCGACATCGCGATCTCCGGCACGGGCACGCTGGACGGCCAGGCCGGCTGGGACAACTGGTGGGGCTGGTTCCACACCTGTGACGAGGACTTCGGACAGCTGCGCCAGCAGGCGGCGTTCGGCATCCCTGTGACGGAGCGGGTGTACGGCGGCGGGCACCACCTGCGGTCGAGCTTCATCCAGCCGTACGAATGCACGAACGTGCTGATCGAAGGCGTGACGATAGTCCGGTCGCCGTTCTGGCAGGTCCATCCGGTGCTGTGCCGGAACGTGACTGTGCAGGACGTCGTCATCGACAGCCAGGGTCCGAACAACGACGGCGTCGACCTCGAGTCGTGCCGCTCGGTGGTGATCCGCGGCTGCACGTTCGACGCCGGCGACGACTGTGTCGCGCTCAAGTCCGGCCGCGAGGCGGACGGGCTGCTGGTGAACGTACCGACCGAGGACGTCCTGATCGAGCAGTGCGTGATGCGGGTCAAGTACGGCGCGATCACTCTCGGGTCCGACCTGACCGGCGGGATCCGCAACGTGTTCGTCCGCGACTGCACGATCGGCGGTCCGAGCCTGTACTTCGGTCTGTACATCAAGACCAACGCGATTCGCGGCGGCTTCGCGGAGAACGTCTATCTGAAGGACCTGACGATCTCCAACCTCACCAAGGAGGTTGTCCAGTGCAACTTCTTCCGCGGTGAGGGTGACACCGGGCCGCTCACGCCGTACGTGCGCAACGTGGAGCTGCGCGGCATCAAGGTCGAGCGGGCTCGCAACGCCTTGATGCTGCGCGGCTACCGGCGTTCACCGATCGAGGACTTCCGGCTGATCGACTGCAGTTTCACCGTGGACGCACCCAGCACCGTGCAGCACGCGGCGCTGAGCTTCGACAACGTCTCCGTCAACGGTCGCCCGATCACCGACGTCCACCAGCTCCGCTGACCTCACGGCAGGTGGGCGCAGTGGACGTCCAGGTCCCAGAGGATGACGGACAGGGCGTACGGGCTGATCGTGTGATCGCCGTGGGTGGCGTCCTCGAGCAGCTCCCAGTGGCCGTTCGACTCGTTGCTGACGGCATCGGTGCCGATGACCGCGATCCGCTGCCGGACGGCTGCCTCGTAGGAGCGGTGACCGACCCCGTTGAAGCAGCACTCGTCGAAGCGATTGAGGATCTGGAGCTGCCGGCGGTTCCTCCCGACCGCCGCGAGCGCATAGAGGTCCGGGAAGTCGGCCAGTCCGTAGAACCCGGGCTGCATGTCCTGCCGCTGCTCCCAGTCCCCGCGCGTCGGGCTGGGCTTCGGCGAGCCCGGCCGGACGAAGAACGGCAACGATCCGGCCGTCGGGTAGGACCGGGTGATCCGCGGATCGAGCGCCGGGTAGATGGTCGTCGCCCAGCCACCGCCGGACAACCCGACCATCTGCACCGACGACGGCCGGTAGGTCTTCTGAACGTAGTTCGCCGAGACCGCGAGCGGCTCGAGGAACAGCGCGAGCGGGGAGTACTCCTCGGACTCCCATTGCGGGAGATCGTTGTGTGACGGCTGCAGCTGCACCGACGGGTCGGCCGGGTCCTGGATGGTCTTCGGGTTCCAGTGGTAGAACGGCATCGCGAACAGCAGCACCGTGTAGCCGTGGTCGAGCAGCCCCTGCGCCACCCGCTGCATCGTGTCGAGCGGCTCGCCGTGCCCGTTGTGGTAGAACGCGACCCGGCGATGCTTGCTCCGCGTCGGCTCCAGGACGAAGACGGTCGCGACGTACCCGAACGGCATCGACACTTCGAGCCGGTCGTAGCGACGGACGCCGGTGAACGCGGGCAACTCGGCCGGCACACCGACGTCGCGTCGTACTGCCGGAAGTCCGGTCGGCATGACACCGGTGTCCTTCCAGACCTGGGCGACCAGCTGCGGACGGAGCGCGTCGGCGTCCGCGGCGGTGTGGATCTTCATCAGGTCCTCGACGTCGACCCCGACGACGACCTCAGGCAGAGTCTTGTACACCGCAGCGTGGGCGGCGGCGATCTCGGCGTTCACCGGCGCGACGGGGCGCGGTGCCGATCCGCCCGCCGGTGCGGTGGGTGTGTCAGCGGACGCCACAGCCGGCCAGCCGGTTGCGGTGGTGGCGGTCACGGCGAGAGCTCCTCCGAGCACGGATCTGCGATTGACGATGCTCATTCTGGTTCACCTTTCGGGGCGGGGAACGACCGGGTGCCAGCCGCCGAAGACGGACGACGGGTCGCGCAGGTGCGCCGCCTCGTCGTCGCCGAGCTGCCGGGAGCACGCCAGTCGTGCACTGGTGTCGAGTGGGCGGCCGGCGAGGTCGGTGCTGTGGTACTCCCAGAACCGGACCTGACCGGCGGCCGCGCAGTCGTTGGGGCTGGTGATCTGGAAGCCGGTCGTCTTCACGTGCCTGTCCATCGCGGAGTCGATGAAGACGACCTGGCTGGTCGGGAACCGGCTGAGCTCGGCCCGCGCGAGGAACACGCTGTCGTCAGGCACCTCGGGAGCCCGGGTCAGCCGGACCCGGAGGAAGATGTTGCCGGGACCGTTGTCGGTGTTGCGGACCTGGTTGTAGTAGCCCTCGTGCAGCGCCTTCAGCTCCGAGTCCTGCATGAAGACACCTCCGGTCCCCCAGACGAAGTCCACATCGCCCTCGACGTAGCTGTCGGTCACGAAGGCTTGCCCCTGCAGCCGCAGGCTGTCCTGGTACCCGAGGATCCGGACCCGGGCGAGCACCATCCGGTTGCCGTTGCCGAAGAACGCCTCGGCCTGGGACCCGCGGTACGGCGTGAGGTTCTGCACGGTCACGTCCGTCATCGTGAAGTCGTCGGCGAACACGCCCATCGCAGCGCGCCAGCAGTTGAACCGATCCGACTGCGGGATGACGCGGCGCTGACAGTACGCCTGCTCGATCGGCACGTTCGCCATCGCGGAGTCGCCGTTCAGCAGGTTGTTGTTCGGGTAGCCGATCACCGTTCGGCCGGCGCCCGCGCCCACGATGGTGATCCCGGGCTTGGTCGGCGGGACCCAGACCAGCTCACGGTAGAGGCCCGGCGCCACGTCGATCGTCGCTTTGTCGCCCTCGGCCACGAAGTCGATCGCCGCTTGCACTGTGCAGAAGTCCGCGTGACCGTTGCCGTTGACACTCAACCGGCCGTCGGTCCGCGGGTCCTGCCGGCTCCGGAACGTCCAGCCCTTCGTGATCCCGGGATGGCCGACGACGAACCCTGGATCGAGTGTCACGGAGTACACCTGCCCGGGCGCGAGCCGCTGGTGCGGATGGATCGATACGGTCCGGCCGTCGACGACCACTGGCTGGTACGTCCACGTGTGCAGCTCACCGAAGTCGGTCCGCGCGTCACCGACCGAGCGCTGGTACGACGTGAGGTCCGCGAGGTCGATGGTGTCGACGACCTCGCCGCCGGCCTTGTGGATCTGAAGTCTGCCGCGGACACCGAGTCGGACCGGCCCGCGGAAGGTCATCGTCAGCGGGGTGTCCGAGCAGGTGGCGTTCGCCGTACCTCTTGGTGACAGCTTCGCCGTGTCACCTGGGTTGCTCGGCTGCCAGCCGGTGAGATGTTCGAGCACCGTGGTCAGCTTGGCGGCAGCGACCTGGTGGCCCTGCACGTTGGGGTGGGTGCTGCCGTTGTAGTCGTCCCGTCCGAGCCAGCCGGTCGTGTCGACGTACACGATCCTTCGGTCCTTGGCGGCGCGGACCGCCGCGGCGATGTCGGCGGCGTGCGTGCCGTTGAAGGGGCGCAGAGCAACGATCAGGGCGCGCGGATCGGCGGCGCGGATCTTGTGGAGATAGGCGAGGTACGCCGGGGTGAACTCGGCGCTGTCGTAGGCGGTGTCATTCGTGCCGAAGTTGACGACGACCGCGCCCGGGTCGGCCGGCTCGGCCGGGAAGCCGGCCAGGTTCCAGCCGAACGAGTCTGCCGCGGTGCCGACATTGCCGTGACCAGGCTGGAGGATGCCCTGCTTGCCGAAGCCGACCTGGTTCGTGTCCGCGCCGAACGCTTCACCGACCAGATGCGGGTAGCTCTTGCTCCCGTCGGCACAGTCGCTGCCGAGCTCCGCACACAAGGCCATCACGCCTTGGGTGATCGAGTCGCCGTAGAACTCGATGCGATGCTCGGCCGTCGTCGGCAACGGGACCAGTTGTGCCAAGGGGGCCAGCTCGATCTTCTCCAGTACGACGCCGGACTGCAGCGGCACCGTCCAGCGGTTCGCGTACTCGTCCACGTCCTTGACCACGATCTCGGCGGTGTGCGCGAAGGCCGGATCGAGTCCCTCGGCGAAGACCTTGTGGTCCTCGTCGACCTTCACCAGCACCGGATCGCCGCCGTCGATCGCGACGTACAGCTGGGCCGGGTTCGTGATCGCCTCGGTGTCGAACCAGGCGCCGAGCCGGTCACCGGTGAAGCGGAACCTCAGCGACGAGCCGGAGTTCACCGTGATCGCCACGTCGTCGTCGCGGCCCCAGTGACCGTCCAGCTCGATCCGCGGATCGAACGGTCCGAACGTCGCCGGGTTGGCGGCAGCGGTCGCCGTACCGGCCGGCACGGTCAGGGTCGCGAGGCCCAGCAGGACGGCCAGGCACAGGCTGAACAGGCGGTTTCTCACGGTGGTCTCCTCGCGCGGACCGCCGTGGCAGATGCCCGGGGCGGTGGGCGGGTAATCCTTTTCCTCGGCTACCGTCGCAGCGCTTCGAGGCTGCGTCAAGACCTCGGAAGGCAGAATCGGGCGGAAACGGGAAAAGGTTTACATCGCTGTGGTGGCAGCGATCGTGGCGCGGACATGGTCCAATGATCCGGTGAGAAAGCCGACCAGCGACCGAACCTCCGCCGGCCGGGCCACGATCCACGACGTGGCCCGGCTCGCGGAGGTGTCGACGGCGACCGTGTCCCGGGTGCTCAGCGGTGGCAAGCCGGTCTCGCCCCAGGTGGCGGACAGGGTGCGCGCGGCTGCGCAGGCGGTCGGCTACCGGCCCAACCCCGCGGCGCAGACGCTGTTGCGCGGCAGCAGTCAGACCATCGGCGTGGTGGTGCCCGACCTGGGCAACCCGTACTTCGCGGAGATCCTGAAGGGCATCGCGGCCGAAGCCGCCGGAGACGGGCATCACACGCTGGTCGCCGGGACCGAGGAGGATCCGGAGCAGGAGTACCGGTCCGCGATCGAGCTGGCGCGCTGGGTCGACGGCCTGTTGCTGTGTGCGCCGCGGATGAGCGCTCCACAGCTCAAGGAGGTCGCCGAGGCCAGCCGCCGGCTGGTGCTGATCAACCGGGTTCTGCGCCATCCGTCCGTCGGGGCTGTGGTCGTCGACTATCACCACGGAGTCCGGGAGCTGTGTGCCCACCTGGCGTCGCTCGGGCACGAGCGGATCGTCTACCTGGAAGGGCCGGCGACCGCCTGGTCCGATCAGCAACGGCAGCGTGGCTTCCGCGCGGCCGGTCTGCCGGTGACCCGGGTGGCGTGCGGCTCGTCGCTCCGCGACGGGTATGCGGCGGTCGACGAGGCGCTGACCCACGAACCGACCGCACTGATCGCCTTCAACGATCACGTCGCCGTGGGCGTGCTGAGCCGGCTGCGAGAGCTGGGTGTCACGGTGCCGGACGACCTGTCCGTGGTCGGTATCGACGACGCTCCGATGAGCGCCCACACCGACCCCGGACTGACGACGTACGCCGTCTCGACGGTGGAACTGGGCCGCCAGGCGTGGCAGCACTTCGGTCCCACCGCCTCGACGGCGACCACTCACCTGTCGGGTGAGCTGGTGGTTCGGGGGTCGACGGCCCGGCCGCGACGGCGTCGTACGGTCAAGCCGTCGCGGTGAAGCTGTAGGTGCCTGAGCTGACTGTGCACACCTGCTGACCCAGTGGCTGTCCGGACTCGCGGACCGAGTCGGGGTCCGGGGTTGGGACGTGGACCGTCGCGGTCGCTCCCGGTGGCACGACGACATCCAGACGGAGTACGCCGTCGGTGACCTCCCAGCGAGTGGAGACTCTGCCCGCCGGTGTGTCGTAGGAGCCCTGCGCCCAGGTCAGGCGGCCGCCGGGGCGCGGCCTGATCACCAGGTCCCGGAAGCCGGCCGACTCCGGTGACTGGCTGATCCCGGCGACGTCGGCGTACAGCCATTCGCCGACCGAGCCGAGCGAGTAGTGGTTGAAGGAGTTCATCGCGACCGGGCCGAAGCCGTTCTCCTCGGTCCAGCCGTCCCAGCGCTCCCAGATCGTCGTCGCGCCGTGCTTGATCGAGTAACCCCAGGACGGATACCGGTCGTCGTGCAGCAGGTCGTACGCGAGGTCGGAGTGCCCGTACTTCGTCAGGATCGGGCACAGCAGCGCGACTCCGGCGAACCCCGTCGTCAGTGAACGGTCCCTCCGCTCCAGGTCAGCGACGAGGTGCTTGACCGCCACCTCCTCTTCGGGAAGCAGTCCGAAGGCCAGTGGCAGCAGATAGCCGGTCTGGGTGTCACCACGGACCTTGCCCTCGGCATCCACGAACTCCTTCCGGAATGCCTGCCCGATCTGCTCCCACAGCTCGCCGTACGCGACGGCTTCCTCCTCGAGACCGAGCACCCGAGCGGCCGCGGCGGTGAACTCGACGCTGCGGGCGAAGTAGGCGGTCGCGAGGACGTCCCGGTCAGTGCGGACGCCGACCTGCAGCCAGTCGCCGTAGTGCCCGCTGGTGCGGTTGCGCCAGATCAGATCCGGGTTGGCGCGGTGGACGTAGTCGACCCAGCGCCGCATCGACGGCCAGGCCTTCCGCAGTACGCGATCGTCGCCGTACATGCGGTAGAGCGTCCACGGCACGATGGTCGCCGCGTCGGCCCAGGCCGGTGTGCCGTGGCGTCCGGTGATGACATGCGGGATGACGTCGGGGATCGCGCCGTCGTCGGTCTGTGCGATGGCGAGGTCGGCGAGCCAGCCGTCGAAGAAGGTGAGGACATCGGCCTGGTACGCCGCGGTGGGCAGGAAGATCTGCGCATCCGCGGTCCAGCCGAGTCGCTCGTCGCGCTGCGGGCAGTCGGTCGGGACGCTGACGAAGTTGCCGCGCTGACCCCAGCGGATGTTGCTCAGCAGTTGGTTGACGCCCGGATCGGAGCACTCGAAGCGCCCGGCCACCGGAGTGTCGGAGTGGAGCGCCCGACCGGTCACGTCATCCGTGGTGAGCTCGCCCGGGTAGCCGTCGATCTCGGCGTACCGGAAGCCGTGGACGGTGAAGATCGGCTCGAAGTACTCCTCTGCGGCGCCGGCGCTGACGAAGTAGTCCGTGGCGTCGGCGGTGCGGAGATTGGCGGTGTAGAGCTCTCCGTCGGACTCGAGCATCTCGCCATGTCTCAGGCGGATGCGGTCGCCGGCCTGTGCGCCACGGATGCGCAGCCGGATCCGACCGGCGATGTTCTGACCGAGGTCGACGATGAAGCGGCCGGGCGCACGCGCCGTGACCTCGGTGGCCGCCAGGTCCTCGGTGACGCGCACTGGTTCGGTGGTGGCGGCGATCAGCGTCGACGGGTCGGCGCCCATGTCTCCCGCGGGCGCCCAGCCGGCGGCGTCGTACCCAGGGCTCGACCAGTCGCCAAGCTCGAGTCTGGCGTCGTACGACTCGCCCATCAATAGGTCGGCGAAGCGGATCGGACCGGGGCGTTCGACCCAGCTCGCGTCCGTCGCGACGACGGTGCGGGAGCCATCGGGGTGGTCGACCACGAGTTGCGCGAGCAGTTGCGGCTTCTTGCCGTAGTGGTGCGCGTGACTGCGCGTGTCCCAGCCGACGTACCCGGACCACCAGCCCTCACCGAGCACCGCGCCGATGACGTTCTCGCCCTCACGCAGGAGGTGCGTGACGTCGTACGTCTGGTAGGCGAGGCGCTCGCGGTAGTCCGTCCAGCCTGGTGTCAGCTCGTCGGCACCAACGCGCTGACCGTTGGCGCTGAGCTGGTAGAGGCCGTGCGCTGTGGCGTAGACGCGGGCTCTCGCGACCGGCTGCTTCAGCTCGAAGGAGCGGCGGTAGTAGCGCGGCGGTGCGATGGTGGCCTGGCGCACCGACCGCGGCTCTGCACGGTCGACCGGGGGCTCGAACTTCGGATCGGTGTCGTAGTCGTGTTCGAGCCAGTGCGCCTCCCACTCCTCTTTGTTGAGGAGACCGGTGGCGAACGTCGACGATGCCTCGGCCTGGGCGCCGGCGGCGTCCCGGACCTGCAGCGTCCACACGTAGTCGGTCTGCGACGTGAGCGGTGCGCCACCGTGGTCGACGTATGTCTGGTCGTCGGTCCGCCAACCTGAGTCCCAGACCTGTACGCCGTCACGCAGCAGACGGACCCGGAACGCGTCCTGGCGGTCGCCACGCAGCGGTGACGCCAACCGCCAGCTCAGCCGGGGACGGTAGGACCCGATGCCCAGCGGCATGGTCCGGTGCTCGCAGCGCAGGTCGTACGGCGTCAGTGCCTCGACTGTCGGTGGATCGGTCAGCAGCCAGCCTGTTGTCACCAGGACCACTCCGTCTCGGGTCGGTGGAGTTGGTAGTCGCGCAGACCGCCGGCGTGTTCCGGCCGATCGCCGTACATGGGCCGGGACCGGCCGGGCGGATCGATCGCGACCACGTCGTCGCCACGCCAGGTGGTCCGGAATTCGTTGCCGGCGGCAAGCTCGGTCGTGGTCTGCTCGACCATCGGGAAGGTCACCGTGATCCGCTCCCCGGGCCGCGGCTGCGGGATCGCGAGGTAGCCGTCCGGCGCCCAGATGCGCTCGGCGCCGGTGCGTGTCTCGTCGCCTCGGTCGAGCGTCAGCCGCGCGTACCCCGCCCATTCGGGGATGCGGACACGCAGTTCCTCCACCGGCTCGTTGATGTGAAGCTCGACCTTGCCCTCTACCGGCAGGTGGCTCAGGACGTCGACTGCGTGATGCGCGCGGGTGAGGAGCAGGTTGACGCGGGTGACCTCCGCGTCGCCGGTGACGATGCTGTTCCACGCCCAGAAGAGTCCGCGAACGCCGGAACCGACGCAGCACGCCTGTACGTCGTTGGTGTGGCCGCGGCCCAGGGGTACGTCGGAGACGTAGTCGTTCGGAGCGCCGTACCCGCAGAACGCGCCCAGGACTCGCTCGCCCACGTCGACGTACGTCCGCCAGCCCGGCTCGTCACCTGACCGGTCCGGGGCGGACTCCACCCAGCTCACGTCGCGCAACTGCGACGCTGCGAGGTGGTTGCGGACGAATCGCTCCACCACCGACCAGTACGACGTCAGTCCGTTGCCGGCGAGCGTCGCACCCAGTCCGATGAGGTCGACGAGTGAGCAGGTCTCGTGCTCGTAGCGCTGGTCGGCCAGGTCACCTGGTGTCCAGCCGTACCTGGTGGCCTGGGTGAGCACCCAGTCGTAGCTGCGTCTGGTGAACTCGGTCAGTCCGTGGTCGCCGGTGTGCCTCGCGAGTCTGGCCAATCCCTCCAGCGTGCCGACGCGCGTGTGGAAGTGGCCGCTGCGGTACGCGCGGGCCGGGTTGAAGCTGCCGTCGGGGAGGAACACGCCGCTCTTGTCGATGATGAGACGGGCGAACCACTCGCAGAGCTCGAGGGCGTCGCTGTTGCCAGTCGCCTGGTGGTACCGCAGCAGCGGCATGATCAGGCGGCCGGAGAAGGACGCGGGGTCCGGTGCTAGGTGGAGGTCGATGGCGTTCGACGAGGGCCAGCCTTCGGTGGTGAACTCCGAGGCCGGGTAGAACCAGACGTCGCGTTCCTTGATGGCGATCCGCTTCAGTGCCGCGACTTGTGCGTCTGCTGCCTTCTGTGCTTCCGGATCGCCGGTGGCGACGACCGTGGTCGTCAGGGCGAGCAGAGTGGCGCGCTGGTCGATCAGATTGGCGTTCGGCAGCCAGTGCCCGCGCGGGTGGACGCGGCGGTACGTCAGACCGTCCTCGCCGAGCAGCGCGAACAGGGTCTCCCGGTAGCGGTCGGCGATCACGTCCCAGTGCGGGTCCCACTGCGGGTTGCCGCCGGTCATCTGGCGGGCCAGCAGGATCGCATCGGTCAGCCGGCCGTGGCTGGAGCCGTAGTCCCAGTCGCCGTGGTCCAGCCGGGCCGGACGGGACAGCAGGTTCGCGCTGAAGAACGGGATGCCGCCCAGGTCCTCGTCGGCCAGGCCGGTCACCGCGTTCATCGCCAGCGCGGCCCGCTCCTCGAGCAGCAGGGTCGCCGGGATCGTCACCATGAGGAAAACCTTTACCCCCAGCCGCGGCGATGTCAACGGGCTATCCACAGATTGGCTGATCGGCCTTGTTTTCTTGAGGTTTCCCGGCGGAGACTGGCGGGACCCGATCGAAGGAGAATGCTGATGAGGGCAGCCGTGCTGGAGGCACCGCGACAGGTCTCGGTGAGTGAGGTGCCGGATCCGGACGTTGGTGGAGACGTGCTGCTTTGGATGCGTGCGGTCGGGTTGTGCGGGTCCGACCTGCATACCTGGCTCGGGCACCACCCGTTCCGGAAGCCACCGGTCGTGCTCGGACATGAGGGCGCCGGGGAGGTGGTGGCGTCGGGCGACTCGCGCTTCGGCATCGGCGATCGAGTCGCCGTGCTGCCTGCGTTGTCGTGCTGGGAGTGCACACGCTGCGAGGCCGGGAATCCTCATTTGTGCGTGCACAAACGGGTCCCGGGCGGCGGATGGCCCGGGATGCTGAGTGAGTACTTCGCGGCGCCGGCGCGAGTGCTGGTGCCGTTGAGCGACGAGATCGGGTACGACGAGGGCGCGATGATCGAGCCGGTCGCGGTGGCCTGGCGCTCGACGTCCGGGGTTCGGGCGGGTGATGCGGTCGCTGTGCTCGGTGGTGGGGCGATCGGGGCGCTGGCGGCTGCTGTTGCGCGGCAGCGTGGGGCTCGTGCGGTGCTGGTGAGTGACATCAAGCAGCACAATCGGGACTTCCTTGCGTCGCAGGGCGTTGACGCGGTGGTGGATCCGTCTGACTTGGAGGTTGTCGGGGCTGGGGTCAGTGGTGGGGACGGGTTCGATGTGGTCGTGGTGGCGTCCGGGCATCCGAGTTGTCTGGCTGAGGCGTTGGCGCTGTGCCGGCCGCGGGGGCAGGTGGTGCTGCTGCCGATGTTCGGTGCGTCTCTGACGGTGGATCTGAATCCTGTGGTGCTGAAGGAGGTGACGATCCAGGGGTCGACGATCTACACGCCGGCGGACTTCGCTGCTGCGGCCCGGCTGGTGAACCATCGTGTGCTGGACGTCCGGCCGTACATCACGTCGGTGGTCGGGTTGGGCGAAGTGCCCGGAGTACTCGAGGCGATCGACGCCGGCTCAGACCACGTCAAGACGCAGATCGACCCGACCCGATGAGCCGGTCGGAGGTCGTCGCGACGTACCTGGTGGAGAGTTACCTCCCGCTGGAGCAGGCCGCGGAGGTGATGGCAGGCGAACAGTCAACAGGCACGTTCGTGGCAGTCGCCCGTGAGACACCCGAACTACGCAACCGCTTCGCAGCCCGAGTGGTCGGGATCGAGCCCGCCGCATCCTCGGGTGCCGATCTTCCTGGTGCGATCCGGCCGGCGGGGGCGCGGCGGCGGAGTGGGGTGGTGCGGATCGCCTTCGGATTGGACAACTTCGGCCCGTCCCTGCCGAACCTTCTGGCCGCGGTCGCCGGCAACCTCTTCGAACTCCGCCAACTCGCCGGCATCCGGCTACTCGATCTGTCCTTGCCCGACGCGTTCGCGGGACGCTACCCAGGTCCGCAGTACGGCGTCATCGGCACCCGTCAGCTGCTCAACCGACCAGACGGCGTACTGCTCGGCACCATCGTGAAGCCCAGCATCGGCCTGCCGCCCGAGGAGCTGCGCATCCTCGTCCGCGAACTGGCCGAGGCCGGCATCGACTTCATCAAAGACGACGAACTGATGGGCAACCCACCACACTCACCACTCGCCGACCGAGTCAGAGTGGTGACCGAGGAGCTGGACAAAGTCGCGGCCCGCACCGGACGACGCCCGATGTACGCCTTCAACATCACCGACGACCTGGACCGGATGGCCGCCAACCACGACCTGGTCCACGCCGCCGGCGGGACCTGCGTCATGGTCTGCATCAACCTCATCGGCCTGCCCGGCCTCGCGTGGCTGCGCGAGCGCTGCGCCCTCCCCATCCACGGCCACCGCGCCATGACCGGCGTCTTCACGCGAGCACCACAACTGGGCATCGACTTCGTAGCCTGGTCGAAGCTGGCGCGCCTGGCCGGCGCAGACCACCTCCACACCAACGGCCTGTCCAACAAGTTCTACGAAACAGACGACGAGGTACTCCGCTCAATCGCCGCAGTCCGCGAACCGCTCCTGGGCGGGTACCAAACCCTCCCCGTCCTCTCATCGGGCCAGACCCCCGGCCTAGCCCCGGAAACCTACCGTCGGACCGGCACCACAGACCTCCTGGTCCTCGCCGGCGGCGGCATCCACGGCCACGCCGACGGCCCCGCCGCCGGCGTCACCGCCTTGCGAGCCGCCTGGCAATGCGCGACCTCCGGCGGCGACCTCACCGAAACCGCCCACCAGATCCCCGCCCTCCAACGAGCCCTGGAAACCTTCGGCGCTGCCACCTCCACCGCAGCCGGCGCATCCGGGGCGGACGGAGGCGGGCGTGGTTGAGGTTGCGTTCTACGGGGACGACTTCACGGGATCGACGGATGCGTTGGCCCAGTTCACCCGGGTGGGGCTCAGTGGTGTCCTGCTGGTGACGATGCCTGCGTGGGACGAGCTGCAGGTGTTGGCCCGGCAGTACGACGTGATCGGGGTGGCCGGGGTCGCGCGCTCATTGCCACCCGACGAGCAGGAAGCCGAGATCCGCCCGATCCTCCAGGCCCTGCGCGACCTCGGTCCGCGCTTCGTTCAGTACAAGGTCTGCTCGACCGCCGACTCCTCCCCCACCCTCGGCAGCCTTGGCCGCGCCCTGGAAGTCGGCCGCTCGATCTTCGGCCCAGCCGTCGTACCAATCCTCATCGCACAACCAGACCTGGGCCGCTACACAGTCTTCAGCCACCACTTCGCCGCCGAAGCAGGCGCCATCCACCGCCTCGACCGACAACCCACCATGTCATCCCACCCCGCCACCCCCATGCGCGAATCCGACCTCCGCCTACACCTGGCGAACCAAACCAACCTCCGCATCGGCGCCATCCACCTAACGTCCTATGCCGATCTCCCCGCCCACGACGCCCAGTCGACGTACGACGCCCTCGTCCTCGACGCCCTAACAGATGCCGACCTCCAAGCCATTGCCCGCACAATCCTCATCCCACCTACCACCCCCGCCTTCGCCATAGGCTCCGGCGGCCTCTCCAAAGCCCTGGCCACAGCCCTCACCACCCCGACCACGCAGCAGACGAACCACGCGATGCCTGGCCGGGATGGCCGAGATGGCCGAGCGCAGGTAGGCGGCGTCGCCGGCCAGGTGCTGGTCGTCTCCGGCAGCCAGTCGCCTCGGACCGCCGAACAGATCGCCCGCGCAGTTGCGTCCGGCTGGCATTCACTGCCGCTCACCTACCGACCGGCCGCGGTGTCCGACGGCTCACCCGCGGTCGCCGCCGAAGCAGTTCGCGCACTGAACGCTGGTGCACCTGGCGTCGTGGTGCACACGGGCGAGGCAACTGGCCGAGCCACGGGCGAGCTGCTCGGTGCCTTCAGCAAGGAACTCGCCGCAGTCGTGCGGGAAGTCGTTCGTAACACCCAGGTGCGAAGGGTCGTGGTCGCCGGCGGCGACACGTCCGGCCGTGTACTCCGCGATCTCGGAGTCACCGCGCTGGAACCATCGCCCACCACCCCGAGCCACCTAGGCCAAGGCCTCACCCTCTGCACCGCCATCACCGGTGACCCTCAGCTCAACGGCACCCAGTTCCTCCTCAAACCCGGCCAACTCGGCGCCCCAAACCTCTTCGACGCCCTACGCCAGGCCTGAACAGTACTTACGGGAGCAGGTGTAGATCGGAGACCGGGGAGGTGGGGGTGTCGTGGATGTCGAGGGTTCGGGGTGCGGAGTGGACCTGGAGGTTGGTGATGGTGATGTGGCGGATGGTTGGGGGGAAGGGGGTCGGTGGTGGGGTGGGGGTGGCGTGGTTGGTGGTGATGTGGATGGCGGAGGTGGTGACGGAGTCGACTTGGGTGTCTCGGAGGGTGATGTGCTCGATGAGGCCGCCGCGGTGGGGGCTGGTCTTGATGCGGAGGGCGTGGTCGATGGCGGGGCCGGTGATGTGGAGGTCTCGGGCGTGGATGGTGTGGATGCCGCCGGAGGTTTCGCTGCCGATGGTGAGGGCGCCGTGGCCGGTGCCGAAGCGGCAGGACTCGACCAGGATGTTCGCCGACGGGCGGGCGACGCGGCGGCCGTCGGCGTCGCGGCCGGACTTGATCGCGATGCAGTCGTCGCCGGTGTCGAAGGAGCAGCCGGTGATCACGACATCCTGGCAGGAGTCGGGGTTGCAGCCGTCGTTGTTCGGGCCGCGGCTGTCGATGGTGATGCCGCGGACGAGTACATCGGTGCAGAACACCGGATGCACCACCCACATCGGCGCGTTCACGATCCGTACGTCCTCGATCCGCACCCGCCGGCAGCTGTGCGGCTGGATGAAGCTCGGCCGGAATCCGTGCCCAGGTGGAAACACCCGCTCGTCGACCGGTACGCCGTCGTCCACCATTCGCAGCAGCCGGTTCCAGTCGTCGACCGGCTTGGTGTCCCGCCACCAGTTGTCCGAGCTAGCACCACCGTCCAGTGTCCCGGTCCCGGTCACCGCGACGTTCACCTCGTCGTACGCGTAGATCAGTGGCGAGTAGCTCCAGCATTCGATCCCCTGCCACCGAGTGCGGACCATCGGGTACGCCGAACGCTCGGTCGAGAACCGCAAGGTCGCTCCGGCCGATACCTGGAGCTCCACATTGTTCCGCAGCCGGATCGGGCCGGTGAGGAACAGGCCGGCGGGCACCACGACCCGGCCACCGGTCAGCTCGCACGCCTTGATGGCACGTTCGATGGCTTCTGTGCAGTCCTGGTCCGGGCGGGCGCCGTACTCCGTGATGACGTGGTCAGTCATGTGACTCCAGGGAGCGGATGCGGAGGGCGTTGGCGAGCGGGACGGCGATCACCCAGGAGGGGTTCCAGGTGTTGCTGTGGCCTCGGCGCTGCCAGTGGGTCTGGAAGAACGCTTCGCCTTGTTCGCCAGGGATCTGGAAGCCCCAGTCACCAGGGCCGGCAGAGATGCCTTGGCTCATGGCACCCATCGTGGTGCGGGCCGCGCCGGCCAGGTCGGGGCGGTTCGTGGTGAGGCCGAAGTCCAGGAGTTCGTACGTCGGGAAGAACGCGTCCAGGTGATGGTTCTGGACGCTGACGGCCGGCCAGCCGATCGCGTTGAAGCCGGCCGCTCGCAGCGGAGAGTCGAGGTCCAGTTCGGGCGACCAGACGTAGACCCAGGTGAGGAGCCAGTCGGCAGCGACCTCGGCCCACCGCGCGTAGAGGTCGTCCCCCGTCAGGCGGAACAACTCGTAGGCGGCGAGGAAGTAGTACATCCCCGCCTCCTTGTCCTCGCAGGCGGCGTCGAGGGTGGAGCGCGCGAACGGGCGGTCGAAAGTCCGCGCGTGCTGCCCGTGATACCGAGTCAGCCACGTCGTTGCCTCCGACAACAGCCAGTCGTCCCCGAGGACGACGGACGCCTTGAGCGTCGCCAGCACACACGGTATGCCGGCCGCGGACAGTGTGGACGCGGCGGGTTTGCCGTCGAGACGCCATCCGATCGGGAACGTGCCGTCCGGGAGCAGCGCGCCGCGCAGGAACTTCAGTCCCCCGGCGAGCGCATCCGGCCAGGAAGGCGGTACCGGCTCACCCTCGGCGCGGAACAGTGTGATGATCTCCGCCAGGTCCGCGATCGTCTCGCCGTACGCGCGGCTCGAGACCATCGCGCGGCCGCCGCTGCGGAAGCTGGTCCAGCGGCGGCTGCCGACCTGGTACGCGTTGTGCCGCAGCCCGGGCGTTCGTGTCGAGCTGCCGGCGAGGTAGAACTCGACGGCCGCGCGGCAGCGGTCGATCCTGGTCCGCTCGCCGGTCTCGAAGCCGACCCGGGCGTCGCACCAGGCGAGCTTCAGTGCCTGGCCGGTCCAGCCGTACATGAAGTGCCGTGCTTTCGCCGGGCCGTTGCCGACGACGTCGCTGAACTTGGTGTACCCGGCCACTGTCCCGTCCCGGTACCACCTGTTGTCCAAGGCAATGGTCTTGCGCGCGACGACGTCATCCAGGCCGAGCGGGTGCGCGCCGGGCTCGGTGAAGAGTGAACGGCCGGTCCGGACGAGCTCGCGGAAGGCGTGCCCGCGATACTCCTGCGGTCCCCAGTCGAGGACAAGCCGCTGCACGTACTCCTCACCCGGCCGCAACGTCAGGTAGCCGTCCTCGGTCGACTCCGTCTCGGCCTTGCTGACGTACCGGACGTCCTGCTTGCCGTCGAACATCAGTACGCCGCTCAGCGCCGCGATGACGGGCCCTTCCTGGCGGACGACTCCCAGCGAGCCGTAGCGGACCTGCCCGTCGCCGGATCGCCGAGGCTCTGGGCGGGAGAAGACGCTCAGCCAACGGCGTTCGCGACCGGCCCGCCACTCCAGGTTCACGCCGGGGATCGGAAGCCGGTCCTCCTCGGCGACGAAGCCCCCGCCGGGCTCTGGACCGATCCGGGGTACGGCGCGTGCCGGGTCCGCCGACGGGTTGTCGTTGTAGATCAGTCCGGGGACGGTCAGCTGGCTGTCGGTGACGCGGCCCAGGTCGAGCATCAGCCCGACAGCCAGATCGCCCAACCGCCGTTGGCCGGTGTTGCGCCACCGGAGCTCCAGGTCAAGCCGATCGACCGCGTCGAAGGACAGCCGGATCTCGACCGCGACGGGTCCGGTGCGGCAGCCGGCCCGATGCTCACCCGGCCGCCGCGAGATCCACCAACCCTCCGTCTGCATCACGTTGGGCTGCCATGGTCGCCCGGATGAGCACGTCAGCAGCTTGGCGACCGGGCGTTCCAGGTACGGCGTACTGGCGTCGACGGAGCCTAGGTGGAGGACTACTCCGTCAGAGGTTCGGCGGAGTTCAGCGGTGCGAGGGCCGGACGTGAGGGCTGGCATCAGGAGGCCCGGCGGATCTGGATGGCCTGGTACTGGGTGCCAGGGAGGCGGACAGTGAGGGTGTCGGTGACTGTCTCGTGGGTGCGGCGGACGGTGTGGTTCCAGACGTCGAGGATGTCGACCTGGTAGCTGCCGGCGGGAAGAGTGAAGGTGCGCTCGGGGAACTGGTGCTCGCCGAGGTACTGCAGGTAGTAGCTGCCAGGTACGGCGAGCGTCGGAGCGTCCCGGTAGTCGTCGATGGGCTCCACTCCGTCGGGCAGCTCGTCCAGGACCTCCCGGAGCAGGCGCAGCCGCTGCGCGACCACACCGGTCGGGCGGATTCCGCCCGCCGACCACGGTCCGCCGTCGGAGCCGACGTACCACTCGCCATGGGTGACGTGGGCGCCTCGGACGGTTCCCTCCCAGATGCGGGTGAGCAGCTCTTCCGGTCTGAGGCTGGTCGCTGGCGTGGTGCCGTCGCCCTCGTAGCCGCAGGCGTCGACGAGGACGGGCTTGGCGTAGTCGCGGCGGAGGGCCGAGACACCACGCAGGTTCTCGAGCGGCACGCTGAGGTGGGTGAACCACGGTGGACCGGGGTCCACGGCTTCTGGTGCTGCGTGGATGGCGATCAGGTGGTTGCTGGAGTCGCATTCCGCGATCAGCTCGGCCAGGTAGCGGGCGGCCGGGGTGGCAGATAGGCACCAGGTGACGTTGCGGTAAGCAGCCAGCCGGTTGACCAGGTGGCGGATCGCCGGCTCGTCGGAGGGCAAGAGGATCTCGGCGTCGACGCCAGCCGCGAGCAAGTCGCGGACCTGACGATCGAGGCGGTCGCCCCAACCGGAGCGGGCAAGTAGGCGGACGCGGGTGAAGGGTGAGGCGGCCAGAGCACGGCATGCCTCGGCCCAACGGTCGTCGGCCCCTTGGTCGAACCAGGTGGTGGTGAGGGGGTGGTAGGCCGTCCCGTCGGCACGCCGCAAAGTGGTGCCGGACGAGCGGATCGGCCCGGACGACGTCGCCGGGGTGCAGGTGAACGTGTGCGGGGCGACGGTGGTGCCCGGCGGCGCGTAGTGCCAGGTGCCTTCCAGACTGGGCATGAAGCGGATGAGCCAGCGGTCGTCGGCCTGGAAGGACTCCGCGTAGGCGGACTCGCCGGACTCGTGCCGGAACACCGTCGAGACCGGGCCGTCGACCTGCACCTCGAGTACGCCCCAGCGTTCAACCTCGGTCATCGAGTGCCTCGCAGGACTAGGTAGGGGTGAGTTGGGAGCGGGATGCGACAGGAGCCGGAGTACGAACCGGCGACAGGCGTGATGATCAGCGCCCGCGTGTCGATCAGGTCGAAGTGGAACGGATCGCCGGACGGAAGGTCCAGCTCGACGGCCGACGGTTGACGGTCGCCCAGGTAGTGCAGGACGCAGTGCTCAGGATCGAGTTCGCCGGAAGGCAGCCGCGGCAGCTCGGCGAACACCGAGCGAAGGAACGCGATCCGCGCCGGGCTCTCCCCGTACAGCCGCCCGCCGACCGAGATCCACGCTCGCGTCTCGCGATCGACGAACGATTCGCCGTGGCCGACGTACCCGCCAGCTGTCATGCCCTGCCAGAAGCGGTGCACCATCTCGTCCGCCGTGAGATTCCCCCACCGGCGTCCGGCGTTGCCCTCGTAACCGATCTCGTCGATCACGACCGGCTTCGGACATGCCCGCCACGCGGCGACCTCGGCGCCGTCCCAGTGCTGCACGCTCTGGTGGGTGATCCACGGCTTGCCGAAGTCGTACGGTGTGAAGACCTCGTACATCTTGGTCCCGTTGTGGATCGACCGCAGCCGCTGGTACGGGTCGTACCGCTGCACCAACTGCAGCAAGCGATCCCAGTCCGCGATCGTCTTCTCCCGGTTGAAGTCGTACTCGTTCGACAGCGACCACCAGACGTTCCGGTACGCCGCCAGCCGCGCGACCACATACCGCAGGTACGCCGCATCCTCCGCGGCCGTCATCCGGTCGAACCCCCAGACCCCGCGGTCGTAAGGGTGGAACAGGATCAGATCGGCCTGGATCCCCAGCGACTGCAGGTCGGCGACCCGCGCCTCGAAGTCGGCGAAGAACGCCGGATCGAAGCGGCTGACGTCGACCGACCCCGGCGTGGACCCCGCGAACGGCGTCCGCTCCGGGCGCATGCCGTCGGTCGGCAGCAGGCACATCCGCACCTTGTCGAAAGGTGCCGACCGCAACGATGCGAGCGTCAGCTCCTGCAGATCCTTGGACTGGTACGTCCAGTGGTAGCAGGTGGTCCCGATGCAGTCGTACCGGCTGCCGTCGGCGTACGCGAAATGATGGGCGCCGCGCACCCCGACCGGCCCGTGGTTGCCCGGGCCGGGCGGGACGCACAGCAAGGTACCGCGATGACCGTCGAGCTCGGGTGCGGAGCTGCTCGTGACGTACGTCCACTCCCCTTCCCGGTCCGGGCTGAACCGAGCCCGGTACACCCCGTCGCCGTCGTAGAAGCCGTCCACCGTCAGCACCCGGTTCCGGTACCGGTAGGCGACCCGGAACTCGACGTCGGCGAACGGGTTCCCGTCGGCCGGTCCGGTCAGGGTGAGCTCGTGCACTCCCCACCGCTCCACAGTCATGGCAGTCGGTCTCCCGCCTCGATCCAGTCGGGCGTCAGGATCACGTGCTTGATGGTCTTGCGCAGGTACGAGTACGCGACGTGCAGCCGGCCGTCCCGGGTCTGCAACAAGGTCGGGTACGAGTACCCGAACTCGTTGTCGCGGTACTCCTCGTCCTGCACCTGCAGGTTCCGCCAGTACGGCCAGGACGCGCCGTCGTCCTCGGACAGCGCCAGTGTCAGCGGAGTCCGCAGCGTCTTCCGCCGTACGCCGCCCTTCCCGTCGGGCACCCAGCGGAACTGGTCCCGCTCGGCCGACGAGTCGTTGAACACGAGCACGAGCCGGCCGTCGGCCAACCGCAGCACCTGGATCGCCGAGTTGTTGTTCGGCAACGCGGTCCGCTCCGGCGCCGACCAGGTCCGGCCGCTGTCCTTCGACACGGACCGGTGGATCCGGTCCGCCGCACGACTGCGGAAGTACCCGAGCAGCTCGCCCGGCGCGACCTCGACCGCACTCAGCTGCACCTGGCCCAGTCCCGATGGGATGTCGACCTTCGTCCAGCCGCGTCCCCGGTCGCCGCTCAGCTGGACGACCGTCGTCTCGCCGTTCCGGTCGCAGTCGTAGGCCGGAAGCAACCAATCACCGTTGCTCAGGACAACGATCGGGTTGCGGACGAAGCTGCCCGGGTGGCCGAACAGGACGTCGCTCGGCCCCCAGGTCAGCCCGCCGTCGCGCGAGACGCGGCGCAGCACCCGGGATGTGCTCTGGTCGTGCGGCTCGTTCGAGGTGTGCAGCAGCCACACCTCACCGGACGGCGCGACGAACAGCACCGGGTTCTGCTCGGATCGGTCCGGGTCCGACGACATCGGCACCGGCACCGTCCAGGTGTCCGAGCCGGCGGGGAGCCGGGACAAGACGATCCTCGTGTCCGGCTCCCCCTCCCCCGGCCCGTTGAACCAGGCGCACAACAGATCACCGGCCTGAGTCTCGACCAGGGTCGCCGCGTGACTGTCGCCCGGGTGAAGCGTCGGCAGGAGCGCCACGCCGTCCCGGAGGCGACCGTCGAAGCGTGGATCGATCACCATGTGAGTCCGGCGGCGACCTGCGCCTTGATGTAGTCGGGGATGTCCTGGTGCTCGGCCACCTGCAGCGCCGAGTCGACGTCCATGCCGTCGATCAGCACGTGCTGCCGGAACACCTTGTAGAGCGGGATGTCCCAGTACTCGGTGTTCTGGTAGTTCTTCACCACCGCGTTGTCACCCCAGTACACGCCCGAGGTATCGATCCCCTGCAGCTCCGGAATCGCCGTACCGAACGCGTTCACGACCGCATCCGTCTGCCGCACCGCCTTGACGCCGTACGACGAGAGCCGCGTCTGCGCCTCCTCCGACACCAGGTACTTGAGGATGTCGAGAGACTCGGCCTGATGCTGCGACTGCGGCGGGATGAACGCCGCCCGGGCGTTCGGCTGGTAGATCGCGGTCGAGCCACGCGACAGCACCGGCATCGAGGTGACGCCGATGCTCACGCTCTTGGCCCACTCGGCGTAGTCGGCCGCGTCGTCCTCCTCGACGTACAGCGAGCTCAGCGCGTAGGCGTTCAGCTTCGACAGCGTGTGGACCGCCATCGCCAGGTGGCCCGGGAAGCTCATGTCGCCCTTGAAGAAGTCGTCCACCGTGGTGAAGCCGTTGCCCGGCAGCATCAGGAAGCGGTGCATGTTGTCGGCGACCCGCTTCCACTCCGTGGTGGTCAGGCTCACCTTGATGTCCTCGGGGGCGGGCTGCTCGCTGTCGCCGGGGACGAACGGGTACAGACCGAGCTGGTTCAGCGCCAGGTAGTTGTCCGGGTGCTGCATGAAGCCCTTGTAGTGGTGGATCCCGTCCTGCTGGGTCAGCCGCTTGGCGATCTTGTAGATCTCGTCGTACGTCGACCCGGCGCGCGGGTAGCGGACGCCGAACTTGTCGAAGATCTGCTTGTTGTAGAGCAGCACGTGCTCGTCGATGAACAGCGGTACGCCGTACAGGCCGCCGTCGGAGCGTGATTTCACCAGCTCGACCGAGCCGAGGTTCAGCGCGGACAGGTCGATTCCGCCCTGCTGCACCATCGACGTCATGTCCTGGACCCAGCCGAGTGGCTCGAGGTCGCGGTCGATCCGGGTCCGCGGGTCGTCGATGATCAGGTCCGGCACCCGGCCGGCCTTGGCGATGTCCTCGTAGCGGATCGGGTAGTCCCAGGTGGCGTACTTCAGCTTCACCTCGGGGAACTTGGCCCGGATCGCGTCGCCGAACACGGCGTCGAAGTACCGGGTCGCCTCGCGGCCGTCGTCGTCGCCGCCGAGTTCGAACGGCTTGAAGTTGACCGCGAAGACGAACACCTCGTCGTCGTCGACGGAGAAGGGCTTGCCGTACTTGTTCGGGATCTCGACGGTGCCGGCCGCGGACCGGGCCCCGGCGCGAGGGGTGGCGGTGGTCGAACTGGCCGCCGCCGGGGCTGCCTGGAGTGCACCGCCGAGGGCGGCGAGGCCGCCGATCAGGGCGGTGTTCCGGACGAAGCCGCGCCGGGACAACCCGGGGGTCTTGTCCTCCGGACTGCTGCCGGGAGTGTGCTGGGTGTCGGACATGGTGAGCCTTTCTAAGGGGCGGTGGCGTCCGCGAGGACGCCCTTCAGATCCAGCTGTTCGGCGAGGTGACAGGCGACCCGCCGGCCGCCGACCTCGCGCAGCTGAGGTACTTCGGTGCGGCACCGCGCTTCGGCGTACCCGCACCGTGGATGGAACGGGCAGCCGGCCGGCACCTTGGACGGGTCCGCGATCTCGCCGCGCAGGACGATCCGCGACCGCTGTCCGCGCGAGGCCGGATCGGGATCCGGGACGGCGCTCAGCAGCGCCTCGGTGTAGGGATGCAGGGGCTTGGTGTAGAGCTCTTCGGTCGACGCGCTCTCGACGAGCTTGCCGACGTACATCACGGCGACGTCGTCGGCGACGTGCTCGACGATGCCGAGGTCGTGGGAGACGAACAGGTAGGTGAGGCCGGACTCCTCCTGCAGGTCCTTCAGCAGGTTGAGGATCTGGGCCCGGACCGACACGTCGAGTGCGCTGACCGCCTCGTCCGCGACGACCAGCCGCGGGTCCGTCGCCAGCGCCCGCGCGATCACCACGCGCTGCCGCTCACCGCCGCTGAACGCGTGCGGGTAGCGGTGCGCGTATTCAGCTCGCAGCCCGACGCGACGCAGCAGCGCGCCGACCTTGTCGTCGATCTCGTCGCGACTGCCGCCGCCGTGCACCCGCAACGGCTCGGCGATGATGTCGCGCAGGGTCTTGCGCGGATTGAGTGAGGAGTGCGGGTCCTGGAAGATCAGCCGCACCTGCGCGCGGTACGGCTTCAGTTGCTTCTCGGTGAGCGGAGCCAGATCGACGCCGTCGAACATGATGCTGCCCGACGTCGGTTCGTAGGCGCGCACGATGCAGCGGCCGAGCGTCGTCTTCCCGCAGCCCGACTCGCCCACCAGGCCGAGCGTCCGGCCGGCCCGGATCGACAGGTCGACTCCGTCGACAGCCTTCACCACGCCGCGGTTGCCTCCGAAGAACCCGCTGTGCAGCGGGAAATGCATGGTCAGGCCTTCGGTCGTCAACAGGTTCATCGGTCCTCCTCGCCGTACAGCAGGCAGGCGACGTCGATGTCGCCGGACCGCACCCGCAGGGGCACGATCTCGTCGCACTTGCCGGCCATGAACGCGTCGCAGCGCGGATGGAACCGGCATCCCGAGGGCCGTTCGTACGGCGGCGGCACACTCCCCCGTACGGCGGCCAGCCGGTCCCGACCCCGTTGCCCGAGCCGCGGCACCGAGCGCACCAGCGCCTGGGTGTACGGGTGCTTGGGATCGGTCAGCACCGAGGTGGCCGGACCGTGCTCGACGACCTCGCCGAGATACATCACCGCGACCTCGTCGGCGACCTGTGCGGCAACACCCAGGTCGTGCGTGATCAGCATGATCGCCATGCCGAACTCCTCCTGGAGATCCTGCAGCAGATCGAGGATCTGGGCCTGCGTGGTCACGTCGAGCGCGGTGGTCGGCTCGTCCGCGATCAGCAGCCGCGGCCGGCACGACAAGGCCATCGCGATCATCGCGCGTTGCCGCATGCCGCCGCTGAGCTCGAACGGGTACGAGTCGACCCGGCGGTTCGGGTCCGGGATGCCGACCCGGCCGAGGAACTCGACCGCTCGTTCGCGAGCCACGGCCTTGCTGACGTTCTCGTGCAGCCGGATCGCCTCGACGATCTGGTCGCCGATGGTGTGCACCAGGCTGAGCGACGCCATCGGCTCCTGGAACACCATCGCGATGTCGGCCCACCGCACCTGCCGCAGCCGCCGGTCCTTCGCGGCGAGCAGATCCTCCGGGTCGCCCGCGGACTCGTCGCCGTACAGCAGCACCTCGCCGCCGACGATCCGGGCCGGGCGTTCCACCAGGCGCAGGATCGACCGTGCGGTGACGCTCTTGCCACAGCCTGATTCACCGACCACGGCCAGCGTGCGACCACGCCGTACGGTCAGGTCGACACCGTCGACGGCCTTGACCACACCGTCCTCGAGCTCGAAGTGAGTCCTGAGGTCCCGGACCTCCAGCAAAGGCATAGCCATCGGAGTCCTCCTACTTGTAGGGATCCGCGGCGTCACGGAGACCGTCGCCGACGAAGTTCATGGCCAGTACGACGACCACGACCGCGAGGCCCGGGGTCAGCAGCCAGGGAGCGGTGGCGACGGCCCGGATGTTCTGCGCGCCCTCGAGCAGAACGCCCCAGCTCACCGCCGGCGGCTGCAGACCGAGGCCGAGGAACGACAGGCTGGTCTCGCCGAGGATCATCCGCGGCACCGCCATCGACACCGACGCGATGATGTGGCTGGCGAACGACGGCACCATGTGGCCGAAGATGATCCCGCCGCGGCCGACACCGTCCAGCCGCGCGGCCATCACGAAGTCCTCCTCGCGCAGGCTGAGGAACCGGCCCCGCACATCGCGCGCCAATCCGGTCCAGCCGATCAGCGAGAGGATCACCGTGATCGCGAAGTACCGGGTCAACGGTCCCCAACTGCCCGGCAGGGCAGCCGACAAGGCCATCCACAGCGGCAGCGTCGGGATCGACATGATGAACTCGATGACCCGCTGGATCGCGTTGTCGACCCGGCCGCCCAGGTACCCGGAGATGCCGCCGATCAGCATGCCGAGCAGGAAGCTGGCGAACACCCCGACCAGGCCGATCGACAGCGAGACCCGCGCGCCGAGGATCAGCCGGGACAGCAGGTCCCGGCCGGACTGGTCGGCCCCGAGCAGGAAGAACGGTTCGCTCGCCGTGGTCGGGCCGATCAGGTGGATGTCGGACGGGATCACCCCGAGGATCTTGTACTCGTCGCCGTGCACGAACAGCCCGACGTCGATGATCTTCGACTTGTCGACGGTGAAGGTCTGCTCGAACGTCTCGTCGTTGCGGGTGGACGAGAAGCCGTAGACGAACAGGCCGTGCTCGGTCGACACGTTCAGCCGCTGCGGCGGCGCGTACGGCAGCGACGTGTGGGCGGTGTCGCTGCCGGACGGCGCGAAGAACCCCCCGAAGGCCGCGACGAAGTAGATCGGCACCAGGACGATCAGACCGATCAGGGCGAGTTTGTGCCGGCGGAACTGCCGCCACATCAACCGCCACTGGGTCTGCGAGACCGTGGTCTGCGGTGCAGCATTCTGCTGGAGCATCCGGCCTATCCCTTCTGGAACCGGGCGCGGATCCGCGGATCCCACCAGGCCAGCGCGAGGTCGCTGAGCATCGTGCCGATCACCGTCAGCGTGCTGAGGATCAGCACGAAGCTGCCGACCAGGTACATGTCCTGGCTCTTCACCGCACCGAGCAGCAGCGGACCGCTGGTCGGCAGGCTCATCACGACCGACACGATCGTCTCGCCGCTGATCAGGCCCGGCAGCAACCAGCCGACCGTGCTGAAGAACGGGCTGAGCGACATCCGGACCGGGTACTTGAGCAACAGCTTCCACTCCGGCAGTCCCTTGGCCCGCGCGGTCGCGACGTACGGCTTGTGCAACTCGTCGAGCAGGTTGGCCCGGGTGATCCGGATCAGCCCGGCGGTGCCGGCCACGCCGACCACGACGATCGGGATCCACAGGTGCGAGACCAGGTCGAGCAGTTTGCCCAGGTTCCACGCGGCATCGGCGTACTCCGGTGAGAACAGTCCGCCGACGCTCTGGCCGAAGTACCGGAAGCCGACGTACATCATCACCAGCGCGAGCATGAACTCCGGCACGGCCATCCCGATGAAGCCGAGGAACGACGCGACGTAGTCGCCGGGCGAGTACTGCCGCAGGGCGCTGTAGATGCCGATCGGGAACGCGATCGCCCAGACGAACAGCAGGCTCGCGATCGACAGCACCATCGACAGCAGCACCCGGTTGCCGATCAGGCTGGCCACCGACTGGTTCCACGCGAACGACTGGCCGAGGTCGCCATGCAGCACCACGCCGGAGATCCAGGTCAGGTACTGGACCATGAACGGCTTGTCCAGCCCGTAGTGCCGTTTCAGCTCGGCGATCTGCGAGTCCGGGATGTCCTGGCCGCGGGCCTCGGCATTGGCGATCACCGTCGAGGTGTAGTCGCCCGGCGGCAGCTTGATGACGACGAACGTGACGAACGAGATGGCCGCCAGCGTCACCGCCATCCACAGCAGCCGCCGGACGAGGAAGCGCAGCATTATGCCCCGATCGAGAACTGTTCGGGGTGGACGATGCCGGGGGCAACTGCCTCGATCATCTGGTCCGGGACGTTGTGGAAGTCGTTCTTCACGACGCCGTAGGTGTTCGGGACGCTGCTGGTGCCGATGTAGTAGAACTGGTCGGCCGCGATCTGCAGCACCTGCTTGCCGAGGTCGAGCGTCTTCGCAGGGTCCGGCTCCTGCCGGGCCTTGGTGAACAGGTCGAGTTGCTTCTGCACCTCGGGCGGCGGCGTGATGCCTTCCTTGCCGTGAGTCTGGTACCACTGGGCCCAGCCGACGCCGTACCGGGCGCTGCCGTCGTTGGTCGGCACCCAGTAGTGGTCACCGCCGGTGCCGGTCGGGAGCACGAAGGTGCCACTGGTCCAGGTGCCGGCGTCGTGGTCGTTGGCCTTGACCCGCTCCTTGTAGAGGTCCTCGCTGACGGCCTGCGTCCGCAGTTCGACCCCGACCGCGAGCCAGCGCTTCTTGACGAACTCGATCGCCTCGACGTGATCCGGGAACGACTCGCTCACCAGCACGGTCACCGATACCGGCTTGCCGTCCGCGCCCAGCCGCCGTCCGTCGGCCGCCTTCTTCGTCAGCCCGGCGGCGTCGAGGTGCTGGTTCGCCTTGGCCACGTCGAACTCCAGGTACTGCGTGGCCAGTTGCTCGTTGTAGTACGGCGAGTCCTTCGGCGGAGCACCCTGCCAGGGCTCCCCCTGGCCGGCGTACACGGCGTCGATGATCTCCTTGCGGTTGATCGCGTACGACAGCCCGATCCGGAACTCCTTGTTCGCGAACAGGGCCCGCTTCACCGGGTCCTTGTGCGTCTGGTTGATGCCGATCAGCATCGTGTTGGTGAGCTGGGTCGGCACCTCGAAGATCCGGTAGCCGCCCTTCTCGCGGTTCTGCGCCACCACCGGCTTGTTCTGCGGCGTACCGAAGTTGCGGTACTGCATGCCGAACTCGCCGTTCATCACCTTGAGCAGCTCGACCTGGGCGTCCTGGACCACCTCGACCCGGCAGGCGTCGATGTACGGCAGCTGCCGGCCCTGGTCGTCGACCTTCCAGTAGTACGGGTTCCGGGTCAGGGTGACCGCGGAGCCCTTGCCCAGCGCGGTGGTGACCTTCCACGGCGCGAGCGTCGGCTGGTCGGGGTTCGTCCAGGGGTTCTGCTTCTGCGCGAACAGGTCGGTCCAGCTGCCGACGCCCGCCTTCTTCGCGAGCGCGTTCGCATTCTTGTTGTACTTGAGGTGGAACTGCTGGAAGTAGTGCTTCGGCAGCAGCATCCCGTAGGCACCCTCGCGCAGGAAGATGCCGTCGGCGATCTGGCTGAGCAGCGACGGCTGCGGCGCGGTGTAGGTGAGCTTGACGGTCCGGTCGTCGACCTTCTCGATCTTGGCGAGTTTGCCGGTGTCGGGCGAGGCGAAGGCGTCGTAGATGCCGTCCGGGTGCAACCCCGTGTCGCACTGCACCTCGAGCAGCGTGAACAGCAGGTCGTCCGCGGTGCACGGCTTGCCGTCGGACCACTTGAGGCCCTCGCGCAGCGTGAAGGTGATCTCCTTGCTGTCGGCATCGACCGTGTACTCGGCGGTGTTCGCCTCGATCTCGTCGTACCCCGGTTTGCCGGTCTTGTCAGACTTCCAGCGGACCAGCGGTTCGTACGCCAGGCCGTTCCACAGCCACTGGGTGTCCTCCTGGGTCAGCATGGCCGAGCGCCAGGTGCCGCCGTACTGCGCCTTGCCTTCCAGTGGCTTGATCACCGGTGGGTTCTTCGGCAGCCGCTGCTCCAACGGTGGCAGGGAACCCTTGTCCACCAGGGCTTTCAGCATCGGCGACTCCTTCTCGCCGGCCGCGGCGACCTGCGCACCGGAGCCGGCCGGCTTGGTGTCGAAGAAGCCGCAGCCAGGGACTGTCGCCACTGCCAGCAGACCCAGGCCACCTTGCAGGAGCCGGCGCCGGCCGATCGTTCGTTGCTCTCGGGACATCTTCGCTTCCTGCCTCACTGCTCGACCGAGATGTTGCTGAACTGCGCGGTCCCGTAGTCGACGAGGTCGTTGTCCACCTTGCCGCCGTCGATCGCGAATCCGATGTAGAAGGTCCGGCTCGGCATCACGAGCTTCTCGTAGCCGAAGCGGTCCCACGTGGTCTTGTCGGTGGAGATGAAGGCCTCGAACTCGACCTCACGCGCCTGCGGGCGCTCGCGCCGCAGCAGCCGTAGCCAGTACTGCTTGGTCGGGTCGAGGTAGCTGTCGTCCCATGGCCAGGGGCCGACGCTGGGGATCGGTCCGTCGGTCTGGATCCGGATCGCCTGCGCCTTCATGCCGCCGTCGTCGGTGACGTCCGGCGCTCCGCTCGCGTTGTCGCCGACCGTGCCCATCCCGCCGGCCACGCCGAACCCGACGCCGCCGTACATGAACGGAGCGGCCGGGTCCAGACTGTCGCGGATCATCAGGCCGGCCGTGATGCCGTTGGCGACCTTCGCGATCTTGTCCAGCCGGGCGGTGATCTGGGCGACCGATCCAGCACCGCCGACCTGGAGCTTGCGGTACACGTAGTGGAAGTTGCCGGTTCGGCCCAGGATCCGGCCGGAGCCCTTGATCGTGAGGATCCCGCCGTCGAGGCTGCCCGAGCCCTGCACCACCGGCTTGCCGACCGAGGCGGACGTCCAGCCCGGAGTACCGGCCTGAAGGTTGACATGCACCGGCACCGCGGCCGACTGGGTCGCGGTCCCGTTCCGGTCCGTCGCCCGCGCGGTCAGCCAGTAGGTGCCGTCGGCAACGTCCTTCCACTGGATCTGGTACGGCGCCTTGGTCGCGGTACCGATCAGCTGGTCGCCGGCGAAGAACTCGACCGTGGCGAGCTCGCCACCCTTGTCCGCGGCGGCGTCCGCCTGCACGGTCACGGTTGGAGCGGTCCGGCCGGGGATCGTCTGGTTGTGCCGCGGGCTGGTGATCCGCACGCTCGGGTTGCCGACCGGGTCGGGCACGATCGAGTTGAGGTAGTTCTCCAGATAGGTGTAGCCGTTCGGCGCGATCTTCTGCGCGTCGGACGGGTCGTTGGGGTCCAGGCCGTTGGCCTGCTCCCACCAGTCCGGGATGCCGTCGTGGTCGGAGTCCAGCGGTGCCTCGGTCTGGACCAGCGGCGGGAAGCCTCCGACCTCCTTCTGCGAGTTGATCAACCGGCCGGTGCCGTTGCGGACGTCGTTGACGACCCGCTCGTCGACCGCGTCCCGCCGCGGCAGGATCGCACCGGCGTTCGCCAGGACGGCCTCGTACGCCTTGGCCGCCGGCTCCGGGTCGAACGTCCCCGGGATCGGCTGCGGCTCGGACAGTTCGACGATGCCGCCGATCGGGTACCGGATGCCACGCCGGTTGTGCGCGGTGACGTCCGGATGGCCGTCGACGTGGTTGCCAGCCACGTACCACTGGCCGCCGCGGTTGGCGCTCACGATGACCGGTGCCACTTCGCCCAGGGTGGTCGGGCCGGGCTTGTAGTAGTTGCCGACGATGTTGATGCCGTTGGCCCACTCACCGCCGTACACCGAGGTGTAGCCGTGGTCGTAGACCACGTTGTTGAAGTGGTCGACCTCGAGGTTGATGCCCTCGGTGTAGCCGAACCGCGGCTGCCGTCCGCCCTGGTGGGCGATCAGGTTGTGGTGGTAGGTGTTGCGCTCGCCACCCCAGATACCGCCGTACCCGTGCCGGTTCTTCGGGTGCGCGGACAGCGCCAGGCCCTCGGAGACGATGCACCACTGGATCGTGACGTCGAAGTTCCCGTACGGCGACAGGCACTCGTCGACGGCCCAGCTGAACGAGCAGTGGTCGATGATCAGGTTGCGGATCTCCGGGCTGACCGAGCCCGGCACGTTGGTGTTGAAGGCGTCGTCGGCGATCTCGTTGCGGTCGCTGAGCCGGAACCGCACGTAGCGGATCACGATGTCGTGCGCGCTGCCCTTGATCCCGGTGCCGTACCCGGAGACGCAGATGCCACCGCCGGGCGCGGTCTGGCCGGCGATGGTGAGGTTGTTGCCGGCGATCAGCAGCTGGGACTTCAGCTCGATCGTGCCGGACACCCGGAACACGATGGTCCGGTCCGAGCCGGAGACGCCCTCGCGGAGCGATCCCGGGCCGGAGTCGGCGAGTGTGGTCACCTCGTACACGGATCCGCCGCGGCCACCCTTGGCCCACTTGCCGGCGCCCTCGGCACCGGGGAAGGCGGGCAGCTGATCGTCGGCTGCCGCGGTGCGTGCCGTCGGGACGGTCTGGGCCGAGGCCGTCGGGGCGATGCCGAGAGAGGCAGCGGCGCCGACGGCGGCGGTCGTTCCGACGAACGTGCGCCGGGTCCAGCCGGAGGGGATTTCGGTCATCGTCCACGCCTCACTTTGGGCCTCACTTTCGCAGGGGCGGCTGCCGATTGAGCACCAGATTGAATATCTAGTCGGCATCGAATGGATCGACGGCCTCATGGTTGCCGAGGTTACGAAGGAGTGTCAAGAGCATGACGCGGATGATTTGCAATCGTTTGCAGTCACAGGATCGCTCGTCGGCAATCGTTTGCACCGAAGTCTTGCCGGAGCCTTCGCCCTGATGGTTTCCTGTCAGCCATGCCCCTTCGCCCGCTCCCCCTCGGTGCCACGAAGATCACCGGCGGCTTCTGGCGGGAGCGCCAGCAGATCAACCGGACGTCGACGATCCCTGCCGCCGGGATGCGGCTCGAGGAGGCCGGAACTCTCGGCAACTTCCGTCGCGCGCCCGGGCAGGAGCCGCCCTTCGCCGGGAAGCTCTTCGCCGACACCGACGTCTACAAGTGGCTCGAGGCGGTCGCCTGGGAACAGACCCGGGAGCCGGCCGAAGATCTCGCGACCTGGCAGACGACTGCGAGCGCACTGGTCGCACAGGCACAGGAACCGGACGGCTACCTGAACACGCACACGCGACTGGCACTCGGCGGCCGGCGGTTCGGAGACCTGGAGAAGGGGCACGAGCTCTACTGCGCGGGCCACCTGCTGCAGGCCGCGGTCGCCCAGTCCCGCGCCACCGGCGATCGCACGCTGCTCGAGGTCGCGTGCCGCTTCGCCGATCTGCTCTGCAAGACCTTCGGGCCCGGGCGCATGGAAGGCGTCGACGGTCATCCGTTGATCGAGATGGCGTTGGTCGACCTGTACCGCGAGACCGGGACGGCGTCGTACCTGGAGCTGGCGTCGTACTTCGTCGAGGCGCGGGGGCGCGGGTTGCTGGTACCTCCCGGGCACCACGGGCCGGCGTACTTCCAGGACCATCTGCCGGTGCGCGAGGTGCGGACACTCGCGGGGCACGCCGTACGGGCGTTGTACCTGGCCTCTGGAGCGACCGATGTCGCGGTCGAGACTGGTGACGCCGAGTTGCTCGATGCGCTGCGGGAGACGTGGCAGACGATGGCCGACAGCCAGACGTACCTGACCGGTGGCGTCGGGTCGCGGTGGTACGGCGAGGCGTTCGGCGACCCGTTCGAGTTGCCACCGGACACGGCGTACTGCGAGACCTGCGCGGCCATCGCCAGCGTGCAGTGGAGTTGGCGGCTGCTGCTCGCGACCGGCGACAGCAAGTACGCCGACCTGATCGAGCGGACGCTGTACAACGCGGTGATCTCGGGGGTCTCGCTGAGCGGTGACAGCTTCTTCTACGTCAACACGTTGAAGGTGCGGCAGCACGCGTACTCCGACGACCAGCGTTCCGCGGTCGCGGGGAGGCAGCCGTGGTACGGGACGGCGTGCTGCCCGCCGAACGTCATGCGCACTCTGTCCTCACTCGACCAGCTCGTGGCGACTTCGGACGCCGATGGAGTCCAGGTGCACCTCTACGCACCGGCTGTGGTGACCGCTGAGTTGCCCGTTGGCAGGGTCGGGTTCGAGATGGCCACGCGCTATCCGTGGCACGGTCGGGTGACGGTGACCATCACTGAGTCGCCGGCGGAGCCTTGGACGCTGGGTCTTCGCATCCCTGCCTGGGCAGATGGTTCCAGCGTTTCCGGGCCGCTACGACGGCAGTGGTCTGTTGGCGACCAAGTGGTGCTGGAACTGCCGGTACAGGCGCGGCGTACTCAGCCGGACGATCGGATCGATTCGGTGCGCGGGTGTGTGGCGATCGAGCGTGGGCCGTTGGTGTACTGCTTCGAGCAGGTCGACCAGGACGTCGTACTGGATGAGACGGCTGTGGTGGCGGGCGATCTGGTCGAGCGGGAACGGCCGGAACTGCTTGGCGGGGTGACGACGGTCGAGGTGCCGGCGCGGGACGGGCAGACGTTGACCGCGGTCCCCTACTACGCGTGGGCGAATCGGACGGTCGGTCCTATGACTGTGTGGGTCGATGCTCGTTAGCCAGGCGCTCGGCGACCGAGCGGTCGGTGATGAGTACGTCGACCCATCCACCCAGCAGTGCGGCGCGGATGGCGGCGTACTTGCGCATACCGCCCGCGACCCCCACGCTGCGGAGGTCGTCGCTGCGGACCTGAGCGGCCGACAGACCGAGCACCCGCTGGTCGAGCTCGGAGCGGACCGGTTGGCCGGCCTCGTCGAAGAACCGGAGGCAGATGTCGCCGACCGCATCCTGGTCCCGCAGGACCTTCTGGTCCTCGGCGGTCATCGCGTTGCCGCTCTCCTTCAGCAGCGGCGACGGCTCGAGACTGCCGATCCCGACCAGCAGCAGCGTGAGCCGCGACCAGGCATCCATCACCTCGGTGACCACCGGGTCCTTCATCAGCGTGCGCTTCGCGCTCACACTGCCGACCAGACCGGGCACTGGCAGCAGGACCGGCACCGCACCGGTGAGATCCGCCAGCCGGCCGACCAGACGGGCCGCGCGGGCCTGAGCAGCCGGGTTGCCAACGCCGCCGAGGACCTGGACGACCTCCTCAGCCACCTGCGTCGGCCGCGGCGTCATCGATTCGACCGTGGCGAGCAGCGTCGAACTCCAGGACGAGATGCCGATCCGGTCACCGCCGGTCAGCGTGGTCTCCAGGTACACCGACGCGGCCGCGCCGAGCGCCGGGATGATGTGCGCGTCGTCCTCACCACTGGCATCGACGACGATCACCTCGCGCAGCCCGTAGCGCTGCTCGATCGCGTTCTCGAGCTCGGTGTGTACGCCGCTCGGCGGGATCACGACCGTACGAACGATGCCGGCCACCACGGCCTGCTTCAGCAGACGGGACACCCGCGGCTGGGAGATGTGCAGCTGCGCGGCGATCTGCGGCTGGCGCACGCCCTGCTCGTGGTACAGCTTCGCGACCTTGGTGAGCAGCCGCAGCTGCTCAGCCGACGGCTGCCGCCGGACCCCTTGGCGTGGGCCCTCTCCCGCGCTCGCCGTCGTCATGCTCAGCATGCTAACCGCATCGGAAGGTTCGAATGACCTACTACGAAGACCCTGGACCCGGGTACGGCGTACTGGCTCCGCGGGCCGCGATCCGGACCGACGCACCGTCGATCTGTCTGAACGGGAGCTGGCGGTTTCACCTTGCGGAGTCGGTGGCCGAGGCGCCCGATGGGTTCGAGCGGGACGACTTCGACGACTCGGACTGGGCCGTTCTTCCGGTGCCGTCCAGTTGGCCGATGTACGGGCACGGGCGGCCGGCGTACACGAATCAGGCCTATCCGTTCCCGGTCGATCCGCCGGACGTGCCGACCGAGAACCCGACCGGCGACCATCGGCTGGTGTTCGAGCTGCCGCCGTCGTGGAGTGGACCGACGGTACTGCGCTTCGACGGCGTCGACTCGTGTGCGCGGGTGTGGCTGAACGGGGTGGAGCTCGGGGTGACGCGCGGGAGCCGGGTGCCGGCCGAGTTCGCGGTCGGTGAGGTACTGCGGCCGGGGCGGAACGTGCTCGCGGTCCGCGTGCACCAGTGGTCATCCGGGAGCTATCTCGAGGATCAGGACATGTGGTGGCTGCCGGGGATCTTCCGCGACGTCACGCTGATCGCACGGCCGGTCGACGGGGTGGGCGATGTCTTCGTGCATGCGGACTACGCGGATGGTGCCGGGATCCTGAAGGTCGAGGCCGGGCCGGGCGCGGTCGTGCGCATCGCGGAGCTGGAGGTCGAGGCGCCGGCCGGCCAGACGCTGACGATCCCCGGGGTCGAGCCGTGGTCGGCGGAGATGCCGCGTTTGTACGACGCCGTGGTGGAGACCGCCGGTGAGAGCGTCGCGTTGCGGATCGGATTCCGCACGGTGGCGATCGTCGACGGGGTGCTCACGGTCAACGGCCGGCGGGTGCTGTTCCACGGGGTCAACCGGCACGAGCACGATCCCGTGCTGGGCCGCGTCGTACCCGAGGAGCGGCTGCGGCAGGAACTGCTGGTGATGAAGCAGCACAACATCAACGCGATCCGGACCAGCCACTACCCGCCGGACTCGCGGCTGCTGGAGCTGTGCGACGAACTCGGGTTCTGGGTGATGGACGAGTGCGACTACGAGACCCACGGCTTCTTCCTGCTGGACTGGCACGGGAACCCTGCCGGCGATCCGCGCTTCCTGGACGCGTCGGTGGACCGGATGCGGCGGATGGTCGAGCGGGACAAGAACCACCCGTGCGTGGTGATGTGGTCGCTGGGCAACGAGGCCGGGATCGGCCGGAACCTCACCGCGATGGCGGAGTGGACGCGGGAGCGGGATCCGTCGCGGCCGCTGCACTACGAAGGCGATCCGAGCTGTGCGGACGTGGACGTGTACAGCCGGATGTACGCCGCTCATGCCGAGGTCGAGGAGATCGGGAAGCGGGCCGAGCCGCCGCTGGACGATCCGGTGCTGGACGCACGGCGGCGGGCGATGCCGTTCGTGCTGTGCGAGTACTCGCATGCCGGAGGCAACGGTCCTGGTGGACTGCCGGAGTACGAGGAACTGTTCCACCGGTACGAGCGGTGCCAAGGCGGATTCCTCTGGGAGTGGATGGAACATGGCATCCTGCGGCCGGACGGCACCTATGCGTACGGCGGTGACTTCGGCGAGGAACTGCACGACGGCAACTACGTCCTCGACGGCCTCGTCTTCCCCGACCTCACTCCCCAGCCAGTCCTCCTCGAAGTCCGCAAAGCCTTCGAGCCCGTCCACCTCACCATCACCGCCAACACCCTCCGCCTCGCCAACAGGTACGACGTCCTGGACACGTCACACCTGTCACTCCAGTGGTCAGCCGCAGACGAAGGCGAGGTCATCGCCCGCGGCACTCTGGACCTCCCCACGATCCCAGCAGGCGGCGAGGCAACCGTCCCCCTCCCCTCGATCACCGCGCCGATGCAGAACCGTGAACGCTGGCTGACGGTCCGCGCAGTACTGAAGACCGACACCGCCTGGGCATCCACGGGCCACGAGATCGCCTTCACCCAGTCACGACTCGCGCCGCCGCTCGCCCCAACCCACCGTCCGGTGGGTCAGCCCATCAGACGGATCGGGCCGGAGGGCGAGGTCCGGCTGGGGGGTGGGCGATTCTGCGGGAGGACGGGACGCCTGCTCGGGTTGTCCGGCTGGGAGGTGGTGCACGTGCCGTTGGAGTTGTGGCGGGCGCCTACTCAACACGACGCCCGGACGTGGGACGCGACGACGCGAGATCGGAAGGCGAGATGGGCTGCCGCTGGGCTGCATCGGTTGCGGTACCGGACGGTGTCGGTGGAGCCGACCGGGGACGAACTGGTCGTGGTGACGATGGTCGGCGCCGCGGCCACTGACGCTCGGGTGCTGACGACGTACCGCTGGACTTCGGACGGCGATCGGGTGACCGCGGACGTCGAAGTCGAGCCGGTCGGCGAATGGACCGTGCCGTGGGCGCGCCTCGGGGTGACGTTCGGCCTGCCGGCAGGGTTCGACCGCGTGACCTGGTTCGGCCTCGGCCCCGGTCAGGCGTACCCGGACTCCCGGGCGGCCGCGCGGGTCGGCCGCTACACCTCGACGATCGACGACCTCCAGGTCCCGTACATCTACCCCCAGGAGAACGGCGCACGCGGCGACGTCCGCTGGGCAGAGTTGTCCGGGACCGCCGGGAAGCTCACGCTGACCGCCGAGCCGCACCTGGCCCTGACTCTCCGCAGATGGACCCTCGCCGAACTGGCAGACGCCGGGCATCGAGAAGATCTGGTGCCCACCGATCACCTCTGGATGACCCTGGACGCCCTGCAGCACGGCCTGGGCAGCCCGACCAGCGGCGCGCCGATCCTCCCGCCCCACGACCTACAACCCCGGCCACACCACTTCCGCTTCAGCCTCGGCTGAGCAGGGTCAGTGATAGGTCTGGCTGCTGGGTGGGGCGGATTCCACCCAGGCCAGTACGCCGGTGAGGGCTTCTTCGGTCATGGCGAGGTGGACTGTGCGGTCTTGGAGGGCGGCGTCGACTATCACGTGGCCGGCGTACGTGACGAGGGGCTCGTTGCCCATCGGACGGCGGGTGGTGATGCCTTCGAGTTGGTGGCGGTTGACGACGAGCTTCGGCCACCAGACCAGGCTGAAGACCCGGAACCACTGCAGTTCGTCACCGACGTAGCGGGCCAGGCCGAGGGCCCAGCCGCGGCCGTGGTCCTTCTCGGCCAACTGCAGGCTGCAATCGAAAGTGCCGCCGTCCCTGGACAACCAGCGACGGCGGCACGCGAACGCGATGATCAGCAGTACGGCGGCAAGCAGACAGACCCCGACGACATCGAGGACTGTCCTCATACCTTGCCGACCTCATTCCCGGTGCCCGATAGCGTACTGCCCCGGGCACCCCGGAGAACCGTACTGTCAGTGACGATGTTCGATTATGGCAGGTGGGTGGTGGGCCATCGGCGGCCCACCCCACCGCCCCGGTCAGGCCGTCTTCTCGGCGGCCCTCACCCGGGCTTCGGCGAGGCGGACCTCGTCGGAGTCGGCATCGGTCTCGCTGCCGGTCGCCAGCGCTTCCTCGAGTTCGCGCCGGGCTTCCTCGAGGTCGATGTCGTGACCCATCTCGGCGTTCTCGGCCAGGATCGAGACCCGGTCGTTCGCCACCGAGATGAAGCCGTCCGGCGCGGCCGCGACGAAGTACTCGTCGTCGACGGTCCGCACCTGGACGGTGCCACCCTGCAACAGGCCCAGCAGCGGCGCGTGGCCGGGCAGGATCCCGACGTCACCGTCCGTGGTGCGGGCGATGACGATCCTGGCCTGACCCTGCCACACGGTCCGCTCGGCCGCGACCAGCGCGACCTCGAGGTGCTTGGCAGCTTCGTCGGCCATGTCAGTTTTCCTTCTGCAGCTCGGCCCACTTGCGCTCGACGTCCTCGAGCGAACCGACGTTGAAGAACGCCTGCTCGGCGATGTGGTCGCACTCGCCTTCGGTGATCTTCTTGAACGACTCGATGGTGTCCTTCAGCGGCACCGTCGAGCCCGGGATGTTGGTGAACTTCTCCGCCATGTAGGTGTTCTGGGACAGGAACTGCTCGATCCGGCGCGCCCGCGCGACGGTGATCTTGTCCTCTTCGGAGAGCTCGTCGACACCGAGGATGGCGATGATGTCCTGCAGTTCCTTGTTCTTCTGCAGGATCTGCTTCACCCGGACCGCCACGTCGTAGTGGTCCTGGCCGATGTACTGCGGGTCGAGGATCCGCGACGTCGAGGTCAGCGGGTCCACGGCCGGGTACAGACCACGAGCGGCGATGTCACGCGAGAGCTCGGTGGTCGCGTCCAGGTGCGCGAACGTGGTGGCCGGCGCCGGGTCGGTGTAGTCGTCCGCGGGCACGTAGATCGCCTGCATCGAGGTGATCGAGTGACCCCGGGTCGAGGTGATCCGCTCCTGCAGCACGCCCATCTCGTCGGCCAGGTTCGGCTGGTAACCCACCGCGCTCGGCATCCGGCCGAGCAGCGTGGAGACCTCGGAACCGGCCTGGGTGAACCGGAAGATGTTGTCGATGAAGAGCAGCACGTCCTGCTCCTTGACGTCGCGGAAGTACTCCGCCATCGTCAGCGCGGACAGCGCGACCCGCAGCCGGGTGCCCGGCGGCTCGTCCATCTGACCGAAGACCAGCGCGGTGTCCTTGAAGACGCCGGCCTCTTCCATCTCGTTGATGAGGTCGTTGCCCTCGCGGGTCCGCTCGCCCACGCCGGCGAACACCGACGTACCGCCGAAGTTGTGGGCGATCCGGTAGATCATCTCCTGGATCAAGACGGTCTTGCCGACACCCGCACCGCCGAACAGGCCGATCTTGCCGCCCTGCACGTACGGCGTGAGCAGGTCGAGGACCTTGATGCCGGTCTCCAGCATCTCGGTCTTGGACTCGAGCTGGTCGAAGGCCGGCGCCTTGCGGTGGATCGGCCAGCGCTCGGCGATCTCGAACTCGGACTCGTCCTGGTTCAGGCACTTGCCGGTCACGGACCAGACCCGGCCCTTGGTGACGTCGCCGACCGGCACGGAGATCGCGGAGCCGGTGTCGCGCACCTCGACGCCGCGGACCAGGCCGTCGGTGGGCTTCATCGAGATCGCCCGGACGATGTTGTCGCCGACGTGCAGCGCGACCTCGAGGGTGATCGTCTGGGTGGTGTCGCCCAGGGTGATGTCCACCTCGAGCGCGTTGTACATGTCCGGCATCGTGTCCGCTGGGAACTCGACGTCGACGACCGGGCCGATCACCCGGGCGACGCGACCGACGGCAGTCGAGCCGGCCTCGTTGTTCTTCTCGGTAACCGTGGCAGTCATCTCTCTCACTCGCTCCCGGCGTTCGCGTCGGCCAGCGCGCTGGCGCCACCGACGATCTCGCTGATTTCCTGGGTAATTTGGGCCTGGCGGGCCTGGTTGAGGTCCCGCGTGAGCTTCTCGATCAGGTCCTGCGCGTTGTCCGTCGCCGACTTCATCGCCCGCTGCCGGTTGGCCAGCTCGGAAGCGGCCGCCTGCAGCATGCAGTAGTGGATCCGGCTGGCGACGTACTTCGGCAGCAGCCCGTCGAGCACCTCTTCGGCGGACGGCTCGAACTCGTACAGCGGCAGCACGTCGTCCGCCGCCGGCGCCTCCTCGCCCTCGACGACCTCCAGCGGCAGCAGGCGGATCACGTCCGCGCGCTGGGTCAGCATCGACACGAACCGGGTGAAGACGATGTGGATCTCGTCCACGCCGCCGTCCTCGGTCGGGGTCAGGAAGGCCTCGATCAGCGCGTCGGCGATCTCCCGCGCACGGGCGAACGACGGAGCGTCGGAGTCACCGCTCCACGACTGCGCGACGTCGCGCTGCCGGAAGGTGTAGTACGCGATGCCCTTGCGGCCGCTGAGGTACGGGACGACCTCTTTCCCGTCCTCGTGCAGCAGCTGGTTCAGCCGCTCCCCTTCGCGGATCACGTTGGCCGAGTACGCCCCGGCCTGACCGCGGTCGGAGGTGATCAGCAGCACCGCGGCGCGCTTCGGGTCGGGCTTCTCGGTGGTCAGCGGGTGGTCGACGTTCGAGAACGTCGCCACCGCCGACACGGCACGGGTGAGCTCACGCGCGTACGGACCGGCCGCCTGGGCGCGCTGCTGCGCCTTGACGATCCGGGACGCCGCGATGAGCTCCATCGCCCGGGTGAGCTTCTTGATCGTCGAGACCGAGGCCTTGCGATCGCGTAGCTCCCGCAGATTGGCTGGCACGGTCGATCAGCCCCGCTTCTGCCGGACGATCTGCTCCTGCTCGACGTCCGCCTCGTCCATCGCCTCGGCCTCCGCCTCGGTGCCCAGCAGGGTGCCCTCGGAGGTCTGGAAGGTCGGCTTGAACGCGTTCAGCGCCTCGGTCACGGCCTGGGCCGAGTCGTCGTCGAACAGACCGGATTCGCGGATGCTGTCGAGCACCTTGCTCTCCCGGCGCAGGTAGTCCAGGAAGTCCCGCTCGAAGCGCAGTACGTCGTCGACCGGAACCTCGTCGAACTTGCCCGTCGTACCGGACCAGATGGAGACGATCTGCTCCTCCACCGGGTACGGCGAGTACTGCGGCTGACGGAGCAGCTGGACCAGCCGCTGACCCCGGTCGAGCTGCCGGCGGGAGGTGGCGTCGAGGTCGGACGCGAACATCGCGAACGCCTCCATCGCGCGGAACTGGGCCAGGTCGATCTTCAGCGAGCCGGACACGTTCTTCATGCCCTTGACCTGCGCGGCGCCACCGACCCGGGACACCGAGATACCGACGTCGATGGCCGGCCGGATGTTGGCGTTGAACAGGTCCGACTGCAGGAAGATCTGGCCGTCGGTGATCGAGATGACGTTCGTCGGGATGAACGCCGACACGTCGTTGGCCTTGGTCTCGATGATCGGCAGACCGGTCATCGAACCGGCGCCGAGCTCGTCGGACAGCTTCGCGCAGCGCTCCAGCAGACGGCTGTGCAGGTAGAAGACGTCACCCGGGTAGGCCTCACGGCCCGGCGGGCGGCGCAGCAGCAGTGACATCGCGCGGTACGCCTCGGCCTGCTTGGTCAGGTCGTCGAAGACGATCAGCACGTGCTTGCCCTGGTACATCCAGTGCTGGCCGATGGCCGAGCCGGTGTACGGCGCGACGTACTTGAAGCCGGCCGGGTCGGACGCCGGGGAGGCGACGATGGTGGTGTACTCCATCGCGCCGGCCTCTTCGAGCGCACCGCGGACCGCGGCGATCGTGGAGCCCTTCTGGCCGACCGCGACGTAGATGCAGCGGACCTGCTTCTTCGGGTCGCCGGACTCCCAGTTCGCTTTCTGGTTGATGATCGTGTCGACCGCGATCGCCGTCTTGCCTGTCTTGCGGTCGCCGATGATCAGCTCGCGCTGACCGCGGCCGATCGGGATCATCCCGTCGATCGCCTTGATGCCGGTCTGCAGCGGCTCGCGGACCTCCTGGCGGTCCATCACGCCGGCCGCCTGGAGCTCCAGCGCGCGGTCGCCCTCGAGGTCCTTGATCTCGCCCAGGCCGTCGATCGGCTTGCCCAGCGGGTCGACGACGCGGCCGAGGTAGCCCTCGCCGACCGGCACCGACAGCACCGAGCCGGTCCGGCGGACCTGCTGGCCCTCCTCGATCCCGTCGAACTCACCGAGGACGACGACACCGATGTCGCGGACGTCCAGGTTCAGCGCGATGCCCCGGGTGCCGTCCTCGAACTCGAGCAGCTCGTTGGTCATCGCCGAGGGCAGGCCCTCGACGTGCGCGATACCGTCACCCGCGTCGACCACGGTGCCGACCTCTTCGCGGGCCGCCTCCGCCGGTTGGTACTCGGTGACGAACCGATCCAGGGCGTCCCGGATCTCCTCCGGCCTGATCGTGAGCTCAGCCATTGTGTTCCTGCTTCCTTGACCCTGCTGGCCTGTTGTGGCTCTAAAGGCTTTCCCGACCCCTAGCGCCGCTTTATGTCGTTAAGGGGGTTCAGCCCGCGATGCGCCGTTGCGCTTCGTCGAGCCTGGCCGCGATGGTTCCGTCGATCACTTCGTCGCCGATGTCCACCCGTACGCCGCCGACCACGTTGGGGTCGACGATCACGTTCAGCTGGATGTCCCGGCCGTACTGACGGCCGAGTGCCTCGGCCAGCCGGGTGCGCTCGGCCTCGGAGAGGTCGGTCGCGACCCGGACGGTGGCGATGCTGGCGTTGCGCCGGGCCGCCGCGGCGACCTGGTAGGACCGCAGCGACGCCGCGAAGCTCCGGCCGCGTCCGTCCACCGCACGCTCGGCCAGCCGCATCGTGGCGGCGTCGGCCTTGCCCTGCAGCAGTCCGGCGAGCAGCTGCTGCCGGGCGGTGAGCGGGATGTTGTGGTCGCTGAGCTTGTCGCTCAGCCCCCGCTCCACCGCGACGATCCGGTCCAGCCGGAACAGCTCGTCCTCGACGTCGTCCAGCTTGCGCCGGGTGTCGGCGTACGCCACCTCGGCCTCGACACTGAGCTGGTCCAGCGCGTCCGCGAGGTCGCGGCTGCTGACCCAGCGGCCGGCCACGGCGGCGGTCAGGACCTCCTCCGCCGGGGTGGAGATCTTCCCGCCGAGCAACTGCTGGACCAGCGCGACGCGGGCGTCCCGCGGCCGGGCCGGGTCGGTCAGTGCGCGCCGGAGCGCGCCCGTGCCGTCCAGCAGCTTGGCCACCGAGAACAGCTCGGTCCCGAGCTCATCGGTCACCGTGACACTCGCCAGGGCCTCCCGGGCCTTGGCGAGTGACTCGTTCGATGCGCCGCGCATCAGCCGTCCGTTCCGACGGCCTGACGTGCGGACTCGGAGGCCTCGAGGTCGGCCAGGAACCGCTCGACGGTGCGACGCTGACGCGCCTCGTCCTCGAGCGACTCCCCGACGATGCGGCCGGCCAGCGTGGTCGCCATCGTGCCGACCTCGGCCCGCAGCGAGGCCACGGCCTGCGCCCGCTCGGCGTCGATCTGGGTCCGCGCGTGGGTGACGATCCGCTCGGACTCGGCGTTCGCCTGCTCACGCATCTCCGCGATGATCTGCGCACCCTGCTCACGCGCGTCCTCGCGGATCTTCGCCGCTTCCTGCCGGGCCTCGGCCAGCTGCGCGTTGTACTTGTCCAGAGCCGCCTTCGCCTCGGCCTGGGCCTGCTTGGCCGCATCCATCCCGCCTTCGATCGCCTGGGTCCGATCGGCGTACGCCTTCTCGAACTTGGGCACGACGACCTTGGCGAAGGCGATGGCCAGCAGGATCAGGAAGACGAAACCGAAAATGATCTCGGCGGTGTGTGGCACCAGCGGGTTGACTTGCTCACCCTCCGCGGCCAGCGGTAGCACCTTCGTCAACATGTCTGAATCCTGTCAGTCGGAGGAAAGTAGCTCAGGTACGGAAGACGAAGGCGAGCGCGATACCGATGATCGCCAGAACCTCGGTCACGCCGAAGCCGATCCATGCGATCGACTGCAGCTTGCTCTGCGCCTCCGGCTGCCGCGCGGTGCCGTTGATCACGGCGGCGAAGATCAGGCCGACGCCGACGCCCGGGCCGATCGCGGCGAGGCCGTAACCCAGTACTGCGATGTTGCCGGTGATGTCGAGTGCGGTCATTGCAGTGTGTTCCTTTCGGTACGGATAGCGGCTATCCGGATTTCCGTTACTACGGTCTGTGGGGCGGTGCAGGTACTGCGGATCAGTGCTCCTCGGCGATCGCGCTGCCGATGTACTGCGCGGTCAGCACGACGAAGATGTACGCCTGGATGCACTGGACGAACAGCTCCAGACCGGCGATCGCGAGGCCCATCAGCCAGGTCACGACACCGACGCCGGCCAGGGCGATGTTGCTGGTCTCGAAGACCAGGTACTCGCCACCGAGCACGAAGACCAGGAGCAGGATGTGGCCGGCGAACATGTTGGCGAACAACCGCAGGCTCAGGGAGACGGGCCGGACCAGGATGTTCGAGATGAACTCGATCGGGATCATCAGCGGCATCAGCCAGACCGGCACGCCGGCCGGCATGGTCTGGAGCTTGAAGTAGCCCCAGGTGCCGTGCCTCCTGATGCCGACCGCGTTGTAGATCACCCAGGTCATGATCGCCGCCGTGTACGCCCAGCCGATGTGGCTGAACGTGGGGAACTGGACCAGCGGGACGGTCGCGGCGACGTTGTTCAGCAGGATGAAGAAGAACAGGCCGCACAGGTAGGGCACGAAGCGCATGTGCTCCGCGCTGCCGATGGCGTCGCGGGCGATCGAGTTGCGGACGAAGTTGTACCCGAGCTCACCGGCGAACTGCAGCTTGCTCGGCACGATCGCCGCCTTGCGGGACGCACCCCAGAAGAACCAGATGATCACGACGACAGTCAGGGCGGACACCAGCACTGGCTTGGTGAACCAGTCCACGCCGTCGATGATCGGCGGAAGGTCGAAGCTTTCGGGACCGGGCGGGGTGAACTCGGTCGGAACGCCGGCAATCACCGGGTCTCCTCTCGCGTCGTGCTCAAGTCGGACGCCTTGTGGCTAAGGGCAGGGCGGCTCAGGGCATGGCGGTCAACAACGTCAGACCCGGCGTGGGTCAGGACCGCGACCCGTACCGGAAGTGCAGCAACAAAACGGTGAGCCCGGCACCGAGGACGATGCCCACCGGGAGTAAGAACTGGGTGCCTAGCAGGCGATCCAACCCGAACCCGATGGCGCCGTACACGACGACACCGCCGATCAAGTAGGACAGGACCCGCCAGCCGTCGCCCGCATTGCCGGGTGATGGCTTCGGATCCTCGTGCTCGCTCATTGGCACCCGAAAGGTACCAGTCCGCGACACGACCGGTCACATCGGCTCCCGTAACCCTCACCACAGCAGGGAGGCGCTTGATGATGAACTCGCTCCGCTCGTTCAAGCCGTTACCCAAGGTGGTCATGCGGTCACCTCGCCGTCGAGGTCGTAGATCGGGATGCGCAGCCGCGACCAGGCCCAGATCTCGCCGGCCATCCAGCCCATCACGACCACCAGCGCTGAGATGCCGAGCACGGTCAGATTCACGTGCCTGGCCAGGCCGTCCGAGCTCAGCGCGACCGCGAGCAGGCCGCCGAAGATCGCGATCCGGCCGGTGTACGACGCCATCGCGACGGCGAGTTGCATCGTCGGGGAGGTACGGCGGGACAGGTGCAGCGCGAGCAGGCCCGCGCCGGAGAAGATGACGACCATCAAGAACCCCAGCAACGCGCCCCACAGGCCGGGCAGACCGGCCGCGACGGTGGACACCGCGGCCGCGTTGACGCCGACGACGAGCGCGGCGACCAGAGCGCCACGCAGCATTGCCAGCGCCGGGTGCCGAGTGGCCTGGCCGGCGACTTTCGGGCTGTGAGCCGAGGGAGCCATCTGCTGGTTCCGTCCTGCTGGCGACCGGGTCTCGCGGCTCGGTCGTCGGGTGGGCGGGGTCAGGGGTGTCGCTGTTCTTTGCTGGTGCTTGTGAAAACTAGCACAAAGTCTGCACGGTCAGCAAAACGAGCGGTCCTGCCGCTGTACACGAACACCCTATCGGTAGGCCACACCGACCAGTGGTCTGGTCCCTGGTCGTTCTGGATCAGATCTTGGCGAGCGGTTTCCGGGACCGCCCCGGCAGACCGGTGGTGAGCAGGACCGCGGTGACCGCGACGGCCAGCACGATCAGAGCGGTCCACCAGAACAGGACGAGCCCGAGGACCACCACGCCGTAGGCGATCAGGGCGGTCCACAGGTACATCAGCAGGACCGCGCGGCGGTGCGAGTGGCCGCGTTGCATCAGCCGGTGGTGCAGATGGAGTTTGTCCGCCGCGAACGGCGACCGGCCGGCCTTGGTACGGCGTACGTAGGCCATCGTCAGGTCCAGCGCGGGGATCGCGAGCACGGCGATCGGCAGGACCAGCGGGAGCAGCGCCGGCAGCAGGCTGGAGCCGCCGACCTCGTACGGCACCGCGTTCGGGTCCATCTGGCCGGTGAGGCTGATCGTCGACGCGGCCAGCATCAGGCCGATCAGCAGGGCACCGGAATCGCCCATGAAGACCCTGGCGGGGAAGAAGTTGTGCGGCAGGAAGCCGAGGCAGGCACCGGCCAGCGCGACCGTGATCAGGGTCGAGGTCGTGGCCCGGTCGAGGTTCTGCTCGAAGTTCAGCAGGTAGGAGTAGATGAAGAACGCGGTCGCCCCGATCGCGGTGACGCCGGCGGCCAGGCCGTCCAGGCCATCGACGAAGTTCACCGCGTTGCAGGACACCAGCAGGATGCCGGCGGTCAGTACGGCGAGCTGCGCGGCCGATGGCGACACCACACCGCCGGGCAACGGGAGCCAGTACAACTGGATGCCCTGGACAACCATCACGCCGACCGCGAGCACCTCGCCGGCCAGCTTGGTGATCGCGTCCAGCTCGTACAGGTCGTCGACTACGCCGACGGCGCAGATCACCACGCCGCCGATCAGGATCGCCCGGGCGTCGTGCGCGACCTGCAGGCTGTTGCCGAGGAACGGCAGGCTGGACGCGACCGCGAACGCGGCGATCAGGCCGCCGAGGATCGAGATGCCGCCGAAGTACGGGATCGGAACCTTGTGCACGTCCCGGGCCCGTACCTTCGCGACAGCGCCGTACCGCAGCGCGATCTGCCGGGCCACGCCGGTCAGCAGGAAGGTCGTGGCCATCGCCACGAACAGGACCAGCAGATACTCGCGCACTAGTCCGCAGGCCTCACATCATCCGGTTTCGTCGGCTTCGGGTCGTCCTCTTGCTTGGACGCCCCGACCGGACGTTCGGTTGGCTCGTCTTCCGGTTCGTCCTTCGCTTCCGGCTCTACGTCCGGCTTTTCGTCCGGCTCTTCGTCCTTCTTCTCTTCCGGCTCGTCGTCCGGCTTCTCGTCGTCCAGGTAGCTGGTGACGCCCGGGACGACGGCCCGGAGCTGCTCCAGCGACAGCGCGCCGAGCCGTACGACGTGAGGCGTGTCGCCGGTGATGTCGACGATCGTGGACGGCTGCCCACCGGTCGCCGTACCGCCGTCCAGATAGACCGCGACCGTGTCCTCCAACTGCTCCTCGGCGTCGTACACGTCAAGCGCCGCGGGCCGGCCGCTCTTGTTCGCCGAGCTGACCGCGAGCGGACCGGTCCGGGAGAGCAGTTCGCGGGTGTTCTCGTGGTCGGGCACGCGCAGCGCGACCGTGCCCTTGGTCTCGCCCAAGTCCCACATCAGCGAGGTCTGCGCGTGGCAGATCACCGTCAGCGGGCCGGGCCAGAACTCCTGGCACAGCGTGCGGCCGTCGTCGGGGACGTCGGTGGCGAGCGCGTCCAGCGACTCCACCACCGAGATCAGCACCGGCGGCGGCATGTCCCGGCCACGGCCCTTGGCATCCAGCAGCCGCTGGACGGCGTCCGCCTTGAAGGCGTCCGCGGCGATCCCGTAGACGGTGTCGGTCGGAAGGACGACCAGGTCGCCGGCCTCGATGGCATCCACGGCCGCTCGATAGGCCGGTGCCAGCTCGTCGCCGGTGAAGTCGAAGCGCTCACTCACGCACGCATCGTGCCACTCGCGACCCCCGCGACTCCAGCCGGGCCACGGCCCGGCGGATCCTGACAAGTGATTGTGAGCTTTCCAGCGGATCGGGCCGGGGGTCCCTAGGATCCCGGCATGACTGTGTCGCGTGAGTTCCTTGCCGGGTTGCCGAAGGCCGAACTGCATGTCCACCACGTCGGGTCCGCGTCGCCGCGGATCGTCGCCGAGCTCGCCGCCCGGCACCCCGGGTCGCCGGTGCCGGCCGATCCGGCCGCGCTGGCCGAGTACTTCCAGTTCACCGACTTCGCCAAGTTCATCGAGGTCTACCTGAGCGTCGTCGAGCTGATCAGGACGCCCGAGGACGTCCGGCTGCTGACCTTCGAGGTCGCCCGCGAGATGGCCGCGCAGAACCTGCGGTACGCCGAGCTGACCTGCACGCCGTACACGTCGGTGGTCCGTGGGATCGCGCCCGAGGCGTACTGCGAGGCGATCGAGGACGCGCGGGTCGCGGCCGAGAAGGAACTCGGGATCACGCTGCGGTGGATCTTCGACATCTCCGGTGAGGACGGGGTGCCGGGCGCCGACGAGACGCTACGGATCGCGACCAGGATCCGGCCGGAGGGCCTGGTCGGGTTCGGCCTCGGCGGACCGGAGATCGGCGTACCGCGGCCGCAGTTCCAGCCGCACTTCGAGGCCGCGCTCGCCGCCGGGCTGCACAGCGTGCCGCACGCGGGTGAGACGACCGGTCCGGAGACGATCTGGGACGCGGTCCGGGTGCTGAAGGCCGAGCGGATCGGCCACGGTACGTCGGCGATGCAGGACCCGGCGCTGGTCGACTACCTGGGTGAGCACCGGATCCCGCTCGAGGTGAGCCCGACGTCGAACATCGCCACCCGCGCGGTCGCGTCGTACGACGAGCACCCGCTGCGCGCGATGGTCGACGCCGGCCTGGTCGTCACCATCAACTCCGACGACCCGCCGATGTTCGGCACCAACCTCACGAACGAGTACGCCGTCGCCGCCCGTCTGCTCGAGCTCGACGAGGCCGGTGTCGCCGAGCTCGCCAAGACCGCCGTCCGGGTGTCGTTCGCCGAGGACTCCGTGAAGCACGCCCTGCTGCAGGAGATCGACTCCTACGTAGCCGGTTGATCGCTCCACGTTATCCTTCGGGGCGTGACGGGCGACCTGCGGCTGGACCTGCTGGGCCCACTGCACGGCTGGTCGGGAGACCGTCGGCTTGACCTCGGGCCGATCCGGCAGCAGGCACTGCTCGCCGTTCTCGCACTGCGGCCGAACCAGGTGATCACCCCGGACGAGTTGGTCGACCTCGTCTGGGGTGACGCCCCGCCGTCGACCGGCAGACAGATCGTGCCGCCGTACATCTACCGGCTGCGCAAGTTGCTGCCGGAAGGTGTGCTGATCCGCACCCGGGACGGCTACAGCCTGCGGATCGCACCGGATGCGGTGGACCTGAGTCGATTCGAGGCTCTGGTCAGCAGCCTGATCTACACGTACGCCTTCCTCAGTACGGCGTACACGCGGCGGGGGCAGTGGGCGGAGGCGCTGGAGGTCGGCCGGAAGTCGCTGGCACTGGCGTTGGAGAGCGATTCGCGGCAGTCCGAGCAGAACGCGCATCTCCGGCTCGCGGAAACCTTGCTGGCCAAGGGCGATCCGGGGCAGGCGCGTCCGCATTTCACGCGGGCGCTCGAGCTCGCTCTCGACGACGGGCAGGAATCGGTCATCACGCGCGCCGCCGACGGCCTGGCCCGGACCCGCGCGGCAGCGTGAGTGGGTTGGTTCCTGCGCGGTTCGTGGTTGGCTGGAGCGATGCGGAGAGTTTGTGAGGTGCTGGCCATGGCCGGCGTGCTGGTCGGCGTGGCCGCGTGCACCGATACACCCGCGAAGGTCGCCTCCACACCTACATCTACGCCGACAAACACAGGCCCCAGTCCGTCCGCACAGGCGACACCACCACCGCCTCCTGCTCCACCTGCCAACGGCCAGTTGCCGCGGGGCGGGCGCGTGATCTTCCCGAAGTACCAACTCGTCGGGTACGTCGGCCTCCCCGGCTCACCCGCACTCGGGCCACTGGACAAGGACCTGGAGAAGAAGGCGGCGACGCTGGAGAAGCTCTCCAAGTCGTACGCCGCCGGGCGGACACCGCAGCCGGTGATGGAGCTCATCGCGGTGGTCGCGAAGGGGTCGCCGGGCAAGGACGGGCTGTATCGCGGACGGCTGGCCGACGCGGCGATCGACGAGTACCTGACGGTCGCACGCAAGCACAAGATGCTGTTGCTGCTGGACATCCAGCCGGGCCGGGCGAAGATCCTGCCCGAGGTGAAGCGGCTCGAACGCTGGCTGAAGGAGCCCGACGTCGGGCTGGCGTTCGACCCGGAGTGGGCGGTCGGTCCGGGTCAGGTCCCCGGCCGCGTCTTCGGTCATACGACCGGCGCCGAGCTCGACAGCATCGCGTCGTACCTGTCGGGTCTGGTCCGCGCGAACGACCTGCCGGAGAAGGTGTTCGTCTTCCACCAGCTCTCCACCCGCATCGTCAGCAACGAGAAGGCGCTGACGAAACACCCCGGCGTCGTCACGATCAAGTCCGTCGACGGCATCGGCGCCCGCATCGACAAACTCGAGACCTGGGGCAAGCTGACGGCCACCCTTCCACCGTCTGTGCACGCCGGCTTCAAACTCTTCTACACCGAAGACGCCCGGCACGGTCCGCTGATGACGCCACCTCAGGTCCTCGCCCTCAAACCCCACCCGGAGTTCGTGGTCCACGAGTAGGGCTAGATCTTGCGGCCCGTGCTGAAGCGATGGCGGCCGGAGAGATCCAGTTGGTCGCGGACCTCGGCGAAGGACCCGGTGGCGGTGAACACGGCCGGAGCCGATTCTCCTTGTACGTCGGCGTGTTCGCAGGCGAACCAACCACCTGGTTTGAGCAGGCGGGCCGCGGTGGTCGCGACGACCTTGATCTCGTCGAGGCCGTCGTCGCCGGACCACAGGGCCAATGCCGGGTCGTGGTCGCGGACCTCGGCGGTGACGGACTCCCAGGCGGTCAACGGGATGTACGGCGGGTTCGCGATCACCGCGTCCACCTGGCCGTCGTACTCCGGGAGACATCCGTCGATGTCGCCCTCATGGAGGGTCGCACCGGTACCGGCCAGGTTGCGGCGGGCCCAGACGCAAGCCTCGGGCGACAGTTCGACCGCGTGGACCGTGCTGTCGGGACGTTCGGTTGCGACCGCACCCGCGATCGCGCCGGAGCCGGTGCACAGGTCGACAACGAGCGGCTCAGGTACATCGGCCAGCCGATCGAGGATCCAGCCGACCATCACCTCGGTCTCCGGCCTCGGCACGAAGACACCAGGCCCGACCGCCAGCTCCCGATAGCGGAAGGCCGCCGTACCGGTCAGGTGCTGGAGAGGTTCGCGCTGCGCGCGGCGGGCGATCAGCTCGTCGTACCGGCGTACCTGGTCCTCGGTCGGCTCGCCCAGATTGAGCCGGCTGGTGCCGGTGACGAAGGCGAGCAGTTCCGCGGCGTCGAAGTCAGGTGAGGCGACGCCCGCGTCGCGCAACCGGGCCGCGGCATCCGCGACCAGGGTCTTGGTGCTCACTGGGATTCGACGGCCTCGAGGCGGGCTGCGAGGTCGGCCTCGGTCAGCGCCTGGATCACCGGTGCCAGGTCGCCGCCGAGGACCTGGTCGAGGTTGTGCGCCTTGTAGCCGACGCGGTGGTCGGAGAAGCGGTTCTCCGGGAAGTTGTAGGTGCGGATCCGCTCGGACCGGTCGACGGTCCGGATCTGCGAACGGCGGGCGTCGGACGCCTCCTGGTCGGCGGCCTCCTGCGCGGCGGCGAGGAGCCTGGCCCGCAGCACACGCATCGCCTGCTCACGGTTCTGCAGCTGGGACTTCTCGTTCTGCATCGACACCACGATGCCGGTCGGCAGGTGGGTGATCCGGACGGCCGAGTCGGTCGTGTTCACGCTCTGCCCACCCGGACCGGACGATCGGAACACGTCGATGCGCAGATCGTTCTGGTCGATCTCGACGTCGACGTCCTCCGCCTCCGGCAGCACCAGGACACCGGCCGCGGAGGTGTGGATCCGGCCCTGTGACTCGGTCACCGGCACCCGCTGGACCCGGTGCACGCCGCCCTCGAACTTCAGCTTCGCGTACGGCGCCTCACCCGGCTCCGGAGTGCCCTTGGCCTTGACGGCGACGGTGATCGACTTGAAGCCACCGAGGTCGGACTCCGCGGAATCCAGAACCTCGGTCTTCCAGTGCTGCGACTCGGCGTACTTCAGGTACATCTTCAGCAGGTCGCCGGCGAACAGGGCCGACTCGTCGCCGCCCTCACCGGCCTTGATCTCGAGGATCGCGTCCTTGTCGTCGCTCGGGTCCCGCGGCACCAGCAGCACCTGCAGGCGCTCGGCCAACTCTTCGCGACGGGCGGTCAGCTTCGCCGCCTCCTCCGCGAAGGCCGGGTCCTCGGCCGCCAGTTCCTTGGCCGCGCCGATGTCGTCCGCGGTCTGCAGCCATTCGTCGTACGTGCGGACCACCGGCGCCAGCGCGGCGTACCGCTTGCCGACCCGGCGGGCGTTGGCCTGGTCGGAGTGCAGCGCCGGATCCGACATCTGCCGCTCCAGCTCGGCGTACTCGGCCTTGAGCGTCTGAACCGCCTCGAACATCGTGCACTCCTCCCTTCGGAACCTACCGCTGACATGACAAACCGCGCGCCGGTCGGCGAGCCCAGGAGGCTCGCGGACCGGCGCGCGGTGAGGTCGCTACTTCTTGGCGTACCGCTTCTCGAAGCGGGCCACCCGGCCACCGGTGTCGAGAATCTTCTGCTTGCCGGTGTAGAAGGGGTGGCACTGCGAACACACGTCGGCGTGGATCACGCCGTTCTCCGCGGTCGAGCGCGTGGTGAACGTGGCGCCACAGGTGCAGGTCACCGTGGTGTCCACATACGTCGGGTGGATGTCGCTCTTCAAAGGATCTCCTAGGTTCAGGTGCCCCGGGTCGCCCGCGGATGCGGACGTGAACCGGAACCGACAGACCAGTTTGCCACCCGCGGGCGGCAAACTGGTAATCGACTTTTCTCAGTTCCCGTCGTCGGTGCTGCGGGCGCCGCCGGCCGACGGGGTCGTCTTGTTGACCTGGAGCAGGAACTCGATGTTCGACTTGCTCTCCTTGAGCTTGCCGATCAGGAGCTCCAGGGCGGCCTGGCCGTCGAGCGCGGACAGCACCCGGCGGAGCTTCCAGACCACGCTGGTCTCGTCCTTGCTCATCAGCAGTTCCTCGCGGCGGGTACCGGAGGCGACCACGTCGATGGCCGGGAAGATGCGCCGGTCGGCGAACTCGCGGCGCAGCCGCAGCTCCATGTTGCCGGTGCCCTTGAACTCCTCGAAGATCACCTCGTCCATCTTCGAGCCGGTCTCGATCAGCGCGGTCGCGAGGATGGTCAGCGAGCCGCCGTCCTCGATGTTGCGGGCCGCACCGAAGAACCGCTTCGGCGGGTACAGCGCGGACGAGTCCACACCACCGGACAGGATCCGGCCGCTGGCCGGCGCCGCGATGTTGTACGCCCGCCCGAGCCGGGTGATCGAGTCGAGCAGTACGACGACGTCGTGGCCGAGCTCGACCAGCCGCTTGGCCCGCTCGATCGCCAGCTCCGCGACCGTGGTGTGGTCGTCGGCCGGACGGTCGAACGTCGACGCGATGACCTCGCCCTTGACGGTGCGCTGCATGTCGGTGACCTCTTCGGGCCGCTCGTCCACCAGCACCACCATCAGGTGCACTTCGGGGTTGTTCGTGGTGATCGCGTTCGCCAGCGCCTGCAGCACCATCGTCTTACCGGCCTTCGGCGGCGAGACGATCAGGCCGCGCTGGCCCTTGCCGATCGGGCTGACGATGTCGACGATCCGGGTGGTGAGCACACCGGGCTCGGTCTCCAGCCGGAGCCGCTCGGTCGCGTACAGCGGGGTCAGCTTGTTGAAGTCCTGCCGCTGCTTGGCGATCTCCGGGTCCGCACCGTTGACGGTGTCGATCCGGACCAGCGGGTTGAACTTCTCCTTGCGCTCACCCTCCTGCGGCTGCTTCACCGCACCGGTGATCGCGTCACCCTTGCGCAGGCCGTAGCGCTTCACCATCGACAGCGCGACGTACACGTCGTTCGGGCCGGGCAGGTAGCCGCTGGTCCGGACGAAGGCGTAATTGTCGAGGACGTCGAGGATGCCGGCGGCCGGGACGAGGACGTCGTCCTCGCTGATCGTCGGCTCCGGGTCGAACCGCTCGCCGCGGCCCCGGTTGCGGCTGGTGTCGCGACCGCCCTGGTTCTCCCGGGTGCGGTCCCGGTCGCGGCCGCGGCGGCGCCGGCGACGGCCCTCGCCCTCCTCGCCGCGGTCGTTCTGGTCCTGCCGGTTCCGCTGGTTGTCCCGCTGGTTGTCGCGGTCCTGGCCACCCCGGGTCTGGTTGTCCCGGTTGCGGTCGCGGTTGCCGTCACGGTTCTGGTTGTCCCGATCACGGTTCGCGTCACGGTTCGCGTCGCGGTTCCCGTCCCGGTTGCTGTCCCGGTTCCGGTCGCGGTTGCGGTCACCGTCGCGGTTGTCACGGGTGCGGCTCTCACCGCCCTGCTCGGCCTTCGGCTCGGCCGTCTTCGGCTCGGCCGCTTCGACCGGAGTGGAGCCGTTCTGCGCGGCGCTGTCCTGCGCCGGAGCCTGCGCGGCCGGCGCCTCGACGGCGACCGGCGCTGCCGTGGCGTGGTCGGCACCGGACGGGCCGGCACCGTTCTGGCCGACGGTCTTCTCGGCCGCGGCGCGGGTCCGGCGACTGCCACCCTCGCGCTTCTCGGCCCGCCCGGCCCGAGCGGCCGGGGCGTCGGCCGCGGGCGCCTCGGCGGCACCCTCGTCCAGGGTCGGCTGGCTCGACTTCGGGCGCGAACCGCCCGTGGAGCCACCGGCCTGGGCGGCCTTGATCGCCTCGATCAGCTGGCCCTTGCGCAGCGCGCCGGTGCCCTTGATGCCCAGCGTCCCGGCGAGCTGCTTGAGCTCGGGGAGCAGCATGCCCTCGAGGCCGCCTCCGGCCTTCCGGCGACGCGTGGCGGTGGTGGCCGCGGCGTCAGTGCCCGGGGCCGGTGACGTACCGGCTCCGCTGGAGGCTTCAACAGTTTCTGTCACGTGAGGTCCTTCCCACACGGATGGACGATGTCCCTGAAAGGCTCATCGCCCGGAATCATCACCCACGACCGACGAAACGGCGACGTGGGTATCAAGAGGCTCTCGCTCGATCTGAGTCCCTCCGGACGTTTCCGGCGCAGGCGGCGCAAGATCAGTCCGCTGGAGGGTCGCCACACAACACAGGGTGCCGGGAGCACAGCCCGGATCGTGGCGAGAGTTCACCGATCACCTGGAGGGGATCGGGTGAGTCGAGACTAGCACCACTGCGGGTCGTTCTGCTGACTCGAGGGGTACAACGCGTGTCAATTGCCGATCATTCCCCCCGCGGCTCCGGCACGCTATCCGGACTCCATCGACCAGACCTGTACGCCGACTGGATCAATGGCCAGGTCGTACCGCGTCCAGCCGTCCGGGGCATCCGGCGTACCGCGGAAGAATGCGGGCTGACCTGCGGCTTTACCTGCCGGCGCAGAGGTTTCATCTGGGCGGCCCAGTACGGCGACCGTCGGGCCGGCACCGCTGACGATCGCGGCCAGTCCGCTCCCCCGCAACTTGTGCACCAGCGCCAGGCTCTCCGGCATCGCGGGCTCGCGGTACTCCTGATGCAGCCGATCCTCGGTCGCGATCAGCAACAACTCCGGCCGCGTGGTCATCGCGGCGACCAGCAATGCCGCTTTCCCCGCATTCGCGGACGCATCACTGTGGGAAACAACGCCAGGCAACAATCCGCGCGCCTCCTTTGTCAGCACGCGATTGTCGGGTACGTAGGCCACCGCGGCGAGGCCGTCCACAGGGTCCAATCTGATCGCCCGTCCGGTGTCCCCTTCGGTCCACGCGATCGTGAATCCACCCAGTGCGGCCGCGGCCACATTGTCCGGATGCCCTTCGATCTCGTTCGCCAGTACGACGATCCGATCGCGATCCACCGGTACGCCGGCCAGCCCGTACGCCGCCGCGAGTCCGCCGACGATCGCGGCCGACGACGACCCGAGCCCGCGGCCGTGCGGGATCCGGTTCTCACACCGCACCGTGAATCCGGGCACCGGCACACCCAACGCGTCCAGGCCGGCACGGATCGAACGAACCACCAGGTGCGACTCGTCCAGCGGCACCTCGCCCTCGCCGGATCCGGTCACCTCGACGGTCACCCCGGATCCACCGGGCGTGACGACCAGGTCGTCGTACAGGGTCAAGGCCAGGCCGAAGGCGTCGAAGCCCGGGCCGAGGTTGGCGCTGGTCGCGGGCACCCGGACCCGGACCTGGTCCGGCATCAGGCGAGGCCGGCGACGCGGGCGACGGCGTCGGTGTCGGCGGGTGTGACCGGGGACTCGTCCACCTTCGCGTGCTCGAGCGCCGTGTCGATGTCCTTCAGGCCGTGGCCTGTGACAGTGATCACGACGGTCGAGCCACCGTCCAGCCATCCGTTCGCCCTCGCGTGCAGCAAGCCGGCGACACCGGCCGCCGACGCCGGCTCGACGAACACGCCCTCGCGGGCGGCGAGCTCACGTTGCGCGGTCAGGATCTGCTCGTCGGTGACCATCTCGATGCGGCCGCCGGACTCGTCCCGGGCGGCCTCGGCCAGCGTCCAGGACGCCGGGTTCCCGACCCGGATCGCGGTCGCTGCGGTGTCCGGTTTCTCGACGATCGCGCCGCGCACGATCGGGGCCGCACCCTCGGCCTGGAAACCCCACATCTGCGGGGTCCGCGAGGTCAGCTTGTCCTTGGCGTACTCCTGGTAGCCCTTCCAGTAGGCCGCGATGTTGCCCGCGTTGCCGACCGGGAGCAGGTGCAGGTCGGGTGCGTCGCCGAGCGCGTCGCACACCTCGAAGGCCGCGGTCTTCTGGCCCTCCAGGCGGACCGGGTTCACCGAGTTCACCAGCGCGACCGGGTAGTGCTTGCCGAGCTCGCGGACGATCCGCAGGCAGTCGTCGAAGCCGCCGTCGATGGTCACCAGCCGGGCACCGTGGACGATGGCCTGCGCCAGTTTGCCCTTCGCGATCCGGCCGGCCGGGATCAGCACCAGCGGGACCAGCCCGGCTCGGACGGCGTACGCCGCGGCCGACGCCGACGTGTTGCCGGTCGACGCGCACACCACGGCCTTGTCACCGGCCTGCGCGGCGAGCGAGATCGCGACCGTCATGCCGCGGTCCTTGAACGAGCCGGTCGGGTTGTTGCCCTCGACCTTGAGCCAGACCTCGCACCCGGTCTGCTCGCTCAGCCACTGCGCGGCCACCAGCGGCGTCCCGCCCTCGCCGAGCGTGACCACGGGAGTGTCCGCCGAAACGGGCAACCGGTCCCGGTACTCCTCGATCACGCCTTGCCATTGATGAGGCCGCTGCTGAGCCATTCCCTTATCCGCCTTCCACCCGCATCACACTGCTGACTTCACGAACGATGTCCATGTCGCGCAGGGTCTCCACGGTTGCGGACAATGCGGCGTCGGTCGCGGTGTGGGTGACCACCACCAACTGCGCGTCACTCCCCCGGCCCTCCTGGCGGACGGTCTGGATCGACACGTCGTGCTCAGCGAAGGCATGGGCCACCGCCGCCAGCACACCGGCCTTGTCGGCCACGTCCAGCGACACGTGATAGCGGGTCACCGCGTCACCCATCGGCCGCACGGCCCGCTGGGTGTACGACGACTCGCCGACCCCCGGCACACCCTTGAGCCGGTTGCGCGCGGCGGACACGAGATCCCCGAGGACTGCACTGGCCGTCGGGGCGCCGCCGGCACCACGACCATAGAACATCAACTGCCCGGCTGCCTTGGATTCCACGAAGACGGCGTTGTACGCGTCCCGGACGGAGGCGAGCGGGTGGTTCGCCGGGATCATCGCCGGGTACACCCGGGCGCTGACCGAGTCGGTCGTCTCGTCCAGCTCACAGATCGCCAGCGACTTCACCACACAGCCCATCTCGCGGGCCGAGGCGATGTCCGTCGCGGTCACGTCGGTGATGCCCTCGCGGTGCACGTCGGCGATGGAAACCCTGGTGTGGAAGGCCAAACTCGCCAGCAGCGCCGCCTTCGCGGCCGCGTCGAAGCCCTCGATGTCCGCGGTCGGATCGGCCTCGGCGTACCCAAGCGCCTGGGCCTCTTCCAGCGCCTCGTCGAACCCGGCGCCGGTGCTGTCCATCTTGTCCAGGATGTAGTTCGTGGTGCCGTTGACGATGCCCATCACCCGGGTCACGTCGTCACCGGCGAGCGACTCGCGCAGCGGCCGCAGGATCGGGATCGCCCCGGCCACAGCGGCTTCGAAGTACAGGTCGCGCTGGTACTTCTCCGCGGCCGCGAACAACGTCGGGCCGTCCTCCGCCAGCAGTGCCTTGTTCGCCGTGACCACGGACGCGCCGTGCTCGAGCGCGGACAGGATCAGCCCGCGGGCCGGCTCCAGCCCGCCGATCACCTCGATCACCAGGTCCAGGTCGCCGCGCGACACCAAGGCCTGCGCGTCGGTGGTGACCAGGGACGGGTCGACGGCGATGTCCCGCTCGCGACCGGCCCGGCGGACCGCGATGCCGGCGATCTCCAGCCGGGCGCCCACCCGGGCGGCGAGGTGATCAGCCTGCTCGGTCAGGATCCGCACGACCTCCGTGCCGACCACGCCACAACCGAGCAGGCCCACCTTCAAGGGTTTCTCGTTCACGCGTCCGCCCCCATGTCGAGTGCCAGCAGGTCGTCTTCGGTCTCTCGGCGTACGACGACCCGGGTGTGACCGTCCTTCACCGCGATCACCGGTGGCCGCGGTACGTGGTTGTAGTTGCTCGCCATCGACCGGCAGTACGCACCCGTCCCCGGTACGGCGATCAGGTCGCCCGGCCGCACGTCCGACGGGAGGAACTCGTCCTTCACCACGATGTCACCGGCCTCACAGTGCTTGCCGACCACGCGGGCCAGCGACGGCTCGCTGTCGGAGTACCGGTTGGCGAGCGTGCAGGAGTAGTCGGCGTCGTACAACGCGGCGCGGATGTTGTCGCTCATGCCGCCGTCGACCGAGATGTAGGACCGGGAGGCGCCGTAGTCGAGCTCGACCTCCTTGACCGTGCCGACCGAGTAGACCGTGCACATGGCCGGGCCGACGATCGCGCGGCCGGGCTCGATCGAGACCTTCGGCACCTCGACCTCGAAGGCGCGGCACTCGTGCTCGACGATCTTGCCCAGCTCGGTGGCCAGCTGCGCCGGATCGGACGGGTCGTCCTGGGTGGTGTAGGCGATACCGAAACCTCCACCGAGGTCGAGGTCCGGCATGTCCACGCCGAGCTCGTCGGAAACCCTTGCGTGCAAGGCGATCACGCGCTTCGCGGCGACCTCGAAGCCGGACGAGTCGAAGATCTGCGAGCCGATGTGCGAGTGCAGGCCGAGCAGCTCCAGCTCCGGCGCTTCGTTGACCCGGGCAACGGCTTCGAAGGCGGCACCGGAGGTGATCGAGAAGCCGAACTTCTGGTCCTCGTGCGCGGTCGCGATGTACTCGTGGGTGTGCGCCTCGACGCCCGCGGTGACCCGGATCATCACCGGCGCGGTCGTGTTCCGCTCCCGGGCCAGCGCGATCAGCCGGGTGATCTCGTGCTGCGAGTCGACGATGATCCGGCCGACACCGGCGTCCAGCGCGCGGCTCAGCTCCCGCTCGGACTTGTTGTTGCCGTGGAACCCGAGCCGCTTCGGATCGGCGCCGGCCCGGAGCGCGACGGCCAGCTCACCCCCGCTGCAGACATCGAGGTTCAGGCCTTCCTCCATCACCCAGCGGACGATCGTCGTACTGAGGAAGGCCTTGCCGGCGTAGTAGACGTCGAAATCCTTGAAGGCATGCTTGAACGCGCGGGCGCGGGCGCGGAAGTCGTCCTCGTCCAGCACGAACGCCGGGCTGCCGTGCTCGGCGACCAGGTCGCGGAGGTCGACACCGCCGACCACGAGCGAACCCTCGCCGGACTTCTTCGCCGTGGACGACCACAGTTGCGGGACCAGGTCGTTGACGTCGCGCGGGGTGCTCAGCCAGGCGGGCCCGCGGTGCCCGGCCTGCGCGTGCAGAGCCCCGGCCTCGTGCGCCCTCACATCCGCTCCGGTGCGGAGACGCCGAGCAGGTCCAGCCCGTTGGCGACCACGGTTCTGGTCGCGCCGACCAGGGTCAGGCGAGCCTTGTGCACCGGCTCCACCTCCTCGTCGCCGCGCGGGAGCACGCGGCAGCTGTCGTAGAACTTGTGGAACGCGGACGCGGTGTCCTCCAGGTAGCGCGCGACCCGGTGCGGCTCGCGCAGCTCCGCAGCGGTCGCGACGATCCGCGGGAACTCGGCCAGCGCGCGGAGCAGGTCACCCTCGCGCTCGTGGCTCAGCAGGCCCGGCTCGAACTCGTCCAGCTTGATGCCGAGCTCGTCGGCGTTGCGCAGGATCGAGGCGAGGCGGGCGTGCGCGTACTGCACGTAGTACACCGGGTTCTCGCTGACCTGGCGGGTCATCTCCTCGATGTCCAGCGTCAGCGGCGAGTCGACCGGGTAGCGGCACAGCGTGTACCGCAGCGGGTCGACGCCGCCCTCCTCGACCAGCTCGGCCAGCGTGACGATGGTGCCGGCCCGCTTGGACAGCCGCATCTCCTCGCCGCCCTTGAGGATCTTCACCAGCTGGCCGATCAGGATCTCGATGTTGTGCTCGGGGTCGTCGCCGGCGCAGGCCGCGATCGCCTTCAGCCGGTTCACGTACCCGTGGTGGTCGGCGCCGAGCAGGTAGATGCAGACGTCGAAGCCGCGCTCGCGCTTGTTCACGTAGTACGCCGCGTCGGAGGCGAAGTACGTCGGTTCGCCGTTCGAGCGGATCAGGACGCGATCCTTGTCGTCGGTGAAGTCCGTGGTCCGCATCCACAGCGCGTCGTCGGCGTCGTACAGGTGGCCCTGCTCGCGGAGCTTCTCGATCGCGTGGCCGACACCGTCCTGCTCGTGCAGGCTGCGCTCGGAGAACCAGACGTCGAACTTGGTCCGGAAGTGCTCGAGCTGGGCCTGCTGCTCCTTCAGCTGACGCTCGTACCCCGCCTCTCGGAAGGCGATCAGCTGCTCGTCGGCGGGGAGCTCGGTGATGCCTGGGACCTCGGCGACGATCTGCTTGGCCAGGTCCAGGATGTATTCGCCGTGGTAGCCGTCCTCGGGGATCGGCTCGCCCTGGGCCGCGGCCTGCAGGCTGGCACCGAACTTGTCCATCTGGGCGCCGCGGTCGTTGATGTAGAACTCGCGGCTGACCTTCGCGCCGGCCGCGGTCAGCACCCGGGCCAGGGCGTCGCCGACGGCGGCCCAGCGGGTATGGCCGAGGTGCAGCGGGCCGGTCGGGTTGGCCGAGATGAACTCCAGGTTCACCGTCTGGCCGTGCAGGCTGTCGGAACCGCCGTACGCCGGGCCTGCGTCCAGGATCGCCTGCGCGATCTTGCCCTGGGCGTCGGCCGCGACCCGGATGTTGATGAAGCCCGGACCGGCGATCTCCACCGCGGTGATCGCGTCGTCGTCCTGCAGCTTGCCGGCCAGCAGCTCCGCGAACTGGCGCGGATTCAGCCCGGCGCGCTTGCCCAGCTGCATGGCGACGTTGGTGGCGTAGTCCCCGTGCTCGGGGTTCTTGGGCCGCTCGACCTTCAGCTCGCGCGGCAGCCCGCCCTCGACGGTGATGGTCCCGTCGTCGGCGAGCGCGGCCAGGGCCTGGAGGATCTTCGCAGCGAGCTGTTCCGGAGTCACCGCCTCAGCCTAATGGCCCCGCCCCGAAACCCTTGACTCACCATCCACAGCCCGGTACACGCCGCCGCGAGGCCCCGACGATCACGCCCGTCCGGTCCCGGGCTCGAACGGCTACGCGATGTGCTCGCGTCAGTGGGTGGCGGTGATCTGGAACTGGGTGTTCGGGGTCAGCTCGGCGTCCCACGCGACGGGTTTGCCGTTGGCGGTGACCGTGAGGGTGGTGCAGGCGTCCGCCAGGCACTTGCCGTCGTACTTCACGCCCCAGAGGGTGAAGAACTGCTGGAGAGTGGGGCGCTCGGCGGTCGTCTTCGCCTCGACGTACACCAGACCGTCCGCGGTGTGCGTGTGTACGGCGGCCTGCTCGGCGCGGACCCGGTCGACGCCGACCCCGGCCGGCACCTGCACCGCCTTGCCGTCGACCGAGACCGCGATCTTCACCGTGTACGGCGACGGACCGGAGAAATCGAGCGGGAGACGTTCGAACCCCGCCCGGTCGATGTACGACACCCCGTCACGCGGCGCGTCCCACGGCGGCGGACCGGTCCGGATCTCGGCCGGACCGGGCGGCGCGGGACCGACCTGGCAGCCGCCGGCCACACTCGTCACGACGAGCAGGGCGGCCGCCGTCGCACCCGCCCGGCGCCACCTGCCTGCTCTCATGACGAGCCAGGTTGCCATGGGGCACCGGGGGTGCGGTTCGCCGGGGTCAGTACTCCGACGGCATCAGGATCCAGAGCACCAGATAGATCAGGACCTGCGGGCCCGGGAGCAGACAACTGACCACGAAGATCAGCCGCATCGTGTTGGCCGAGATACCGAACCTGCGGGCCAGTCCGGCGCAGACACCGCCGATCCAGCGACCGCTCGACGGGCGAACCAGTGTGCTAGCCATGAGTTCAGGTTTCCTTTCCACAGATGGACTTACCACCACTATGACTCCGAATCCGCCCGAGTCGATCCCTCCACACCGGCGATCCAGGGTCCGCTCAGGGTGCCCCGGGCACCCAGCTCGGTGACCCACCGGGGACCGGTACGCCGGGCGGCGCGCGGAGCGCACCCGATTCGGGACTCAGCGCACTTTCCTGCTACTGTTCTGCACGTTCCTGAGCCCCCGTAGCTCAGGGGATAGAGCACCGCCCTCCGGAGGCGGGTGCGCAGGTTCGAATCCTGCCGGGGGCGCGGACGATCTGGGCGATTCATGCTCGCGGAGTGCGCGAGGTGTGGATCGCCCGGTGTGTTTTGTGGGGGTGCGACCCCCACGCCCCGCCCGGAGGGGCTTCGCCCCCCGGACCCCCCATTGCGGGGGTTGCTGTGGGTGCCCACGGCGGGGTTGCTGGGGTGCCTACGGCGGGGTTGCTGGGGTGCTACGGCGGGGTTGCGGTCGGTTACTTGGGGTTGCGGCTTCGGTTGGGTCAGAGCGTCAGCAGGAGGGCGGCGGCCAGGACGGATCCTACGACTGCGCCGCCGTAGCAGAGGATGACGATTGGTACTGCGTAGCGCTTGAGTTGTAGGCCGTCGTAGAGGGTGTAGCGGAAGCGGTGGGCCCAGTGGAACAGGGCCAGGGCGGACAGGCCGAACAGCACCAGCCGGGTCAGCGGATTGCTCAGTACGGCGTGCAGGTGCGCATGCGTCGGTGGTGTCAGCCAGTCCAGCGGGAACGCGATGCCGAACAGGAAGAGCAGGATCGGGAGCATCAACGCCGCGACCATGCCGCCGGAGCTGAACAGCATCCACAGCAAGGGTTCGGGCGAGCGGCGGTGGTTCATCGCAGCACCAGCCACGCGACGATTGCCGACAGCACCAACAAGGCAAGGTAGTGCGCGGCAACGATCTGCCGCGGCGGCACGCGGCGCCCGCGCGCCTTGACCACCATGGCTCGCGGCGCCAGCCCGAACCAGGTCACCACGTGCAGCAGCAGGAACAGCAGCGCGATCACGTTGATCGCGACCATCCACCACTCGCCGCTGCGGTCCAGGAACCGCTGGTACGACGCCGGCCCGTCGCTGACCGCGTTGACCAGCAGCAGGAGGTAGACCACCGTCCACGCGACGAACACGCTGCTCAACTCGCGGAGCACGAAGAGCAGATAGGAACGGCGCTCGAGCCACCACAACAGGTGGACCGGCCGCTCGTACACACTCACCGCCGGCTCCTCGGCATCAGCAGGTCCTTGATCGCCTGGGTCGCCGCGGTCAGCTTGTACCGCTGGATCGCGCCCGCCGGGTCCACGCCCTTCGGGCACGCGGCACTGCACTCGCCGACGAAGGTGCAGGGCCAGATCCCTTCCGGCGACGACAGTACGGCGAGCCGCTCGTCGGCACCCTCGTCCCTCGAGTCGAGGTTGTAGCGCTGCGCAAGCGCGATCGCCGCCGGTCCGACGAAGTCCTGGTCGAGGGCGTACACCGGGCAGGCCGAGTAGCACAGCATGCAGTTGATGCACATGCTGAACTGCTGGTAGTCCTCCAGTTGCTCCGGTGTCTGCAGGTACTCGCCCTCCTCGAGCGGGCTGTGCACATCCCGGATCAGCCACGGCTTCACGCTCGGTAGCTTGTCCATGAAGTCACCGATGTCGACGACCAGATCGCGGATCACCGGGAAGTTGTGCAGCGGCTCGATCCGGATCGGCCCGGGCGCGTAGTCGGTCAGGAAGGTGGCGCAGCTCAGCTGGGGATCGCCGTTGACCGTCATCCCGCAGCTGCCGCAGATGCCCATCCGGCACGACCACCGGAAGGACAGCGTGCCGTCCAGATGGTCCTTGATGTAGCTGAGGCCGTCCAGGACCGCCCACTGCTCACGCAGCGGAACCTGGTACGACTGCATGACCGGTTCGGTGTCCACCCCGGGCCGGAAGCGCGCGACCTCGAGGGTGATCTCGTCTGCCATCACTACCTCCCGTACACGCGTTCGCCCGGCGGCCAGCGGGTGATGGTCACCGGTAGGTACGTGACGCGGCCGGTGCCGTCCGGTTGACGGCGTACCAGCGAATGCGCCAGGAAACGATCGTCGTCGCGGGCCGGGAAGTCGGTGCGCTGGTGTGCGCCGCGCGACTCCTCCCGCCGGAGCGCACAGGCGATGATGCTCTCGGCAACATCCAGCATGAACCCCAGCTCGAGCCACGCGATCAGCTCGGTGTTGAAGTTCGTGCTGTGGTCGTCGATCGCCGCGTGCTGGTACCGCAGCCGCAGCTCGGCCAGCCGGTGCTCCGCCTTGGCCAGCGAGTCGCCGTCGCGATAGATCCCGGCGCCGTTCTCCATCGTGGTCTGCATCTCGGTGCGGATGTCCGCGATCCGTTCGTGACCCTCGGCACGCCGGGCCAGCTCCCCGGACAGCCGCCGCTCCTCGTCCCGGCCCTGCGCCAGCACAGCCTCGGGTACGGCGACCCGGTAGCGGCCGGCGAACACCGCGGCGGCCCGGCCGGCCCGGGTGCCGAACACCAGACACTCCGGCAACGAGTTCGACCCCAGCCGGTTGGCGCCGTTGATGCTGACACAGGCCACCTCACCGGCGGCGTAGAGGCCCTCGAGCGACGTGGCACCCCGGATGTCGGTGTGGATCCCGCCCATCATGTAGTGCACGACCGGCCGCACCGGCACCAGTTCCTTCACCGGGTCGATGTTCTGGTAGTTCGTGCACAGCTCGCGGACGAACGGGAGCTTGGCGTCGATCAGCTTCGCACCCAGGTGCCGCAGATCCAGGTGGACGACCGGCCCGTACGGCGTGTCGGTCGTCCGGCCCTTCTCCACCTCGTGCACGAAGGCCTGGGACAACCGGTCGCGCGGGCCGAGCTCCATGCTGCGCATCACCGGCGTCGGCGACGGCGTACCGAGGTCGTAGTCCTGCAGGTAGCGATAGCCGTCCTTGTTCAGCAGCCAGCCGCCTTCGGCCCGCGTCGCCTCGGTGATGAGGATGCCGGTGAACGGCAGGCCGGTCGGGTGGTACTGCACGAACTCCATGTCCTTGAGCGCCGCACCGGCCCGGTACGCCAGCGCCATGCCGTCACCGGTCTTGATGTTCGCGTTCGTGGTGAACGGGTAGACGCGGCCGCACCCGCCGGTGCACACGATCACCGTGCTCGCGGTGATGGTCTCGATCCGCCCGGTGGCCAGTTCGATCGCGACCACGCCGTACGCGCGGCCGTCGTCGACCAGGATCTTCGTGACGTACCACTCGTCGTACCGGACGATGTCGGAGTACGAGAGCGCGGTCTGGAAGAGCGTGTGCAGCAAGTGGAAGCCGGTCCGGTCGGCGGCGAACCACGTGCGCTTCTTCTTCATGCCGCCGAAGGCCCGGACCGCGATCCGTCCGTCGGGCTGCCGGCTCCAGGGGCATCCCCAATGCTCGAGCCGGAGCAGCTCGCGCGGCGCCTCGGCGACGAACGCCTCGACGGCGTCCTGGTCGCAGAGCCAGTCGCTGCCGGACACCGTGTCGTACGCGTGCTCGTCGAGGCTGTCGTCGTCCGCGGCAACGGCCGCGGCGCCACCCTCGGCCGAGACCGTGTGGCTGCGCATCGGATAGACCTTCGACACGACCGCCACTCGCAGCGCCGGGTTCGTCTCGGCCACCGCGATGGCAGCACGCAGCCCGGCGCCGCCGCCCCCGATGACCACGACGTCATGGAAGGTGGTCATCAGGCCTCGTGCTCGCCGCTGTGCTCGTCGGACAGGACCTTGCCGTCGTGCCGGACGGTCCGGATCCGCACACTCCCGTCATGGAACTCGTGCTGCATGTGCCGGCAGCCGCAGGCGTAGTGCATGTCGTCGAGCCGGAAGCCCTCGAAGTCGTCCTCCTGGCTTCGGTCCGCATCGCCCAGCCGCCCACAGGGCGCCCGCTCCCCCGTGAGGTGGGTCTTCGTCCCGGTCATCCTCCAACCCCCTAACCGCTCGAGGCGTTTGTGACCTACATCACGCCTCGATAGTGCGCCTAGGTTTTCGCGGCGGCAATGAGTCGCCGGGAAGAACTACTGCTTGTGCTCTCGCCATTCGCGTTCGAAGGGCAGGCGCCAGGCTCGGGGCGCGATCAACTGGTGGATCGCGTTCGGGCCCCAGGTGCCGGGCTGGTAGGGCTTCACCGGCGGCGGATCGTCCAGCAGCAGGGCCGAGCGGTCCCAGAGCGACTCGATGCCTTCCGCGGTGGTGAACAGGGTGTGGTCGCCGCGCATGGCGTCGAGGATCAGGCGTTCGTACGCCTCGAGGACGTCGCCCGCGCTCTCGGTCTCCTGGGTGGAGAACTGCATCGAGAGCTTCTCCAGCCTCATCCCCGGACCGGGGCGCTTGCCGTAGAAGGACAGCGAGACCCGGGACGAGTCGGCCAGGTCGAAGGTCAGGTGGTCCGGTCCCTGCGAGCCGACGCCGGAGCCGGCCGGGAACATCGTTTTCGGGGCCTCCTTGAAGGCGATCGAGATGATCCGCTGGCCTTCGGCCATCCGCTTGCCGGTGCGCAGGTAGAACGGCACGCCGGCCCAGCGCCAGTTGTCGATGCCGACCTTCATCGCGATGAAGGTCTCGGTGTCGGAGTCCGGCGCGACCCCGTCCTCGTTGCGATAGCCGCTGTACTGGCCGCGGACCACGTCCTGGGTCTGGATCGGCAGCATCGAGCGGAAGACCTTGTTCTTCTCCTCGGAGATCGCCCGCGGCTCCAGTGCGGTCGGCGGCTCCATCGCGACGAAGGACAGCACCTGCAGTACGTGGGTGACGACCATGTCCTTGAACGCGCCGGTCGGCTCGTAGAACGTGGCCCGCTGGTCCAGCCCGAGCGCCTCGGGGATGTCGATCTGCACGTGGTCGATGAAGTTGCGGTTCCAGATCGGCTCGAACAACCCGTTCGCGAACCGGAACGCGAGGATGTTGAGCGCCGCCTCCTTGCCCAGGAAGTGGTCGATCCGGAACACCTGCGACTCGTCGAAGGTCTCGTGCACGAAGTCGTTCAGGTCGATCGCGCTGGCCAGGTCGTCGCCGAACGGCTTCTCCATCACCACCCGCGCGTGGTCGACCAGATCCGCGTCGCGCAGCATCGCGATCACGGACTGGGCCGCCTTCGGGGGCACGGACAAGTAGTGCAGCCGGCAGGCGTCCGGGCCGAGCAGCGCCTCCGCCGACTTGACCGCGGCGGCGAGCGCCTCGGGGCCCGCGGTCACCGGCACGTACTCGAGCCGGTCCGAGAACTGCGCGCACTCCTCGTCATTCATCCGGTGGGTCCCGAACGTCTCCACGGCCTCCTTGGCCCGGGCCCGGAACTCGTCCGTGGTCAGGTCCTCGGTCGCCGACCCGATGATCCGTACGTCGGGAGCGAACTTGGACTGCTGCAGATACGCCAGACCTGGCAGCAGTTTCCGCTTGGCCAGGTCACCGGTCGCGCCGAACAGCACGATCACGTGCGGCGCCAGCGGCTCCGGGTCGCGCCGCGACGGCCGCGACCCCGGTGCCGGATACGCGATGGTCTGGGTACGGTCAGGCATTCAGTCCTCCCACGGACGCCACCGAAGCCAACATCCGCAGTCTAAGTGCCTGAGGTGACGCTCCGCCGTCAGGCGGATTGCCAGAGCCCGAGGATGTTGCCTTCCGGGTCTTCGAAGTAGGCGGCGAAGCCCATGTCGCCGACGGCCAGCTTCTCGCCGACCTGCTTGCCACCGAGGCTCTCGACGGTCTTCAGCGCTGCGTCCACGTCGGTCACGTCGATGGTGAGCACCGGGCGGGTGAGCTCCTCCGTGCGCTGGAACATGCCGCCGTTGATGAAACCAGGCTCGGACGGCATCGCCTGGTCGTCCACCGGTCCGGTCGACGCCATCGTGTAGTCCATCTCGGGCATCTCCATCAGGTTCCACCCGAACGCCTCGCGGTAGAACGTTCGCGCTCGCTCACCGTCGTCGTACGGAACCTCGAAGTGCACAATTCGGCCGCTCATAGCCATTCCCCTCCCCGGGTGGTCCACTGCTGCCCGACGCTAGTCCTGGCAGGTCGTTTCAGCCAGGTCTGGACGAACTACGGTGGAGCTGTCTGTTTCCGTCCGGACCGTTCGTCGGTGGGGTGAGACCGGCTGTGGAGGAGGACCATGAAGTACCTGCTGATGATCTGTGGTGACGAGTCACACGCGAACGACGGCTGCGGCGGCTGGTCGGAGGAGATGGAGCAACGCGGCGTGGTCGCGGGCGGTGCCGGACTGCGGCCGCCGGCGGAGGCGACGACCGTGCGGGTCCGCAACGACGAACTGCTGCTCACCGACGGCCCGTTCGCGGAGACCAAGGAGCAGATCGGCGGCTTCGTGCTGATCGACTGTGCCGACCTGGACGAGGCGATCGAGATCGCCGCCAAGCACCCGGCAGCGGGCTACGGCACCATCGAGATCCGCCCGGTGCTGGAGCCACCGCCGGGGGTGAGGTGACGTTCGAGGAGATCTACCGGCAGGAGTGGGGCCAGGTGGTCGCCACCCTGATCCGCGTGACCGGTGACTGGGAGCTCGCCGAAGAGGCCGCGCAGGAGGCGTTCGCCGCGGCCTTGGAGCGCTGGCCGCGGGACGGCGTACCGGACAAGCCTGGTGCCTGGCTGACCACCACCGCACGCAACCGCGCGATCGACTGGCTACGCCGGGAAGCGGTCGGCACCGCCAAACTGCAGGAGGTGGCTGCGATGACCTACGAGCCTGACCCGCCGTACGAGGTGCCGGACGACCGGCTGCGGTTGATGTTCACGTGCTGCCATCCGGCGCTGGCCATGGAGGCCCGGGTCGCGTTGACACTGCGGACGCTGGCCGGACTCAGTACGGCGGAGATCGCCCGGGCGTTTCTGGTGCCGGAGACAACTATGTCCAAGCGACTCACCAGGGCCAAGCAGAAGATCCAGCACGCCGGTATCCCCTACCGGGTCCCACCGTCGCATCTCCTGCCCGAGCGGACGCCCGCAGTACTGGCTGTCCTCTACCTGCTGTTCAACGAGGGGTACTCCGATGTCGTCCGCAGCAGTCTGAGTGCTGAGGCGATCCGGCTGACGCGGCTGCTCGTGCGGCTCATGCCGGACGAGCCAGAGGCCGCCGGACTGCTCGCCCTGATGCTGCTCCACGACGCACGCCGCGAGACCCGCCTGACCGCCGACGGCGAGCTGATCACGTTGGAGGACCAGGACCGGACTCGGTGGGACGGCGATCTGATCGCCGAGGGCGAGGCACTCCTCGAGACGACGCTCCGCCGCGGCGCACCGGGGCCGTATCAGGTGCAGGCCGCGATCGCCGCCTGTCATGCCACCGCGCGTACGGCGGCCGACACGGACTGGCCGCAGATCGCGGCCCTGTACGGACAGCTCAAGCAGACACCGGTGGTCGCGCTCAATCGGGCCGTCGCCATCGGCATGGCCGACGGGCCAGGCGTGGGGCTGCGGCTGGTGGACGACCTGGCCGCCGGTCCGTTGACCGGCTATCACCTGCTCCCGGCGACCCGGGCGGACTTCCTGCGGCGCCTCGGGCGGTGGTCCGAGGCGGCATCGGCGTACCGGGAGGCGATCGAACTGGCCGGGACGGACGCGGAGCGCCGATTTCTGCGACGAAGGTTGAGTGAGGTGTCTGTCCGGGCCTGATCCGTTCGTCGGTGGGACGAAAGGAGATTGATCATGACTGACATCCGAGCGGCCGTCGCGGGTGAGCGGACCGACCTCGCCGGCGTCCTCGCCGGTCTGTCCGCGGACGACTGGGACAAGCCGAGCCTGTGCGAGGGCTGGCAGGTGCGCGAGGTCGTTGCCCACATCACCATGCCGTTCCGCTACTCCACACCGCAGTTCCTGCTGGGGATGGTGAAGGCGCGCGGGAAGTTCGACCGGTTCGCCGATCGGGCCGCCCGGCGTGACGCGGCGACCTTGAGCGCGGCGGAGCTGACGGCCAGTCTGCGCGACAACGTCCACCACGGGTGGAAGCCGCCGGGCGGTGGGTACGAGGGCGCGCTGTCGCACGACGTGATCCACGGCCTCGACATCACCGTTGCCCTCGGCATCGACCGGACCGTGCCGGCCGACCGGCTGCGCCACATCCTCGGCGACCTGAAGCCACGCCAGCTCAAGTACTTCGGCGTCGATCTCACCGGACTCGAGCTGCGCGCGACCGACCTGGACTGGACCTTCGGCACCGGCGAACCCCTCACCGGCGCGGCTCAGGACCTGCTGCTGATCCTGTCCGGACGCTCACTCCCGCCGGGCCACCTCACCGGCCCGGCGGCCGGTCGCTTCACGACAGGCGTCTCCCGCTGATCATCAGCCTGCCGCCCTCAGTGCGCTCCCGGACCGAGGATCAGGACAGTTCGGCGATCCACTTGCGCAGCTCGGCGTCGGACACCTCGCTGGCAAGCGTCACATGCGCGAACGGACCTGCGGCCGTCACCAGCGCAATCGTCACGTCGGTCGGGCTGCTCGCGAAGGATGCCGCCATCGCACCCTTGATGTCGACGCCGACCGGGGCGGGGAACGTTCCCGCCGTCTTCAGGACCGAGTCGACAAAGGCCTTCTCGTCCTCGGGGTTGAGCAGCGAGCCCTTCCAGTCCTCATCCGGGGCCGCGAAGAGGAAGCCCACCACGGCCGGTTTGCCGTCGTGCGTCATCGGCAGCACCCGGCCGAGTGTGGCGCGGATCCCGTCCGCCGATCCTGACACGACGACGTACGGGTTAGCGGCGTACAGGGCCGTGTTGATGTAGCCGCCACCGACGGCCGGAAGCTCTGCGGGCGGCATCCCCGGCTCCTCCTCGGACGGTTCGGTCGGGAGCGTGTCTTCACCCGGCGGCACCTCGGTGGAGAAGGTGTCGGCCTTGATCACCGGATCGAACGTCACCTCGGTCACGACGTCGGCTCCGCCGTTCCGCATGAGCAGGCCGGTCTTCTCGTCGAGCGCGATCTCCCGCGCCTCCAGCGGCTCGGTCGGATCGGTGTCGCTCGGTACCACCTCGTCGCAGTGGTACCGAACCGCGGTCCGGCCGAACAACGTCCTCGTGCCCAACTTCTTCGCTTGGGGGCAAAGCTTCCGGAACTCGTCGGTGTCAGGCCGGTAGAACCACGTGACGATGGGGAACTCGTCCTTGTCGGGATTCTCCATGCGCTGGTACTTCGGGGACTCCTCGGGAAGGTAGATCAGCAGCGCCTTCCCGTCCCAGACCTGGGAATACCTGACGCTCGGTCCGTCGATCACCGAAAGCCGGTACCTACCGCTCCGATCAGCGATCACCTCGAAGGTCTCGGAGGTGCCGCCCTCCTCGCTCACACTGCGAATCCGGACCACCTCCGACGCGTCGCCCGTGTCGGCCTGCTTCTCACCACACCCACCTGCCGCAACGACCATGGCGACAGCCGCGATCTTCCACGCGTTCCCCCACCACACAGCCATGACGACTGCGCTCCCTCCCCTGTCGGCGAAGTTCAGGGGCGGTTGAGCTCAGTGTGCTCTCCCGGGCCCTGCCTGCACAGGGCCCCAGGAGTTCACGGTCAGAGGAGCCGCGGGTGGGTGAGGTTCGGCTTGCGAACGCCGGTTGTCCGACGGTTCGCGGGCTGGTGGCGGAAGAGACGGCCGCCGTAGCGGAGCCACTGTGGCCGGCCGTTCGCGTCGAAGACGAAGTTGACCCGGATGTGGGTTGGTTGGCCGGACGGGTCGAGCGCGAGGGCGTACCCGTTGCGGTCGAACGCGAGCCGGAGCGCGACCTCGCCGCCGACCTTGGCGACCAGCTCGCCGTCGTCGGCGACCAGGTCCAGCCCGAGGTCGCTCGGTTGGCCGTCGAAGCCGATCTGCTGCGAGACGTACCTCCCTTCGCACGCCGCCAACCGGTGCGGCGGCAGTTCCCGCGGTACGGCGCGCAGGTTGCTCACGTCGGCGAACTCGCGCAGCGCCCAGTCGTCGGCGAACAGCTCAGCCACCAGAGACGGACCGCTCTCCGAGTTGGTGAGCAGCGTGATGGCGAAGTCGCGCTTCGGGACCAGGAGGAAGCCGGAATGCTGACCGGACCAGTCGCCGCCGTGCTGTACGACGGTCGGTCCCTCAGCGGTCGGCCGCAACATCCAACTGACCCCGACGCCGTTGAGCTCGACGAACAGCGTGCCGCCGGGACCCGGGTTGGACTGCATCGCGCGGCGGGATCGGTCGGTGAGCAGGTGCGGGAACCCGGAGTGGCCCAGGTGGTAGCGGGCATACCGCAGCTGGTCATGGGCGCTCGAGATCAGCCCGCCGGCCGCGTGCAGGCTGCGCGGCATCGCGTCGAAGGCCGGCTCGACCACGGGCTTGCCGTCGACGATGTTGTGCGACGCCGCGATGCTGAAGCCCTCCAGTTCGCTGCGGAAGTACCGGCTGTGGGCCAGTCCGAGTGGATCGACGACGAGCTCGCGGACGGCTGACTCGTACGGCTTGCCGGTCACGACCTCGAGGATCCGTCCAGCGATCCCGATGGCCGCGTTGTTGTACGAGAACACCTTGCCGAGCGGCGTGAGTTGTGGGACTTGCGCCATACCGGCGACGTACTCGGCCAGCGCATCGTCGCCCTGACCGGTGTCGAGGAAGTAGTCGCCCTGCCAGCCGGCCGAGTGGTTCAGCAACTGGCGGACTGTGACGCGGGCGGCGACCGAGGAGTCCGAGGTGGTGAAGTCCGGTAGATACCGGCGTACCGGCGCGTCCAGGTGGATCCGGCCTCGTTCGACCAGCCGCATGATCGCCATGGCGGTGAACGTCTTGGTGGTCGACCCGATCCGGAACACGGTGTCGGCGGTCACCGGCGCCTGCGTGTCGACGCTGGTCACGCCGAAGCCGCGGACGTACTCCCGGCCGCGGTACCACAGGCCCAGGCCGACGCCCGGGATCGCGTACTTCGCCATCCCGGCCTCGATCTTCTCCGCGAGGCGGCCGATCGCGGCGGGTTCACGAACGCTCCCGGCGACGGCGGGCAGGGCGGGTACGGCGGCCAGCGGTACGGCGGCGGCCGCGGCGCGGAGCACGGTCCGCCGGGAGAGGGTGGTTGGTTGGTCCGAACGGTGGATGAACTGCGAGTGGAGCGACACGGCAGTCTCCTCGGTCGAGGGCAAATGCTTCCGTTCGAGATATTATTACCAAAGTTGGGATCAATGGGAGGCCTTGCCATGAAGGAGTCGCCGACGCCGGTGGCGGATCTGCTGCTGCATCCGGTCCGCTGGCGGATCGTGCAGCGGGTGTTGGGCCGCGAGCTGACCACCACCGAGCTCAAGCACGACCTGCCGGACGTCCCGGCCACGAGCCTCTACCGGCACGTCGCCGTACTGATCGAGGCCGGCTACCTCACCGTGGTGCGCGAGCGGCGGGTCCGCGGTACGACCGAGCGCACGCTGTCGCTGGACCAGACGAAGGTCGGGCGGATCGACGAGCGGGAGGCGCGCGCGATGACGCCGGAGCAGCACCGGCAGGCGTTCCTGCTGATGCTGACCCGGCTCGCCGCCGACTTCGACCGCTTCGTCGAGCGCGGCGACCTCTACCCGCGGCTCGGGCAGCTGGGCTACAGCCAACTCGCCCTGTACGTCGACGCCGATGATCTCGCCACGCTTCGCGAGGGCCTCAACGCCCTCCTCGAACCCCACCTCCAGCAGAAGCCCGGCAAGGACCGGCTGACCCTGTCGCTGGTCTCGTTGCCCGACGTCTAGGCTGCGCGCATGCGGGAGATGTTGGTGATCGGGGTCGGTGCGGGCGATCCGGAGCAGGTGACGATGCAGGCCGTCGCGGCGCTGAACCGGGTCGACGTGTTCTTCGTGCTGGACAAGGGCGAGGTCAAGCAGGAGCTCGTGGACCTGCGCGAGGAGATCCTGCGCCGGTACGCCACGGACAAGGACTACCGGGTCGCGGTCGGCCGCGACCCCGAGCGGGATCGGACCACTTCGGCGTACGTCGAAGCCGTTGACGACTGGCGGCGGCGCCGGGCCGATGTGTGCGCCGAGCTGATCGCGGCGAACCTCGGTGACGATGAGGTTGGCGCGTTTCTGGTCTGGGGCGATCCGTCGCTGTACGACAGCACGCTGGCGATTCTGGACGACATCCTGGCTCGCGGCGAACTGGCGTTCGAGGTCGAGGTGATTCCCGGGATCAGCAGTGTGTCGACGCTGGCCGCACGGCACCGGGTCGGGCTCAACCAGGTGGGCCGGCCGATCCAGATCACCACCGGCCGGCGACTCGCGAAGGCCTGGCCGGAGGACGTGGACGACGTGGTCGTGATGCTGGACGCGCAGACGGCGTTCACGTCGTACGTCGACGAGGATGCCGAGATCTACTGGGGCGCGTACCTCGGGACCCCGGACGAGCTCCTCATCTCCGGCCCGCTCCGCGAGGTCGCACCCGAGATCGAGAAGGTCCGCGCCGAAGCCCGCGACCGCAAGGGCTGGATCATGGACACCTACCTGCTCAGAAGACGCAGCTAAACACACCGCCTCCGCCGGCGGAGGCGAGAGCGCGGAGGAACGGCTAGACCAAAGGTGTAGGTGGGCTGGACTTCGGGACGAAGCGGTGGGTAGGGGGTTGCGGCGAGGGTTTCGGGTATGACGACGAAACTCTTGGCGATACTTGCGGCCGGGCTTGCTCCGGCTGCTCTTCTGGTGAGTGCGGCCCAGCCCAGTGCGGCCGCGGAACCGACTGTCGTACGGACGGATGCCGGCCTCGTGCAGAGCACGGCCGTCGGGGACGCGCTGGTCTACAACGGGATCCCGTACGCCGCTCCGCCGGTCGGGCCGTTGCGGTGGAAGGCACCGCAACCCGTGAAACCGTGGGACGGCGTACGGCAGTCCAAGATCAGCAACCCGTGTCCGCAGCAGGCCAACCCGGAAGTGCCCGACGGCGCCTCGACCGAGGACTGCCTCTACCTGAATGTCACGACCCCCGCAGCCAAGTCGGCGAAGCCGCGAGGCGTGGTGCTGTGGATCCCGGGCGGCGGCTTCTTCTCCGGCGCCGGCTACAACTACGGCGCGTCCAAGCTGGCCGCCCGCGGCGATGTGATCGTGGTGACGATCAACTACCGCCTCGGCATCTTCGGGTTCTTCGGTTACCCGGGCCTGCCGGGGTCCGGCACCTACGGCCTTCAGGACCAGCAGGCGGCACTGCGCTGGGTGCAGCGGAACGCTCGAGCCTTCGGTGGCGACCCGCGCAACGTCACAGTGGCCGGTGAGTCCGCAGGCGGCATGAGCGTGTGCGCCCAGCTCACCTCCCCCACCGCGACAGGCCTGTTCGCGAAGGCGATCATGCAGAGCGGCTCGTGCGACTTCAACTGGGACGACAACAGCCAGTACCCGGGCCAGGCGGCCGACGCCCCCTTCATCCCGGTGAGCAGAGTCCAGGCCAACGGCAAGGAATGGGCCGAGGGCAACAAGGACAAGCTCGGCTGCACCCCCGGCCAGTCCATGCTCGCCTGCCTCCGGGCCGCGACGTCCGACGTACTGGTCGAGGACATGCTGCAGTTCACCCAGGTCGCGTACGGCGGCACCGCGGCGATGCCACTGAGTCCCGCAAAGGCGCTGAAGGCCGGACTGTTCCACCGCGTGCCGGTCCTGTCAGGCAACAACCACGACGAGGCCGCAGCGTGGCTGGTTGCCTTCGGCGACGTCACAGCCGAGAACTACCCGCAACTGGTGACCAACATGGTCGGCGCACGGCAGGCAGGGAAGGTACTGCGTGAGTACCCGCTCAACCGGTACGAGTCTGCCGCGGCAGCGTGGACTGCAGTCACCACGGACCGGATCTGGTCCTGTACTCAGCTCGCCAGCGACCAGCACGCCGCCGGCAGCGTACCGGTGTACGCGTACGAGTTCGCAGACAAGCACTCGCCCCTCGCAGACGACGGACTGGGCGCCATCCACGCCGCGGAGTTGCCGTACCTCTTCAGCCTGGGCAACTACGACTTCCCCTTCCCGGAGCCCCAGCAGCGGCTGTCGAACCAGATGATCGACTACTGGACGGCGTTCGCCCGCACCGGCAACCCGAACGGCCCCGACCGGCCGCACTGGTCCCCCACGACGAGTCGCACAGTCACCGGGCTCTCACTGGCTCCGACGGACCAGACCGGCGTCCGGCCGGTGAACCTCAGCACCGAGCACCACTGCGGGTTCTGGGCCGGGATCAGCTGACCTTCCGCAGCAGGTCCCAGCCCCGCTGTACCACCGGGGCGAGGATCAACAGGAGCAGCGCGTAGAACTTGACCCCCGGGACGAGGGTCGCGAGCAGGAAGGCGATCAGCGTCAACCCGGTCAGCGCCAGGGAGCCGACCAGCTCCCGGGTGCCGACCGGGTAGTCCGGGTTCTCGAGTTCCGCATGGCCGCGGATCATCCAGATGAGCGCCGACTGGCAGATGCTGAGCACCAGGATCGTCCCGGTGTAGAGCCCCGCGGTGAACCGGTCGCTCTCGTAGGTGCCCACGATCTCGGTCGGGAAGGGCAGGAACACGATCGTGAGCAACCATGCGAGGTTCAGCCGCATCATCGGTGCGGTGTACGCGCGGACGTGCTCGAACACCCGGTGGTGGCCGAGCCAGAAGTTCGCGATCACCACGAAGCTCAGCAGGAACGAGAACAGCTGGGGCCAGTGCTCGGTGATCACCTCGGGCGCGTCCAGCCCGTCCGCCTTGGACTCGGTGACCACCTCGACCAGCGGAAGGATCAGCAGGGTGATGGCGATGGCGACGACCGCGTCGCTGAACAGGACCAGCCGGTCCGGGTTCCTCGTCTTACTCACGGCCGACCACAGTAGCGGCCGGTCAGTTCCGCGGAGCCCTCAGCAGAGTGGTCGACAGCACGAGCGCACCGAGGACGAAGGCCGCCGCGGCGAGCCAAGCGACTCCGTAGCCGTCCCGTAGCGCCAGTACGTCGCTCGCACCGTCAGCCAGCCGGCTTGTCGTGGTGGACGCGGCCAGAGTCGCCAGTACGGCGGTCCCCACCGCGGCACCGGCCTGCTGCGCGGTGTTGTTGAGTCCCGAGGCCAGTCCGGCGTCGCCCGCGTCGGCGCCCGACATCGCGAGCATGATCGCTGCCGGGATGGCCAGGCCGATGCCGGCTCCCATCACCGCGAGGACGGGTGCGACGTTGACGACGTACGAACCATCGACCGGTGCCTGGCTGATCCAGAGCAGGGCGACCAGGAAGGCTGCCAGGCCGGCGGTCAGCATGGTGCGCGGGCCGAAGCGGACGGTCAGGCGTGGCGCGACGGACAGCGACATCAGCGCGTTCATGATCGGCGCCGGAAGGAAGGCCAGGCCGGTGGTGAGTGAGTCGTAGCCCAGGACCCGCTGCACATAGAGCGCGGTGGTGAACTGGAAGCCGAAGCCGGCCGCGAACAGCAGGACGACTACGACGTTGGCGACCGTGGTCTGGCGCTTGCGGAAGATGTGCAGCGGCAGCAGCGGATTCATGCTGCGGGCCTGACGGAGTACGAACGCGGCCAGGAGCAGGACCGCCGCGGCGGCCAGGAAAAGCGTGCGCGTGAGCTCCGCGTGGGGCTCGGCCGTCTGGACGATCGTGTAGACGGCGAGCGACAGCCCCGCGGTGACCAGGACAGCGCCGAGTACGTCGGCGCCCTTGGTGAGGCCGAGGCCCTTCTCTGCTTGCAGGAGCCGTACGGCGAACGCGAGCGCGACGAGGCCGATCGGCACGTTGATGAGGAACGACCAGTGCCACCCGACGGTCTGGGTGATCACACCGCCCAGGATCAGACCGATCGACGCACCACTGGCCGAGGTGAAGCTGTAGACGCCCATCGCGCGTGCTTGCTCACCCGGGGCCGGATAGAGGCCGACGATCATGCCGAGAATCACGGCCGAGGCGAGCGCTCCGCCGACTCCCTGCAGGAACCGGCCCGCGATCAGCACCTCCGCGCTGCCCGCCGTACCGCACAGCAAGGACGCTGCCGTGAACAGGCCGAGCCCGGCCAGGAAGACCCGCTTGCTTCCGATCAGGTCCCCGATCCGTCCGGCCAGCAGGAGCAGTCCCGCGAAGGCGATCAGGTACGAGTTCATCACCCAGGCGAGGCCGGCCTGCGAGAACCCGAGATCACTCTGGATCGTCGGCAACGCGACCGTCACCACGGTGCCGTCGAGGATGATCATCAACTGCATGACGCACAACACCAGCAGGGCTTTCGTCCGTCCGGCCGCCACCGGACGCCCCGCCTGAACCGCCGTTTCCACTGCCATCACCCATCTCCTTGCCCAGCTCGAAGCAGAACAAGTACGACGGTAGCAGATAGTTCCGTACTAGACGATCCTTTTGCGGACTACCTCGTGGTGTGGACTACCGCGTGCGTTGCCGGGCGCGGCGGACGGAGACGGCTTCGACCGGGACCGAGAGGTGGCCGTCGACCAGGTCGACGAGCGCGTCGACGAAGGGTTTGCGTTCGCTGGCGGTGAGGGCCTCGAGGACCTCGGCGTGGACCCGGTCGACGATGCGCTGACCCTCGGCGGCGATCTTGGCGCCGGCCGGGGTGACCGCGATGATGCGGGCGCGGCGGTCGGTGGCGGAGGGCTTGCGTTCGGCGTACCCGGCCTCTTCGAGCGCGTCGACGGTGACGACCATCGTGGTCTTGTCCATGTACGCCAGTTCGGCGATCTGGATCTGGGTGCGCTCCTCCTCCAGGGCGTGCCGCAGTACGCACTGCATCCGCAACGTCAGCCCGATCTCCGCGAGGGCAGCGGACAACTGCGTCTCGAGGACATGACCGGCATGTGTGAGATAGCCGGTGAGGTCGGGAACCGTACGGACTGGAGTCTTCGCCATAACCTCCAGGGTAACGCGAGATCATCTACTGCCGGATCATCTCGTGCCGAATCATTCCCTGCGCTCCGACGACTCCGGTAGCGGGAATGCGACGTGCAGGGCGGTGTCGTGAATTCGCCAGTGTGAGGGGTTCCGGGACGGTTCGCTGGGTGGCATGACTGTCGTGACAACACCGACGCCGACCGTTCGCTGGTTCGGGGTCATCGCGGTGACGTTGGGGATCTTCACGATCACCACCACCGAGATCCTGCCGATCGGACTGCTCACCCCGATCGGGTCCACCTTCTCACTCACGCCCGGACGCACCGGCTGGCTGATGACCATGCCCGGCTTGGTCGCGGGCGTCGCGGCGCCGGTCATCACCGTCGCCACCGCTCGGCTGGACCGGCGGCTGATGCTGTGCGCACTGATGGTGCTGCTCGCGATCGCCGGCTTCGTCGCCGCGGCCGCGCCGGTCTACTGGATCGAACTGCTGGCCCGCTTCCTCGTCGGCCTGACTGTCGGCGGCTTCTGGTCGATCGGTGCCGGTCTGGCCGCGAGACTCGTCCCCGAGCGGTGGACCGTCCGCGCGACCGCAGTCATCTTCTCCGCCGTCCCCCTCGGCTCGGTCCTCGGCGTACCGGCGGGCACGGTCCTGGGTGAGCTGGCCGGCTGGCGTACGTCGTTCGCCGTACTCGGGGTGCTGTCGCTGGTGGCGCTGACTGCTCTCTACATCACCGTGCCGCCACTACCGCCGCTGCAGGTGACCAGGCTCGCCGTACTCCGGGATGCGCTCCGCCGCAGCAAGGGCGCGATCGTTGTCACCTGCATGCTCGTGACGGCGCACTTCGCCACCTACACCTACGTGACGCCCTTCCTCCGCGAGGTCGTCCGGCCGGAGCTGATCGGTGTGTTCCTGCTGGTGTACGGCGCAGCCGGCCTGGTCGGCAACCTCATCGCGGGTACGGCGGTCGCACGCAGCGTCCACCTCACCTTCGCCGGATGCGCCGCCTGCATCGCCACCGCGACCCTCCTGTTGCCGGTCCTGGGGCGCAGTCCGGCGGGGGCCGTGGCCCTGCTGATCGTGTGGGGCATCGGGTACGGCGGTGTGCCGGTCTGCTCGATGAACATGTTCGCCAAGGCCGCACCGGCCTCGCGGGAGGCGGCGACCGTCCTGTTCACCGGTTCGTTCCAGGCCGTGCTCTCCACCGGGGCGCTGCTGGGCGGTCTGGTGGTGGACGGCTGGTCGGTGTCGACCGTCATGATCGCGGGCGGGGTGTGCGCGGCGCTGACCGCCGGAGTGCTGCTGTGGTCCAGAGCACAGGAGGCGGGGACGTAGCATCGCGGTTGTGTCGAGGACTCAGACGGATCGGTGCCCGGGTGTGCTGGCGGTGCACCAGGCTGCCGACGGAGGCCTTGCCCGCGTTCGCCTGCCGGGTGGCGTGGTCCGCGCCGACCAGTTCGACGTACTGCGGACGGCCGCTGCGGACCTCGGGGACGGGCGGCTCGAGCTGACGTCGCGGGCGAACGTGCAGATCCGCGGACTCGCACCTGATGCGCCGATCGAGCTGTCTCAGCGGCTGTTCGAGGCCGGGCTGTTGCCGTCGATGCCGCATGAGCGGGTGCGGAACATTCTGGCGTCGCCGCTGTCCGGTCTGGACCCGGACAGCCGGTACGACGTTCTGCCGGTGGCGGCTGCGGTGGACCGGGAGCTGTGTGCCCGGCCCGGGTTGGCTGAGCTGCCTGGGCGGTTCCTGTTCGCGCTGGATGACGGGCGCGGGGATCTGGCCGGGGTGCGGGCGGATGTGTTCGTGCGGGCGGTGGATGAGCGTGAAGGGCTGTTGAGCCTTGGCGCTCGCGGTGTACGGGTTGGCTGGAGTGATGTGGCTGAGGTGATGGTCGCAACGGCTGAGGCGTTCCTGCAGGAGCGTGAGGGGCAGGAGTGGCGGATCGCGGAGCTCGATCGTGGTGAGGAGCGGATCCTCGACCGCCTGGGGTTGCAGGCTACGGAGGAGCTGCCGACCGCGGTGAGCACGGTCGCGGCAGGCAAGCATGGAGCGGCACTGGTGGTGACGGTGCCACTCGGGAGCCTCAGCCAGGAACAGTCCGCAGTGCTCGCGCACCTGGGTCAGGACTTGAGGGTGACTCCTTGGCGGTCCGTCGTGGTGCCGGCGGAGGCTGGTGCCGGGTTGGACGGGGTTGGGTTCGTCACAGATCCTGAATCGGCCTGGAACGGTGTGACAGCGTGTGCGGGGCAGCCTGGGTGTGCGAAGGCGCTGGCAGATGTCCGGGCCGACGCGCGGCGGGTAACGCCGCGGCTGCCGCGGCACGAGCGGCCGATGCACTGGTCCGGCTGTGAGCGGCGCTGTGGCAAGCCGGCCGGCGAGTTCGTCGACGTACTTGCCGTGGGCAACGGATATGTGATCGACGGTGAGCGGATGGGGACGTGGTGAGCGGGTTCGAGTACGTGCGCGACGGCGCGGAGATCTACCGGCGGTCGTTCGCGACGATCCGGGCGGAAGCGGCGCTCGGCGACCTCCCGGCTGACGTCGCACCGGTGGCGGTCCGGATGATCCACGCCTGCGGGATGACCGACCTGGTCACGGACCTGGCCTGGTCGCCGAACGTGGTCAAGAACGCCCGGACCGCACTCCAGAACGGCGCACCGATCCTGTGCGACGCGCAGATGGTGGCAGCCGGCATCACCCGGCGGCGCTTGCCCGCGGACAACCAGGTCATCTGCACACTGAGCCAGCCAGGTGTCCCGGAACTGGCCCAACAGCTGCAGACCACTCGCAGCGCCGCGGCGGTCGACCTCTGGCACGACCACCTGGCCGGTTCTGTCGTTGCCATCGGCAACGCGCCGACCACGCTGTTCCGACTGCTCGAGCTGCTCGAGGACGGCGCGCCACGACCGGCCGCGATCCTCGGCATTCCCGTCGGTTTCATCGGTGCCGCCGAATCGAAGGACGCGCTCGCGGCGAACGATCTCGGCCTGGAGTACCTCGTCGTCCGCGGCCGCCGAGGCGGAAGCGCGATCACGGCGTCCGCCGTCAACGCCATCGCAAGCGAGGAAGAGTGACAGGCAGACTGTGGGGCGTCGGGCTCGGCCCGGGCGACCCCGAACTGGTCACGGTCAAGGCAGCCCGGCTGATCGGGGCCGCCGACGTGATCGCGTTCCACAGCGCGCGGCATGGCCGCAGCATCGCCCGCTCGGTCGCGGCGCCGTACCTGTGGGACGGCCAGCTCGAGGAGCACCTGGTCTACCCGCTGACCACCGAGACGACCGATCACCCCGGCGGCTACCAGGGTGCGATGGACGACTTCTACGCCGACTGCGCGGCCCGGTTGGCCGCGCATCTCGACGCCGGCCGCGACGTCGTCGTACTGGCTGAGGGCGATCCGTTGTTCTACGGGTCCTATATGCACATGCACAAGCGGCTGGCCGACCGGTATCCGTGCGAGGTGGTCCCCGGCGTGACGTCGGTGAGCGCGGCGGCCGCCGTACTCGGGCGACCGTTGTGTGAGCGGGACGAGATCCTCACCGTGCTGCCGGGCACGCTGCCGCCCGACGTACTCGCGGATCGGCTCCGGAACACGGATGCGGCCGCGGTGATGAAGCTCGGGCGCACGTTCGAGAACGTGCGGGAGGCGTTCGAGCTGGCCGGCCGCGCCGACGAGGCCTGGTACGTCGAACGGGCGACGACGGATGCGCAACGCACGGCTCCGCTGGCCGAGGTGGATCCCGAGAGCGTGCCGTACTTCTCGCTCGCGCTGCTCCCGAGTCCGATCAACAACACCTTCACCGCGCCGGCGCCCAGGACCGCGACGGACGGCGAGGTCACCGTGGTCGGACTGGGTCCGGCCGGCCCGGAGTGGATGACACCCGAGGTCCGGGCGGCGATCGCGAGTGCCGACGACCTGATCGGCTACGGCCCGTACGTCGACCGGCTGCCGGACCGCGCTCGTCAGCGCAAGCACGGGTCGGACAACCGGGTCGAGTCCGAGCGGGCCGCGTTCGCCCTCGATCTGGCCCGGAAGGGCTCGAAGGTGGTTGTGGTCTCGTCCGGTGATCCCGGCGTGTTCGCGATGGCCAGTGCGGTCACCGAGGTCGCGTCCGAGCCGGAGTACGCCGACATCGCCGTCCGCGTGCTGCCCGGCATGACCGCGGCGCAGGCCGTCGCGAGCCGGGTGGGCGCACCGCTCGGGCACGACTTCTGCGTGCTGTCGCTGTCGGACCGGTTGAAGCCGTGGGACGTGATCGCCGGGCGGCTGACCGCGGCCGCCGCGGCGGACCTGGTGATCGCGATCTACAACCCCGCGTCGAAGTCCCGGACCTGGCAGGTCGGCGCCACCCGCGACCTGCTGCTCGAACACCGTTCGCCCGGTACGACGGTCGTCATCGGCCGGGATGTGGGCGGTCCCGGGGAGTCGATCACCGTGACGACGCTGGCCGAACTGGACCCCGAGCAGGTTGACATGCGCTGCCTGTTACTGGTCGGGTCGTCCCAGACCCGCACCGTGCCCCGCCCGGCCGGCCCCCTGGTTTTCACTCCCCGCCGATACCCGGCGACGGACAGTGAGCCCACGCCAGGGGCCGGTTAAATCCGCCCTCCGGCAGTGTCGGACCAGACTCCGTTGGGTAGGTCTGGCGCGAGACTGACCAGTGAGGAGAAGCGGAGATGGCTCAGCAGTACGGCGACACCGCCACAGCGCAGTACAGCGGCGACACCGCCACCATGACTGCCCCCGGCTCGGCCGCGCCCGACTCGGACGCGACCACCACCCAGCGCTACGAGGAGGCCCGCGCCGCCGCGCACCGTGCGATGAGCAACGTCACGATCGTCCCGGACCAACTGCCGGCACCGACGGCCACCACCGAGCCCATCACCGATCCGGACCTGCTCGCCTACCGCGGCTTCAAGTTCGGTGCTGCCTTCTTCGGCTGGTTGATCTCCATCGCGATGTCGGTGCTGCTGCTCGCGGCCGCGGCCGGCGCGGCGCTCGGTACGGCGGAGGTCCTGGACTACTCCCGCGCTGACGCCGAGTCCCAGCCCGGGGCCGCGGGCATCACCGCGGCGGCGGTAGTCGTCCTGATGGTGACCCTGGCGTTCTTCACCGGCGGGTACGTCGCCGGCCGGCTGGCGCGGTTCGACGGCGGCCGGCAGGGCTTCGGAGTCTGGATGCTCGCGCTGCTGTTCTCGGTGCTCGCGGCCGGTGCCGGGGCCTTCGGAAACAGCCAGTACGGCTGGATCGACGATCTGAACCGGCCGGACGTGGCGCTGTCCAACGACACCCTGGCCATGGGCGGGATCGTCGCCGCCGCGACTCTGGTCGTCCTCGCGCTGCTGTTCGCGATCCTCGGCGGCAAGGCCGGCCGGCGCTACCACGACAAGATCGACACGCTGTTGGACTAGCTGTCACCGCCTGACCACGCATGGGCAGCGCCCGGACGGGTACCGGAGGGGCGACACGGGGCCTGTCTGGTGAGGAGAACTGACCATGGTCCAGCAATATCGGGACGATACGGACACTCAGCAGGTCGACGAGACGCGTACGCTGCGCCGCGCCGAGCACGACCCTGACTCGCGGCCGGTGGGCCACGTTGACGACGACGTTGACAACGACCGGGACACGCGGCCGCTGCACCGGGCGAACGTCCGGACGTCCGCCGCGACCGAGGTGGATCCGGCGTACCGGGGCTTCAAGAGCGGTTCGGCCTTCTTCGGCTGGCTGGTCGCGATCGGGCTGATCGCGCTGCTGACCGGGATCGTCGGCGCGGTCGCGGCGGCCGTCGACTACGCGACCACCATCGACTGGAACGCGGCCGAGTCCGACGCCGGCACCATCGGCATCGCGTCCGGCGCGGTCCTGCTGCTGATCCTCGCGATCGCCTACTACAACGGTGGGTACGTCGCCGGACGGCTGGCCCGCTTCGACGGTGCGCGGCAGGGCTTCGGCGTCTGGCTGATCGGCTTCCTGGTGACGGTCGTCGTCGCGGCGATCGCCGCGCTGGCCGGTTCGCAGTACGACGTACTGGACCGGGTGGACCTGCCGTCGGTGCCGATCGCGAACGAGACCCTGACCACCGGTGGAGTGATCGCGGTCGTGGCGGCTGTCGTGGTGACGCTGCTCGCCGCGTTGATCGGTGGCAAGGCCGGCCAGCGGTACCACCGCCGCATCGACACCAGCGTCGACTGAACGAACGGCCTCCGGGCGGTCTGTGCTACAACAGGCCGTAACCAAAGGGGCCCTCGTGGACCAGTCAACGCTCGGCGTCATCGGCCGTTCCCGCAAGGAGAACGAGTTCCGGTTACCGATCCATCCGCACCACTTCGACCGGATCGACGAGGAGCTGCGGCAGCGCATCGTCCTCGAGTCCGGGTACGGCGAGCGGTTCGGGATCTCCGATGAGCAGTTGGCCAAGTCGGTCGCGGGGGTCGTCGACCGCGACGAACTGATCGCTGTGTCCGACGTCGTACTGCTGCCGAAGCCGCAGCCCGAGGATCTTGCCGAGCTCCGGACCGGACAGGTGCTCTGGGGCTGGCCGCACTGCGTCCAGGACGACAAGGTCACCCAGCTGGCGATCGACCGCGAACTCACGCTGATCGCGTTCGAGGCGATGAACCACTGGAGTGCCGACGGACGGTTCAGCCTGCACGTGTTCCACAAGAACAACGAGCTCGCCGGCTACTGCTCCGTGCTGCACGCGCTCGAGCTGATCGGATCGACCGGCGACTACGGGCGCCGGCTGCGGGCGGTGGTGATCGGGTTCGGCGCGACGGCCCGTGGAGCCGTCACCGCCTTGAATGCGCACGGCGTGCACGACGTCGACGTCCTGACCGGGCGCGGCGTGTCCGCGGTCGGTTCGCCGATCCACTCGGCCCGGATCATCCAGTTCGACCACGACGACGCCGACGACGACGGGCGGCGCCCCAGCCACGCTCTCACCGACGAGGGCAGAGTGCCCCTGGCCGGGTTCCTGGCCGAGCACGACGTGGTCGTGAACTGCGTGCTGCAGGATCCGGACGCCCCGCTGACGTTCCTGGTCGAGGAGGATCTGGAGCGGTTCGCGCCGGGCAGCCTGATCGTCGACGTCTCCTGCGACCTGGGCATGGGGTTCAGCTGGGCCCGGCCGACCGGGTTCGGCGACCCGACGTTCGTGGTCGGTGACCACATCACCTACTACGGCGTCGACCACAGCCCGTCGTACCTGTGGAACTCGGCGACCTGGGAGATCAGCGAGGCCGTGCTGCCCTTCCTCCGCCCGGTGCTCGACGGCCCCGACGCCTGGCACGCCGACGCCACCCTCGGCCCCGCGATCGAGATCGAAGCCGGCGTCATCCGGAATCCCGGCATCCTGTCCTTCCAGCACCGCTCCGCCGACTATCCCCATCCACGGCTCTGATTCCGGGCTTCCGGACGAGCCCTGACCGGCCCGTGCTCCGGATCGGGCCGATCCGGCGTGCGGGTACTTCTTGCCGCTCGGACGAGCGACCACGAAGCTGAGCTGCATGTCCGGTACCGCTCTCGTCGTCGGAGGCACCAGCGGGATCGGCGCGGCGACGGTACGCCGACTCAGCGCCGACGGACTGCAGGTCGTCGCCGCAGGTCTTGATGCCGGCCCGTCCGAGGTGGAGCTCGACCTGCGTGAGCCCGACGCACTCGAGCAACTGATCGGTTCGCTCGACCGGCTGGACGTCCTGGTGAACGCGGCCGGCATCATCCGCCGCGGTGACGAGCATCGGCCCGAGGTGTTCCGGGAGGTCCTCGAGATCAACCTGACCGGTGCGCTGCGGGCGGCCGAAGCCGCGCACGACCTGCTCGCCGAGAGCCGCGGCTGCATCGTCAACCTCGCCTCGATGCTGAGCTACTTCGGTGGTCCGCTCGTTCCGGCGTACAGCGCCAGCAAGGGCGGCATCGTCCAACTGACCAAGTCCCTCGCGGTCGCCTGGGCGGCCGACGGCATCCGGGTGAACGCGGTCGCACCCGGCTGGATCGCCACGGACCTGACCGCCGCACTGCAAGCCGATCCGGCCGCCGCCGACCGGATCATCTCCCGTACGCCGATGGCCCGCTGGGGAAAGCCCGAGGAGGTCGCCGGGGCGATCGCCTTCCTGGCCGGCCCGGACGCGGGGTTCGTCACCGGCGCCGTCCTGCCCGTGGACGGCGGCTACCAGAGCATGTGAAGGAGCAGTCGATGATCCCGGTTTCAGCAGGAGTTCCGGCGGAGATCGCCGTACCCGCGGTGCCCGACGACGACCGGTTGTGGGTGCAGCAGGCGCCAGGGGTGTGGTTCCGGCCGCTGATGCTGAACACGGTCACCGGCCAGTGGTGCAACCTGCTGAAGGTGACCCGGGCCGGCATCGTGTCCCGGCACCGGCACCCGAGCGCCGTCTTCGGCTACGTGATCAAGGGCAAGTGGCAGTACGACGAGCACGAGTGGGTCGCGGAGACCGGGTCGTTCGTGTACGAGCCGCCGGGCGAGATCCACACCCTGCGGGTACCGGAGGACTGCACCGAGATGATCACGTTCTTCAACATCTCCGGCGCGATGATCTACGTCGACGAGGCCGGCAACCAGACCGGCTACGAGGACACGTTCACCAAGATCCAGCTGTGCCGCGACCACTACGGCGCGAACGGCCTCGGCGCCGACTACGTGGACCAGTTCATCCGCTAGCCCGCACGACCAGTTCGGTCGGCAGGATGCGGGGACCGTCGTCGGCGCCGTCGATCCGGCGGAGCAGCACCTCCACCATCTCCCGGGCCACCAGCTCGAGCGGCTGCCGGATCGTGGTCAGCGGCGGGTCCGACTCGCGGGCGATCCGGGAGTCGTCGAACCCGCCGACGGCCACTTCCTCCGGCACCCGCCGACCGGCGCGCCGGAGCTCGACCAGAGCCCCGGACGCGAGCAGGTCCGAGGCCGCGAACACCGCGTCGAGATCCGGGCTGGCCTTGAGTAGCCTCGCCATCGCCTGCCGGCCGGCCTCTTGGCTGTAGTCGGTCGCGGAGACCACGAGCCGCTTGAGCGCCTTCCGCCCGAGCACGTCCTGGTAGCCCTGCAACCGCTCCTGTCCCCCGGCGATCTGCGGCGCGCTGATCATCCCGATCCGCTGGTGCCCCTGCTCGACCAGGTACCGCGTCATCTGCCGAGCACCCTCACGGTCGTCGGCAGCGACGTACGGAAGGACATCGCCGGGTGCGAGCGGCTTGCCGCAGGCAACGGCCGGTACGCCGCCCTCGGCCAGCTCGGCGATCAGCGGGTCGCCGAAGTGGGACGAGATCAGCAGTACGCCGTCGACGTGTCCGCCGCGGACGTACCGAAGGATCCGGTCCCGGTCGGCGTCGCTGGACTCCAGCATCAGCACCAGGCTGACGTCCTGGTCGGCCAGGGCCTGCGTGCACGACCGCAGCAGCACGCTGAAGTTCGGGTCCTCGAACAACCGCTCCTGCGGCTCCGAGAGCACGAACCCGATCGCGTTGGACCGCTTGGTCACCAGGCTGCGGGCGCTCTGGTTGACCGTGTACCCGGTGTCGGCCATCGCCTGCCGGACCGCCTCGAGTGAGGCGGCGCTGACGTAGTGGCCACCGTTGAGGACCCGTGACACCGTGCCGCGCGAGACTCCGGCCAGCTCGGCGACGTCGTCGATGGTCGGCCCACGCCGCATCGCCCGCCGCGCCGCTCCCCGCGATTTCGGGTGAGCGGCGGGCTCGCTTCTCGACGTCCCCCTGCCTGCCACGGGCCCAATCATGTCAGGCCGGTCTGTCTCCCGACGGCAGGGCGTTGGCGCGCGCCACCCGCCCCAGCCAGCCCGCGCTGGTCTTCGGCGTACGAGTCTGGGTCGCGTAGTCGACGTGGACGATGCCGAACCGCTTGGCGAAACCCTCGGCCCACTCGAAGTTGTCCAGCAGCGTCCAGACGAAGTACCCACGGACATCCACTCCGGCGGCGATCGCAGTACGGAGTGCACTCAGGTGGCCATGGAGGTAGTCCACCCGCTGCGGGTCGTCGACCGTCCCGTCCTCGGCCGGTACGTCGTCGTACGCCGCGCCGTTCTCCGTGATGTAGATCGGCGGGACGGCTGGGTAGGTGGTCTGCAGGTCGACCAGTACTTCACGCAAGCCGTCCGGCTGGACCGGCCAGTTCACCGAAGTCACCGGAACGCCCTCGGGAAGGACGGTCTCGTCACCGGTGGGACCGGCCTGCACGAGGATCCGCCGGTAGTAGTTGATCCCGAGGAAGTCGATCGGCGCACTGATCAGTCCGAGATCGCCGTCCTGCACGGCATCGAGGTGGATCGGATACGTCCCTCGCAGGACCGGGTCGAGAAACAACCGGTGGCTGTCGACGTCGACTCGCCGGGCCGCATCGGCATCGGCCCGGGAGTCGCTCGCCGGTGCGACCGGGCTGACATCCAGCGTGAGGCCGACGACCTGTTGTCCTGCTGCGTGCCGGCCGTCGCGCAACGCCTGCAGCGACAGGCCATGAGCCAGCAGGAGGTGGTGGACGGCGCGATCCCGCAGTACCGAGTCCTTGATCCCTGGCGCATGGATGCCGCTGCCGTAGCCGGCGTGACTCGACACCTTCGGCTCGTTGAGCGTGATCCAGTGCTGTACGACGTCCCCGAGCGCGTCGTGCACCACCGCCGCGTAGTCCGCGAACCGGTACGCCGTGTCGCGCGCGGGCCAACCGCCCTTGTCCTGCAGAGCTTGCGGGAGATCCCAGTGATAGAGAGTCACGTACGGGACGACGTCGCGGGTGAGCAACTCGTCCACCACCCGGCGGTAGTGATCCAGGCCCTTCTGGTTGATCGCACCCGAGCCGTCGGGCTGGATCCGCGGCCAGGCGATCGAGAACCGGTAGGCGCCGAGCCCGAGGTCCGCCAGCAACCCGATGTCCTCGGCGTACCGGTGGTAGTGGTCGCAGGCAACATCACCGGTGTCACCACCGGCGATCGCACCCGGGACCCGGCAGAAGGTGTCCCAGATCGACTGACCACGACCGTCCGCGTCCACCGCGCCCTCGACCTGGTACGCCGCGGTGGCCGCACCCCAGACGAAGCCGTCGGGAAAGCGCGCGTCACTCATAGATAGCCCTTCGTTGATCAGAGATGGAACGGGTCAGCCCTTGACGGCGCCGCTGACCAGGTCGATGCGCCAGTAGCGCTGCAGGAACAGGAAGAGTGCGATCAGGGGCAGCACCGACAGGAACGCGCCCATGATCACCAGCGAGTACAGAGCCGGCTGGCTGGCGCCCTGGTTGAGCATCGAGAACAACCCGACCGTCATCGGGAAGTGCCGGTCGTCGGAGATCATGATGTACGGCAGCAGGAAGTTGTTCCAGATCGCGACGAACTGCAGCAGGAAGATCGTCACCATGCCAGGGATCATCGGCGGCATCCCGATCGACCAGGCCAGCCGGTACTCCCCCGCACCGTCGATCCGTCCGGCCTCCAGCATGTCGTCCGACACCACCGCGGCCGCGTAGATCCGGGACAGGTAGATGCAGTACGGGCTGATGATGCTCGGCAGCAGCACCGACCAGTACGAGTTCACCAGGCCGAGCTTCGACATCAGCAGGTACTGCGGCACCGCCAGCGTGATCTGCGGGACGAGGACTCCGGCCAGGATGCACCGGAACAGCGTCTCCCGGCCGCGGAATCGGTACTTCGCCAGCGCGTACCCGGCCGTCACCGAGATCGCCACGGACAGCAAAGACCCGGCCCCGGCGTACAGGAGGCTGTTGCCGGCCCACTTCCAGAAGATGCCGTCGCGGAACTCGAGCAGGTGCGACACGTTGTAGCCGAAGCCGCCGTTGAAGCTGGGCCAGAACGAGAACGTGGTGAACAGGTCACCAGGTCCCTTGGTGGCGGCGATGACCACCCAGGCGACCGGCAGCAAGCAGTAGAGGGCCCCGAGCAACAAGATCCCCGTCGACAGATAGCGAGTACGCCGAGGGGTGCGCTCGGTGGATCGCACCGTCGGGCCGGACCGCTCCAGGACCGCCGTACTCATCGTTCCTCCCCGAACGCGCGCTTCTGCAGGAAGCTCAGCACCGCGAGCGAGACGACCAAGGTGCCCAGGGCAAGCAGTACCGAGGCCGCGGCGGCCGTGTAGATGTCGTTGTTGACGAAGGCGTCGCGGTAGATCGTCATCAGCGGCACCCAGGTGAACGAGATCGAGTCGGTCAACGGCTGCAGCGTCGACGGTTCACTGAACACCTGCAGCGACGCGATCAGCGAGAAGATCCCCGTCATCACCAGGGCCGGGGCGATCAGCGGAACCTTGATCCGCAAGGCGATCTGCAGCTCACTCGCACCGTCCACCCTGGCGGCGTCGTCCAGCTCGGCCGGCAGTCCGCGCAGCGCGGTGTAGAGCACGATCATGTTGAACCCGACCCCGCCCCAGATGCCGATGTTGGCGACCGAGAAGAGCACGCTGCCCGAGCCGAGGAAGTCCGGCGCCGGCAGCCCGACCGCCTCGAACGCGGCGCGGATCGGACTCACTCCCGGCAGGTAGAGGAAGCCCCACAGCAGCGAGGCGATCACGCCCGGGACGGCGTACGGGAGGAAGATGCCGAGCCGGGTGAACGACGTGAGCCGAGCTCCGCGCGAATCGAGCAGCAGCGCGAAGAGCAGGGCCAGGCCGAGCATCGTCGGAACCACGATCACGCCGTACCCGAGCATTCGCAGGACCGAGTGCGCGTACGCCGAGTCGGTGATGGCGCCGACGTAGTTCGCCAGCCCGACGAACGACTCCTTGCGCAGCCCGAGGCCGCCGCCGGTGACCCGGGAGGCGCGGACGCTGAGCCAGATCGTGTAGCCGATCGGGATGATCAGGAAGAGCACGAGCAGCACCAGCGCCGGCAGCAGCAAGACGTACGGCGCGGCGCCGCCTCGCTGCCGTGGCCGGTGCAGCCTGGCTGGGGAAAGGACAGCCACGGTCAGGATTCCTTGATCTGGAAGCCCTGCTTCTTCAGGTCCGCGACCGATGCCGCCTGCAACTGATCGACGGCCGCGCCGAAGTCGCCCTTGCTCTGGATCGCCTTCGCGAACAGGTCGCTGTACTGGCTGTAGGTGACGTTCACGTTCGGCGCCCAGGTGAAGCCCCGGGCGGTCTTCGCGATGTCGGCCGCCTCGGTGAAGAACGTCGGCTGGTTGGGCATCATGACCGGCGCCTTGGCCAGCGCGGGTGTCGACTGACCCGCGGTCGCCGCCGGGTAGATGCCACCGAAGGAGACGAACGCCTCCAGCGCCTCCGGGTCGGTGTTCAGCCACTTGACGAACTTCTGTGCCTGGGCCGACTGCTTCGACTTCGCCGCGATCGCGGTCGCGGATCCACCCCAGAAGCCGGTGGTCGCCGTACCGGACTCCCACTGCGGCATCGGGACCATGGTCCACTTGCCCTTCGTGGTCGGCGCGACGCCCTGGAGCACACCCGCACCCCAGATGGCGCTCGGCCAGGCCAGCAGCGTGCCGTCGCTCATCGCCTTGTTCCACTCCGGCGTGTACATCGGCTTGCCCTGCAAGGTTCCGGCGTTCACCAGGTCGCCCCAGAACTTCGCGAGCTTCTTGGTCGGCTCGTCGTTGATCGACACGGTCCAGGTGCCGTTGTCGTTGGCCCACCAGTTCGCGCCGGCCTGCTCGGCCAGGCCCGCGAACCAGCCCGGGTCGCCGGACGAGAAGGTGGCCAGGTAGCGCTTGGAGTCCTTGGACCGGACCTGCTCGGCGAGCGCGCCGAACTCGTCCCACGTCTTCGGCACGGTCAGACCGAGTTGCTCGAACAGGTCGGACCGGTAGTACAACATCATCGGGCCGACGTCCTGCGGGATCGCGTAGGTCTTGCCGCCGAACGACGTGAGTCCCCAGGTGCCGTCGGTGAACGCACCCTTGACCTCGCCGGCCAGCGAGCTGAGGTCGGCGGTGACGCCGTTGGTGATCAGGACCGGCAGCGCCTGGTACTCGGCGTGGATCAGGTCCGGCGGGTTGCCGGCCCGGTGCGCGGTGACGATCTTGGTGAGCAGTTCCTCGCCCTGGGCCTGGGCGCTGACCGTCACCTGCTGGTTCGGGTTCTTCTTGTTCCAGATCGCGACGACCTTGTCGATCCCGGTCGTCCAGGTCCAGAACGTCAGTTTGGCGGGCGCGTCCGGGTCCCCGGACGGCTGCGGCGCCGCGTCGGGCTCGTCGTCGCCGGAGCACGCGGCCAGCCCGGCCGGCAGGGTGACGGCGAGGCCGGCACCGGCCACTCCGCGCAGGAAGCTACGGCGCCCGACAGCGGGTCCGATGGTCGAGCGAGCCATGGTGAACCTCTCCGGATCAGTCGATTCTGTGATCGCTCACGGGTTTCTGTGAGCGATCACAGACTCAGCCCCGCGAATCGCGGCTGTCAAGACTTCGGGGCTGCCATTCTGTGAGCGGTCACGGTACGCTCCCTGCCATGCCCGCATCGCTGCTGCCCGGACTGCGCCGGGTCGAGATCGGCTGCCGCGATCTCGATCGTTCCCTCGACTTCTACCAACCCCTGCTGGGTTTCCGGCCGCTGCCGGACGCTCCGCGACCGACCGGCCGCAGACGGTTGCTCAGCCACGGCACCGTGGTCCTCGAGCTCGTCGAGGTCGGGGCCGACGGCAACCAAGGTGGCTGGGTGAACGACGATCTGCAGGGCGGGATCCGGCATCTCGGGATGAAGGTGGCCGACGTCGACCGGCAGATCAAGCGGCTGGAGGACGCCGGGGTGACCGTGCTGTCGCAACCCCTCGACGTCCTCGGGGACGTACGGATCGCGTTCTTCCTCGACCCTGACGGGGCACGGCTGGAGTTCATCCAGGGGAACCTGAGCTACGAACGGATCTCGTCGCCGGTGCTGGCAGCGGCCGAGGCCGCCCAGGTGCCTGGTGAGGAGCCACGGTTCGATCATGTCGCGGTGACGGTGTCGGACCTGCCCGCCGCGCTGGACTTCTGGCGGGACCGGTTCGGGTTCGAGGCGATCGGCGAGATCAGGCATCACGGGGATCCACGGGGGTTCCTGATGACGTATCTTCAGGCCGGTCCGGCAGTGCTCGAGGTGTTCAGCTTCGACGTACCGATCGTGCCGAACGATCTGTCGGCGGCCGGTCCCGCTGTTCTCGGGCCGCGCCGGCTGGTCCTCGATGCGCCGGGTGAGCAGCAACTGGTCGCGCCCGATGGGGTGCCTGTCACGATGGGAGGCTCACGGTGAGCCGCATTCTGGTCACCGGATCGAACGACGGGATCGGAGCGGAGATCGCCCGGGTCCTCGACTCGCGGGGCCACGAGGTGATCCGGCACGCACGCAGCGCGGAACGCGGCGGGGGTGCTGGGTTCGTGGTCGGTGAGCTGTCGTCATTGCGGTCGACGCGTGAGATGGCGGCCGACGTACTGCGGCTCGGGGCGCCGGACGTCGTCGTACACAACGCGGGATGGGGTTCCAAGGACGAGAGCAGGCCGGTGACCGCGGACGGTTTGGAGCAGACGTTTCAGATCAACGCGCTGGCGCCGCTGCTGCTGACGGCGTCGCTGCCGAAACCGCGGCGGATCGTGTTCGTCAGCTCGGACTCGATCTCGCGTGGCCGGATTCGCCTCGACGACCTTCAGCACGAGCAGGAGTGGACGCAGGACGCGGCGTACGCCGACTCCAAGCTGGCGATGACCGCGCTGGCCTTCGCCCTGGCCCGGCGGTGGCCGGACGTGCTGTCGAACGCGGTCCATCCCGGGTGGGTGAGCACGAAGATGAGCGGCTACGCCGCGCCGCTGACCGTTGCCCAGGGCGCCGATACCCCCGCCTGGCTGGCGGTGTCGGACGATCCGGAAGCGCTCGTCACCGGCACGTTCTTCCAGGATCGCAAGGCGATCGAGGTCAACCCACAGGCGTACGACGTTGACCTGCAGGACGCCCTGCTGACGCGCTGCCTCGAGCTGTGTGACGCCACCCTGCCCTAGCGTCCTGAGTCGGGGGTTCGGCGAGAGATTTCGGTGTTCAGGTGCGTGCATCGGGGTGCTTGAGCAGTGGCCTCGATGCGGAGCATCGTGGGCGCTGGTCAAGTGCCGCGAGGTGCGTGCCTGGGCGCCGAAAGCGCCGTCGAACCCCCGACTCAGGACGCTCAGGGCCAGGTCGGCGGTTGCACGGCCTGGACCGCCGTGATGACCTGATCCAGGGCGGGAGTCCGCGGCCGGTCGCGGTGCACGAAGATTGCTACCTGCCGTTCGACTCCCGCGTCCCTGATCGGGACCAGGCGTACGCCGGTGAGGTTCGCGGTGGTGACGGCGAGTGCATTGGTCACCCCGGTGCCCAAGCCGTGACGGACCAGCGACAGCAGCGTCTGGGGCTGGTTGGTGCGGTAGACACTCTCCGGATTGAGCCCAGCGGACGCGAAGGCCAGGTGTGACTCGAACTGGCGTCCGCCGGAGGTCTCCCGATGGAGATCAGCGGCAGGTTCGCCAACTGGTCGAGCCCGACCGACTCCGCGGAGGCCAGCGGATGGCCTTGCTGGAACACGGCGACCAGCGGCTCAGTCCAGAGGACCTCGTGGTCCAGCGACTCCGAGGCGACCAGGGGATGCACCGGGCGGATCGCCAGATCGACCTCGCCCCGGCCGAGCGCGCCCTCGAGCTCGATGCTCGGCCCCTCGACCAGGTGCAGCCGAACCTCCGCCGGGAGGCGCTGTGCGACCTGCGGGAAGAGCCACGCCGCGGCGCTCGGGTACGTGCCGAAGCGGACCTCTCCCCCGGCGGACGCCAGGTCGTTGAGGCGGCGAAGAATCTCCTCGGCGTGCGGGACCAGGGCGCGTCCTTCCGGGGTGAGGCGTGCCGGGTGAGCCGTGCGGTCGAAGAGCTGGACGCCGAGGGCTCGCTCCAGCTCGGCCACGTGCTCACTGATCCGGGACTGGCCGCGGAACACCGCCTTGCCCGCCGCGGAGAAGCCGCCGTGGCGAGCGACCGCGACGAAGCTCACGATCCAGTCCATCCGGAAGCCGTACGCGGCGGTGAGATCCATGCCACAAACGCTAGCCGGGAAGACGCCGCCCGGCCGGGACGTTGGACGGGATGTGCGAGAGGTCGAGGTGGTGGTGATCGGCGCCGGGCAGGCCGGGCTGTCGGCTGCCTACCACCTGGTCCGGATGGGATTCACGCCGTACGACGAGGTCGTCGTACTCGACCGGAATCCGGCGCCCGGTGGAGCGTGGCAGCACCGGTGGGACTCGCTGACCATGCACGACGTCCACGGGATCGCGAACCTGCCCGGGGTGCCGGTGCCCCCGAGTGCTTCCGATGCTCAGGCCAACGAGTTCGTGCCGGGGTACTTCGCGGACTACGAGAAGCGGTTCGGGTTGCCCGTCGTACGACCGGTCAGCGTTGAGAGCGTGCGGAAGGTGGACGGACTGTTCGAGGTGCGGACGTCTGCTGACACCTATCGTGCGGAGGCTCTGGTGAACGCGACGGGGACGTGGAATCGGCCGTTCATTCCTTGGTATCCGGGGATCGAGAGCTTTCGTGGACGGCAGTTGCACACGGCGGACTACCGCGGGGCGGCCGAGTTCGCGGGCCAGCAGGTGCTGGTCGTTGGCGGCGGGGCGTCGGCGGTGCAGTTGCTCGCGGAGATCTCCGAGGTCGCGACGACCACGTGGGTGACCCGACGGCCGCCCGAGTGGCGGACCGGTGAGGACTTCAACCCGGAGTACGGGCGAAAGGTCGTCGCCAAGGTCGAGGAACGCGTCCGCGCCGGCCTCCCCCCACGAAGCGTCGTCAGCGTGACCGGCCTCCACCTCCGGGAGCAGGAGCAGGCTGCGTTGGAGCGCGGCGTCTACACCCGCCTCCCCATGTTCACCCGCATCACCCCGGCCGGCGTCGAATGGACCGACGGTCGACGCGTGGACGTCGACGCGATCCTCTGGGCCACCGGCTTCCGCGCCGACCTGGCCCACCTCGCCCCGCTCCACCTCCGCGAACCCTCCGGCGGAATCCGCATGGACGGCACCCGCACAGTCCTCGAACCCCGGGTCCACCTGGTCGGCTACGGCCCCTCGGCCAGCACGATAGGCGCCAACCGAGCCGGCTTCACCGCGGCCCGCTCCCTCCGCGACCTCCTGAAACCAGCCGCCGCCTGACCTGTGAGCCTTGCTCGGGCGAGATCAGTTGATGGGCTTGCCGAACCAGCGGGAGAGGTGGTTGTCGAGGTCCTGCTGGTCGTTGCCGATCCAGGCGACGTGGCCGTCGGGGCGTAGAAGGACGCACGGAACATCCAGGACCGCAGTGGGATCCGCGAGGTAGTCGACGCGGTCTGACCAACCGCCGACGGTCAGGCGCTCGGTGCGGTCCAGGAGCAGGCCGCGGCCGCGATGCAGCAGATCGTAGAGGTGGCCGTGCCGCAGTTCGAGGTCGCGCAGGCGGCGGCCGAGCAGGTCGGGGCCCTCGCCGAAGTCGTAGCGGATGCCGATCGCGGTGATTTTCTCGATCAGATAGCGGTTCACCTCGTCGAAGTCCATCAGTTCGGTGAGCAGCCTGCGCACGGCCCGCGGGCCTGGTTCGGTGGACAGCAGTTCCATCTGGGCGCGGGTGTTGTCCAGCACGTCCTCGGCGACCGGATGACGTTCGGCCTGGTAGGTGTCCAGCAGTGTCTCCGGCGCCCAGCCACGGACCTGTGCGGCCAGTTTCCAGCCGAGGTTGAACGCGTCCTGAACGCCCAGGTTGAGGCCCTGTCCGCCGGTGGGTGGGTGGATGTGTGCCGCATCGCCGGCCAGCAGTACCCGGCCGACCCGATACCGCTCGGCCAGCCGGGTGGCATCCCCGAAGCGGGACAACCAGCGCGGCGAGTGCACGCCGAAATCGGTTCCGGCGATGGCGCGCAACTGCTGTTTGAAGTCCTCGAGGGTGGGTTCCGCGCGATCCTCGCTGACTCCAGCGACGGGAACCACGACGCGATAGACCCCAGCGCCTGCCGGCCCGAGCATGAATCGCTGATCGGTCTCGCGGACTTCGGTCACCTTGGCGGCGATCTCTTCCGGCGGCACCCCCACTTCCAGCTCGCCCATCAGCGTCCCGGTCCGCGAGGGCTCGCCGGGGAAGCCGACGCCGAGCAGTTTGCGCACCGTACTGCGCGCGCCGTCACAACCGACGAGATAGCGCGAACGCAGCTGTCCCCCATCGGCCAACTCGACGGCCACACTCTCGTCATCCTGCTCGAACCCGGCGACCGCAGCACCGCGCCGTACCTGCGCACCCAGTGCGATCGCATGTTCCTCGAGCAGGCGAACGACGACCGGTTGCGGGATGCCCAGCAAATAGGCGTGCGCGGAATCCAGGCCCTCAGGCGCGGGTTTGTCGATGGCGGCGAAGAATCCGCCGGCCGGACGCCGTCTTCCGTGTTCGAGCAGGCGATCCAGCAGTCCGCGCATCGCCATCAGCTCGAGACTGCGAATGTGCAGACCGACGATGCGGACGAACGACACAGGCTCGGTGTCCTTCTCCAGAACGAGTACCCGCACATCGTGCAGCCGCAGTTCGGCGGCCAGCATCGCGCCAGTCGGACCGCACCCGGCGATGATCACGTCGAACGGCTCGGCGGTGACCTGTGGAGAGTCCATTGACATTGCCCTTCGGGAGTGCCACCGCAAGCTACAAGCCGAACCATCACCCCGTCCAACCCTTTCCCGCCACTCGTCAGCGTATGGGGTTGGCGCTTGCTGGGGTGGTGGCAGGCAGTTGGACGAAGGGCTCGGCGGTCGGCCAGTGGGGGTGTCTGCGGACGGCTATCGGGAGCAGTGCACCGGTGAGGAGGAAGATGGTGGCTGTCAGCAACCAGCCGGGCCAGCCCCAGGTGACGGCGATGGTGGTGAGGATGAGGGGCGCGACGAGGTCGCCGACTTGGTGACCCATGGCGTAGGCGCCTTGGTATTGGCCTTGGGCGCCGGGTGGGGCGAGTTCGAAGCTGATGCCCCAGCCGCCTGCGGACTGCAGCATCTCGCCCAGGACGTGGACGAGGGCTGCGACGATCAGCAGGCCGACGGTGACGGCGCCTGAGGTGACGTCGGTGAGAGCGAGGACTACGCATGCTCCGGCGAGGAGGACGCCGGCCCGGCGGCCGGCACGGGCGGCGCCGGGGAGGTGTTCGGTGCCTCGGGCAACGCGGAGCTGGAGCAGGATCACGGCGACCGAGTTGATCACCAGCAGGACGGAGATCAGCCAGCGCGGCGCGTCGGTCGCGGTCGCCACCCAGAGCGGGATCGCGATCTGTGCCATCGCGTTGTGCATGCTCAGTACGCCGTCCAACGCGACGAACGCGAGGAACGGCCGATCCTTCAACGCGGTCAGTCCGGACGGACCGGTTGCCGACGACACCTTCTTGACCTCGGGCATCCCGAAGCGGACCAGAGCCGCGGTGATCACGTACGTCGCAGCGTTGGCGAGCAGGGCGGCGACGTACACCTCACGCCGGTCGACCGCGAGAACGACGCCGGCGACAGCCATGCCTGCACCCATCCCGATGTTGGTCGTCACGCGAAGGATCGCCCGCGTGCGGACCCGCTGGTCGGATGGCGACAGGCCCGCGATCAGCGCACCCTTCGCGCCACGTTGACCGGAGTCGGCGATCGCGGTGATCCCGGCGACCACGACGTACGGGAGGAACGAGCGGACCTGCGTCAGCGCGCTCATCGTGATCGCTTGCAAGACGAGGAAGCCGACGTAGGCACGGTTCGGTCCGAGACGATCCGCGACCACACCGAGCGGAGTGCTGGCCACGAGCCCGACCAGGCCCGCGATGGTCAGCCCGATGCCGACATGACCGACGGACAGTCCGGCCACCCGCGTGAGGTAGAGCGCCCCGACGGCGGCGTACACACCGTTCCCGAACGTGTTGACGAGAGTCGCGCCGATCAACCGACGTACGGCCGGCGGAAGAGAAGCTGTCACCCCCTCACCCAACTACCGCCCACCCCACCCGCCCGTTGGACTGACAGATCCCGTCAATGCATCAGCCACCGAAGCATTCCTGTGCCGATGTCGCCCGATTCAGGAGGTTGGCTCGGTTAGCGTGGTCTGCATGTTCGAAGGGACTGATTCGGCGGTTGTGGTTGTCGTTGCGGCGGCCGAAGGCGCTGTCAGCGCGCATCGCGCGAGGTTCGACCCCGCCTCGGTGTGGGGTGTCCCGGCGCATGTGACGGTGCTGTATCCGTTCGTTCCGCCGGCCGAGTTGGATGAGGACGTGCTCCGCAACCTCGGCGACGCTGTGCGCACGGTGCCGCGGTTCAGGGCGGAATGGAACACGACCGGTTGGTTCGACGAGGACGTCCTGTGGCTGGCGCCCGATCCTGCGGAGCCGTTCCGGGCGTTGACCAGGGCCGTGTTCCGGGCGTTTCCCGACTACCCGCCGTACGGCGGTGAGTTCCAGGACCTGATGCCCCACTTGACCGTGGCGAGAGACGGCACACCAACCGAGTTGAGAGCAGTAGAACGCCAGGTCCGCGAACACCTCCCGATCTCCATGCTGGTCACCGAGGTCCACCTCATGTGCGGCTCAGACGCACCCAACTCCTGGCGGACGATCCGCAGCGTGGAGCTGGGCGGCTCACCGCATGATGAGGTTGAGGAGATCCGTGCCTAGGTGGTTGAGGGTGGTTTCGTCCAGGCGGTAGGCGACGAAGCGGCCCTGGCGTTCGGCGGTGACCAGGCCGACTCGGGTGAGGGCTCGGAGGTGGCGCGTCACCTGCGTCGGGTGAAGGCCCCACAACGCCGCGATCTCGCCGGCCGTCCGCGGTTCGCTGGCCACGGCTCGGCAGACCTGGAGACGGTCGGGGGCGGCGAGGGCTTCCAGGCGACCGAGCATCTGTTGAGCGGTCGGTACGGCGGTCCCGGCGCCCACCGCCGGGTAGATGACAGTCAGCGGCTCCCCAGGGATCTCCCCCAGGAACAGGTGCGGCGCGATGTAGTTGCTAGGGACAAGCAACAGCGACCGCTCCGACAGATCGATCCGTTTGCTCTGCACCTTCTGCACCACCGCGCTGTCCGGATCGCGCACCGAGACAGACCCATCCAGCGACCGCAGCATCGCCAGTAAGCCGTCCCGCACCGCCAGATCCCGGTCCTGCCGACCACGCGCCGCCAGCGCGTCCCGCGACTCCTCCCACACCCCAGCGAACCACTCCGCCCAGCAGGCATCGAGCAGGTCGAGGAAACGACGTACCGGCTCCTCCGGATCGCTCAACAACGAATCAACCAGGGCAGCGACCGCACGACCCCGGCTGCGGGCCCAGTGGCGTACGGCGTCCGTGTCTGTGGTCCGACTGCTCAGCGGACGCCCCCGCAACGGCCGCACCAACTCAGCCGCGACCTCCTCCGGCGCCCGAGCCCGCAGCGCCGCCAGTTCGTCCTGCCACGACGGCATCCCGGTCCCGCTGCTCGTCGCGAAGAACCGCGCCCGGACAGCCCGCACGGTCCACGTCCACTGCGACAACTCAGACCGGAGTACGTCGGGCAGTCGTACGGCGGCCGCCCACTCGACGCGATCGTGGTGGGCGGGCTCGGCGAGCACGTGGAGGGCGCAGCCGAGCTCGATCAGGGGTGAGGCGACGTGGCGGATCCGCTCAGGGTCGAGACGGCTCAGGCCGGCGAGAACGGTGGGCACCTAGTACCTCACCCAGGAACGGCGCACTAATCCTTCAGCTTGAACTGCAGTTCGGTGTCCCAGTCGGCCATGTCCGGGACCTCGCGCGGGTCGGACTTGTAGACCTCGAGCCGCGCGGTCCACCTGTCGCCGTCGGCGTCCCACTCGAGGCCCTTGTCGTCCGCCCAGGCCAGCAGGTCGCGGGTGGCGTCGACGAGACCGTCCGGGTGGCCGTGGTACGTCGTACTGGCGTAGCGCCCGGCCGGGAGTACGCCGGTGACGATCTCGCCCTCACCGCTGTGCAGATCGTCGACCGGGAACCCGATCTCCAGGACCAGGCCGGCTTCCATGTCGACCACGTCGTACTTGAAGAACGGTGCGTCGTTCGGCGCGATCTCCCGGGCGGCGAGCCAGTCGATCACCTCGCGCATCCGGTCCGCGAACGCACTGATCTCGTTCATGGCAACCTTGCCGCGCAGCGCGACGTACGGCCGCTCCCCCAACTCCACGATGTCCGGCATTCGACAGTCCTCCCGGCTCGGCAACGCGATGACAGACTCAACCTAACGCCTGCTGGATCGCAGCGGTGCCGGAGGCCCTTGCGTACGCCGACCCCGTGGCCGTCTACTGAGACTGGGGGGTGCCGCCAATGAAGCGGATCGGATTCAAGGTGGCCGCCGCGGCGGTTGCCGTACTGCTACTGGGCCCGTCGGTGCCGGCCGTGGCCGAGCCCACCACGCCGCTCACCTATGGAGCCGGTACGACGGCCACCCGGTTCACCGGACTCGCGTTCGACACCTGTACGGCGCCGACCGTCGCGCAGATGACTGCCTGGAAGGCATCGCCGTACAAGGCGATCGGGATCTACGTCGGCGGGGTGAACCGGAGCTGTGCACAGCCGCAGCTCACCCAGAGCTGGGTCGGCAGTGTGACCCGCATGGGCTGGCGCCTCATCCCGATCTACCTCGGCTACCAGGCTCCCTGCACGTTCCGCCCGAACGCGGTGAAGATCACTGCGGCGTCCGCGGCAGCCCAGGGAGCACTCCAGGCAGGTGACGCGGTCACCAAGGCCAGAGCGATCGGGCTCCTGGCGGGCAGTGCGATCTACGCCGACATGGAGCACTACAACACAGCCGACGCGACCTGCCGGGCCACAGTGCTGCAGTACCTGTCGTCGTGGACGAAGGAACTGCACCGCCGCGGCTTCCTCTCCGGCGTCTACGCACACCAGGACTCCGGTGCTCGTCACCTGGCCGAGGTCTACAACTCGACCGCGTACGCCCGGCCGGACGCCGTCTGGATCGCCCGCTGGGACCTCAGCTCGTCGCTGACGAACTGGCCGCGGATCTCCAACCGCTACTGGCTCATCGGGCAGCGCGCCAAGCAGTACCGGGGCGATCACACCGAGACGTACGGCGGTGTCACCCTCAACATCGACAACGACAGATTCGACGCACCCGTCGCCTCGGTCTGGTACTCCTACACGGTCCGAACGACCATCTACGCCTACAGCGGCCCGGGGACCTCCTATCCGGTGCGGGGGACGATCGCCCAGAACGCGGGCGTGCGGATCGTCTGCCAGACGTTCGGCCCGAAGATCGGCGTCACCACGGTCTGGGACAAGCTGATCGACGGGACTTACATCACCGACTACTACGCCAGGACACCGACCAAGCCCGGCTACAGCGCACCGATCCCTGGCTGCGGCAACCCGTTCCAGACGACCGTCGACAATCTGAGCCGCCGGCACGGCCCGGGAACGTCGTACGCCACGTACCCAGGCCTGCTGCCGATCGGGTCACTGGCGTGGATCACTTGCCAGCGCCCTGGTTCCAAGGTCGGTACGACGTCGGTGTGGAACCGGCTCAGCGACGGCTCCTACGTCACCGACTACTACGTCGCCACGACGAGCAACACCACCTACTCGGCACCACTGCGGCGGTGCTGACTCACTGAGCCCACGGCGGCTGGATCGTCGTACCGTCGGCCATGGTGCCGGTGAAGCCGGCGGTGATGGCGACGTGGAGCTCGGCGATGTCCTCACCTAGGTTGGTCAGCGAGATCGGCTCGCCGGCCGGTACGACGACCGCGTCGCCGGCCGCGAGCTTCTCACCGTCCGGGGTGACCTGGACGGTGCCGCTGAGCACCATGAACACCTCGTCGCGGTCGATGGTGTGCGGCGCATCGCCGCGGACACCGGGATCGACCGTCAGCTTCCACGTGCACAGACCGGCCGACCCGCGGCTCGGCGCGGCCAGTCCGGTGAACTCGACCCCGGGTAACCGGAACCGCGGCGCCTCGGCAGCGCGAATGACCTGCATCGCTTCCCCCAATCACAGATAGTCAAGCCAACTTGACCAAGTCGGCTTGACTATCATGGCGGTCATGACGCGTTCGGGCAAGCCTGATTTCGGGATCCTGCTGGTGCTGGCGGACCAGGAGTTCGTCGGCGCACTGCGGGCGGCGACGGCGGAGCAGGGGTTCGACGACCAAGGCCGGTCGGACGGTTTCGTACTGCGCACGCTCGGTGCCGGACCGACGACGATCAGCGGGCTGGCGGCGCGGCTGGAGATCACCAAGCAGGGCGCGAGCCAGATCGTCGACGACATGGAGCGCCGCGGTTACCTCGAACGCCGCGCGGACCCGTCCGACGCACGGGCCCGCCTGCTGCACCTCACCGACCGGGGCGAGGCCGCACTGCAGGCGGCCCGGAAGTTCCACCAGGCCTACGAACGCAAGCTCCGCCGCAGGTTCGGCGACGAAGCGATCGACACAGTGCGCGGCGTACTGACCGAGATGGCCGGAGAGGCCCAGGTCAGTACGCCGCACTTCCGGGCATTGATGTTCTAGATCAGCAGCCTGAGGCGGTGAGCCTGACCCGCCAGACGGGGTTCCAGTCGACGTTCCTGCCGGTTCCGGCCGCGACGCAGCCGAGCTGGCGACCGTTCACGTTGTCCCACTTGGCGCCGGCGCCGCCGGTCTGGTTGTTGAGGAACGGGCCGACGTTCAGCCAGTTGCTCACCGAGTAGCCGTCGTAGTGCACGAACTTGAAGACGTAGAAACCGTTGCTGTACGGCACGAAGGCGCAGGCATAACCCGACTTGCAGATCGTGCTCCCACCCGGCGCGAGGAACACGTGCTCCACGGCCGGCGACGTCGACGGCACCGCAGCGATCGCGTTCGGCGACGGCGCCTCGTTGCCGGTGACACCTACCCGGACGGATCCATCGGCCAACGGTGTCTGCGTCACCCTCGTGCCCGCCGGAGCCGCGTCGACGGCCTGTGCAGCCGGCGCGGTCGCCGCAACAGTGCAGACGGCGGCGAGTACGCCGGCAGCCGCGAGCAACTTGCGCGTTCCGATCATCGTGACTTCCTCCCCAGAGAATGTGCCCACCGCCTGGCACGGCGGGTCACATCCCTGACGCTAGGAGTCGTCTGTTCACACCGGCAACGCTATTCGGCCTCGGCCGAAACGCCGCAACTCAGGGGAAGTAGGTCGGAAAGAGGTCGTTGGTCGGCCAGGTCTTCACACCGTTGGCAGCGGTCCACAGCGCCGCGTCGATGTCGCCGTACGACTTGCCGCTGGGGTCGTCACGGCGGTTGAACAAGGCGGCCCAGCTCATCCCGTTGTAGGTGCGGACCACGATGCTGAAGGTGCCGGGCATGCTGCCGGTGTGCCAGGTGTTGCGGCCGGTGCCGCCGCTCGTGGTCGGACGGATCTGCCAGCCGAGGCCGTAGTACCAGCCGTCGGGCTGGATGCCGATCTCGGGCTTGGCCCAGACGCTGTTCAGCGACGCGGTGTTCAGCACGCTCGACGACGCGTCGAACATCTTCGCGAACCGGACCAGATCCGGAGCGCTCGCGATCCAGCCGCCGTTCGAGTCCTGGATCCGCATGCTGAACGATCCGTACGGCGCGGCAACGATCTTGCCGGTGTTGTCGAGCACCGTCGGCCCCGTGTACTGCGACTCGTACGGCACCTCGCCGGTGTGCTTGGCGACGCTCCAGCCCTGCGCCATCCGGGTGATCTTCAACGGAGCGAGCAGCTTCTGCTTCACATACGTCTCGTAGCTCAGCCCGCTGACCTTCTCGATCACGCGGCCGGCCAGCACGTAGCCGAAGTTCGAGTAGGCGTACTTGCTGCCCGGCGCGAAGTCGAGCTTCTGCCCGGCCATGTACTTGATCTCGTCGGCGTGCTGGAGCTCCATCGGGACGCCCAGGGCCTTGGCGATGATGGCGTCCTTGAAGTTCGGGTCGCCGGAGACGTCGCGGTCGAACCCGCCGAGATGCTGCAGCAGCCGCTTGATCGTGACCGCGGACCAGCGGGTGTCCTTGGTCTGACCGGTCGGCGGCGTGATCGCGATGATGTTGCCGACCGGCGTGGTCAGGCTCAGCTTGCCGTCCTGCACGAGCTTCATGATCGCGGCCGCCGTGAACATCTTCGACACGCTCGCGACGCGGAACAGCGAGGTCGGCTGGACCGTCAGCGCAGTCGACGTACTGTAGCCGCGGGCAAGCACCAGCCGGCCCTTGTACGTCACCGCAAGCTGCCCGCCGGTCACACCGCGGGCCTGCATGAAGGCCTTCATCTGGTTGTCGAAGCCGGCCAACGCCGACACAGCGGTGCCGGTGGTCTTCCAGGTCGCGGCGGCATCGGCCGAACGGCTCAGGGCCGTCCCGGCTCCGGTGCCGACGGCGGCGACCGTCCCGGTTGCGAGCGCAAGCTTGCCGAGGTTCCGGCGCGTCAGCTCCACGAACGTGTTCTCCTTCGGGTGTTCAAGGCAGGGGTGTAGTGCCCGTGAAGTCTTTCACCGCAAAGGTTCGTTCTAGGGCTCGTCGACCATCGAGGCGTACGAGATCACACCACGACGGATCTGGTCGACGACGGCCCGCGCCGTACTGCGCAGCGGAGTCGGGCCGGCCGCGTCCGCGACCTGCTCGGTCAGGTCGATCAGTTGCTTCACCCAACGAACGAAGTCGCCCGCGGCCAGGTCGGACTCGTACAGCACCTCGGCCAGCGACGCACCGGACGCCCACCGGAACGCCGGCCAGCAGAACCCGAGATCCATCGACCGGAGGAAGTCGACCCGCATGTCCCGCTCCAGCGCCGACAGGTCCCGCCAGATCGACCCCATCCGCTCCAGCGCCAGTCGTACGTCGCCGCGCGGCAACCGGGGCGACGTCGGCTCGTCCTTCGACCGCGCCTCGTAGACGAGTGCGGCCAGACACGCGGCCAGCTCCGGGACGGTCAGGTCGTCGAACACTCCTTGCCGAAGGCACTCGGCGGCGACCAGGTCGAGCTCGGTGTAGATCCGGGCCAGTCGATCGCCGGCCTCGGTGGTCTTGTCACCGTCCAGATAGTGCAGCGCGTCCAGCACCTGGCAGACCCGGTCGAACTGACGGGCGATGGTGTTCGTCCGCTGCTCGATCTTGCGCTGCACCTCGCGGTTCTCCCGGTCGAGCCGGTAGTACCGCTCGGCCCAGCGGGCGTGGTCCTCCCGGTCCGAGCATCCGTGGCACGGATGCGCGCGCAACTGCGCCCGCATCTCCTGCAACTCCGGATCGTCGGCGTGACTGACGACGTCCCTGCCGCGGGCGCGCGACGGCGGCCCGTCCTCACCGAGCATGTCGGAGCGGGTGCGCAGTACCTGCGCCAGCTCGCGCCGCTGCTGCGGGTTGCGCGGGTTGAACTTCTTCGGGATCCGCAGGCTGCCGATCGCCTCGACCGGGGTCGGGAAGTCGATCATCGACAGCTTGCGGACCTGCCGGTCCAGCGTCAGCACGGTCGGCCGCGGGCCTTCGCGCTCGGACCGCATGCCCGGGTCGAGCACCAGCGCCCAGCCCGCACTCCGGCCGGCCGGGATCCGGATGATGTCGCCGATCCGCAGCTTCTCGATCGACTCCTGCGCCTCGACCCGGCGGTCCAGCTTGCGCCGCTTGGATCCGGAGGCCTCGCGCTCACCGATCCTGCGGCGCAGGTCGGCGTACTCGAGGAAGTCGCCGAGGTGGCAGTCGATGGACTCCTTGTATCCCTCCAGCGCCTCGGTGTTGCGCTGCACCTGGCGGGCCAGACCGACGACGGCCTGGTCGGACTGGAACTGCGCGAACGACAGCTCGAGCATGTCGCGCGCCCGCATCCGCCCGACCTGGCGGACCAGGTTCACCGCCATGTTGTACGACGGCGAGAACGACGAGCGGAGCGGATACGTACGGGTCGACGCCAGACCGGCGACCGCGCGCGGATCGAACCCGGGCTGCCACAGCACGACCGCATGTCCCTCGACGTCGATGCCGCGGCGACCCGCCCGGCCGGTGAGCTGCGTGTACTCCCCCGGCGTGATGTCGACGTGCGCCTCGCCGTTCCACTTCGACAGCTTCTCGAGGACGACGGTGCGCGCCGGCATGTTGATGCCCAGGGCAAGCGTCTCGGTGGCGAACACGACCTTGATCAGGCCGCGCGCGAACAGCTCCTCGACGACCTCCTTGAACGCCGCCAGCATGCCCGCGTGGTGCGCCGCGATGCCGCGGCTGAGCGCCTCGGAGAAGTCGTGGTACCCGAGCACGCCGAGGTCCTCGTCCGGCAGGTCCGCCGTCCGCTCGGCCAGCACCCGCTTGATCTCGTCGCGCTCACTCGGCTTGGTCAGCCGCAGGCCGGACCGCAGGCACTGCAGCATCGCGTCCTCGCAGCCCTTGCGGGAGAAGATGAAGTAGATCGCCGGCAGCAAGGCGCCAGCGTCCAGCTCCTCGACCACATCGGACCGGTACGGCGTGAAGTGCGTCCGGGTCGGCCGGCTCTTCGGGAGATCGCGGCGCCGGCGGGGCTTGCGCGAGTCATCGCGAAAGATCCGGTTGTCATCGCGCGCGATCCGGACCAGCTGCGGGTTGACCAGGTCCTTGATGTCGACCTGGTTGGCTTTCGCAGGGTTGCCGGACTTCGCGGGCTTGGGCGCACCCACGCGCGCGGTCGGCGCCTCGCCGGCGAACAGGTCGTGCAGCCGCTTGCCCACCATCACGTGCTGGAACAGCGGCACCGGCCGCTTCTCCTCCAGGACGACGACCGTGTTGCCGCGGACGGTCTCCAGCCAGTCGCCGAACTCCTCCGCGTTGCTCACGGTCGCGGACAGCGACACCACCGAGACCGAGTCGGGCAGGTGGATCAGCACCTCTTCCCAGACCGCGCCACGAGCCCGGTCGGCCAGGTAGTGCACTTCGTCCATCACGACGTACGAGAGTCCGAGCAGGGTGGTCGACGCGGCGTACAGCATGTTGCGCAGGACCTCGGTCGTCATCACGACGATCGGCGCCTCGGAGTTGATCGAGTTGTCGCCGGTGAGCAGGCCGACCTTGTCGGAGCCGTAGCGGCTGACCAGGTCGGCGTACTTCTGGTTGCTCAGCGCCTTGATCGGCGTCGTGTAGAAGCACTTCTGCCCGCGCTGCAGGGCCAGATGTACGGCGAACTCGCCGACCAGCGTCTTCCCGGAGCCGGTGGGGGCGGCGACCAGCACCTGGTGACCGTCCTCGAGCGCGGCACACGCCCGGAGCTGGAACTCGTCCAACTCGAAGTCGTAGAGCGCCCGGAACTCCTTCACGGCGGGATGCTCCTGGTCCGAGCGGAAGACAGCATATTTCTCGGACGGGGTGCTCATACCCCCAGGCTATGCGACGCCGCCCCCAGACCCACGGTTAGGCGTCTCGGAGACGGTTCTTGATGAACGCGGCGGCGCGCTCGAGGGCCTCGTCGGCCTCCGGGAGCATGGAGGCGAAGTACTGGAACACGTGTGGGGCCCCGGCGACAATGTCGAGGCTCACGTCGACCTCCTGCTCGGCGGCCCGGGCGACGAGGCGCAGCGCGTCGTCGAGCAGGACCTCGGCCGAGCCGACCTGGACCAGGAGCGGCGGCAGGCCGGTCAGGTCCGCGAAGAGCGGGCTGGCCAGCTCGTCGGCCGGGTCCCTGTCGCCCAGCAGCCAGTGGGCGAACTGCGCCATGTGAGCCTGCGAGAAGAGCGGGTCGTAGTCACCACGGGTCCTCATGCTCGCGCCGCTCAGCGTCACATCGACCCACGGCGAGAAGACGACGGCACCGGCAGGCTGCGGCAGCCCGGCCCGACGGGCCCCGAGCAACGTGGCGATCACCAACCCACCGCCTGCCGAATCCCCTGCGATCACGACGGTCCGGCCACTCTCGACCAGTTCGCGGTACGCCGCCAGTGCGTCGTCCACCGCAGCCGGGAACGGATGCTCCGGGGCCAGCCGGTAGTCCAGCGACACTGCTGGCACACCGGTGCGACGCGACAACGGCGCGGCCAGGTTGGCGCCGGTACGCGCCGAGCCGATGACGTAACCGCCACCGTGCAGATACAGGATCACGGCGTCGGCCTCAGCGCCCTCGACCCGGACGTCCAGGGCCGGCACACCACCCAGCGTTCGCTCCGCCAGGGTGACGTCGTCCCCGAGTGGGAGCGAGGCGAATTGTGCGTCGAAGTCGGCGCGCACCTGCGCGGCAGTCCGCGCGAGGTCGCCCTTCGTCATCATCTTGCGGGCCTGCTCACGGTCTTCACGACTCATCGTCAGTCTCCATCGGTGATAGATTCCAAGGAATACAGTTCCTGATAACTACATTCCAAGGAACCTAATTCCCTGGAAGCATGGATGTTCCTGTGACCGATCTCACATCATTGTTCACGGACCTGGTTCGGCTGGAGACGCGGCTCTACAACGTGCTCGATGCCCGACTGAAGGCCGAGCACGGGCTGCCGCTCGGCCAGTTCGAGTTCCTGCGCTTCCTCGCGTCCCAGGGCACCGCCCGGGTCTACGACCTGGCGCAGTGGGCCGCGATCACGGTCGGAGCCACCAGCAAGGCCGTCGACCGCCTCGAGGCCGCGGGCCGCTGCCGGCGGATCGCGAACCCCGGCGACCGCCGTTCCTCCCTGATCGAGCTCACCCCCGCCGGCACCGAGATCCTGACCGCGGCGACACCCACCGTCGACGCCGAGCTGATGACCTGGGTCGGCTCGGTCCTCCCGGCCGAGAACCTCGAGCAGCTCGCCACCATGCTCTCGATGCTCCGCCAGCGCGCGGAGGCCGACCCGCGGACCGACCGCGCCGAACCCAAGGCGATCCCCGGGACCTAGGCGGCGCCTCGCGCCGGCAGCATCGTTGCCGGGAGCAACGTCACGGCCGTGAAGACGAGCACCCACCAGAACGTGTCCGCGAACGCCGCGGCGGGATCGCCGGCGTGGTGGCCGAGACGCGACTGCAGGATCGCAGTCACCACGGCGGCCCCGGCCGAAGCACCGAGGGTCGTCACCGTGGTGATCAGACTCGTCGCGCCGGGGATGGCCGCGGGATCCAGACCGTGGTAGGCCGCGACCGACACCGGCACGGTGGCCGCCGCGATCCCCATCCCCCAGACCAGCAAGGCGATCGCGAGAACGACGAACGAACTCGTGTCCGTCACCTGCGTGAACGCGACCGTCGCCACGACAGTGATCCCGACTCCGGCGAGAGCGACGGGCCGGGCGCCGATTCGGTCGGTCAACCTGCCGACGTACGGCAGGGCGAGCATCGTGCCCAGACTCTGCGGGGCGAGCAGCAGCCCCGCCTCCAGCGCACTGTGACCACGAACCTGCTGGAGGTAGAGCGGCATCAGGAGCATCGCGCCGAACACCGAGAAGCGGGACAAGAAGTTCAGCACTGTCGCCACGGTCACCGGACGGTGTCGGAATAGCCGCAGCTCGAGCAACGGCATCGTCGATCGCAGCGCATGCACCACGAACGCCGCGAGCAGCAGCAGACCACCGATCGCCGACGGCCAGGTCGCCGTACCGCTCAGGGACAGGACGAGGAGCGCGATCGCCGGTGAGACGAGCGCCAGCCCGACCAGGTCCAGCCCGGCCGAGCGACGTACGGCGTCGGCCGGAACGGTCCTCCAGGCGAGTGCGATCGCGGTCAGCCCGATCGGCAGGTTGATCAGGAAGATCCACTGCCAGCCGATCGTGTCCACCACCAGGCCACCGAGCAGTGGACCGGCGATCGGCGCGAGCTGGGCGGGGATCGCGACCAGGCTCATCACCCGGCCGCGACGGTCGGGACCGGCGGCCTTGGCGAGGATCATCATGGTGAGCGGGACGATCATGCCGCCGCCGAGCCCCTGCAGGACGCGGAAAGCGATCAGACTGCCCGCCGACCAGGCCGTGGCACACAGCGCCGATCCGGCACAGAAGACCGCCAGCGCCGTCAGCCACACCGCCCGGGCACCGAATCGCTCCACCAGCCGGCCGGTCGTCGGAATCGTGATCGCGATCGACAGCAGGTACGCCGCACTGACCCATTGGACGGTGACCACGGACGCGCCGAAACCGGCCGCGATCCGGGACAGCGCCACGGTCACCATCGTCATGTCGAGCAGCGGGGTGAGGGCTCCGACCATCACCACGCCGCCGAGTTTCAGAATCGATCGATCCAGGGCAACATCGGTCATCCCTCGCACACTACACCGTGCAGTGTAGTAGCGCTACACTGCACGGTGTAGTCGATCGGGAGGAGAACCCCGCGGTGGTCAGGGAAGGATCGCCGGCCAAACGGGCCGCGATCGTGCGCGCGGCATTGAAGGTCTTCCTCGCCGAGGGTTACGCCCGCGCCGGCGTCGACGCCATCGCCGCCGAGGCCGGTGTCTCCAAGCGCACGATCTACGACTACTACGGCGACAAGGAGCGGCTGTTCCTGGCCGCGATCGCGGAGACGCGCGCGGGCCACGAGAAGGGCTTCGAGGCACTGCTGCAGGAGACCATCGACGACGCCACAGACCTCGAGGACGCGCTCTTCCGCTTCGGGCGCGTGTTCGCGACCGAGGTGGCGAAGTCGGCCGAGCGGACCGAGATCCTGCGGCTGATGATCGCCGAGGCGGCCCACTTCCCCCGCTTGCTCGCGGACCGGCCGACCAGGACCGCCCTGGCCGACCGGCTCGAGGCACTGCACCGTCGCGGCCTGCTCGACGTACCGGACCCGGTCGAGGCGGCCGAGTTCCTCGGCGTGCTCGTCACCGGACCCGTCCAGAACCGGACCTGGTACGGCGCGGTCCCCGTCGATCAGGACGAGATCGATCACCTGGTCCGCAGCGGCGTACGGATCTTCCTGGCCGCCTACGGCAGATAGCACGGTGGACGGCCGGGCGGTCCCTAGCCGATGTGGTACGGGTCGCCGTACACCTTCCAGTCGAGTGGGGTGTTCAGGTCGAGGTTCCCGTTGCGGAGCCAGACCCGCTGGGCGGTGTCGACGCGGCTGGTGTCGCTGTGCGCCTCCTCCTGCTTCATCGCCCAGACGCGGGCGTCGAGGAACGCGTTCAGGTACGTCGTCTCGTTGCCACCCTGCGCCGGCGGCTTGGCCTTCTGCAGCGCGCGGTTGCGGATGCCGCCGAAGCTGGTGCCGCCGTTGCCGGGACCGTGCATGACGATCGCGTCGTAGTAGCAGAACTGGCCGAGGGTGCGCAGTCCGTCGGACTTGCCGCGCGACACCGACGGATTGAAGTAGACCCGGTCGCGTTCGTCGTTCTGGCACTGCTGGAACGCGGTGTCCTTGGCCGCCGTCTTCCAGTCCCTGGTGTAGTTCGGGTCCAGGCCGTCGTGCGAGTCGCTGCCGTCCACGTCACGCAGGGCGGGCAGGTACTTCTGCAGCACGTTGCCCGGCTTGCGGTCGGCGTACAGCTCGACGAGCTCGAGCATGTCGCCGGTGCCCGAGCAGAACCCGATGATGCCCGCGGTGTAGCCACGGCCGTCGTCGATGTCCTCGATGTACTTGTACTGCGCCTTCCAGTCCAGCGAGGAGTTCTCCGCGCTGCAGACGATCTGCATCGCGATCTCCTTCTTCGCCGGATCGTCGAGGCCGGTCGCCTGGACCGCGGCGTCGGCGGGCGAGGCGTAGCGGGAGACGAGGGCGGTCGCCGGGGCGGCCGCGAGGGTCAGTCCGAGCAGCAGCGCGGTCCTGCGCGTGGGGCGGGTCTGCATGGTTCCTCCGAGGGGCGTCCGAGGATTACTGTTAGGAAGCTTTCCTATCAGACCACAGGCAGAGATGAGAACACTTCACTCCGTGAAGATTGTGTCTCAGGCGAAAACGGTCAGTGCACCGGGGGCGATCCCGATGTCGACCGGGAGCGGGCCGAGCACCTCGCCGTCGGCGTACGCCGTGATCCCGGGCGACTCGATCCGGACCGAGCGGCCGCGCGCCGTCCGCAGCATCGGGTGGCCGACGTGGGTGCCCTTGGACAGCTTCGGGAACATCTGCAGCAGGGTGAACCGCGACACCGGCTGGATGATCGTCACGTCGAGCAGGCCGTCGTCGATCTCCGCGCCGGCACAGATCTGCAGTCCCCCGCCGTACGTCGGCCCGGTGCCGACCGCGACCAGCATCGCCTTGGTCTCGATCACCTCGCCGTCGACGGTGACGACGTACTCGAGGGGTTTGAACGTACGCAGTTCGGCCAGGGTCGCGACGGTGTAGCGAGAGTTGCCCTTCGGCCAACTCATCGCGTTGGCGCGCTTGTTCACCAGCGAATCGAAGCCGCCGGCCACGACCGTGGTGATGTACTCGTCCTTCGCCACCGCGAGGTCGATCGCGCGGGTCCTGCCGGCCACGATCAGGTCGGCCGCCGCGGCCGGATCCTTCAGCGGTACGCCGATCCCGCGGGCGAAGTCGTTGCCGGTGCCGGCCGGGATCACGCCAAACGGCATCCCGGACTTCGCCAGCACCTGGGCGCCGAGATGGACGGTGCCGTCGCCACCGATCAGCGCGACCGCGTCCGCACCGGACGCGACCACCTCGGCCGAGATCCGGCCGACGTCCTCCGCGCAGGTGGTGGCGTGCACGTCGACGGTGATCCCCGCCGCCGCGAGTCGTTCGCGGACCACCGGTGCCACGCGGGCACCGAGGCCGCGGCCGGAGGTCGGATTGACCACCAGCGCGATCCGTCTGGTCATCAGTCGGCCAGCAGTTCCTCGGCCCTGCGCGCCTTGCGCTTGTCGAGGATCCGTGTGATCACCTCGGCAATGAAGAACAGCAGACACATGGGGACGGCCAGCAGGCACATCGTGAACGGATCACCCGACGGTGTGGCCACCGCGGCGAACACGAAGATCACCAGCACGATGTACGGCCGGAACCGGCGCAGTGCGGACGACGGCACCACGCCGAGCATGTTCAGCAGCACGACCACGAGTGGGATCAGGAAGGCGACGCCGAACACCAGCATCGTGCGCATCACGAAATCGAGGTAGTCGGGCAGCTCGACGAGGTTCTGGATGTCGAGCGGGGTGAAGCCCAGCAGGATCTCGATGCCCTTTGGCAGCGTCCAGTACGCGACCCAGATGCCGGCCGCGAACAGCGGCGCGGCGATTGCGGCGAACAGGTAGGCCCACTTGCGTTCGTTGCGGTGCAGGCCGGGCGCGATGAACGCCCACAACTGGTAGAGCCAGATCGGCGAAGCCAGGAGGAGACCGAACAGCGCCGAGATCTTGATCCGGAAGGTCAGCGGGTTGCCGACGCCGGGAAAGGTCAGCTGGGGAAGCTTCGTGCTGCCGGCCTCCTTGGCCAGCTGGGTCACGCTGGTCAGGAACGGCTTGGTCAGGAACTCGAAGGCCTGGTTGTAGAAGATCCAGCCGACGATGGTCCCGATCACGATCGCGAGCACGCTGATGAGCAGGCGGTTGCGCAGCTCGATGATGTGCTCGCGCAGGGTCATCCGACCCTCGTCGTCCTTCGGGCGGCGCTCCTTCTTCTCCTTACGCCGCCCGAACTTCACCATTGACACAGCTGGGGCGCTCGGCTCAGTTGGCCGTGTGCGTCGGCGGCAAGCCGTCGCCCGGCGCCTGGCCGTTAACCTGGTTCGGCTGCTGGGCCGGCTGGGCCTGCGGAGCCGCCTGCTGCGTCGGAGCCTGGGCGGGCTCGTTGCTGCCCTCGGTCAGCTCCGAGTCCTTCTTCTTCGGGCCGACCTCCTCTTCCCAGATCTTCTTCGACTTGCCGAGCTGCTTGACCAGCGCCGGCAGTTTGGCCGATCCGAACAGCAGCACGACGATCGCGAGGATGACGAGCCACTCCGCGCCCTGCGGCATACCGATGAGCGGTGCTGCCATGTCGATCTCCCTTTCACACACACTTGCCTGGTGGCTCAACGCTGAGTCGTGGGCCGATACTACGCCGGGGCGTGCTCGCCCCGATGGGTCTGTCCGGACCCGGCCGTGGACTGCGCTGCCTCCAGCTTGGACTGGGCGGCGACCAACTCACGTGTCAGCGCCTTGGCCTGGCCCCATACCTTCTTCGCAAGCAGAGCGAGGACGGATAGCCACACCGCCACGACTGCGAGAAAGAGCAGGAACCAGTACATACCCAGGAGCCTAGCCGGTTCCCGGGCATCGCCCACGCCCCGCGTGGCGTCTCGGCGGACAACGGTGTCGGAACGTGATGGTAAAACCGAGTGTCTCCAGCGGGACATGCCCGGCCCGGCGAGTGGGCAGGCTGCGCGGGGACGAGGCTGCGGTACGGCGAGATGAGAGGGCGGTTGATGTTGCGGATCGGGGTCGAGGAGCGGCGGACCCGGCTGGGCCGGCGGCACCGGCTGCTGCCTTCCTGCCACGCGGCGGATCCGGTGGAAGCGGCGGCCGCGATGGTCGCCTTGCACGCCACCGATCCGGCCACCGTGCACCTGTCCGTGGCCGCGCGCGTGCCAGGGAGTGACGTACTCGGCACGGAGCGTGCGCTGTACGACGACCGCACGCTGATCCGGATGCTCGGTATGCGCCGGACCGTGTTCGTCGTACCGACGCCGTTCGCGCCGATCGTCCAGGCGGCGTGCACGGACGACATCGCGGTCAAGCAGCGGAAGCTGCTGGTCAAGCACCTGACCGAGTCCGGGATCGGGCCCGACGCGGCCGCGTCCGGGAAGTGGCTGCGGGCGGTCGAAGAGTCAGCCGCGACCGCGCTGACGCTGCGCGGATCGGCGACGGCGCAGGAGCTGTCCGCCGACGAGCCGCGGCTGCGGACCCGGCTCAACCTGGCGGTCGGCAAGGTGTACGCCGCTCAGCCGTATGTGACGAGCCGCGTGTTGTTCCAGCTGTCGGCCGAGGGGCGGATCGTGCGCGGACGGCCGCTGGGGACGTGGCTGAGCGGTCAGCACCACTGGTCGCCGGCGGAGGACTGGCTGCCTGGCGGACTCGGCGACAAGCCCGCGGCCGAGGAGGCCCGGGTGACGCTGGCGCGGGCGTGGCTGTCGACGTTCGGCCCGGGTACGGCGGCGGACCTGCAGTGGTGGAGTGGGTGGACGGCCGGCCAGACGAAGAAGGCGCTGACCGCGGTCGAGGCGGTCGCGGTGGATCTGGACGGCCAGGTCGGGTACGTGCTGCCGGGCGACGAGGCGCCTGAGGTGCCGGTGGAGCCGTGGGTCGCGTTCCTGCCCACGCTGGACCCGACGCCGATGGGCTGGAAGGACCGCGACTGGTACCTCGGCGAGCACAAGGCGAAGCTGTTCGACAACACCGGCAACATCGGCCCGACCATCTGGGCGGACGGCCGCATCGTCGGCGGCTGGGGGCAGCCCGAGTCCGGCGAGGTCCGCTTCCAGCTCCTCGAGGACGTCGGCCGCGAAACCACCCAACTGATCGAGGCCGAAGCCGCCCGCTGGACCACCTGGCTGTCCGGCGTCCGCGTCACCCCACGGTTCCGCGCTCCGTTGGAGAAACAGCTGAGCCAGAGCTAGTCGTCGTACGCCGCGAGGGCTTCTCGGGCTGTGGCGGCTATCTGGGTGGTGAGGTCGGGTGGGTCGAGGACTGTGGCGGCGCCGCCCAGGCGGAGGACGAGGCGCTGGAGCCAGCCGGTGTCGGCGACGCGGAGCTTGACGATCAGGGAGTTGCCGGGGCCCTCTTCGACGGACTCGTTCGGGTAGTACTCGGCGACCCAGCGGGCCGGCGGGTCCAGCTTGACCGTCGCCAGCAGATCGCACTCGGACGGCTGGAACATCCCGTTGGACAGGTCACGGGGCGTCGCCTCGGGCGGCGGTTCGCTCGGCAGGTCCAGCAGCTTCACAGCCGCGATCCGGTCGAGGCGGAACAGCCGCACATCCTCGGCCAGCCGGCACCACGCCTCGAGGTAGGTACGACCCTCCGAGACGACCAGGCGCATCGGGTCCACGTCCCGCTCGGTGGTCTCGTCCCGCGACGGTACGTCGTACGTGAGGTGCAGGCGGCGCTTCCCGGCCAGGGCGCGGTTCACGGTGTCGGCGATCCCCGGGTCGGCCGGCTCGACGTGCACGTGAGCGGCCGCGCCCTCGCTCGCCGCCGCGGCCTCTCCTGCCGCGCGCTCCAGCTTGCCGATCGCGCGGTCGACCGCGTCCCGGTCGTTCCCGGCCGTCACCTCGCGCAACGTCCGCAGCGCGGTCAGCAGCGCCAACGCCTCGTCCGCGGCCAGCCGCAGCGGGCGCGCCAGGTAGTCGGCGTTGTTGATGTGGATGACGCCGTCGCCCTCGGCGGCCTCGATGTCGATCTCGATCAGATCGCCCATCTGCGCGCCGGGCAGACCGCAGAACCACAGCACCTTCAGGTCCGCGATGATCTGCTTCGGCCGTACGCCGAACTCCTTCGCGACATCGTCGACGCGGGCTCCGTCGTTCTCCCGCAGATAAGGCACCAGCGCCAGCAACCGCTGCACCTGATCACGCGCATTGCTCATACGCGTCCTCGCTTCGCTGCGGGCGCGCATGAGCAGAGCTCGCTGTGCTTGATGATGAACTCGCTTCGCTCCTTCATCCGGCCACCGTCCGCAGCCTCCACAAGACGCCGTCCAGCACGTCTCCAGGGCCTTCGACGACCGCGTCCGGGCCGTACGACGCGATCTCCTCGGCGAGCACGCCGGAGTCGGCGTACGGGACGTGCAGCAGGTCCCAGCCGTCCTCGTACGGCTCGATGGCGTTGGCGCGACGGCGCAGGCTGACACAGGATCCGGTGCGGGCGCGGACCTTCGCCTCCGACGTCGGACGCGGCGGACCCAGCTCGGACACCAGTGAACGCAGGTCGGTGCCCTCGGGCACGGTGAACGCGCCCGGCTCGCCGACCGTCTTCACATCCCCGCCGATCCGGGACAGCCGGAACATCCGGGTCGCCTGGCGGTCGCGATCCCGGCCGACGACGTACCAGCGGCCGTGCCAGGAGACGATCCCCCACGGCTCCAGGGTCCGGGTGGTCGGCTCCGAGGCGCCGCTGCGGAGGTGCTGGAAGCGCACCACGGTCCGGCTGACGACCGCCGACCACAATGGGTCGAAGGCCGGCTCTGACGCGCCGACATGCGGCTCGATCGCGCTCAGCGCGGACTGGTCGGTCTGGATCCCGGCGGCCTTCAGCTTCAGCACCGCGGAGGTCGTCGCCTCGGCCAGGCTGGCGTGCTGCCAGACGCGGGCGGCAACGCCGAGTACGGCGGCCTCGTCCGGCTCCAGGTGGACCTCGGGCAGTTCGAACACGTCCCGGCGGATCCGGTAGCCGACCTCGTCGGAGAAGAACTTGTCGATCGTGCCCATCTCGATCGGGATGCCGAGGTCGCGCAGTTCGTCCTTGTCTCGCTCGAACATCTTCTCGAAGGCGTCGTCGGTCTGGCCCGCGTACCCCTCGACGACCTCGCGGATGCGTTCCTTGGTCACGTAGGTGCGCGCGACCAGCAGGCAGATGACCACATTGAGCAGTCGCTCACTCTTGCGCGCCGACACCCGACCACCTTACGGCCTGAGAGCGTCAAATCCCGCCCTCCCGCACCGAAATCTTCGAACACCGGTTCGACCCGCTAATCTCCCCTTGTGATTCGGTGGCGGGACGGACAGGTCGTGCGGATCGGACGGGCCTGGGCAGGTGCGATCGAACTGACGGTAGCCGTGGGCGAACAGACAGTGCGCGCCCTGGCCTATCCAGAGCTGGTCGGTACGCCGGAGGCCGGGGACCGGGTGCTGCTCAACGTCGGGGCGCTCGACAAGGGCCTCGGGACGGGCGGCTACGCGCTGGTGGTCGCCGTACCGGACCGGCTGCCGGCCGACCCTCCGGAGCACGGTCACCTGGTGAAGGCCCGGTACACGCCGCTGCAGACCATGGTGCTCGGCGCGGACGAGCAGGACTCACCGGACCACGACGTACTGCGTGACGCCGACGACCTCTTCGGTACGCCGGTCGTGGTGGCGGACCTGCATTCGGCGCTGCCCGCCGTACTGGCCGGGGTGTACGAGGCACGGCCGACCACACGGGTCGTGTACGTGATGACGGACGGTGGGGCGCTGCCCATGGCGTTCTCACGCACTGTGGCGTCGCTGCGGGACAGCGGGTGGCTGGGTGGGACTGTCACGGTCGGACAGGCGTACGGCGGCGATCGGGAGGCCGTCACGGTCCACACCGGTCTGCTGACCGCCGTACATGTGCTGGCGGCGGAGCTCGTCGTACTGACGCAGGGGCCGGGCAACCTCGGGACCGGGACCCGCTGGGGGTTCTCCGGTGTGCAGTCCGGTGAGGCGGTCAACGCGATCGGGACGCTGCACGGGCGTGCGGTGGCGTCGCTGCGGATCTCTGAGGCGGACCCGCGGCCGCGGCACCGGGGGATCTCACACCACAGCCTGACGGCGTACGGCCGCGTCGCCCTGCAGCCGGCGGACGTCGTCGTACCCGATCTTCCTGGTGACTTCGGGGACGCCGTACGGGACGCGGCCGAGCCGCTGAAGGCCCGGCACCGGGTCGTGCGGGTCGGACTGGACGGCCTGTACGACGCTCTGCGCGCCGCACCGGTGAAGTTGTCGACGATGGGACGGGACCTCGACGGCGACCGCGCGTACTTCGAGGCAGCGGCGGCGGCTGGGCGTCACGCGGCGGGTCTGGTAGACGTGCCACCACCTGGAGTGGGGTCTCAGTACTCCTGATCCGGGCGGCTGCGGCGGTCACGCTGGAGCCATGGCAATCATCGCTGCTCCTGAAGCCCCGCTGACCGCTCGGTGGGCCACTCTGATGTGGCTGCTCGCGGTCGGTGCCGGGGTTGCGGAGTCGGTGGTCGGAGTCGCCGGGGCGATCGCGGATGGTGTGTCACCGTCGGCCCTGGTGATGCAGATCGCCGTCCGCAGCCTCATCTACGGCGCACTGTTCGTCGTCATCGACCGATTCTTCCGTCACGGTGTCCCCTGGTCCCGCTACCTCCTGGCCGGTCTCCTGGGCACGGTCGGTATCGCGTCTCTCGTCTATGGACCGGTGACCTGGCTGGTCGACGGCGGAGACTTCACGACGCTGCGGTGGTCTGTGGAGTTCGTGGCCTCAGTTGTGGTGCGCAGTGTGCACATCACCGCGGTGGTGACTGCGCTGGCGCTGACCTTCCACCCCGACACCACCCGCTGGTTCCGCCGCTGAACGCACCAAGGGCCGGTCCCCCACCTGGGGAGACCGGCCCTTGAGGTGAACGACTACTGGCCTTGCTGCTTCGGAGCCGGGAACGCGTTCAGCACGTCGATCACCGCGAAGGCGGCGATGGACTTGCCGGAGGCGTCCTTCGACGGGGGCAGCTCGATCAGGACCCGGCTGCCGACCGGCATACCGGCCAGGCCGTCGACCGGACCGGCCTGACCGTTCGGGCCGGGGCCGACCTGGAGCTGGTCGGTCGGGGCCGGCGGCTGCGCCGGCGAGGTCTGGGTGGCGGGCTGGCCGTCCCAGGTGCTGGCCTGCTTCTTGCCGGCGTAGTCGAAGACGACGTACCGGGTGATCAGCTGGCTGCCCTTCTCGATCGGCTTGCCCTTGCCGAGCGCGATCACGACCGGCTTGCCCGGCTTCGCCGGCGCCTTGAAGCCGGCCGGGACGGTCGCCTTCGGCTCCGCGTTCAGTCCGCCGGTGATCTTGATCTTGGTCGCCGCCGAGGTGGCCGGCGTCGCGTCCAGCGGGGTGTCGTTCCCGGCCGCGCTGACCAGGTCGACGACGAAGATCAGCGTGTCGTCGCCCTTGATCCCGGCCTGCTCGTTGCCCTGCTCCTTGTAGCCCTTGTCGGACGGGATGGACAGCATCACCCGGCTGCCGATCTTCTTGCCGACCAGGCCCTCGTCCCAGCCGCCGATGACGCCGCCGACCCCGATCGGGAACGACGACGGCGCACCGCGGTCATAGGAGTTGTCGAACACCTTGCCGTCGCGCCAGATCTGGCCGAGGTAGTTCGCGGTGAGCAGCTCGCCCTTCTTCACCTCGGGGCCGTCGCCCTCCTTGAGGACCTCGGTCACCAGGCTCTTCTCCGGGTCACCGTCGCGATGGGTGACGGTCGGCTTCTGGCCGAAGTCGGAGGTCACCTTGATCCCGCCCGCCCCGAAGTCGGGCTTATCCGAGCCGCAGGCCACCAGGGAGGACCCCAGCACTGCCACGACGACCAGACTCAACAACTTGCGCACGAAACCAGCACCTCGAAACATCCCGGCGCGGTCCGCGCCGCTCGACACAGGGGGCAACAACGCGGCCCACCCTAGCCTGCGCCACCAACCCCACCACCGCCCGGCCGCGTCACCGTTCGGTCACGCCACGCACAGTCACTCGGCCCAGCGAGGTAGGCAGGCGACAACTACATGCTGGCGATGAGTTTCTCGACGCGCTCGTCGTGGGACTTGAACGGGTCCTTGCAGAGCACGGTGCGCTGGGCCTGGTCGTTGAGCTTCAGGTGCACCCAGTCGACAGTGAAGTCCCGGCGGCGCTCCTGCGCGCGCTTGATGAACTCGCCACGCAGCCGCGCTCGCGTGGTCTGCGGCGGCACCGACTTCGCCTCGAAGACGCGCAGGTCGTCGACGACCCGGGTGACCGCGCCCTTGCGCTCGAGCAGGTAGTACAGCCCGCGCGGCCGGTGGATGTCGTGGTACGCCAGGTCGAGCTGGGCGACCCGCGGGCTGGCCAGGCCGAGGTTGTTCTGCTGGCGGTAACGCTCGATCAGGCGGTACTTGATCACCCAGTCGATCTCGCGCTCGATCCCGCTCAGGTCGCCGGACTCGATCGCCTTCAGCGTCCGCTCCCACAGCGACAGCGCCCGCTCGACGGCCGGCGTCCCGAGCTCGCGGCGGTCGACGAAGTCGCGCGCCTTGGTCAGGTACTCCGTCTGGATGTCGAGGGCACTGGCCTCGCGGCCGTTCGCCAGCCGGACCTCGCGGCGGCCGGTCATGTCGTGGCTGATCTCGCGGATCGCGCGGATCGGGTTGTCCAGGGTGAGGTCGCGCATCACGATGCCGGCCTCGATCATCCGCAGCACCAGGTCGGTGCTCGCGACCTTCAGCAGCATCGTGGTCTCGGACATGTTCGAGTCGCCGACGATCACGTGCAGCCGGCGGAACCGCTCGGCGTCCGCGTGCGGCTCGTCGCGGGTGTTGATGATCGGCCGGGACCGGGTGGTCGCGCTGGAGACGCCCTCCCAGATGTGCTCGGCCCGCTGCGACACCGAGTAGACCGCGCCGCGCGGCGTCTGCAGCACCTTGCCGGCACCGCAGATCAGCTGCCGGGTGACCAGGAACGGGATCAATACGTCGGCGAGCTTGGCGAAGTCGCCGTGCCGGCTGACCAGGTAGTTCTCGTGGCAGCCGTAGCTGTTGCCGGCCGAGTCGGTGTTGTTCTTGAACAGGTAGACGTCGCCGAAGATGCCCTCGTCGTGCAGCCGCTTCTGTGCGTCCACGAGCAGACCCTCGAGGATCCGCTCACCGGCCTTGTCGTGCGCGATCAGGTCGGTGACCGAGTCGCACTCGCCGGTCGCGTACTCCGGGTGGGAGCCCACGTCGAGATAGAGGCGTGCCCCGTTGCGGAGGAACACGTTGCTGCTCCGCCCCCAGGACACGACGCGCCGAAACAGGTACCGCGCCACCTCGTCGGGGGTCAGTCGGCGCTGACCGCGAAAGGTGCAGGTGACGCCGTACTCGTTCTCCAGACCGAAGATTCGCCGGTTCACACACCCACAGTACGGTGCCGCTCCGACAACCGGGCCATGTCTCAGGCGCGCCGTTTCCCGGCGTTACCCCTTTGATGTCAACCAGCGCGGCCGAACGGACGTACGCACCTGACTTTCCGCAAGCGACCGACGTCGGGGCAGGTAGGACAGTTGAACAATTTCCTGGGCTGCTGACCGGCGTTGAGGGGCGCCGACCGACGGAACCGAGACTGCCGCTGCCCACTGGCTTGGGCAGCGGCAGTCTGTTGTGTCTGAGCTCGTGGCTAGCATCCGGTGGGTGACGGACGTGCGGGCGTACGTCGAGTCCGGCGTACAGATAGCGATGGACGACGGGACAGCCGCTTGGGTCTTCGAGCCCGAGCGGTGGGGGCGCTGCGGGCAGGGTGCCGACGAAGCTGCGGCGCTCCGCGATCTTGGTGCGGAGCTCGGAGCCGACCTGCGGTGTGTGGTGGTCGAGCGGGTGGTGGGCGACGAGCAGGCGTTCGAGCGGGATCTTGTTCCTGCGGCGAGTGCCGAACGGGCCGCGACGTTGAAGATTCTCGAGGAGAGCCGACGGGAGACGGTTGCCCTGATCTCGTCCTGCTCCCCCGCGATGCTCGACTTCGATGATGCTGATCGGGTGCTGCCGTCGTTCGCCGGATGGCGGACGGTGCGGCAACTCGCTTGGCACATTGTCGACACCGAGAGCCGGTACTACCTCCCGTCGCTCGGTCTGCCCTACCGGGAGCCGTTGGAGAACTTGGCTGACGAGTTGGAGAAGTCAGCTGAGCATGTCCGCCGTACCGTCGCCTCGATGCCGGCGGACCTGGTACGGCGGGTCGACGGCGAGGTGTGGACGACAGTGAAGGTCCTCCGCCGCCTCGCCTGGCACGAGCGGTCGGAACTACGCACGCTCCGCCGGCTCATCGCGCTCGCTCTGCGCTAGACAGCGCGATCTTCGGAAACAAAGGTGCACCCAGCGACGAACAGTTTCCGGTGATCGGTGCGGGCGCTCTGGGGTCAGAGGTCGACGAGGTCCAGGAGTTGGCCTAGTTCTTTGGGGTCGAGGGGGCGGAGTTCGCCGGTGTGGAGGTTGCCTCGGCGTACCGGGCCGATCGCCGTACGGGTGAGGCGCTTGACCGGGTGGCCGATGGCGTCGAACATGCGGCGGACGATGCGGTTGCGGCCCTCGTGCAGGCTGATCTGGATCAGGGTGCGGCCGCGGATGCTGGAGACGACCTTCACGGTGTCCGCCTGCGCCGGGCCGTCGTCGAGTTCGATCCCGTCGAGGAGCGTGCGGAGTACTGCCGGTTTGACGTTGCCCTCGACCTCGGCGACGTACGTCTTGGAGACCTCGTACGACGGATGCGTCAGGCGGTGCGCGAACTCACCGTGGTTGGTGAGCAGCAACAGCCCCTCGGTGTCGGTGTCGAGCCGCCCGATGTGGAACAGCCGCTCGGGCCGGTCCTGCACGTAGTCCGCGATACACGGCCGGCCCTGCGGATCCGCCATCGTGGTGACGACGCCGCGGGGCTTGTTGAGCACCAGGTACACGTGCGCACTGACCGGCGGGATCCGCTCCCCGTCGACCCGGATCACCGAGACCTCCGGATCCACCCGCACCCCGAACTCGGTCACCACCGCCCCGTCGACCTCGACCCGCCCCTGCTCGATCAGCAACTCGGCATTCCGCCGACTCGCCACCCCCGCCTGAGCCAAAACCTTCTGCAGCCGAACCCCGTCGTCACCCATCAGACCGACGAACCCCAACCACCCCAGAACCCAACCCACTCACGCCTTCGCCGCCCCCGTCATCCCCAGCCCCCGACCCACCAGCCACCCACCCAACCTCACCCGAGGCCCCGTCGCGCTCCGCAGTCCCGTCCTGGTCCAGGGTCTCCCCCTGGTCCGCGGTCTCGTCGCGCTCCGCGACGTCCAGGTCCCCGTCGATCCCAGCGTCGGCCTCATCCGCAGACTGCGGCTCACCCGCGTCCGCGCGACCAACGTCGTACGCCGAACTCGCGGCAGCCTCGCCCTCGGGCTCACCCGACTCGTCGGAAGCCCCTTGACCGGCATGGCCAGAGTCCCGATCATCCGCGCCAGCCGAACTCAGGTCCCCGTCGATCCCAGCGTCCGCCTCATCCGCAGACTGCGGCTCACCCGCGTCCGCACGACCAACGTCGTACGCCGAACTCGCGGCAGCCTCGCCCTCGGGCTCACCCGACTCGTCGGAAGCCCCTTGACCGGCATAGCCAGAGTCCCGATCATCCGCGCCAGCCGAACTCAGGTCCCCGTCGATCCCAGCGTCGGCCTCATCCGCAGACTGCGGCTCACCCGCGTCCGCGGGACCGGCGTCGTACGCCGAGCTTTTGGCAGCCTCGCCGTCGGGCTCACCTGGCTCGTCGGGAGCCTCTTGGCCGGCGTAGCCGGAGTTCCGATCATCCGCGCCTGCGGGACTCAGGTCGGCGTCGATCCCGGCGTCCGCGTCGTCTGCGGACGGCCAGGCAGATCCGTCGACCGGATCTGTCGCGGCGTCACCAGCCTCCGAGGCGTCGTCACCAGACTCGGCTGCCTCGGTGGTGCTCAGATCCTCGTCGATCCCGGGATCCGCCTCGGTCTCGGGCTCACGCTCGACGAGTTCGCCTCCGTCAACGTACGCGGGGATCTCATCCTCCGGCTCGTCCGGCTCTTCCGGCTCCTCGGGCTCTTCCGGCTCCTCGGGCTCGTCCGGCTCCTCGGGCTCGTCCGGCTCCTCGGGCTCTCCCGGCTCCTCAGGTTCGTCCGGCTCCTCGGGTTCGTCCGGCTCTCCGGTGGTGACGGTGGCGGACTCGACTGCAGGTGGGTCGGTGGGGTCGTCGGAGGGCTGGTCGGGTGCGGCGGGGATGGTTTGGGCGGCTAGTTCTTCCTCGATGTCGTCCATTTCGGGGAGGTACGGCGCCAGTTCGGGGAGGTCGTCAAGGGACTGCATGCCCATGCGCTCGAGGAAGTACGTCGTGGTGCGGTACAGCGTCGCCTGGGATTCGGTGTCGGCGCCGGCCTCCTCGACCAGGCCGCGGGCTACGAGAGTGCGCATGACCCCGTCGACGTTCACGCCACGGATCGCGGAGACGCGCGCCCGGCTGACGGGTTGCTTGTACGCGACGACCGCGAGGGTCTCGAGTGCGGCCTGGGTCAGACGTGCTTGCTGACCGTCGAGGACGAAGCGCTCGACGTACGGCGCTGCCTCGACGCGGGTGTAGTAGCGCCAACCGCCACCCACCTCACGGAGATCGAACCCGCGGCCTTGCTCGGTGTACTCCTCGGCCAGGGTGTTCAAGGCTGCCGAGATGTCACCGGTCGGGCGGCCGACCGCACGAGCCAACGTCAGCACAGGCAACGGCTCGTCCGTCACCATCAGAATCGCTTCCAGCGCCCGCCGCATGGTGTCGTCATCAACAACAACCTCATCCCCCACCGGCACTTCGGTCTGCCCCGGCGCCAGATAATCCTCATCCCCACCCGCCAGGTCACCACCAGCAACCTCAGCCGCTACATCCTCGGCAACCTCACGTACTGCGTCCCCGGTATCCGAGCCAGCGTCATCCCCAACCACACCCTCGTCGGTGGATCCACCTGCTCCTGTCGCCGGGCTGGCGTCCTCGGCGTACGCGTCACCGTCATCCGCACCACTGGCCTCGGAGGTGGGTGCCGCGGCTGCCGGTTCCCCAGCTTCCGTACCTGCATCCGAGCCGGCGCCCTCCCCAACGACACCGTCCGTGGCTTCACCTGCTGCGGTTGCGGGGCTGGCGTCCTCGGCGTACGCGTCACCGTCACCCGCACCACTGGCCTCGGAGGTGGGCGATCCAGCAGTTGCTTCCCCAGCTTGCGTACCTGCATCCGAGCCGGCGCCCTCCCCAACGACACCGCCCGTGGCTTCACCTGCTGCGGTCGCCGGGCTGGCGTCCTCGGCGTACGCGTCACCGTCATCCGGACCACTGGCCTCGGAGGTGGGTGCCGCGACTGCCGGTTCCCCAGCTTGCGTACCTGCATCCGAGCCGGCGCCCTCCCCAACGACACCGTCCGTGGCTTCACCTGCTGCGGTTGCGGGGCTAGCGTCCTCGGCGTACGCGTCACCGTCATCCGGACCACTGGCCTCGGAGGTGGGTGCCGCGACTGCCGGTTGCCCAGCTTCCGTTCCTGCGCCCGGGGCGGCGTTCTCTCCCACCACGTCGTCCTCCGTGGCTTCAGCTGCTGCGGTTGCGGGGTCGTCCTCGCCTTCCGCGCCGCTGGCCTCGGGGGTGGGTGCCGCGGCTGCCGTTTCCTCGGCTTCCGTGAATGCGGCCGGGTGGGTGGGCTCCGCGGTTGCACCGTTGTTGGTGGGATCGGTTGGGGTGGAGGCGGTGGCCAGGGTGGGGTCTTGGGGGTTGGTCACGGGGTCACCGTCTCGGTTGGTTCTTGGTCGGTGGGGGGTTCGGCGGGTTCGAGGAAGTCGGGGTCGTCTTCGACTGCGGGGGCCTCACCGTCTTCGGGGTCGGGTGGGTGGAGTTCGTCGAACTCGTCGCTGACGTCGATCTCGCCTTCGTCGGTGCCGGTCCAGCGAATGGTGAGTTCGCCGAGCGGGGTGACCTGGTCGAAGGCGACGGCGGCTTCGCGGAAGAGTTCCAGCAACGCCAGGAAGCGGCAGACAGTCGTGACGGTGTCAGGCGAGTCGGCGACCAGCGCACGGAACGTGGTGCTGCGCTGCCGGCGGAGGCGGTCGACGATGACGATGGCCTGCTCGCGGACGGTGACCGTCGGCGCGTGCAGGTGCGCCAGCGACACACCCTCCGGCAGGTTGTCCTTCGGAGCCAGCGCACGAGCAGCCAGCGCGGCCAGCCCGGCCGGATCGATCCCCAGGAGCACCTCGGGCAGCAGTTCGGCGAACCGCGGCTCCACCCCGACCGCCCGCGGGAAGCGACGCGACTCCTTCGCCATCCGGTCCTGTATCAACGCCGCGATCTGCTTGAACGCGCGGTACTGCAGCAACCGCGCGAACAACAGATCCCGGGCCTCGAGCAGCGCCAGGTCCTCGTCGTCCTCGACCTCGCCCTTCGGCAGCAACCGCGCCGCCTTCAGGTCCAGTAGCGTCGCCGCGATCAGCAGGAACTCCGACGTCTGGTCCAGGTCCCACTCCGACCCGAGCGCCTTGATGTGCGCGATGAAGTCGTCGGTGATGACCGAGAGGGCGATCTCGGTGATGTCGAGCTTGTGCTTGCTGATCAGCTGCAGCAGCAGGTCGAACGGCCCCTCGAAGTTGACCAGGTGAACGCTGAACCCCTTGCCCTCGGCAACAGCCGGGGCAGCGTCGTCCGCGCCCAGGTCGAGAGGCAGCGAGTCCCGCGCCACGGTCACTCCGAGGCCTTGAGCCGCCGTACCAGCACCGAGTCCGGTCCGTGGTCGACGAAGTCGGCCAGCAGCACGTCGATCGCCTCCCGGACGATCCGGCCGCGATCGGCGTTCAGGCCGTGCTCCTCGCGCAACGCGAGTCTGGTCTTCTCCAGGCCGATCAGCTCCTCCTCCGTCACGTACACGGTGATCTTCGTGTCGTGCCGGATCCGACCGCTGGACTTGCGGTCGTCGACGACAGCCGTGCGCGACCGGACTCCGGCCGGCGTCGGGCTGTCTGTGGTGGTGCGCTTCTCGGGTCTGGTCTGCTTCGGTGCCGCACCCCCGAAGAGTTCACTGGCACCTGGCAGGCTCACCCGGCGGGACAACGCGCCAGCACCTCCTTGGCAAGATCGCGGTACTGCGTGGCCGCGGACGAGGACGGGGCGTACGTCGTGATGGGCTCGCCGACGACCGTGGTCTCGGGGAACTTCACGGTACGCCGGATGACGGTGTGGAAGACGCGTTCGTCGAAGGCCTGGACCACCCGGTCGAGGACCTCCCGGGCGTGCGTCGTACGCCCGTCGAACATGGTGCCGAGGATGCCGACGATCTCCAGCTTCGGGTTGAGCCGGTCCTGCACCTTGCCGATCGTGTCGGTCAGCATGGCCAGGCCGCGCAGCGCGAAGAACTCGCACTCCAGCGGTACGACGATGCCGTTCGACGCGGTCAGCGCGTTCACCGTGAGCAGACCGAGCGACGGTGCGCAGTCGATCAGGATCACGTCGTAGTTGGGGATGATCGGTTCGAGCACCCGCTGCAGGGTGTACTCCCGGGCGACCTCCTGGACCAGCTGCACCTCGGCCGCGGACAGGTCGATGTTGGCCGGCAGCAGGTCGAGGTTCTCCACTCGGGTCGGCCGGATCACCTCGTTCGGGGTGATGTCGCGCTGCATCAGCAGGTTGTAGACCGACAGCTCCAGGTCGTGCGGCTGGACGCCGAGGCCGATCGAGGCGGACCCCTGCGGGTCGAAGTCGATCAGCAGCACCTTGCGCCCGGTCTCGGCGATCGCCGCGCCGAGGTTGATCGTGGTGGTGGTCTTGCCCACGCCACCCTTCTGGTTGCACATCGCGATGACCTGGGCCGGCCCGGTCTTGTCCGGCCGCTGCGGTACCGGCAGGTCCGGCAGTGGCCGGCCGGTCGGCCCGATCTTGTTCCTCGGGCCGTGCGCATCAGTCACAGGTGCGATGTCCTCCGCGGTGAGCTTGGCCGTCGGCCTGGGCATCTCCGCATAGTTGTCGGGTACGGTCAGATTCCGCTGCGGCGCGATCGGTTGGGCAGGCGGCGGCAGCTGCTCGGTGCCCGGGAATGTCGACTCGTTCATGACTCGTCAAACCTTTCAACCGATACGGGCGATCCCAGCGACTGTAAGCGTGCATTCAAGCACTCTCAACCAGCCACTCCGCACCGGGGTGGGGTGGTTTGTCGACATGCCTCCAGACGCGGTCGATCACCGCGCCAGGATGACCAACCGTAGTCAGATGATCGCACACCGTCCCTGGAACCACCGCATCGGGTCGACGGCGCCGGAGGCTCACGACGACAGCGCACGCGGATGTGACGTCGCGTAGACCTCACGGAGTTTGTCGACAGTGACCAGGGTGTAGACCTGCGTGGTCGTGACGGACGCGTGGCCGAGGAGCTCCTGGACCACGCGGACGTCGGCGCCGCCGTCCAGCAGGTGGGTGGCGAAGGAGTGGCGCAGCGTGTGCGGTGAGATCTCCTTCGCGATCCCCGCGCGCTGTGCGGCCCGGCGCAGTACGGTCCATGCACTCTGCCGCGACAGCCGGCCGCCTCGCGCGTTGAGGAACAGCGCCGGCGTACCTCGCCCGCGCTGCACCAGATCCGGACGTCCACGGACCTGGTACGCCGACAACGCGTCGCGGGCGTAGGACCCGACCGGGACGACCCGCTCCTTGCTGCCCTTGCCGCGCAACAGCACCGCACCGGTTTCGAGATCGATGTCGTCGACGTCCAGTCCGACCGCCTCGGAGATGCGGGCGCCGGTCCCGTAGAGAAACTCCAGCAGCGCCGCGTCCCGGGTTGCGAGTACGGCGGGTTCCGCTTCGGCTCCCGCGGCCGCGGCGAGGATGCGCGTGACCTCGTCGACGGAGAGTGCCTTGGGCAACCGCTGCGGTGGCGCCGGCGGCTTCACCGCGGCCGCCGGATCCACCGTGGTCAGCCCTTCACGCAGACAGAACCGGTGAAACCCCCGGACGGCGACCAGAGTGCGGCCCGCACTCGATGCGGTGAGCGGCGGGTGGTCCGCGTCCCCCTCCCGCAGCCGCATCAGGAAGTCGCTCACCACGGCCTCGGTGACGCGACCGAGATCGTCGATCCCGGCCGCGGCGAGGTAACCGTCGTACCGGCGCAGGTCACGCCGGTACGACGCCAGGGTGTTCGCGGCCAGGCCGCGCTCGACCGTGAGGTGGTCCAGGTACGCGCTGACCGCCCGGCCGATGCTCAGACCAGCACCTCGTCGAGCTTCTGCTGCGGCAGGTTGTGCGCCTCGGCGACCGGGCCGTAGGTGACCTGACCGTCGAAGGTGTTCAGACCGAGCGCGAGGCTGTGGTCGCGCTTCAGCGCTTCCCGCCAGCCCAGGTTCGCCAGCTCGACGGCGTACGGCAGGGTCACGTTGGTGAGTGCGTACGTCGAGGTGTTCGGGACTGCGCCGGGCATGTTCGCGACGCAGTAGAACAACGAGTCGTGGACCTGGTACACGGGGTCGGCGTGGGTCGTCGGGTGCGAGTCCTCGAAGCAGCCGCCCTGGTCGATGGCGATGTCGACGAGCACGCTGCCCGGCTTCATCCGGCTGACCATGTCGTTGCTGACCAGCTTCGGTGCCTTCGCCCCCGGAACCAGCACCGCGCCGATCACCAGGTCCGCCTCGAGCACGGCCTTCTCGATCTCGAACGCGTTCGCGGCGATCGTCAGCAGGTGCCCCTGGTAGATCCGGTCGGCCTCGCGCAGCCGCGCGATGTTGCGGTCGAACAACTGCACCTGCGCCTGCATGCCGAGGGCGATCGCGGCCGCGTTCATCCCGGCGACTCCCGCGCCGATGATCACGACCCGTGCCGGGTGCACACCGGAGACGCCACCCATCAGCACACCGCGGCCACCGCCGCTGCGCATCAGGTGGTAGGCACCGGCCTGCGGAGCGAGCCGGCCGGCCACCTCGCTCATCGGGGCGAGCAGCGGCAGCGACCCGTCCGAGAGCTGGACCGTCTCGTACGCGATACCGGTGATCCCCGACGTCAGCAGCGCGTCGGTGCAGTCGCGGCTGGCGGCCAGGTGCAGGTAGGTGAACAGGACCTGGTCCTTGCGCATCCGGTGGTACTCCTCGGCCACCGGCTCCTTCACCTTGAGCACCAGCTCGGCCTCGGCCCAGACGTCGTCCGCGGTCGGCAGGATCCGTGCCCCGGCCGCCACGAACTCGTCATCGGGGATCAGCGAACCGGCCCCCGCATCCCGCTCGATCAGAACCTCGTGCCCGCTGCGCACGAACTCGTGCACACCGGCCGGGGTGATGGCCACCCGGTACTCGTGGTTCTTGACTTCCTTCGGAACTCCGACCTTCACAACTCGCCCTTCTTTCACATTCCAGGTGTGCGGCCCACGTCGTTGTGTCCGCGGCCCGGCGGTGAGGGGTGTGCTGCCAGGTCGCTGCCGAGTGTAAGCCCGCGAAGTTCATACCACCTGATCGGATGGTCTGATCGTGACACGACTCGCTGAATCGTTGCCCGGCGGTTCGGTTACACTCTTGTACGACGCCGTGGCAACCCGTGACGTTTACGCCGGAATCCCTTTGCCCGCAGGCTTTGCGCAATCTTGACGCAATCTCCATTTCTGTCTTAACGCCAGTTTTGCACTGCCCGGAAGAGCCGGCTTCCGTGCTCTTCCGGTCCCCCAATTGAAACGCCTGTTGGAAGGTCGTGACATGGAGCATGAGATCGCTCTGCCGGGCGGCAACGTCGGTGGTGCCGTCCGCGTCGGCGACACGGTGCGGCGGGCCACCGGGCCGTGGACGCCGGCCGTTCATGGACTGCTCGACCACCTGGCTGCCGCCGGGCTGACCGGCGTACCGCGGGTGCACGGTTTCGACGACAGCGGACGCGAGATCCTCGACTTCCTGCCGGGTACGTCGTACGGCCCTGAGGTGCCCGACGACGTGCTGGCCGACGCGATGCGCTGGCTCGCGCGGTACCACCGTGTAGTCGCGTCGTACCGGCCTGTGGGCGAGGTCGTCTGGCGAACGAGCCGCGGTGAACTCCCGGCCGGCCAGATCATCTGCATGCACGACTACGGGTACTACAACTGGATCGGCACCGAGGACGGCTTCAGCGGCGTGATCGACTGGGACATGGCCGGCCCGGGTGTACCGCTGGACGACATCGCGTTCACCGCCTGGAACACAGCGCCACTCGCGATACCGATGGACCCCGCCTACCAGGCCGCCCGGCTGCGGCTGATGGCCGAGGCGTACGGCGGTGACGTGTTCACGCCACTGCAGATCCTCGAGGGCGCTCCGTTGCGCGCGCAACGGTCTGCTCGCGTCATCCGCGCCGGTCAACTGGCCGGCGATCCGGGCATGCTCAACCTCGCGACCGTCGGCGAACCCGAGCGCACCGAACACCGGTTGAAGGACCTCCAGCGACGGGTCCCGGAGATCGCCGCCCACCTTTGACGTGACAACCATCATTGACGCCCCCTCCGCGTCGTCGGGGATGCTTGTCCGTGGAGCCCGCCCGCCCCGGGTTGCCCTCTAAGATCGGTCGACGAGAGGAGAACGACGTGGCGGTCGAACTGGGACGGTTCGGGGTCTGGCACGGATCGCCGCACTGGGGCCCGGAACTGGCGGCCGGGCTGGAGCAGGCCGGGTACGGCACCCTGTGGCTGGGGGCCTCGCCCGAGGCGGACCTGCGCGACGCGGAAGTGTTGCTCGCATCAACGAGTTCGGTTGCTGTCGGCACCAGCATCGTGAACATGTGGAAGTCGCCGGCGGCCGAGGTCGGGGCGTCGTACCACCGCCTGGAGGACGAGCATCCGGGGCGGTTCCTGCTCGGGGTCGGCATCGGCCACCGGGAGCGGACCGGCGAGTACCGGTCGCCGTACGAGACGATCGTGAGCTACCTCGACGAGCTGGACGACGCGAAGGTGCCGGCCGACCGGCGAGCGCTGGCCGCGCTCGGCCCGAAGGTGCTGCAACTGTCGGGCAGCCGGACTGCCGGCGCGCTGCCGTATCTGACGACGCCGGAGCACACCCGCGAAGCGCGCCGGACCCTCGGCGGCGGGGTGCTGCTCGCGCCGGAGCAGATGATCGTGCTGGAGACCGACGACGAGATCGCGCGGTCCACGGCTCGCGACCGGCTGGCGTCGTACCTGCAGTTGAGCAACTACACCTCGAACTTCAAGCGGTTCGGGTTCACCGACGACGACATCGCCGACGGCGGCAGCGACCGGTTGGTCGACGCGATGGTGCTGCACGGTTCGGCGGTGGAGGTCGCGGAGGGTCTGAACGCACATCTGGAGGCCGGTGCGGACCACGTCGCGATCCAGTTGCTGGGGCCTGAGGGGGTCGATCTGCTGCCCGGGTACGAGGCGTTGGCAACGGTTCTCGGATAGGGGTCGGCGGAGCCGTCCGACGACGCGCCTGTTCGCCGGACGGCACCCCTTGAATCCCTGCCGGAACGAGGGAACATCGGCAGTAGACGCACCACATCGTGCGGTGCGCTGTGGAGGTGTTTCCCCATGACTGAGCGACATGAGTTGCGTTGGGGCGGCTTCGCCGGACTGGCCTTCGTCGTCCTGGCTCTCCTGGGCAGATTCCTGCCCGGCACCCCTCCGACGGTCGGCGATTCGGACGGAACGATCACCGGCTGGCTGACCGACCACCGGAACTCGATCCTGATCGGCTCGCTGATGTGGTGCGCTGCGGCGGGGTTGATCATCTGGTTCGCCGCCGCGTTCGCCGAGGCGATGCGGGAGCGGGCCGAACGCAGTGACGTCCACCTCGCCCTGCTGGCCGGCTCGGTGCTGGTCGGTAGCGCGATCTTCGTGAACGCCGCCCTCACCGGCGCGACCGCCTTCGGCGTCGACGGCCGGGACGCCGGTTTCTCCTTGATGCTGTTCGAGGTGACCGCGGTGATGTCGACGATGATCGGCTTCGCGGCCGCGCTGCCGTTGGCCGCCGCCGGCATCGGCGTACTGCGGACCCGGCTGATGCCGAACTGGCTCGGGTACCTGGCCCTGCTGGCCGCCGTGGTGTCGTTCGCCGGTGCCTTCGGGGTGTTCGTCTCCGACGGCACGTTCGTTGCCGGTGGCACCTTGATGACCACGGTCCCGTTGCTGCTGTCGTCGGTCTGGCTGGTCTGCGCCGGCGGCTACATGGTGCGCGAACACCTTCCGGAGGTGACCACCGGCGAGGCCGCCGTACCGCAGACCTGAGTGCCTAGAGCATCCTGAAATCCGCGAAGTCGAACCCTGGTGAGACCACACAGGACACCAGGACCGGTTCGTCGCCGGCCGGACGTGCCGCTTGCCACGCGTTGGGTGGGATCACCACCTGGGGTTGCTGGCCGGCGCGCACGTCCGGTCCCAGGGTGACCGCCTCGGCGGTTTCCGGGGTGTCGCCGTACTCGAGGGTCAACGGGCCACCCGAGTGCCAGAGCCAGATCTCCGCCGAGCGCACCTGGTGCCATCGCGACTCTTCTCCCGACGCTAGCAGGAAATAGATCGCGGTCGCGCTGTGGCGCGTTCCGCCGTACCCCTCGGGCTCGAACTCCACCTCCGACCGCCAGGTCTCCCGGTACCACCCACCCTCGGGGTGAGACTCCAGGCCCAGCACATCCGCCAACGCAGGCTTGTCCATGCGTTCATTCTCGGGCCAGCAAGGCTCGCACCGCGGCCAGGTCGGCTCCGTCCAGCGACCGGACGAAGCGCCGGAGGACCTCGGCCTGATCCGCTCCGAGTTCCAGCGCCGCGCGCATCTGCTCCGCCACGAGTTCCGCGGCGTCCTTGGTCGGGTGATAGCGGGCCTGCACGCGGGCGACCAGGCGCTTGCGGCCAAGCCGGGTCAGGATGGTGTGAACCGTGGTGTAGGCGAGGTCGCCGGCCATCGCGGCATGTACTTCGACCGGCGACAACGGTCGCTCGGCGGCCCACAACGTGGCGAGTACCGCACCCTCGAGTTCGCCCGCGCCGCGTCTGATCCTCATGTCCACCACCTACATCTACAAGCGTTCTCCCCGCCTCCCTTCCGCCGGACGGGTGAGTGCGGGGGTGAGCCGAAGATCAGCCTTGTGCGCTTGTGAACGGCCCCGGAGACTCGGTGCTCCCAGCCCCCAGCTCGCGAGGTGCACCGATGCGAACACTCTTGAGTGAAGTCGAAGAACGCCACGCCGCTCTGCTGAAGCTGCTGCAGACCGCCGCACATCGCGGGTCCCCCGCCCAGCCCGGCGAGGCCCGGATGAACACCGACAGGTTCCTCGCCGAAGCCAGCCGCCACACGGCCGCGGCCACCCGCGTTCTGCTTCCGTCGATCGCGAAGCATCTCCCGGCCGGCCGGGCCGAGGTCCGCGACCACCTGCGGGCGATCCGGCGCCTGGAACTGATGCTGGTGAAGGCCAAGGCGAAGGAGTACGGCCAAGCCCAGACAGTCAACATGCCGTGGGCTTCGGTGTGGGCCGGGGTCCGCACTCACCTCGCCCGCACCATCGCCGCCGAGCGCCGTCTCGCGGCGATGCTCGCCGAGCATCTCGAGTCCGGCGATGACACCCGCCTGTGCGAACGGTTCACGCGGGCGATCGCCACCTCGCCGAGCCGGCCGCACCCACACCTGCCACATACCGGCCTTCCGGGCTACTGCACGCGCGTGGTCTGGGCGAAACTCGACGCGCTCTGGGACGAGGTCGAAGGCCGGGTGACGTCCGCCGCGCCGAGCCGACGGGCGAAGCCGGCCGGCCGCCGGGCATTGGACACACTTCCCCGCCGGTGGCAGACCGGCACGCCCTACTGAGCCTCGCCGGCCGTCTCCGCCAGGAACACGCTGCTGCCGTAGATATCCTCCGCCGTCAGCGTGATCAGATCCTCCTTACGCAACGGGCGCCGGAGCTCGACCAGGCGCCGGGCCTGCCGGAGGCGGGACCGCTCGATCGCGTTGCGAACGCTGCGGGCGTTGGAGAACCGAGGCCGTCGCATCCGCTTGGTCAGGTACTCCGAGAACGCGGACTGCGCGGCGTCGTCGAAACGGAAGTTCTCCGACGTCAGCATCAGGTCGGCGATCTGCACGAGTTCGGTGTGGTTGTAGTCGTCGAAGCCGATGTGGTGCGGGACCCGCGAACTCAGGCCGGGGTTGGCCGAGAAGAACGTCGCCATCCGGTCCGGGTAGCCGGCGAAGATGACGACCAGGTCACCCCGCTCGTTCTCCATCTCGGTCAGCAGGATCTCGATCACCTCCTGCCCGTAGTCGCGTTCGTTGTCGGGCCGGAACAGGTAGTAGGCCTCGTCGATGAACAGCACCCCACCGGCCGCCCGGGCGATCGCCTCCTTCGTCTTCGGCGCGGTGTGGCCGATGAACTGACCGACCAGATCGTCGCGGGTGACGGTGTGCACCCGCGGCGCACGGATGTACCCGAGCGCGTGCAGGATCGCGGCCATCCGCAGCGCCACCGTCGTCTTCCCGGTCCCGGGTCCACCGGTGAAGCTCATGTGCAGCGTGGGCCGCGACGACGTCAGCCCGAACTGACGACGTGCGCGGTCCACCAGCAGGAGCGAGGCGATCTCGCGGACCCGGCGCTTGACCGGGGCGAGCCCGACCAGCTCCGCGTCGAGGGCGGCCAGGGTCTCCTCGACCCTGGCCGCGGCCTCGTCGACCGAAAGGTCGAGCTCGACGTCGTCCGTCAGCACCTCCGGTTCCACGACCTCGGCGGCCGCCTCCGGAACCGGGCGAGGGACACCGAAGCCCTTCGGCGTGTCCATCCGTCACCCGTCCCCGTAGCGCGCTCCGGCCGGTCGCGTCGTGGCGTACGACGAGAGGGCGTAGCGCTGGGTCCGGTCCGGCCCCTCGACCCGGGAGAGCAGGAATCCTGGCTCCTCGGCGGGCGTCTGGACGATGAAGTGCATGGCAGTGGTCTGCCGGCCGAGGCTCGCGTCGTACGCGAGCACCCGGACGTAGTGGTTCGGGTACGTCGCCCGGCACTCGTTGATCTGGGCAAGGACACCGTCGGGCTCGTCCAGGTCGAACAGCGGCAGCCCCCACATCTCCCAGTAGACGTTGCGCGGGTGCGGGTCGTCGGTGTACTCCACCGAGACCGGCCAGCCGTTGCGCAGGGCGTAGCGGATCTGGTCGGCGATCTCGTCGTCGGTCAGGGCGGGCAGGTAGGAGAAGGTCCCGTGACGCAGTTGCATGATCGTGCTCCCTTCAGTGACTTGCCGTGGCGGTCGGGACGATGTCCGGTGCGTCCGTGCTGGTGTAGTCGAAGGTGACGTCGCCCCAGGTGGACAGCGCGGCCTCCAGCGGTGCACAGGACTTGGCGGCGATCCGCAGTACGTCGGGTCCTTCGCGGAGCAGGTCGCGACCTTCGTTGCGGGCCTTGACGATGGCCTCGAGCGCGACCCGGTTGGCCTCGGCGCCGGCCGCGATGCCGAACGGGTGGCCGATGGTGCCGCCGCCGAACTGCAGGATGACGTCGTCGCTGAACAGGTCGAGCAACTGGTGCATCTGGCCGGCGTGGATGCCACCGGACGCGACCGGCATGACTCCGGGCATCGAGGCCCAGTCCTGGTCGAAGAAGATCCCGTTCTGCAGGTTGGCCGGCACGTGGTCGTCCCGCAGCGTGTCGTAGAAGCCGCGGGTCGTGGCCGGGTCGCCCTCGAGCTTGCCCACGACGGTCCCGGCGTGGACGTGGTCGACTCCCATCAGCCGGCACCACTTCGAGATCACCCGGAAGCTCACGCCGTGCGTCTTCTGCCGGGTGTACGTCGAGTGCCCGGCCCGGTGCAGATGCAGGAGTACGCCGTTCTGCCTTGCCCAGTGCGCCATCGACTGGATCGCGGTGTAGCCGATGGTCAGGTCGATCATCACGACGACACTGCCCAGCTCCTTGGCCAGCTCGGCCCGGTTGTACATCTCCTCCATCGTCCCGGCGGTGACGTTCAGGTAGTGGCCCTTGATCTCGCCGGTCTCGGCCACCGCCTTGTTCACGCCCTCCATCGCGTAGAGGAAGCGGTCCCGCCAGCGCATGAACGGCTGCGAGTTGATGTTCTCGTCGTCCTTGGTGAAGTCCAGGCCGCCGCGGCAGGCCTCGTAGACGACCCGGCCGTAGTTGCGGGCCGACAGTCCGAGCTTCGGCTTGATGGTTGCCCCGAGCAACGGGCGCCCGTACTTGTTGAGCATCTCGCGTTCCATCACGATCCCGTGGGCGGGGCCCTGGAACGTCTTGACGTAGGCGACCGGGATCCGCAGGTCCTCCAGCCGCAACGCCTTGAGCGGCTTGAAGCCGAACACGTTGCCGATGATCGACGAGGTGAGGTTGGCGATCGACCCCTCCTCGAACAGGTCGATGTCGTAGGCGATGTAGGCGAAGTACTCGCCCGGCCGTCCGGGGACGGCGTCCACCCGGTACGCCTTGGCCTGGTAGTGGGTGTTCGCGGTCAGCCGGTCGGTCCAGACCACCGTCCAGGTCGCCGTCGAGGACTCGCCGGCGACGGCGGCCGCGGCCTCGATCGGCTCGACGCCGTCCTGCGGTGTCACCCGGAAGACGGCGAGTACGTCGGTCTCCTTCGGCTCGTAGTCCGGGTTCCAGTACCCCATCCCGGCGTAACTCTGCACCCCCGGGTCCCAGCGTTCCTTGGTCATCGGTCGCTCCTTCCAGCTGTCGAGTCACCAGCGTGCGCCCTGCGATACATCAACTACAATTGAGACTTCTCCGCTGACCATTAAGCGATAGGTGCACAATGAACTTGCCGGCCGCCGCGACCTGGGGACGCCTCCAGACCTTCCTCGCGGTCTACGAGGGCGGCAGCATCCGTGCGGCGGCCGAGGCTCTGCACGTCACGCCGCCCGCGGTGTCGGCCGCGATCGCGGCGCTGGAGACGGCCTTGGGTACGGCGCTGTTCACCAAGTCCGGCCGTGGCATCGTCGCCACGGACGCCGGTGAGACGTTCGCGTCGTACGCGCGCAAGCTGCTCGGGCTTCTCGCCGAGGCGGCCAGTGCCGTGCACGACGCCGATCGTGGCCGGCTCCGGATCGGCGCTGTGGCGACCGCGAGCGAGTATGTCCTGCCGCGGTTGATGGCGTCGTTCGCCGACGAACATCCGCAGGTCGAGCTGTCGCTGTCGGTCCTCCCCCGCGATGAGCTCTTCGCCCTCGCCCGGGACCACGCCGTCGATGTCGTCCTGGCCGGACGACCGCCGCGTGGGTCCGGCCTGGTCACGCGCGCCCGACGGGCGAACCGCCTGGTGCTGGTCGGCCGGCCCGGACGCGACGACGACCCGCTCACCTCCACCTGGTTGCTCACCGGCCAGGGTTCGGGCACGCGAGACACCACGCTCTCGTTGCTGAGCCGGCTCCAGGCGGCGCCACCGCTGCTGACCCTCGGGACGTCAGGGGCGGCGGTCGCGGCGGCTCGCCAGGGGCTGGGCCTGACCTTGGTCCATGAAGAGGCCGTGCTCGGGCAACTCGACGCCGGCGAGCTCGCGCCGTACACCGTACCCGGGACTCCCGTCGATCGGCCGTGGCATCTGTGCACCACCGCCGACCCGACCGCCGCGAGCCGTCTGTTCCTGCGGCATGTCTGCGATCCCGAGCGGGTGGGGACGGCCGCGTTTCACACCCGGTCTCGCCCGAAGGGGTGAGTACGGCGCTGTCGTACGACCGCATGCTGCTCTGCATGACCACGACGCTGCGCACCGACCTCCCCACCCTCGCCGACACCGCCCGTCGGATGGCCCACGCCGGTCGCGGCATCCTGGCCGCCGACGAGTCCATCAAGACCATGTCGTCCCGGCTCGAACAGGAAGGCATCCCGTCGAGTGAGAGGGCGCGACGCGACTACCGCGAGCTGCTGATCACCGCCGAAGGGCTGTCCGACTCGGTCAGTGGGGTGATCTGGTGCGACGAGACGTTCGGGCAGGATCTCAGCGACGGCCGCCCGTTCCCGCAGGCCGCCCACGAGCTGGGCATCCTGCCCGGTATCAAGGTCGACACCGGCACGAGCAAGCTGCCGGGTGGTGGCGGAGCGCTGATCACCGAGGGGCTCGACGGTCTGGGTGACCGGCTCGCGTCGTACGCCGAGCGCGGAGCCGCGTTCGCGAAGTGGCGCGCGGTCTTCGACGTCGCCACGATCACGCTGTACTCGGCGCGGGCCAACGGTCACGCGCTCGCGCGGTACGCCGCCCTGTGCCAGCAGCACGGCATCGTCCCCATCGTCGAGCCGGAGGTCTTGTGCACCGGCGACCACAACCTGGGTGCGTCCGCGCAGGCGTCGAGCCTGGCCCTGAGCGTGCTCTTCGACGAACTCGCGCAGGCTGACGTCGACTTGTCCGGCATCGTGCTCAAGCCGAACTTCGTCACTCCGGGTCTCGACGCCCCCGCTGCCACCGCACGCACAGTTGCCGCCGCGACCTTCGGCGTACTGTCCGACACAGTTCCGCCCGCGGTGGCCGGAATCGCGTTCCTGTCCGGGGGTCAGCCGACGAGTCACGTCTGCGAGGCGCTCCGGGAACTGCACCGCCTCGGCGACCGCCCGTGGCCGGTCACCTTCTCGTTCGGGCGCGCGCTGGTCAGTGACGCCCTGAGCGCTTGGGGTGGCGACGGACGGAACGTGGCGACAGCCCAGCAGATCCTGGTGGACAACTGCCGTCAGGCCGGCCAGGCGATCCGCTAGTGCCCTGCACTAGAACGGCAGCTCGACCAGCACCGTCGTCCCCCGGTCGGGCACCGACTCGATCCGGAGTGACGCTTCGATCAGGGCACAGCGTTCCGCGATCGAGCTGAGCCCGAAGTGCTGCGCACCGTCCGCGTCCCGTGCGCGGGCGGTACGCCGTTCCGCGGGGTCGAAGCCCTTGCCGTCGTCGGCGCAGCCGAACACGATCGAGTCGCCGACCCGCCGCAGTGACAGGACGACGCGATCGGCCTCGGCGTGCTTGACCGCGTTCGCGAGTGCCTCCTGGGCGATCCGGTAGAGGGCCGCTGCGACGTGGTCGGGGATCACGTCCAGAGCCGCCGAGGGATCGACCAGCAGGTCGATCGAGGGTGACTCCTCGCCACTCGCCGCCGTCTGCACCAAGGACTCCATCGCCGCGACCAGGCCCAGGTCGTCCAGCACCAGACTGTGCAGACCGGAGATCGCGGCGCGCGTCTGGTGATAGGCAAGATCGGCCAGCTCCCGGGCGCTGACGAGCTCCGCCCGGGCCCGCTCGAGCTCCTGCTTCGCCGGTGTCCCGGCCTTGGGGTCGCTGAGCTCGGAGACCGTCAGGTCGGCCGCCGAGAGGTGGAACGCCATCGACGCCAGGGCTGTCGTGACACCGTCGTGGAGATCGAAGGCGATCCGCCGGCGCTCAGCTTCCTGGGCCGAGATCGCCTGCTTGATCAGGCGGTCCCGTTCCGTCCGGTGGCGGTTCACCGCCAGCCACAGCTGCTCGGCATGCAACCGCAGCCCGAGCACAGCGGCGTACGGCTCGGCGAGGGCGAGGTCGTCGGGACCGAACGGCAAGCGCGGACTGCGATGTGCCGCCAGTACGCCGACGATGCGGTCCTCCAGACCGCGCAGCGGCAGGACCATCCTTGCGACGGTTTGCCGGGGCTCCAGCCGCAACAGCTGCCGGTGCAGCGCATTGCGCGGCGAGTCGGACGCAAGGACGACCGGTGTGCCGTTGCGGGCCACCTGTCCGGTCACTCCGAAGCCGACCGGCATACTCAGCGCCGCTGCCGACGGGTGTGGTGGCCATAGGTCCGCGACCGTGAGCTCCTGGCCGTCGCTGGCCAGCAGCAGTACGCCGTCGGCCCGCAACAGGCTCGCGAGCTCGGCAGCCGTGGGCACGGCGCCTGTGGCGGTCGTCAACGGAACAGACCCTCGCGGAGCGCGACCGCGATGGCGCCGCTGCGGTCGGAGACTCCGAGCTTGCGGTACAGGCCACGGATGTGGGTCTTCACGGTGTCCTCACTGACGACGAGCTTGCTCGCGACGCCCTTGTTGGAGTGACCGGAGACGAGGAGCTCCAGCACCTCCGACTCGCGCTGGGTGAGGCCGAGGTGTGCGCCGGGCCAGAACTCCCCCGCGCTGAGCCGCGCTGCGGACAGTGCCACGCGGCCGGCCAGCGCATGGTCGATGACGGTCTCGCCGTCGCGCACCCGGCGCAGATGCGCCACCAGCTCCTGGCCGTCGATCCGCTTGAGGATGTAGCCGGAGGCACCGACCCGCAGGGCCTGGTACAGGTAGTGCTCGTCGTCGTACACCGTCAGCAGCACGACCTTCGTCTCCGGGTACTGCGCGGTGATCTGACGGCACAGATCGAGCCCGCTCTCCTTCCCGATCCGGACGTCGCACAGGACAACGTCCGGCCGCTCGTCGGCGACCAGCGTCAGAGCCCCCGCGGCAGTGGTCGCCTGTCCTGTGATGACCACCTCGGTGGCGAAATGACCGAGCATCGCGACCAGGCCGTGCAGCACCATCTCGTGGTCGTCCACCAGGACGAGTCGCAGCGGGGCCGTCATAGACCAAGACTAAGCGGAGCGGGCCCGGAATCCTTCCGTTCTCAAGGGGATTCACCCGCATCTCCACCCGGCCGGGTGAGTGCCGGAAGGGGCCTGGCGCGGTCCGCTAGAAGTTCTCCGACCAGGAAGGCCGCACCCATGACCGAACCCACCCCTCGCGTTCCCCCGCCGCTGATCGTCCCGTCGGTCCTGCCCGCGGACTTCGCCCGTCTCGGCGACGAGATCCGCGAGTTGTGCGACGCGGGCGTCGACCGGATCCAGTGGGACGTGATGGACGGGGTGTTCGTCCCGAACCTCACCTTCGGCCCGGACGTGATCGCGGCGGCCCAGCAGCACAGCCGGGTCGCCTTCGAGGCGCATCTCATGGTCGTCGAGCCGGACGAACTGCTGCCGCGGTACGTCGAGGCGGGATGTGAGCTGGTCATCGTGCACGCGGAGGCCTGCACGCACCTGCATCGCACCCTGGGCCGGATCCGCGACCTCGGTGCCCGCAGCGGTGTCGCCCTGAACCCGCACACGCCCGCCGACCTGGTGGAGAACGTCCTGACCGAGACCGACCTGGTGCTGGCGATGACGGTCAACCCCGGCTTCGGCGGTCAGGCGTACATCCCTTCGATCGAGAAGAAGGTGGCGCGGCTGCGGCGGATGATCGACGACTCCGGCCTGCCCATCGAACTCGAGGTCGACGGCGGGATCACCGCCGAGACCATCACCGGTGCGGCTGCCGCCGGCGCCGACGTCTTCATCTCCGGTTCCTGGATGTACGCCCACCAGGACGGGAAAGCAGCGGCCGTACGGCAGCTGCGCGCCGCCGCGGCGAGTGCCGCACGGAACGAGGAGGCTGCCTGATGACCGAACTCCTGCAGCGGTCCACACCGCCGTCGGTCGAGACCGACCGGCTCGCTGTCGACACCCTGCGGTTCCTCGCCGTCGACATGGTGCAGGCCGCGAACTCGGGGCATCCCGGTATGCCGATGGGCGCCGCGCCGATGGCGTGGGCGCTCTGGAGCCGGCACCTGCGCCATGACCCGGCCGCACCGGACTGGGCCGATCGCGATCGGTTCGTTCTCTCGGCCGGGCACGGATCCGCGCTCCTGTACGGCCTGTTGCACATCTTCGGGTACGACCTTCCCGAGGCCGAGTTGCGCAGCTTCCGGCAGCTCGGGTCGCGCACCCCCGGGCATCCCGAGTTCGGTCATACGGCCGGGGTCGAGTGCACCACCGGTCCGCTCGGACAGGGACTTGGCATGGCGGTCGGGATGGCGCTGGCGGAGCGGATGGAACACGCCCGCTACCCTGAGATCACCGATCATCACACCTACGCGATCGTCGGTGACGGCTGCCTGATGGAGGGGATCAGCCACGAGGCCACCTCGCTCGCCGGGCACCTCGGTCTGGGTCGGCTGGTCGTGCTCTGGGACGACAACTCGATCACCATCGACGGAGCGGTCGATCGGTCCTGCAGCGATGACCAGGCAGCCCGCTTCGCGGCGTACGGCTGGCACACGCAGACAGTTGCCGACGGCACTGACGTCGACGCTATCGACGCGGCGATCGCCCGCGCCAAGGCCGACGCACGTCCGAGCTTCATCGCCGTCCGGACCATGATCGGTCACGGCGCGCCTGGTGTGGCGGGTACGTCGAAGGCGCACGGCTCGCCGCTCGGCGAGGAGCTGGCCGCGGAGGCGAAACGACTGGCCGGCTGGGAGCATGCGCCATTCGCTGTTCCGGAGCAGGTGCGGGCTGTCTGCAGTGAGCTGGCCGAGGCGGGTGCACGCGAACATGACGCGTGGGACGCGGCGGTTGCGGCGTACACGCCGGAGCGTGCAGCGGAGTTCCACCGCAGTCAGGCTCGGCGACTGCCCGATGGCCTCGGGGATGCGCTGCTCGCGGTCCGCGGCGACGCGCCGCGCGCGACGCGGCAGTCGTCCCAAGCCTGCCTCAAGGCGGTGACCGCGCTGATGCCGGAACTGGTCGGCGGCTCAGCGGACCTCGCAGGTTCCACCGGGACAGCGACCGGAGGTGCCGTGGTGACGCGGGATGACTACTCCGGCTCCACGATCGCCTTTGGAATCAGGGAGTTCGGCATGGCCGCGGTCATGAACGGACTCAGCCTGCACGGCGGATTCCGGGTGTACGGCAGCACGTTCCTCGCGTTCGCTGACTACCTGCGCCCCGCGCTCCGGCTCGCGGCCCTGATGCGGCAACCGGTCATCCACGTGCTGACCCACGACTCGATCGCGGTCGGCGAGGACGGTCCCACTCACCAGCCCGTCGAGCAGATCGAGTCGCTGCGCCTGATCCCCGGACTGCAGGTACTGCGTCCTGCCGACGACGCCGAAACCGCACGGGCCTGGCGCCTCGCGCTGGAGCGGACCGACGGACCGACCGCCCTGATCCTGTCTCGTCAGTCCCTCCCCCAGACCACGCCACTGGACGACCACGGCCCGCGCGTCGCGGTCGAGCTCGTGGCGACCGGATCCGAGGTCGGCCTGGGCGTGGAGGTCGCGAAGGCGCTGACCGCCGAGGGGTACGACGTTCGCCTGGTCTCGGCAATGGACCGGTCGACGTACGTCGCTGATCCGCACGCGACCACGGTCAGCCTGGAGGCCGGCAGCACCATGGGCTGGAAAGGCCTGGTCGACCTGGCCATCGGGATCGACGAGTTCGGCACGTGTGGTCCCGGCGACGAGGTACTGGCGCATCACGGCTTCACCGTGCCGGTGGTGGTCGACCGGATCCGCGAACACCTGCGGTACCTGAGGTGAACCGGCTGGCCGCTGTCGTGTTCGACGTCGACGGAACGCTGGTCGACAGCGAACGCGACGGCCACCGGGTCGCCTTCAACGCCGCCTTCGAGGAGGCCGGACTGCCTGACCACTGGGACATCGCGACGTACGGAAGGCTCCTCCGGATCACCGGCGGAGCCAGACGCTTGGCAGTCTGGTTCGAGCAGACGGGTCGGTCGTCCGAGGATGCATGGCGCCTGGCGGAGGGCTTACATGCTCGCAAGACCGCGATCATGCGGGACTTGATCGAGGACGGAAAGGTGCAGGCGCGGCCAGGAGTTCACCGCTTGCTCGACGAGCTCGCGGCGGGCGGCGTACCGGTGCATGTGGCAACGACCGGGACTCGGGCGTGGGTCGAACCACTGCTCGATCGGGTCTTCGGTCCCCGCTTCCAGATCGTTGTCACCGGCACCGAAGTACCCGACCTCAAGCCGAGCCCGGCGGCGTACGACGAGGTGCTGCGGCTGGCCGGCTGTCCGGTCGACCGGACTGTGGCCGTCGAGGACTCGCAGAACGGCGTACGGGCGGCTGTCGCGGCCGGCCTTCGCGTTGTTGCCGCCCACAACGAGTACACCCGGGACGACGATCTGTCCGAAGCGGCTCTGGTGACGGACGGGTTCGAGGATCCAGAGCTGGTGGCCTGGTTCCGGCAGTAGACATGGCGGAAACATGACGGTGCCCCGCAGCGAGGCTGCGGGGCACCGTTGGGTCAGACCGTCCAGGTCGCCAGAACCAGGGCGCGGTCACGCCAGGCCTGGATGTTCGCGTCCAGTACGTCGAGCGGGTTGAACGGAGTGACGCCCTTGATCAGGTCGTCCTCGCGCATGCCGTAGAGGGCACCCATCGCGAACCGGCACGCGTAGACCTTCGCGCCTTCGTCGATCAGCGTCCGCAACTGCTTGTTGTAGCCCAGGTTGCCCGGGAAGCCCTCGTTGCCGACGGCCGGGTAACCACGGGCCGCCGACGCCATCAGGACGCCGGGTCCGTAGAGGACGAAGGTGAGGTCGAACCCCTTCCGCTGCAGCCGGGTGGCCGTGAGCATGTTGACCAGACCCACAGAACCCTCGAAGGGAACGGTGTGCATGAAGACGTACGCCTTGTCGCCTTCGTTGGCCTGGTAGTCGGGGAATACCTTCTCCTCGACGTCGAAGAGGATGTCGCCCTCCTGGGGCGGTTCGATGGTGACCGTCTTCGGCATGATGCTGACTCCTTCGAGGTGTTGACGGTGCGGAGATGATGGGAGGACCTGCACCCGGGTCGGGTGCAGGGGTTCACTGATCGCCGGGCGGGAGGTACTCCGGCTTCGGCCATCCCATCCGGTGGCTGCCGGGCATCGCCTGCATGGTGGCCCGGCGCAGGCCCCAGGGGAGGAACCGGTACACGGGGGCGAAGACCTGTCGCCACCACCGGTCCTTGAGTCCGTGTGGCCGGGCCGGCGGGTTGGCGTCGTACCTGGCGGCCACGCGGCGTTGTGCGTCGCTGAGCAGGGCGTGCTCGGAGTTCGAGCGGAGCCAGCGGAAGAAGGACATGCCGGCCGCCTCAGAGCTTCGCGACGAGCGCTTGCGCGGCCATCGCGATGGGTTCGTTCAGCGCGCCGATCGCGGGTGAGTAGACGTTCTCCATCGTCGCCAGCGTGTCGATGGTGACGCCGGTCCGGGCCACGATGCCGAGGAAGTCCGCGCGCTCCTTGATCCCTTCGCCGCCGACCATCTGGGCGCCGATCAGCCGCCGGGTCTTCGGATCCGCCAGCAGCTTGACCTTGATCGGCTTCACGCCCGGGTAGTAGCGCGCCCGGGTGATGCCGTCGGCGACACCGGTCACGAAGGGCAGGCCGAGCGCGGTGGCGAGGGTCTCTCCGAACGAGACTCCGCCGATCATCCACTGCCCGGCGAGCATTCCCCAGGGCACATAGACCGGGTTGTGCACCCGGTTGCCGCCGGCCGCGTTGATGCCGGCCGTCTTACCCTGCGCGTACGCGTGACTGCCCGACAGTCCCTGCAGCGGCACGTTCGAGACACCGTGCGGGATCTCGGCGCAGTCGCCCGCGGCGAAGACGTTCGGGTCGGACGTGCGCATGTGTGGGTCGACCGCGATACCGCCGGTGCTGCCGAGCTTGATCCCCGCGGCGCCCGCCAGTGCGGTGTTCGCGACCTTGTGGCTGCCGATGACGGCCAGTTGCGCCGGTACGTCGCCGAACGTCGTACTGACGTGAGTGAGCGTGTCCGTGCCGTGGAAGGCGGTCACCCGCTCGCCGAACTTGAGCGTCACGCCCGAGTCGGCCCAGTCCTTGCGGACCGGTTCGACGATGTCCGGGTCGATCACGTCGGCCATCGGCCACGGACCGGGATCGATCAGCGTGACGTTGATGCCGCGGTGTTGCAGGGCCGAGACCATCTCCATCGCGATCGGGCCGGACTCCACCACCACGGCCGACTCGACCGTGTCCAGGTACTTGTCCCACTCCATCGCGGCGCGGATGTTCTTGACGTGGTAGATGCCGCCGAGCTCGACACCGGGGATGTCCGGGGTGTCGTAGTTCCAGCCGGTCGCGAGGACGAGCTTGTCGTAGCCGACCTCGCCCTCGCCGCCGACCTTGATCGTGCGGGACCGGGTGTCGATGCTCTCGACGGTGGTCTCGTAGTGCACGTCGATGCCCTGGGCAACGTACTGTTCCTTGGTCGCGAGGAACAGTTTCTCGAAGGACTCGATCTCCTTGCCGTGCACGAACGGGATCCCGCACGGGCTGTACGCGACGTCCTCGTACTCGGTGTAGACCACGGTCTGCACCGACGGGTCCTGGCCCTTGGCGGCACCGGCCACCCCCAGGCCGGCGGCTCCGCCGCCGATCACAACGATCTTCACGAGTACTCACTTCCGTCAGTAGGAACAGCGGCGGTGGACACCGCCTGGGTGCTCAGTCGCACACCGGAGCGCAGGGTGTTGGTCACGTAGCAGACCCGCTCGGCCACCTCGACCAGGCGCTCGAGCTCGGCCTCGGGCGCACCGATCCGGGCGTCGACCCGGATGGCGCCGAACTGCAACCCGTCGTACGTGCCGGTCGCGCGCACCGACAGCTCCGTCAGCTCGATCGATCGCTTCCGTGCCGCGTAGCTGAGCGCCAGCGTGAAACAGGAGGCGACCGAGGCGAGGAGCAGGTCGGTCGGCTGCGGTCCGAGGTCGGTGCCGCCGACGCTCAGGGGTTCGTCGACCTCGATCGTGAAGGACCCGGCCTCGACCGTGCAGTGGTATCCGCCGTGCCAGACACCCTCGACGGTGCGGTCGGCTGCCACCTGACCGTCAGTGCGTGTGGTCGCCATGGCCGTCGTCGCGATGATCATGACCCGCGGGCCGATGACAGAGAACGTCGGCGCGCGCGTCGATGTCGTCCGCGGACACCACACCGCGCTCGGACAGCAGCGCCTCGAGCGCACCGAGCCAACGGTCGTAGTAGCTGTACTCCCCCGGCTCCGCCTCGCGCCGCGACACCTCGGCGATCAGGTTCTGCTGGAAGTCCTTCCAGGAGAACAGCCCCTGATCGGCCAGCGCCGCCGCGATTCCGAAGGCCCTGCTCTCCCACGGTTGTGCGAAGACGAGCTCGCCGTTCGACCGGGGCAGCCCGGTGACGGTGTCTTCGAGTGAGTCCGCGGTCATGCGACCACCTCGGCGACGCCGACCATGGCGTCGCGGGTCACGAGGGCGGCGAGCTCCTCCTCGGACAGGGTTTCGGTGCGCGCCGGGCGGCGTGGCAGCACGAAGTACCTGTTCTCGGCGCTGGAGTCCCAGACCTTGATGCCGATGTCGTCGGCGAGCTGCAGCCCCATCTCCGCGAGCAGCGCCCGCGGCTCACGGACAGCCCGGGACCGGTACGCCGGATCCTTGTACCAGTCCGGTGGCAGCCCGAGCACCGGCCAGGGATAGCAGGAGCACAGTGTGCAGACGACGAGGTTGTGCACCTCGTCGGTGTTCTCCACCACCACGATGTGCTCGCCCTGCGGACCGGCGAAGCCGAGCTCCTTGATGGCACCGGTGCCGTCCGCGAGCAGCCGCTCACGGTAGTCCGGATCGACCCAGGCCTTGGCCACGACCTTGGCGCCGTTCAGCGGGCCGACGTCGTTCACATAGCGATTGATGAAGCCGTCGAGTACCTCGGTCTTCACCAGGCCGCGCTCGGTGAGCAACTCCTCGAGCGCCTCGGCGCGCAGGGCGGCCGGTGGCCGGTCGACAGAACGTGGATCAGAACTCACTGGCTCTCCTCCAGGTAGCTCTCGAAGAGGTCGATGAGCAGGGTCGAAGGTTCGGCGTCCGGGCCCCACAGCTCGGTGGACTCGAAGCGAACGGTGTACACGTGCTGGGCGTCCTCGCCGGTGAAGTGGGCCGTGCTGTCGGGCAGTACGGCGGCCGGGCGGCGAGCCTCGACGGTCCCGGTGCGACCGCGGACGTACGCGGGCATCCTGGTGTGGCCGGACTTGTACAGCTCACGGGCCCGGACCCGCTGCCCTGGTTCGAAGGCCGGCTCGTCGTCGATCTGCCGCAACGAACCGGGCCCACCGCGCTGGTACGACGGTTTGTTCACCTCGGTGTCGGCCGGCTCGGCGACGTCCTCGCCGGCCAGGCGGCGCGCACGGGCTTCGACCGCACCCGGCGCGAGCACACCGCTGTCGACCAGCAGCAGCTCGGCAGCGCACAACCAGCGCCCGTAGTACCCGTCGGACAGGTAGTCGATCGGGTGCAGGCGCTCGAGCGCGTGCCGGAAAGCGTCCAGGTTGGTCCCCGAGGCGCCCATCGACGCGAGGCCGAGCGCGAACGTGCGGGCGTGCCAGTCCTCGGCGAAGACCGGCTCGTCCGGGTCGATCGCGACCGTGCCCCAGCCGTGGGTGCCACCCATGTCGTGAATGCCGTCCACAAGCGGTTCTCCTCGCGTCCGGTGAAATGACCCCGAATCTCTTATCGGATAAGCTAGTACACTATGAGACACACAGACATCCGTCAACCATCGGATAGACTGCGTCTACTAAACGCCGGGGCCGACCGGCAGACGACCAAGGAGCGATCAGTGACACCTCCATCGCAGCGGGCAGCACGGGCCCGCGACGACGCGCCGGACGAGAGACCCACCGGGCCCCCGCTGTCGGAGTCCGCCGTCTCCGAGGTCGTCTCCGGCATCGGCCCGCGGCTGCGTGCTCTGCGCGCTCGGCTCGGGCTGTCACTCCAGCAGCTGGCCGAGCGCTCCGACGTGTCGCCGGCCGCGATTCACAAGGTGGAGCAGGGCACGATGGTCCCGACCATCACCACGCTGCTCAAGCTGGCGGCGGCCTTCCAGGTGCCGGTCGCGCACTTCATCGACGAGACCGACGCTCCGGCCACGCCGGTGACCTTCACCCCCAAGGACCAGCGGCGGATCCACACGTCACACGATGGAGCTGTGGTGCTCGGATCGATCTCCGCCGACTCAGGGCCCTTCGACCTGACGGCGAGTGTCGTCGAGATCGCCGCGGGCGCACAGTCGGCCGATGACGAACGGCGCTCAGCCGGCGAGACCTTGGTGCATGTCCAGTCGGGATCGCTGGAGCTGACGGTGGGTGCTCAGACCTACCGTCTCAGCGCGGGCGATTCGCTGCACTTCCGCTCCGAGGAGAGCCACTCCTGGCGCAACCCCTCCGGCCGCGCCACCAAGGCGGTCTGGGTGTCGCTCCCCGAACGCCGGAACTGATCACCGCACCAGAGCGGAGCGGGGTGTGCCCAGGTCGGTCACGGGGCGCCTGACGTTGGTGCGCAGCGTCACCATCTCGACCAGGTCGAGCAGCCGGTTGGCGTAACCCCACTCGTTGTCGTACCAGCCGAACACGCGGACGGCGTCGCCGTGCGACTCGATGTCCTGCAGAGACACGACGCAGGACCTCGGGTCGCCGATCACGTCGCTGGAGACCATCGGCATGTCACTCACGCCCACGATGCCGGACCAGCGCTCGGACAGCGCGGCCTGGATGAACGCGTCGCGCACCTGTTCTGTGCTCGCCCGGCCGCGGAGCATGCCCACGACGTTGCTGAGCGAGCCGTCGGGCACCGGGACCCGCACGGCGACGCTGTGCACGCGGTCCTTCAGATGCGGCAGTACACGCGCGAGCGCGGTGTCGGCACCTGTTCCGGTCGGGATGATGTTCTGACCCGCGGCACGGGATCGGCGCAGGTCGTGGTGCGGCAGGTCGAGCAGTTGCTGGTCGTTCGTGTACGCGTGCACGGTGTCGACCCAGCCACCCTCGACCCCGAACGCTTCGTCGAGGATCGCGAGGATCGGTGCGACACAGTTCGTCGTACAGGATGCGTTCGAGATGATCCGGTCCGAGTCCGGGTCGAGACTCGCCTCGTTGACGCCGAGGCAGATCGTCGCCTCCGCCGAGTCGGTCGGGGTGGAGATGACCACTCGCTTCGCGCCGGCCCGCAGATGCCCTCCGGCGCGGTCCCTGCTGGTGAAATGACCGCTGCACTCGGCGACCACGTCGACCCCGAGCGCCGACCACGGCAGGTTCCCCGGGTGGTTCGCCCGCAGCACCCGGATCCTCCGGTCGCCGACCATCAGCTCGTCGTCGGTCGCCACCACCGGTACGCCGAGCCGGCCGTGCACCGTGTCGTGCTGGAGCAGGTAGGCCAGCGTCGAGGCGGGGGTCAGGTCGTGGACGGCGACGACGTCGACGAACGAGTCGCGGGCGATGATGGAGCGCAGCAGCGCACGGCCGATCCGGCCGAGGCCGTTGATCGCGATCCGGGGTGCATCGGTCATCGGGATTCCTCTCGGGGTCTCACACCGAAACCAGCACGGGCACGGCTCTGGCGCCGGCCGTGGAGCGCGCTGGTGGCACCAGGGAGGCAAGTGCCACCAGCGCGTCGAACACGCGGTCACCGTCGGTCCACGCGTGCGCCTCGGCGAAGTCGATCCATTCGCTCGGGGGGATCACCGGCTCGAACTCGCCGTACTCGATCTCACCCCAGGTGGCGGCCATCTCGATGAGCTCCACCAAGGAGGTCATCGGCTGTGCCTCCAGGGACATCAGGCGCCGATGGTGCGCCGGTGCACTCTGCTCGAAGCGGCATCCGCAGCAGTCAGGTCCAGCGATGTACGTGTCCATGAACGGATGCTGCCCCCTGCTGTTGCACAGGTGTTGCACGGCGTTGCAACGGGCCTACGACGGGCTCAGTCGTTCCGTCCGGCGGCCACCTGTTCCGCCTCGGCGAGCAGCCGGGCCTCCGCGGCGGCGTACTTCTCGAGCGCGTGATTCGCCCGGTAGCCGAGGTCCACGGCCTTGGCCAGGTACTCCTCGGTCATCGACTCGACGGCCTCCGGCGCGGCGCCGCCGAGGGCGCTGCGGGTCGCGACGATCGCCCGCGGATCGAGGACCGTCCTGATCTCCTCGGGATCGAGATCCAGGGTGCGCCCGACGACCGATGTCGCCGCGCGATCGAGGTCGTCGGAGCTGATGTCGACACCCCGGACCCCGCGCCGGCTGGCCTCGCGCACCACCTCGCCCACGACCAGGTACGCCGCCCGGTAGTCCAGGCCGCATCGAAGCATGACGAACTCGGCCAGATCCGTGGCCTGGGTGTACCCCTCCTCCAGCCGCTGCCACATCCGGTCCTCGTTGACGCTGAGCGTGTCCACCACGCCTTCCATCAGCGCGGTGATCCGGGTTGCGAACTCGACCGCCTTGGGGATCTCGCCGTACGCGAAGATCAGGTTGTCGCTGCGGGCCGACGGGCTCTTCACGACCGCCAGGAACCCGGTCAGCCGCCCGATCAGTACGCCGCCACCACCGCGAACGATCGACAACGCGTACGGGTTGCGCTTCTGCGGCATCAGCACCGAGGCACGGGTGTACGGGCCGGCCAGGTCGACGTAGTCGAACTCCTGACTGGACCAGATCTCGAGGTCCTCGGCGAGCTTGGACTGGTTGGACAGCAGGCTGACGCTGGTGGTCAGCAGATCGACGAAGGTGTCGGTCTGCCACATCGCGTCGCGGGTGTGGGTGATGACGTCGTCGAACCCGAGCAGGTCCGCGATCACCCGCCGGTCGTCCAGCAACCGGCTGCCGTTGACACACCCCGCGCCGCCGGGACTGGTGTTGACCTGGGCCAGGGCGTCCATCAACCGATCGCAGTCCCGGATCGCCGGCGGCACGAACCCGAGCAGGTAGTGGCCGAACGTCGAGGGCTGCGCCTGCTGGAGGTACGTCTGGTCCGGCATGTACACCTCGCGATAGCGGGCCGCCGTACGGCACGAGGTGGCGGCGAACTCGGAGGCGGCGACCGCGAGCCGGGCGGTCAGTCCGCGCAGCAGGATCCGCAGTGCGACCCGGGCCGCCTCGCGCCGGGGCCGGCCGGCGTGCAACCAGCCGGCGTCGTCGCCGATCGTGGCGACGAAGTGGCGCTCGCGCGAGTTGTACGGTTCGCCGTACGCCGCGTCGTACGGGAAGTCCTCGGGCTTGGTGCGATGCGTGTCCAGCAGTACGCCGAGCAGCGCCGCGGCTGCCCGTTCCGGGATGATGTGCCGGTGGCGGAGGTCGAGTACGTGGGCGATGTCGGCCATGTTCAGACCGTGGTGCAGCAGCGGTGCGTCCGCGATCTCCCAGGCGAACCCCGCGTCGATGAGTTGCTGCGCGGGGCGGTCCTTGGAGGGCCCTTCGACCCGTCGGCCCGAGTTCACCGCTGTCATGACGTTGCCTCCTCGCCGACGGCCGTGGGGGTGGCTGCCGGGGTGGTGAGTTCGTCGGCGGCGGCGAGTGCCCCACCGGTGCTCCAGTACAGGACGGGTCCTGCCAGCTCGCTGCGGTGACTGCTCAGCCACCACAGCGCTTTCGCGTTGTAGACCGGGTCAGCGACGAAACCGCTGTGCTGCAACAAGGCGCCGGCCAATTCGTCAGCCTCGGGCCATCCGCCGCCGTACCCGGGGCCGCGTCCGTCGACCACTCGCCAGCGGGGCAGCGGGCCGGTAGCGCCGATCAGCCGGGCGCACTCCTCCGCGCGGGTCGAAACCTGCGCCTCGATCTCCGCGACGGGCCGCGAGACCGAGACACCTACGATCTCGATGCCAGTGGTTGACGCGAGGCCGGCGAGCAGTCCGGCGATGCTGCCGCCGGAGCCGACCGGGATCACGACGCTCGCGGCGCCGATCCGTCGTTCGGCCAACTGCGAGACCAACTCCGCGGCCGCGACGGCGAAGCCACACGCGCCTACCGGTGTCGCTCCCCCGCGAGGTACGACGTACGGCCGTCGACCCTGTGCCCGTAGCCGTCCGGCCAGCGCGCCCGCGTACTCGTCCATGCTGCTGCGATCGGCGGAGCCGGTGAACTCCACGGTCGCGCCTGCCCGTCTCGACAAGGCCAGCGCGGCTGCACCATCGCGCGGGTTGCCGTAGCAGACCTGCACGACCGCGATACCTTGTCCGGCGGCAGCAACGGCCAGGAGAGCGGCGAAGTTCGAAGGGGGACCGCCCGCGACCACGATGGTGTCGGCCCGCAGCGACACAGCGTCCCCGAGGACGTACTCGAGGGTGCGCACCTTGTTGCCGCCCCAGGCGAACCCGGTCAGGTCGTCCCGCTTGACGAGTACGTCGCGCAGTCCCGGCGTACCCGCGAGATCCGCGACGTGCTGCAGCGGAGTGGGGAAGGTCCCGAGCGGCACGCGGGGAAGGTCGCTCAGCGCCACGATGCACTCTCCCCGGCCCGACGACGGGTGGCGCGGGCCACCACCTCGTCGGTCATGGCAGCAGCTGCGCCTGTGTCGAACCGGTCGAGTTCGGCCAGCTCGGCGGGCTCGATCTGCCCGTCGAGCACTGCCGTCAGAGAACGGCCGGAGCCGATCGCGGCGCGGTAGGCGTCCTGCAGCGTGGCCTGGGCCCGGTGCTTGCCCAGCCGCGCCGACATCACGCTCAGCAGCCGCTCCGAGGACGCCGTGCCGGTCGCCTCCAGGTTCGCGAGCATCCGTGCCGGGTCGACCTCGAGCCCGCCTACCAGGGACCGCGTCATACCGGACGCGGCGAGAGCGTAGTGGCTGAGCTCCGGCAGCACGACCCACTCGGTCTTCCACGAGCGGCCGTCTCGCTCGTGCTCGCCGATCAACGTCTCGGCGAGCACACCCGCCGAGGATCGAACCAGCCGGGCGAGGGTGACGATCTGCTCGGACACCTCGGGATTGCGCTTGTGTGGCATCGAGATACTGCCCACCGTGGTCGACGGCGTCGGCTCGCGTACCTCGGCCAGTTCGGCGCGGGCGAGCATGTAGACCTCGCTGGCGATCCGCGCCATCGCGCCGACCGCAACGGCCATCACCTGAGCGAACTCCGCGAGCCGATCGCGAGTGGTCAACCAGGAGATGGCCGGCTCGGCCAGCCCGAGTCGATCGCAGTACGCCGCCCGCAGCGGCAACGCCTGTGCACCGAAGAACCCGAGCACGCCGACCGCTCCACCCAGCTCGGCCACCAGCCAGCGGTCGCGACCCTGGCGAAGACGTTCCAGACTGCGCCCGATCTCGTCGGCCCACGTCGCGGCCTTGAACCCGAAGGTGATCGGAGCCCCCGGCTGACCGTGGGTGCGGCCCAGCATCGGCGTCTCGCGGTACCGCTCGGCAAGGGCCAGCAGCTCGGCCTCGATCGCCCAGAGGTCCCGCCAGGCCAGCCCGCCGACCTCGGCGATCTCCAGCACCTGTGCGGTGTCCGAGATGTCCTGGACGGTGGTGCCGTAGTACACGTGCTCGGCCGCGTCGGCGGGCAGCATCCGCTGCAGCACCTGGATCAGACCGAGCGTCGAGTGCGAAGTCGTCCGGGTGCCTTCCGCAACGGCTTCCAGATCCAGCTCGGCACCACGGAGCCCCGCGATGGCAGCCGCCGACGAGGCCGGGATGATGCCGACGTCCGCCTGGGCCTCGGCCAGCGCGATGATCACGTCGAGCCACCGGGCAACCCGGGCGGATTCGGCGAAGATCCCGCGGCTCTCCGCCGTACTCCACTGATGCCCGAAGACCGCGGAATCGATCAGATGTGCGTCCATGCGACCCCCGACCGATCCACGATCGTCTCCAGCGCCGCGCGAACCTCGGCCAGCGAGGCACCCCAGGGCACGACTGTTCCGGTCGGCTCGCTCTCGATGCCCTCCTGGAGCAGGCAGCAGCGGGTGAGCGTCCGCCGGCCGTCCGCCGTCAGCCACTGGCGCGGACAGATGTCGACGCGTTCAGGCGTGCTGCCGTAGAACCACTGGTGGATCTGATTGGAGCGTTCACACCCGAGCAGCGTCCAGTCGCGCTCCGGCGGTCGCTCGTCCAGGAACGACACCGTGCTGCCCGGGAAGTCCATCCCCGAACCACGACACGGGATCAGCACATCGCGCGGAGGTACGTGGTACGCCTCGGCGAGAAGGTGTCGGCTGTCGACCAGCTCCGGTACGACGACGATCGGCGGGAGATCCTCGGCCGTCGCGAGCACCCGGCGTACCTGGTCGAGCAACTTGGCCGGGCCGGGCGGAACGACGTCGACGAGCCTGATCCGGATCGGCGCCGGGTTCAGGATGAAGCTCACGTGGGAGTAGGACCCCTCGACCACGACACACCGGACGCCGGGAAAGGCCTCCGCGGCGGCAGCCAGCTGTGACGGCACGGCGGTGTCGACGGTCTCGTCGACCACCACGGCACAGTCGTCGGGGCCGGCCAGCACCCGGGCCGCGACGGTCAGCGTGAACAGGTCCGCGGACGGCTTGCGGTCCACCTCGACCAGCGCCACGCGACCTTCGTGCCGGGCCACGATGAACCGGGTCCGGAAGTACACCTCGCGATCGGTGAAGTGATCGGCCAGCCAGACGGGGTCGAGGGTCGGGACGGCCGCGACGGCGACCTGGCGGTAGCGCGACGGGATGACGTTCGGTGCGCCGGGATCCGTCGGCTGGATCAGGACCGGTTCCTCAGTGCGCACGAGCCGAGCTCTCCAGCGTCGCGCCGAGCCCGATCGTGTCGGAGCGGAGTCCGCGGCGCAACGTCTCCAGGCCCATCACGTCGTCCACCGCGATGTTGCCGAGGTTGACCTCCGGGCCGAGCCGCCGGATCAGGTGCGCCTGCTGCGCTCGCTGCGGCGCTTCGTAGATGATCAGTTCGGCCGCGGCGGACGAGGCGAGCTCGTCGAGCAGGTCCTCGCGGAGGTAGCCGCCCGCGTCGTACAGACCCACGGTGCCGCTCTCGCGACCCTCGGCCACCAGCCAGCCGGCGCCCGCCTCCAGATCCGTCTCGAGTTCGGTGGTCCATTCGGCCGCGGACACTGCGTCACCGGGGTTCTTGCTGCCGACCTCGGCGAAGACCTCGAACCCGAGCGACCGGGCCTGCCGGATGATCCGGTGCTTCTCGGCCAGCAGCATGTCCGTGCTCCCCCGGGACACCTCGACGCACTCGAAACCCGCCCAGGTCGCGAACTCGAAGAACTCGTCCACCCGGCCCTGCAGCCAGGCGATCTCGAGCAGCGTGCCGCCGGTGCAGGGCTTGACCTGGTGGTCGCGCAGCGCTCGGACCTTCTCGGCCAGCGCGGGCTCGATGTACGCCGTACCCCAGCCGAGCTTCCAGACGTCGATCCAGCCGGAGTACGCCTTGAGTACGGACTCCACGCGGTCCAGGGAATACCCTTTGTCCAGGACATGGGTCAGCCCGGCCGACCGGGGCTTGGCGGGCCGCTCCGGCAGCGTCAGGAAGCTCGGACCAGCTCCAGCCATTGCGCCTGCCTCTCCAGCCGACTCGCCCGGGAGGACCACCCACCCTCCACTATCAGTGATGTATTTATACCATAGGAGATGGTCAGCGAAACTGGGGAGAGAGGAGCGTCATCCTGATGCCGAGCCATGCGGCGCCCTCGACCGTCTACGTGCTCGGGGCCTTGGCGGTCACCGACGCGGACGGTCGTCAGCTCGGCCCGATCCCGGCCGGCCGGGCCGGGATCCTGCTGCGCAGGCTGGTCGCCGCCAGTGGCGCGCTCGTGGACATCGACGCTCTGGTGGACGCCCTCTGGGACGAGGACGCTCCGCACAGTGCCGACCGCGTGATCGCCTCGCTGGTGAGCAGGGTGCGCCGGGCGGTCGGATCCGACGTCATCACCGGCTCCTCGTCCACCGGCTACCGCTTCAACTGCGGACGCGCGTGGACCAGTGACCTCGCGCTCCTGGAGGAGCTGACCAAGTCGGCTCAGGCCCGCGCGGCCCTGAGCCCGGCCGTGACGGTCACCGCGGCGCGCCGCGCTTTCGGCCTGCTCACTCGTGGTCATCCGGAGCTGCCTCCCGCTGTCGCCCAACGGACCTGGGCCGAGGACCAGCAGCGCCACGTCGACGCGCTGGCCCGCCGCTTGAACCGGGCCAGCTGGGACGCCCAGGCCCGGCTCGGGATGTGGAGCGAGATCGCGAACCAGGCCGAGTCGGTCCTGTCCCGCTTCCGCCACGACGAGCAGGCCGGCCGCGCGCTGATGAACGCGCAATGGCACCTCGGCGACCGGGCGTCGGCGTTGCAGACGTACGACGAACTCCGGCTCGAGCTGCGCCGGGAGCTCGAGGTGGAGCCGAGCCCGGAGACCGACGCGTTGTTCAGTGCCATCGTCAGCGGGGCCGACCCCGGACCCATCCTGACGCCTCGCCCAGCGTCCGTGGCCGGCAGCACCACCCTGATCGGCAGACAGGACGAGTACGCCGCCATGGTCGACCGCTGGCATGTCGCGGCCGCCGGACAGGCCGGGTCGATCGTCGTCACCGGCAGCCCTGGTTCGGGATGCTCCTCGCTCGCGCAGGAACTGGCCGACTACGCCGAGCGCGGCGGCGCGCGGGCGATCAGAGTCGACTGCTTCGAGGGTGAGCGATCCTCACCGCTCCAACCGCTGCTCACCGTGCTCAGCCGGATCCTTCTCTCCACCGCTCCCGACGCCCTGCCGGCCATGCTCGGTTCCTGGACGGACACCGCGGTGGAGCTGGTGCCGGATCTGCGTGACGTCGTGGGCGTCACGGAGTACCGGCGTGCGAGTCCGGAGATCGAGCATCGGCGGATCCTCAACACGCTGCGCCATGTGCTTGCGACCGCCGCGGAGGACCGGCCGCTCCTGCTGTACTTCGACGACCTGCACCTCGCCGGAACGGCCACGGTGGAAGCACTTCAGTGGCTTCTGCACACGATCGACGACGTACCACTCCTCGTGGTGGCGACCGTTCCGTCCGACCGCCTCGACCCGGAGCTGCGCGCACTGGCGGGCAACGGCGTACTGGTCGAGCTCGGGCCGCTCGACGAGTCGGACGTGGCGCTGCTGGCACAACAGGCTGGAAGTGCCACCGAGGCGGCCTTCGTCTGGGAGCTGACGCAGGGCCACCCGATGTTCGTGGTCGAGGTCCTCGCCGCTCTCACCCGCGGCGAGAACAAGGCGGAGATCCCTGGCACGCTGCGCTCGATGGTTCTGGACCGGGTACGGCGCAGCGGCAGCGACGTCGAGGAACTGCTCCAGTCCGCATCGGTGATCGGGACCGCGTTCGACGTCGACACCCTCGAGCAGCTCGTCGGCCGCCCGGCGGTCAACCTGATGCCCACATTGCAGAAGGCGATGGCGGCCGGACTGCTTGCCTCTCGCAACGAGTTGTTCGTGTCGTCACCGCCGATCCTGGGCCAGGCGCTGTACGACAATCTCCCGGGACCGGTCCGGGTCCTGCGGCACCGCCAACTGGCGGAGATCTTCTCGGCGCGACCGGAGCTGCGGGCACATCACCAGCAACGGGCCGGACTGACCGAGGCCGCGGCGAGGTCGTGGTACGAAGCGGCCACACTGGCCCGCCGTTCCTTTGCGAACGCCGATGCCGTACGCCTGTTCACGAACGCCCTCGACACCGCCCGCCAGGCAGACGACCAAGAGCTCGAAGGGCTCGCGCTGATCGGACGCGGCGCGGCCGAGGAAGAGCTCGGAGCCTTCGACGCGGCGACGGACGACCACCAGGAGGCAGAGGCGCTGGCGGTCGCCCGAGGTGACCGCTCGCTCCGGGCCACCGCGGTCGAGCGACTCGGCTGGACGGCGTACTACCGACGCGACGTCGAGGAGGCGGTGGCACGCGCGGACGAAGCCTCCCGGATGCCCGGTGCCCGACCGAGCGCGTGGAACCTGCTCGGCCGGACCAAGCACTGGGCCGGCGACTTCGACGCTGCCCATCGCGCGTACGAGCGGGCCCTGAACGAGAACGGCGACGAGGACGTAGCGGTGAAGGCCTCGGTGTCGAGCTGTCTGGGCGCCCTGCTCGCCCACGCCGACCGGTACGGCGAGGCCATCGAGGTGCTCGACGACGCGGTCGCGGTGTCGAACAGCATCGGCGCGTTCCATCCGCTGCTGCGGGCACTGTTCTTCGCCGGCCTGGCCAGGGGCAACGCCGGCGACCTGTCCGGCGCCCTGACCGTCCTGCAGACGAAGGCACAGATCCTCGAGCGGTACGACGTCTCGTTCTACCGAGCGCGGACGAACACGACCTTGGCCTGGGTGTGGCGCGAACTGGGCGAACCGCTGCGGGCGCACGAGTTGTCGGAGCTGGCCCTGAGTCAGTCCCGTGAGGTGGAGGCGGGCAGCCTGCAGATCGAGCAGGAGCTGCATGCCCTGTGCTCACTGGCGGACAGCGAGCGTCTGGACGGCCAGGCCGGCCGCGCGGCCGAACGCCTGGAGACGGCCGGGCACCTGATCGAGCACTGGCTGCCGTTCCGGTGGCGAGCGGATCTGCGAGTCCGCGAGGTGGCCTGCCGGATGGGCCTCCAGGACCCAGAAGCGCTACTCGAGGCCGCGCGGGCGGCGAGTTCACTCAAGTACCAGGCCCTGGCGTTCCACCTGCTCGGACGCGGCGAGGAGGCCGCCGCTGTCGCCCGGCAGACCGGTTCACTCCTGCTCCTCGGTGAGGTCGGGGCTCCCGACGAGGCGCGTACGGCGCTGCGTCGCCTGGAGGCAACGCTCCCCCGCCAGCTCAGGTCGTGCTTTGCGCAGGCGGGGCGGCTGCCGCGCGCCAACTCCTGACGGTGCCGGCCGCGCCGGCGGCCAGTCCGATGCCCCAGAGCAGCGCTACTCCCGACGATCCGCCGATCGCCGACACCGTCGCGACCGCCTGGACGAACGCCGGTTGATCGTGCGCTGCCGCGTGCGCCATCAGATCGTGCACTGGCGCCAGGCTCTGCCCCCGTGCCGCCCAATCGAGGAACGATCGGCTGAGGTTCGTCGTCGCCGCGGCCCGCGCAACCTCGGACAGACTCTGCGGATCGTCGCCTCGCCAGGCGTGAACCAGCAGGATGCCTGCGAGGACGTCGTCGCCGGTCGGTGTCAGGCCGCCGCCACGGCCTTCGAGCAGTTCCCTGGCCGCGGTCAGATCGTCGGTGGCCACGGCACGGCGTACAGAGTCCCAGCAGGAGTGGAGATCATCGGGCACAGCGAGCCGGCCGCGCATCGCGTTGAGCGCGGACGCCGCCAGCTGGAGATCCCGCGGGCCGGACATCCGTGGCCTGAAAACAGCAGCCCCGGCCAGGTCGATCTGCCACTCGGTGGAACGCAACCGCCCGCCGTCGCGCCAGACCGCGAGTCCTTCCGGCACCCGAGCGGGAGCCTCCTCGACGATCAGGTGAATCGGCCCGGGTGCGACGGCAGGTCCGGCCACGGCGTACATGCCACCGTGGACCTGCACGTAGCAACCGTGCCGGAAGGTGCCGACAACGGTCCCGTACGCGCCATCGGGATGGGCGGCAGCGACGCCCGCCCCGGCGACGATCGGCGCTAGGTGGCTTGTCACGCGTCAGGCGCGAGACGTCGGTCGAGATCGAGCAAGGCGTCGGTGAAGCACTCGATCGGAGCCCAGGCCACGCCCGCACCGACCTGTCCGGTCCCGGCGCTCACGTGGATGATGCCGGTGTTCACGGCCGGCGTGATGCCCAGCTCGACCACCTTGCGGACGTCCACACCGACCGGCGTACCGACGTTGTCGAGGATCGGCAGCCTGAACCGCGGGCTCTCCCCGGCGCAGATGCGCTGCATGCTCCGGGTGGCCGCGATCGCGTGGGACATCCGGCCGCCGAGGAAGCCGGCCACGGCAGGCGAGTTCGCCGCCGCCGGTCCGCCCAGTCCGACCAGCTCCAGCACCGCGCTGTCACCGATGTCCGGCGCACTCGTCTCCGGGCCGAAACCCGGGTAGTACAAGGCATCCTGGATCGGCGGAGAGGGCGCGAGGAACCAGTCGTCGCCACCACCGGCCAGGCGGACGCCGTACGTCGTCCCGTTGCGCGCCATCGTGGTCACGATGCTCGACTCGCGCACCTCGCCGGCCCATTCCACCAGCGACTTCGCCGCGGCCATGGCCACGTTGAGGAACATCAGGTGGTTGCCACTCAGGAAGGTCGCCACCTCGGCCGTCGCGGGGTGCGTACCGCGAACCAGGTAAGGCAGAAGGTCGCGCAGGAACAGGTTCGTCGTCGCCTGCACCCGCATGTGCACGTCGTCGCCCATCGGAACGCCTTGTGCGGCGAGCGCGAACGCATCCACCGGCCCGTGGTTCGACAGCGCTTCGGCCAGCACCGGTCCCACCTTGTCGCGGACAAAGCGGATCCGCTCGATGGCAGCGTCGCTGTCGACGCCGAACCACTGCACTGCCCCAGACCCCTGGTTGATGCTCGAGTACGCAGTCACGCCGCCGAGCTCGTTCTGCACGACGTACACCGGCGCGGACGGACCGATCGACGTCGCCATCGGTACGACGGTCCGGTGCTCGTTGGCCGGCGCCAGGCGGACCTCGCCCGACTCGACCAGCTGTCCTGCGGCCGCCACATCAGGAGCCCAGCCCTCCGCCACAACGGCAGCCCGCACCGAGCGCTGGAGTGGATCCGGCATGTCCTCCCACGCGATGGACGGGCCGCAGTGCAGGATGTCGCGCTCCCCCATGCCCTCGATCACGGCACCCGCGCGGTCGATGCCGACCAGCAGTGGCACACCCTCGTTGAGCCGGCGAAGTACCTCCGCGTTGGCCTGGTCGATCCGGGCCGCCTGCGGGCCGAGCAGCCGGGACAAAGCTGCCACGGTCCGCGCCTCACCGCCGCCCGGGATCCGCCAGTCCACGCCGATGACCGGCCGGCCCTGGTCGCGCAGCGCGCTCTCGAACAGGGGGAGCCCGATGTTGATCACATCAACGGCGGCCGGCAGCTCGACGACGGGAGTCTGACTCATCACGTGGCCTTTCCAGGGATGGCAGCCGGAGCGAATATCTCTCGACCGATATGGACGTTTATTATAGGATACGAACCATGACCGAGCCAACCCTCACCAGCACCCAGCCGGCCCTCGCAGTGGACGAGGTGGTGGCGGTCGTCCGTCAGCACGCGGGCGTGTCCGGGAAGGGCGCGATCGCCCAGGTGTCGGGCTTCGTCGACACGGGCGATCCACTCCACGGCCCCGGTGACGACGGTGCCGTGGTGAAGCTCGACGGAGCACGCGCCGTCGTCTGCGGCGAGGCGATCTCGCCACCCTTCGTGCGGGCCGACCCGTACGGTGCGGGTGTCGCCAGTGTGCTTGCCAATATCAACGATGTCGCCGCGATGGGCGGCGTTCCGAAGGCCATCGTGAACACGGTGATCGGCCGCGACGCCGAGGTCACCGAGGTGTTCCGCGGCATGTCCGACGCCGCGCGGATGTACGACGTACCGATCGTCGGAGGTCATCTGACGCGGGCCGAGACGGACACCTCGCTGTCGGCGTTCGCCCTCGGACAGGTGCGGTCACCGCTCTCGATGGCCCATGTACGACCGGGTCAGGCGGTCATGTTCGCGGCGTGCCTGAACGGCACGATGCGGCCGGACTTCCCGTTCTTCACCTCGATCGAGGAGCAGGCCGAGACCCTGGCCCGCGATGTCCGCCTGCTCGCCCAGGTGGCCGACGCCGGCCTGGCCGTCGCGGCGAAGGACGTATCGATGGCCGGCGCGCTCGGTTCGCTGGCCATGCTCCTGGAGTTCACCCGCCACGGCACCCACGTCGACCTCGACCGGATGCCGGTCCCGGCCGGCACCGACCCGTTGCGCTGGCTGATCGCCTTCCCGACGTACGCGTTCTGGCTGACCACCCCGACTGAGCGCGCAGCCGATTGTGCGGCGGTGTTCGAGGCCCACGACCTGGTGTGTGCGCAGGTGGGTGAGGTGACCGAGGCGAGTCTGCTGACGATCGGGTCCGGCGGCCGCACGGCGACCCTGATGGACCTGGCGACCGAGACGATCACCGGCCTGTGGGCCTAGCCGGCCCGCAGGTCCTGGACTTCGACGAGCGGCTCGAGTACGAGCTCGTCCGGCCGGCCTGGCCAGGTGGTGGCCGGCGCCTGCGTCAGGTCGAAGACCATCGGCTGATGAGGTAGCCCGCAGTACGGCGCTGTCGCCCCCGCACGTGTCCAGCCGAGACGCTCGAAGAAACGCACGTTGGGCAACTGAATCTGCGCGAGCATCTGCGCACCGCCCAGCCCGCCGGCCGTCGCGACCGCGAACCGAACGAGTTCGGCCCCGACCATCGACGACCGGTGCGAGGGAAGGACGGCCAGCCGGTCGCCCTGCCACAGCTCGCCGTCCAGCGGATACAGCCGCACAGTGCCTGCCGCACAGGACCCCTGGGCGGCGAGCACATGGATGGTGTGTGCGTCCCGGTCATGCGGATCGAGGTCGGTGAACTCCATGATCCGCTGCTCGAGCACGAAGACCCGTTGCCGGATCGCATAGTGCTTGGCCAGATCACGGTCGAGGGCCCGCCAGACACCGACGTCGGCCGACCGCGTGGTCATGACGCGCTTCGCACCGGCAGGCTGGGCATGCCCAGCTGAATGGTCCGTTCCAGCGAGCCCAGTGCCGAACACGCCTGACACCGCGCACAGCCGGCCGAGACCTTGTCCGCGGTCAGTCCTCGCTTGACCAGTTCGGGCGCCACCACGCGGGCGATGCTCTCGGTGTAGGCGCGGCTCGGCGGGACGGAGTCGGCCATCAGGCTCCCCGGCACCGGGCGCAGCGGCACGATGAACGGGTAGACCCCGATGTCGATCGCCCGCTTGCAGCCGGCCAGGGTGACCTCGGGATCCTCGCCCATGCCGAGGATGACGTACGTCGACACCTGGCCTTCGCCGAACCGCTCGACGGCGTACTCCCAGGTCTCGAAGTAGCGCTCGATCCCGGTACGGGCCTTCGGCGGAGCGACCCGGGCCAGCACCTGCGGATCGAACGACTCGACATGGATGCCGAGCGAGTCGATGCCCAGACTGTGCACCTTGTCGATGACGGCCAGATCGGTCGGCGGCTCGAACTGCACCTCCACCGGCAACCCGGAGGCCTCCTTCATCGCGTGGCCACACTTGCTGACGTAGTACGCGCCGCGGTCCTTGCCCCAGGTCGATCCGGTGGTGAGCGTGATGTCCACGGCACCGTCGAGGTCTCGGGCGGCGACCGCGACCTCGGCGAGCTGCTCGGGCCGTTTCACCTTCACCGTGTTACCCGACGCGAGCGAGACGCCGATGCCACAGAACTTGCACTGGTCGTCGTTGCCCCAGTACGCACAGGTCTGCAGAACGGTGCTCGCCAGCGAGTCCAGATGCATCAGCGCGAGCTTCCAGTACGGCGTCCCGTCCGCGGTCTCCAGGTCGTAGAAGCGCGGCCGCCCGGCCGGTGTCGCGGAAGCCAGCCGCACCCCGTCGCGGTAGATCCCGTGCCCGGAGTCCTCCGCCTCGAGCGAGTACGGCGTATCGGCGACGTACGCGGCGTCGACCGGGACCGTGACCGGCGTCCCCTCGACCCAGATCATGCCCGCGTCCGAGGGCCCGGCACCGCCCGGCCTGCGCTCCAGCGGGCCGCTGACCGTGAGCCCCTTCTCCTGGAGCTCGAGAATCAGGTCACTCAGCCGACTGCCGTCGTCGACGGTGGCGATGGGGGTGCGGGTCTGTGCCGTCTGGGTCACGGGAGGTCCTTCCGAGCGTGTCGACGTGGCCGAAGGTTCGCGGAGCTCAATTGACTTACCGTATCTCTTGACCGATACGTTCGTCTATCATCCGATACGTTCGGCCGCGGCCGTCTCCTCCACGACCTCACGCAGCGCGGCCTCTCCGCTGCGGAACGACGTACTGTCGGAGTACTGCAGGTCCGCGATGCCGGGATCGTCGTCGACGAGGTCGCCGGTGCGCGGGTCGAGCCGGACGACCGTCAGAGTGCGAACCGCCACCCCCGTGGTCAGATCCGGCTGCACCGCGGCGACGATCGCGAGACCGGACCCGAGATGCATCCGGGTGGAGCCGTAGGGATCCGCGAACCCGGCCAGCAGATCACCGCTCTCATGCAGGACGACCCAGTCGGCACCGTCGGACCTCGCCGCGGCGATCAGCTCGGTCCTGGCTCGCCTGGTCTCCTCGGCCTGCAGCGCGGCGTGACGCAGCGCGAAGGCCGCACCCGCGACCTGATCCAAGGGCAGTGCGCCGAGTGTGAGACCCGTGCCCTCCAGTGCGCCGGCCACGATCTCGCCGGCCTGCGGCCAGCGGTCGACCAGCTCATCGGTCGACCCGACGCCACCCAGTTCGTCGACGATCGCGCGGACCAGCCGGACCGCGAGCTGATAGCGCTCGACGTCGCCGCCGCCGATCGAGTACAGGCTCTGTTCCGAGGCTCGCCAGGAGGATCGGAGCGCACGGGCGGTCATCTCGTCAGTCATCGCAGTTCTCCCTGGTCGGTCGCCTCGACATCTACTATACGACACGTCCGTCTGCTATGTTGTGCCATCCGAACGAGGCGGACGCACAGCTGACGTGCACGACAGTGGGAGCCGGATCTATGAGCGACATCGCGGTCATCGCCCTCGGTGGCAACGCACTCACCCGCGAGGACCAGCGGGGCACCTTGGACGAGCAGTACTCGAACGCGCTGGCGATGGCCAAGTCGGTTCGCTCGCTGTTGCGCAAGGGCTGGCAGATCATCATCGTGCACGGGAACGGGCCGCAGGTCGGGAACCTGGCGATCCAGCACGAGGAAGGTGCCCGGCTGGTGCCGGCGCAGCCCTTGTTCTCCCTCGGCGCGATGACGCAGGGAGCACTGGGAAGCCTGATCTGCCTGGCCCTGCACGAGGTGTGCGGCCGGGAGATCTCCGGCGCGGTCTCCGTCGTCACGCACATCGTCGTCGACCGCGACGACCCCGCGTTCGCCGCCCCCAGCAAGCCGATCGGACCGTTCTTCGGGCAGGCCGAGGCAGAGCAGTTCGCCGCCTCGCGCGGCTGGACCATGGTCTCCGACGCGGGCCGCGGCTTCCGCCGGGTCGTTCCCTCCCCCACTCCGCAGGCGATCCTCGAGGCGAACGCCATCGCGGCGCTGACCCAGTCGGGTCACATCGTCGTCGCCGCGGGCGGCGGCGGCATCCCGGTGGTCGAGGAGAACGGCGCCTACCGCGGCGTCGACGCCGTCATCGACAAGGACTTCGCCGCCGAGCGGATCGCCGTCGCTGCGAACGCGAACGCCCTGGTCATGGTCACCGGTGTTCCGTCGGTGAAGCTCGACTTCGGTACGCCGCAGGAGCGGTCCGTCGAGCAACTGACCGTGACCGAGGCCCGCCGCCACCTGGCCGACGGGCAGTTCCCGCCCGGGAGCATGGGCCCGAAGATGAGCGCCGCGATCAAGTTCGTCGAAGGCTCGGCCTCGGTCGAGCGGCCGCGCTTCGCGGCCATCACCACCCCTGAACTCGTCTACGCGACCCTCGACGAACCGCACGGAATCGTCGAGGGCACCCGTGGCACTCGGATCCTGACCGAGGACGTCCCCACCCCTGCCACCACCAAGGAGCTGGTCGGATGAGCACCCGCGTCGCCGTACGCAAGAACTCCTACAAGGACAGCGTGCGCCTCCTCGAGGCCACCCGCGCGATCCTCGGATCGCCCGGAGTGTCCTGGGGCTGGGCTCTGATGGCCACGCCCGCGAACCTCGAGACCCTTGCGGAGCAAGGCATCGCCGGGGATGTGGAGGGCGCGGCGGCCAACGATCTCGTCCTGGCCGTCCGGGCCGAGGACGACGACTCGGCCGCGGCAGCGCTCGAGACCGCCACAGACACACTCTTCGCCGCCACCGCGCAGGAGGCGGACGGCGACGTACCGAACGCGACCGATCTCGGCGAGGCGCTGGCCGAGCGACCGGACGCCAACGTCGCGATCATCTCGGTGCCTGGCTCGTACGCCGCTTTGGAGACGCACAAGGCTTTGACGGCCGGCCTGAACGTCCTGCTCTTCAGCGACAACGTTCCGCTGCAGGACGAGATCGAACTCAAGGAACGGGCCCGCGACCTCGGCCGGCTGGTGATGGGCCCCGGTGCCGGTACGGCGATGATCGCCGGCGCCGGACTCGGGTTCGCGAACCGGGTCAGCGCCGGACCGGTCGGCATCGTTGCCGCCGCGGGGACCGGCGCGCAAGAGGTGATGAGCCTGCTGGACCGCTGGGGAATCGGCGTCTCGCACGTCATCGGCGTGGGCGGCCGCGACCTGTCCCCGGAGGTCGGTGGCCTGATGGCCGAGTCCGCGCTGCGCGCGCTCGACGCGGACGAGCGGACGCAGGCGATCCTGCTGGTGTCGAAGCCGCCGTCCCGTGAGGTCGCCGAGCGGCTCCTGAAGGTGCCGTCCAAGCCCACGGTCGCCGCGCTGATGGGTCTGCGGGACAGCCTCTCCACTCCCGACCACGTGACAGTGGTCAACACCCTCGAACGAGGCGCCGCCGAGACGATCGCCCTGGTCGGCGGATCGACTCCGGACCTGGTTCAGGGGTCGGCTGAGCAGGTGGCCAGTTTGATCACCGGGCTGGCTCCGACGCGACGCAAGGTCGTCGGTCTCTACAGCGGCGGAACGCTCTGCTACGAGGCCCTGACGATCGCCACCGATCACCTGGGGCCGATCCACTCGAACGTCCCACTGGACAAGTCGCTCACCGTCGACTCGGCGAAGCCCGACTCGCATCTGTTCCTCGACCTCGGCGAGGAGGAGTACACCGTCGGCAGGCCGCATCCGATGATCGACCCGCAGGCCAGGATCGAGTTCCTGGAGCGGCAGGTCGACGACGACAGTGTCGCCGCGGTCCTCCTCGACGTCGTGATCGGTGACGGCGCGCACAACGATCCGGCCGGCATGCTCGCGCCCGCGATCGAGAAGGTGACCGGCTCCGGCGCGATCGTCGTCGCCTATGTGCTCGGCACCGAACTCGACCCGCAGGGGTTCGCGTCCCAGCAGGAGACGCTGCGCCGAGCCGGATGCATCGTCACCGAGACGGCTGCCCGGGCGGCGCTCGCCGCGTCCGCGATCGCACTGCGCGACCCCGCTCTGGTTGCGGCGGAGCTGTAGGCGGTGGCTGCGGTGGATCGCTTACGCCTCGCGCTCACGACGTACTCGGTGAAACCACGCGGTGGTGTCGTGCACACCCTCGAGCTTGCGGAGGCACTGCAGGCCGCCGGGGTCGACGTCACCGTCATCGCGCTGTCCGACCAGGGCAAGGGCTTCTTCCGGGAGGTCGACGTACCGGTGCGGCTGGTCGATGCGCCGCCTCCGGCGCCGACGCTGGAGGAGCGGGTGTTCCAGTCGATCGCGACGCTGACCGACTTCCTCACCGAGATCGGCGACCAGTTCGACATCGTGCACAGCCAGGACTGCATCTCGGCCCGTGCCGCCGCTCGGGTCCGGGACGCGGGTACGCCGTTCCGGCTGATCCGCACGGTCCACCACGTCGACGACTTCACCACCCAGGCGCTGATGGACTGCCAGCGCAACGCGATCCTCGAGCCGGACGACGTACTCGTGGTCAGCAAGCTCTGGCAGGACCTCCTGCTGCGCGACTACGGAGTCGAGGCGCGCATCGTCACCAACGGCGTCCGCACCGACCGGTTCGGCGCCGGCGTCACTGAGCTGCGTCGCAAGGAACTGCGTGAGCGGATCAACGCCGGCGACCGTTTCGTCTATCTGACCGTGGGTGGCATCGAGCCGCGCAAGGGCACCGCTTATCTGGTCGAGGCCTTGGCCCGGCTGAAAGCGACGCACCCGAATCCGCCGATGCTGGCGATCATCGGCGGTCACTCCTTCCAGGACTACCGGGCCTACCGCGAGAAGGTGCTCGACTCGCTCGAGCCGAGCGGGCTGCGGCTCGGTGCGGACGTCGTACTGCTCGGCACCGTCTCCGACGAGGAGCTGCCGGAGTGGTTCGGTGCCGCGGACGGCTTCGCGTTCCCCTCGATGAAGGAGGGCTGGGGTCTGGTGGTCCTGGAGGCGATGGCCGCCGGACTCCCCGTCGTCACGTCCGACATCGACGTCTTCCACGAGTTCCTGACCGACGAGCAGGACGCACTGATGACCGGCGCGGGTGATGCGGCTTCACTCGCACAGGGTCTGGCGCGACTGGTCGACGACGAAGCAACCCGGCAGCGGCTGGCCCGGCGCGGGCCGGCCGTCGCCGCGGCGTACCCGTGGTCCGGCACCGCCGAGCAACACCTCGAGGTCTATCGCCGAGCACTCTCATCACACACCGAAGGAGAGCCCGACACATGAGCAATGTGACCACCACGGCCGAGCGCATCCCGGTCTGGGCGTATCTGATCGCCGTACTGTCGTTCATCGCCTTGTATCTCATCCTCCAGGACAACGGTGCGGTGCTGTCCACCGTTGCGCCGTACGTCCACGAGTTCACCCACGACGGACGCCACATTCTCGGCGTGCCCTGCCACTAGGGACGCCGCGATGAATCTCTGGCCGTCAACCTTTCGCGCCTCACTCGCCGGCGGACTCGCGGCGGGTGGGGTCGCCGCGGTCTTCAGCTTCGTGGTCGTCGAACCGACCGTCCGGCTCGCCCTGGAGGTGGAGGAGAGCCGCGCCGCCATGGAGCACGCGCAGGGCGAACACACACACGAGGCCGAGCTCGTCTCGCGCGGCCTGCAGCAGGTCGGCGGTGCGATCGCAGTGATCGTCGCCGCCGTACTGGTGTCCGTGCTGTACGCCGTTGCCCTGAGCCGCTTCCGCCGGTCGTCGAAGCTCGGCGACCTGACCGGCGCGCTGGTCGTGGCCGGAGCCGGCTTCACGATCTTCGCCCTCGCCCCCGGCCTCAAGTACCCCGCCAACCCGCCGGCCGTCGGCGACCCGGACACGGTCACCGAACGCACGCTCCTCTACGGCTGCGCGATCGCCATCGCGGCGCTGACGGTCACGGCGCTGCTCGCCGTCATCCGCGCCGCCCTGCGGCGAGGATGGTCGACCACTCGCCTGTCCTGGAGCATCCTCGGCGTTGTGGCCGCCGGTTGCGTCATCCTCTTCGCCGGACTGCCGGCCGCCCCCGACGCGATTCCCACTGACGTCGGGGCCGGCCTGGTCTGGCAGTTCCGGCTCAGGTCACTCGGCACGCTCGCCATTCTCTGGACCACCTTGGGTCTGGTGACCGGCACGCTGCTGGCCCGGGCGCGTCACAGCGCCACGGCGTACGACCGCACTCACCGGGTCCTGAACGGTCGCTGAACAACCTCCCCGGCATCAGAGAACCTCGATGCCGGGGAGGGCCTTGCCCTCGAGGTACTCCAGCGAAGCGCCTCCCCCGGTCGAGATGTGACCGAACGCCTCCTCGTCGAACCCCAGAAGCCTTACGGCGGCCGCGGAGTCACCACCGCCGACGACCGACAACCCATCGAGCTCGACCAGCGCCTGCGCGACAGCCCGGGTACCGCCGGCGAACGCCTCGAACTCGAAGACCCCCATCGGACCGTTCCAGAACACTGTCCTGGCGTCTGCCAGTGCGGCAGCGAAGACCTTCGCGGACTCGGGTCCGATGTCCAGCCCCATCCGGTCGGCCGGAATCTCGTCGGCACGCACGACCTCGGCCACAGCGTCGGCAGCGAACCTGTCCGTGACCAGCACGTCGGTAGGCAACAGGAGCTCGACGCCCTGGTCCGCCGCACGCTCGAGGTACTCGCGGCACACCGGAATCTGATCCCGCTCGAGCAAGCTGTTGCCGACCTCGTACCCCTGAGCGGCCAGGAACGTGTACGCCATCCCGCCACCGATCAGCAGCCTGTCGGCCTTGCCGAGCAGGTTGTCGATCACGCCGAGCTTGTCGGAAACCTTCGCTCCACCGAGCACAACGGCGTACGGGCGCTCCGGGACTCGAGTGAGCCGCCGGAGTACGTCGATCTCCGCGGCGACGAGCTGTCCCATCGCAGCCGGCAACCGCTGCGCGACGTCGTACACCGAGGCCTGCTTGCGATGCACCACACCGAAGCCGTCGTTGACGAAGGCATCGGCGAGAGTCGCCAGCCGGTCAGCGAACTCACCACGCACAGCGTCGTCCTTGCTGGTCTCGGCGGCACTGAAGCGGACGTTCTCCAGCAACGCGACCCGGCCTTCTGGCAGGGAAGCAACCGTGGTCTGCGCGCTGGCACCGACGGTGTCGGTCGCGAACGCGACCGCGGCACCGACCAGTTCGCCGAGCCGCTCGGCCACCCGGGGCCAGGGAGAAGTCCGGATCAGGTGCTCCGTCCGGCCGGCCAAGATGCGCGGTCACCACGACCTTGGCACCCCGGTCGGCCAGCTGCTGGATTGTCGGGACGCTGGCCCGGATGCGGCCGTCGTCGATGATCGCGCCGCCGTCGAGCGGGACGTTCAGGTCCGAGCGGACCAGGACGCGCCGGCCACGGAGGCCACCAAGTTCACGGCTGAGGTCGTCGATGGTTGCCATCGGCTCAGAGGCTCGCGCCGACGTGGGCGACGAGATCGGCGAGCCGGTTGGAGTAACCCCACTCGTTGTCGTACCAACCGACCACCTTGACCTGGTTGCCGATCACCTTGGTCAGCGGAGCATCGAAGACGCAGGACGCCGGATCGGTGACGATGTCGGACGAGACGATCGGGTCGGTGGAGTAGCGAAGGTAGCCCTTGAGGTCTCCCTCGGCCGCCGCCTGGACGATCTCGTTCACCTCCTCGACGGAGGTGTCCCGCGCCGCGTCGAAGGTCAGGTCCGTCGCCGATCCGGTCGGCACCGGCACCCGGATCGCGTACCCGTCCAGCTTTCCCTTCAGCTCGGGCAGCACCAGCCCGATGGCCTTCGCGGCTCCGGTCGACGTCGGTACGACGTTGATCGCGGCAGCCCGCGCCCGGCGGAGGTCCTTGTGGATGTTGTCCTGCAGGTTCTGGTCGGCGGTGTAGGCGTGGATCGTGGTCATCAGGCCCTTGGTGATCCCGAGCCCTTCGTGCAGGACCTTGGCCATCGGCGCGAGGCAGTTCGTGGTGCAGGAGGCGTTCGAGATCACCGTGTGCGCCGCGGCGTCGTACTGGTCGTGGTTGACGCCCATGACGATCGTGACGTCGTTGTTGGTCGCCGGCGCCGAGATGATCACCTTCCGGGCGCCGCCGCTGTCGACGTGCGCGCGGGCCAGGTTCGCGTCGGTGAAGAAACCGGTCGACTCGACCACCAGGTCGACCCCGAGGTCCTTCCACGGCAGCTTCCCGGGATCGCGTTCGGCCAGGGCGACGATCGACGCGTCGCCGACGACGATCGCGTCGTCGGCCGCCCGGACGTCGGCGTCCAGCCGGCCGAGGATCGAGTCGTACTTCAGCAGGTGCGCCAGCGTCGACCGGTCGGTCAGGTCGTTGACGCCGACGATCTCGATGTCGGCCCCGGAAGCGCGGACAGCACGGTAGAAGTTGCGGCCGATCCGGCCGAAGCCGTTGATGCCGACACGAACAGTCATGAATGGAGCCTCCAGAACTCGGGGACAGGGATCAGCGGGCCTTGGCCTGGCGGTCGAGCAGGCGCCAGAGCATCGGGGTGAAGATCAGCTGCATGGCCAGATCCATCTTTCCGCCGGGGCAGACGATGGTGTTCGGGCGCGACATGAACGAGTCGTGCAGCATCGACAGCAGGTAAGGGAAATCGATCCCGCGGGGGTCCTTGAACCGGATCACGAGCATCGACTCGTCCGGCGTCGGGATCGTCCGCGCGATGAACGGATTGGACGTGTCGACCACCGGCACCCGCTGGAAGTTCACGTGCGTACGGGAGAACTGCGGGCACATGTAGTTCACGTAGTCGTGCATCCGCCGCAGGATGGTCTCCGTCACGGCCTCGGTCGAGTAGCCGCGCTTGTCCTTGTCCCGATGCAGTTTCTGCGTCCACTCCAGGTTGATCACCGGCACCACACCGATCAGCAGGTCGGCGTGCTGCGCGACGTCGACCTTCTCGGTGACCACCGCGCCGTGCAAACCCTCGTAGAACAACAGATCCGTGTCATCGGGCAGCTCGGCCCAGGGTGTGAACGTCCCGGGATCCTGCGCGTACGGCGCTGCCTCCTGCTCGTCGTGGAGGTACTTGCGCACGCGGCCGCCGCCGCTCTCGCCATACTGCCGGAACAGCCCTTCCAGCTCTTCGAAGAGGTTGGCGTCAGGACCGAAGTGGCTGAAGGTGTGATCCCCCTCGGCGAACGCCCGGGTCATCTCGTCCTTCATCCCCATCCGGTCGTAGCGGTGGAAACTGTCGCCCTCCACGAAGGCGGCGTTCACCTGCTCGCGCCGGAAGATCTGCTCGAAGGTCCGCATCACCGAGGTGGTGCCGGCTCCGGACGAGCCGGTGATCGCGACGACGGGGTGCTTGGCTGACATGGGACCAACTCCTCAGGCGGTGGCGCGGTACAGACCGCGGAAGCCGTACAGCGGATTGCCCTGCTGCTCGGGGTCGCCGCCGGACTCCGCGTGGTACCGCTCGATCCGGTCGACCTCCTCGCGCGAGCCGAAGATCAGCCCGATCCGCTGGTGCAGTTGCGTGGGCCTGACCTCGAGTACGCGTTCGCGTCCGGTGATCGCGCGGCCGCCGGCCTGCTCGATCAGGAAGGCGATCGGGTTCGCCTCGTAGAGCAGCCGGAGCCGGCCTTCCTGTGCGGGGTCCTTGGAGTCGCGCGGGTACAGGAACACGCCGCCACGGGTCAGGATCCGGTGCGTCTCGGCCACCAGTGAGGCGACCCAGCGCATGTTGAAGTCCTTCTGCCGCGGACCCGTCGTACCGGCCAGGCACTCGTCGATGTAGCGCTGCACGGCCGGCTCCCAGAACCGGCGGTTCGAGGTGTTCACCGCGAACTCGGCCGTTGCCTGCGGCACCTTGATGTCCTGGTGGGTCAGGAAGAACTCCCCCAGCCCCGGGTCCAGCGTGAAGGCGTGCACGCCGGTTCCCACAGTGAGCACCAGAACGGTCGACGGACCGTAGATCGCGTAGCCGCCGGCGACCTGTTCGGTTCCGGGCTGGAGGAAGTGCGCGACCTGGACGTCAGGCCCGGTGACCGGAGCGGCCAGGATCGAGAAGATGCTCCCGACCGAGACGTTGACGTCGATGTTGGAGGATCCGTCGAGCGGGTCGAACACGAGCAGGCAGTTGCCACGCGGATGGTGCGCCGGGATCTGGTACGGCGCCTCGAGTTCCTCGGACGCCATGCCCGCGACGAGACCGCCCCACTCGTTGGTGCGCACGAAGATCTCGTTGGCCAGTACGTCGAGCTTCTGCTGCTGCTCGCCCTGCACGTTGGTCGCCCCGGCAGCGCCGAGTACGCCGGCCAGTGCCCCGGACGCGACCCGCTTCGAGATCGCCTTGCAAGCCAGCGCGACGTCGAGGATCAGCGAGTCGACTTCTTCACTCGCACCGGGGTGACGACGACGGTCCTCGGTCAGGAACTGGGTCAGCGTCTGGCGTTCGGTCAGCATGGGCACTCCTCGCGGCAGGGGTGGGCTGCCCCGAGCACACCATTGCCTCCACCACGCGGCATCCACCCGAGGGGTGACCGCGGGGGTGGGAGTCGTACGCCGGATCACCCACACACTCAGCCCCGCGGGTGAATCGATCGTGCGGACGGCTGCCTAGCGTCGATACAACGCCGTACATCCGTTGCAGGGAGGCCGAAATGCCCACGATGGACGAGACCGCCGCCGCGATCCTGGCACCACCCAAGGGAATGCTGGTCGTGGACGAGTACGCCGAGGCTCTCGTCGGCGCCGACCAGGCTCACTCCTTCGCCGCGGCGGTTCTGCGGACGGAAGGCCTGAGCAACTACGTCTCGGCGGTGCTGCTGACTCCTGGGACCTTCGCCGCGCTCGGGACGACGCAGGCCGCGCCACTGATCGGTGTGCGGATGACGGCGGCGGAGGCCGACGTACCAGCGGGCGCGTCGTTCGCCGAGTGGCGCGAGAACCTATCACCGCTTGACATTCCGCGCGGCTCTGTCCACGTCGGTGTCGAGACGCTGGCGCTGGGCGCGGCGGCGGCGCAGGCCCAGGGAATCCTTCCCGTCCTCACCATCGCCATGCCGGAGCTCGGAGCGTCCAGCATCGCTGTCACCCAGGCCGTCACGACCAACGCGCTGCTCGCCCTTCGCGACGAGCTCGACCGGGTCGGCGTCGATCTCCACCACCTGCTGCTGCGGATCAACATGGTCGTGCCCGGACTCACGAACCCGGTGCCGGCGGACTCCCAGCAGGTCGCTCGAAGGACCGTGGCCCTGCTGGAGAAGGGTGTTCCGGCACAAACCCCCGGCGTACTGCTGCTTTCCGGCGGCCAACCTCTCGACCGAGCCTGCGCGCACCTGGAGGCCATCGCCTCGGTCCCGGGTCAACCCTGGCGCGTGACCTTCGGATTCTCACGCCCACTGATCGCCGCGGCCGCGGAGGCCTGGGGCCGTGACGCCGACTACAAGCGCGTACTGCTCGACAACTGCAAGCAGGCCGGCGATTCCGTGGCCGCCGCGCTGGTGTCCGGCGGGACCGCTTCGTGAGCCATCTCCACGACACGGCCGTCATCGACAGATCCCAGCCGGTCCTGGCGAAGTACCGCGGGGTGATCTGCGACCTCGATGGTGTGGTGTACCGCGGTGCACAGGCAGTGCCGGGTGCGGTTCCGAGTCTGAACGCGATGATCGCCGGCCAGGTGCCAGTCGTGTTCGCGACCAACAACGCGTCCCGCTCCCCTGACGCTGCTCGCGAGCATCTGCGTGAGTTGGGGCTCAGCGACGAGGGCTGGTCAGTCGTCACCAGTTCACAGGCGGCTGCGGCGTACCTGGCCGAACGGCTCCGACCAGGAGCGCCGGTCTTCGCAGTCGGTGGACCCGGCGTGCCTGAGGCACTCACTGAGGTAGGTCTGACGCCACTTCGGGTCACCGAACTCGCCAATGGGCAGACGGTTGAAGCGGTCGTCCAGGGTGCAGGGCAGGACGTGACCTGGCGCGACCTGGCCGAGGTCGCTTACCTGGTCCAGGCGGGCGCGATCTGGGTGGCCACGAACCTCGATGCGACGGTGCCGACCTCACGCGGACTGTCGCCGGGCAACGGCGCCTTCGTCGGTGCGGTGCAGACCACGACGCCGGCCGCCCCGCACGTGACCGGCAAACCCGGTACGGCGCTGTTCGATCTCGCCCGTGCGCGGCTCGGATCCGATCGCTCCGAAACGATCATGGTCGGCGATCGCCTGGACACCGACATCGCCGGCGCCAGCGCGGCCGGCCTGGACTCGATGTTCGTGCTGGGCGGCGCCAGCACTCTGCGCGACCTGGCCTTCGCAGAGGACGACGCGCGACCGACGTACTTCGGATTCGACCTGTCCGGTCTGCTCCAACCGGGCCTGTGCCGGCGGCCCGGACCCGACGACGCCGTCGAGCTGTCACCCGAGGGCGTGCTGTCGGTACGACGTCCGGTCGCGCGGCATCGATTGCTCCAGGCAATCGTCTCGGCGGCATGGCATGCGCGCGACCACGAACTGCCGCTCGTCGCGGACCTTGCCTTATGGGCGGCACTCGAACGCCGGCTGGGTGTCTGAGGCCCGCTCCACCAGCCGCGCCAGGCGCAGCAAGCCCGCATCCCTGGCAGGCAGTCCGAGCAGCTCGAGGCCGACCGGCAGACCCTCGTCCGTCCGGCCCACCGGCAGCGTCAACGCCGGCAGATCGGCCTGCGACGCCACCAGTGTGTTGACGGGCAGCGCGCGGCTCGGCAGTCGCAGCCGGTCTCGGTCCCGCCGCGGCGCAGGCACGCGAACCGTCGGGTACACGAGAGCGTCGAGACCGCGGCTGGTCATCACGTTGACCATCGCTTCGCGCAGCCGGCGCCGCCCGGCCAGCAGTTCCACGCGCCCCCGAACACTGGGTGACGAGCGGGTCGCGAGCAGCTCGGCGAGATCCAGCTCTTCGGGGAAGACTCCCTCGTCGTACAGCTCGGTGAAGGACCTGCCCCGAAGCGCCGGACGGGAAGCGAGGAAGGCGTCGAGGTCGGCTCGAGCCGCAACGACGTACGGCGAGCTGTCCCGCAGCAAACCTTCGAGTGCCGGCACCTCGACGTCGGCAACGGGGACGCCGAGTCGTGCGAGTGCTTTGCCGAACACTGTCGAGACCTGGTCCGAGCCGTCCCACGCGACCGGATCGTCCGGCCGGACGAGGTGACCCAGCCGGTAGCTCTCCAGCGGTCGCGTCGGTTCGCTCACCGGTAGACGCCCGTCGGAGAGTACGGCCAGGAGGAGCTCGGCATCGTCGACACAGCTGGTCAGTGGACCTGGGGTGTCCTGCATCGACACCAACGCGGACAGCCCGTGGGCCGGCACCAGGCCAGGGGTCGGCCGCATTCCGACCACCCCGTTGAAGGACGCCGGGACTCGCACGGATCCACCCGTGTCGGATCCGAGTGCGGCCGGCACCAGTCCGGCCGCGACCGCGACCGCCGACCCGCTGCTGGAGCCTCCCGCATCGTGCAGCGGCGATCGTCCGTTGATGGTCCGGACGCCGATGGACGAGTCGAACAACCACGACATCGCGAAGTCCGGGGTCGCGGTCTTGCCGAGAATGATCGCGCCGGCCGCCCGGAGTCGCCGTACAGCCTCGGCGTCGGCCTCCGGAAGGTAGTCGCGGAAGGCGTGGCAACCGAAACTCGTCGGGATCCCGCGCGTCTCGAACACGTCCTTCACCAGGATCGGGATCCCGTGCAGCGCACCGAGGACCTCGCCGGTTCGTCTGAGGTGCTCGTCCGCGGCGGCCGCCTCGCTCGTTGCCAACGGATTGAGCGCCAGTACGGCGCCCAGCCGCGAGTCGAGCTCGGCGATCCGGTCCAGACACTCGTTGACCAGGGCAACAGAGGTGAGGTCGCCGGAGATCTGGTCGCGCCGGAGCGTGGCCAGGTCCGGCCAGGCCGCTGTCATCACCAGCTGCAGTAGGAGCAGGAGCCCGACGCGCCGGTGTAGTAGCCGCAGTCGTGGGATTCCGGACGGGCCGGGCCGACCCATCGCCGGATGATCGTCGCCAGGCTGCACCGCCGGCAGGACGTCCGGGTGACCAGCGTGCCGGAGTCCGGCGTCTCCCAGTACGCCACGGTCTCGGACTCGTGCTCGCCTTGCCGGCCGTCACACTGGGACGACTCGCAGGCCAGCACCACCTCATCCACTTCTGAGCTCTCGATCAACACGGGACTCACCTCCTCAGATCGGAACGCCCCAGGGACGGGTTTCGAGCTCGAGGCGGTCGGCATCGGCCCGCAGCATCCGGGCCGCGCTCCGATGTGCCTCGACCGATGCCGGGAGCGACGCCCAGTACGGCGTACGCGCGGCCTCGTCCGCGGCAGCCTCCTCCTCGCGCTTCGCGAGGGCGTAGAGCTGCCGGCACAAGGCGATGATGACGTCGGGCTTCCAGTGGCCTTCGCTGTTGAGGTTCATCGGATCTCCTGGCCTGTGGGGGTCGTGAGGAGATGGTCCGCTGCCCTGTTGCACGGCCGTTGCAGAGGTCTGCAACGGCCGCCAGGGGCTCGTCACACCTCGACCGGCACACCGATCAGAGAGCCGTACTCGACCCAGGAACCGTCGTAGTTCTTGACCGACGGCTGGTCCAGCAGTTCGTGCAGCACGAACCAGCTGTGTGCGCTGCGCTCGCCGATCCGGCAGTAGACGACGATGTCGGGGGCAGCCTCGCCGCCGGGTCCGGCCAGCGCGAGTCCGGCGCCGGCGTACAGGTCGCGCAGCTGTGCATCGGTGCGGAAGGTGCCGTCGTCGGCGACGGCCTGCGACCACGGCACGTTCACCGCGCCGGGAACATGGCCCGGAACCTGAGGCTGCTCCTGCGGAAAGTGCGCCGGGGCCAGGATCTCGCCGGAGAACTCGGCCGGCGACCGGACGTCGAGGATGCTGTCCCTGCCGATGGCGGCGATGACGTCGTCCCGGTAGGCCCGCAGGCTTCCGTCCGCGGGCTGGGCGCGATAGGCGGCCGGGCGCGGAGTACGCCGACGTACGGTCTCAGCATCGGTCAGGGGTCGCCCGTCGAGCTCCCAGCGCTTGGTGCCACCGTCGAGCAGGCGCACGTCGCGATGACCGTAGAGCTTGAAATACCAGTAGGCGTACGCCGCGAACCAGTTGTTGTCCCCGCCGTACAGGATCACCGTGTCGTCCGGCGCGACCTGGTGCGTGGTCAAGAGCTGCTCGAACGCGTCCTGGCCGATCAGGTCGCGACGGAGCGGGTCCTGAAGGTCGGTCCGCCAGTCGAGTGCGAGCGCACCCGGGATGTGCCGAGCGGCGTGCGCCGCACTGTTCTCGTCCACCTCGAAGACCACCACGGCGGGGTCGTCGAGCTGCTTCTCGAGCCAGTCGCCATCGACCAGCACGTGCTCTCGGGCCATCGTTCCTCCTCATTAATTAGTGCGCTAACCATTAGCGTACGCAAGATTGGTACACTCACGGTGTGGCCGAACGACAGCTGAGACAGACCGACCTCGAGAACCCGCTGGCGCTCGAGCACCAGGTCTGCTTCGCGCTGGCGATCGCCGCGCGCAGCGTCATCGCGCTCTACCGGCCCGTCCTGGAGCCGATGGGGCTGACGCACCCGCAGTACCTCGTCATGCTGGCGCTCTGGGAGTTCGAGCCGGTCTCGGTCAAGGACCTGTCCGGGATGCTGCAGCTCGAGCCGGCGACGCTGTCCCCGCTGCTCAAACGTCTCGAGACCGCGGGCCTGCTGCGCCGGGATCGCGACACCAGGGACGAGCGTTCACTCGCTGTCTCCCTGACGGAGAAAGGGCGGGCCCTTCGCAAGGAGGCGCTGAAGGTGCCACCGGCAATCGTCGACCGCCTGGGCATGGACGTCGACGAGCTGATGCAGCTCCACGAACGCCTGACCCGGGTCATCGCCGCCGCGAAGGAACCCAGCTGACCCGGCCCGGCCGGTCGGGCAGAATGCGGGGATGACCGAGCTTCCGTCCGAGTACCACCGCCGGCTTCCGTACGGCGAACGCATGTCGGCCGAGCCCTTGCTGGGTGGACCGTTCTTTCCGTTCGAGGGAGACCTCCAGGTCGTCCCGCTGGCCGATCCGGTGTTGCCGGAGCCGCCGCGGCGAGGTGAGGAGGGCGGCGAGCCGTGTCCGAAGTGCTCGGATCCGGATCGGTCCGTGATCTGGCGGGACGAGCAGTGGCAGCTGAAGACCTTCGAGCCGGGTGGGCTGCCGTTCGTCGCGGTGCTGGAGCCGGCGGAGCACTACCGGCTGGACAACATGCCACCCGAACTGACCACGACACTGGGGCCGCTGATCCAGCGGGTGGCGAACGCGATCCGGCAGATCGACGGCGTCGGGCGGACGCATTTCAGCCGGTGGGGTGACGGGAGCGAGCACTTCCATCTGTGGTTCCTGGCGCGGCCGGTCGGAATGATGCAGCTCCGCGGGGCGATGATCGCGGCCTGGGACGACATGCTGCCGAAGATCCCCGCCGAGGAACTCGCGGCCAACGCGCGGCTGGTCGCCGCCGCCCTGGTGGAGGACGGCGGCGAAGCCATGGGCATCGGCCTGGGCTGACTACCTGACGCCGAGCGACCGGGCGATCAGGTGTCGGTCTTGCGCTGAGGCGTCCCGTCGACCGGCGCCGGGTCGTCCGGGGTCGGTACGACGCCGCCGGCCGCGACCCGATCCAGGACCTTCAGGCCGAGCCGATCGACGGACCCGAAGACGGTGTAGTCCGGGCGCAGCCGCGAGTCCGCGGACACGAGAAAGAACTGGCTGCCGTTCCGGAACCAGGCTCGCTGGCGGGTTCTCTCACCGCTGACCGGAAGTTTTCCCGCCATCGGTCGAACAAGCCGCCAGCGGCCGTCAGTGATCCTTGGCGGGCCAGGGGGCGTCGGCGGGGCGGAGAGAGTCGAAGCCGGGGCCGTTGAGGGCGGTCCAGGCGGCGAGGGAGCCCATGACGAGGATCGGGTTGTGGAGGTGGCCGGCCAGGGCGGCGCCGACGACGTCGACCAAGGGAGCCCAGACCGTCTCCATGTCCGCCTCCTCGTGGCGGCGTTCGAACGCCTCGGGGGCCTCGGACAGGTCGCGGGCCAGGAAGATGCGGATCGCTTCGTCGGTGAGACCGGGTGAGGTGAAGGCGTCGACGAGCACCCGCCAGTCGGCGGCCTTCGTGCCGGTCTCCTCCCACAGCTCCCGTTCCGCGCCGAGCCGGTACTGCTCGCCCTGTACGTCGAGCAATCCCGCGGGCGGCTCGAGCAGCCGGTAGCCGACCGGGTGCCGGTACTGGCGGACCAGCAGCATCCGGTTGGCACCGTCCAGAGCCACCACCCCGACAGCGCCGGGGTGGACGACCACATCACGCACGAACGAGTCGCGACCGTCCGGCTGCACGGTGTCTCGCCGTACCGAGATCACCCGGCCGGTCTCGTGCACCACCTCGGACGAGGTGACCGGCCACCGCTCGGGTACGTCCTCCAGGCCGCCGCCGAACCGCAGCTCGGGGTGCTCCTTCATCGAGCCTTGACCGCTTCTGGCTTGGCCTTGGCCGCGGGCTTCTTGGCGACGGCAGGCTCCTCGACCGGCAGCCGGGACTCGCGCTGGCGGACGAGCGCAGCGGCGACCAGGCCGGAGAACAGCGGGTGCGGCTTGGTCGGCCGGGACCGCAGCTCGGGGTGGGCCTGGGTGGCGACGAAGTACGGGTGCTGCGACCGGTCCAGCTCGATGAACTCGACCAGCTCGTTGTCCGGCGACAGTCCGCTGAACACCAGGCCGGCGGTCTCCAGCTTGTCCCGGTAGGCGTTGTTGACCTCGTACCGGTGCCGGTGCCGCTCCTGCACGGACGGAGCGCCGTACAGGTCGCGGACGATCGAGCCGTCGGCCAGGTTCGCCGGGTACAGGCCGAGCCGCATGGTGCCGCCGAGGTCGCCGGACCCGGAGACGATGTGCTTCTGCTCCTCCATCGTCGCGATCACCGGCTGCTCGGCGTCCGGGTCGAACTCGCTGGAGTTCGCCTCGACCAAGCCGGCCAGATCGCGGGCCACCTCGATCACCATGCACTGCAGGCCGAGGCACAGGCCGAGGATCGGGATGCCCTGCTCGCGGGCGTACCGGATCGCGCCGATCTTGCCCTCGATGCCACGGACGCCGAAGCCGCCGGGGATGCAGACCGCATCGACGTCACCGAGCAACCGCGCGGCCGCCTCCGGGGTGGCGCACTCGTCGGACGCGATCCAGCGCAGGTTCACCCGCGCGTCGTTGTCGAAGCCGCCCGCCCGCAGCGCCTCCGCGACCGAGAGGTACGCGTCCGGCAGGTCGATGTACTTGCCGACCAGCGCGACGGTGACGTCGTCCTTCGGGTGGTGCACGACCCGCAGCAACTCGTCCCAGCGCGTCCAGTCGACATCCCGGAACGGCAGGTTCAGCCGGCGTACGACGTACGCGTCGAGGCCCTCCGTGTGCAGGACCTTGGGGATGTCGTAGATGCTCGGCGAGTCGACGGCGGCGACCACGGCCTCCTGGTCGACGTCGCACATCAGCGAGATCTTCCGCTTCACGCCGTCCGGGATCGGCCGGTCGGCGCGGCAGACGACCGCGTCCGGGGCGATACCGATCGAGCGCAGCGCGGCGACCGAGTGCTGGGTCGGCTTGGTCTTCAGCTCACCGCTGGGCGCCAGGTACGGGACCAGGGAGATGTGCAGGAAGAAGACGTTGTCCCGGCCGACGTCGTGGCGGACCTGACGGGCCGCCTCGAGGAACGGCAGCGACTCGATGTCGCCGACGGTGCCGCCGATCTCGTGCAGGACGACGTCGACGTCGGGGCCGGCCATCGCCAGCATCCGTTCCTTGATCTCGTTGGTGATGTGCGGGATGACCTGGACGGTGTCGCCGAGGTACTCACCGCGGCGCTCCTTGGCGATCACGCTGGAGTAGACCTGGCCGGTCGTGACGTTGGCGACCTGGGACAGGTCGCGGTCGAGGAAACGCTCGTAGTGCCCGATGTCCAGGTCGGTCTCGGCGCCGTCGTTGGTGACGAACACCTCCCCGTGCTGGAACGGGTTCATGGTGCCGGGATCCACGTTGAGATACGGATCCAGCTTCTGCATGGTGACCCGGATGCCCCGTGCCGTCAGCAGACTGCCGAGGCTTGACGCTGTCAGCCCCTTGCCGAGGCTGGACGCCACACCACCGGTGACGAAAACGTGCTTGGTCTGCTGGAAGTTCGAAGCCCTGTCCACGGGCCTTCAGCCTACCTGTTGTCAAGGGGTGGTCGAAACGAGACCCGCATAGATGTCGAGCAGATTCTTTGCCACGGCGTCCTCGTCCGGCCATCTGGCGGCCAACTCCCGGCCCCGCGTCCGCATAGCGTTCGCCGTGTCGGGCTCGGCCAGCACCGCCCGGACTCCGTCGGCCAACCCGTCCCCATCTCCGGGGAACGCCAGTACGGCGCTGTCCTCGACCAGCTCGGGTATGCCGCCGACCGCCGTGGCCACCACCGGTACGCCGACCTGCATCGCCTCCTGGAGGACCAGGGCGCGGGCCTCCCAGTGGGAGGTGAGCAGGAAGACGTCGGCCGCGCCGAGGAGGTCGGCCACGTCGGACCGGTGTCCCAGCAGTCGCACCGGCAGTTGCTCAGCGTCGATCCGCGCCTGCAGGTTGTCACGCAGCGGTCCGTCGCCCACGACCACGAACACAGCGTCCGGAGTGGACTCGTGCACCCGGGCAGCCACGGAGAGCAGGGTCGGATAGTCCTTCTGCGGCGCCAGGCGACCCACAGTGACCACGAGAGGCTGGTCACCGAGTCCGAGTGCCTGACGTACGTCGGCGGCCGGCGTACGGACCTCTGGGATCGCTGGAGCCGCGACGGGCGCCAGTCGCGCCTGCCGGGCGCCCAGGCTCTTCGCCAGGTCCACCAGGTCGCTAGAGGCTCCTAGAGTCAGGTCCGCGCCCTTGGCCACGAGCCGCTGGCCCAGCCGCATGACCAGTCCGCGCGGTCCGGGCGCGATCACCGCGTTGTGCCAGGTGACCACCAGCGGCCGTAGCCGCGACCGGTCCCGCAGCGCGGCCATGCCGGCGCGGTAGCCATGAGCGTGGATCACATCGGACCCGCGGAGCGCGGGCGCCTGCGTCACGACCGTTGCAGCACCGAAGTCGAAGTGCTCCGCGGTGCCAGGCGGTGCGCACACCACGACCTCGTGGCCGGCCGCCACGAACCGCGGTACCAGTGAGGCGACATGCTGCCCGATGCCACCCCGCGACTCCGCGAGCAGCAGGCCGATCCTCATTGCGTCTCCTCTACGAGATTCCGGCGGAGCAGTGCGCGGGTGTCCGCGCGATCCAGTGCGACCGCGACGGCGGCGTACACGATGACGACGGCCAGGCCGGACAGGACCGCGAACACGAGTGCTCGGCCCACTCCGGCGTCGGCGGCCGGCAGCGCGACAGCCCAGCCCGCGGCACCAGCCAGTACGGCGCCAACCAGCGCAGCCAGCGTGGCACGCGTCAATCCGGCCAGGACGGCTGGACCGACCTCACGCCACAGCACCACCACCAGGACGACCGCACCGACGACCATGCCGACCGACATCGCGGCCGCCAGCGCGGGAACGGCGTCCCACGACGTCGTCAGAACCACACCGGCCACAGCCACCAGCAGCCACGCGGCAGACGTGACCACAGCGACCTCGCGGCCCGAGTGCCTTGCGTAGAGCACGCGGCCGACGTGCATCAGCACCGCGAATCCGATGACCGCTGGACCGAAGGCGACCAGAGCGTTGCCCAGTGACGTCGCCCGGGCCTCCTGCACCGCGCCGTCGTCGTACGCGAAGATCCTCGCGACCGGAACCGCCGTACCGACGAGCAGCGCTGCGCCGGCACCACCGGCCAGCATGACCGCGCGCGTCGAGGCAGAGGCGTAGACCTCGAAGCGCTCCCCCGCGTCGAACGCCGCAGCGAGCCGCGGAAACACCGCTGTGGTGATCGGCACGGCCAGTACGGCGTACGGCAGCAGGTAGACCGCGTTCGCCCAGGAGTAGACGGCAATGCTGCCCGCAACGCCTCTGTGGTTGGCCAGATAGGTGGTGACGACGAACGTGAACTGCTGCGCGATCAGTACGGCGAGACCGGCCAGCGCGAGCCTCCGCAGCACTGGACCGACACCGGGGTCCAACCGCAGCGTGGGCTTGATCGGCAAGCGCAGCGTCAGCATCGGGATCAGCACCGTGAGTGCGAGCGCAGCGACGCCCGCTGTGGTTCCCCAGGCCAGGAGACTGGTGGCACCACGCGACGCACCGTCCGCGTCGGGAGCGTAGGCCGCGAACAGGAGGTAGGTGGCAATGACCACCAAGCTCGAGATGAGCGGCGCCATCGCGGCGGCCGCGAAGCGCTTGTGGGATTGAAGAACGGCGGTCGCGATCACAGCGATCGCGTAGCCGAACACCTGCGGCACGAAGATCACCAGCATGCGGGTCGCCGTCGCCGTCGAGCCGCCGCAGTCCGCGCCCGGGTCCAGCATCGCGTCTGTGTAGCTGGACGCCAGCACCCACGACAGCACGGCGAACGGCGCCAGCAGCAGAAGGGACCAGGACAGCAGCGCGCCGATGATCCGGCCCTGGGCGGCGCGATCGCCACGCAGGACCGGGCCGGCCAGCACCGGGATCACCGCACCGGCCAGAGCTCCACCGGCGACGACCTCGAACAGGATGTTGGGAAGCTGGTTGGCGGTCGCGTAGGCCTCGGCCAGGCAACCCGCGCCGACAGTCTTGGAGAACACGAGCCAGCGGCCGAATCCCACTACCCGCGCCAGCACGGTCACCGCGGCGATCAGCAGTGCGGCGCGGGCGACCCGACCGCCCGTGCTCACCTGGGTCGTCGGCCCCACTGGTCGATCTTGTCCAGCACCGGGTTCTCCGCGATGACCTTGGTGAAGCTGACCTTCTCGCTGGCCAGGTTCAGGGCGACGACCGCAGCCAGCGCCAGTGTCTTCAACGGCCGCGGCAAAGAGGCGGCCAGCGCCGTCCCGGTGATCGCGCCCAGACCGTTCGCGCCGCAGTCGCCGAGCATCGAGCGCTCGCCCAGGTCGGACGGCGCCGAGGCCACGGCCGCACCGACGACCGCACCGGCCGGCCCGTTCACGGCCGCCAGCGGAGCGTTCACCGCGGCGACGGCCTTCAGCGCGCGGCCCGGCCGCAGGTCCAGCAGGTTCGTCAGGTTCGCCGTACCCGCGATCAAGGCGCCGTCGGCAACAACACCGGCCAGCGCCTTCACCCCGGTCGACTTCCGCGGCAGCAGCGCGGCGGCGGCCAGGCCGGCGGCACCGACACCGAGGATCTTCACCGCACCGCTGGTCACCTCACCGCGCTTCAACGCACTGAGGTGGCCGCGGAAACCCTTGGCCTGCGTGGTCCCGCGCAGATCGTCGTACGCTCCGACCGCGCCGGAGACCGAGCCCGCGAGGATCGCGGCGGCCTTCACCTTGCCCGGCGTCTTCCCCGCGGCGGCTACACCGGCCAGTGCGCCGAGGACCGCGATCGGACCCTCCAGCAGGGTGACCGATTCGCCCCGGTGGTTGGTCCGCTCGAACGGCTCCCGGTTCTCCTTGGGCAGCTTCTCCGCGGCGCGCTCCAGCGCGGCGGTGGCGGCTGCCGCGACGGCAGCGCTCAGAATTCCCACGTCAGTTGTCCTTCGTCTGTACGGCCGACGGCGCTACGCCGTTCTTCGCGTCCATGGCGCCGTACTGTCCCGCCTTGCCGGTCGCCTGCTCTGCCAGCGCGAAGACGACAGTCATCCGACCGGAGGGGATGTCGGCCACGTCCACGGAGGAAACGATCTTGGTGGCCTCGGAGTCACTGCGCAAGGCCTTGAGCAGGCCACCGTTCTGCGCGGTCTCCGGCGTACCGGCCACCACGACCCCGCCGCTGGCCTGGTCGAGGCCGGTGATGAAGTCGACCGCGTCGCTGTACGACGAGTTGTCCGGCGTCGGGGTCGGCGGCTTCGCGGCGACCACGACGATCAGGCTGGCCCGGTCCTTGATCTGCGACGGCTTGAGCGACAACAGCTTCGCACCGGTCAGCCCGCTGAGGATCTTGGTGGAGTCGGCGTCGGCGGGCCTGCCCTCTTCCTTGGCGGCGACACCGCGCGCCAGGATCAGCCCGGCCCGCTCGTACGTCGTACTGTCCGGCGGGAACGGGGTGTCCGCGGTGACCAGATCGGTGACGAGCGGCTCGACCAGCTGACGCTGACCGGGGTCGAACAGCTTGGCGTCCAGCGAGACCCGCGTGGTCACCTGGCCGCCGGCCTTCTCCAGCTCGTCCTGCAGGCTGTTGGTCAGGTCGCCGTCGGCGCCCGGCATGGTGACCACGACGATGCGCTTGCCGTCCAGCTTGCCGTCGGTGAGCCCGGCGGTGACCTTGGCGACGTAGTCGTCGCGGTATTTGTCCAGCGCCTTCACCTGGACCAGCTCGGCCCGCGCGTCGGCGAGCTGCTGGCGGTCCTTCTCGGCCTGGCTCTGGACGAGCTCGCTGCCGGTGCCCTTCAGCGGTCCGGCACCCAGCACCACACCGGCGCCCAGGGCGAAGAAGATCGCCACGATCGAGACGATGTGGTAGCGAAAGTCGATCACGTGAACAGCTCCCGGATCCAGTAGACGAAGTCGCTCCAGCGCGCCCGCAGGATCGACCAGAGCACGTCGTCGGCGCCGGCGGCGACCAGCGCCACGCCCAGCGCGAACAGGCCGGCCACAGCCAGCGCGACCACCTGGAAGGTCGACACCCGGCTGCGGTACAGCCGGCCGACGCCCTTGGCATCCACCAGCTTGGCACCCACCCGCAACCGCGTGATGAAGGTGCTCGCCATGCCGGAGCGGCCCTTGTCGAGGAACTCCACCAGGGAGTTGTGGGTGCCGACCGCGACGATCAGCGAGGCACCCTTGGAATCGGCCAGCAGCATCGCGACGTCCTCGCTGGTGCCGGTGGCCGGGAACTCGATCGAGTCCACGCCGAGCCGCTCCAGCCGCTCCGAACCGGGCGCCCGGCCGTCGCGGTACGCGTGCACGACCACCTCGGCGCCGCTCTTCAGCGTCTCGTCCTTCACCGAGTCCATGTCGCCGACGATCAGGTCCGGGACGTAGCCGTTCTCGACCAGCGCGTCGGCACCGCCGTCGACGCCGATCAGGACCGGCCGGTACTCGCGGATGTACGGCCGCAGCGCGACCAGGTCCTCGCGGTAGTCGTACCCGCGGACCACGATCAGCACGTGCCTGCCGTCCATCGGCGTGTGAATCTCGGGGACACCGACGCCGTCGAGGAGCAGATCGCGCTCGCGGCGCAGGTACTCGAGGGTGTTGGCGGTGAACGCCTCCAGCTGGGTCGACAGCCCCGACCGGGCGTCGTCCATCAACTCCGCCACGGACTTGCTGTCCTGCGAGACGCCCTTCGCGACGACTTCCTCGCCGCGGTACAGGCACCCCTCGTTCAGCCGGACCCGCTCACCTTCGTGCAGGACCGAGAACACCTCGGTGCCGACCCCGTCCACCAGCGGGATCCCGGCCTCGACGAGGATCTCTGGACCGAGGTTCGGGTAGCGGCCGCTGATCGAGTCGGCGACGTTCACGACGGCGGCGACCCGGCAGTCGACCAGCGCCTCGGCGCTGACCCGGTCCAGGTCGACATGGTCGATGACGGCGATCTCGCCCGGCTTCAGCCGTTTGGTCAGATTCTTGGTACGGCGATCGAGCCGGACCACTCCGGCGATACCGGGCAGTTCAGTGGGTCGTGCTCTCCGCAGGCTGGGCAGTTTCATCGCGCTCTCATCCTGCCATGTCAAGAGCCCCTACCCAGGCCATTTACCCGGGCGGGGCCCTCTTCACGCACTGAATTAACGGTGACTGTGCGTCAAATCATCCTTTGGAACGATTCTTCTTGCGCGGTTTGTGCCGTTCGGCGGCGAGCGCGAGCAATTCTTCGGCGTGCGCCTGGGCGGCGTCGGAATTCTCCAGACCGGCCATCATCCGGGAGAGTTCCTTCAGTCGCGCGTCGTCGTCCAGCGCGACCAGACCACTCGTGGTGACCGAGCCGTCGTCGCTCTTCAGCACCACAGCGTGACGGTCCGCGAACGCGGCGACCTGCGGCAGGTGTGTCACCACGATCACCTGCGCCTTCTCCGCCAGCCGGGCCAGCCGCTTGCCGACCTCGACCGCGGCCCGGCCTCCGATGCCGGCGTCGATCTCGTCGAACACCAGCGTCGGCACCGGATGCGTGTCGGACAGGATCACCTCGAGCGCGAGCATCACCCGGGACAACTCACCGCCGGACGCGGCCTTCTGCAGCGGGCGGGCTGGGCTGCCCGGGTTCGCCGCGAAACAGAACTCGACCTCGTCGATGCCGAACGGCCCGGCCGTGGTCTCGTGCACCTCGACCGAGAGCTTCGCGTGCGGCATCGCCAGTCCGGTCAGCTCCTCGGACACTGCGACGCCGAGTCGCTCGGCCGCCTCGATCCGCGCTTCCCGCATCTGCCGGCCGAGCTCCGCGAGCTTCGCGTCGAGCTCGGACAGCTCAGCGGTCAGGAGCTCGACGCGCTCGTCGCTGCCGTCCAGCTCGGCCAGTCTGGCTGCGGACCGCTTCGTCCACTCGAGCACCTCGTCCACAGTGCCCTGCTCAGCGCCGTACTTGCGGACCAGGCTGGTCAGCAACGCCCGCCGCTCGCTCACCACCGCCAGCCGCGCCGGATCGGTGTCCACATCGGCGGCGTACGACGAGAGCTCGCCGGCCAGATCAGCTGCCAGGTAACCGAGCTCGCCGGCCCGGTCCGCGAGATCCGCGAGCTTCTGGTCGTGCTCGCGTTCCGCGTCGAGCACCTGCTTGGTGAGCGCGAGCAGACCGAGTACGTCGTTCGGCCGGGTGGAGTCCTGGTCCTCTTCGGAGGCCAGCGCGTCGGCTGCCGTGGTGGACGCCGTACGCAGGCCGTCGGCGTACGCGAGACGGTCCTCCTCGGCGGCGAGCTCGATGTCCTCGCCCGGCAGTGGCTCGGCCTTCGCGACCTCGTCGAGGCCGAAGCGCAGCAGGTCCGCCTCGGCCAGACGATCACGCTGGCGCGTGGTCAGCTCCGTGAGCTCGGCCTCGACCTGACGGTGGCGCTTGTAGGCAGCGACGTACTCCTGCAACGGCACGAGCAACGGCTTCCCGGCGAAGGTGTCGAGAGTCTCGCGCTGCCGCGCGGGCTGCAGCAGCCGCCACTGGTCCGCCTGGCCGTGGATAGCGACCAAGTCCCCGGACACTTCGCCCAGCACGGACACCGGAACGGATGCACCGCCCAGGAACGCGCGGGAGCGGCCCTCGGCGGACAGCTCGCGGGCGATCAGCAACTCGTCGTCGTCCAGCTCGCCGCCGCGGTCCTCGGCCTGCTGCACGATCGACTTCGGCACGCCGCTGGCCCGGCCCTCGACCCGGGCGCGACGGGTCCCGTGGCGCACCAGGCCGCTGTCCGCGCGGCCGCCGAGCAGCATGTTGACGCCGGTCACGACCATCGTCTTGCCGGCACCGGTCTCGCCGGTCACCGCGGTGAACCCCGGATCGAGGTCCAGCGTGGCGTCCTCGATCACGCCCAGCCCGGTGATGCGGATCTCAGAGAGCATCAGGTCTCCTGTTGGCTGTTGCTGCCGTTGCCGTTGTCGCTGCTGCTGTTGGTGTTGCCGTTGCTGTTGGTGTTGCCGTTGCGTTTGCGCTCGGCGGCGCCGCGCCAGCCGAGCACCGGGAGGTCGAACTTCGCGACCAGCCGGTCGGTGAACGGCGCCTCGTGCGCCCTGGCCAGCCGGACCGGGGTCTTGCCGCGCCGGACCTCGATCTCGGCGCCGGGCGGCACCTCGACCATCCGGCGACCGTCGCACCACAGCACGCCGCGACCATGCCAGGACGGGACCAGCTCGATCGACAGCCGTGACGTCGGTGCCACCACGATCGGCCGCGAGAACAGTGCGTGCGCGCTCAGAGGCACCATCAGGATCGCCTCGACCTCGGGCCAGACGATCGGACCACCTGCGGAGAACGCGTACGCCGTACTGCCGGTGGGTGTCGCCACCACGACCCCGTCGCAGCCCCAGCGAGACAGCGGGCGGTCGTCCACCTCGACCAGCACCTCGAGCATCTTCTCGCGGGCCGCCTTCTCGATGCTCGCCTCGTTCAGCGCCCAGGTGTCGAAGATCAGCTCGCCGGCCAGCCGGACCTCGACGGCCAGCGTCATCCGCTCCTCGACCGTGTAGCTGCGGTCGACCACCACCTGGACGATCCGCTCCAGGTCGTCCACCTCGGCCTCGGCCAGGAACCCGACATGACCCAGGTTCACCCCGAGCACCGGCGTACCGTGCGGGCGGGCCAGCTCGGCACCGCGCAGGATCGAGCCGTCACCGCCGAGCACCATGATCAGCTCGACGTCGAGCGCGGCCTTCTCGTGGTCGTCGACGACCTCGGCCGGCTCGAGCTTCAGCGCCTCGGCCTCGTCGCCGAGCAGGCGGACCTGCAGACCGGCGTCGGTCAGCAGCCGGTGCGCCTCCCGGGCCACCTCGACCGCCTGCTCCCGGCCGGTGTGCGTCACCACCAGCACGCGCCGCGGCTCGTGCTCTACCACCCTGCCTCCTTCACTGCGGACCGCGCTCGATGGCGGTCTGGAGCATCGTCTCATCGAGAGGCGGTGCATTCCGGCGTATCCACAGGAAGTATTCGACATTTCCTGACGGGCCAGGCAACGGGCTGGCGGCGACTCCCTGAATACCCCAGCCGAGTTCCTGGGCTTTGGCCGCGACGCTCCGGACCGCGTCCGCACGCAGCTCCGGGTCGCGCACGACCCCGCCCTTGCCGAGCCGCTCCTTGCCGACCTCGAACTGCGGCTTCACCATCAGCATCAGGTCGCCGTCCGGCGTCACCACCCCGATCAGCGCAGGCAGGACGAGCGTCAGCGAGATGAAGCTGAGGTCGCTGACGACGAGATCAACCGGTTCACCACCGATGTCGTCGAGCGTGAGCGTACGGACGTTGGTCCGGTCCATCACCGTGACCCGCTCGTCGGTCTGCAACGACCACACCAACTGGCCGTACCCGACATCGACGGCGATCACGTGGGCCGCCTCGTTGCGCAGCAGTACGTCGGTGAATCCGCCGGTGGAAGCACCCGCGTCGAGACACCGGCGACCCTTCACCTGAACGGCACTGAAGGCCTCCAGCGCGCCCACCAGCTTGTGCGCGCCACGGCTCGCGTAGCCGGGGTCGTCGGTTTCGGAGGTGTCAACGACGATCGGGGCGTCGGCACCGACACCCGTCGCGGGCTTGGAGGCGACGGTGCCTGACACCTTCACCTTGCCGGCCGCGATCAGCTCACTCGCGTGCTCCCGGGACCGCGCCAGGCCGCGCCGTACCAGCTCGGCGTCCAGCCGGGATCGCTTGACTCCTTTGGCCACTCAGACCTTCCGGTCAGCCACGGTCGCCGTGCTCGGCATCCGCTTCCACCAAGGCGCTCTGCAGTCGCTCGTGCAGGTCGGCGTACACGTCGGCATGCTCGTCCACGGGCCGCTCGCGCAACTCGTCCAGCCGGCCCATCACCTCATCCACCAACGGATGCCCCGCCTCACCTTCGTGCTGCTCGGGCTCGGCCTGGTGCTCGGGCTCGGCTTGGTGCTCGGGCTCGGCTTGGTGCTCGGGTTCGGTCTGATGCTCGGGTTCGGCTGATTCGGCTTCGTAGGGGTGTTCGTACTCCTGCCCAGGCTCGCGCGCGAACTCGGGCCCGAACTCCACCTCGGCCGGATCCACATGCCCAGGCTCACCGGACTCGTCGCCGGATGCTTCGCCTGCCTCTTCGGCGTACTCGAAGCTCTGTGAGCCGGGCTCGGCGTCGTAGTCGGGGACGGCAGGCGCCTCCTCGGCCGGGTGCGGCTCGAACCCCGGCTCCACGTCGGGGTCGACGTCCGGCGGGAACTGCTCGCCAGGATGCTCGGTCACGTCACGCCTTCTTCGCCGTCTTCTTGGCCGCCGCCTTCTTCGCGGCAGCCTTCTTCGCTGCCTTCTTCGCCGCGGCGTTCTTGGTCGCGGCCTTCGGTCCGTGTGCGGCGACATCGCCGGCCGGCCAGGCGGCACGCTCCTCGGCGAGCTCCTGCTCCAGCTTCTGCACGCGGCGGGTCAGTCCTGCGACCTCCTCCGAGCGAACGAACCCGAGCCGCGCCACCGCGCCCTCGACCTCGTTCGACACGATCGCCTGCAGCAGCTGGCGGTTGCTCTTGCTGGTGGCAACGATCTCGTCGGTCAGCTCGCTCACCTTGCTGGTCAGCCCGGTCGTCAGCGTGTCCGCGCCGGTCTGCTGCAGCAGCGCCTTCGCCGCCGCCTGGGCTCTCTGCCTGGTGACCTCGGTCAGTCCGCTCGCCAGTTGTACGTAGCCGCGCAGTGCGTCCAGAACCATGACTGCCTCCTCGCTTCGTCCCAGCAACGGTATCGCCTCCGCACCCCAACGCCACCCAGCCACCGCCCTTGAGCGGTTCAGCGCCTCAGGTTTCCAGGCCGATCCGGTGAAGCGCGGCGTCAATGGCGATCGAGTCGGGGGTCGGAGCGGGCTTGGGCAGCGGGCGTCGGCTGCGGCCGGCGGTCTTCGCCGTCTTGGCGGCCGGCTTCGGCGGCGCGTCGACCGCGGCCCACACCGCGGACAGGATCGCCCGCAGGCCGTCGTACGGCGTGCCCTCGCCCTTCACCGACACAGCGTTGTTCACAACCTCGGCGGTCCAGCCCTCACACGTGTGCTTGCCGCCCTCGACCGCCACACCAGGCTGCTTCTCCGCCAACGCCCCCAGGCCGGGCGCGATGTACGTCGGACGCTGGTTCTTCGGCGCGCGAGCCAGGTCGTGCGGGTCATTCACGCCGGTCGCGACCCACAGGCTCGCGATGCCGACCGCGTGCGCGCCCGCGATGTCGGAGTCCAGCCGGTCCCCGATCATCAACGGCCGCTTCGCCTCGAGCCGCTCGATGCTCGTCTCCAGCAGCGGCGGCTCCGGCTTGCCCGCCACGATCGGGTCCACGCCGACGGCGGCCCGGATCGCCTGGACCAGCGTCCCGTTGCCGGGCGCCATCCCGGCCGCGGTCGGGATGGTCAGGTCCAGGTTGGTCGCGTACCACTTCGCGCCCTCGTTGATCGCATGCGCGCCGTCCGCGAGCATCACCCAGTTCACCTCCGGGTGGAATCCCTGAACGACCGCCACCGGATGCGAGTCGCTGCTGCGGACCGGGTTCATCCCGTACTCCTCCAGCGCGGAGTACAGCCCTTCCCCGCCGACCACGAGCACCGGCGAGCCCTGCGGGAAGTCGTTCGCGACCAGCTTCGCCGCCGCCTGCGCGGACGTGACCACGTCGTCGGCGATCACCTCCAGCCCGAACGACGCGAGGTGCTCGGCAACGACCCGCGCCGGCCGGCTGGCGTTGTTGGTGATGTAGCCGATCCGCATGCCCTCCTTGGAGGCCTTGCGCAGGTTCTCCGGCGCGTCCGGCACCGGGTCCGGCCCGACGTAGACGACACCGTCCAGGTCGAGCAGCGCCACGTCGTACCGGCTGGCGAGCGGTTCGTCACACGCCGACAGCGGCGCGGGCGCCTTGCGTTCCGCGCTCATGCTTCCCGCCGTACGATGCCGCCCATGCCGGATTCGAGGGGGAGCGTGCTGCGACTCGACCCACTGCGTGCGTGGCGGTTCGTGGCCGGGAAGGTGAGCGCGCTCGGCGCCGTCACCTCGCCGCCGTACGACGTACTCGAACCCGCCATCGTCCGGCGGCTGACTGACTCTGATCTGCACAACATGGTGAGGCTCATCCTTCCACGCGATCCGGAGCTCGGTTCCGGCCGGTACGACGAGCCGGCCCGACGGCTGGCCGGTTGGCAACGCGCCGGTGTGGTTGTGCAGGACCCGCGGCCCGCCCTCTACGTGTACGAACAGCAACTGGGCAGTGCGCTGCTCTGCGGCCTTGTGGGGTCACTGAGCCTGGATCCGGCCCGCCGAGTGGTGCTGCCCCACGAGGATGTGATGCCGCACTGGGTCGACGACCGCCTGAAGCTGATGGAGGCGACGGACGCCGACCTGGAGCCCATCCTGCTCGCGTACGCCGACGGAGGCGCGGCCAGCGACGCTGTCGACGCAGCACGGGCCGGAGAGCCGTGGGTTGAAGCCGAGACGCAGAACGGCACCGCCCTGCATCGCATCTGGCGCATAGAGGACCCGGCTGTCCTGGCGACCATCTCCGACGAGCTGTCGAAGCACGAGGCGCTCATTGCCGACGGCCACCACCGCTATGCGGCGTACCTGGAACGGCAGAAGCGTGAGCCCGGGCGGCAGGGGGCGTCGGTCGGTCTGGCCATGCTCGTCGACCACAGCCGGCACCCACTCACCTTGGACCCGATCCACCGCGTCATACCGGGTCTGGACCTGGCCACGGTCAGCTCACGTACGCCGGCCGGCTGGCAGGTACTGCCTGGACGCGTCGAGGGTGTACCGGACCGGATTGCGGTGACGGATGGGTCCGGCTGGGTGACAGTGCGGTCGACAGCCGGGCAGGAGGCTCCGACGGTCTCGATGCTGCATGGGGAGCTGATGCCTGCGTGGGGCGTCGTCGCGGAAGACATCAGCTTCCACCACGCGCTGTCAGACGCTCTGGCGCTGGCCGGCCCGCAGCAGGCAGTTGTGGAGCTCACAGCACCCCGGATGGACCAGGTACTACGCTCCGCCGCGCAAGGCGTTGTGCTGCCACAGAAGGCAACGTCGTTCGGCCCGAAGCCGCGGGTCGGGCTGCTGTTCCGCACGCTCTGACGGCTTACGCTTCTGAGGGCTAGCGCCGTTTGAGGGCGAGTGCCTTCTGAGGGCTGGGCTTCCGACGGCTCTGATCCTCTGACGGCTAGGGCCTGTGGTAGAGGCTGAGGAACTCTTCGCGGAGGGGCCTGCGGGCGGCGCGGTGGCGCTCTGTGAGGCGGCCGAGGGTGAACGAGAGCTCTGGGTCGTCCTGGGCTGCCGCATCCGCTGCCATGGCGGTCAGCGCGTCTGCGGCGGCGCAGTGGTCCTGGTGCTGGCCCAGCAACTCCTGGTACTTGGCGGCCTGGGTCGCGGTCGCCTTCGCTTCGTCACCGAGCACAGCCGCGCTGGTGTCGGCGGCGTACCGGACTCGCTTGGCCAGCAGACGCACCTCGTGCCAGTCGTCGTCAACTGTCCAGGGCTTGAGCTTGTCGGCTTCCTGCGTGAACGCCTCGTTCGCCGCGGCCAGCAGCTCGGGCAGGACCTCGCCGCAGGGCTTGCTCGCCGTGGGCTTGAGGTCCGGCGCCGCCGCGACCACTTCGAGGGTCTGCAGGAGTTCCGCCGTACTCTCACCGGTCACGACCTCGGCCGACCGTTTGGCAGCCCGATCCAGGCCCACCGTCAGCGTCGTCAGGATCGTCTCGACGTGCTCCTGGTCGTCCTCGCTGGTCGCGGTCTCACGAACGAGCGCCGCGATCACCTCGAGATCGCGGGCCTCCCCACAGGCGTTCGCCAACGCAGACAGGTCGCTCCGCAACCCCTTCGACCAGTCACCAGCCAGCAACTTCCGAAACAGCTTCAGATCACTCCGCAACCGCCGGCACGAAACCCGAACCTGGTGGATGGCGTCGTCCTCCCCCTTCTCCACCATCAAAACCGCCCCTTGCAACCGAGCAGCCCCCTTGGTGAGCGCGTTCCCCACCAACACCCCCACCGGAGCCTCCGCACTCAAGCCCCCACCCCAACCACCCGAACTCTCACCCATCACCCCATTCTCCCCGCCCCACACCCCCAGGAGAACACCCCACACTCTCGCTTAGTTGCCCCCACCCCCATCCCCCCGCCCACCCCCGCGACACCGCGGTACCGCCCACGGCACCGCACACTCACGCGGCTCCGTCCTACCGCCCACCCCACCGCACACCCACAAGGCCCCGGTCCTACCGCGCACCCACCCGGCTTCGCCGTGCCGCCCACCGCACCGCACACTCACGAGGCTCGCCCTGCCGGCCATCCCGCCGCACACCCACGCGGCCCGACCTGCCGGGCGTCTCGCCGCACCCCGCAGGACGCCCAGCACGCCTCAGTCGCCGGCTTCCCCCGGCACACATGTTCCGACCATCTCGCCGCTCATCTCAGCCCGGCTACGCAACCTTGGAGCTTGCGGCTCCCCACCACCCGGACGCGCGCAGCGCGACAGCACCACTCCAGCGGCAGACGTCCCGCCTGCCACGGCCTGGCCGCGGCTACGTCGCTAGTCTCACGCTTCCCGAGCTCCGCGCCAGCCTGCTCATGCCTCGGCGACGCCACGCTCCAACGCCCGACTACGCGCAGCGCGGTCAGCCTGCCGTGCCGCTCTCACTGCCCCGCAAGCGCATGCAGTACGCCTGCGTCACCCTCAAGCCCCGGCCGTCTGCGCCTTCACCACCGCTCGGCGGCACCCAGCGCCGTCTCGCGGACGTGGCCGCTCCCCCCCGCAAGCGCGTGCAGCACGCCTGCGTCACCCCCAAGCCCCCGGCCGTGTGCGCCCGCACCACCGCGCGGCGGCACGCAATGTTTCTCGCGGACGTGGCCGCTGCCCCCGCCGCGCAAGCGCGTGGCGCGGCCGCGCCACGTTCGGGCGCCGGCCGTGCCGCTCCCGATCACCGCGAAACCCGTTCAGCGCGCCTGCGCCAGGCTCCAGCGCCCGCCGTACGGCACCCCCGAGTACCCCGCGGCCGCGGGGTGCAGCGCGGCTACGGGGCTAGTTCTCGGGCTTCTCGGGCGTCTCGGTGTCAGCCACCTCATCCAGCAGCTCGCTCTCGTCGGTGGACTCGGCTTCGTCGGCCAGCGCGGGTTCGTCCGGCAGCTCTGCCTCGTCGGTGGGCACGTCGTCTTCGTCCACGAGCTCGGCTTCATCGGACAGGTCGGCTTCGTCCGCCAGGTCGGCTTCATCGGTTGTGGCGGGCTCGTCCGCCAGCTCCGGCTCGTCGGTGGACTGGGCTTCATCCAAAAGCTCAGCTTCGTCGACGGGCCCCGGCTCATCCACGGGCTCGGCTTCGTTGGTCGTGGCGGCGGGGTCGTTCTCCGGCTCCGAGTCGTCGTCCGGCTCGGCTTCATCCACCAGGTCGTCGGTGGGCTCGGCTTCATCCACCAGGTTGGCTTCGTCGGCGGGCTCGTCGACGAGTTCGTCCGCTAGGGCGGCTTCGTTGGTGGGGTCTTCGTAGTCGTCGTCTTCGTCTAGGTCGGTGAACTCTAGGCCTTCTAGGCGGGCGGCTCGTTCGGCGGCGCCGGTGGAGCCGTCGGCGTCGGCGCCGGCTGCGCGGTGGAACCACTCGAGGGCGTCTTCGGTGCGTCCGGCTGCTTCGAGGGCGTCGGCGTACGCGTAGCGCAGTCGCGGCAACCACTCGGCGCGCGTGCGCTTGGTGAGTTCTGGCACCTCGAGGGTCTGGATCGCGGCCGCGAGCTGCTTCATGTCGCGGCGCGCACCGGCCGCGACGATCAACAGCTCGATCTGCGTGGCCTCCGACACGTCGTGGACGTGCTTGTCCCGCGTCAGCGCGAGCGCCTTGTCCGGCCGCCCGAGCGCCCGCTCGCAGTCGGCCATCATCGCGAGAACCTCATGGTTCCCGGTCATCCGCCGTACCGCCCGGAACTCGGTCAGCGCCTCGTCGTAATGCTCAGCCAGGTACGCCGTGATCGCCACAGCTTCGCGTACGCCGCCGAGCCGCGCGGCCAACCGCCGTGCGGTGCGGGCGTGCTTGTACGCGAGCTCGGGGTCGTCGTCGAGGAGCCGCCCGGACGCGACCAAATGCTGCGCGACGAGGTCGGCGAGGCTCCGCGGCAACGACCGCAGCTCGGCCTTCACACCACGGTCGAGCTCGGCTCCGGTGATCCCTTCCGGAATCGCCGGGTCGTCCCGACGTGGGCCGGCCTTCTCTTCTCCACGGTCGTCCCGCCTGGGCCCGCCGCGGCGGTCATCCCGCCCGTCACGCTGAGAACCACCGCGGCCGCGCGAGTCGCCCCCGCGCTCATCCCGCCGAAACGCTCCACGCTCGCCACGAGCCGGCCCGCCCCCGCGAGCACCGCCGCGCCCAGACCTGTCGTCAGACCGCGACCCGCCACGCTCATCACGCCGGAATCCACCCCGATCGCCGGTCCCAGACCGGTCGGCTCCACGGAAGCCGCCCCTGTCGCCAGAGCCGGACCGGTCGTCTCGCCGAGCACCGCCTCGGTCGTCGCGCCCGGATCGGTCGTCACGCCGGTAGCCACCACGGTCGTCACCGCCACGCGCGTCACGGCGATAGCTACCGCGATCACCAGCGCCGGGACGCTCATCACGCCGGAACCCCTGGTCGTCGCGCCGACCGCCACCACGCTCATCACGGCGGTATCCACCCCGGTCCCCAGCCCCGGCGCGGTCGTCGCCGCGATACCCACCGCGGTCTCCGGTCCCGGAACGGTCATCCCGGCGATAGCCGCCACGATCCCCTGACCCGGAACGCTCGTCACGCCTGAAGCCACCACGGTCGTCGCGCCCAGCGCGGTCGTCCCGTCGGTAGCCGCCACGGTCGTCACCACCACGGTCATCCCGTCGGTAGCCACCGCGATCGTCGCCGCCCCGGTCGTCGCGTCGGTAACCGCCACGGTCGCCAGAGCCTGACCTCTCGTCGCGGCGGAAGCCACCGCGATCGCCGGAGCGCTCGCTACGGTCGTCTCGACGGGGTCCACCGCGGGCGCCGCCGGCACTACGGCCAGCACCGCCTCGGTCGTCTCTGTTGTACCCGCCGGAGCGGTCGTCTCGACCGGAACCGCGTCCACCGCCGCCCTGACCGGACAGCTGACCACCGAACGGATCCCGCTCGCCCTTGTCATCGCCACGTCCGCCGGCAAAACCCCGCCGGTTCTCGGAACGTGCGTCATCACGATCCCCGCCCCGGTAAGACCCACCAGAACGCGAACCCCCACGTGGCCCACCAGCCCGCGGTCCATCACCGCGACTCGAGGCTCCCCGATAACCACCAGACGACCGCGGCCCACCAGAGCTGCTGGAGCCGCCAGTCCCGCCGGCACGCCCGCCGCCCGAGGAGCGCGGGCCACCAGGGCCGGAACGACCCGAACCGAACCCAGAACGACCGGAACCGGAGTCCGAACGCCCACCACCGGCACGGCCGGAACGGCCGCTGCCTCCGGAGGAACCGCGACGGTCCCCTGAACCGGAGTGAGGATTGCGAGGTGGCGTCGCCACGGTGACTCCTAACGATGCTGAAGTGCAGTAATCGGACAAACGTACCGCCACCTACAACGATCAGCCTCATCGAGGGCTTCCCGGCAGGCGGCTCGTGTGCCGAAGTTGTCCGGACAAATGTTAAGGGCCACCCCTTGAGGGGGTGGCCCTTAACAGTGTGAATGTCCGGCGGCGTCCTACTCTCCCACGACCTCCCGGTCGCAGTACCATCGGCGCTGTCGGGCTTAACTTCCA